>JBAZUE010000008.1:0-6688 GCA_041661605.1 Candidatus Omnitrophota bacterium | reverse complement strand
CCACGGCCTTGCCCAGCCACAGCGCTTCGTTGAGCAGGTTGCGGTCGATGGCGAGGCTGAGCGCCTGACGCAGCTTGGGGTTCGCCATCTTCGGGTTCTGGGTGTTGAAGAAGACGACGTGGAAGAGCGGGGTGACCATGCCTTCCACCTTCAGCGCCTGGTTGCCCTCGATGGTTGCCAGCTGGTCGGGCGGCACGTTGGTGATCAGGTCGACTTCGCCGTTGGCCAGCGCGGTGAGGCGCGTCGCCAGTTCCGGGATGCGGCGCAGCTCGAACTTGTCGAGCGGGGCCTTGTCGCCGAAATAGTCGGCGAAGCGCTCGTAGACGATGGTCTCGCCGGGCTGGAAGGCGGTGATCTTGTAGGGACCGGTGCCGACGGGCGCGAGCGCGAAGGCTTCGTAGTCGGAGACTTCGGCAATCGCCGGATCGCCGGTCAGGCCGGTGATGTAGGCCTTTGGCACGATGTAGCCCTGCTGGGCGTTGAGCAGCGTCTCGAACAGCGGCTCGGACTTGAAGGTGGTGAAGCGCACGGTGGTTGCGTCGACCGCCTCGACCTTCTCGAAGTTGTTGAAGAACTGCTTCTTGATCGAGCCGTATTCCGGCGTCACCGCGTCGATGATGCGCTGGAAGGTGAACACCACGTCGTCGGCGGTGACCAGCGTGCCGTCGTGGAACTTGACGTCCTCGCGAATCTTGACCTCGAAGACGGTGTCCGACACCTGCTGCCAAGAGCTCGCTATCGACGCCGAGAACTCGGCGCCGGGCTTGGTGTAGTCCTTGGCGATCAGCGGATCGAAGGCGTTCACGTAGTTCTGCGAGCCGACATTGGAGTGGTCGCGGCCCGGATCGATGTAGGCCGAGAGGTTCGCCGTGGCGACCTTGAGTTCTGCGCCGACAGCGGCGGTCGAGGCGAGCAGGGCTGCCGCGAGGGTGAGGAGAAGTTTCTTGTGCATTTGAGCCTTCCTGGTTGAGTCAGAGCTATCCCGTGCCGGCGGGAGGGGTGTGTCCCGCCGGTGGAATTGGGTGAAAGAGGAAAACGTGCCGGGCGCGGCGGGCCGCGCCGGTTACTTGAGCTTCACGTCGAGGGCATCCCTGAGCCAGTCGCCGATGAGCAGCACCAGCAGCGACACGAACATGATGACGAGCGAGGGGACCACCGCGATCCAGGCGCTCGAGGCGAGATAGTCGCGGCCCATGCCGACCATGGACCCGAGCGTCGCGGTGGGCGGCTGCACCCCCAGCCCGAGGAAGGACAGCGAGGACTCGAGCAGGATCACCTGCGAGAAGGTCATGGTCCACACCACGATCATCGGCGAGGCGACGTTGGGCAGCACGTGCTTGACGAGGATACGCCAGTGCGAGGCGCCGGCGGCGGTCGCCGCCTCGACGAAGGGCATTGCCGAGACCGACAGCACCTGGGCCCGCACGACGCGGGCGTAGGTCTCCCATCCGGCTACGCCGATGACCGCGATCAGCACCGGCAGCGAATTGCCGAACACCGCGATCACCAGCAGCGCGATCAGCGTGAAGGGCACGGCGATCTGGATGTCGACGATGGCCATGATCGCAGTGCCCAGCGGGCCGCGGGCATAGCCGGCCACCACGCCGAGCGCCACGCCGATGATGAGGCTGATGAAGCTGCCCACCAGCGCGATCACCATGGTCAGCTGCAGCCCGTGCAGCGTGCGCGAGAGCATGTCGCGGCCCAGCTGGTCGGTGCCCAGCAGGTGGTCGGGCGAAGCCCGGTCGAGGCCCACCGGCGGCTTCAGCCGGGCGAGCAGCGTCTGGGCGTTGGGATCGTAGGGCGCCAGCAGCGGCGCCAGGATCGAAATCACTAGGACGAGCGCGAACAGCGCCAGATAGATGCGCATCGGCAGGCGCGCCTTGCCCCAGAGCTGGGCGAGGCCGCTCGGGCGGCGGCGGCGCGCCGATGGTTGCGTGGCGTCGGCGGATCGGGTGAGCGGAGCAGCCAGGTCTGTCATGATGCGGTGACCTTCACGCGGGGGTCGATGGCGGCGTAGAGCACGTCGACGACGAGGGAGGTGATGACGACCAGCCCGGCGATCAGGATCACGCCGAACTGCAGGACCGGGTAGTCGCGGCCGATGGTGGCGAAGACGATCAGGTCGCCGACGCCCTTGGTGGCGAACACCGCCTCCACCAGCACGCAACGCGCCACCATGCCGGCAACCTGCAGGCCGACGATGGTGACCACCGGGATGGCGGCGTTGCGGAGCGCATGCTTGCCGATCACCAGCCGCTCCGGCAGGCCCTTGGCGCGGGCGGTGCGCAAATAGTCCTGCCCCATCACGTCGAGCAGCGCATTGCGGGCGAAGCGGATGATCTCGGCCAGCATCGGCGCGGCGAGGACGATGGCCGGCATCAGGAAGTGCAGCGGCGTCATGTCGCCCGAGCTGGGCAGCCAGTGCAGGTTGAACGAGAAGACCAGGATCATCAGGATCGCCAGCACGAAGTTCGGCGTGGCGTAGCCGACAAAGGCGACGGTCATGATCGCCGAGCCGACGGCGTTCTTGCGCTGCAGCGCCGCGACCATGCCCAGCGGCAGGCCGAGGGCGACCGACAGCACCAGGGCGTAGGCGAACAACTGCAGGGTATTGGGAATGCGCTCGGCATAGATCTGCACCACCGAACGACGCTCGTAGAGGCTGATGCCCCATTCGCCGCCGAAGATACCCTGGATGAAGCGCACGAACTGCACCCAGATCGGCTGGTCGAGGCCGAAGCGCTCGATCATCAGCTGCCGGGTTTCCGTGTCGGTGCCCGGCGGCAGCATGTAGTCCATCGCGTTGCCCGAGAGCCGGGTGGCGAAGAATACCGCCGCGATCACCACGAACAGCGTGGCGAGGGCTCCCAGCGTCCGTCGGGCCAGGAAATCAAGCACTTTCCAGCTCCGCCTGGCGCTGTTCGGCGGGCACTTCAAACGGAGCCAGCGGGGGCATCCAGGGACGGTCGCCGGACTTGCGGAACGGCAGGCGGGCGTGGAACGGGTCGTTGCCGTGCACGTCGATGCTGAACCGGCCGTCGGCGATCTCCAGCATGGCGAAGGCCGCCGCCCCGTGCGGATAGGTGGTGAACCGCTCACTGACCGACTGCATGGTGAGGTGCGGCAGGCCCCGCACATTGTTGAGCGTGTTCCAGTGGACGTGGCCCGAGAGCCAGAGCGCCGCCTTGCCGGTGGCTTCGACGGCCGCGAGGACGGCGGCATTGTCGGGATAGGTCGAGTACTCGGGGTTGCGCTCGAAGTAGTAGTTGCCGACCTGCGAATGGCCCGAGAGGGGCACGTGCGTGGCGATGATCGCCGGACGCTCGTCGGCATTGAGCGCCTCGACCAGCCAGGGTAGCCCGGAGGCGGCCTCGGGGAAGCCGACGCCTCTCGTGAGCTTCACACCCGGCTGCCAGAGCACCAGGCGCAGGTCGCCCAGGTCGATAACCTGGCTCTGCATCGACTGATCGAGGATCTCCTCGCTGTCTTCGATGGTCAGGTTGTTGACGTCATGATTGCCGAGCAGGTGGTAGTGCGGACCGGTGAAGGAGCGGAACACCTCGGCCACTTCCGCGGTGACCTGCCGGTCGGTTTCGCGGTTGGTGTCGGAGATGCGGTCGCCCAGATCGAGCACCAGGTCGGCGCCCTGTTCGCCGGCGTGCCAGACGAAATCGCGCATGACCTTGAGCGCATCCCAGCCGGCTTCCTTCGTATGAGACTGCGGCCCGTGGTGGATGTCGGTGATGATCGCGATCTTCATGGCGCTGCCCTTGCTTTCCGGTTCATGCCGGCCTCATTGCGCCAATCGATAGCGCCGCCATATGACAGTCTGATGATACTTCCTCAGTCTCCGTTAGACTTGACACTGAGAGAAACTCAGTCAAGAATCCCTGGGCAATCTGAGGGTCGTGCCTTGCTTGAGAATGTGCAGTCCGCACGTGGCTATCTGATCGATCTGGACGGAACGCTGATGAGCGGCCGGCACCTGCTGCCGGGGGCCCGCGAGCTGCTGATGCGGCTCGCCGGTCGCTTTGCCATCGTCTCCAACGATTCCGAACACACGCCGCAGCAGTTGGTCAGCCGCTTTGCCGAACTCGGTGTCGGGCTCGACCGCAGCCAGGTGATCCTGGCCGGCACCTGCGCCCTCGATACGATCGCCCGGGATATGCCCCGCGCCCGCGTCATGGTGCTCGGCAGCACGCCGCTGCGCGCCTATGCGCGCAAGCTCAAGCTCGACGTGGATGATCCACATTGCGACGTGGTGCTGGTGGCGCGCGACCGGCGATTCACCTACGGCAAGCTGGCCGCCGCCGCCGAGGCGGTGACCCGCGGTGCAAGACTCTACGTTGCCTGCCCCGACAACAGCCACCCCGGGCCAAACGGCCAGCCTGTTCCCGAAGCCGGAGCGCTCGCCGCGGCGCTTGTCGCCTGCGCGGGAATCAAGCCACACGTGGTGATCGGCAAGCCCGAACCAGCGATGTTCCGGTTGGGTTGCGAGCGGCTCGGGATCGAACCCGGCGAGGGCGTGATGATCGGCGACAATCCGCTCACCGACGGCGCTGGTGCGAAGGCCATGGGCCTCGCCTTCTGGCAGGTCGTGCCGGGTGGGCTGGACGTTTCGGGCTTTGCAGAAGGGGGATTGGTCGAAGCATGACGGTGGAACGAGCTGAACCCGGCCAGCTCTCGGGGGTACTGGACCGCATCGCCGCGATCCGCCGGGAGTTGCCGCCGACCGCCGGCCGCATCGCCGATTTCATCACCGCCAATGCCGCCAAAGTGGTCAACATGTCGGTGACCGAAGTGGCCGAGCGCACCGGCGCCAGCGAAGGCAGCGTCATTGGGCTATGCCAGCAGCTCGGTGCGCGCGGCTTCCAGCAGGTCAAGATCGCCATTGCCCGCGACCTGGTGCAGCCGGTGCAGTTCATCCACGAGGACCTCGAGCCCACCGACGACATCGCCACGGTGGTCGAGAAGATCTTCCGCTCCGACCTGCAGGCCTTGCATGACACGCAGAAGGCGCTCGACATCGGCGCCCTCACTCGGGCCGTTGCGGCGATCCGCAAGGCCAGCCGCGTCGAGGTGTTCGGCATCGGCAGCGCCGCCACCATCGCCGAGGACGCCAACTACCGACTGCTGCGCATCGGCATCAATTCGCGGGCCTCGGTGGACAGCCACGTGCAGGCGATCACGGCGTCCCTGTGCACGCCGGATGTCGCCGTCATCACCATCTCGCACTCCGGTTCCACCATCGAGACGCTGACGGCGACCAGGCTGGCCAAGGAAGCCGGAGCCACGACCATCGTGGTCACCAATTTCGGCAGGTCGCCGCTGCTGGCCCATGCCGACATCGTGCTCAACACCCTCGCCCGCGAGACGCAGTTCCGCACCGAGGCGATGACCAGCCGCATCGCCCAGCTCGCCATCATCGACGCCCTGATCGCGGCGCTGGCGCTGGCCGACTACGACCGCTCGGTTGCCGCCATCGGCAAGACCTTCGACGTGTTGTCCACCAAACGTGTGTAGCGACGGTCACGAGTGGACAGCGACGGGACTGCTGTGTCAGGCAAGTTGCCGGCCGCCCACCGGAGAGCTGCAAGCACATTGATCCGCGCCGCCTGGATCGGCCTTGGCGACCCGTGCGAGCTCTGAGCCTGACACAGCGCTGTCATTTCCATCCCGCAAAATAGTCGCCAAGAGGGATGTGAATGCGCAAGACGATTGAATTCAAGCTCGCCGAACCGACCGGGATCGCGTCGGATCTGCTGTTCGCTCTGCCGTTCGACACGCCTGAGCAGACCGTGAGGAGCGTCGCGGTCTCCGGCTGTGCGGCCAGTGCAGAACTCAGTGCCGCAAACAGCGGCCAGAGGGTCCTTGTCCTGAGTGTCGCTGCCGGCGGCAAGCCGTCAGTCAGGGTCACCTTTGACAGCACACCCTCCAGCTTCCCAGACTGGATCTTTGTGCCCACCGGAGGGGCGCACGAGACGCCGTCTCCGGACCTCATCGATCTGGTGGGTCAACTGGCGCCGAAAAGCCTGCCTACCCCCGAGCGAGTCGAACGCATCGTCCGTCACGTCGAGGAGCGCTTCACCTACGGAATGCGAGAGATCGGCCTGGGCGACGATGCCCTCGCGATGCCGGCTTTGAGTTGCGACGTTCACTTGGGGACGTGTGTCGACACGCACAGCTATGCAGTTGCGGCAATGCGAGCGGGCGGCATCGACGCAGCCTATGTCAGTGGCGTGTTCTTTCCGGAAGGCGAGATCACCGCAACGCCGGGGCATTGCTGGCTTGTCGTGAGGGCTCAGGGAGCGCCCCATCACTGGGACATTTCGCACTTTCTGAAGTACCGGTTGGGCAGAGTCGTGCCGGTGCTCAATCCGAAGCCCGGCTTCCGGCAAGCATTGAGCTGTGGCCGCGACGTCAGTTTTGAGGGGCCACAAGGGCCCGTGACGCTGAGTCGAGTCTCGGGGTTCAACTTGCTCAGCGGCGATCGGCGCAGCGAGCCCCTGCTGACGATTGCGCGTGCAGGCGAATAGGCCCGGTACAGGATCGACTCCACCCCCAGACGACGGTTCAGACTTGCATCGTTCACCTGCTGCGGCAAAGCCTCGACCTCGTCTCCAACAAGGACCGCAAGCCCATCGCCACGGCCATCAAGGACATTTGCCGGGCCATCGATGCCGTC
>JBAZUE010000007.1:0-12264 GCA_041661605.1 Candidatus Omnitrophota bacterium | reverse complement strand
CCTGCGCGCCCTCGGGCGTAACCTGGTGCGGGTGATGTGGTCGATGCTCAAGCATGGCCGCGACTACCAACTGGCGTCACCGTCAAAAAGAACTTGAAAATTTGGGAGGGATGTTCAGAGACGAATTCTTGTCCATGTTCAACTCACCTCCACTGTTATTCCGCACCTAATCTGTCTAAGCTCATCTTGTCATGCAGCGATCTAGCTACATCACGGCATGGGCTTGGCGTTCAAAAAGAATTCGTCTCTGACCCCTTTTGCTTTCCGCTGACCCTTTTGCTTTCCGCTCCCTTAAATAAAGTTTCGCACGGACAGTCCTTCGGACTTACACCCTTTCTCTCGCAGTATTTCAAACAGGCTTCATATGATGGTTGATGCTTGAAAAACCCTAATCCTTCCCACCCATCCTTCGTGCGAATCATTTCACTGCACCCCCCCCCCCGCTCCGGGATACGCCTCCCGCAAGATCGTGCGGTATTCGGACTGGCTGAACCCCTCGTTCGCTTGTTTGATCATTTCTGCTGAGAGCAGGCCATTCTTAGAGTTCTTGGCCACATCGTCCGGTGAAGAAATCACGAGATTGGGCATTTTGATTTCCGCTGGCAGCTCTTGCAGCGAGATGCGCGTCCACTGTTTGCCTTGGAATTTGAATACAACATAAGGCGGATTCGGCCTGCCCCACTTGTTGTACGACAAGCAGCCGGCTGGAGCAACCAGCACATAAGCCGTGCCCTTAACTATTTCGAGAAGCATTGGATTAAAGTTGGAACCGCCCACATCTTCACTGTAGTGGTCTTGCCATATCACGCGCTGGTTAGTCCCTGGCAAGCTAAACGCGAGACTCTGCTCTCCAATTGGCGGATTCTGTCCGAGTTCATGCCGCCCACCGCGCTTGACTGAGCGTTCGACGACAATCTTGCTTCCATCATGCAGAAGCACTTCCTCCTTCCAACTTGTACCACCTAATCCAAATAATCCCGCTTCTGCACTCATGCTCGCCCCTAGCATCAGTAGAAATCCGAGTATTGTTAGTTGCCCATGCCGCCGGTGATGCCGCGTCCCGGGGTTGCCGCCGCACCCGCCCAACATAGAAACCAAAGCGAAACCAAAGAGCGAAACCAAAGGGGTCAGAGACGAATTATTTTTCATAGTCACCTCACCTTTCACCGTTGATCAAAGTCGAGCCCGATCTGCTCGCCCTTCATCCCGCACAGAGCGCGCAGTACACGATCAGCCAGGACATGTGACGCCCCGATTGCAATCCGCGACGTCCACTGACGGAGTCGCCTGCGGGCGCGACGGCTTCAGCGCTCCCGCGCCGACTCGTGGAAGGCCTTCTGCACCGGCGAGAGCAGGTATTCGAGCACGGTGCGCGTGCCCAGGTGGATTTCGGCAGAGACCTGCATGCCGGGGGCAAGGCGCAGTTTCTCGCCGTCGACTTCGAGGAACTGGTGCTTCAGGTTCACCAGCGTACGGTACGCGAGCGGCTCGCCCGCGCTTTTCGCCGGCCCCTGAGTGGCGGGGGCGGCGCTCTGATCGGCCGAGTCGGCGCTGACGTGCGCGACCTCGCCCTCGACCATGCCGTATTTCTGGAAGGTGAAGGTGGCGAGCTTGAGCTTCACCGGCAGCGCCTTGCGCACGAAGCCGATGTCGTCGTTTTTCACCCACACCTCGGCGCGCAGGTTTTCGTCTTTGGGCACCAGCGTCATCAGGATGGTGCCGGGGCTGGTCACCGTGCCGACGGTATGGGTGGCCAGGTCCTTGACGACGCCGTCCTGCGGCGCGCGCAGCTCGAGATAGCGGTTGCGATGCTCCTGCTTGGCAAGTTCCTCGCGCGCTTTCTCCAGCTGCGCGGAGATGTCCACCCGTTCAGTCTGCAGCTGCCGGCGGTAGTCGGCGCTGATCTGCGCGATTTTCCTTTCCTGCTGCGCGATGAGCGCGCGCGCCGAAGCGATCGCAGATTCCTGCGCGCGCAGGTCCTGCTCGTGCTCGATGCGCTCGCGCTGCTTGTCGGTGTACATCAGCCTGCCGGCGAAGCCGTCCCGGCTGAGCTTTTCGTAGGCCGCTTCCTGTTCACGGTAATGCGGCAGCGTCTGCGCGAGTTTCCTGCGCACCTGCTCGGCTCCGGCCAGATCGTACTTCGCCTTCTCCAGCGTGGCACGCTCCTGCGCCAGCGCGTTGTCGTAGGCCTGGCGGTTGGCGAGGTATTGCGCATGGACCTGCGCGTACAGTTCGGCCGAATCGTCCGCGCGCCGGGTGAACGGCGCTCCGGCAAGCTGCGCGTCGATGCGCCGCAGCGCGAGGCGCTTGTTGGCGTAATCGGCGCCGAACTCCTTCAGGTCGGATTCGGACAGCGCCGCGTCCATGCGCATCAGCACCTGCCCGGTCTTCACCTCCTCGCCTTCCTTCACCAGGATTTCCTTGAGCACCCCGGAGTCGGTCGGCTGCACGATCTTGACGTAGGTGGCGGGCACCAGCCTGCCGTCGGCGACGGCGATGATGTCGAGCTCGCCGAACGCGGCCCAAAGCAGCAGGGCCACGATGAAGATCAGGCTCGCCGCGAGCACGCGCCGCCCGAGCGGGCTGGGCGGAGCTTCCTGCAGCCGCACCAGCGCGGGCAGGAAGTCGCGCGGATCGGCCTGGATGCGGGCGCCGGCGCGCTCGGCGATTTTGCGCATCCCTGCCAGCGCCGGATGGTCGGAAGTGTGCATGGAAGCGTCTCCCCCCGGCTCAGCCCAGCTTCCTGAAGCCTTCGTCCAGGCCGCCGAAAGTGGCCATGCCGCCGCAGCCTCGATTCTGCCCGGTCGAGCCGGCGTAGCCCCAGAACATGGCGCCGTGCGCGAAGCCGTCGTCGCCGCCGTAGTGCTCGCCGCCGTGCGCGCTGTGGCGGCTGTCCTCGTCGTCCTGCGCAAGCTGGGCCACGCGCTCCTGCACGCTGCGCCACTGCGCGGCCACCTGCGCCGCCGTCAGCGCGCCGTAACCGCCGCCCTGGTGCTGCGCGAGATAGGTCGAAAGCGAAGTGAAGTCGTAGTTCGGGCTTCTTTCCAGCCGCGCCGCGATCGCGTCGCGCGCGTCGCAACATTGCGCGCGGTCGTCGCCGCGGCCGCCGTCGCGGCGCTCCCGCCGCTCATCGCCATGCCCACCGCCCTCGTCCCGGCCGGAGGAATGGCCGTTCTCGCGCCCCGGGTCGGAACAGCGCCCGTCGCCGGCCCCGCCGCCGTCGGCACCGCGGCCGACGCGCGCGCGCATCTGGGTTTCGTTCCACGCGCTGCCATCGGCGAACTGCACCCGTTCCACGCGGCTCGCGCTGCCGGAGAACCAGTTCTTCACCGTCACGCTGCCGTTCCGGCCGGAGAGCTTCAGCACCAGGTCGTCGCGGCTGCGCAGCACGCTGACCGCGCTCGCGGCAATGCCTTCGCCGAAGCGTATCGTGTCCTGCCCGCCAGACTCCTGCACCACGTCGTCGCCGCCGCCCAGGCCGTGGACGTAGATGTCGTCGCCCGCGCCCCCTTGCAGCGCGTCCTTGCCGGCGCCGCCGTCGAGCACGTCGTTGCCGCTGCCGCCATAGAGCGCGTCGTTGCCGGCGTCGTCCATGAGCAGATCGTCGCCCGCCGCGCCGTAGAGCGCATTGTCGCCGGTGTTGCCGACGACGATGTTGTCCAGCGCGTTGCCGTGTGCGGCGAGGTCGTCGCAACCGACGAGGTGCAGTTCCTCCACGTTCGCCGCAAGGGTGTAGCTGGCCACGCTGTACACCGTGTCGTAGCCCTCATTGGCGTTCTCGATCACCTGGTCGGCGCGGCCGCAAGTCGCATCGACGTAATACACGTCGTCGCCCTTGCCGCCGCTCATTTTGTCGAAACCCTTGCGGCCGTCGATGACGTCGTCGCAGGGCGTGCCGCTGAGCACGTCGTCATGGTCGGTGCCGATGATGGTCCGGCCGCCGCCGCTGCCGCCCCCGCCGGCGATGTTCAGCGCGAACACATCGGACGCGCTCGCGCCGGCCGTGTCGGTGGCATCGACGCGCAGTTGCAGCGAACTGGCCGTGCCCGTGCCGCAGTCGCCGCCCGTCCCGGTGCCGCCGGGCGGCGTGCCGGTGAACGTGCGCGTCGCTGCATCGAACGCCAGCCACGATGGCAGCGCCGTGCCGTCGGCGAGCATCGCCGTGTAGGCGAGGCTGTCGCCTGCGTCGATGTCGAAGAAGCTGTTCGCGGCAACGCTGAAACTGAACGGGCTGCCCGCGGTCGCGCTCTGGTCGGCGATCGGATTCACGACGATCGGGGCATCGTTCACCCCGGTGACGGTCATGGTCACTGTTGCGCTGCTCGCCGCGCCGGCGCCGTCAGCCATGGTGTAGGTGAACCCGTCGGTGGTGGTCGCACCCTGCATCAGGGTCTGGAACAGCGTGCCGGCGTCATAAACTACGTTGCCGCCGGCCAGGCTCACCAGCGCCCCCGCGGCGGAATTGGTCACCGCGGTGATGCTCCTGGTGTCGCCCGCGTCGATGTCGGTGTCGTTGGCGAGCAGCAGCGCAGCGGACAAAGTCACCGGCCCGCCGTCTTCCTCGGCCGCGCCGGCGTCCTCCTGTGCGAGCGGCGCGTCGTTGGTGCCGATGACGGTTAGCGTGAGCATGCCGGGCGTGCTCACGATGCCGTCGGTGGCCGCATAGGCGAAGCTGTCCGTCACCGTCTGGCCGGCGCGCAGCGACTGCACATCCGGCGAGTTGTTGTCGAGCGCATAGCTGTAGGCGCCGCCAGCGGCGAGGCTCAGCGTGCCGTAAGCGCCGGTCGATGATCCCGGCGCGGCGACGCTCAACACCGTGCCATGGTCGGGATCGCTGTCGTTCGTCAGCACGTTGCCGACGGCAGTCGGCGCGAGATCCTCCTGCACGCCCGCTGCATCGTCCTGCGTCACCGGCGCATCGTTCGCGCCGAGGATACTCACGGTCACGGCCTGCGTCGCCGTGCCGCCCGTGTGACCGTCGTCGACGGTCACGCTGTAGGTCTGTTGGAGCAGTTCGCCTTGAGCGAGATAGTCGAGATCGCTGTTGCCGGCCGCGAACGTCCATTGCACCCGGCCGTCGCTGGTCCCCTTGCTGTCTTGCATCAGCTGCGCATCGAGGCTGCCGACATAACCCGCAGCCGCGGCCTGCACCGTCAAGCTGTGCGTGTCGGTAACATCGACGTCCGAGAAATCAAGCACGCCGGACACGCTCTGCAGCGGCGGCACCACGGGATTGCCCTGGTCGTCCAACGCCATGGCGTCCTCGACCACGCCGCCCGACGCATCGGCATAGGTGATTTCGGGCGCGTCGTTGGCGCCGTTGATGGTGACGGTCACCCCCGGCGTGCCCATGCCGCTGGTGTAATCGTCGTAGACGGCCACGTCGTAGTATTGCGTCAGCGATTCGCCCTCGGCCAGGTACTGGATCGCGCTGTCCTCGACCGTGAAGCTCCAGTCGATCGAACCCGAACCGGTCCCGGTGCTGTCGTGCAGTTCGCCGATGGAAAATTCGCCGAGGTAATCCGGACCCGCGGCTTCCGCCTCCATGTCGTGCACGTCGCTGAGATCGGCGTCGGCAAAGGCGATCGAGCCCGAGGTGCTCTCCTGCTGCGGAGCGAGCACGCCCGGCAGCAGCGGCTGTAGCGTGATCGCGTCCAGACGCCAGAAATCCAGATCGTCGCGCAGCGCAAATTCGAGCTGCGACAGCCCGTCGGCGCCGCTGACCACATACTGGAACTCGGTGTAGTCCGGCAGAGAGACATCGGCGAGCGCCGCCAGTGTCGCGCCGTTCCAGCTCACGCTGAAATCGGCGCCCTGGTCGCCGCCGCCCATGAGGCGGAAGTCGAGCAGGTATTGTTGCCCGGCCGTGGTCTGCACGTCCTGGCTCAGGATGGCCTCGGCGCCGATGGCGCCGAACAGTCCGGCGTAGCCGCCGTCGAACGACAGATTGTCGACGCCCACCTGGTCGGTGCTGCCGGCGAGGCTCCAGCCGGACAGATCGCCGTTCTCGAAGCCGCCGTTCGCGAGCAGGTTGTCGCCGGCGACGAGTCCGGCGGCGGGCGCTGCATCTTCGGTCACCGCGCCGTCGGCGGTGGCTACGACGGGCGCGTCGTTGGCGCCGGTAATGGTGACGGTCACGCTCTGCGTCGCCGCGGCATGGCCGTCGCCTACGGTCACGTCGTAGGTCTGTTCGAGTTCCTCGCCTTCGGCCAGATAGTCGATGGCGCTGTTGTCCACGGTGAACGTCCAGTCGAGCCGGCCGTCGCCGTAGCCGGTGCTGTCCGCATCGGCCGTTATCTGCGCATCGAGGCTGCCGACATAGCCGGCGTCCGCGGCCTGCACCGTCACGGTGTGGGTATCGGCGAGATCGACGTCGGCGAAATCGATCTCTCCAGAGGCAATTTCCGTAGACGGCACCACCAGATCGCCGATGTCGTCCAACACCGGCTGGTCTTCGACTACCGCGCCGCTATCATCGGCATAGGTGATTGCCGGCGCGTCGTTGCTGCCGACGATATTCACCGCCACGGCCTGGGTCACGCTGCCGCCCGCGTGCCCGTCGTCGATGGTCAGGTCGTAGTTCTGCGTGAGCGTCTGGCCCTCGGAAAGATATTGGATGGCATCGTTGTCGACCGAGAAATCCCAGGCGATCGAGCCGGACCCGGTATAGGTGCTGTCCTGCACGAGTTGGGCATCGAAGCTGCCGAGGTAGTCGGCTGCCTGCGGCTGCACCGCAATTCCGTGGCTGTCACTGAGATCTACGTCCGAAAACGCGAGGACCCCTGCGGCGCTCTGCGTGGTCGGCACAATCTCCTGGGTCGCGTACGGGCTGACCGTCACATCGTCCAGGCCCAGCATCATGTCGCTGCGCACCGCGAATTCCAGATGCGAGCTGCCTGCGGTGCCGACGACGTCGAACTGGTACTCCGTATAGTCCGGCAAATACGGATTGGCGAGCGAGAGGAGCATTGCCCCGTTCCAGCTGGCGTCGAATTCTGTATTCGTCGTGTAGAAGCCATAATTGCTCAACCAGAAATCGACGGTATAGTGCTGACCTTCCACGGTCGGGACATCCTGACTCATGAGTCCGTCGGTGACGCCCCATCCGAAAAACGCGGCGGAGGGACTGCTGTGCGCCGGCGAGACGGACCCTATGCTGCCGGTGCTGTGGCTGAGGTCCCATCCGGACAAGTCCGCGTTGTCGAAGCTGCTGTTGACCACCACATTGTCGCCCGCAACGATCTCGATCCCAGGATTGCCATCTTCGACGACCTCGCCGCTTGTCGGGCTGGTGAGCGGCGCGTCGTTCTGCCCCAAGATGGCCACATCGAGCGTGCCGTAACCGTAGGCAAGGCCCGCGTCGCCGACCTCGTAGCCGAAGCTGTCGCTGACGCTCTCGCCCTCGGCCAGCCATTGCACTGCGTCGTTGGCCAGCGCGTAGCTGTAGCTCCCGTCCGCGGCGAGCGTCAGCGTGCCGTAGGCGCCCGCAACGGTTGCGGGATCGACTACCGAAATGGCATGGCCAAGTGAGTCGCTGTCGTTATCGAGCACGTTGCCCGTGGCCAGCAGCACGCCGTCTTCCTGCACCTCGGCGTAGTCGGTAACCGCGGAAATAATATGGGCATTGTCGAGGTCGGATATCTGGTTTTCGTCCAGAGTGGTCCCGTCGCAGAAATCGATCTCGCTCACGCGCTCGCCCGAAGCGAACCAGTTCGACAGCACCATGCGGTCATCTGTGCCGGTCAGCGCGATGGTGACATCGTCGCCGCTGCGCGACAGGCTGACGTCACCGGCGCCAAGCTGATTCAGCACGTGGACGATGTCGAAGCCGCCACCATAGCTGGATACCGTGTCGCGCCCTGCGCCGAATCCCAGGTTGTAGACGTCGTCGCCGGCGCCGCCGGCCAGGACGTCGTTGCCGGCGCCGCCGTCGAGCACGTCATTGCCCCAGCCGCCGTCGAGATAATCGGCGCCCGCGCCGCCTTCGAGACGGTTGTCGGCATCGTTGCCAAAAATCTGGTTGTCGCCGGCATTGCCGCGACCGGACTGCGCATCGCTGTACCACTGAAGTCGCAGTTCCTCGACGTTGTCTGGCAGGGTGAAGTCGGCGCGGCTGTAGACTGTGTCGTAGCCCTCATCGGCGTTCTCGAACACGGTGTCGGTGGTCCAGACGCGCGTCACTGCACCGGGAATCAGTTCGCCGCAATCGCCATATACCGGGATATCCGTGGTTTCCGTATAGGCGCCGTCGACGTAGTAGACGTCGTCACCCGTGCCGCCGGCCATGGTGTCGACGCCCGCGCCGCCGTCGAGGGTGTCGTTGTTGCTGGTGTTGAGCGGGCCGTCCGCGCCGCCGAAGAGCGTATCGTCGCCGTTGCCGCCGTAGAGATAATCGTCGCCGGAACCGCCGTCGATGACGTCGTTGCCGCTGCCACCGTCGATGGAATCGTCGTTCCCGAGGAACAAGGGCCCAGTAATGTCGAGTTGGTAGAAATTCGTGTTGTTGTAATAAAACTCCCCGGAAGTGTCCGCGGGATCGCCGCCGCTCACTGCGGCGTACAGGCTGCCCACCTCGCCGTTCGCCTCGTAGTAGCGTTCGCCGGCAACCGCGATGCCGTCGCCGCCGCCGTACAGATGGTCGTCGCCCGCGCCGCCGGAGATCTCGTCGTTGCCCGATCCGCCGTCGACCGCGTCGTTGCCGGCGTCCCCGTACAGGCGATCGTCGTTCGATGCCAGTATCTCGATGTGCGTGCTGGCGCTTCCGACCTGCTCCTCGCCATTCCACCCCGGCGCTTCAATGTCCTCTACAAAGACTGTGTCGTCGCCGCCGTAGAGCGTGTCGTTGCCGTCGCCGCCGTGGACGTAGTCGCTGTCGGCGCGGCCATCGATGACGTCGTCGCCGCCCCAGCCCGAGAGATTATTCGAGGTATCGCTGCCGATGATGTGATTGTCCAGATCGTTGCCATCTCCCCAGAGACCATTGCCGTACATTTCCCCCTGGAAATCCCCCACCAGCGTCAGGTCCTCGACGTCGTCGGGCAGCGAAAAGTCGATGGTCGAATTTACTGTGTCGTGGCCCTCGCCGGGCGCTTCGTACACCTGGTCCCCCCACGTGTCGACGTAGTAGCTGTCGTCGCCGGCGCCGCCTTCCATGGTGTCGCCGGCCGCGCCGCCATCGAGCAAGTCGTTGCCGTCGCCGCCCGCGATATAGTCGTAGCCGTCCCCGCCGCGCAGGACATCGTTGCCCGCGTCGCCGTAGAGTTCGTCGTCTCCGCCATTGCCCTCGACGAGGTCGTCGCCGGCGTAGCCTTCGAGGTAGTTGGAGCCGTCGTTGCCGACGATGAGGTTGTCGAGCGTATTGCCCTCGCCCGAGGTGTCGTCGACACCGGTGAGGGTCAGGTCCTCGATGTTGTCGCCGAGCAGGTGGCTGACGCTTGCGTACACGGTGTCGTGGCCTTGGTCCGCGCCCTCCGTGGTGACGTCGAATTCGCTGTCGACGTGGTAGCTATCGTCGCCCGCGCCGCCATCCATGACGTCGTTGCCGGCGCCGCCGTCGAGCAGGTCGTTGCCGGCAAGGCCGAGAAGCACGTTGTCGCCGTCGTTGCCGGCGATCAGGTTGTCGAGTTCGTTGCCGCTGCCGCTGAGGTTCTCGGTATACGTTGCGCCGTCGAGATACAGGTCCTCGACGTTGGCGCTGAGCGTGTAGTCGATCCCGGAATGGACCGCGTCGTGGCCGCCGCCGGCATCCTCGATCATCAGGTCGCCGGCGTTGTCCACGGCGTACGTGTCGTCGCCCGCCCGCCCGCGCAGGGTGTCGGCGCCTTCGTCGCCCTCGAGGTAATCGTTGCCGGCGCCGCCGATCAGTGTGTCGGCGCCACCGTAGCCGTAGAGTTCATTGCCAACGTCGTTGGCGGTGATGACGTTGTCGAGCTCGTTGCCTTCGCCGACCGTGGCGATCGTCCGCCCGAAGCGCAGCGTCGAGACGGTGCCGTCGGGATCGTAGTCCCGCGTGTCGTAGACCAGCGTCAGGTTCTCGAAGTTCTCCGGCAGCGCGAAGTCCACCTCCGCGACGATGGTGTCGGTGCCCTCGTCCGCCGCCTCATAGAGTTCATCGGCGCTCGCGTCGGAATAGCTGAGGTGATCGCCACCCTGGTAGCCGAAGGAGAAATCGTAGGCGCCGCTCACCACATAGGTGTCGTCGCCCGCGCCGCCCTCCATGTAATCGGCGCCGGCGAAGCCGTAGAGCAGGTCGTTGCCGTCGCCGCCGATGAGGACGTCGTTGTCGAGGCCGCCGTAGAGCCGGTCGTTGCCGCCATTGCCGACCAGCATGTCGCCTTCGTCGGCGTAGAGGTCCACGCTCAGCGGCGAGTACCACTGGGTCTGGGCGCGGAAGATCGCCGCGTTGGCCTTGTCGGCGAGCATTTCCTCTACCGCGTCGCGGCTGAGCGTGAACTGCTGGATGAACGGGATTCCGGTCGGATAGAGATCCGCCTGCCCGTTCAGCCGGTAGGCGTAGAGCGCGCTGTCGGCGTCGTTGCCTTCAATATAGTTCGACTCGACGTTGCCGACGCCGTCGATGGCGTCATTGCCGGTGAGAACCAGGTCCTCGGTCCACTGGTCGAGCCCGAAGGACACGCTCGATTCGACCATGTCGTAGCCGCCGGAGAACTCGAGCGCGCCGTACTGGATGACGTTGCCGAAGGCGTCGAGGACCAGGTCGCGATTGTAGAGATCCTGCGCCTCGGCGACCACGTCGTCTGCGCTGTCGACGATATACAGGTCGTCGCCGCTGCCGCCGGCCATGAAGTCGCCGCCGGTGCCGCCGTCGAGCGTGTCGTTGCCGTCGTTGCCGTAGATCGCATCGTTGCCGCCAAGGCCGAGGAGCACGTTGTCGCCCTCGTTGCCGGCGATGACGTTGTCGAGATCGTTGCCGGTGCCATCGATGGCATCGCTGCCGCCGAGGTCGAGTTCCTCGATGTTGGCGGCGAGCGTGGTGCTGAAATCCGCCTCGACGGCGTCATAGCCCTCGCCCGCGGCTTCGACGACGTTGTCCCCGGCATCAATGTAGTAGACGTCGTCGCCCGCACCGCCCGCGAGCGTATCGTTGCCGTCCCCGCCATCGAGCTCGTCGTTGCCGGCCTCGCCGAAGAGCTGATCGTCGCCAGCGCCGCCGTAGAGCACGTCATCGCCCGTTCCGCCCGCGAGCGCGTCGTTGCCGTCGCCGCCATTGAGGTCGTCATTGCCGGCCTCGCCGAACAACTGATCGTCGCCAGCGCCGCCATCGAGCACGTCGTCGCCAGCGCCGCCGTAGACGAGGTCGGTACCGTTGCCGCCGAACACCACATCGTTGCCGTCGCCGGCGTCGCCGTAGTCGTCGCCCGCGCCGAGATCGATGACGTCCTCGCCGCGCTTCGCGATTACCACGTCGTCTCCGGCAAGCGCGTTGATGCGATCGGAGGCGCTGGTGCCTTGGATGACGTCGGCGTCCGGGGTGCCGTCGAGATCGAAGCCTCTCGCGATCAGTTGCTTGTAAGTCAGCGTCACTCCATCGTCGAACACGAACTGGTCGATGCCCG
Source organism: Candidatus Omnitrophota bacterium (assembly GCA_041661605.1). Lineage (GTDB taxonomy): Bacteria > Omnitrophota > Gorgyraeia > Gygaellales > Profunditerraquicolaceae > UBA6249. The sequence continues at coordinate 688 of JBAZUE010000007.1, read as the reverse complement.
CGCCCGCGGCGACGTTGTCCGGATCGAAGTTTTCGAGATGGATCGCTTCACCGTTGCCGAAATCGAGCATCAGCGAGCCCAGGCCCAACTTGAACAGGTTGGGACTGTAGAAATACGCCAGACTGAGCGCGTTCGCACCGGAATCGACAATGGTGTCCACGCCGTCACCCGGCGCGTAGTAATAGCGGTCGTAGCCGTCGCCACCGGCGAGATAATCGGCGCCGACGCTGCCTTCGAGGTAGTCGTCGCCTGCGCCGCCCAGCAGCGTGTCGTTGCCGTCGCCGCCCAACAGATTGTCGTTGCCCTCATCGCCGGCGAGATTGTCGTCGCCGGTCAGGCCCACAATGGTATCGTCGCCGTCGCCGCCAGATGCGGTGTCGTTGCCATCGCCGCCCTGCATAATGTCATTGCCAGCGCCGCCCGATAGCGAATTGCCGCCGCCATCCACAAAGAGCGTGTCGTTGCCATCGCCGCCATAGAGATAACTTCCTCCCCCCATCGACGAGAGGGTGTCATCGCCCGCGCCACCGTAAAGCGTGTTTCCGCCGCCGTCTGCGATGAGTGTGTTGATCCCGTCGCCGCTGTCAAGATAGCTGTTGCCGCCGGCCGAAGAGAGGGTGTCGTTGCCCGCACCGCCGAACAGTGTATTGCCGCCGCCGTCTGCGATGATGGTGTTGGTACCGTCGCC
>JBAZUE010000006.1:0-23107 GCA_041661605.1 Candidatus Omnitrophota bacterium | reverse complement strand
ACGTCAGCGATGCCGCCGACCTTGGCCATCGTGGCGCTGCCGCGCAAGGCGCGCGCATGCCGCATGCAGGCGTCAATGTCGGGCGGGCCGCCGCGCGCCGCGGCGACGAGCCCGTCGAGGTGCTCGACGTACTCGGACGCTTCCAGCGTGAAGAAGTCGAGAAGGCCGCTGCTCATCGCATGGGGAAGCTACGGAGGCGGAAAGAGGGGGGCAACACGGGCTTCTTTATAGACGCGATGACGGGGCAGGGTGTAACGGCGAAATGGGATTGGGAGCTCGGATTGGGATTCACGATTTGGATTTGCGATCTGGATGTTTGATTGGGATTGCGATTTCGCGATGGGCGCGCGAGGGGCCCGGTCACTCATTCGTCGATCGACATCCCCATCACGAATCCTCATCGCCAATCCAGATCGAAAATCCCCATCCGAGCTCACAATCCAACATCCGCATTCCGAGCTGTGTCCATCGCCCGTCTCATCTCCCGCACCGCCTCGGCGATGCCGACGAAGACCGACCGGCTGATGATGGTGTGCCCGATGTTGAGCTCTTCGATCTCGGCCAGGGCAGCCACGGGGCCGACGTTGCGCACGGTGAGCCCGTGGCCGGCGTGCACGGCAAGTCCGGCCGTGCGGGCGCGGTGGGCGCCGTCGCGCAGGGCGGCGAGCGTGGCCGGGTCGTCGCTCGCGTGGCAATAGCGTCCGGTGTGCAGCTCGATGGCCGCCGCCCCCAGCGCCGCCGACTGGTCGATCATACGCGGATCGGCGTCGATGAAGAGCGACGTTCGGATGCCGGCGTGGGCCAATCGGGCCAGGGCGTCCTTCACCCGGCCGGGCTCCCGTGTGACGTCGAGCCCGCCCTCAGTCGTCACTTCTTCGCGGCGCTCGGGTACCAGGGTCACCTGGTGCGGGCGCAGGCGTTCGGCGATGGCCAGCATCTCATCGGTGACGGCCATCTCAAGGTTGAAGGGAGTGCGAACCACGCGCCGGATGGCGTCGAGGTCCGCGTCCTGGATGTGACGGCGATCCTCGCGCAGGTGCGCGGTGATGCCGTCGGCGCCGGCCACCTCGCAGAGGACCGCGGCCGCGGCCGGGTCGGGCTCGTCGGTGTGACGCGCCTGACGGATAGTCGCGACGTGATCGATGTTGATGCAGAGGCGGAGATGCCCAAGGCCGCCGGTTGATGCCATAGTCCACCCCATCCGTGATCGCGGACCGTCTCCGCGGGAGTCTTCAGTGAAACGAGTCGCCCTGCTGCTGCTGCCCTTCGCCGTTGCCTGCGCCAGCCTGCCCGGCGGAGGCTCCGGTACCGGCGCCGTGTCGCCGAGCGCGGCCATTCAACAGTTTCTCGCGGCGGCACAACGCAAGGACCTGACCGCCATGGCCAACGTGTGGGGCACCGAGAAAGGCCCCGCCAGCCAGAACATGAGCCAGCGGGAGCTCGAGCGCCGTGAGTTGATAATGATCCAGTGCCTCCCGCACGAACAAGCCACCCTGGGCACGCCGGCGCCAAGCGAGGCAGGCCGGCTGCGGATTCCGGTCGAGATCACGCTGCTGACCAGGAAGGCGAAGCCGATCTTTACCGTGGTGCGCGGTCCCAAGGACCGCTGGTATGTGGAGAACCTGGAGATTGATCAACTTCGTGATCAGGGCTTCTGCGGCGCCGCCTCCGCACCAGCGGCACCGCCGCCGGGGCCACGCTGATCCTGTGATGAGTGGCGGTGGCGCGCCGCCGCGACGAAGAACCGAAGGACGGGGTGGCGAGCCGCCGGAACATCGGGGCTTGCCGCCCCGATTAGTATTCAGATAGTTCGATGAGGACGCCGCCCGTCGACTTTGGGTGCAGGAAGGCAATCCGCTTGCCCTCGGCGCCGATGCGCGGCACTTCGTCGATGAGGGTGATTCCGGCGGCCTTCGCCTTGGCGAGCGTGCCGTCGAGGTCATCGACGTTGAAGCAGATGTGGTGGATGCCCGGTCCCTTCCGGTCGACGAACTTCGCGATGGGCGAGTCGGCGGTGGCGGGTTCGAGCAGCTCCACCAGGGATTCACCGGCTGCGAGGCCGGCGATGCGAGCGCCGTCGGCATTGTCCAGCGGCATGTCAGGAAGTCCGAGCACGTCGCGGTAGAGGGGCAGGACGTCGTCGAGATGGCGCACCGCCACGCCGAGGTGGGCGATGCGTGTGCCACGACGGGCGGGAGTGGTCATGACGCGGTGCTCCGGCAACAGGGTGGACGACTAACATTATCGAGCGCGAGCGGTGGATGGCACCGTCGCAGCGGAGGCGAGGGACATGGCGGGCAATCAGGTGATTGTAACGGACGCGGATTTTGAGCAGGAAGTCGAGAAGCACCAGGGCGTGGCCGTCGTGGACTTCTGGGCCACGTGGTGCGGCCCGTGCCGCATGATCGCGCCCATTCTCGAGCAGCTGTCGGTGGAGTACGCCGGCAAGGTGAAAGTGACCAAGCTCGACGTGGACACGAACCAGAAGACGTCGATGCGCTTCAACGTGCGGTCCATTCCCACGCTGCTGTTCTTCAAGGACGGCAAGGTGGTGGACCAGGTCATCGGCGCGGTGCCGAAGGCGGCGCTCGAGGCCAAGTTCAAGCAGCACACGGCCTGAGCGCCGGATTGCGGCGGGGGTGTACGTCCCCGCAGAATTAGCCCGGGCGCCGTGACGCGGCCGCCCGGGTTTTCGCTTGTCACCCCCCTCCATGCCAGTCGCCGCCGGACATCTTCGATATCCCCACGTCAGGGCGCTGCTGCCCCGGACGCGCTTGGCGTACGTCCACCTGCAGAACCTGCTGACGGACGCGAAGCGGGATCGCGCCGCTCGCGTGTTCGGCTACGTCGCCATCTGGCTGCCTGACGAGCTGCTGCTGCTGTACATGGAAGAGGGCGAGCTGGTGAACGCCACGGCAAGCGCGGACGGCCGGCACTGGCGGGCGCTGCCCATAGGTGAGGCGGTGGCCAAGGTGCCGAACGCCGCGGAGTACGGCGAGATCTGCTTTCACGAAGCGTCGGACGAGCAGCTGGCCGCGATGTACGCGACGCAGGTGACGCCGGAGCTGGGGTGGCCGCCGGAACTGCCCGTCACGAGTGCACCGGCGGTGCTCGGCAACCTCATGGCGACGCTGTTCGACGGCCTGTTGGAAGTGACGGCGGACGGCGAGGTGAGTTACATCATCTTCCAGCACGGCATGCCTCTGCGCGGCTACTTCGTGAATGACGCCGCGGAGCCCGACCTTTCGGCGCGCGTGCGCGCGCTGCTCGACCGCGCGTTTCGGCACGGCGGGAGCGCGCGTCGGTGGGACGTGCCGCCGGCCCTCGCCAATCAGGCGGCTCCGGCGCTCATTGCGGCGTACCGCGAACTGGTGGGTACGCTGATGCGACGACTCTACGAGCACGGCGCCGAGAGCTCGTTCGCCGTGGCCGAGCATGCGCGGCAGCACCTGATCGCCAGGCACCCGGCGCTCGAGAGGTTCTCGCTGAACATCCCGAACCAACGCGATCCGGTCGTGGACGCGCCGGCGCTCTCGGCGGCGATTGCGGCGTGGTTGAACGAGACGCTCTGGCACCTGCACTTGCCTGAGGGCGTGACGGCGGAGAAGCTGCTCGCCGAGGTGGCGCGGCCGCGCCGCCATCTGTTCCAGGCGGCGGGGCTCTTCGAGGCCCTGCCGTGGACCATCCCGTGGTAGGCGCCGCGGGCACCCTGTACATCGTCAGCACGCCCATTGGGAACCTCGGTGACCTGAGCGCGCGGGCACTGGAAACCTTGCGTTCGGCGGACGCGATTCTCGCCGAGGACACACGACATACGCGGGCCCTGCTGTCGCACTTCGACCTGCACACGCCGCTCGAGTCGTATCACGAGCACAACGAGGCCGCCACCACGCCAGGGCTGGTGGGGCGGCTGCAGCTGGGCGCCACGCTCGCGCTGGTCAGCGACGCGGGGACGCCGCTGTTGAGCGATCCCGGCGCGCGGCTGGTGCGCGCCGCGGCGGCGGCGGGCATCGCGGTGGTGCCGGTGCCCGGCGCGTCGGCGCTGCTCGCCGCGCTCGTTGGGGCGGCGCTCCCGGCCGATCGGTTCACGTTTTTCGGCTTCGTGCCACGCAAGGGTCCCGAGCGGCGTACGCTGCTGGCCGACGTGGCCGCGCTGCGGCACACGGCGGTGCTGTATGAGGCGCCGGGACGCGTGGCGGAGACGCTGGGCGACCTCGCCTCGGCCGGCGCCGGGGAGCGCGAGGCGGTGGTTGCGCGAGAGCTGACCAAACAGTTCGAGGAATTCCTTCGCGGCACGGTGCGTGACCTCGCCGCGCAGTGCGCCGCGACACCGCCGCGCGGCGAGGTGGTGATCGTGGTGGCGGGCGGTGAGGCGCCGACACTCGACGAGGCGGCGCTGAAGGCGCGCGCGGCCGCACTGCGGGCCGACGGGTTGAGCGCTCGCGACGTGGTGCGCGTTCTCATGGAGGACGAGGGAGCACCCCGCAACCTGGCCTATCGCCTCGCCCACGCCTGACGCATGCGCCTCCCACACACCCTCCTGCTCGCGCTCCCGTTGCTGGCCGGCGCGGCCCGCACGGCGACGCCGCCACGCGCGGAGCCGCCGCCGGTGCCCCGGCTCGCGGTGGCGCGCCTGCAGTACGACGGCGGCGGTGACTGGTACGCCAACCCGTCCAGTCTCGCAAACCTGATCGCCGCCATTCGCGAGCGCACGACGCTCGACGTGGAGCCGCGCGAGGCGCGCGTCACGCTCACCGACGAGCGGCTGTGGGACTACCCCTTCCTGCACCTGACGGGGCATGGCAACATCCGGCTCACCGATGCGGAGGTGCTGCGCCTGCGCGAGTACCTGCTGCGCGGCGGTTTCCTGCACGCGGATGACAACTACGGGCTCGACGACTCGTTCCGTCGTGAACTCAAGCGGGTCTTTCCCGACCGCGACCTGGTGGACGTGCCACTGCGGCACCCAGTCTATCACGCGGTGTATGACTTCCCGCAGGGCGTCCCGAAGATCCACGAGCACGACGGCAAGCCGGCGCGCGGGCTCGGGATCTTCATCGGCGACCGGCTGGCCGTGTTCTACAGTCACGAGAGCGACCTCGGCAACGGGTGGGAAGACGTGGGCACGTACAAGGAGGATCCGCCCGAACTGCACGAGCAGGCGCTGCGCATGGGCGTCAACCTGTTCGTGTACGCCGTCACCAGTCGGCCGGGCGCATGACCACCGTTGAACGCCTGCTGCACGAGCATCGTCTCGTGTCGCGCGTCGCGCGGCTCACGCTGGCGATGCGCGTCACCGCCGCGGCCGTGGTGGTGCTCGCCCTTGTGGCGTGGCTCCTCTCCAGCGCGCGCTGGCTGTCGCTGCCGCGCGCGTTGCCGGCAGCGGCCTGGCTCGCCGTCGCGGCGGTGGGTGTTGTCGTCTGGCGGATGCAACGTGGTCGCCTGCTGGGAGGTCGCACGCCCGAAGCGGTGGCCCACGCCATCGAGCGGGAGCGCGGACTGCGCGATGGCGCGGCGCGCACCCTGCTCGAGGTGGCGCCGCAGGGCGGGCCATTCGTGGCGCGCGCCGACGCGCTGCTTGGCGCGCGGCTGGGTGACGGTGCGCTGGCGCCGCGACTGCGCCAGAAATCGCGCCGCCAGATCGGACTGAGCACGGGCGCGGTGCTCGGCGGGGCCGCCCTCGCAATCGCCACCGCCGGCGTGCTCGGCGACGGATGGCGGGCGCTGCTACACCCGGCGTCGGCGTGGGCCGGCTCGCTGCTCCCGGTGATCACCTTCGATGATCCGCCGGCCGGACTGCTGCGCGGTGACACCGCGGCGCTGCGCGTGCGGGCGCCGGGTCGCAAGGAGATCACGGTGCGCCAGCGCGCGACGGGCGGCGCGTGGCGCGACACGACGCTCGCCGTGCGCGGTGATGGCGCGGCGCTGCGCGTCGGGCCGCTCGACGCGGACCTGCTGTTGATTGCCACGGACGGCCGCGCTGAAAGCGACACGCTGCGCCTGCGACTCGCCGAACGCTCGTTCGTGGGCGACGTGACCGTGGGCGCGCACTTTCCGGCCTATCTCGGACGGGCCGACGAGACGCTGCCCGCAGAGGGTGCGCTGAGAATTCCACAGGGGACCGCACTGACCATCAACGGGCGCGCCTCAGAACCGCTCAAGGCCGTGTCGCTCGGAAGCGATGCGATGCGCGTGCCGCTGGTGATCAGCGGCCGCGGATTCACCGGGCGCTTCACGCCGCGCGTCGGTGGTGCGCTGGAATGGCGCGCAGAGGGTGCGTCCGGCCCGATCGCCGACCTGCCTGCGCCTCTGCAACTCGACGTGGTGCCCGACTCGGCACCGCAGATTGATTTCCTGGCGCCGGGCGCCGATTCGGCGGTCGCGCCCACCGGCGTGGTGCGCGTGGCGGTGGCGGCGGTGGATGATCGCGTGCTGCGCGACGTGACGCTGGCCGTCTGGACGCAGCGCGGCGATGGGCGCACGACGGCCCCGCAGACGAGGCGGCTCTTCGACGGCGGCGCGCCGTCCTACCTTGGTGCGATGTCAGTGGACCTCGCGGCGCTCGCGCTGCGGCCCGGGGATGTCGTGCACGTGCAGGCGAGTGCGCGTGACGACGCGCCGTGGGGGCAGGCTGGCCGGAGCCGAGAGTTGTTGCTGCGCGTGCCCGCGGTGGAGGACCAGCGACGCGAGGCCCGGGCGGCCGCCGACTCGCTCGTGAACCGTGCCGTGGCGGCGGCGCGTGCGCAGCAGCGACTGGAGCAGCGCACGAACGACGCAGCGCGCGCACGCCCGCAGGCCGACCCGACGAAACCCGGCGAACGCAAGGCGCCCGATGCGCTGGCCTACGATGCCGCGGAGAAGGCCAAGGGGCTGGCGAAGGAGCAGGGCGAGATGGCGCAGCGTGCGCGCGAGGTGCAGGAGGCCACGCGTGAACTCGAGGATCGGCTGCGCGCCGCGGGCGGGCTGGACAGTTCCTTGCAGGCCCAGCTGCGCGAGGCGCAGAAGCTGATGCGCGAGGCGCTCACGCCCGAGCTGATGGCGGCGATGCGCAAGCTCGAGGGGGCGGCGCAGGACCTTTCGCAGGACCGGACGCGCCAGTCGATGGCCGACCTTGCCGAGCAGCAGAAGAAGCTGCGCGAGGCGCTGGAGCGCAGCGCCGAGATGCTCAAGCGCGCCGCGCTCGAGGGACAGATGAAGACACTGCGGGAGGACGCGGCGTCCATGGCGCGCAAGCAGCAGCAGTTGGCGGACTCCGGGGCGCAGGATCCGGCGCGCGCCAAGTCGGTGGCGCAGCAGACCGCGGATCTCGCCAAGGAGATCCAGCAGCTGCAGCAGCGGCTGGAGCGCGAGCGCGCCAACGCCGCCTCGCGCCCGGCCGACGCCGCGGCCAGTCAGGCGCAGGCGTCGCGCGAGGCGATGCAGCGTGCCGCGCAGTCGCCCGATCGCCAGGTGCGGGAGCAGGCGGCGCGGGAAGCCGCGCAGGCCATGCAGCAGGCGGGCAACTCCCTGTCGGAAGCGCGGGAGCGACAGGTGGCGGCGTGGAAGGACGACGTCACCGGCTCGCTCGACAAGGCGGTGCAGGAGATGATGCAACTTGCCCGGCAGCAGGAGCAGCTTGCCGACCAGGTGCAGGGGAAGGGAGCAGGGGAGCAGCAACGCGACGCGCGCGGGCAGCAGTCGGCGCTGCAGCAGGGCGTGCAGCGGGCGAGCGAGCGGCTCGCCGAGCAGGCGAAGAAGAGCGCCATGGTGTCACCGGGGACGCAGCAGGCGGTGCGCGATGCGCAGCAGCGCGTGGACCAGGCGATGCGCGACGCGAACAACGCGCAGCAGGGGCAGGGCGGCCCGCAGCAGCAGGCGGGGTCGATGCGCGAGGCGGCGCAGGCGCTGCGGCAGGCGGCGAGCGCGCTGGCGCGCGACCGCGAACGCGTGGAGGGAGCGCAGTCGGGGAGCGGCGTGCCCGAGATGATTGCCGAACTCCAGAAGCTGGCGCAGCAGCAGGGCGAGGTGAACGCGCAGATGGCGAACCTGTTCCCCTCCGCCAACCAGGGGCGCCAGAACGTCGATGCCGCGGCGCTCGACCGGGCGCGCGTGCTCGCGCGGCAGCAGCGCGCGGTGGCGCGGGCGCTCGATGACGTGCAGGATCTCGACGCGACCGGGCGAACGCGCGAACTCGCGCGCGAGGCGCGCACGCTCGCGCAAGCGCTCGAGGCGGGGGCGGCCGATCCGTCGACGCTCGATCGCCAGCAGCGCCTCTTCCGCAAGATGCTCGACGCGGGCCGCCTGCTGCAGCAGGAGGAACGCGACGAGCAGGGACCGCGCGAGTCGAAGCCGGGCGATCAGGCGTCACCGTTCGCGCCGCCCGACGGCAGCGTGCGCGGGCGCGACGCGCTGCGCTATCGCACGCCGACCTGGGACGAATTGCGTGCGCTCGCGCCCGAGGAACGCCGCGCCGTGCTGGAGTACTTCCGGCGGCTCAACGCGGCGGGCGGCGAGCCGGCCGACGGCGGACGGCGGACGGCAGAGCCGCCCAAGAAGCCGTAGCGTGCGGCGCGCGCGCGGATGGTTGACTTCCGCTGCCGTGCTTGCGGTGCTGGCGGTGTGTTCGCCGGGCGGCGTATTCGCACAGGCGCAACCGGGCGAGGGCGCATTGCGCCGCGCGCTCGACTTGGAGAACGCGGGGAAGTACCGCGAGGCGGTGACGGCGTATCGCGAGGCAATCGCGCAGGGCGCGCTCACGCAGGGCGTGCTCGGCCTCGAACGTTCGTTTGGGTCGCTCGGGCAGGAAGACTCACTGCTGCCGACGCTCGACGCGATGCTGCGAGCAGCGCCGCGCGATCCGACGCTGCGCGGCGTCCTGCTGCGTACCCAGCGCTCGCTGGGGCGCGACGCGGCCGCCCGTCGCGCGTTCGAGGAGTGGCGGGCGCTCGATCCGCGCGCGGCAGCGCCGTACCGCGAATATGTGCGGATCCTGCTGACCGACCGCCGCACGGCGCCGGCCGACTCGGTGCTGCAGCAGGCCGTAGAGTCGTTCGGCGGCGCGCGCGAGTTTGCCACGGAGTTCGCGGATCTCTATGCGACCATGGGGCGGTGGGATGCGGCAGCGGCGGCGTGGCGCGACGCGTTGGCCGACGCGCCGTATCTGGACCAGTCGGCGGCGTACTCGCTGATGGCCGCGCCGTCGGCGGCACGCGACGGCGTGCGTGCGGCGCTCGCGCCGCAGCTGACCACGCCGGCCGTCGTGGTTGTGGCGCTGGCGCGCACCCGCGCCTGGCTCGAGCTGCGCTGGGGTTCGCCGCGCGAAGGATGGCGCGCGCTGCGAACGCTGCCGCCGTCCGACAGCACCGCCCAGCTGTGGATGGACTTCGCGGACGAGGCGGTGCATCTGGGTGGCGCGCTCGCGGCGCGCGATGCGCTGGAGGCGGCGTATCAGGTGCGGCGCGATCCGGTGCTCGCTCTGCGCGCGGCGTCGGCCGCCCTGAGCGGTGGCGACGCGACCAGCGCGTTGCGACTCGCCACGCTCGCGACGACGGCCACACCGGCGCTCGACAGCGCGCGCGCGGCGGCCGAGGCGCTGCCGGTGCGCGTGCGCGCGCTGGCGGAGCAGGGAAAGCCGGCCGAAGCCGAGGCGCTCATCGGCCGGTACGGAGCGCGCGTGACTGACGCACAGCGCCGGCTTTTCGCGCGGTCGCTCGCGTGGGGATGGATCAGGGCGGGGGACATCGGTCGCGCCCGTCGCGCGGCGGCGCAGGGGGGCGGTGAGGACGAGGACGTGGTCTCGGGCTGGCTGGCGCTCTTCGACGGCAATCTTGACGGCGCGCGGCGCGGCCTCCGCACGGCGGAAGAGCAGACCCCCGACGTGGTGACCGCCCTGGCCTTCATCTCGCGGGCCAAGCAGCCGCGCGCACCGGGCATCGGCGCCGCGTTCCTGGCACTGGCGCGTGGCGACTCGTCGCAGGCATCGCGCGCCTTTGAGCAAGCCGCGGCGTCGGTACCCGATGCAGCCGCATTTCTTATCGGCCTCGCGGCGCGCGTGGCGAGTGCGCAGGGTGATGAGCGGCGCGCCATGAGCCTGTGGACGCAGCTCGTGGAGCGCCACCCGTCGTCCCCCGAAGCGCCCGAGGCCGACCTCGAGTGGGCCCGCGCCTTGCAGCGCCGCGGCGACCGCACGGGCGCGACGGCGCGCTACGAGCACCTGATCCTCACCTGGCCCGACAGCGCCCTGGTACCGCAGGCGCGGGAGGCGCTGGACCGGATGCGGCTCGCTCCGTAAAGGCGGATGGCGGATGGCAGATGGCAGATGGCGGACGGAAACTGACGGATAACACGGATTAGTTTTCTAAGGGTCTCCCTTGGCCGGATCCGTGCGCGTCCGTCAGTTTCCGTGTCATCCGTGGTAGGCAGTGAAACCCAGCCCAGGTACGATGCCGAAATCGCTTCGCCTGATGATCCTGTGCTCCTTGCTGCTCGCCTCGCGCGCGCAGGCACAGCACGTGCTCGTCCCCATGGACGACGCGCAGGCGAACCACCTGAAGGCGTACGGTGTCACGTTCAATGCGCTCACCGAAGGCGTGCGCGCCGAATGGCTCATCAATTACCGGGGCGGCGCGTTCCTCCTCCCCGACGTTCCGTTCGTGCGCCGTCGCGCCGCGCTCGACGGCGTGACGTTTGAGGTGCTCACCGACGCCGCGGTCAACGCCATTCGCAACGAGATCGCCGACGGCAACGCCGATGCGGTGCCGCTGGAGAAGGCGCCGCGCATCGCCGTGTACTCGCCGCCGAATTCGCCGCCGTGGGACGATGCCGTCACGCTCGCGCTGCGCTACGCCGGGATTCCGTACACGCGCGTCTGGGACGACGAGGTACTGGGTCAGGACCTCGCGCAGTACGACTGGATTCATCTTTTCCACGAAGATTTCACGGGACAGCTGAACAAGCTGTACCTGAGCTATCGCGACGCGCCGTGGTTCATCGACCAGCGGGAGCGCGACCTCGCGACGGCGCGCCGCCACGGCTACGCCAACATCCCCGCCCTGAAGAAGGCCGTCGCCGCGAGGATTCGAGCCTTCGTGGACCGCGGCGGCTTCCTGTTCGCGATGTGCGGTGCCACCGAAACGCTCGAGCTCGCGCTCGCGTCGCAGGGCGTTGATATCGCGTCGCCGTATTCGGACGGCACACCCATCGACCCTGATGCCGATAGCCGGATGGACTGGGCGAACTCGATGGCCGTCGCCAAGGCGCACATTGAGATGTCGGCGGGCGTGAACGCGATGAGCGACATCGACGGCCACCAGGTGAATGTCCCGGCGCGCCGGCAACCGCTGGGCAACTTCCAGCTCTTCGCCTTCTCTGCCAAGCTCGACCCCGTCGCCACGATGCTCGTCCAGGGCCACCGCAGCGTCATCCCCGACTTTTACGGTGTCACGACCTCGTTCAGTCGCGCCGTGCTTCGCCCCTCGGTGACGGTGCTGGCCTACGAGGACGGCGCGCCGTGGGTGAAATACATCCACGGCGACCTCGGCAAGGGCGCCTGGACGTATCTCGGCGGCCATGATCCCGAGGACCCGCAGCACAACATCGGCGCGCCGCCCACCGACCTGGCGTTGCATCCCAACTCGCCGGGGTATCGCCTGATCCTGAACAACGTGCTGTTCCCGGCGGCGAAGAAGAAGCCGCATAAGACTTGACCGCGGGCGAGCCCCGCCTTGGCGCGCGTGCGGCCGGCGCGATCCGCTCGGCCATCCACATGGCCGGCGGCCGGGAGGTCTGCTTCGTCGGCGCGATGGACGCGGCGGGAATGCTGCAGTCGGCGCGCGCGGTGGCGCGCGGCGATGCACGCAGCGTGCTTGCGCTCCCCGGCTTTGCGCGGCGCGGCGAAGTGCTCGTGCACAACCATCCGTCGGGCGTGCTCGATCCGTCCGACGCGGACCTCGACGTGGCGGCGCGGCTGCACGACGACGGCATCGGGTTCGCCATCGTCGACAACGACGCCACGCGGCTCTACGTGGTGGTCGAGGTGCCGCGGCACGAGCCGGAGCATCCCCTCGATGCCGACGCGGTGGCCGACCTGCTCGACGCGGATGGTCCGGTGGCCGCGCATCTGGGCCGGTTCGAGGACCGTCCGGCCCAGCGCGACATGGCGGCCGCTATCGCGGCGCTCTACACCAAGGGCGGCATCGGCCTCCTCGAGGCAGGAACCGGTGTCGGCAAGTCGTTGGCGTACCTCGTGCCGGCGCTGCGCTGGGCCGCCGCCAATGGCGAGCGCACCGTCGTCTCGACCAACACCATCACGCTGCAGGAACAGCTGGTGGGCAAGGACCTGCCGATTCTCGCCGAGGCGCTCACCGACCAGAAGGTGCGCTTTGCGCTCTTGAAGGGCTGGCACAACTACGTCTGCCTGCAGCGCCTCGGGACGGCCCGGGCCGAGGGCGCGTCGCTCTTCGACGAGGGCATGGCCGATGACCTCGACATGATTGCGTCGTGGGCCTCGACGACAAAGGACGGCTCGCTCTCGGACCTCGCGTCAACGCCGCGCAGCGAAGTGTGGGACGAGGTGGCGGCCGAGGGCGACCTCTGTACGCGAATGCAGTGCCCGCACTTTGACGGCTGCTTCGTGTTCGCTGCGCGCCGCCGCGCCGCCGAGGCCGACGTCGTCGTGGTGAACCATCACCTGCTGATGGCCGACATCGCGGTGCGCCGCGCGAGCGGCAACTGGAGCGAGGCGGCGGTGCTGCCGCCCTTCACCCGGCTGGTGGTGGACGAGGGGCATCACCTCGAGGATGCGGCGGCCGCGCACCTCGGGCACACGGTGTCGCGGCGCGGACTGCAGCGTCTCTTCGCACGGCTCGAACGCAAGGGCAAGGGGCTGCTCCCGGCGCTCGAGCGCAAGTTGTCTCGCTCCACCGACCTGCTGAGCGTGGCGTCACTCGACCTCGTGCGCGTGCGCCTGGTGGATGGCACGCGGGCGGCGCGTGACAAGTCGCAGGTGGTCTGCGACCTGCTTGACGCCTGGCTTGCCGGGCGCGACGAACCTCAGGTGCGCCTGACCGACGCGTTCGACGACGATCCGATCTGGCATCAGGGACTGGGCGCCGCACTCGATGACCTGCTGCGCGAGATCGCGCTGCTCGACGACGGACTGCGCACCGTGGGGAGCCGCCTCGAGACGGAGCCGGCGCGCTCGGAGGAACTCGCGCCCCTGCTCGGCGAGATTCGCGGCGTGTCGCGGCGGCTCCAGCATGCCGCCGATGCGCTGCGCGGCGCTCTGCGCTCGGGGCGCGACGCCAACGAGCTGGTGCGCTGGCTGGAACGCCGGCCGGGCGACGGCAACGTGGGTGCCGCCTCGGTGCCGCTCGATCTCGCGCCCATCCTGCGCGAAGACCTGTTCGTGCGGCTCGAAACCGCGGTGGTGACCAGCGCCACGCTCGCCACGGCCGACGGCTTCACGTTCATCGCGCGCCGGCTCGGCCTCGATGACGACCGCACGGAACCGGTGACGCGCCAGTTTCCGTCGCCGTTCGACTACCCGTCGCAGGCCATCCTTGCGGTGCCGAGCGATTTCGTCGCGCCCAACACGGACGGCCGGGCGCACTTCGGGCAGGTGGTGGCGGCGGCCCACGACCTCATCGAGGTGGCCGACGGCGGGGTCTTCGTGCTCTTCACCAGCCACCGCGACGTACGTGAGGCGGCCGCCACGCTGCGCGCGCTCGACGTGGAGGCGCGCTGGCCGCTGCTCGTGCACGGGGAGTCGCCGCGCGATCAGCTGCTGCGGCGATTCCGCGACCACGGCAATGCCGTGCTCGTCGGGACCTCCTCATTCTGGGAAGGCGTGGACGTCCCGGGGCGGGCCCTGCACGCGCTGCTGCTCGGGCGGATCCCGTTCCGCGTGCCGTCGGAGCCGGTGACCGCCGCACAGTGCGAGGCCATCGAAAAGGGCGGCGGCGACAGTTTCATGGAATACATGGTGCCGCACGCCGCGCTTCGCCTGAAGCAGGGCTTCGGGCGCCTGATCCGGTCGACTGCCGACCGGGGCGCGGTCGTGCTGTGCGATCCGCGCGTCCTGCGCAAAGGGTACGGAGCGCACCTGCTCGAGGCGCTGCCCCCGGCCCGCCGCGCCGTAGCACCCTGGGCGGTGCTGCGCGAGACCCTGCGCGCCTTCTATGCCAATGCACCTTTGTCCCCCTAGCGGGGTAGATTGCTCGTCATGAACCGGCCCGGAAAAATCGTCTGCGTGGGGCGGAATTACCGCGAACACGCCAAGGAACTCGGCAACGACGTTCCGACTGCTCCCTTGCTGTTCCTCAAGCCGCCCTCGGCCGTGATCGCGCCTGGGGTTCCCATTGTCATGCCCAAGGCGTCGCAGCGCGTGGACTTCGAGGGCGAAGTGGGCGTGGTCATCGGCACGACCCTGCGTCGCGCCACGCCGGCCCAGTGCACGACGGGCATTCGCGGTGTCGTCGCCCTCAACGACGTGACGGCGCGCGACCTGCAGAAGAGCGACGGGCAGTGGACCCGCGGCAAGGGCTTCGACACCTTCTGCCCGATCGGTCCCCTCTCGACGGGCGTGCCGCCGCTCGACGCCATCACGGTGGTGACACGGGTGAATGGCGAGGAGAAGCAACGGGCGAGCTCGGCCGAGATGGTCTTCTCCATTCCGGAACTGCTCTCGTACATCTCGCACGTCATGACGCTCGAGCCCGGTGACGTCGTCGCCACCGGTACGCCGGCGGGGATCGCCCCGCTGCAGCCCGGCGATGTGGTCGAGGTCGAACTGGTTGGCCTGAGCATCGTCCGCAACCCGGTGGAAGCCGAGGCGTGATTCCGGAGCAGCCGCGCGGCACCTCGGCGTTCGCCGTTTCGGTCATCCTGCACGTGGTGATCGGCGCGGCGCTGCTGCGTGTCCTGACAATTCCGAATGCGCTGAACTCGCTGTTCAGCAGCTGGGGGCAGCCCGCGCCCGTGGAGCGCATCGGGTTTCTTGCGCTGCCCCGCTCGGCGGCACCGATCGAGGCACCGCGCGCCGGTGGCAACAACCGTCCGGATCGCGGCCAACCCGTTTCAGAGCCTGCCCCAGTGATCACGGCGCCCGCGACCACGCCGAGTACCGTGCCCGCCGCGCCGCCGGCCGCGGCGACGAAGCCCGAGGGCGGCAGCGGCGAGCTGATCGGCGGCGGCGGACCGACGCGCGGCATTCGCCCCAGCTACAACGACCCGCGCCTCTGGCTGCCGACGGGTCCCGTGGTGTCGGCGCCGGTGCAGCCGATGACGCGCGCCGAGTCCCTGCACACGCTGCTGGCCGACAAGATCCGCATGTTCAACGACTCGGTGGCGATCGCAAATCCACCGCAGCGCGCGCCCGGCGACTGGACCTTCACGGACAAGAAGGGGCGGAAATATGGCGTCGACCAGCACTTCATCCGCCTCGGCAAGTTCTCCATACCCACCGCGGTGCTCGGTATGCTCCCGCTCAATGCGCAGGCGAATCCCATCCAGATGGAGCGCCAGCGCACCATGAACGAGATGACGCGCCAGATTCAGGAGCAGGCCGCACGCGCGTCGCGCGATGATGCGTTCAAGGCGGCGGTGAAGGCGCTGCGCGAGCGCAAGGACCGCGAGCGCCGGGAGGCGGCGGCGAAGGCGGAAACGCCGCCGGCGCCCGCGCCGATCAAGCCGTAGAGGCTACGCCTCGCTGCCGGCGCCGGTCAAGGGCTCGGACGGTGGCCGAATGACTCCGGCGAGCACACCGAGTACCGCGTAGTCGTCCTGCGGTCCCAGTTCCAGCGGATCGGCACCTTCGCCGGCGCGCAGCACCACAGCCTGGCCCCGCCGCACCATCGTGCGCACGACGGCCCGGTCCCCGATGCGCACCACCACGGCCTCGCCCTCTCGCGACCGCGCGACGGGATGCACCAGCGCGAAATCGCCGGCCTGCGTGCCGAGGGCGCGCGCGTTGTCGTCCGTGATGGTCACGAGATAGCATTCCGCGCTCGGGACGAGCGCGCGGTCGAGCGACAGGTACGATGTGGTCACCGGGGCCGGCTGGCCGGCGGCGATCCGCACCACCGGGACGGGTATCACGCCGGCGAGGCCGGCGAATCCGATGAGCTTCACGCCGCGGGAGCGCCCGGGTTCGCGCTCGATGTATCCCTTGGCCTCAAGCGACGCGAGCACGTCGGTGACGCTCTTTGTGGAGGCGATGCGGCAGTGACGGCCGATGTCGCGCACGCTCGGCTGGAACGTATGCTCCGCGAGGTGATCGAGGAGGAAGTGGTAGACGCTCTCCTCGACGGCACTGAGCGGCGCGCGGGTCATGCCGCCGATCCGGCGACGAAGGCGTGCGCGGCGGCGAGCCGCACAAGCGCTTCGTCCCGCCCGAGGACGCCGAGCACGATGCTGATGCCCGGGCTGCTCGCGCTCCCGGTGAGCGCCATACGCACCGGACCCAGCACCTTACCCACGCCGACGCCCCGCTGCTCGGCGGCCGTGCGCAACGCCTGCTCGATGGCGTCCGGCTCCCAGGCGGGCGCTGCGAGCATCGTGTCCCGTGCGAGGTCGATGATGGCGAGCGCACCGGCCGCGTCGGGCCAGACCTTCGCGGCGGCTGCGGGGTCGATGCGGTGCTGCAGGAAGATCGGCACCTGCGACGCGAGTTCCATGATGGTGCGTGAGCGGCCGCGCAGGACGCCGAGGGCGGCGCGATACTGCGCGTCGCGCGCCTGCAGCAGCTCGCGCGTGACCGTGCCGTCCTTGAGCAGTTGCGTCGTCACCAGGGGCTCGAGCTGTGCCACCGGTGTGCGTGCCACGTGCTGGCCGTTCATCCACTCGAGCTTCTTGGTGTCGAAGACCGACGCTTTCTTGAGCAGGCCGTCGGCGTCGAACTTGGCGACCATCTCGTCCATCGACATCACTTCGTCGAACTCGCCGCCGGGCGACCAGCCCAGCAGCGCGAGGAAGTTGACCATCGCCTGCGGCAGGATGCCCTCGTGCTGCCAGTCGGCCACGGCGGTGGCGCCGTGGCGCTTGGAGAGCTTCTTGCCGTCGGTGCCGTGGATCATGGGGAGGTGCGCGAACTGCGGCAGCTCCTCGCCGAGCGCGCGGTAGAGCATGATCTGCTTGGGCGTGTTCGAGATGTGATCGTCGCCGCGCATCACCAGCGTGATGCGCATGGCGATGTCATCGCTCGTGACGGCCATGTTGTAGATGGGCGTCCCGTCGGACCGCAGGACGACGAAATCCTCGATGTCCTTGTTGGGGAAACTGATTGCCCCGTGCACGAGATCGTCCCACCCTGTACTCCCTTCCGGGACGCGAAAGCGAACGACGCTCGGCTCGCCCGCGGCGACGCGGCGCGCCACCTCGGCGCGGTCGAGCTGGTCACAGCGCCGGTCGTACTTGAAGGCGCCCTCGGACATCTCCGCCTGCTTGCGGCGCGCATCGAGTTCGAAGGCCGAGCAGAAGCAGCGGTAGGCGTGCCCGGATGCCAGCATGCGCTCGGCGTCGGCGCGGTGACGCGCCAGGTTGGCGCCCTGATAGACGACCTGCTCGTCCCAGTTGAGTCCGAGCCACTCCAGCCCCTCAAAGATGGCGCGCGTGGACTCATCGGTGCTGCGCGCCTTGTCGGTATCCTCGACGCGGAGCAGGAACTGACCGCCATGCC
This sequence comes from Candidatus Omnitrophota bacterium, assembly GCA_041661605.1. Taxonomy (GTDB): domain Bacteria; phylum Omnitrophota; class Gorgyraeia; order Gygaellales; family Profunditerraquicolaceae; genus UBA6249. The sequence continues at coordinate 5,454 of JBAZUE010000006.1, read as the reverse complement.
GCCTGGCATAGAGCCAGTTGAAGAGCGCGGTGCGTGCCCCGCCGACGTGGAGGTAGCCGGTGGGAGACGGGGCGAAGCGGAGCCTGGGTGTCGGCACTTGCTGATGGCAGAAGGCGGATGGCAGACGGCGGATGGCAGACGGCAGACGGAAAATGAAGCGCGGGCCTACCGTACCTACGGCAGACCCGCGCCACGGAGACGGAGGGATTCGAACCCTCGATACAGGTTTAAGCCCGTATAACGGTTTAGCAAACCGTCGCCTTCAGCCTCTCGGCCACGTCTCCTCGCGCGCTCGGCGCGCAGAAAGTGAAAGATGGGTGGGAGCGGGGGGGATGTAAAGGGAGAGTGCGACAGAGTGAGACAGAATACGACAGAGTGAGGCAGTGACTGCGGGCTCGCCGGTTGTCACTGCCTCACTCAGTCTCACTCCGTCGCATTCTGTCGCGTTCGCCTACGGATTGACTCTCGGCGCCGGCAGCGGTTTGGATCGATCCTCGTAAGGCCTCAGCGACCATTCGAAGAACGTCCAGGTGCGGTTCCACGAGTCGATCTGGTCCGGGGAATCCACCCGCTCCAGGGTCACCGGATCCACGCGACGGCTGAAGGCGTGCCCGACCGAGCCACCCCAGCCCGGCGGATCCACGTAGATCTTCGTTTCGGACAGGTCCGGCTTGAGGGCGCGCAACTTCCAGACGATCTGCTGGTCCTCGACATAGTTCACGTCGAGGTCGTTGGTGGAGACGTGCACCAGCAGCGGGATGTTCAGGTTCTCCACGTGGTAGAGCGGAGAGCGCTTGATGTACTCGTCCGGCTTCTCGAACGGGAGGCCGCGAATGCGCGGCTCGGCGGCGTAGTCGCGCTGATAGCCGGGACCCTTCAACGACAGACGGAAAATCAGGTTCGTGACAGGGACGATGGCCGCCGCGGCCTTGAGCGGCGTCCCGGGCTTCGTGGCGTTGAGCACGGTGATGAAGCCGCCGTGGCTCCACCCCATCATGCCGATGCGGTCGATGTCCACGTACGGCAGCGTCTTGAGGTACTCGACCGCAGACATCGCGTCGTCCACCTCGTATCCGCCGTAGTCGATGGCCATATGCAGCGTCTCGCCGTGCCCGGTGCTGCCGCGGTAGTCTGGCGTGATGATGACGTAGCCGCGCAGCACGGCCTCCTTCACGAACGGCAACATGTTCTCGCCCCAGTTGCCGTGCACGCCGCCGTGCACCCAGATCATCGCCGCATGACCCTTGGCGCCGCGCTTGTTCAGCGGGGCAAAGAGGTAGGCGGGAATCTCCATGCCGTCGGCAGTGCTCTTGTACGTCACCTTCCGGAACTCGGCGATGCCGGCGAAGCGTGCGGCGTAGATGCTGTCCGTGCGCTGCTTGGCGACCCGCTGCGCGTCAAAGTTCGAGCGCGGCAGGTCCTTGGGATCGTTGCTTACGTAGAGTTGGCGGGCGCGAACGGAGTCCATGACGCCCTGGAAGCCACGGCCGCCAGGCGTGCGCGGTGCGCCTGCAGCGGGACGAGCGCCCTGCGGCGCGGCCGCGGGGGTGGAGGGCGGAGCGGCGGTCGGCGCCGCTTCGGGTTTCTGGCGTCCAAAGCTGGCGCAGCCAGCCATGAGGACGACGGCGGCCGTGAGCGAACGGCGCGTGGCGCGAGGCGAGAATCGCATGCGGAGTCCCTGGAGTCGGGTGGTGGGGGCCGTCCGATCGAGAAACGCGCGCGCGACGGCCGGCGTTGAACGCCGGCAGTGCAGCAGCCCACGGCGAACCGCAACGTGCCCACGCCGGCGAGCGCCGGCAGCGATGCGAACGGGCAGGGAGGGATTCGAACCCCCGGTTCCCTTGCAGGAACGCCGGTTTTCAAGACCGGAGCTTTAAACCACTCAGCCACCTGCCCAGCAGTGTCTAAATGTATATGCGGTAACTAGTTGATATTACACTCCTTGACTTGTGGCCGAATTCAGAAATTCGCCAGTCACCGCCAAGGGCACGGTGTCAGAAGATAGTCGTGCGATCGGGCCCTTCCCTGCGAGCGACTCACGTGCCGCCAAGGCAGCATCCGCGGAGGCCTTGGCTCTTGTATAACGGTCCAGCATCTGAAGGCTCTTGTGCCCGAGCCAGTCGCGAACCCGCGGCAGTTTCACGCCAGCGTCAACCATCGTCTGCGCGGCAAGGTGACGCAGGCCGTGTATGTTAACTGACGGTGCCCAACGGGTCGGTGCGGGGCCCCGCCCAAGACGGGCGCGCTGCTCGGCCGTCCACGGTGTTCGACCCGGCACGACGTACGGTGCCCGGGCCACCCCTAGGCCAGCGGCTCGAGTCGCCTTCTCCCACTCCCACCTGGCGGTTCGGTAGTGTCGTAGTGGATCGGGCCAGAGACTCGCGTCGCCAGCTTCGCGGGGGCGGTGCAGGAGCCGAAGCACCAGCGCCTGTGTTTCGTCGTACAGCACCGGTACTTGCCGAGCGCTCTTCTTCGTCTTCGTCCGGAAACCCTCGCCGTCCCGAATGCGCAACCACATGGACTTTGACGCGGGCGTCCATGCGCTGGGCGTGCCATCCGTCACGTCGACGGCACGGAGGTTCATGGCCTCTTCCACGCGCATTCCCGTCGCCGCGAGGAACTCCCACATTTCGCGCCAGTCTTCGCTGTGGGTACCACGGCAGATCGCCACGAACTGGTCCGGAGTGACCGCGGCCTCGTCATCGTCGTCCGGTTCCTCCTTCTTCAACTCGCGCCAGTCAGCCGCGGTAAGCGGCAGCACGATGGCATGGGTCTTCAACGGCTTTCGCCGTGCGAGCCACGAAACGAATGACTGCACCGCGATGATGTGTCGGTTATGCGTCCCGTTGGAGAAGGGTGGGCACTCTGACAGCGATCGCAATGCGCCAGCGAGGTTGTCGAGCGTGATCTGTTGTACCGGCGTGCCATCCTGTTGCGGCAGTGCTCCAATCACGGCGTTCAGGCACTCGGTGTAGCGTTCCACCGTCGCGGGGGCGTACGAGCGACCGAGCCTGTTCCTGGTGTCCTTGTTCGCGATGTGGAGCAGCCACTCAGTGCGCAACGCCCCGACGGCATGCGCCGGATCCGACGGTGTGACTACACGCAGCGCGAGAATGTCCTCGAGCTTCATTCGCACGATCTTGTGCGGGTCCAGCTTCTTGCGCTTGAGCTCCGACAGCAAGTCGTGGCGCGCCGACCTCCAAAGTGCGATGCAGATTTCCTCGAACTTCTCAGCCGCGGCTTCCACCTTCGCTTTCGTGTTCGCCCCTTTCTTTTTGTAGCCTCGACCGAGCGGACCAAACGTCGCACGCACAACCGGGTAGTCCTGCCAGCGGCAGACGACCTGGAAGACGGGCCCCCGGGCGGTGCTACGGGTGCGGATCACGGGCGATTTAGGAAGCGCTTGATGGCGGTGAGCACGTCGCGTTTGTCGTACTGGATCGTGGGTGCGTCAAGCTCTGGAATGCTGAGGTACGGGACCACAGCGGTCGGGATCGCGAAGAAGTGGGAGATGTCGGCGTCGGTCATTGGTTCGCCCGGAAGTCCACGCACGAACCACTCAAGTCCGAGGCCTCGCTCTGGTTGTGGCCGTCCCTCTATTACGCAGATCACGTCCGCGGGCGAATAGCGCCGGCGCCGGGCCGACCACGCTACGGTCGGACGGATCACCTCGTCCAGGCGCTTCAGGGAGACGCGCAGGATACGTGCGACTTCCTCTGCCTTGAGCATGTCGTCTCGCGCGCGGAGTCTCGCGATCATGTCAGTCATACGGCCAATCTACAGTGTCGCCGCCGACGGGCAAATCCGGTGCTTGGGCCAAGAAACCGATGCGCACAGAATACGCGCGGGCCCCGACAAAGCGGCGCGGGCAGATCCGAGGGAGTCAGCACTCCGCTGGGACAACCAGATCGGCGATGACGCGCATACCAATGTGGACACCACGCCCGCCTGGTGCATCACCGGAACACCGCGTTCGCCAGCATTTTGTCTTCTCCCTTGAAGCGTTTGCTCCCGACGGTAGCGCCGGGGCCGCGGAACAGCCAGGATCGCTCTTTGCGCGCGATGGTGGGGTGGGGCCGTGTTCGCCAGACGTGCGGGAGTCGCCACGGGGGGCGAAGACGGCCGGCGGCACTGTCCACCTTCGCCTTGGCGTCGACCCATCCAGCCTAGAAGCGGTCTCACAAACTCCTTCAAGAGGGGCCCCTCCGGGTCACCATGACCGGCGCTTCCACGGCCGTACCGCCTCGAGGAGTTGCTCGGCGGCCGGCCGCACATACCGATCGGGGCCGCTGTCCATCCCTCGCGCCGAATCGCACTCGCGGAGAGCGGCACGCCGGCTCACCAGCGGGCACAGGCAGCAGAGCACGCAGACCCAGGCCTCCGCCCTGACGCCGCCCGACGAAACGATGGCGTCAACCAACGCGCGTGCACGACGGAACATTCCCATGGGCGTCCTCATCAGATTTCTGTTTATGAGATGCGTTCTAGACGTGCAGCTCGAGCATCGGGACCGCGATCTTCCGCACCCAGCCTCCGACCGCCAACGCGCGGCGCAGGTTCACCAACGTCGCAGGCTCACCGGTTATGAACGCGTACACGACCGCTTCGGCGGCTTCAGCGGCTGCCAGTGAGCGCCCCTGAGCGTGAAGGCGGCGCTTGACGTCAAAACCAAGCGAAGTTGCGCACCCCCGCAGAGACGCTGCCGAGAAGGACTTCCGTTCCCACGGTCGGAAGACTCTGCCGGTCACGACACTGACGACATCCTCGCAGTAGGGTCGAACGTCCGTACGAAGACCGCTGGCTACGTGCACGGCGCGAATGTAACCGTCCGTCAATTCCTCTACTGTCATATCTCCTCCGGAGTTGGTGCACGGCAGGCGAAACAGCCATGTCCGTCGCGTCGCGTATGGTAGAGGTGCACAGAGGCTTGCCTTTGCGCACTCTCACTCAAGCGTCCGTCTCCTCTGTTGGGCGGGCGGATCGGGCAACTGGTCCCGGGCGACAGGCCACGTGCCGGGGCATGTCCGGGGGCGGAGTATCGCCCGAGGTCACGACACCAGCTTGCGTCCAGGAGCGTGTCGGGCCCTGCGTCAGGAGCGTTGCTCATTCCGGGTCGGGGTCAGAGAAGAGGGACGTCCACGGCCTTCGTGGACGGCCTACCGGCTCGATCTCTCTCTCTTCCGGATGCACGGGCGACCCAGCAGATCAGCGCGATACCTGCATGCGCGCCGGCGGGTCGGGGCAAGCAACTGGAGTGCGGGGTACCATCAGACGGCCATGCGCTACTCCTCCGGGCCGCCGTCCTGCCTGCAGAATGCGCGAAACGGACTGCAACTGCGTGTGACCCAACAAACATCGCTATCGGCGGACCGAGATCGCAAGGGCGTACGGCCTGTCGTGATGCTGCGCGTGGCGGCTACGCCTTCCGCGTGGCGGCTACGCCTTCCGCGTGGC
>JBAZUE010000005.1:0-29659 GCA_041661605.1 Candidatus Omnitrophota bacterium | reverse complement strand
GGGCTCTGGGCGAGTGATACCGCGCCGCGCTGGCTCTGTGACGGGCTCGGCCCACCCCGGGCACGATCGCGCTGACGCGATATCGAAGATGCACGTTTCCGCACGGAATGAGACATACAAGCGCACGGAGAACGGCCTGAGGGCCACGGAGTACTGCCACTACTGGGGGTAACGACAGCGCGCCACGCTGGCTTCAGCGTGGCGTTCGCAGTTCCCGTAAGAAGTTGTCTTACTCCGTGGCCCTCTGTCTTTCCTCCGTGCGCTCCGTGGTGAAGAAGGCCAGCTCCGTGGTGAAGAAGTCCAGCCGAAGCACACGAAAGCCGGCGCTACTTGGTCCCAAACAAACGATCACCAGCGTCGCCGAGCCCGGGGAGGATGTAGCCGTTGGCGTTCAACTCGCGGTCGAGGGCAGCGGCGAAGACGGGGACATCGGGGTGCGCGCCGCACAATTTGGCCGCGCCCTCGGGAGCGGCGACAATGCACATGAAGCGCAGGCGCCTGGCGCCGGCCTTCTTGAGATTCGTGATGGCGTCCACTGCCGAGCCGCCGGTGGCGAGCATGGGATCGAGCACAAAGACATCGCGCTGCGCGATGTCGGACGGGACCTTGAAGTAGTACTCGACCGGTTCGAGCGTCTCGTGGTCACGGTAGAGGCCAATATGTCCGACTCGAGCCGACGGCATCAGGGCACGGATGCCATCTACCATACCCAGACCTGCGCGAAGGATGGGGACGAGGACGGGTTCATACGCCGAGAGGCGCCGAGCTTCAAAGCTCTCGAGTGGCGTCTCGATGGTGATGGGCTCCAGCGGCAGGTGGCGTGTCGCCTCGAAAGCCATGAGCATCGCGATCTCGTCAACCAACTCCTTGAAGACCTTGGTTGGAGTGGTCCGGTCGCGCAGGATCGACAACTTGTGCTGGATCAGCGGGTGGTCGATGACCGTGAAGCTTGGGGGCGTCGGGGTGGTGACCATAGGTCGCAAAGCTAGTATCTTCGCTGGCATGAAAGAATACCAAGCGGTGATCCTCCGCATTGCCCGCAACGTGCGTGATGACGAAGATGCGCTGACCGACCTGCTGAACGAGCGCAGTCGCGGTGGCTGGGAGCCCACCATGATGTCGCAGGACGACCAGCGCATCACCGTCGTGTTCCAGCGTCAGCCCACGAACGACGCCTCCTAGGCCACGGCACACCTCATGCAACTGACAATTCAAGGCGCGGCCCGTGAGGTAACCGGCTCGTGCCATGTCGTGCAGGTGCACGGCAAGACGATCTTGCTCGACTGCGGCATGTTTCAGGGGCGACGTGCCGAGGTCCAGCAGAAGAACTTGAAGTTGCCGGTTCCCATCGCGCAGATCGACGCGATCGTCCTGTCGCACGCGCACATCGACCACTCGGGACGGCTGCCGCTGCTGGTGCACAACGGCTACGGCAAGGCGATTCACGCCATCCAGGCGACGTGCGACCTGTGTGAGATCATGCTGGCCGACTCGGCGCACATCCAGGAGAAGGACGCGGAATACCTGGCTCGGCACGGGCGCGAGCACTTCGAGCCGCTGTACGGGATGCGCGATGCGGCGCGCACCGCCGAATTGATGGTGCCGCACGATTACGGCGAACGGTTCGAGGTAGCGCCGGGGGTGTTCGTGACCTTCACGGAGGCCGGACATATTCTTGGCTCGGCGTCGATCACACTCGACGTGACGGATGGCGCGCAGACGAAGCGACTGGTGTTCTCGGGAGACGTTGGCCGGTCGGGACTGCCGATCATTCGTGACCCGAATCCGCCGAAGGACGCGGATTGGGTGCTGATGGAGTCGACGTACGGCAACCGCGACCACGGATCAGTCGAGGATGCGCGCACGATGCTGGCGAAGGTGGTGCGCGAGACAGCGGCGCGCGGCGGGCGGGTGCTCGTGCCGGCCTTTGCCGTGGGGCGCACCCAGGAACTGGTGTACGACCTGCACCAGCTGGCGGACGCGGGGGAGATTCCGCGGCTGCCGATCTACATTGACAGCCCGCTGGCGACCAAGGCGACCGAAGTCTTTGCGCGGAACACCGACGTCTTCGACCAGACGGAGCGATTCGTGCGGAGCCACAACGGACAGTCGCTGTTCGAGTTCCCCCTGCTCAAGTACACGCCGGACGTCCAGGACTCGAAGAAACTGTCGCAGTCCACGGGGCCAGCGGTGATCATCTCGGCGTCGGGAATGTGCGAATCGGGGCGCATCGTGCACCACCTGCATCAGGGGGCGAGCAATCCGCGCAATACGATCCTGATCGTTGGTTTCCAGGCCGAGCACACACTGGGACGCCGCATCGTGGAGCGCCGCGCGACGATCAAGACGTTTGGCGAAGAAGTGCCGCTGAAGGCCCAGGTGGCGGTACTGAATGGCTACAGCGCGCACGCCGACCGGACAGAGCTCGCGGCCTGGGTGCAGGCGGTGCGGGCCACGTCGCCGCGACTCAAGGATGTGTTCCTGGTGCACGGCGAGCCTGAGGCGCAGGATGCGTTTGCGACGCAACTGCGGGGACAGGGGTATCGGGTGCACATGCCGGTGCTTGGGGAGAAGCTGGCGCTGGACTGAGGCTTGTGTTTTGAGCTCTTTTCATCACGTGGCACTCGACCTTCTTTACCACGGAGCGCACGGAGGAAAACGGAGGGCCACGGAGTACTGCAACTTCTTGGGGGAACTGCGTGCGCCACGCAAATGTTTGCGTGGCGCGTTGTCGTTACCCGAGTATTTGTCGTACTCCGTGGCCCTCCGTCTGCTCCGTGTGCTCCGTGGTGAAAGAGCCCAGCGTCTGGTGAAGAAACTCGGCGTGGGGTACCTGCCGACCGCAGGAGCCGCCAACTTTCTGGATATGCGCCTGCCGCTTGAATCGTACCGGCTGTCCAACGGCCTTCTTGTCACGCTCTCCGAAGATCATTCGGCGCCCGTGGTGGCCGTCAACCTCTGGTACCACGTGGGATCGGCCAACGAGCGCCCGGGACGCACAGGATTCGCCCACCTCTTTGAGCACATGCTCTTTCAGGGGTCGGAGCATGTGGCGGCCAACGAGCATTTTGAGCTGGTGCAGCGTGCTGGCGGCACCCTGAACGGGTCCACGTGGCTCGAGCGCACGAACTACTTCGAAACCGTGCCGTCGCACCATCTCGAGCTCGCGCTCTGGCTCGAGGCCGATCGGATGGGGGCGCTGCTGCCGGCGATGACGCAGGAGAAGCTGGACACGCAGCGCGATGTCGTGATGAACGAACGCCGCTGGTCGGTGGACAACCAGCCGTACGGCACGTGGTGGGAACGGCTGCCGGCGTTGTGCTTTCCGAGCGAGCATCCGTTCCATCACTCGCTGATTGGCTCCATGGAGGATCTGAGCGCGGCGAGCCTGGAGGACGTGGCGGCATTCTTCCGCACGTACTACACGCCGGATAACGCGGTGCTCACGATCGCGGGCGATTTTGACCCGTCCATCGCGCGCGCTCTCGTCGAGAAGCACTTCGGCATGATTCCGCGAGGGAGTGGGCGGCCTGCCCTGCCTCCGATGGAGCTGCCGCGGACATTTGGTGGCTGGGCGCGCGAAGTGGTGGCTGATGACGTCATGGTGCCGCGGATCTTTCTGGCCTTTCGCGCACCGGCCTTCGGCACGGACGCGTACTATGCGGGAAGCGTCTGCGCCGCGGTACTCGGCCAGCGTCGCGGGAGCCGGCTCTATAAGGCGCTCGTGCGCGAACGCGAGGTGGCGAGCGACGTCAGCGCGTTCACATGGGACCTCGCGAAAGGCGCCGACCTGTTCGTCGCCGACGCCACGGCGCGTCCGGGCACAGACGCGGCCACGGTTGAAGCGGCGGTGGTGACCGAAGTTGATCGGCTGCGCCGTGAGGGTGTTCGCGCCGAGGAAGTCGAGCGCGTGCTGGCGCTGATCGAAACTGACTTCGTGACTTCCATGCAGACGGCCGGCGACCGGGCCGATGCAATCTCGAAGTTCGCGACGCTGCTTGGTGATCCGGCGCTCGTGAATGCGCAACTCGATCGCTATCGCACGGTGACGGCAGAAGAAGTCAGTGCTTTTGCGCGGGACTTTCTGGGAGAGGACAACCGGGCGTCGTTGGTGTACGTGCCACGGTCAGCGGCAGAGGGCTCGCCATGAGCCATCCGCGTCCGCAGGCAGGCACGCCTGGGCCCTACGAATTCCCGCACGCAACGCGCGTTGCGCTGGCGAACGGCCTGCGCGTGATCGTGGCGCCGATGCATCGGTTGCCGCTCGTCTCCGTGGTTGCCGTCGTGGATGCCGGAGCGGCGGGTGATACGGCCGGACGAGAAGGACTCGCCTTGCTGACGGCCGCTGCGTTGGCTGAAGGAACCGTTGATCGCGACGGACCGGCGCTGACCGACGCATTCGAACGGATTGGCACTGCGGTGGACAGCGGCGCCGAGTGGGACGACGCGACGGTGCAACTGACGGTGACGCCAGCGCGGTTCGACGAGGCGATGGCGCTCCTCGCCGAGGTGGTGATGGCGCCGCGATTCGCGGAGGGGGATGTCGAACGCCTGAAGTCGGAGCGTCTCGCCGAGTTGCTGCAGCAGCAGGTGGAGCCACGCGGTCTCGCTGATGAACGGTTTGCGCGGGTGGTCTACTCGCCAGCGTCGCGCTATGCCCGCGCCGCGGGCGGCTCGCCGGCGACGGTGCGCACCCTGGACGCGGCGCAGGCCCGCGCATGGCATGCGCGCCGATTCGGCAGCGCCACGACGACGCTCATCGTGACCGGTGACGTGACGCCGGAGGCGGTGCAGGCGGTCGTGGAGCGGCGTTTCGGTGCGTGGTCTCGCGCGGCGGAACCGATGCCTGCCGTGCACACGGAAGCGCGCATCGCTGAACGTGCCGTGCATGTCGTCGGCAAGGCCGACGCACCGCAGTCGGAACTGCGCGTGGGGCATGTGGGGTTGCCGCGCGCTCACCGCGATTACTTCAGCGTGGTGGTCATGAATGCGGTGCTGGGCGGACTGTTTTCGTCGCGCATCAACCTCAACCTGCGCGAACAGCACGCGTACACGTATGGCGCGCACTCCGGCTTCGACTGGCGGCGTGCGGCGGGGCCGTTTGTGGTGGCGACGGCGGTGAAGACGGAGGTGACCGATGCCGCGGTGCGCGAGATCCTGCTGGAGATTGATCGCATCCGCGACGCCGAGGTGACAGCGGACGAGTTGGATCTGGCGACGAAATACCTCGCCGGCGTATTTCCGATTCGCTACGAGACGACCGGTGCCGTGGCATCGGCGCTGGCGCTGGCCACCGTGTATGGACTGCCGGATGACTACTTCAGCACCTATCGTGACCGCATTTCAGCGGTGACGCGTGGCGACGTGCTGACTGCCGCGCGCACGCACCTGCATCCGGAGTCGTTGCAGATACTGGCGGTCGGCGACGCCACCACGATTACCGAACCGCTGGCTGCGCTTCAGCTCGGGACGCCATCGGTGACCACCGCAGAGGAAGGGGAGACCGCATGACAGAGCCCACGGGAACAGTCAGCAGCCAGCGCATTCACACCGGGCGCGTGGTAACGCTGAACGTGGATCAGGTACGGTTTCCGGACGGTCGCGTGGGGGAGCAGGAGATCATTCGGCATACGGGTGCGAGCGTCGTGGTGCCGTTCCTGAGCGATCCGCATGGCGGGGATCCACAACTACTGCTCGTTCGGCAGTACCGCTACGCAGCCGACGGATACCTGTATGAACTCCCGGCGGGCCGGCCGAACCCTGGTGAAACGCCCGCCGAATGTGCGGCACGGGAGCTGCGCGAGGAAACCGGGTGCGTGGCGGAGAACCTCGAGCCGATCGTGTCGGGTTACACGACGCCCGGCTTCACGGACGAGAAGCTGCACCTGTTTGTCGCATACGGCATCACGCGCCACGAAACGGAGTTCGATGCGGATGAATTCGTGGAGCCGTTTCCGGTGACGATGTCGAAGGCGCTGGAGATGGTACGGACGGGGGAGATCGAGGATTTGAAGACGGCGTTTGGGATTCTGTTTGTGGCGGGGTTCTACTGCGGGGGGTAGGAACGGGGGCTCGCCACGACGCTGGCTTCTTTCACCACGGAGCAGGCCTTTTTCACCAACGAGCAGGCCTTTTTCACCACGGAGCTCACGGAGGAAAGGCGGAGGGCCACGGAGTACTACAAAACCTGGGGTTAAAGACGTCGCGCCACGCAGAGATCTGCGTGGCGTTCGCTATTCCCCCAAGAAGTTGTAGTACTCCGTGGCCCTCCGCCTTTCCTCCGTGAGCTCCGTGGTGAAGAGGCTCCAGTGGCCCACAGAAGGGAGCTCATGGAGGCTGTGTCTCCTATTGAGGACATAAACTTCTCGGGAAACAGACAGTTCTGATATAGTGCAAATAAGTTAAGTCGTTGTTATTCAATGTTTTATGTAGTTCGTTTTGGACTCTTATTTGTGGTACGATCCGTGCTCTTCAATGGGGCAGACAGTGGTCTTGTCCCCCCACGGAGGAGCAAATGCGGCAGGCGGCTCTTAAGGTCCAGCCCCTCAAGCCGGTCAGGCGTGCGGAGCTTCAGCAGCTTGACGACAATCAGCTGGTGACGGCCCATCTGACGGAGACGCCCTTGGCGTTCGACGTGCTGGTGGAGCGGTATCAGACGCGGTTGCTGAACTTCGTGTATCGCACGGTGGGCGATCGGGAGCGCGCGGAAGACCTGGTGCAGGAAGTCTTCGTCCGCGTGCATCGCCATCTGGCGCGCTTCGACCAGTCGAAGAAGTTCTCGACGTGGATCTACACGATTGCCTCTAACCTGGCGAAGAACGAACTGCGCAATCGCGCGCGGAATCCGCTGGTGTACTTCCAGACCATGACGTCAGGTTGGGAGGACGAGGATCGTCCGTTGGAGTTCGAGGATCCGTCGGCCCGGCCGGACGATGCCTTTGAGCGCCGGCACCTGCGGGAGCTGGTAGACGCCGCCGTGCGCCGCCTCCCCTCGCATCACCGCCAGGTGTTCGTGCTGCGGGAGCTGGAAGGCCGTTCGTATGAAGAGATTGCCGAGATGACGAGCTGCAACCTGGGCACCGTGAAGTCCCGCTTGAACCGTGCCCGGGCGGCCTTCGCCGAGATCATTGGACCGGTGCTTTAAGCGAGCCTTTTTCACCACGGAGCAGGCCTTTCTTACCACGGAGCTCACGGAGAACGGCGGAGGGCCACGGAGTACTGCAATAACTGGGGGTAAAGACATCGCGCCATGCAGACTCATGCGCGTGGCGCGCGCAGTTCCCCCAAGAAGTTGCCATCCTCCGTGGCCCTCCATTCTTCCTCCGTGAGCTCCGTGGTGAAATAGGCCAGCTCAGAGGGCATGGAACCCTCACGAAAGCGGCGGGTATCGAAGGTCGATGCCTCGCCGCCTTTCCTCTTCTTGCCGTCAGTTCCGGCGCCAGCACGCCGAGTATGTGGACGGGTACCTGTCGGACGAGGCCCAGCGCGCCAGTCGCGCGCACCTGGACGAATGCCCGGTCTGTGCGCGCCAGGACGTGCAAATCCGACGGTCGCTGATGGCGTTGCAGGCCCTGCCGATGATTGAGCCGTCGGCCGGCTTCCACGACCGTCTCTACGAGAAGATCGCCCGCGACGAGCTGCACTATTCGCCGGTGCCCTTGCGTCGTGTACGCTGGGGGATGGCGACCGCCATTGTCGCGGCGTCGGTGGCGCTGCTCTTTACCGCTTCGTCCCGCTCCCGTCAGATGGCGGCGTCACGTCGGGCCCCCGTCATGGCGCAGGCACCCGCTCTTCCCGCTGCGCAGCGTCCTGCGCCGGAGCGCACTGCGAGCCTCCCGGCTGCGAACGCATCAGCCATGACCGCGGCGACGGCTCCCCGTTCGCGCGCCCGGTTTGAGGCGCTCCCGGGGCAGGGTGCCGCACCGTCCAGACCACTGTTCCAGCAGGGTTCGGCGGTACGCCTGCAGACGGTCAGCTACATCGGTCAATAGCTCGGCGGGGGAGGCGGCGTGGGGATATAATTCTCCCCGATGCCGGTCGCCACGCCTCGATCCCTTCGCACCGCCTTTGACGCCGGGTCCTTCGACCCGGTGTACGTGCTTTTTGGCGACGAAGACTTCATCAAGGAAGAGGTCCTGCGGCTGCTGCTCGCCCGCGCCGTCGACGTGGCGATGCGTGACTTCAACGTGGACGTCCGCCGCGGACCGGAACTCGATGCGATCGGCCTGCGCGGGCTGCTGGAGCAGCTGCCCATGATGGCCGAGCGCCGCGTGATCGTCGTGCGCGAAGCGCAGGCGCTCAAGAAGGCGCCGCTGGCCGTTCTGGATCAGTACCTCGCCAACCCGTCGCGCGACATCGTGCTGGTGCTGTTGTTGCCGGCGGACGAGGAGGTGCCGAAGACCTGGCCGTCGCGCGCCACCACGTGTGAGTGCAAGCCGCTCAGTGAAGACGGCGTGATGAAGTGGATCGCGCACCACCTGCAGGAGACGCTGCACGGGAGCATCGCGCCGGACGCCGCCACGCTCCTCGTGAGTCACGTGGGCAACGACCTTGCCCAACTGGCTGGCGAACTCGACAAGCTGCTCAGCTACACGAGCGGCGGCGAGATCACCACGGAGGCCGTCCAGGCCGTGGTGGGGATTCGTCATGGTGAGACGCTGGCCGATCTCCTCGACTGCGTAGCGGTGCGCGACGCAGCCGGCGCGCTGGCGATGCTCCCGCGCGTGATGGCACAGCCGAAAACGACGGGTGTCTCCGTGGTGATCGCGCTGACAGCTCAGACCTTCGCACTGGCATGGGGCTCGGCCGCGCGGGCGGGCGGGATGCCGATGGGCACGCTGAGCCGCACCTACTTCGACCTTCTGAAGGAAGGCGGCGCGTTTGTTGGGCGGCCGTGGGGCGAGGCCGTGCAGCGTTGGACGAAAGTCGTCTCGCAGTGGGATGCCAAGCGCTGTGATCGGGCGCTCGATCTGCTCTTAACAACAGACATGGCTCTCAAAGACACACGCGCGAGTTCAGAGGAGCAGGTGTTGGAGACCCTTGTGTTGGCACTGTGTGTATGAGAGAGAGAAACAACAGAGAGACAACAGAGATGCAACAGAGAGACAACAGAGGGACTACTGTCTCGTGATGCGATTTCTTCGAAGCTTCCTCTTGATTTCCTTCTGTGCGGCCACTGCTTGGGGGCAGGCGGAGACAGATGTATTTGCGCGGGCGCGTCTCCTGGTGAACTCAGGGGACGCTCGTGCGGGGCGGGCGCTGGTGGATTCTGCGCTCGCGGCGGCCACTGCCGGGTCGCCCGCGTATGCGGAGGCCTTGTACTGGCGTGGCGTTCTGGCGGAGGAAGGTGAAGCCGCGCGCACCGATCTCCTGCGCGTTGCCATCGAGTTTCCGCTGTCGCCGCGTGCCAGCGACGCGCTGCTTCGCCTGGCGCAGCTCGAGTTCACGCGCGGCGACCGTGCGGCGGCACAACGGCACCTGGATCGCCTCGAGCGCGAGCATCCCGAGGCGCCATCGCGCGCCGCTGGACGCTACTGGACCGGACGGCTCCTGCTTGAGGATTCAAAGCCGGCGGACGCTTGTGTTGCGCTGCGTGACGCGCGGCGACTGGCACCGGCAAGTGACGTGGAGCTCCTCAACCAGATCGCGTACTACGCCCGCCCCTGTGATGCCATTGAGATGGACGCCAAGCTGCGCGCTGACTCAGTGCTTGCGGACTCGACGCGACAAGCTGCGGAGCGGCAGGCCGCCGCGGCCAAGGGCAGATGGTCCGTGCAATTGGCGTCGTACAGCAACCGCTCCGAGGCGCTCGCACTTGTGAAGCGGCTTGTCGCGCGCGGCGTGGAGGCGCGGGTGACGCCAGCCAAACCGTGGCGCGTGCGCGTGGGACATTTTGCAACGCGCGCGGCGGCGGCGGAGGAAGCGCGGAAGTTCAGCACGAAACGGTCGAAGGCCCTGGTTGTGGAAGCGGAGGATCGGTGAGCCGGGACCAGGCCACGCCGTTGATGCAGCAGTACCGGGACATCAAGGCGCGGCATCAGCACGCCATCCTGTTCTTCCGGATGGGCGACTTCTTCGAAACGTTCTACGAGGACGCGGAAACGGCATCACGCGTCCTCGGCCTGACGCTGACGAGCCGCAACAATGGCGCCGCGGCGGAGGTGCCGCTGGCGGGCGTGCCGGCGAAGGCGGTAAACGAGTACGTGCGCCGGCTGGTGCAGCAAGGCTACCGCGTGGCGATCTGCGAGCAGGTGGAAGATCCGAAGCTCGCCAAGGGGATCGTGAAGCGCGAAGTGATCGAGACGATCACGCCCGGCGCGGCATTCAGCGACGACCTGCTGGACGGCACTCGCAACAACTTCCTCTGCGCCGTACGCGTCGATGGCCAGCGGCTGGGCATTGCCGCCGCCGACCTGTCGACGGGCGAGTTCCGGCTGGTGTGCGGCGCGCGCGGCGATGCGGGGGCGATGCTGGGGCGCCTGTCGCCACGCGAGGTGCTCGTGGTGGCCGGCGACCATGACTCTCAGCAGACACTGCACGGACTCGACGTGCTTCTCACCGAGCGCGACGCCTGGGAGTTTGACGCGGAGATGGCGGGTGATGCCCTGGCGCAACACTTCCGCGTGCAGTCGCTGGAAGGGCTAGGCGTCGGCGCCAGCGATGTCGTGGCCGTGGGTGCCGCCGGCGCGCTGCTGCGCTATCTGCGCGAGTTGCAGCCCGGCGGCGTGCCGCATCTCGCGCGCCCGGTGGTCGAGCGTCCCGGCGGTACGATGCCGCTGGACGACATGACGCGTCGCAATCTCGAACTCGTGGAGTCGCTGCGCGGTGGCGATGCGAGCGGCACGCTGCTGAACGTGCTCGATCGGACGCAGACGCCAATGGGCGCCCGAGCGCTGCGACAGTGGATCCTGGCGCCGCTGACCGAACAAGCGGCGATTGACGATCGGCTCGACGCGGTTGGGGCATTCGTGCACGACGCGTCAACGCGCGCGGCGCTGCGTGCGGCGCTTGATGGCGTGCGCGACGTAGAGCGACTGTCCGGCAAGACGGCGGCCGGCCGAGCCTCGCCGCGCGACGTGCGCGCGCTGGGGGATTCGCTGGCGCAGCTACCGGCGGTGCATGCGGCGTTGGCGCGCGTGCCGGCGGCGGGTCGGCTGAAGCTCCTCCTCGACGGATGGGATAACGCGACCTCGGTGATGACGGTGATCACCACCACGCTGGTGGATCGACCACCGGTTGCCATTGGCGACGGCGAGACGATTGCCCCGGGCGTGGACGCGGCGCTGGATGAACTGCGCGCGATCATGGCCGGCGGCAAGGACGCCATCGCCAACCTGCAGGCGGAAGAGCGGGCGCGCACCGGCATTACGTCGCTGAAGGTCGGCTACAATCGCGTGTTCGGGTATTACATCGAGATCACGAACGCCAACAAGCATCTCGTCCCGTCGGACTATCAGCGTCGGCAGACGCTCACCGGCGCCGAACGCTACGTGACGCCGGCGCTGAAGGAGTTCGAGGAGAAGGTGCTGCACGCGACCGAGCGCACCGAGGAACTGGAGCGGGAGCGGTTCGAAGCGCTGCGGGCAGCGGTTGCCGCGGAGATCGGCCGGCTGCAACGCGTGGCATCGACGCTCGCGCAACTGGATGTGCTGGCCGGGTTGGCCGATGTGGCCGCCCGCGAGGGGTACGTGCGCCCCACGGTAAGTGACGACTTCACGCTGGAGATCACCGGCGGGCGCCACCCGGTGGTGGAGCGCATGATGCCGCGCGACCAGTTCATCCCGAACGATGTGTCACTGACCGCCGACGCGCGGATGATCATCCTGACCGGCCCGAACATGGCAGGCAAGAGCACCATCCTGCGGCAGATCGGGCTCATCGCGCTGATGGCGCAGATGGGCAGCTGGGTGCCCGCGACCCGCGCACACGTGGGTATCGCTGACCGCGTGTTCACGCGCGTGGGGGCGAGCGACAACCTCGTGCGCGGGCAGTCCACCTTCATGGTGGAGATGTCGGAGACCAGTGCGATCCTGCACACCGCGACAGCGCGCAGCCTGGTGCTGCTGGACGAGATCGGACGCGGCACGTCCACGTGGGATGGCGTGAGCATCGCGTGGGCCGTGAGCGAGCACCTGCACGACCGCGTGGGATGCAAGACGGTGTTTGCGACGCACTATCACGAGCTGACGCAGCTGGCGGATGAATTAGTAGCAGTTCGCAACTATAACGTGTCGGTGAAGGAAGTGGGTGAGGAGATCCTGTTCCTGCACCGGCTGCAGCCCGGTGGCGCCGACCGGTCGTACGGCATCGAGGTGGGACGGCTGGCGGGCCTGCCGGCGCCGGTGATCGCGCGGGCGCGGGCGCTGCTGCGCCTGCTCGAAGGCGAGGACCTGGCGGCGGCGCTCGCGGGCGGGGCGCCGAAGCCGGTGCGGGCGAAGCAGGACAACACGCCGCAGCTTGGCTTGTTTGCGCCGCCGCCGCATCCGCTGCTCGCGCAGCTGGCGGCGATGGAGCCGAACGAGATGACGCCTCTCGATGCGCTCGTCAAACTGACGACGGTGGTGGCGCAGGCTCGGAAGGCGACAAGCGCGGAATGAGACAGAGTGCGACAGCGTGATGGGCGGCACGTGACTTTCTTCACCACGGAGCACACGGAGCAAGAACTTGAGGGCCACGGAGGACTACAACGACCACTTCTTGGGGGAACTGCGCTCGCCACGCACATCTGTTCGCGGCACGCTGTCGTTACCCCCGGCAGTGGCAGTACTCCGTGGCCCTCCGGCCGTTCTCCGTGGGCTCCGTGGTTGAGAAGGCCAGCGTAGAATACGACAGAGTACGACAGTGGTGATTTCCCTTGATGGTCTATCTTTCGAGCATTCATCCATGACTTCACACGAACGGCACCGCGCGCCATACGACAACGTCCTCGACACGATCGGCTGGACGCCGCTGATTCGGCTTTCGCGCGTGACCAAGGGGATCGTCACCCCGGTGTACGGCAAGGCGGAGTTCTTCAATCCGGGCGGTTCGGTGAAGGACCGGATCGGCCTGCCGATCATCGAGGCGGCAGAACGGTCCGGCGCGCTGAAGCCTGGCGGAACAATCGTCGAGGGAACGAGCGGCAACACAGGTGTTGGACTCGCGCTTGCCGCCGCGCTGAAGGGTTATCGCTGCATCTTCACGATGCCCGACAAGATGTCGCAGGAAAAAGTGCGACTTCTCAAGGCATTTGGCGCCGAGGTGATCATCACCCCGACGGCAGTGCCGCCGGACCATCCGGACAACTACGTGGTGATGGCGAAGCGGCTCGCGAAGGAGACGCCGAACGCCATCTTCGCCAACCAGTTCTACAACGAGGCCAATCCGGACGCGCACTTCGCGACCACAGGCCCGGAGTTGTGGGAGCAGACCAGCGGGAAGATCACCCACTTCGTGGGCGCCGCCGGCACGGGCGGCACGTTGACGGGCATCGGGCGCTACCTGAAGTCACGGAATCCGAAGGTGCAGATCATCGGCGGTGACCCGCAGGGGTCCATTCTCACCGAGCACTGGCGGAGCCAAGGTGCTTCGCACGGCGACGGCGCACCGTACAAGGTGGAGGGGATCGGCCAGGACAAGGTGCCGGGCACCCTCGACATGAGCGTGATGGATGAATGGCAGACGGTGAGCGACCGCGATGCGTTCGCGATGGCGCGGCGGCTCACGCGCGAGGAAGGGTTGTTCGTGGGCGGATCATCCGGGCTCATCGCGCATGTCGCGCTGAACGTTGCACGCCGCGTGAACGACCCAAACGCACTCGTGGTGACGTTCCTCTGCGACACGGGCGAGCGCTACCTGTCGAAGCTGTACAACGACGAGTGGATGCGCGAGAACCAGATGCTCGACAGCGAGAAGGCGACGCTCGGGCAGCTGCTTGGCGCCAAGACGGGTGAGACGCCACTGGTGGTGAGCATCTCCGCCGGCGCAACCGTACGGCAGGCGCTGCGGCTGATGAGCCAGCACGACGTGTCGCAGCTCCCCGTGCTCGACGGCATCAACTGCGTAGGGTCGGTGAGCGAGAGCGTGCTGGCGTCGCGCGGGCTCGAGGACTCGAAGGTGCTTGACCGGACCGTGGGCGACGTGATGGAGGCGCCGTTCCCGGTGGTGGATGACGGACTGGCCGTGGACCAGGTGGTGAAGCTGGTCACGAAGAGCAACCCGGCGGTGCTGGTGCGGCACAACGGCACCTTCGCCGGCATCCTCACGCGGTCCGACCTGCTGCACTTCCTCATGGCGCGGTGACGCGATGAACATCACGGTGATGATGGGCGGCACGTCCGCCGAGCGCGACGTCTCACTCGCTTCGGGGGTGCGCATCGTGCAGGCGCTGCGCGGCCGCGGGCATGTGGTGACGCCGATGGATCCGGCGGTCGGGGTGCTGAGCGAGAAATCGTTTGAGGAACTCTCGCACAGCGCCATGAAGCGCGAGCCGCCGACCATGGAACAGCTGCGCACGCTCGAGCGAACCGAGTTGAGCCCAGTGCTTGTGACGCTGCCGGTGGTCCGCGAGGCGGACGTCGTCTTTCTGGCGCTGCACGGAGGCAACGGCGAAGACGGCACCGTGCAGGCGATGCTCGACGCGGCGCACGTCCGCTACACGGGCAGTGGTCACCTGGCGAGCGCACTGGCCATGGACAAGGATCTTTCGAAGACGCTGTTCCGATCGGCGGGCGTGACGACAGCCGACTGGTTGATGGCGCCGGCCACCGTGGAACAAGTCGAAGCGGTTATGGGTTGGCCGGTCATCGTGAAGCCGTCGAAGCAGGGCTCCACGGTGGGGCTGACCAAGGTTGGCTCGCCCAATGGATTGGAGGCTGCGGTTCGGGAGGCGTTTCTTTATGACGACGAAGTGATGATCGAGCGATTCATCCCGGGGCGCGAACTGACCGTCGGCATCCTCGGCGATGACGCCCTGCCGGTCGGCGAGATCATTCCGAAGCACGAACTATACGACTACGAATGCAAGTACACGGCGGGCATGGCTACTGAGGTCTTTCCGGCCAAGCTGACCAAGTCGCAGCGCGCGTCGGTGCAGGCACAGGCGCGGCGCGCCTTCCGGGCACTCAAGCTGGGCGGGTACGCCCGCATTGACTTCCGCATGACGGAAGACGGTACTTTCTATTGTCTGGAGGCGAACACCCTTCCGGGCATGACCGAGCTCAGCCTTATTCCGCAGGCGGCAGTCGCGGCGGGGATTTCATTCGCGGAGCTCTGCGAACGGATCGTGCAGTTGGCCACGGGTGCCAAGGGAGGGAAGTCGTGATGACAGCACCACGAATGCCGGCGGCCGCGCTGGCGGGAGTTCCGGCCGGCGTGCAGGCGCAGGGCGTCTGGGCTGGACGTCGGCAGCTCTTCGTGCGTTTTGCGGGCGAGGCGGAAACGGCGACGATGTACACCTCGGCCGCGATGCTGAAGGAGATTGACCGCCAGCTAAGTCGCACCAAGGTCCATTCGATCGTGATCGGCGGCCGTGACCCGCTGGGGAACCTCGAGTTCCTGACGGCGGCGTTCGCCGCCGGCGCCCCGCCGCTTCCCGTACCCCTGATGCTCGACAGCGACGGCCAGCGCCCCGAGGCGCTGGCGATGATCGCCCCGTACCTGGCGTTGACCCAGGTGACGGTGGAATTCGTGGGACCCGACGCAACGCGCTCCAGCGCCATCGAAACGCTGGCCGCGGCGTCCGGGGCCGGATGCGCGCATGCCCTCGTGCTCTGCCCGCGCGAGGACACGAGCGACTCCCAGATGCTTCGGCTGATCGAGCAGGCCCACGCGACGAGTGCGGAAACCGAAGTGGTGATTCATCCGTTGCTCACAGGGGAACCGCCGATGCTCGACCGCCGCTGGTCGACATTGCTCGAGCAGGCGGTGGCGCTGCATGCCGACACCCGGCTGGCCATGCGGCTCCCCGCCCCCGCTGGTCTTCGCTGACGACAATTCGACGATGCCACGAACCGCTCCGCATGCCGTGAACATCCAGCCGCCCCGCCGTCTCGGCGTGGCGGTTGCGTGGCTGCTGGGCATCAACATCGCCGTGTATTTCCTGCAGGTCACGGTGGTAAGCCCGAGCGACATGGTCGATGCGCTCGGCTTCCACTCACGGGACCTCGGGGCGCTGGGACGCGCATGGTGGACCATTGGCACGTACATGTTCGTGCACGGCGGGATCTGGCACCTGGCGCTGAACCTGTACACGCTCTGGCTGTTCGGTCCGCGCGTCGAGGCGGCATGGACACCGGGCGAGTTTACGCGGTTCTACCTGTTCTGCGGCTTGGGCGGGTGGTTCCTGCATCTCTTCATGGCCGGCGACTCCGTGCTTATTGGCGCCTCGGCGGCGGTGATGGGCGTGATGCTCGCCTATGCCGCACTCTGGCCACACGACACCGTGTACCTGTTTGGGCTGGTGCCCATGACGGTGCGCTGGCTCGTGGTGCTGGTGGTGCTGATGAACCTGCTCGGCGGCATGGCGGCGATGCCTGAGAGTGGCATCGCCTACCTGGCGCACCTGGGCGGTCTTGGCGCGGCGTGGCTGTACCTGCGCACGTCAGCGCGGGTGAGCCTGGCCGGTGTCCGGCGTCATGTCGAGCCGGTCCCAGACGTTGCGGACGAAGACCTGCCACATGCCGTGCCGAAGTCGCACCGGCCGCCGCGCGAGCCCAACGCAGACGATGCCGTGGCGCGCAGCAAGGCGATGACGGCGCGCCGCAATGCCACGCCTCGTCCGGGGCCAGCGAAGGCGCCCGCAGCGCCAACTGAAACTGACGCTGCACGGCTCAACCGTGTACTCGACAAGATTTCCGCGTCCGGGCTCGAGAGCCTGACGACGGAAGAACGCCAGCTGCTCGACGATGCGTCGAAGCGGCGCCGCCAGGACTGACATGCCGCGTGCCGACCTGCTCGAGACCTTCGAGAACCCGTTTCCGGGCCGAGATTACGAAGTGCACATGACGTGCGACGAGTTCACGTCGTTGTGTCCGCTGGGCGGCGTGGAATCGGACGCCGCCGAGCTGGACCTACTGAAAGGCGGCGCGCCGGACTTCGGGACGATCCACATCACCTACACGCCGGGCGCGAGTTGCCTGGAACTGAAGAGCCTGAAGCTCTACCTGTGGAGCTTCCGCAACGACGGCATCTTCTACGAGCGTGCGGTGAACCGGATCCTCGACGACCTCACCGCGGCGTGCGCACCGGTGTCGATGACGGTGGTGGGCGACTTCAATGTGCGCGGCGGGATCAAGTCGGTGATTACGGCCCGGTTCGGTGTAAAGCGCTAGGCTTTCTCACTGCGCTGGACGCAGCCTTTTTCACCACGGAGTACACGGAGGAAAAGCGGAGGGCCACGGAGTACTGCAACTTCCTGGGGGAACTGCGAACGCCACGCTGAGTTCAGCGTGGCGTGACGTCTTTAACCCTAGGTTTTGCAGTACTCCGTGGCCCTCCGCTTTTCCTCCGTGTGCTCCGTGGTGAAAAAGGTAGAGTTCGCAACATCTACCGAACTGGCGTGATTGAGCCGGATCGCCAGCCGATGGAGCCGCGACGGCCGGGGTTCCATCGGGGAAAGGTCCCGAGGATCCGCAGCTTACGGGCAGCGGCGGTCATCTCCTTGAGCACGAGTTCCACCACAGGCTCTCCGTACGCGTGGTCGAACTCGAGGAAGAAGAGATACGACCACGGCTCTCCGGTGGGGCGTGACTCGAGGCGGCGAATATCCATGCCGTGCCTCGCCAACGGTTCCATGACATGCAAGAGCGCCCCGGGACGGTCCTCGTGCGTGATGATCACGCAGGTGCGCACGGGGACCCCGATGGGCCACGTCTCAGGCTCACGCGAGATGACGAGGAACCGCGTCTGGTTATCCGCGCGATCCTCGATATCGGGCATGAGCACCGAGAGCTTGTAGCGCAGTGCGGCGTTGCGGCTGGCCACGGCGGCAATTTCGGGATCCCCGACATTGGAGACATCGAGGGCGGCGCCGCCGGTGTCGTAAACCGCGTGTACTTCGAGGCGCTGGTACTTGGCGAAGAAATTGCCGCACTGCGCGAGTGCGACCGGATGGCTCAGCACCATCTTTACGCCCTCGAACGTCGATCCGAGCGGACCGAGCAGGCAATGGTGCACGTTCACCACGGTTTCGGCGACGACGTGAATATCCGGTGCGGCGGTGATGGCGTCGTGCGCGGCGGAGATGCCGCCCACGATGGTGTTCTCGATGGGGATCACCCCGCGAGCCGCCGCCCCCGTCTGCACGGCGTGAATTACGTCGCTGAAATCACGGTGCGGCACCGGTTCAGCGTCGCCCAGCCAGACCTGCTGGATGGCCTCCTCCGAGAAGGCCCCCAACTCGCCCTGGAAGGCGACGCGAACGGGAGTGACGCTCATGTCAGCGCGCAACCCGCTGGGCATCGAGCGTGGTGATGGTGCCGAGCTTCAGGGCCTCGATGCCGCCGCGAATCTTGGCGACATCACCCACAACTACAAGCGTGGCGGTGCCGGCCGGCAGGTATTGTCGTGCCACGCGCTGCACGTCGGCAGCCGTGACCAAGTTGACCTTGGCCACAAAGTCGCCGATGGACGCCAATGGAAGACCGAACGTGCCGAGGTCCACGAGCTGCCCGGCGACCTGCGCGTTGGTCTCAAGGCGCTGCGGCACGCCGAGTGCGACGTATGCCTTGGCACGCTCGAGCTCGGTTGAATCCGCGGGCAGGTCGCGCAGCATCTTCATCTCCTTGAAGATCTCGACGAGCGCGCTGTCGGTGACGTTGGTGCGAACGCCGCTCGAGATCGCGAACGGTCCGGCCATAGGTGCCCAGGCAAAGCGCGACGAGATGCCGTACGTGTAGCCTTTGGTCTCGCGCAGGTTGGACATCAGGCGCGACGAGAAGGACCCGCCGAGGATGGTGTTCATCACCATCAGCGCCGGATAATCCGCGCTGAGACGCTCGGCACCGGGGGCGCCGAGGTAGATCACCGATTGCGCCGCGTTGGGCTTGTCGACCAGGTAAATCTTGACGGCCGTATTGGCGACCGGCTTGGCGGTCACAGCGGCCATCGTCCGGGCCGGCGTCCCGCGTGTCCACGCGTCGAACCGCCTGGCCAGCAGTCCGCGCATCTCGGGCACGGTCACGTCACCGACGACGATGAACTTGGCGCGTTCGGGTACGAAGGTCTGCTGGTAGAATGCGCGCACCATGGCGGAGTCAAGCGCCGCCGTCGTGGCGGAGTCTCCATCAGTCGGTTGGTGGTACGGATGGCCAAGGGGGAACACCAGCTGGCTGAAGGCGAGTCCGGCGAGGATGTTGGCGTTGTCGCGACGCTGGAGAATGCTGGCCAGTCGCAGATCGCGCTGGCGGCGCACGTCAGCGGCGCGGAAGGTCGGACGGAGCACGACATCGCCAAGCAAGTCGAGCGCTTCACCGAGGGTGCGCTTGGGAACGTTGAGCGAAATAGTGAATGCGTCGGTTCCCGCGCTGGCGAAGAGCTGAGCGCCGAGGAATGCCAGCTCACCCTGGAGGGCATTGGCGTCGCGCGTGCCGGCGCCTTCTGTGAGCATGCGCGTCACGAACGACGCGAGCCCGGGCTGGTTGGCATCGAGCTTGGTTCCGCCGGTGATGACCAGCGAGACCTGTACGAGCGGGAGTTCATGCTGCTGGACCAGCTGCAGCGTGACGCCGTTGGGAAGCGACCCGCGTTCGAGGGCGGGAAGCTTGAGCACCGGCGGCTTATCGAGCGGCGGCACCTGCGCGCGATCGAACTGCTGGGCAAAGAGCGCTGTGGGTGCGAACGCGAGAAGAAAGAGCGTGGAGTGTCTCACTGGATCACCGCCTTCTTGGCCGCGAGTTCGAGCTTGCCTTGCGGGACAACGGAAACCATCACGCGGCTGGTGCGGAGGTATTGCCTAAGGACTCGCTGGACGTCGGCGGCCGAGACCGCCTTGTAGCGGTCCAGGTCGGCCTGGAAGGAGTCGGGGTTTCCGGTCTGGTAGTAGTACGCATTGAGTCGGTCGGCCTTGCCGCCGACCTGCTGGATGCCGCGCAGAAAGGATGCCTCGATGGAGTTTCTGGCTTCGTCGAGCTCACGGGCGGTTGGTCCGTCCTTTGCCAGTCGCGCAAGCTCGGCATCCACGACGGTGCGCAGGGTGTCGAGTCCGCGTCCCGGGCGCGCCGTAGTCTCGATGGAGAAGTCGCCGTCGAGCCGCTTGCCATCCTGATAAGCGCGCACGGATGTGGCAATCTCCCCGGTGTAGACCAATGCCTGCGTCAACCGGCTGGTGCGCGACCCGGCGAGGACGTACGACGCGATCTCGAGTGCGGCGTCATCGGCATGCCAGCCTTTCACCGTGTGCCACCTGAGATACAGCCTCGGCAACTGTACGCGATCTTCGAGCACAACGGCGGTGTCCTTCACCGCGAAAGACACGGGCGTCGAGCGATCAATTACCGGGCCGCGCGGAATGTCGGAGAAGTACTTCCGAACGAGCGCACGTACGTCATCTGGCTTCACATCGCCAGCGACCACGAGGGTGGCGTTATTGGGCGCGTAGTAGCGACGGAAAAAGTCCTTCACGTCCTCGAGCGATGCCGCGGACAGATCAGCCATCGAGCCAATCACCGGCCATGAGTACGGATGCCACGATGGATAAAGCAGCTTGGGGAGGTGGTCGTCGACGAGTCCATATGGCTGGTTCTCGTAACTCTGCCGACGCTCGTTCTGCACGACGTCGCGCTGGAGGTCAACCTTGGGCTTGTCCATCGGGGGAAGCAGCCACCCCATGCGGTCGGCCTCGAGCCAGAGCATCAGCGGCACGGCGGAGGCGGGACCGTCCTCCCAGTAATTCGTGCGATCCTCGGTGGTGGATCCGTTGTTGTTGGCGCCGGCGGCTTCGAGGAGGCGGTCGAACTGCGGATATGGTGCATTCTGCGAGCCCATGAACATCAGGTGCTCAAACAGGTGCGCGAACCCCGTCCGACCGGGCTTCTCATCGCCTGAGCCGACGTGGAACCAGACATTGGTGGTGACGATCGGAACGGAGTGATCCTCGTGAATGATCAGGGTCAGTCCATTGGCGAGCGTGTCGACCGTGGCCGGAACGCGCAGAGGCGCGCCTTGGGCAGCGCCCAGCGCCGGCGCCGCGGCGAGGGCGCAAATGAGGAGAAGATGTCGCATTCTTTGATAATACGGCTAAGTGAGGGTGGGTGCAGGGGAAGGGTACAGGGTGTGGTGCAGCGAACGGGGGAACAACGCGCACTTCCCCCCTTGGCCCAAGGCCTTGGGGCGACTACAATTACGGACTGCGGCCAGGTAGCTCAGTTGGTAGAGCAGCAGACTGAAAATCTGCGTGTCGGCAGTTCGATTCTGCCCCTGGCCATTTTGGTAAGACGTTGAGGTCTCAGTGTTTCGGAAATAGCAACGGCCATCCACTGGGTGGCCGTTTGCGTTGAAACACCCCAAAAACGCCCCAAGTTGGAGATGCGTGAGGATCTCAGACGCGATGAACGAAAAGCGGCTGCGATCTTCATCGGTGGAAGGTGCCGAAGGCGCCACCCCCTAACACGGGCGTCTGCTTCTCTCGGATTCTCGTGGACTAGGGCGTTCGCGATTCGCATGACCGCGTACCACTGGACAGCACACTCCGACTCCATCATCTTGCACATGCGGTCTGCAAAATGCAGTCCGTCCGGTCCCTCGCCTGTCCGGCGTCGGATCGTGAGATCGCCCTGACCGGGCATCCACTGCTCGATGGCCGCAAGTCGTCGAGAAACAACCGGAGTTGTGCAATGAAGAACCGTAATGGGCCCAAAGGCCCCGGCGCGTCATTGACGCGCCCCACCGAAGCCGTACGCCCGAGTTTCACCGCGCTCGGCAGGCTTCCTGAGACCGCCGCAGATCTGTTTCTGTCGATCGGCATGACGGTCACGCAAGACGTTCAGCAACCGCATCCCGACGGAAAGGGATCACCGCGGACGCAGCACTATGCGCTTCCGTGGCCGGACTTCGAAAGCTGGCGGGATGCTCGCCTCCGGCTGAATCACTTCGAGAAGACGTGTAAGGCGAAGGTCATTTGGGCGCCTTTCAACGACTCTACTTCGAATGACGGGCCGATGAGCCTGAATGCCTACCCCGGAAGGGCGTTCATCGAGCGCGTTACGAACGAAGGCGACGCAAACATCGACCTCATGTTTGCTCAGAATGGCGGGGAACCGCCGGCATCTCCTCATTTGGCAGTCGAACGGTGGTTCGGACTCCCGATGGGCGCGCTTGCGAGCGCGGAGGATGACAAGGTAAGGGACTTGGCGAAGAAGACGGTGACAGTCGCCGCATTCGTAGGGGACCCAAAGGACCCCAAAGACTGCGTGCTGGACGCCAGGGACTTCGGTATTGGTCTTACGGGTACCGAAATGCCCGGTACGATTCTCTCGCTGAACCGTGGTCTCAAGAAGACAAAGCCCTACCTCACTGGCAAGCATGGGCAGGGCGCATCGAGCACCTACCAGTATTCGGATCTGACGTTGATTGCGTCGCGGAAGCTTGGTGCAACGAAGGTGGCGTTTACGCTCGTGGAGGGCAGTTGGGACGAGGTAGAAGGGGGGCTCGCTAAGACGCCGACCTACCGCTACCTGACCATCGCTGGAATGGTCCCCGAAGTCGAATTGCCGGAAGCTGACTTTCCGCACGGCACACTCGTTCGCCACATAGGCTACATGGCATCGGACCTCTTCAGTCCGTTCGGAGAGAACAGTCTCTATGGTCTCCTGATGCGCTCCCTCGCGGAGCCTCTGCTTCCAGTGTGGCTCGACATGTATAATCTCCGCGACGAAGGCAAAGAGCAGGGGTATCCCACGTTCAGAGGATACCGACGCTACGGCCGTTCCATCCGCGGCACGGTGAACAGCCTAGAGCGCGCATGGAAAGCTACGCTTCAGGCCGCCGAGCAAGCGGAGGACGAAGGGGGGAAGATCTTACACCGCGCGTCGGAATATTTCGATCTTCCTTCGTGGGATTTTGGCGCACGCACGGGAGTCGTCAATCTCGGCAAGGTTCGAATCAACTATTGGGTTGCTGATCCCAAGGGTCGCACCTCACAAGATGTGCTGCGGAACTGGGTCGACCCTGATAAGACCATTGTGATGACGCTCGATGGTCAGACCCACGCCGAAGAGAGTCGGACGATCATCACGGGTCAACGCGGCGCTAAGCTATGGGCGGCTGGTCGGTTCATGGTTGTACAGATTGACTGCAACGACCTCGACCCTCGCGCCAAGTACGAGCTGTTCACCTCGACGCGGGAGCACGCAAAGGAAACGCCGATCAAGAAGATGATACTTGAAGAGCTAGTGCGGCGGCTGAGCTTCGACACGAAGTTACAAGATTTGAACGTTCAACTCGCAGCTGCGGACATCAAGCAGACGGATGACGACAAGGAACAAATTTCGTCGCTCATCAAGAAGTACCTTAAGGCCGCGGGATTGAGTTTCGAGGCGATGACGCGAAAGGTCGAGAAGTGGACAGAGGTTGAAGAGGATGAAAAGGCGCCCGTAGTGAAGAAGGAGCTCGCGCCCATTGAGGCCGTGGAACCACCGACCTTTGTGCATTGGCGTTTCCGCGGCACGAGCGTCTCTCTTCATCCAGGTCAGCGCTATTCGTTTCTCTTCGAAACCGACGCGTCGCCGGCGTACTGGAATCCCAGTGATCAGAGCAACTCAAGGATCAAGGTTACAGCTCGCGGGGTCCACTATCTCGGTGCGGGCGAGATGCTCGGAGGCCGGGTTCGATGCCATTTCGAATGCCCAGAGGACGCAAGGATCGGGGACAAGCTGCTCATTCAGGTACAGCTTGACTATGCTCCCGGAAAGGCCATCACGAGTCCATTGATCGTTGATGTAGTCGCAAAGCCGACGCCACGCTCTCGACCCGGAGGACCGCCGAGCCCGGAGGAACCGGACCCAGCGGGAGACAAGGCGAAGATCATCAAGGTGAAGGTTCGGAAGAAAGATTTCACCGAGGTGGACATTCCAGTGATCGCCCCGGTACCTGTGAAGATGGTTGACACGGCTTGGGCCACCTTAGGCTGGCCGCATGATCCGCATAAGGTCGGATTCTCTATCAGGCAGGTTGGCGGGAAGATCCACCTGTACTACAACGCGGAATTCCCGCCGTTCCTCGACATGAAACGACGAATGTCGAAGAAGAGCCTTGAAGAGGAATTCATCCGCCGATTCGAGATGAAGTTGATACTTCACACAATCTTCAGCCTGAATTACGACTTTGTTGACGAGGACGACTTTCAGGAAGACCAGAAGAAACGAATTCGCAACCTACTCTGCGCCACTGCGGAGAGTCTCGCGCTCGCGACCAAGGCTGAACTAGAGATCGAGGCGAAGATCAAGAGTGAAGACACTGGACCGGTCGATACTGCAGTAGCTTCGAATCTGCAAACGGCGGCTTCCGATCTAGGTCAAGATCTCGTCGGCTCCAGTGCGTAGCATCGCCGACAGAAGGTGATAACAAATAGAGCGGGCTCCCGGTCGCATTGACCTAGAGCCCGCTCTTAGCTCTTCACCGCCGCTACTGTCTGTGCAAGGACGCGCAGCACCATACCAAACTGCGTCTACTTTGCCCTAGGCCCGAGCTTAAGCGGGCGTATCTTGGGTTTTCTAGGTGCAAACCGCCCAATGGAACCACGGATGTAAGAAGCCCTAGGTTCGATAGCGATCCACTTTCGCCCTAGCATCTCTGCCGTAGCTCCCGTCGTATTGCTACCTCCGAAAGGGTCGAGAACAAGATCACCCTTCTTCGTGAGGAAACTGATGAAGAACTCAGCAAGTAACGGAGGCATTCGCGCAGGATGAGTTTCAATGACGTGCTTTCGGCAATACTGAAGGTAGCTGTCATTTGAACTCGTGTTCGGAAAACGAAGAACATTCGATGGTATGGCGCCGCCGTGTTTCTTGAAGAACCCTTCTGCACTCACATGATGCTCTGACGGGCGACGGCCCGCGTTATACGTGCGACGTTTCAACAAGGAGAGCATGGCCGCGCTGTATTCCTTCAACACTCTGCGATTGCTGGCCTTTGGTCGTTCACTCGGCGACATCCACCAAACGTGCGTAAACGCATCTTTGACGCGAATGCGTTCAACATTCACCCACTGAGCAGGGCCCGGCAGCCGAGCGGGGTTCTCGCAGATGAACTGCTGGCACAGGTTCAGATTACCCGTCTTCAAGAAACTCAACAGAGTTTCGACGCCGAGCACGGACATGATTGGCTTGCCGGGCTCCCACGCATTGCCGAGTTCGATGACGATGGAGCCCTTAGGCTTCAAGTACTCAATGAAGAGCGGTGCAAGTCCTGCTAACCAATCAACGTAAGCCTGTCCCGTTTCATTTCCATAACGCTTCTTCGTGCGGAGCGGGTACGGCGGCGACGTAAAGATCAACTGCACTTTTCCCTTGAACTTCGTTAGCAAGGGACTGACCAAGGCGTTTTCGGCGAGACCTTGAACCATCCTTCCCCGCTTGGTCCGGTACGCCAAGCGAACGTCGGATGTTGCTGGTTGTTTCTTCTTGCGATTCGCGGGGCGAGGCAAGTCTTTGTGTAAACGAGGCAAGTAGATTCTCGGCGAGACCGTAAGGCGGATGATGGTTCTGCAGGCAATAAGCTAAGTCATGGCGGCAACTGCGCAAAACCATACTATTGCGCTTAGGTCCATTCGAGCGCTTTGGTACAGCGTCGGAGTCCCGATGGCCAAGGCTCGTTCAGGTGGCCGTGCCTGCTCAAGCAATGAGCCCTATCGCCCTGCAGCGCGCCCCCGCATGTCGGGCACCCCGTAGGTCAGCGAACTGAATCAATCGGACGCATCAAGCCCGCCAATACATCTTTGCCGGTGGCGACGTAGTGCAAGAATGCCAGTCGCAGTTGCGTCTCATCGGGCTCGCAGCGCACGCTAATCGGCGCGCTCCCGCACGTCATGGCGATGCGGATGGAGGCGGTTCCGGCAGTATGCGGTTCGCGGGTGGCCTGAAAACTGAATCGCGGCTCGCTCATGCTGGTGTTATACGTCGCGAGCACCACGTCGGTAACCGTCTGTAGTTTCGTTGCCGCGTGAGTGGAGAGCCATAACTGCGCGCGTTGCCATGCGACTTCGCATGTTGGGGTCAGGGTTGTCCCACAAGCGACCTCAGTCCGAACCGGTATCGGCGCAAGCGCTGTGAGGAGACCCGGGGGCTTCGAAGGTACGCACGCAACCGAGAGCACGACCAAGAGGGGAAGAAACTGTGATTTCATGGTAAGCCAAGATTGAAGTTGAGACTAATAGACCGTGAACTAATAGACGGTCGAATAATCGACGGCGCAAATAGAAGTTGGAGGGGTGAACCGAAACCCAACTGCTCGAAAGGCCCTCGGCCGAGTTCTGCGTAGGTGGCGGGAAGAGATGGGCGTCTCTCAGGAGAGGTTTGCCCATCTCGCGGACTTTGATCGTACCTACATCGGCGCGGTCGAACGCGGCACGAAGAACCTGAGCTTTGAGGGCCTCTGGCAGTTCCTGCGTGCTCTCGGCCGGACTTGGACAGACCTCGGAAAGGCGCTGGATAAGGAGCCTGCACTCAAGGGGAAGCCCGTGACACGGCCAAAACACCATCCCGGGTAGGGATGTGGATGATTAGCGTGTCGCATCTGCCACCTTTGCCGAGTCAAGTAGCGCATCAAGCTGTTCTGCGGCGCGCTCCTGCATACCGGGCGCGACGTGAACGTAGGTATCAAGCGTGAGTGTAATCGAGGCGTGCCCGAGCCGTTCTTGGATGACCTTCAGTTGCACCCCGGCGGCGGACAACATCGTAGCGTGTGTATGGCGCAAGTCATACAGCCGAACGTCCGGCAGATCTGCGCGCCGAAGCAGCGG
This sequence comes from Candidatus Omnitrophota bacterium, assembly GCA_041661605.1. GTDB lineage: Bacteria > Omnitrophota > Gorgyraeia > Gygaellales > Profunditerraquicolaceae > UBA6249. The sequence goes on along the minus strand of JBAZUE010000005.1, from coordinate 2,727 downwards.
CTTGAAGTGTCTGCCGATGATGTTCCGGAGATGGAGCGGACCGCCAGTCTCAGATGCGAAGATGAGGTCTTGATCCACGTAAGAAGCGCCCATCTTCAGGCGCCATTCCGCCTGACGAACACGCTGTCGCTGGAAAATCCGGAGAAGGCGCTCAGTGATAGCTACAGTGCGCGCGCGCCCTGTCTTGGTGTTCGCAAAGACCGGCCCGCCCTTCTCGCGCGACGCCCAGATGAGCGACCGCTGAATTCGCAGGTCTCGGCCAGCGATGTCGCTCCACTTCAGCGCCAGAGCTTCACTCGGTCGAAGCCCGGCCAGGAGCAATGTCGCGAAGTAGGCGTGAAAGCGATTGTCAGCGGCGATGGTAAGGAAATGTTCGACCTGTTCTGCCGTCAGGAATGAGCGCTCTGAATGCGGTAGTGAAGGTGGCCTGACGAGGCTCGCGACGTTGCGCTGGATCTTGCCGAGCCGAAGGGCATCGTTGAGAACCGCGCGAAGGGCGCCGTGATACATCCGAACGGTACGAGCCGAGAGTTCAGCGTCAGTTACCGTCCACTTGTTCTTGCCGGGAGCGCGCACCCTCGCTTTGGTGCGTTTGAGGTCGTTGAGAAGGTGTTGAACGCGCTCGGGCGTCAGCGCAGGAAGGCGGATGCCGCCCAACGTGGGGTCGAACTCAAACAGGCGACGTAGAACCTGCTCGTAGTAGGACCGAGTTGCCGCCCCTTTTGAGCCGGTCCAGTGTTGAAGCCATTCGTCGACCCACTGCCCCAAGGACTGCCGGCTCAGTACGGTTGGCAGGCCGTCGTCTTTTCGCTTGAGCAGATCAGTGAGGTGCCTCTGGGCGTCCTTGCGGGTTCCGCGAATGATCCGGTGCTCTCGAACCCGCTTGCCCTTGGCATCGATTCCGAGCTGGAGCCGGACGAGCCAGCGTCCGGGACCCTTCTCGGCAATCGAGCCAGCCGTGCTTCCCCTCCGGGTAGCCATATTCCCTCAATCGGTCATTATGACCGAATCTACCTGCCATTTTGCGCCTTGGAAACCCGACGAAATCGTGATACTGGGGTGCATCTGGGGCGCGCCGTCCTTCCCGTCAGAGGAGAAACCGGCCCGACACGGAGACTCGAAGTCCGCTAGTCGCCTTCGAACGGAGGGGGCAGGGTCCCCCCCCCGCCCCTCCTCCCCTCAGCGCAGGCGTTACGGGCGTTACGGCCCTTCTAGAGGACCTCCTAGGGCCCTGCCTTCGACAAGAGGGTGCGGGGAATCGCCGTACCGCCCGTTACGCCTAAGCCGCTCAGAAGCTGGAGTTTGGATCATCGTGGATATCCCGCCGCCGTCGAGTCTCAGCGGCAAGCCGCCGTCCCTCGGGGCTCAGTAGGAGTTTCGGGTACACGCGCTGGGTCTTCCCGTTCACACGCTTGGGCTCGCTAACATGTCCGCGCGCGGCGATGGCCTTTGCGAAGGTGTCCTTCTTCCACGGATCGTTCCCGGATTCAGCGACCCACCCTTCGTATGCGAAGTAGAGCATCGCCACGGGCAGTGCAACGTCAGCGCCAATCTCCGCACAGGCTTCCAAGAAATCCGCAAGAGCGTCACTCTCCTCGCGATAGGACGTAGTAGCTCGGGTCACTTCCTCTGGTTCGCAAAGCCCAGTGTCATACCATGCCATCGCACCGGCAACAATCCACGCAAGGATACCTGGCAACTCGGTTAGCAGAACGGCGGGCAGTTTCCGATCCCTGAGCTTCGGTGGAATGGTCACTTCGAATGGAACGAGCCGAATGCGGCGCCAGATACCCTCGTCGACACCACGAATCACCGGGCGGTGATTTGCTGCGAGAAGTAGCTTGAACTTCGGCGTGAAATCGAAGTACTCGCCATACAGAAAACGCGCGGTGATGGTATCGCCACCGGTCAACTGCTTCACTAGCGCTTCGTCGAGGCGCCTTTCTGGAGCGACCTCCACTGCAGTCACCAAACGAACGCTGTGCAATGCGGCTAGGTCGTTACGCACGCCATCACCGCGGTCGCGGTAGAGAAGCGTGCGAAAATCCGTCGGCCTCGCGAAATCTCCGCCTAGCGTCGACAAGAGAGCTTCGATGAAGGTGCTCTTGCCGTTCGCGCCCGAACCGTGAAGCAAGAACAGACACTGCTCTCTTGTTTCCCCCGTCGCGACGTACCCTGCCATTCGCTGGAGGTAGCCGATTAGTTGGTCGCTTCCGCCAGTTATCTGCCGAAGAAACTCCAGCCAACGCGGTGCTTCGGCGGTTGGATCGTATGGGATCGGAAGCACCTTGGTGATGAAGTCCGAACGTTCGTGCGGTCGGAGCTCACCTGTTCGCAGATCAATTGTCCCATTCGCTGCATTCAGCAGCGCGGGATCACGATCTGTCTCGTCCGCTTTCAGTGGAACTAGAGGTCGCGCGGCCTTGATCATCGCGTCAATGCGCGGCCCCATTTGTGACTGCCGTGCCCAGTTCGTCAGGGCCTTCTGTTCTTCAGCCGACCCCACGTCCGCCGCTTCTCGGAGAATGTCCCGAGCAACGCGCGTGGCATACCGCTCGATAACGGCGGTCTCGTCAAGAGCCCAGCGTCTTCCGTCCCACACGAACCATTTCTTTCGATGGAAGGCGAACCGAGTATCCTGTCCGAAGGCGCGAACAAGGCGCTCTCCGTTTGCGGCATCTGTGCAGCCCCTATTGGTCAACTGCCTGCCCCGCCTTCGAACCCGAG
>JBAZUE010000004.1:0-80334 GCA_041661605.1 Candidatus Omnitrophota bacterium | reverse complement strand
GCCGATCATCGCGGTGAAGCTGAGCGTGTTGCCGGTCACCCACAGCGCCGTGATGCCGCCGACGATGCCGAGCGGAATGACGCTCGCCACCACCAGCGTGCTCTTGAAGGTGCGGAACTCGAGCACGAGAATGGCGAGGATGCCGAAGACGGCCACGATGATGGCGCCGCCGATGCCGCCGAAGCTCTCCTGGCGGCTCTCGATCTCGCCGGCCGGCACCAACCGGTAACCCGGCGGGAGCTTCAGTCCTTTGAGTTGTGCGAGCACGTCCTTGGTGACGCGGTCCGTGTTGAAGCCGGTGCGCACGAAGCTCGTCACCGTTACCGACCGCTGTTGCAGGTGGTGAGTGATGACTGTCGGCGAACCCTTGAAGCTAAGGTGCGCGAGTTGGTTCAGCGGGATCATCGCGCCCGTGGTGGAAGCCACGTGGATGCGGTCGAGAATCTCGCTCGTCGGGCGCCCCTCGCGCGGCACGCGCACCGTAATGGGGTACTCGTTGCCATCGCTCGCGCGGAACTTCCCGGCCTCGAGCCCCGCCACGCCGAGGCGGACGGTGCGATCGAGCTCAGCGGTCGCGACGCCTACCAGCCCCGCCTTCTGACGGTCCACCATCAGCGACAAGTCGGTGCGCGACATGGCGAGCGGGTTGCGCACGTACTGCGTCCCCGCCGTGGTCTGCATGATCTTCTCCACGCGCGCCGCCAGCGTGCGCAGGGAGTCCAGGTCATTGCCTTCGATGCGCATCGCCACCGGCGCGTCAATTGGCGGCCCGTTCTCGAACTCCTTCACCTCGATGCGCGCCCCGGCATACTGCGCGAAGACGGCGCGCAGGCTGTCAATCATCACTGGCTGCACTTTCGGCTCGTATTGCTTGAGCAGCACGAACAACTGGCCGATGTGTGCCGACTCCTGTCGCGGCGACACGTTGTAGTACACGAACGGGTTGCCCTGACCGACGTTGGTGAACACGCCGCGCACGCGCGGGTCCTTGAGCAGCACCGACTCGGCGTAGCGTGCCGCCTCGTCGGTGGCTGCGATGGACGCGCCCTGCGCCGCCTCGATGTCCACCATGAACTGCGGCGTGCCCGCCTTGGGGAAGAGCGAGAATCCGACCACCGGCACGAGCGCAAATGACGACACGATGAGCACGGCGGCGACGGCCAGCGTGCGCATCGGGTTGCCGAGCGCGCGGTGCAGCACCGGCGCGTAGCTCTTCTGGATGCCCAGTTCGAGCCACTGCAGGTAGCGGTTGCCCTTGGGTGCGGACGTCGCCGGCATCACCTTCGACGCCAGCCACGGCACGATGGTGAAGCTCACGAAGAGCGACGCGAGCACCGCGTAGATCACCGCGAGCGGCAGTGAGCGGATGTACCGCCCCGAGAGCCCGGGGAGGAAGATGAGCGGCAAGAACGCAAAGATCAGCGTCGCCGTTGCTCCCATTACCGCCACGGCGATCTGCCGCGTGGCCTGCACCGCCGCCTGACGCCGTGAGTGCCCGGCGCGCAGGAAGCGCGAGATGTTCTCCACCACCACGATGCTGTCGTCCACCAACAGGCCCAGTGATATCACGAAGCCCACAATGGACAGCTGGTTGATGCTGAACCCAGTGAGGTCGAGCAGCGTGACGGCGATGGCGAGCGACGTCGGGATGGAGACCATCACGACGAAGCTCGCCCGCGGGCCGAGCGGGAGCAGCGTGAGCAGCACGAGGCCGAGCGCGATGGCGAAGTCGGTGCCGAGGCGCGACAAGCGCGACGCGACGTTGGCCGCCTGGTCGAAGCCGCGTTCCATCTTCACCATCTTCGGAAGGGCGCGCTCCAGCGTATCGAGCGCCGGCCACATCGCCTGCTTCACGCGCTCAATGTTGAAGCCTTCCTGCATGGCCGCCGTCACGAAGACGGCGCGCTTGCCGTTCCATCGCCCGATGTGCACCGGGTCGGCGTACCCCCATCGCACGTCGGCGACGTCGCGCAGGCGCACCACGCCGAAGCGCGAGCCGCCCACGATAGTCTGCTGCACCTCGTCGAGCGTGCGATACCGCCCCTGCGGCACCAGGTTGAAACGCCGCGTGCCGGCGTCCACGCTCCCGCCGGGGATGGACACGTTGTCGCTCCCGATGGCCTGCATCACTTGCATCGGCGGAATCCCGGTGCGCGCCAGACGGTCGAGGTCGAGCGCCACCTGCACCTCGCGCTTCGGCGCCGCCCACCGCTCGGCTTTCTTGATGCCGGTGATCCGCTCGAGACGTTCCTCGATGCGGTTCGCAATCGAGTCCAGCTCCGCGAACGGCACCGAATCACTGACCAGCGCGAGCTGGAGGATGTTGACGTTGGTCCCCGACGCGCGGAGGATCTGCAATCGCGCCAGCCCCGACGGCAGGTCGGGGCGCAGCGCATTCATCTCGCGCATCACTTCTTCTTCCTTGCTGTCGGCATCCACCGACGGATCGAACTCGAGCTGGATGGCCGCCAGTCCATCCTCGGCGTGCGAGACCAGCTTCTTGACGTGTTCGAGCGCGCCCAGCTTGTCCTCGATCTTGTCGACGACCAGCTGCTCCATGTCACTGGGGCTTGCCCCCGGATAAACCGCGTAGACGACGAAAACCGGGATCTCGATGATCGGGTCCTCGCCGCGCGGAATCTTGGCCCAGCTCGCGATGCCCAATGCGCCGAGCATCAGGAACATCAGGATCGTGAACTGCCACCGCCTGACGGAGAATTCGGCGAGCTTCACGGCTTGATCTCCACCCGGGCGCTGTCGGTGAGCCAGGTGGCGCCGCTGCGCACGACGCGCGGCACGCCGTCGAGCCCGCGCACGAGCACCTTGTCACCCGCGAGCCCCACGAGTGCGACAGCGACGCGCCGCGCGCGCTTGCCCGACGCATCGACCGTGTAGACGCTCCCGCGGTCCTTGTCCCCCTCCACGAGCGACTCAGCGGGAATGGCGTACACCGCGCCGTGATCAAGCGCTGCCGATGCGCCGCTCGTCTCCGCTGCCGAAGTCCCAGCCGACAATCGCGAATCCGAAATCGGTTTCCGTGCCCGTGCCCGTTCCCCCACCGTGCCCGTGCCCCGCGGTGCAATAATCGCGCGCCCGACAAGCCCCGATGGAAGCGAAGCCACCCCCACGAGCGCGATCTCCACCACATACACACCCGTGCGCGGATCAGCCGCGGCTCCCACCTGCGTCACCTTGCCGCGGAAGACCTTGCCCGGCACAGCGTCAAAAGCCACCTCGGCAGGGTCGCCCACGGCGAGTCGCACCGCGTCGCGATCGGAAACACCGGCGCGCAGCACGGAGCCGCGCGCGTTCGACGCGAACTGGATGGCGGGCGCCCCGACGCCGATCATCTGTCCGGCACTGGCGATGCGTATCAACACCACGCCATCGGCCGGCGCGACGATCGTCGCGTACTCGTGGTTGACGCGCGCGGCACGCAGGTCGGCCTCGGCGGCGTCGCGCGCCGTCTGCACGTCCTGCCACTGCGCCAGCGTTGCCACCGAGTCCTTGTAGAGCCGCTCCACGCGCTGCGCGTCGCGCCGCGCCTTCTCGGCGCCGGCGCGCGCCTTGGCGAGCATCGCGTCAATCTCGCGCTGATCGAGCACGGCGAGCACCTGTCCGCGCTTCACCCGCGCGCCGTCGTCCACCAGCACCCTGCCCACGATGCCGCCGATCTTGAACGAGAGCGTGACTTCGTCCTTGGCGCCGAGGGTGCCCGAGGCCGTGACCGTCGCGTCCTGACCGGCGGGGACGACGTTCGCCATTTGCACGGGGATGACGGTTTCCGGCGGAGTGTTGCGGCCCTCGGCGTTGCCGCTGCAGGCAGTGGCCGCCAGCGAAATCAGTGTGAGGAAAGTTGGGAGTTTCATAAGTGATCGTAGGGTCGGGAGGGGGAGGCGTGCAGGGGCTTGGAATGGGGGAGGAGTGGAGTGTGGAGTGATCGGAGAGGAGGCCTCCTCCCTCAACACCCTTCTCTCCACTCCTCCCTCCATACCACGCCCCTGCACTCCTCCCCCTCCTGTCATTGAATAGCCCTCAACGCCGCCGCCCGTTCGAGGTCCACATACCGCGCAGCAAGTGCGTACCGGCTCATCACGAGGTTCAGCTCGGCAGCGGTGAACTGTTGCCGCGCGTCGGCCCACTCCAGGTGTGGTGCGAGTCCCTCGGTGAAGCGGCGGTCCACCATCTGGAAGGCGCGCCGCGCCGCGTCCACGCGCGCCGTGGCGGCGGTGAGTCCCTGACGCGCCACGTCCACGGCGTCGAAGGCGGTGCGCACATCGAGCGCGATCATGCGATCGGCCTCGGCGCCGCGCAGCGCCATGGCGCGCTGCGCTGAACTCGCCTGCTGGCGGCGCATCGCGTCCTGTCCGCCATTGAACAGGTTCCACTGCAGCACGATGCTCGCCATGCCCGCGTCGTGGTTGGTGTCGAAATGGTACTCTGCACCCTGCACCCCGTAGTCGGCGGCGACGGCGAGCACCGGCAGGAATCCTGAAGTAGCGGCGCGTCCCTGCGCGCGCGCAGCGGCGGTTCCCGCCGCCACCTGCGCGCGCTCCTCGCGCCGCTGCGCGGCAACGAGCGCTTCGTCCAGCGTGATCGGGCGCAGTTCGGGGAGCTGTGCATCGTCGAGCATCGCCAGCGGCGTGGTGGCGTCGCGATCGAGCAGCAGATTGAGCGCGCCGAGTGCCGCGTCGCGCATGCGAGCCGCTTCGGCGCGCTGCTGCTGCACGTCGGCCACGGTGGCGCGGGCGCGATAGACCGCGTCGCCCGTGGCGGAGCCGGCGCCGACGAGGCGTTCGGCGACGCGCTGATTCTCGTTCACCACGCGGAGCGCGGCGTCATAGATGTCCACGGCGCGTGCGGCGCGCGCGTAGTTCAGGTAGGCGACGCGCGCGTCCGCATCGAGGCGGCGCTTGGCGGCGGCCAACTCCGCGCCCCGCAGGTCGCGAATGGCGCGCGCGGCCGCGAGGTTGGCGAAGAGCGCACCGTTGAAGAGCGGGAGCGTGGAGCGGAGCTTCGTCTCCTGCTTGTAGGGCAGGGTCTGGTGGATGTTCGTCGGAAACTGGTTGCTTCCGATGAGCTGGTTGAGCGCCGCGTACGCCGGGTTGATGGCGTCGCCGATATCAATGGCGCCGTCCATCTCCGAGTAGCGCGCGTCCACCGACAGCGTCGGGAGGAAGAGCCCCTTTGCCTGCCGCACGCCCAGTTGGCCCTGACGTTCGACTTCACGCGCCTGTCGCACCGCGAGGTTGCGGCTGATGGCGAGTCGGGCGACCGAGTCGAGCGGCGCTTGCTGCGCCGCCACTTCACTCGGCCAGACAAGCAGCAGGGCGAGCGTCGCCACGAGGACCGCGAGAGCAGACAGGACCAAGTGCGTGATTTCGCTGTCTGGAGAGAGGAACTTGGTATTCTTGAACATCGCTAGGAGCCGTAACGGTGTTAGGTGAACAGCGAAAAAAGGGGGGCGTCAGGTTGTCGAATCGCGGAGAAGCCCGCGGAGCACTACGTCGGTCAGTGCGGCCGCTGTTTCATCCGAACCGCGCAAGTCGAGCCAGGGGTGTGACTTCTCGGGCGAATGCAAGTGGATGACGGCGAGGCCATGCACGCCAGCCCAGAGGATCTGCGAGACCAGTTCCGGGTCGGAGAACTCAGGGCGGAAGTACCCCGCCTCGATCGCAGCCCGAACGTTCGCAAGCAAGACTTGGTAACCGTCTTCAGCCGGATCAATGGTTACGCAACCTGGGCCAGGGATGGGGCGCTCAACGAGGAACATGAAGCGGAACTGCTGGGGGTGTTCCAGCGCGAAGCGCACGTAGTTTTGGCCCATCAGCCGGAGGCGGGTGATCGGATCCGGGATCGTCTGGTCCATCTGCCGCAGCGCCTCGCCGAGTGCGCGGAAGTCCACCGCGCACAGCTCATTGAGGAGCGAGTCCTTGTCCTGGAAGTGGTGGTAGATGGCCGTGGCCGTGTAGCCGATCTGGTCGGCGATGCGGCGCATCGAGGTCTGCGCGTAGCCCTCTTTGGTGAAGAGCTCGCGGGCGGCCTCGAGGATGCGCCGGCGGGTCTCCGCCTTTTCGTGATCCCGGCGGATGCGGGAGGGGGTGCGGTATTCGGCCGTGTCTGACATGGTGAACTTATCTAACACCGTTAGGTTGCCTCGTCAAGGGGATTGGTGCGCGGCCGCGGCGCCGAGTATCCCATCCAGCTCAATTGGCGGGCCCCCACCTTCGGGCCCGCCAGTATTCGCTGGACGGGACACTCGGCGCCGCGGCCACTGGCATCTGCGCTGGACGGGCGACCTACCGGACTGGCGGGGTGGGAGGGGCCAACTGCGCGGCCTTGGCAAGGTGCCCCAGCCGCATCCGACTTGTTCATCGAACCCGATCGCGGTCGGTCGCGCTGGAGTGGTGATGGACTTCTGGGTGCTGCGCGCATCTTGACGTGGAGGGCAAGGACCCGCGATGGTAATACCGTATTACCGTCGCGAGGAGCGCCCGTGGAGTCATCGCGCTTGACCACCAAGTATCAGGCCACCGTTCCCAAGAAAGTGCGGGAGCATCTCGCGCTCGCGGCTGGGGATCGCATCACCTTCCGCATCGTGCGCGGCAGGGTCGTGATCGAGAAGATGCCACCTCACGATCCGTCGTATCTCGAGGCGCTCGAGAGCGCACTGCGTCCGGAGTGGAGTTCGAAGGAGGATGACGAGGCGTACGATGACCTATGATCCGGGGGACGTCGTCACTGTGCCGTTCCCGTTCACCGATCGCCGGCAGGCGAAGCGACGCCCCGCCGTCGTCCTCTCGAGCCGCCGCCTCTCTACGCGCGCCAACCAGTACGTCCTCGCGATGGTCACGTCGGCGCACCACGAGCAGTGGCCATTCGATGTCCCCATCACCGATGGCCCCGCCGCGGGCCTGCGAGCGGAGTCGGTGGTGCGCTGGAAGCTCTTCTCACTCGACGCCGGCCTGATCGTGCGCCGCATTGGCGCCCTGGCGGCGAGCGATCGGCGCGCAGTACGGCAGCGCCTCACCGAGGCACTAGTGCCGAAGGTCGCGCTCGAGAAGCCAGCTCCGTAGCTGGCTCCTCGCCGTAAGCAAGCGCCGCAACACCGGGGGTCCCGTCCGCTCAATTCTCGGGCCTGACTGGCGCGCTTCGCGCGCCTTTATTGAGCCCTCCAGTATTCACGGACGGGACCCCCGGAGCTGCGGCGCGGTCGCCGAGAGCAGCGGCGCGCCCCGTGCCCGCGTGCTAAATTTCGGGATCCCCGCACCCCGCAATCGGAGCAGGAATGTTCAGTCTCAAAGGCAAGCGCGCGCTCATCACCGGCGGCTCCCGCGGCATCGGCGCCGCTATCGCCAAGGTCCTGGCCGAGGCCGGCGCCGACGTCTGCATCGGTTACCGCAAGCGGACCAAGGACGCCAAGGCCGTGGCCGCCGCCTGCAAGGCGCTGGGGGTCAAGTCTGTCGCCTATGCCAGCGACATCGCCACCACACTGGGCGCCGAAAAACTCGTGGTCCACGCCGTCAAGGAACTCGGCGGCATCGACATCTTCGTCGGCAACGCCGGTATCTGGACCGTCGAGGACGTGCCGGCCGCCGACATGGCCGACGACCGCTGGCGCCGCACGATGCGCGAGAACGTGGACTCGATGTTCTACACGACGCGGGCCGCGCTCAAGGTGATGGAGCCCGGCGGCCGAGTGGTGCTGATCGCGAGTACGGCCGGCCAGCGCGGCGAGGCGATGCACTCCGATTACGGCGCATCCAAGGGGGCGATGATCGCCTTCGTGAAGAGCGTGGCCATCGAAGTCGCGAAGCAGGGAATCACGGTGAATGCGGTCGCCCCCGGGTGGGTGGACACGGAGATGTGCGACGTGCCGTACGCCAACGGCGGCCGGGAGAAGATCGCGGCGGGCATCCCGGTGGGGCGCGTGGCGAGTCCGGAGGACATCGCGTTCCCGACGGTCTTTCTGTGCACCGACGAGGCGCGGCATATCACGGGCGAGATCCTGAACGTCAACGGCGGCTCGGTGCTCTGCGGATAGCGTCCGCCCTGCTTTGGCGCTTCGATCTCGCGCGTCGCGGGGGCGCTTCGATCGAACGGGGAGGCCCTCGCTCAATTCTCGGGTCCGCGAGCGCGCTTAGCGCGCCCGCGGACCCTCGAGTATTCGCGAGAACCTCCCCGTCCGACCGAAGCGCGTGCGGGCGCCCCCACACAAATGGTCGGCAGCGCGGCGCGGGGCACCCCTCCCGCGAATACTGGAGGGCACAATAGAGGCGCGCGCAGCGCGCCCGTCAGGCTCGAGAATTGAGCGGGAGGGGTGCCCTGCGCTGCGCTGCAGCTCACGTAGCCAGCGCCAGTCAGGCCCGAGAATTGAGCGGGAGGGGTCCCCCGCGATGCGACGCTGCACCACGAAACCCCGTAACTTTGGGCATGGGACGGATCTTGATCATCGGCGGCGGCCTAGTCGGACTCGCGACCGCGCGAGCGCTGCGCGCCAAGTACCCGACCTCCGCGATCACGCTCGTCGACAAGGAACCCCAGTTCGGCGCGCACCAGAGCACGCACAACTCCGGCGTCCTCCACAGCGGCCTCTACTACAAGCCCGGTTCGGCGCGCGCGCGACTCGTCCGCCGCGGCATCACGCAGATGACGGAGTATTGCCGAGCGCGCGGCGTCGTGCACGACATCTGCGGCAAGCTCGTGGTGGCCGCCACTGACGACGAAGTGCCGCGTCTCAAGGCGCTCTTCGAGCGCGGCCAGCAAAACGGCCTGCAGGGGTTGCGATGGATGACCGCCCCCGAGGCGCGCGAGATCGAGCCGCACGTCCGCGTCGTCGCCGCCGTGCATGTGCCGGAGGAAGGCATCGTGGATTACCGCGGTGTCGTGGACGCGCTCGTCGCCGATCTTATCGCGGACGGCGTCGAGCTGCACGCCAATTCTGCGGCGACCGCCATTACGCGCGATGGCAACGGATGGCGCGTGCAGGCCGGTGCGCATGACCTCCGCGCCGACTTCATCGTGACGTGCGGCGGCCTGCACAGCGACCGCCTCGCGCGCCTCGCCGGCGAGCGGCCGACCACGCGCATTGTCGGATTTCGCGGTGAGTACTTTGTGCTCACCGCCGAGCGCCAGCATCTGGTGAAGGGACTCATCTATCCTGTCCCCGACCCGGCCTTCCCGTTCCTCGGCGTGCACTTCACACGCCTCGCGCGGGGCGGGGTGGAGTGCGGCCCCAATGCCGTGCTCGCACTCGACCGCGAGGGCTACAAGCGCTGGGCCTTTCGCGTGGAGGACGCCGCGTCGGCGCTCTCGTTTCCCGGCCTCTGGCGTTTCATGGCGAAGTACGCGGGGATGACGGTGTACGAGCTGCGACGCTCGCTGAGCAAGACCGTCTTCGTGCAGTCACTGCAGCGGCTCGTGCCCGAAGTGACGGGTGACGACTTGCTCCCCGGTCCGGTCGGCGTGCGCGCTCAGGCGATGAAGCCCGACGGCTCGTTCGTGGACGACTTCGACTTCCTCGAACGCCCGGGTGCGTTGCACGTGCTCAACGCGCCGAGCCCGGCGGCGACGGCCTGCCTGGCGATTGGTGAGGAGATTGCCGAGAAGGTCGTGGGCCTCGCGGGCGACTAGCAGTCAGGCGGCGCTTCCGATCCAGGGCTTGATGCGCTTCAAGGTCGTCGCGAGTTCCCGTTCCGCGACCTCGGTATCAAATGCGGCTTGCGCGCGTAGCCAGTAGCCCTTCGACAGGCCGAAAAACCGGCACAGTCTGAGGTCCGTGTCGGCGGTGATTGAGCGCCGCCCCGCAACGATCTCGCCGATACGCTGCGCGGGCACGCCGATTTCCTTCGCGACGCGGTACTTCGTGAGACTGAGCGGGACGAGGAACTCGTGTTCCAGCAGTTCCCCCGGGGTCACCGGCTTGAGTCGTCGCATGGTCTTGTGGCGTCCTCAGTGATAATCCACGATCTCAACATCCGCCGCACCAGCCGCCGTCCACCGGAAGCAGACGCGGTACTTGTCGTTCACGCGAATGCTGTGCTGGCCAGCACGATCACCGCGCAGCGGCTCGAGACGGTTGCCCGGCGGCACGAGAAGGTCCGACAGCGCACTGGCGATCTCCAACTGACGGAGCTTCCTTCGCGCGACTGCCGCGATGCCGACGAACCGCGCCACGGGGAGTCCACGAGCCAGCGCCTCGGTGTCACGGTCACGGAACGAGACAATCATCGAAGATAGTAACGCAGCGCGTTAATAACGTCAAGCGTGATTAGTCGGACCCTGCTCCACAATCTCCATTAACCGCTCCACGACATGCGCCATCTCTTCTGCGCCGACTCGGCCGATGCGCCGGCCGATGCGTTCGGCGGCCAGAGTGCGAATCTGGCTGATGTTTGCCCAGGAGCGTTTGCGAGGCGCGGAAAGTCTCAGGGAGAGTGTGGTCGGAAACCGACGGCAGGTGATGAAAAGCCAATCTGATGACACCGCGCGTGCGCACCGGCACCGTTTCTCCGCATTTGGCACCAATCCATCCCCCATCCGCACCCCGAAATAGGTAGTTTCCCCCTCGTCCCCCCTCACCCCTCCCTCCACTCCTCCCTCTTCACCAAGCCCCTGCACCCCTCCCCCTCCCAGAGAAACATGTCGCGCCTCCATCCACCCCCCGAAGTCCTCGAAATCGCCGCCCGCCTCAGGCGCGCCGGTTTCGAAGCTTGGTGCGTGGGCGGAGCCGTACGCGATGCCTTGCTGGGCCACGCCCACCTCGACTGGGATCTCGCCACCAGCGCCACGCCCCCCGAGGTGATGCGCACCTTCAAGCGCACCGTCCCCGTCGGCATCGCCTTCGGCACGGTGGGCGTGCTCGACGCCAACGGGCGTCTTCATGAAGTCACCACGTTTCGGCACGACGTGAAGACAGACGGTCGCCACGCCGAGGTGCAGTTCGGTGCCTCGCTCGAGGAGGATCTCGCACGTCGCGACTTCACCATCAACGCCATCGCCTACAATCCGCACACGGGCGAACTCCTCGACCCCTTCTTCGGACGCAAGGACTTGCGCGCCAAACTCGTGCGCTGCGTCGGCGACGCCGAACAGCGCATGAAGGAGGATCGCCTGCGCGCGCTCCGCGCCCTGCGCTTCGCCGCGCGCTTCGACTTCACCATCGACCCGTCCACCTGGAAGGCCATCTGCAACTCGGCCCCGCACCTCACGCGCCTCAGCGCCGAGCGCGTGAAGCAGGAGATCGAGAAGACGATGGAGCAGGTGACGCGCCCGAGCGCCGCCTTCGCGAATTGGCGCGACGCCGGCGCATTGCGCGTGCTTGTCGGGCCGCTGCACGACGCGCCCGCCGAACGTTTTGCCGCGCTCGACCATCTGTCGCTGCCCAAGGGAAAGCGCGCCGGCGAGCGCAAGCTGCTGCGCCTCGCGATGCTCTTCTTCGGCGATGACAAACGCGCCGCCGAAGGCACGCTGAAGGACCTGCGCTTCTCGAACCACGATGTCGCGTGGGTGAGCCGACTCGCCGAGGCGCGCGCGCGCCTGGGCGACGCCGTGGACGCCGCGATGCTGCGTGATGGCGGGCCATCCGACGCCGAGTTGCGCCGGTGGGCGGCCGCGGTGGGGCGTACCGCGTCAGCAAGCTGGTGGCGCCTGACCGCTGCCCTCTACCATGCGCGGCGGGCGCAGGAAGTCGCCCACACCAATGGTGAGGGCGCCGACGGCGAGCCCTCCTCGCTAGAGGAGGGCTCGCGCAAGTCGGCGCCCCGCGCACCGAACGGCTCGCGCAAGTCGGCGCCCAGCGCAAAGATGTCAGCCAGCGTCTACCGGCGCCTGCTGCGAATCGCCTACCGGGACGCGATCGAGATCGGCGACCTCCAGGTGGACGGCGAAGACCTCGCCTCGGCCGGCATTCCCAAGGGCCCTCAGCTCGGTACGACGCTCAAGCGTCTGCTCGAGGCGGTCATCGAGAATCCTGCGCTCAACACGCGCGACGCGTTGCTGCGAATTGCGCGTGCGGAGCGTGAAATCGGCGGCGAAGGCGCTGCGCAGAAGACGAGTAGCCAGCAGTGAGTCTCTTCCGCCACCGCACGCCCGCCACACGCGTCGCCGAGCGATTCCGCTCGGGTGAGGCCGTCTTCTCCATCGAGATGCGCGACGGCCTGTACGCCGTGCGCGTCGGGGCGGGGATGGAACGCAGCGTGGTGCTGATGCACGAACTCACCGAGCATCTGCCGCCGGTGGTGGACTGCGCCATTGACTGCTTGCGCAGCAAGCGGCGGTACGTGGGCGAGGGGCTGAGTCTTCCCGAGGTGCGCGAGTCCATTGGGCGGCTGAAGGTGGCATTGGTACAGAGCGGCGGCGTGGAACTGGCCGTATACACGGCGGAAGACCAGCTCGTGCTGAGCCCGATGCTCGACCTATGGATCTACAGCCGCACGGACCGGTGGATCTACCTGCTGGTTGGGGAGGGGCTGGAGCAGGTGGACGAGGTGCCGCCGCGCGGGTGGACGGTGGGGCGCGACGAGTTCACCGGGGCGCCCGAGATGGTGGCGGCGGTGGAAAAGACGGCGGAGCGCTTGACGCTCAGGTTACTGTAAAGCGTGTCCCTGACCATCCTCCTGACGATTGTGGCGGCGCTGGCCAACGTGGCCGGCGCGGCCGCCGTGCTGAGCCGCCGCGAGTGGAGCGCGCGCTCGCTCGAGTTCGTGCTGGCGTTTTCGGCGGGATTCCTCATCGCGGTTTCGCTCGGCGATCTCGTCCCCGAGGCCATCACCACCGGCGGCGCGCAAGCGAGTTGGGTGATCCTGCTCGGTTTTGTGCTGGTGCACCTCACGCAGCACGTGTTCGTGCGCCATTTCCATTTCGGCGCCGAAACGCACCAGGTGGAGCACTCGGTGGGTGTGTCGGCACTGATCGGACTCACGCTGCACACGTTTGTCGATGGTGTCGCCATCGCGACGTCGTTTGCAGTTGATCAGCATCTGGGTCTGTTGGTCTTCGTGGCGATCGTCCTGCACAAGCTGCCGGAAGGGTTCGCGATCTCGTCACTCTTCCTCGCCGCGGGCGGCACGCGGCGCGCCGCGATGCTGGCCGCCACCGCGCTCGGCGTGGCCACGGTGCTGGGCGCGCTCGCGCCGGGGCTGTGGGGCACGTTGGCGACGCACGGACTCGCGCTTTCCGCAGGCGTGACGCTCTACGTCGGTGCCTCGAATCTCATTCCTGAGTTCCAGGGGAAGCGGGGATGGCATCACAACGCGTTCTTCTTCGCGGGGTGCGCGGCGTACTCGCTGTTGACTCTCCTCCTGCCCCACTAAGCGCGTTTCGTGCGCGTGGCCGCAAAGCGGCAACCCGTCTTCGCTCAATTCTCGGGCCTGACTGGCGGGTTTTGTGCGCGTGGCCGCAAAGCGGCAACCCGTCTTCGCTCAATTCTCGGGCCTGACTGGCGGGTTTTGTGCGCGTGGCCGCAGAGCGAGAACCCGTCTTCGCTCAATTCTCGGGCCTGACTGGCGCGCTTCGCGCGCCTCTATTGGGCCCTCCAGTATTCGCTGTGACGGGTTCTCGCTCTGCGGCCACGGCCGTCTTGGGGTGCGGACGCGGCGCGGCGACTCGCTGGCGCGAGTCCGCGCGTGATCGAAGCATGGCAGCCATCCGCGCGAATGCGGCCGTGGCCGTAGCGCGGAGACGCCAGCGCGAACCCAGCCGTGGCCGCTGCGTGGAGACGCCAGCGCGAAGCCGGCCGTGGACGATGCGTGGGGACCCGCCTGCGCGAATACTGGAGGGCCCAATAGACGGCGCGCGCAGCGCGCCAGTCAGGCCCGAGAATTGAGCGCGGGCGGGTCCCCACACAGCGTCCACCCGCACAGCGTCCACCCGCACAGTCCCCAAGCGGCCACGCGCAGCGAAGTTTGCGCAGTGAGCGTGAATGTTATAACATTCGTGATAACGGAGGATGCGCATGAAGAAGACCAAGATCCGCGCCATCGGCAACTCGTGTGGTGTCACCATCCCCAAGGCGATGCTCGACCGGCTACAAGTGCGCGAGGGCGACGCGGTGTATCTCGTCGAGCGCACCGACGGCATCGAGGTGCGCGTGGCAGACCCGGAGTTCGAGCGTTCGCTTGACGCGGCCGCCAGTGTCATGCGCCGCTATCGCAACACGCTGGCCGAGCTCGCCAAGTAATGACCGCGCGTCACGAACCGCGCTGGCTCGACCGACGGACGGTCGAGGCCATTCACGAGATGATCGCACGGCAGTCGGGTGGATCGGCTGGCCTTCGAGACGCCGGACTGCTCGAGAGCGCCATCGCGCGCGCTCCGCAGCGCTGGGCGTACGACGAATCGGCTGACTTGTTTGACCTGGCGGCGGCACTCGGCGCCGGCCTCGCGCGCAACCATCCGTTCATTGACGGGAACAAGCGCATCGCATTCGTCTGCGCCATCACCTTCCTCGAGACGAACGGCGCCAAGTTCGGCGCCAGTGAAGCGGATGCGGTGCTCACGATGCTCGAGGTGGCCCCGGGCGCGATGAAGGAACCGGACTTCGCTGCGTTCCTGCGCACGAACTGCGTGAAGCCGCGCGCGCGGAAGCGGTAGGCTCGGCGCGCTCAGAAGCGCGGCGCGGTCAGGCGCGCCGCTCCGGCAAGCCTACCGCTTCCGCGCCGAAACGAGGCCAGGAAAGACCGCAGCGGGATGCGACAGTCCGAGCTCCATCAGCCTCAGGGCGGGGCCATCCGGCGTGCGGCGTGCTCCCTCCCACGCCTGGACCAGGCGGGGGCTGACGTTCAGGAAGCTGGCAAAGACGGCCTGCGACGCGCGGAGTCCCCGCCGCAGACGCCGCACGTCCGCAGCGGTCATCTGCCGGGGTGGAGCTGGAAGCACAGTCGTGCGCAGGCTGCGAAGCCCCTGCGAATGATCGATGGCTTCGCGCAGGGACTGCACCAATTCCGCGAACCTATCTCGACGCATGGTTCGGCGCTCTCTTCAGAATTGCCACGAGTTGCCGCAGGAACCGCTTGTCGTCGGCGGACAGGGCGCTCTGTTCCGACTTGCGGTACACACTGAGCAGGTAGATGACTTCCGCGTGGCTGGTCGATTCCACGAACGCCGGGTTCACTGCAGCTTCCCGGCGCGCGAGTCATAATATGCTACACCGTAGTATACTACGGAGTAGCAGGAAGAGAAAGAGGCGCATTGCGTGCTGCAGCATGGCGCCGCGCGTGCGAGCCACCATCATCGAAACGCCGCTCGCCGCATCGCGGTCTTTCGCCCGACCGGCGCAACGGCGCGGGCGGCGGTGCGACGCGGGCAGATGTGCGGCCCGGGCAGATGCGCGCCGCGGGCACAAGCGCGGCCCAAACAGATGCGCGGCGCAGGTCAGGGGGGCCGGTCCCGCGAATACTGGAGCGCATAGACGGCGCGCGCAGCGCGCCCGTTCACGCGAGAATTGCGCGGGACCGGCCCCCCTGACCTGCGCCGCTCTGTAGCAAGGCCCCCCTGACCTGCGCCGCTCTGTAGCAAGGCCCCCCTGACCTGCGCCGCTCTGTAGCAAGGCCCCCCTGACCTGCGCCGCTCTGCCGCAAGCGCGCTAAATTGAAGCGTGGCCTCCAAGCGTCCTGCAACAAGCCAGCCTTCGATGTTCGCCGCCGCAGCCGGCCCTGCGCCGCTGGCCGCGCGCATGCGCCCGCGCACACTCGACGAAGTCGCCGGCCAGCAGCACCTGCTCGCCCCCGGCAAGCCCCTGCGCGTCGCCCTCGAAGGCGGCCAGACGGGCTCAATCCTCTTCTGGGGCCCTCCCGGCACCGGCAAGACGACGTTGGCGCGACTGGCCGCGATCTACCTGCACGGCGAGTTCGTCCCGTTCAGCGCCGTCAGCGAAGGCGTGCCGCGCCTGCGCGAAATCGTCGACGCGGCGCACAAGCTGCGCGATGCGGGCCGCCGCACGATCCTCTTTGTCGACGAGATCCACCGTTTCAACAAGGGCCAGCAGGATTACCTGCTGCCGCACGCCGAGAGCGGCCTGCTCACGCTCATCGGCGCCACCACCGAGAACCCGTCGTTTGAACTGAACGGCGCGCTCCTGAGCCGCCTGCGCGTCTTCGTGCTCCAGCCGCTCAGCCCCGACGACATCAAGGGCCTCGTCACCCGCGCCCTCACCGACTCCGACCGCGGACTGGGTGCGCTGAACGTGACGATTGACGACGACGCGCTGGAGATTCTGGCGAGAGAGTCAGATGGGGACGCGAGGCGGGCGCTTACTGTGCTCGAGGCGGCAGTATTGATGCAGATGGGAGGTGGGAGAGGGGAGATGGGCGATTCCGCAGGTGCGCCCATCTCCCTTCTCCAATCTCCCATCATCCTCGACGCACTCCAACGCCGCTTCGCCCAATACGACAAGTCGGGAGAGGGCCACTACAACACAATCAGCGCCTACCACAAGGCGCTTCGCGGCAGCGACCCACAAGGCGCGCTCTACTGGCTCGCCCGCATGATCGAGGGCGGCGAGGACCCGATGTACATCGCGCGACGCACGGTGCGCTTTGCCAGCGAGGACGTGGGGCTCGCCGATCCGCGCGCGCTGCAGATCGCCATCGCCGCGCGCGACGCCTACCACTTCCTCGGCTCGCCCGAGGGGGAACTCGCGCTCGCCGAGGCGGCCGTGTACCTGGCGACTGCGCCCAAGAGCAATCGCGTGTATGCGGCGTGGGGAGCGGCGCTGGAAGCGGCGCGCGAGACGCCGGCGGCGCAGGTGCCGCTGCCCATTCGCAATGCGCCCACCAAGCTCATGAAAGAACTCGGCTACGGGGCAGGGTACTCGTACGCGCATTCAGTGCCCGAGGGATACACGCCACAGGACTATCTGCCTGATGAGTTGGCGAGCCGGACATTTTACAAACCCACGGAGTTCGGGTTTGAAAAAGAGATATCCAAGAGACTGGAGTGGTGGGCGAGAATCAGAGAAACAACAGAGAAACAACAGAGAGAAAACAGAGAGACAACAGACGAGTAGGGGCGGGGGCTCACGCCTCGGCGATCGCGAGGCCGGGAATGTGCGAGAATTCGCGAACGTTGCGCGTCATGAGCACGGCACCTTCGGCGAGCGCGTGGGCGCCGATCAGCGAGTCCAGGGGTCCGATGCGCTGTCCGGTGGCCTCGAGGTGAGTGCGCACCGTGGCGGACGCCTCTGCTGCTCGGGCATCAAATGCGCGGACGCCCACGACGGCCAGCAGCTCAGCCAGTTTCGCATTCTCACGTGCGCGATGCACCGAGCGCTGGGCGCCAAACCGCAGCTCGGCCAGCGTCACGGCCGAAATCCAGGCGTCGGATACCGGAAGCTGGGCGAAAGCCAACGGCCCGGCAGCCGCGCGGCGACGCAAGTAGTCGACGCAGAGGTCGGTGTCGAGGCAGACACTCGCTCCCGCTACCATTCCGGAATCCGCTCGGGCCAGTCGCGGTCGCGCTTCCGCGCGTCGCGAATGGCGCGTTCGAAGTCCTCGGAGACACCACCGTGCTCACGAAAGTGCTTCGCGAGATCCCCGAGCGTCTTGATGTGCGACATATCTGAGGAGTCCGCTGTCACCGGTCGAAGGATGACTTCGTCCCCCCGCCGCTCAATGCTTACCTCCTTCCCAGGCATCCTGAACTCCTTGGGAAGCCGCACCGCTTGACTGCGGCCGTTCATAAAGAGCTTGGCCTTCTTCACCGAATCGCTCGCTGAATGGTATATACCAAAGATAGCTGCCATGGGCCACCCAGTCAAGATTCGGGTGTAGAATACAATTCGAGTTCCGAGTTCCCGTCACCAATCCCACGCCGATGACACCGACTTCACGACGTTTCGCTTTCGCCGCTGCCGCGGCTGTGCTCGCACTCGGCGCGGCCGGCTGCTCCCGTCTGGCCCGATCGTCGTTCCAGAACCCCATCGTCGAACTCAAGGACGTCATGGTGAAGGGTGTCGGCCTGCAGGGCGGCAGCCTGGATGTGATCCTCGACGTGCAGAACCTCAATGACTATCGCATCGACGTGAGCAAGGTGACGTACACCGTCTATGCGGAATCGCTGAAGGTGTTCACGGGCGACGTGACGAAGCTGGTGACGCTCGACAACAAGAGCCTGACGCAGGTGACGCTGCCGGTGAATTTCACGTTCCGCGAGGTGCAGCAGGCGGCCAACATCCTGTTGCAGCGCGGGAGCGTGGAGTACACGGTGGAGGGCGACTTTACGCTCGCCACGCCGTTTGGGTCGATGACGCGGCCGTATCGGAGCAAGGGGACGTACAGCTCGCTCGGACGCTAGTTCTTTACGATTGCAGCGCGCGCGGCAGGAGTTCGCCCGCGCAGGCTCTCGGACCCTACGAGCGCGCTGCGCGCGCCGTCTATGGGTCCTGCGGCCGCCTGCGCGAGCGAACCCCTGCCGTGCGCGCAGAGAGCTAAGTGCCGCGCTTCCGCGTCGGGCGTTTGCGCGCGGTGCGGGTGCGCGGGGCGGGCGCGGGCTCCTTTACCAACGCGGTGAGGCGCAGGCCGAGGGCGTCCATGACGCGGAGCACGGTGTCGAAGCTCGGGTTTCCCTCGCCAGAGAGCGCCTTGTAGAGGCTCTCACGCCCCAGCCCTGACCGCCGCGCGACGGAGGTCATGCCTTGGGCGCGCGCGATGCCGCCCAGGGCCCGTAGCACCGCTCGGCCGTCATGGCCGAACTCCTCGAACGTCGCCTCGAGGTAGAGCGCCATTTCGTAGGGCGTCCTCAGGTGGTCTGCGACGTCCCACGGAATAAGCTTGATCTTACTCTTGGCGATCAACAGCGCTGCTTCGCGCGAGAGCTTTTGCACGAATGATATCCTCAGGTTGGCTCTGCGTATCCCCGCCGACGAGCAACACCGCGATGCGAGCGCCCACCCAGGAGAAGTAGACGCGATAGCCGGCACCCACATGAACTCGCATCTCGAAGACTCCATCCCCGACGGACCGACAGTCACCGGGATTCCCGTCAGACCGTCGGTCAATGCGGGCCACGATGCTCGCTCGAGCGCGCGCGTCACGTAGTCGCTCCATCCAGGCCAGGAACGCAGCGGTCACGCGGACTTCTGCGCAGGCCCCACTACTGTATCGTATAAGATACATCGTGTCAATACTCGGTTGGCATCCGAGTGCGAGGCTAATGGCCCCCGTGGCTAGCAGCGTCACCGGTTGGTCGCGGTGCGCATCGAATCCCCGCACTTCGCATTCGCTCCCAGCGTTCCCGGGGCGCGCGGAGCCGATGGCGCCGAGCGCAGCCAAGGCGCCTGCGGGAATGCCGTCAGCGCGCAGCACGGGTCGGGCTGGCGCAACCGGCCACTCGATCTATCGAAAGGACGCGCGCACGGCAGGGGTTCGCCCGCGCAGGCGGCCGCAGGACCCATAGACGGCGCGCGCAGCGCGCTCGTAGGGTCCGAGAGCCTGCGCGGGCGAACCCCTGCCGTGCGCGCGATCGATGCCAGCCCGTAGGGTCCGAGAGCCTGCGCGAACGAACCCCTGTCGCGCGCGCCTGCGATGCCAGCCCGTAGGGTCCGAGAGCTTGCGCGATCCGACCCCTGCCGTGCGCTGACTCTGCCACCCGAACTAGATTTGATGTGTGAAAGAAATCATTGATCTCAGCCCGCCCCAGGAACGCGCCATCTTGGTGGGCGCGCCCCTCAAGCGCGGCACCGGCAAGCTCCTCGTGCAGGAGCACCTCGAAGAACTCGGCCGCCTCGCCGACACCGCTGGCGCCGAGGTGGTGGGCGAACTCACGCAGCAACTTGACCGCCCCGACAGTGCCACCTACATCGGTAGCGGCAAGCTCGAAGAGCTGAAGACGCTGATCGCCGACAAGGACGCGTCGGTCGTGATCTTCGACGACGAGCTGACGCCGGCGCAGGGGAAGAATCTCGAAGCCGCCCTCACGAAGCGCGTCATTGACCGCGCAGAACTGATCCTCGACATCTTCGCCATCCGTGCGCGCAGCGCCGAGGCCAAGATGCAGGTGGAGCTGGCCCAGCTCGAGTATTCACTGCCGCGGCTGACGAAGTTGTGGAGTCACCTCGAGAAGTTCCGCGGCGGCATCGGCGTGCGCGGCCCCGGTGAAACGCAGCTCGAGACCGATCGCCGGCTCGTGGGGCACAGGATTCGCCTGCTGAAGGAGCGGCTGACGGAAGTGACCAAGAGCCGCGAAGTGCAGCGCAAGCAGCGGCGCTCGCAGTTCCGCGCGGCGTTGGTGGGCTACACCAATGCCGGCAAGAGTTCGATCCTGAGGGGCATGAGTTCCGCGGACGACATCTTCGTGGAAGACCGTCTGTTTGCGACGCTCGATCCCCTCACGCGCGAAGTGAATCTCGGGGGAGGGAAGGGCGCGGACGTGCTGCTCACGGACACTGTCGGTTTTATTCGCAAACTGCCGCACGATCTCGTGGCGAGTTTCCGGGCGACGCTCGAGGAGACGCGCGAGGCCGACCTGCTGCTGCACGTGATTGACGCGAGCCACCCCACATGGGAGGAGCAGCGGCTCGTTGTTGACGACGTGCTCGCGGATCTCGGCGTGCATGACACACCCGTACTGCATGTGTTCAACAAGATTGACCGGCTGACGCCGGGCGAGGAGCAGGCGCTGCGCGAGCGGATGGACAACCTGCTGCCGGGGAGCACGTTCGTGAGCGCGGTACGCCCGGGCGGGCTGGAGCCGCTGCGCGCCGCGCTGCTCGATGCGCGGCGTGCGAGCCGCCCGGTGCGCGAGGTGCGGATGAGTCCGGGCGACGGCAAGCGGCTCTCCGAGTTGCACCGCGGCGCCGAGGTGCTCGGCCAGCACATGGACGACGAGACGGGTGAGCTGGTCGTGCGAGTACGCGCCGGAAGCGATTTGCTGGCGCGGCTCGGCCTCTCGTAGCTCGGCAGTCCCCCAGAGCCCAGGGGGGCGCGGCAGGCCCGCATCTCCGACCGCGCAGGCTCTCGGACCCTACGAGCGCGCTGCGCGCGCCGTCTATGGGTCCTGCGGCCGCCTGCGCGGACGGAGATGCGGGCCTGCCGCTTGGGGGGAGGCGAACTGCAGTCCGCTCGCACGCGAAGCACACCCCCGGAGCTGCGCGCTTCCCCGCGGCGCGAGCAGCACACCCCCGGAGCTGCGCGCTTCCCCGCCAGGCGACGAGCAGACCCCTGGAGCGGCAAGATCAGGCCGTTCGTACCGCCGCGACGTCACCGTAGATCTCAAGCGCACCCGCGAACGCATCTAGAGCGAAGTCGGAACCTGATTTCGACCATGCACCACAGCAATCACCTCAATGCAGTCGGCGCGCGCGCGATAAAAGACCCGGTACGGTGCGTCCACCAGCTCACGAACTGAAGGATCACTAGATTCGCGTGCCGGCTTGCCGAGTTCCGGGTGGAGTTGCAGCTGCTGCACTCGGGCTTCGATACGCTGGATCGCGCTCTCGGCGTACAGCGGGGATGACAAGCTCAGGTACTCCGCGATGCCACCCATATGCTCGAGTGCCTGCTCCGACCAACGGAGCGGCAACATCAGGACGCGCGCCGAATCCGTGCGCGGATGCGCGACATGGCCGTTTCGTGATCCACGGTTCGCCCGGCGTCTCCGTCGGCCAGTCCCGCCTCAATGGCCTGCCGGACGTAGATCTCGTACATGAGATCGTCCCAGCCGGCGCCGGCGGGAAGTCCCTCTACGAGCCGATGAGCTTCTGGCCGGATGTCTCGATCGTCTGCCATGTCGGAAGTCTGGGTGGATCTGAGCCATGCGGCAAGTGCATTCATGACGTTTCTCCGGCGCTCGCGGGAAGCTGCTTCGAGCAGGAGCACCTTGATAACCCGCGCCGCCGAAAACGCGGCACCATTCCATTGCGCCCGCCGCCAAACGCACGCGCCGCTGCGGGTCAGCCTCTCCGCCGCATCGGGGGGCGCGTCAGTCCCGCATCTCCATCCTCGCAGGAGGGGGCGCGGCAGTCCCGCATCTCCGACCGCGCAGGAGGGGGCGCGGCAGGCCCGCATCTCCGACCGCGCAGGCTCTCGGACCCTACGAGCGCGCTGCGCGCGCCGTCTATGGGTCCTGCGGCCGCCGGCGCGGACGGAGATGCGGGCCTGCCGCTTGGGGGAGGAGAACGGCGGGCGCAGCGATGCATTCGCACCCCCGGAGCTGCGCGCTTCCCAGCGCGGCGCGAACGGAGCTGCGCGCTTCCCCGCGTGGCGCGAACGGAGTTGCGCGCTTCCCCGCGGCGCAGCGTACTACTTCCGTCGCTTCCTGGCCGGACGTTCCCGCACGAACCGGGCACCAGACGCGCGTGACTCGGCCAGTGCCGCCATCATCTCGCCGGTCGCGAGTTCGAGATCGACTCCTGGCACGTCGAGCGGCGAGCCGCCGGTGCGCCTGGCGGGCTTGACTTCGAACACCTGACCATCGCGTCGCCGGATGAGCACACCGCCTTCCTGGCGCGCGAGATCCAGGAGACTGGCGAGCTGTTGCCGAGCCCGGGAGAACGTGTATTCGCGCATCAGGTGATCTCCAGAATTTCCACACCACGCTCGGCGGCCACGGCCTGCTGCTTTTTGTCCAGCGTCAGCAGCGGGGCGCCCGCCGCTCGCGCTGTCTCGATGACGTAGGCATCGTAGGCGTACAGACTCGCCTCCGTTGCGAGCCGCAGCGCCGCCGAGATGTCGCAGTTCGCGTACGCGAGGTGAATGCGTCCGAACGACCGCCATGCCCGCTCAACGGCTGGGTAATCGGCCCGCCGCCGGCGTACCAAGGCCACCAGTGCATTGCCGACTTCCCACCCTAGGCTCGGGGCCGCGAGTATGCGCTTGCCGCGCGTGCGCTTGAGGATTGTCGTCCGTTCGGGCTCGATCAGGAGCACCGCGAGCACGACAGACGTATCGACGACGATCATGGGAGTGTCCGATGCTAATGGTACAATTGTACCATAGTCGAATGACTCCTGCAGGGCAACCACCGACTGGTCGGTGAGTTCCATGAATTCGTGCGTTCACGGCGGCATCTATCGTCCGCTCTTGGTGGGTACGATACGATAGACCACGCCGCCGAGATCGCGTCACCATTCCATTGCGCCACCCCCAAAAGCTCGCGCCACGTCGGGCAACCGCCCCCGCGAATGCTCGACGGCCCGAGGAGGGGCGCGTCAGGCCCGCACCTCCGACCGCGCAGGCTCTCGGACAGGCTAGGGGGCGCGGCAGTCCCGCACCTCCGACCGCGCAGGCTCTCGGACCCTACGAGCGCGCTGCGCGCGCCGTCTATGGGTCCTGCGGCCGCCTGCGCGAACGGAGCTGCGCGCTTCCCCGCGTGGCGCGAACGGAGCTGCGCAGTGCCTTACCTCGCGGGTTTGCCCTCGAACACCTGCACTGAGACTCCAGCAGGCCGCCTGCCCGCGGGGCGTGGATAAACCTGAATGCGAATTTCCATGCCGAGCGCGTAGAGATAGCGCTCTAGACGCTCGCGGCTGAAGCGACGCAGCTTGCCGTTCATCAGGTCCGACATGTCGGACTCCGCGATGCCGAGCGCGTCGGCCGCCTTTTTCTGCGTCCAACCGTGATCCTCGACGATGTTGATGATCACATGGCAGAGGTCGGCCTTGGCCTGGTGCTCAGCCGCGTCAGCGAAACCGAGGTCCGCGAACACGTTACCGCTCCCCTCTTCGAACAGGACCTCGCTCGGCGCGTTACCTGGCGCCGCGGCCATGCGGGAGGGCGTGCGTCGTCTGCCACTCATTGATCGTCTCTCCTGCGTTTGGACGCGCTCGGAACGAGAGCCGCTGCCTCGGCGTCCTCGAGATAACGCTGCCGATTCGTTTCGTAATGCTGTCTGGCCCACTGGTAGCGCTGTCTCACGCGCGCCTTGTCGGTCTTTGGAGTCTTCGTACCAGCCTTCGACTTCTTCTGAAAAACGTCGAGCACATAGACGACACCAGCGAACTCGACGACGTACGCGGCGCGGTAGGTTTCTCCGCCGTCGTCAGCGGTCAGTTTCAGGATGGCCGCAGGCAGTCCCTCCCCGAACGGGCGCGCCCCCACCGGATGCCTGCCGATCTGCGCGCGGTCGAGCTTGAATCCGAAGGAGTCCTGCACGCCCTCCGGCATCCGTTGGAGGTCCCTTCGGGACGATGCAACGAAGACGAGCGGTTTCCGACGGAGAACGAGTGCTGATTCTGGCATCTTAGCAGTATTGCGAAGAGGGCGCAAGAGACGGTCTCGTCGCCCCAGCGTACTATGCGAGGGCGCCTCGAGCGTCACCTTTCCATTGCGCCGCCCCTCGAAGGCCCGCACACCGCGTCGGGTAACCGCTCCCGCGAATGCTCGACGGCCTAGGAGGGGCGCGGCAGGCCCGCATCTCCGACCGCGCAGGCTCTCGGACCCTACGAGCGCGCTGCGCGCGCCGTCTATGGGTCCTGCGGCCGCCTGCGCGGACGGAGATGCGGGCCTGCCGCTTGGGGGAGGAGAAGGCGAGCGAAGCACACCCCCGGAGCTGCGCGCTTCCCCGCGTGGCGCGAACGGCGCTGCGCGCTTCCCGGTCGTGCTTGCTTACACTGGTACTAGGTACTATACTAGCTCATACCGCGTCACCTCGGCACCCAGTTCCTCGAGTTCGTGTACCTCGCTCCGTACGAGCGGCTGGCGCGCTCACTGATTCCCGCCGAGGTCGAGCGGGCATTTGAAGCGCTGGTGATCGCCAAGCCGGACGTGGGCAGCGTGGTTCCTGGTTTGGGTGGCGCACGCAAGGTTCGCGTGGCGATACCGGGGCGTGGCAAGCGCGCTGGGGCGCGGTTCCTGTACTTCCTGAGACTCGCACGCGGTCGTGTGTACGTACTGACCGCGTACACCAAGAACGTGCAAGCGGATCTCACGAATGAACAGCGGAAGCGCATTCGCCAGATCGTCTCCGACCTGAGGTAGTCAATGACCAAGCCGAGAAAGCTGGGCGACGAAGTTGTGGAGGCGTTCGAGCAACTCCGTGACCTCGAACAGGGCAGGACGGGGAGCCGCGTGCGCGTGCGCCGCGTCGCGCGCACGGCACGCGACAGCACGGTTGCCGCAGCGCCCGAGTATTCGTGCCTGCGCGTGAGCAAGCTTCGGTCACGCCTCAAGCTGTCGCAGTCCGTGTTTGCCCAGGCGCTGAACGTGAGCGCCGAGACGGTGCGGTCGTGGGAGCAGGGGAAGCGGCAGCCCGACGGCGCGGCGCTGCGCCTGCTCCAGTTGACGGAGAAGCGCCCGGCGCTCCTTTTGTCCATGGTCCGGGAGAAGCCGGCGGCGCCCTACGACGCGAGGCGCCGGGCCCGCTGACGACGGGGGCGCGGCAGTCCCGCATCTCCGACCGCGCAGGAGGGGGCGCGGCAGGCCCGCATCTCCGTTCGCGCAGGCTCTCGGACCCCTACGAGCGCGCTGCGCGCGCCGTCTATGGGTCCTGCGGCCGCCTGCGCGGACGGAGATGCGGGCCTGCCGCTTGAGGGGAGGGGCCAACGACGGCGGGCGCGACGATGCCCCAACGCACACGAAGCACACCCCCGGAGTTGCGTG
The DNA here is from genome assembly GCA_041661605.1 of Candidatus Omnitrophota bacterium. GTDB lineage: Bacteria > Omnitrophota > Gorgyraeia > Gygaellales > Profunditerraquicolaceae > UBA6249. The sequence goes on along the minus strand of JBAZUE010000004.1, from coordinate 54,802 downwards.
CTTCCCCGCGGCGCGAGCAGCACACCCCCGGAACTGCGAGCTTCCCCGCGCGCTACAGGCTCCGCACCGCCACGAGGTCCCGGTCTTCCGCGGCGCGCACATCGGCGGCGGTAAGCGCTAGTACGGCGTGTGTCCGACCGGACGCGCTCATGAACTCAACCTCGAACGCGTCGTGTGCGTGCAAATGCACGATCGTGCCCACATCACCGCGACGCAGACCGTGCTCCGGCAAATCGCGGATGAGCACCACGGTATCGAGTTCTCGGAACGTCATCTCGGTGCTCCGGGGTACGCTGTGACGAATCGAGGGAAATCTTCCTCCCTCCGAATGATCCAGATGGTTACGAGGAGCGCCGCGCGACCACTCGGTCCTCGAAGCATAACACGCAATTCGAAAAACTGCCCGAAGACCGTCAGCGCGGCTGGGGTTGCTCCATCAGAAGTCGCCCCATCCTTGAAATCCTGCTGAAGACGCGGCCACCTCGCGCGAGTGTAGCCGAGTCCTCGAAAGAAGTCGGCCTTGAACCGGCCCTGGGGGTGGACCGGCGACAGGAGGTAGTCCCGCACTTTTGCGGGGTCCACATACGCGCGCTCCGCACCTGGAAGGCGCATCGATCACCGGCAGTCTGCGTGCATCGCGCATGATGACCGCGAGAGCCCACGCGTGCGTCACCGTATTGTCCCGCCAGACACCGGTTCATCGCCGGCGCGCAGCTCTGCTCGAGGCGCGGCAGTCCCGCATCTCCGACCGCGCAGGAGGGGGCGCGGCAGGCCCGCATCTCCGACCGCGCAGGCTCTCGGACCCTACGAGCGCGCTGCGCGCGCCGTCTATGGGTCCTGCGGCCGCCTGCCGCGGACGGAGATACGGGCCTGCCGCTCGAGGGGAGGGGCCAACGACGGCGGGCGCGACGATGCCCCAACGCACACGAAGCGCGCAGCTCCGGGGGTGTGCGCAGGCGCATACTGGAGGGTCACAAACGGAGCGCGCGCCGTCAGGCGCGCGCTCTCGAAGACCCGAGAATTGCGCCGAAGCACACCCCCGGAGCTGCGCGCTTCCCTGCGGGGCGAACTCCGAACTAAGCCAGCTTGAGCCGCCTCGAAGGATCCGACGCACGCTCAATCGGCGGCGGCGGCGGCGGCGCCTGAAAGTCCGGCACCAGCGCGCGCAGTTGCAGCCGCAACGCGCCCCAGTTATCCGGGTCACTCAGCGCGTCCTGAATGAGCGCCTCAATCAGCTCGGCCGTGTTCTCGTCCACCGGATCTCCCGGCGACCGCAACACCTTGGGGTGCGCGGTGGGCTCCACGGCCTCGTGCCCGAAGAAGACCTCTTCGTACAGCTTCTCGCCGGGGCGCACACCACTAAACGCGATGTCCACGTCCACGCCCTCTTCCAGCCCCGACAGGCGAATGAGGTCGCGGGCGAGGTCCACGATCTTCACGGGTTCGCCCATGTCGAGCGCAAACAGCTCGCCGCTGCGGCCCAGCGCCCCGGCCTGCAGCACCAGTTGCACGGCCTCGGGGATGGTCATGAAGTAGCGCTTCATCTCGGGGTGGGTGACGGTCACAGGGCCGCCCTCCTCGATCTGCTTGATGAACGTGGGGATCACCGAGCCGCGCGACCCGAGCACGTTGCCAAAGCGCACCGACAGAAAGTTGCGGCCGGTGCGGTATGCAGCGGCGCGCACCACCTGCTCGGCCACACGCTTGGTGCATCCCATCACCGAGGTGGGGCGCACGGCCTTGTCGGTGGAAATGAACACGAATGTCTGCACGCTGCTGGCGGCGGCCGCATTCACCAGGTTGCCGGTGCCGAGGATGTTGTTGGTGATGGCTTCCATGACGTTCTCTTCCATGAGCGGCACGTGCTTGTGCGCCGCGGCGTGGAAGATGGTGTCGGGGCAGTGACGGTCGAACACCTGGCTCAGGCGACGCGCCTGCCGGATGTCGGCAATGACCGCCTCATAACGAACCTGCGGGAAATGCCTGAGCAGTTCGTTGTGAATCTCAAAGACCTGGTTCTCGCTGTGGTCCAGGATCACCAGCTTGGCTGGCGCGAGCGGGGCGATCTGGCGGCAGAGTTCGCTGCCAATGGAGCCGCCGGCGCCGGTGACCATCACCACCTTGCCGCGCACGAGTTCGGCGACAGCGGCCAGGTCGGTGACCACTGGATCGCGGCGCAACAGGTCTTCAATGGCCACCTTGCGCAAGGCGAGCAGGTTGATGCGGCCGTCAATGATGTCGCGCACACCGGGGACGATGCGCGGCGTGATGCCATGCGGGGCGGCGGCGTCCACGACCTTTCTAATGAAGGCCCCCTTGGCCCCCGGCACGGCGATGATGACCTCGGTGGCCTGCCAGGTGCCAATGGCATGGCCGAGGTCGGACAAGTCGCCGACCACGGGAAGGCCGCCGAGCATCTGGCCGTGCTTTCGGAAATCATCGTCCACGAACGCAACGGGGAGGATGCCCAGTGCGGTGTCCGGCGATTGCGCGAGCTCGCGCAGGATGCTCTGGCCCAGGTGTCCGGCGCCGACGATGAGCGCGCGGTGCTGGCCGCGGCGATTGGCCACGGGGCTGCGCGCGGCAAAGCGCACCGCGATGCGCGGCACGGCCAGGGCGACCGAGGCCAACAGCGCGTCGAGGAGCAGCGACGAGAATGGCAGGCGAACGGGCGCGAGCCCGAGGCCGCGGATGAGGACGGCACCGGTGATGAATGTGAGAACCGCGGCGATGGCGCAGGCGAAGACGAGGCGCCCCAGCTCAACCAGCGACGCGTGCTTCCAGAGGAAGCGGTAAATGCCGCTCAGGTGCACCGCGCCGATGCGAATGGGGAGGGCGAGCGCGGCATAGACGGCAACTGCCTGGGCGAGGTCGGCCCCCCACTGGAACGACTCCATGCGGAGCGCCACCACCAGAAACGGTAGCGGCGCCAGGAGGACGAGGTCGAGGAGGAGCAGGTGCCTATTGCGCATGGGATACCGACATTGGCACGGGGAAACCGAATGGGCAAGGTGCCCCGATGGCGGAGCATGACCATCATTCGCTTGCGCCTGTCACCGAAAGCCCGCTGACGGGGGGGCGCGTCAGGCCCGCATCTCCGACCGCGCAGGCGGGGGCGCGTCAGGCCCGCATCTCCGACCGCGCAGGCTCTCGGACCCTACGAGCGCGCTGCGCGCGCCGTCTATGGGTCCTGCGGCCGCCTGCGCGGACGGAGATGCGGGCCTGCCGCTTGGGGGAAGGAGAACGGAGGGCGCTCGGAGACTGGGACCTCAGGTCCAGACCGTCGTCACCCGCTCGCGCACGATGGGGTCGCTCCCGACGTATTTCATGCCGTGCCACTTCCCAGCAGCGCCCGTCGACGTCATCGGTTCGCGGTCGAAGCAGTACTTCAATTTCCGCGCCAGCGCGTCGTCACCGGCCGCAATGGTCCGCCACACGGCGTAGGAACAGAGATCCGCCAGTTGAAGCCCTGGTGATTCGTGTGATTCGAGAAACAGCACCGACTCTATGACGTTTTCCATCGTTGCCCACGGCGTGCCCGTGTCATGAAACTGGAGAACGCACTTTCGGAGCGCGCGACTCAGGGTGGAGTTTCGCGGGTCGGCGATGATGAGACCCTTTGACGGGAATCCTTCGCGATAGCGACGCTTCAAGAACAAGTCGAACCGCGACACCAGATCAGCGAAGGCGGCCGAATACAGGGCGTCACCCGTGGCTCCCGGGTTTCTCGCGAACCATGCCTGCTTGTGGTATACGACCGCGAACAAAGTGATTTCCGAGTCGCGAAAGTCGTTGAGGAGCGCACAGAGCTCCGCGAAGAATCCAAAGCGTTCACTGATTGAGAGCGCCGCAAACGGTCCCTTTCCGGACCGCAAGTGCGAGCAGTGAATCTCCGGCGGACGTCTGGCCTCATCAGGAAAATACTTCTTAAGGAGCTTCGCGAGCGCCACGCGTAGATAGCGCCATTTACCTTCGAACAACGCAGCCGCCCCGAGAACCAAGTGATCTGTTCCGGTCTTGCCGGTGTCGCCCGATTCATCGACGTATAAGAGGTTCACTTCGTCGGCACCAGGCAACGAAAAACGGCTGGGCGCCCTTGCAGGCGACGAACGGTCATACGACCGCTCTCCCAACCGTGGGTGAAGAATACCAGTGCGTTGCCTCCGTGGCAACCGCCGGGAGAAACAGCCGCCGGGCAAGATGACGAGTGGGGCACACGAGGGTGCATGGAGAACGAGGTTCGTGGGAGAGGCGACTGCCAAGACACGGTAGCGCCGATCCAACCTGACTGCGTCACCATTCCGTTGCGGCGCTTCCCGAAAGCACGCGCCGCGGGCCTGCCGCCGTGGGGGAGGGGACGAACTGCGCGGGCGCGCCGGTGCATTCGCGCCCGCGAAGCGCGCAGCTCCGGGGGTGTGCACAGGCGCATACTGGAGCGACATAAACGGAGCGCGCGCCTTTAGGCGCGCGCTCTCGAAGTCGCGAGAATTGCGCCGAAGCACACCCCCGGAGTTGCGCGCTTCCCCGCGCGGCGAGCAGCACACCCCGGAGTTGCGCGCTTCCCCGCCGGGCGGCCTAAAGCCTAGACGACCCGCACGGACGCTGCCGCCGGATCACTGCGGCGCACCCGCGGATCCGTCCTCGCGTCCTCGTGCGCAAAGTCCGGCACCAGCGTGTGCAGCAGCTCGCGCAGCTTGTTCTCCTGGTCCTCGGCCGTCATCGCCGTCCTGACGAAGAGGTCCAGCCGCGCCATGACGTCCGCGTCGGGCTCCTTGAGGTCGGTGCAGAGCACCTTGGGGTGCGACGTGGTGCGAATGGCCTCGTCGCCGAACAGGACTTCCTCGTAGAGCTTCTCGCCGGGGCGGACACCGGTGTACTCGATATCCACGTCCACCCCTTCTTCGAGCCCGGAGAGGCGGATGAGGTCGCGGGCGAGATCCACGATCTTGACCGACTCGCCCATGTCGAGCACGAACAGCTCGCCGCCCTTGCCCAGCGCCCCGGCCTGCAGCACCAACTGCACGGCCTCGGGGATGGTCATGAAGTAGCGGCGCATCTCGGGGTGCGTGACGGTAACGGGGCCGCCGTTCTTGATCTGATTGAGGAAGGTGGGGATGACCGAGCCACGCGAGCCCAGCACGTTGCCAAACCGCACGGAGACGAAGTTGCGGCGCTCGGCCTTGGCGGCCTGCTGCACGATGTGTTCGGCAACACGCTTGGTGGCCCCCATGATGCTGGTGGGGCGCACGGCCTTGTCGGTGGAGATGAAGACCAGCTGCTGCGTGTCGGCGTCAATGGCGGCGTCCACCACGTTCTGCGTGCCGAGGATGTTGTTGGTGACGGCCTCGACGATGTTGTCTTCCATGAGCGGCACGTGCTTGTGCGCGGCGGCGTGGAAGACAGCGTACGGCTGGAAGCGCTCGAAGACGGCGTGAATGCGCTGGGCGTCTCGGATGTCGGCAATGACCGACGACATGGCGAGCTTGGGGAACAGACGGCGCATCTCGCCGCTGATCTCGAAGACCTGGTTCTCGCTATGGTCGAGCAGCACCAGTCGCGACGGGTCGAGCGCGGCAATCTGACGGCAGAGTTCGGAGCCAATCGAGCCGCCCGCGCCGGTGACGAGCACCACCTTGTTGGCGGCGTGCAGGCGCACCTGGGCGAGGTCGGTAACGATGGGGTCGCGGCGCAGGAGATCTTCGATTTGTACCTGTCGCAACTGCTCCACGCGCACGCGCCCCGACACAAGGTCGCGAATGCCCGGGACGATCTGCACCTTGGCGCCGGCCTCGGTGGCGCTGGCCACGAGCCGGCGGACGAGGGAGCCGCGGGGAGACGGGATGGCGATGATGAGTTCGTCCACCGACTGTTCGCGGACGACGCGGGCAATGTCACCGAGGGAGCCGAGGACGGAAATGCCACCCAAGGTCATGCCCTTCTTGGTGGGGTCGTCGTCCACGAAGCCGACGACCTCGAACTGGAAGTGCGCGCCATGGGTGCGGAGGGCGCGGAGGATGCTCTGGCCCACCTCGCCGGCGCCGGCGATGAGGGCGCGCTTGGCGGGGCGCCCCGTGCGACGTGTCGTTCGATTCAGGGCGCGAACGGCAATGCGTGGCAGGGCCATCAGGTTCGCGGCGAGCAGGGCGTCCCACAGAAGCGACGAGTACGGCATGCGCACGGCGGAGAGGCCGGTGGCCCGAATCAGCACCGCGCCAACCAGGAACGTGATCAGGCCGGAGACAGCGCCGGCGAAGAAGATGCGCTCCAGTTCGGCGAGCGAGGCGTGCTTCCAGAGGGCGCGGTAGAGGCCGACGGACCAGGCGACGGCCAGGCGGATGGGCAACGCCAGCAGGGCATAGACCAGAACGGCGCGCGTAGTCTCGGCGGACCAGGCGAGCGACTCGAAGCGCAGCGCTACCACCAGGAACGGGAGTGGCGCGAGGAGGGCTATGTCGAGGAGTACGAAGTGGCGATTGCGCATTAAAGGAGCTCGAGACAGGATCGGTGCCAACTACCTATGCCGCCGCCGTCAAAGGTGTGTCAGAACCCGACGTGGCCCGTCCATGGCCGGCCGCTGACAGTCCGTTGACGCGCTCGCCTAATTCTCGGCGAGATAGCCAAATTCGTCGGAGATGCCTCCGACAGCAAGAAGGGAATCGTAATGTGCGGGGGCGGGCGGCTGAAGCTGTCCGGTTGGTTAATGCAAACGGCCTACTTGACACACGACGGACCAGATCGAATGTTCAAGCGTTGAACAACCACGGGAACGAGTGAAATGACGCTACACCCGCCCACGACCGACCCCTCACAGCTGAGTGTACTGCGGCTTCTCGATGAGAGCCCCAGCCGCACGCAGCGCGAGATGGCGAGTGAGCTGGGGATGAGCCTGGGCAAGGCCAACTACGTGTTGCGGGCATTGCTGGCCAAGGGGTTCGTGAAGATCCAGAACTTCAAGAGCAGTGCCAACAAGCGTGGCTACGCCTACCTGCTGACGCCCGAAGGGGTGGCGGCGAAGGCGGAACTGACGAAGCACTTCTTGGCACGAAAGATGGAAGAATACGACGCGCTGCGGCTGGAGATTGAGCGGCTGCAGGCGGAGAGCGAGGACGTAGCCGTAGAGCGGTAGTGAATCGCTGGGCAATAGTGTCACGACAACTCTCACGGTCAATCACGCAATGTGACTGACCGTGCACTCGGGTTCCCATGATCCAGATTGCCAACTCCATTACTAATGAAGTGCTGGCTGACCCCTGGTTTGTGGTCTGGACGGAGGCGCGCGCCGAGAAGAAAGTCGCGGCGCGGTTTGGGGCGGCGGGGCACGACGTGTGGCTGCCGACGTATACGAGCCGGCGGCGGTGGAGCGACCGCTGGAAAGAGGTGGTGCTCCCGCTCTTCTCCGGATACTGTTTTACGCGTCCCACGGGCGAAAACTGGAGCGCGCTGCTGCGCACGCCGGGGGTGCTGACGCTGGTGAAGGAAGGCGGGGTGCCGGCGCGGCTCGATGACGGGTATGTGACGTCTCTGCGCCGGATGATCGAGGCCCCCCACCTTGAGCCGGAACCGGTCGCCGAGATGGAGCCGCTGATGGTGGGTGACGAAGTGGTGGTGCAGGAGGGGCCGTTGGTAGGATACCGCGGGGTGGTGCGCGAGATTCGCAGCGGCCGCAAGCTGATAGTGTGGGTTCCCACCATTGGTCGCGGTGTAGCGTTTACGATCGGCGCGGCCACAGTCAGAGCGGTCTGACGGTACGGCTCGCCCGGGGGCCGCGAGAGCGGCATGCAGGCGTTACCTTTTTTGGATGAAAATGATCAAGTCTCTCGCTTACCCGTCGGCTCGCCGGCTCCTGATTGCCCTGTTGATGAGTGCCGGGGCGACCGCGTTCACTCCCGCACGCATGCCCGGGCAGGACGCACCCGCCCTGAGTACGGCCCAGCAGGACTTGATCCGCGCCGAACTGACCAAGCGCGGCCTGACCGAGCAGGAGGCGCGCGCGGCGCTGGTAAAGGAGGGGATCGTCATCGAGGCGATCCCCATTGCTGAGCTGCCGGCGTACAAGGATCGCATCGTTGCGGTGCTCGACCGGCTGGTGGCGCAGAAGAAGGCGGCCGTGACGGCCAGCGTCACGACGGTGCCGGGTGCGGCGGCCGCACCCGCTGCCCCAATCGCGGGGAGTGATGCCGCCAACCCGACCACCACGGTGGCCGAGGCGGTGGCCGACGCGAAGGAGAAGGTGGCAGCGCAAAGCAGCGAGCCATCGGATATCTACGGGCACAGCATCTTCACCAATAAGACGCTCGACGTCTTCCGCACTACCGACGGTGCGCGTGCGCCCGATACCTACATCCTTGGCGGCGGCGACCAGATTCGTGTGAGCATCTTCGGGACCTCGCAGGTTGACCTGCTGCTGCAGGTGACCGGCGACGGATTCGTGCAGCCCGACGGCGTGCCGAAGATCTTGATGCAGGGGCTCTCGCTGCTGCAGGCGCGGGCGCTGCTGCAGTCACGCCTGTCGGCGTACTATCGCTTCAACTCAGATCAGTTCGCGCTGACCATCCAGACGGCGCGCACGGTGACGGTGAACATCTTCGGTGAATCGAAGATCAATGGCTCGTTCTCGCTCTCGGCGCTCAACACGGCGTTCAACGCACTGGCCGCGGCTGGCGGCCCCACGAAGATTGGTTCGGTGCGCGACATCCAGGTGATTCGCGGCAATAGTCGTCGCCGGATGGATGTGTATGCCTTCATGAACGACCCGCGGTTGCTTTTCGACTTCGACCTGCAGCACAACGACGTACTGTTCGTGCCGCTGGCGCGCACGGTGGTCGCCATCGAAGGGGTCGTGAAGCGCCCCATGCGTTACGAGCTGGTGGAGCAGGAAGACCTCGCCGACCTCATCCGTTTTGCCGGGGGGATCAACTTCAACACCAACCCCGACTACGTGCAGGTGCAACGCGTAGAGGGAGACTCGGTGGTGCTGAGGGAATGGCGCCTGCGCGACGTGCTGAGCGGGGCGGTGCGGGTGGCGTTGCGTGACGGCGACGTGGCGCGCGTGCGCGCGATCGGCCGGCCGCTGGAGCAGTTCGTGGACGTGTCGGGGAGCGTCTTCTATGAGGGACGTTACGACCTGGGGCGCAGCCCAAGCGTGCAGGACGTGCTGGCGAAGGCGCAGCTGAAGCCGCAAGCGAAGACCGACTTGCTGTTTATTGAGCGCGTGCAGCTGGACGGCAGCTTGAAGGTCATTCCCCTGGCGTGGGACGATTCGGTGCGCGCCAAGGCGAAGGTGAAGCTGGAACCCAAGGACCGGTTGCTTGTCTTCGACAAGGAGCGGTACGCCGATGTCGCGACGCTGGCGGTGGAGGGGAGCGTGCGCAACCCGGTGACGCGCACGCTTGCCTACGGCGACCGCATTCCGCTGCGCGACGTGATTGCGCTGGCTGGCGGCCTGCAGCCGACAGCGGCCGACGTCGCGTTCGTGATTCGCACCGATCTGTTCAACCCGAAGAAGGTGGATTACCTGCGCGTGAACGTGCGGCAGGACCTCACCTTCCCGCTTGGCGCGGGCGACAAGCTCATGGTCTACGACCGCCGCACGTACACGGAGGTCGGCGAGCTTTCACTTGGCGGCGCCGTGAAGAACCCGGTGCGCGCCGAGTTCAACTCGGCGGTCACCATTACCGACCTCGTCATCATGGGCGGGGGTTTCACGCGCGCCGCGTCGCTGAGTCGTGTGGATGTATTCCGCCTCAACGTGAGTCCGACGAAGGGCGCGACGTTCGATCGTATCGCGGTGCAACTCGACAGCGCGTATCGCGTGGTGTCGGCGCCGGCAGGTTTCCGGTTGCAGCCGTTCGACCAGGTGGTGGTGCGGGAGATCCCGCTGTTCGATGTCTCGCGGACAGTGCAGTTGAATGGACAGGTGATGTACCCGGGCGTCTATGCGCTGTCGAATCACCTAGTGCACCTCAGTGACGTCATCGGCGAGGCCGGCGGAATCACGGAGCTGGCCGATCCCGCGTACGCGACGCTCGTGCGCTCGGCGGGGGGCGTGGGGCCGGTGGGGATCGACCTGAAGGATGCGTTGCGTCACAAGCACAACCTGAGTCTCGATCCGATCCTGCTCGAGGGAGACGTCATTTCAATTCCGCGGCGCTCGAATCTTGTGGCTATCCGCCTGCGCGCCACGCGCCTCGGGGAGCTGGCGACGAGCGGCGTCGTGAACGGTGGCGTCACCGAGGGCGGGACGACGAGCTTCAGCTACGAGGGCGACCGGTCTGCCAGCTGGTACATCCACGAGTTCGCCGGTGGCTTTGCCCAGAAGGCGGACCGGTGGAGCGTGACGGTCACGGAACCGAACGGAAAGGTGACCGGCACGGAGCGAAGCTTCCTGTTCTTCAAGGATTTCCCGACTGTGTATCCGGGAAGCACCATCAGCTTGCGTTACAAGTTCGAGGTGCCGCCGGAGCAGAAGAAGAAGATCGACTACGACGCGATCTACACACGCACGTTCCAGGTGATGACGACGGTGCTGTCGCTGATCGTGCTTAGCAAGCAACTCTAGGCCGATGACGATGACTCCCACGCCGAATAGTCGGCCCGCTGATGACGACGACGATGAGATCTCGCTCACGGAGTTGATCGATAAGTCGCGTGACTTCGCACTGTTGGCGTGGAAGGAGAGGATCTACGTGTGGCGAAGCCTTGCGGTGACGGTGCCGCTGGGCTTGCTGTTGGCCTTCGGCAGCACATCGGAGTACACGGCTAGCACGAAGATCCTGCCGTATCGCTCCTCTGGCAGCAGCACGTCAGGGCTGTCTGGCCTCGCCGGCCTTGCCGGCATCCGGCTGCCGGCGGGAGCTTCTGATCCGACGATCACGGCTGACTTGTACCCGGAAGTCGCGAAGACACTGGATTTCAAGATCGCCGTAGCGGAGACGCCGATCCGGTTCAGCACGGTACGGGAACCCATCTCGACGGTCAGGTACTTTCGCGATGTTAGTGCCGGTTCCCTTGTCGGGTTCGTGCGCCAGTATACGATCGGCCTGCCGTCGCTAATCTTGTCCGCCCTCCGGCCGACGCCGAAGCCGATGGTCATTCCTGACTCGACGGGCGGAAGGCCACCGCTCGCGCACTACGATCCGAAGTACCTCGCGATTATTCGCAGCCTCGATGAGCGCTTGACGGTGGACATCAACCGCAAGACGGCGATCATCACCATTCAAGGTACGATGCCTGATGCGTACGCCGCCGCCGACCTGGTGAAGGCGGCCTCCGGGCGGCTGATGGAACGCATTATTGACTTCGAGTCGCGTAAGGCTGGAGAGCAGCGGCGCTTCGTGGAGGACGAGCAGAAGCGGGCCCGCGAGCGCTTCGAGCAAGCCCAGCGACAACTGGCGACTTTCACCGACCGCAACCGGGGGACGCTGAGCGCTACGGCGCAGATCGAGGCACAGCGGCTGCAGAGCGAGTACAACCTGGCATTTGAGCTGTATCGACAGTTCAGTAGCGAACGAGAGCAGTCGCGCATCAAGCAGAACCAGGACACGCCCGTGTTCACGGTTCTGGAACAGGTTGTGGTGCCAAATTCGCGCACAAGCCCACGGCGGTCGCGGGACCTGCTGTCGGCAATCTTTCTTGGCGTCTGCGCCGGGCTTGGAATGATCTGGTGGCGCCATTATCGACTACGGCGAGGCGGCGCCGTGTGATAGAACCGGAGCCCCTAGACCACCCGAAGTTTCGCCATCGCAGATGAGGGATTGCTGCGCCGGACCCTCGGGTTGGTGCGGGCGTCCTCGTGCTCGAAGTCCGGAACCAGCGTGTGCAGCCACTCACGGAGCGTGTTGTCCTGCTCCGCCCTCATCGCCGACTTCACGATCAGGTCCAGCCGCTCCAGGATGCTCGCGTCCGTCGTGCTCGCAGTTGACATCTCATCTACCCAATGAACGTAGGGATGGTGTCCACCGAACCCGGCGCATCTCAGGCTGACCGTGCACTCGAGTGCCCTGATTCCGAATGATCTGCGTAATCTTGTTCCGCGCAGAACCAGGGCACGGCCAGACATCCCCGAGCTTCTGGGGGGCGTCACGGAAGAAGTGGTAACTCGATCTCGGGAATGATCCTCCAGCGCGGAGCTTAGGCGCCGGAGAGGGAGGAGCTTGCAGCGAACATATTCAGTGCCAAGCGGCAAATGTAAACCGGGAGTTCAAATGAAACTTGAAGGAAGCAAGGTTCTTGTCATCGGCGGTGCCGGGTTCATTGGTAGTTTCGTGGTTTCAGAGCTCCTCAAGACCGACGTCGGCGAGGTTGTGATCTACGACAACTTCGCGCGCGGCAAGCTCAGCAATCTCGGCGCGAGCCTCGCCGACCGGCGTTGCCGAATCCACCCAACCGGCGGAGATATTCGTGACGTGGATGTCCTCGACGACGCGATGAAGGGTGTGGATGGCGTGGTGCATCTCGCGGCGATGTGGCTCCTGCACTGTCGTGATTTTCCCCGCACCGCCTTCCACGTGAACATCGAGGGCACGTTCAACGTGCTGGAAGCGTGTGTCCGCAACGGTGTTAAGCGGCTCGTTTACTCGTCGTCTGCGTCCGTTTATGGCGATGCGGTGGAAGTGCCGATGACGGAAGCGCATCCGTTTAACAACCGCAACTTCTACGGGGCGACGAAGATCGCCGGCGAGGCCATGTGTCGTGCCTTCCACGACCGATACGAGCTCAGCTACATCGGGCTGCGATACATGAACGTGTATGGCCCTCATCAAGACCAGACGGCGGCATATACCGGCGTCATCCCGATCATGCTAAACAAGATCGACGCGAACGAGGCGCCGACCGTGAATGGCGACGGAACGCAGGCGTACGATTTCATCTCCGTCGAGGACGTCGGGCGCTGCAATGTCCTGGCGCTCCAATCCGAGGTGAATGACGAGTTCTACAACGTGGGAACCGGCGTGCAGACTTCAATCCGCGATCTCTGCGACCTGATCCTGTCGATGCGCAACTCAAGCCTCAATGTCACCTATAAACCGTATAGCGCCGATGATGCGCGCCGGCTTGTACAGAACCGTATCGGATCGCCAGAAAAGGCGGCGCGGGACCTGGGATTCACGCATCGCTACGACCTGGTCACCGGCCTTCAGCGCCTGATCGACTGGAGGGCCAGTCAATCGTGAAGATCCCCATCGCGCGGACTGCGCTGACCGAGGCAGAGATCCAGAGCGTCCTCGAGCCTCTGCGCAGCGGTTGGCTGGTGCAGGGGCCGAAGGTCCGAGAGTTTGAGGAGCGCTGGTCGGCGTTCACGGGTGCCAAGCATTCGGTCGCCGTCACCTCGTGCACGAGCGCGCTCCATTTGTCACTCGCCGCGCTCGGCGTGCGGCCCGGTGACGAGGTGATAGTGCCGGCCTTCACATGGATCGCGACCGCAAACGTCGTCGAGCATCTGGGTGGGCGGGTGGTGTTTTGTGACGTTGACCTCGCGACGTTCAACATTGATGTCGAGCAGGTTGAATCGCTTATCACACCGCGCACCAAGGCGATCGTGCCGGTGCACCTGTTTGGGCTGTCGGCGGACATGGACCCGATCAACGCCGTCGCCTCGCGCCACGGGCTCGCCGTGGTAGAAGACGCCGCGTGCGGGTTCGGCGCCACATATCACGGACGGCACGTGGGTACGCTCGGGACGGCGGGCTGCTTCAGTTTTCACCCGCGGAAGGCCATTACGACTGGTGAGGGTGGGATGATCACTGCCGCGTCGGACACGTTCGCGGAGCACGTGCGAAGGCTCCGTGACCACGGGGCGGTGATGACGGATCTCCAGCGGCATCTCGGGGCCCGGCCGTACTTACTGGCCGATCACGTTGACGCGGGCTACAACCAGCGCATGACTGATCTGCAGGCCGCGCTCGGTAGCGCGCAGATGGAACGTGCCTCAGCGATCATCACGGAGCGGCGGCGGCTCGCCGCGCGCTATGACGAGGCGTTTGCCAACCTGGATTGGCTGCGCACGCCAGCGAGGCCCGATGGCTACGGCCACGGATACCAGTCATACCCGTGCCTCTTCCGGCCGGAACCGCTTTCTCGCGACACGATCCCGCGCGTCAACGAACGGCGCAACGCGTGGATGGATCTCCTTCAGCAAGCGGGCATTTCGACTCGTCCAGCGACGCACGCGGTGCATATGCTGACGTACTATCGGGAAAAGTACTCGCTGAAGCCTGAAGCATTTCCGCAGGCGTACGCCGCGAACCACTGCAGCATTTCGCTGCCGCTCTTTCACGGAATGTCGATGGCCGAACAGGATTACGTCATCGACCATGTGCGTCGCGGACTCGGCTGATGTGTGGCATTACCGGCCTGATCAACCTGGATGGCGCGCCGGTGTCACCGGTGGTACTGCAGCGCATGACGGATGCGATTGCCCATCGCGGCCCGGATGGGGAAGGCCACTGGATCGAAGCGAACGTGGGGATTGGACACCGGCGGCTGGCGATCATCGACCTCTCGCCGGCGGGGTATCAGCCGATGCTCTCAGGGGACCACCGGTTCGTCCTGTCTTACAACGGCGAGGTGTACAACTTCCGCGAGCTGCGGCGGGAGCTTGAGGCGCTCGGGTACTGGTTTCGGTCCCAGGCAGACTCCGAAGTCGTGCTGCACGCGCTGGCAGCCTGGGGACCAGATGCGCTGCTGCGGTTTAACGGAATGTTCGCCTTGGCGCTCTGGGATCGAAAGGAGCGCACGCTGCTCCTCGCGCGGGACCGCTACGGAATCAAGCCACTTTACTACGCGAGTCAGGGGAACACCTTTGCGTTTGGATCCGAGCAGAAGGCGATCCTCGCGCAGCCGGACTTTTCGAGGAAGCTCAACAAGCCGGCACTGCTTGAGTACTTCACGTTTCAGAACATCTTCACGGACCAGACGCTGCTGCAGGGCGTCCACCTCTTGCCGGCAGGCCACTACGGCGTGTTGCACGCGCAGACGCCCGGGCGAGAGTTGACGCGTGTGCAGTACTGGGATTATCGGTTTCGGGAACCGGATCAGGCTGCGCCACGGGCCGAGTATGTCGAAGAGCTGGATCGTCTTTTCCGTCAGGCAGTCAATCGGCAGTTGGTGAGCGATGTCGAGCTTGGGGCATATCTGAGTGGTGGGATGGACAGCGGGTCAATCACCGCAATCGCGGCCCAGACGTTTCCGTACCTGAAGACGTTCACCTGCGGGTTCGACCTGAGCTCCGCTTCCGGAATCGAGCTGTCGTTTGATGAACGAACGAAGGCCGAGGCGATGTCGGCACGGTTCAAAACCGAGCATTACGAAATGGTGCTCAAGGCCGGCGACATGGAGCGCTGCCTGCCGCGGCTCGCGTACCATTTGGAGGAGCCTCGCGTCGGGCAGAGTTATCCGAACTACTATGCGGCGAAGCTGGCGAGCAAGTTCGTCAAGGTCGTGCTGGCAGGGAGTGGGGGCGACGAACTCTTCGGCGGCTATCCGTGGCGCTACTACCGAGGCGCAAACAGCGGAAACTTCGAGGCGTACGTCGACCAGTACTACCTGTACTGGCAGCGCCTAGTCGACAACCGGCACTTGAAGCGCCTCTTCTCCCCCGTGTGGGGCGACGTGGAGGGCGTGTGGACGCGGGACATCTTTCGCGATGTATTCGCCACGCATGACAACGAACTCGGCCGGCCAGAAGACTACATCAATCACTCGCTGTATTTCGAAGCGAAGACGTTCCTACACGGCCTGTTTGTCGTCGAGGACAAGTTGAACATGGCGCATGGGCTTGAAAGTCGCGTCCCATTCATGGACAACGACCTCGTGGATTTCGCCATGCGGTGCCCGGTCGGAATGAAGCTCAATAATCTGTCTGCCGTGCTCAAGATCAACGAAAACGATCCCGGAGACAAGCGAGGCATGTTTTTCGCAAGAACCAATGACGGAAAGCAAATCCTACGCGACATGATGACTCGCTACATCCCGGCGGACATCACAAACGCGCAGAAGCAGGGTTTCTCGTCACCCGATGCAAGTTGGTTTAAGGGCGAGAGTATTGAGTTCGTAAAACGCCTGCTTATCACGGGAGACGCTTGCATCTACGACGTGCTAGCGAAGGACGTCGTCCTTGCCCTTGTTGACGAACACCTCAGTGGCAAGCAAAACCGGCGACTGTTGGTATGGTCTCTGCTCAACGTCGAAGTGTGGTTGCAGCAGGTCTTATGCATGAACGACTAATCCCGCACTCGCGGCCTTGGATCAGCGAAGACGACGCGCAGGCGGTAAGGGCGCAACTCGTCTCAGGATTGGTTGCTCAAGGTGCGATGGTCGAAACATTCGAGCGCCAAGTTGGGCGGTACCTTGGTGGCGTCCACACGATTGCTCAGTCGAGCGGTTCCGCGGCGCTTGCCTTGGCTTTCAAGGTGTTGGGGATCCAGCAAGGCCACGAGGTGATCCTCCCCACGTACGTCTGCCGAAGTGTACTCGAGGCGACGATGGCAGCCGGAGCTATTCCAGTTCTGTGCGACGTTGACGAGTCGGGTGTGATTACTCCGCAGACTGTCGGGCCGCACGTTACGGCGAAGACGCGTGCGATGGTCGCTGTTCATGTCTTTGGCCATCCTTGCAACGTCGCGCTGCTGAAACAAATGCGCGTTCCTGTGATCGACGACGCATGTCAAGCGTTCGGGCTGAGCGTGAACGGGGAGATGGCAGGGACAATAGGGCATCTAGGCATTCTCTCATTTCATGCCACGAAATGTCTCACAACTGGTGAAGGCGGCATGTTGGTAAGTCGTGATGCCGAGCTTGCCGAACGGGCGCGGTATATGACAGATGGAAGCGCAGTGCCGGTGCCGCGGCATGACGCGAGGCTGTCGGATCTTCAGGCCGCGCTTGGTGTCGCACAGCTTGCGCGGTACTCGCAGTTCATCGAACGACGAGACCGGCTTCGTGCGCAGTTCGCTACCGTGGCGCGAAACCAAGGGATTGAAGTAGGCGCCACCGGGCAATCGAACATGCTGTTTCGATTTACTGTGCGCACTTCCAAGCCCTTCGATGTGGTTGCGAAAGACTTTCGTACACGAGGTGTCGTCGTGCGTCGTGGCGTCGACGCGCTGCTGCACCGACTGCTCGGAATGGGAGATGCTGGATTCGGCACGGCCGTGCGGCTGTTTGAACGGACTGTATCAGTGCCCATGTATCCATCGCTCAACGACGATGAAGCGTCCGCGATCGCCGACGCGCTCTACTGTGCGAACGATGGCGATTGAGATATTGGATCTGTCGGCTGCCCAAGAGACGGAATACGCACAGCTCTTAGCGTCAGCACCCGCAGCGATGTTTACGCATTCCTTGAGGTACCGAGGAATGCTCCGGAGGCTTCTCAGTTCTGCGTCGGATCGCTATTTGATCGCGTACGAAGATGGCGACTTGGTCGCCGCGCTGCCGATCTTCGTGGCCTATGGTACCCTCGGGCCGGTCGTGAATAGTCTGCCATACTACGGGAGTCACGGCGCGATCATCGCGCGAAGTGAGGCATCAAGCAAGGTACGACAGGAGTTGCTCGCGGTGTTCAGCGAATACTGCGAGCAACTTGACGCGATCTGCGCAACGTTGATTGAGTCGCCCCTTGATCCGGCGAGGGCCAGCCTCGATGGCTGGAAGTCGGACTACCGAGACTATCGCATCGGCCAAATGTCGCCGTTGCCTGCCGGAGCACGTAATGCTGACATCGAGGAGAGGCTCCTAGCCGGCTTCCATTCGAAAACAAGAAACATGGTCCGTAAAGGACTCAAGAGCGGTTTCGATCTAGGGCACGATTGCTCACTCTCGACATTGCGGCGTCTACATACACTGCATGCAGAGAATATGAAGGCAATGGGCGGTATCGCGAAGCCTTGGAAGTCGTTTGAGGCCATATATGAGGAGTTTGAGCCTGACACCGACTATCGCATCTACACCGCGAGAGTCGAGGGTGAAATTGTATCTGCCCTGCTCGTATTCTACTTCAAGGATACCGTCGAGTACTTCACGCCAGTAATCGATGAGGCTTATCGCAGCCAGCAGCCCCTCAGTGCCTTGATCTTCCAGGCGATGCACGACGCGGTGGCGGAACGCGCATCGTCACTGTGGAACTGGGGCGGCACTTGGACGAGTCAGGTTGGGGTCTACCAGTTCAAGTCGCGATGGGGGACCAGCGATCAGGAATACCGCTACCACGTCCGTTTGCGTCGAGATCGCGCGTTGATTGAGCAGATGTCGCCGGAGCAACTCTTGGCGATGTATCCCTTCTTCTACACGGTGCCTTTCTCAAGTCTTGGGCGTTCCCAATGAATGCAGAAGCGCGGTTCGGCGAGATAGTGACACGGCTGATGTTCGATTACGAGTCGTTCGATGCGAGTGCGTTCGAGACTACGTGTCGGATGTTGCCATTGAAGCTGCAACGGTGGGTAGCGACGCACCATCCGGACAACCGATGCCGCAAGGCAATCCTTCGACTTAGCAATGTGCGGATTGGCGCCGGCGCCGTGGTCAATGCGGGGTTCATTGTGTCAGACGACTATCAATCGTTGCTGACAATCGGTGAGCGAGTCGCGATATCTCCAAACGTACTCGTGATTTGTGCGTCGTCTCCTAATAACTCGGAACTGCTCACTGATCGTGTCGTGCAGGTCCGGCACGTAAGGACATTGCCGGTCGAAATCGGGGACGACAGCTGGATTGGTGCTGGTGCCATTATCTTGCCTGGCGTGCGTATCGGGCGCC
This sequence comes from Candidatus Omnitrophota bacterium, assembly GCA_041661605.1. GTDB lineage: Bacteria > Omnitrophota > Gorgyraeia > Gygaellales > Profunditerraquicolaceae > UBA6249. The sequence continues at coordinate 36,049 of JBAZUE010000004.1, read as the reverse complement.
GCTGCATCATTGGCGCCGGCGCGATAGTCACGCGTGACGTTGCTGACAGCGCGATCGCAGCGGGATGTCCAGCGAGAGTGATGGGGGCATCGGGTGGGTAACAGCGAAAGTGGCTCCGAATCCGACATTCAAGAGCGTGTAGGGACGCCTGAGTCGGAGAAGCTGACCGCAGGGGCTGGCAGCGAGAAGGACACTACGCCTGTTGCGTACGGCGGACGGGACCTGCCCGGCAGTGGGCTTCGCATCTGTACGCGTTGCATCTTCGATGCGTCATTGCAGGACATTAGCTTCGACGACGAGGGTGTCTGCAACTACTGTCGAATGGTTGAGGCGTTGGCAATGCGATACGGAACCGGGCAGAAGGCCGGCGAGCAAGAATTCGCCCGGATTGTCGACAGGATTCGAGAGGCGGGAAGGGGAAAGAAGTATGATGTAGCGGTTGGCGTGAGTGGTGGTACAGACTCGTCGTATATGCTCTTTCTAGCTAAGCGCTTTGGGCTCAGGCCCCTGGCTGTTCACTACGACAACACCTTCAATTCTTCGATTGCGACAGAGAACATTCGTCGGGTGACGACAGCGCTCGGCGTTGATCTGTACACCCACGTATGTGATAACAAGGAATCGGAAGACATCTTCCGTTCGTTCTTCTTAGCAAGCGTCCCGGAGATCGACGGACCAACCGACATTGCTCTGGCGGAAGTGATGTTTCGGGCTGCTTCCAAGTACGGCATTCAATATGTGTTTGAGGGGCACTCGTTTGTCGCTGAAGGCGTCGCCCCGATGGGCAAGGCGTATATCGATGGCGGGTACATCAAATCGGTGCACCGCTGATTCGGGCGTCGACGAATGAGGACGTTCCCGAACATGTCGTTCGGGAAGTTTCTCTATTGGTCGATGGTCAAACGCATCCGGAAGATTCGGCCCCTGTGGTACTTGCCGTACTCAAAGGCTGAGGCTAGGCGCTTCCTAGAGTCAAACTGTGGGTGGAGGGACTATGGCGGCCATCATCTGGAAAATAGGATGTCCGCGTTCCATCATAGTTTCTATACGCCGAGAAAGTTTGGGCTCGATCAAAGGAACAATACGCTGTCAGCTCAGGTGAGGAATGGACTTATGACGAGGGAGGAGGCGTTCCAAGCTTATGCCGAGCCGCCGTTCGTCGAAGATGAGTTGGTCGGCTACGTGATGAAACGGTTTGAAATGAGTAGTGCGGAGTTCTGGGACGTGATGGCGAGACCACCGAGATTCTTCACTGACTTCAGTACCTACAAGCACCGTTTCGAGCGGTTACGCCCACTCTTCTTCGTGCTTGCGCGCGCACACCTTGTTCCGATGAGCTTCTACCTAAAATACTGTTTTCCGGCAAAGACGCCCTCATGACCACGATTGTCGATTACGGCATGGGAAATCTTGGCTCGCTAGTGAACATGTTGCGGCGAGTAGGAGTCAAAGCTGTCGTAGAGTCGAATCCATCGGCTATCAGTTCGGCCACGAAGCTCATCCTGCCTGGTGTCGGCGCGTTCGACGCGGCCATGCAGCGGATCAACGGCGTTCCGGGGCTCCGAGAAGTACTCGATCGGAAGGCAATTGAGGAGAGAACTCCGATCCTTGGCGTCTGCCTTGGAATGCAGTTGCTCACCAACTCTAGTGAGGAGGGGCAACTTGGCGGACTCGGCTGGATCGCTGGAACAGCGAGGCGCTTTCCGCGAGATGGGCGCTTGAAGGTGCCTCACATGGGATGGAACATCGCACACCCTGGGTTGCCGAGTCCGCTCACCGCGGGAGTCGGGCTCGAACCCCGTTACTATTTTGTCCATTCCTATTACGTGCTGGTGGATGAGCCGGCGCACTCGCTGATGCGCAGTGAGTACGGGGTGCAGTTTGACGCCGCGATCGCCCGCGACAATGTATTCGGTGTGCAGTTCCACCCGGAGAAGAGCCACCGGTTCGGTATGCAGATTCTCGCGAACTTCGCGGCACTATGAGCAGTCTTCGCACGCGGATCATCCCAGTGCTGCTATTGCGCGGCGAAAGCTTGGTGAAGACTACCCGGTTTGGAAAGTTCACGTACGTCGGTGACCCGTGTAACACGGTGCGGATCTTCAATGAGCTTGAAGTTGACGAGCTGCTGTTCCTGGACATTACCGCGACACCCGAGGGGCGCGGCCCAAATCTTCCGCTGCTCGCGGACATCGCAAGCGAGTGCTTCATGCCGTTGGGTTACGGCGGTGGCATCCGCTCGCTTGATGATGCAAAGTCGGTGTTCGATATCGGCTTTGAAAAAGTGGCTGTAAACTCTGCTTCGTTGGTGCAGCCTCGACTGCTCACTGATATTGCGCAGACCTATGGGAGTCAAGCCGTGATTGCATCAGTCGACGTAAAGACCAATGTGTTCGGCAAGCCAAGCGTCCGAATCGAAGCAGGGCGACGCAACACCGATCGTGACCCAGTGTTATGGGCAGTCGAGATGGAGCGACGGGGGGCCGGTGAACTGCTCTTGACGTCGATCGATCGTGAGGGGTCTTGGAATGGCTTCGATCTAGGCCTCATTCGCTCCGTCGCAGATGCTGTTAGCGTCCCCGTCATTGCGCACGGCGGTGCCGGGAGTATCGGTCATATCGGCGAAGCAGTGCATTGCGGACGAGCTTCCGCCGTCGCGCTCGGCAGCATGGTTGTGTTTCAGAAGAAAGGGATGGGCGTGCTGGTAAATTTCCCCGACGCGCGCGAACTGCATGCAACTCTCGAAGGCAGGTAGTACGCTCACGGGCGCACTGAGTGTCTTTCTGACCATCAGCTCGAGCGTTGCTGCGTCGCCGCGCACGATTTCACCACATGCGTGGGACTTTCGTCTCACGTTGGGCGGTAAGCCGTGTGTCATTGCCGGAGCTACCGCCTGAGGCTCCACTGAGGCGGCGGGTGCGACGTCGTTGAGTTCGGACTCGACGAAGGCGGAGCCGTCCGCCGGATGTCTACTTTAACTCTTGACCGCTTCAGCTGAACGTATGGAGTTGATATACGGATTCACTTGTGAGGCGCCGCGCTCTGGCTACGCGATGTCTGCGGCGTATGCGATTGCTTCTCAGCTGAACCGCGCAGCTTCTCGGCGAAAGAGGGAGCAGGGTGTCCTGTCTTCTCTCCGGAAGCCAACAGACCGACGGCTCTGCGGTGCGTGCTCAGAAGGTTCGAACGGGAAGTTGTCTTCCTGTTGTGAATGTCCATGCGCCATAATGGATTCAAGATGTCAAGCCGACGAGCGGCAAGGAGACGGATTGTGAGTACGGAAGCGCTCTTGGCGTGTTGTGCTGCAACGGTCGTATTCGTTGTCTCGGTCATCCAGACAGTGGTGCTTCTCGGAAGTACCAGCGATCACCCGGTTCACGTGTTCCTCATCAATGCGATCCGCGAGAATCGTCATCGACTGTTTGTGCGGATTCCTCGCATTGCAAACGACGCCTACTGCAGTGCGTACCCACTGGCGTTGCACTGGTTACTGTCATTCGTTGCTGAGAAGCGAATGCGCATCGCTGCAGCCTCAATCAACGGCGCTGCCAACGCGGCGGTCGTTGTCACTACGTATCTGATCATACTGCCCCTTAGTTCTAGCCTAACGCGGCCCGTCGGCTGGGGACTGGCCATTGTGGCGATCGTCTTTACGCCGCAGTACTACCACATCAGCAATGCAAGGAACAGTGGCATCAGCGCCCGGCCAGTGGGAGTCGCGTTATTCCCCATATTCTGGGGCCTGTATGCGGGGTTTTCGCCTACTGATACGTCCGCACTTCATACGGTGGGTATCGTGTTGGTCGCATACATGATCTGGGCGTTCAATACGTTTGCGACTCAGGCACTCGTCCTATTCGCGATCACTTGGGCGCTGCTTTGGCGAGATCCGTGGCCGCTTGCGTTCGCTGGCATAGGGCTTGGCATGTTCTTGGTGGTGCAGCGAAGGTATGCGGTTAGCTACGTAACGCGGACGCTGCTGTTTATGCGCTCCTACGCACTCTACCTTGCCCCGAGGTTCATATTCGAGCGGCGGCCCAGTATCTGGCGCGATCTTGTGTACGATATATGGATGCGCATGCGAAGCAGTCGGAGCGGCGGCATTTTGTATGCGTATAACAACTCAGTCGTCGTCGTCGTCCTGCTGAACCCGTTGTTCGCTATTGCATTGCTCTCTGCACTGACTGTAGCCGCAGGAAGGCACGCGTCGTTCATGGACCAGGTGGTGATGGTAGGTGCGTTTGTTTTTGTGCTCACAACTGTACGCCCGCTTCGGTTCCTCGGTGAGCCGGAGCGATACGTGGAACTGATTGTACCGTTCGTCGCGGTCGCCGGCATCGAGGCGCTTGAGTTACGGGAGATGCAAGACACGGCGATCGGAGTCGTCATCTACGCGGTCGTGTTGTGCGGTACGCAGGCGCTTCTAGGGTACAAAGTGCGTGCCAGAACAGAAGGAGCTCGAGGGAGTCTCGCGGAGCTATACGGATGGATTGCACGAGACAGCGAGGGTAGAGGTGCGATGGTGTGTCTAGCTTCAGACAACGATCAGATTGTCAAACGAGCAATGGAGTACCCGTGGACTTTCGTGCGCTTGTGGTCAGCAGACACTATCGTAGCTGGGTATCGAATTGACGAAGCGATCAGCGCGATTCCATACTGGCGTCCGGGTCCGTTCAGAGAGGCTGTCAAGCAGTATGGTGTGACTCACGTTATTCTGGATGCCGCGAATCCAGACGCGCACGGGTTGCGAGAGTTGGCCGGGTTCAGTGAAGTGGCGCGAGCAAATCAACTCTCGTTGCTAAAGCGTCATTGATCCTGGAATGCGGTGTGACTTCCTGGAACTCCTCGTCGAGTACGCGTTTGTGCGCCGTGCCGTCCGGCTCGACGCCAGTCGGCTGAAGCAGGCCGGCATCACCAGCCCAGATAGTCTCAGCGCCTTCGACTGGACGTACAATCCGAAGTTCCCGAAAACGAAGCTCGCCACGCTCGCTAGCGAACGCTTCGTGCAGACGCAGCGTGGCGTGCTGTTGATCGGCCCACCCCCCCCCGCCGTCGGCAGATCGGACTGCGCGGTCGCGCTCGCTGTCGGGGCGATTAGGGTGGGGCACCGCGCGCTCGTGCGCAGTACCTTCGAGCTCGTCGCCGACTTCGCCGAGGCCGATGCCACGGGGACCCGCCGCGAGCTGGTGCAGCGGCTCACACGCGTCGACCTGCTCAACCTCGAAGACTTCGGCATGAAGACGCTCGGCGCCACGGCTGCGAGGAGCTGCTGGAACTCATCCTGCGGCATCACGAAACCACGTCCACCGTGATCACCACGAACCGACTCACGCAGGACTGAGGCGTCTTCCTCGGTGATGTGCCAGTGGCGACCGCGATCCTCGATCGCTTCCTCGCGCAAGCCGAGATCGTCGAGATGGTCGGCAAGAGTTATGGGCTCCGCACGCGCACGAAATCCGAGCCCGACCACTAACCACACACGACGCCCCGCGCTTGCGCGCGAGGCGCCGATGACACCACCCTTCTGTGCCTATTTGCCTGGCCGCTTTTCAAGTGTTCTTTAGTGGCCGCATTTCGGTGTTCGGTGACACCCTCGGGAGTGCGGGCGCGCTCGAATCCTGTCGAGCCGCATGCTGCCAACACATCGGGCAAGCCAGGTCCACCTCCAGACTATAAGAGACCGCAAGAATGACCGTGACTCAAAAGTACGTGCGCTCTTTGGGAACCAAGCGCTTTATTGAGCTGGGCCGTGAGCTTGGACTGCTTAAACGAGGGGTTAGCACGGCAAGGTACTTCGAGCGCCAGTTTTTTCGGGATGTCGATCTTGACGGACGATCTGTCCTCGAGGTTGGAGCAGGCAACGGCCTTGCGAGCGTCTGGGCAGCATTGCATGGAGCCAAGACAGTAGTGGCGTTGGAGCCGACCGCCGATGGAGCGACAGGACGCCCTCTCGCACATTTCCGGCGCCTTGTTCAGCGCGCCGACGCTGCGGACGTCATCTCAATCGTCGAGAAGCCAGTCCAGGACCTGCCAGAAGGTCAGTGCTTCGACGTGGTCGTCCTGAGACACTCGGTGAACCATCTTGATGAGCCAATGTGCATAGAATTGGGTAGGTCACCCCGGGCACGGGCGGCCTACTTGGGCATCTTTCGTCACCTCTTTGCGTTGACCGCGCCTGGTGGAGTGGTTGTGATCGCTGATTGCTCAAGTCGTTCCTTCTGGTCGGATATCGGATTAACGAATCCATTCGCCACGACGATCGAATGGCACAAGCACCAGACTCCGGAGTTGTGGGGAGACTTGTTACGGTCGGTGGGGTATGTTGAGCCGCAGATAGAGTGGATGTACCACCCTCTGCTGCCCAAGTGGCCATTTGGACTCCGGAGCCTCGCGTACTTCCACAGCAACCTGTTCAGGCTAAAGATGCGGCGGCCTTCTTGATGCGGGTTCTTGAGTGGGCGCCTGAAGATCGCCGATCCGTACGTTCAGTCAATTGAGCGACCGTGTCGCGAGCAACGACGCGTTTGGTTAGCGCGACAATGCTCACGAGTGCCCATGCAATGATGGTCCTCGGAATCCGCTCTGCCAGCCGGATCGTCGGAAGCAATGAGATGGTCGAACTGGCCGAGGGGTTTTACGCGAGTGCCGAGGTGAGCCGATCGCGGCTTCCGTTGGAGTATCTGTTCACGAAAGTCACAGGACTCAACCCTGCATCGTGGGTGAACGCGCGGTTCGAATGAGCGCGCGCGCCACGTCGGCAAATGTGTTTACAGTCCGCTGCTGCGGGGAAGCCCATCGCAGGCCAGCGTGGCGTTCCTCGCAGGTGCCGCAGGCCAGCTGCGCCTTCGGCGTCGCCGAAGGCGTGTCGTGGCAAGCGATAGCAAGCGTCAACTTGCAGTGGCGCGGTTGGAGGACCGCTTGAAGCACCGCGGGAAGAATGCCCTGATGCATGGGGGGGAAGCGATCTGTCCTGCGATGGGAACCATCACGCTTCCGCTGCTCGCCCGGCATTCCGCGAACTGCGAGTACGGAGCGTTGGCCTTTCTCTTGGCGACTGGTGCCATTGTCACTGAGGCGATGGTCTTCGGACAGGATTCCGCCATGGTACGCTACTACCATACGTGATGCGTGTGAGGACAGTGCGCAACCAAGGGCGTTCTGCGACTGCAAGCGAGCATGCTGACGCCGTGGCGTTGTATGGCCCGGCCAGCGTTGTTGGTGTTCCCGGAACTGAGGTACGTGGAACTAGATGGCACGTGATCAAGAGAGGCGGCTCATCGACGCGAGCCTGCGCGGACGGTTAGGCCACCTAAGTAGAGACGCACTTTTCTACGGCGGAATGCTGGCCGTAGGAAAGGCGCTCGGTATCATCACCTTTCCGTTGCTCGCGCGTCACTTCAGTGTAGCCGAATACGGTGCGCTCGATTTCCTGGTGACCCTTGGTACCCTCGCAAGCGTCGCGGTGGTATTTGGGCAGGACTCGGCGATGGTGCGCTTCTACTATGACTCGGACGATCCTGTTCGTAGAGCAAATGCCGTATCGCAGGCTCTGGTGATGAAGCTGTTTCAGATGCTGCTCGTTCTGCCGCCAATCTGGATTGCTGCCCCATGGATTAGTGCAAAGATGATGGGGCGCCCGGATCTTGCTGACGCCCTGCAATGGGCGGTATTGCAGATACCATTCGCTGTGATTGTGAATTTTGTCGGCAACCTGCTCAAATGGACTTTTCGTCGCGGGGCGGTCTTTGTGATGTCGATCGGGATTGGCATCGCGCAGATGACCGGAATAGTGGTTGCAACGGTGTTTCTCGACGCCGACATTCGCGGAATCATCATGGTTGGCCTGGTGGTGAACAGCACCTTTTCGATTATCGGACTGTACTTGGTTCGCTCACACCTCACGTGGCCGGATGGTGCCGATCGCCGAGAAATGCTTGTCTTCGCCGTGCCCTACGGAATTCTCGGCGTCGCCGCGGCTCTTGCGCCGAATATTGAACGTGGCATTGCGTTGAGCAATGCAGGCCCAAATGCGTTGGGCCTTTACGCGGCGGGACTCAAGGTTGCTGCGCTACTGTCCATTCCCGCTTCAGCGTTTCAGTCCGCATGGGGGCCCTTCTCATATGCCTTGCACAGGCAGGAGGGCGTGGGGGACACGTACGATGCCGTGCTTCGGTTCTGGTCGGTCACGCTCTGTGTTGTAGCACTCGGCGTCGGGATAAGCGCGGAATGGTTGCTCATCACGTTCGCGTCTCCGAAATACGTTGAAGCGGTCGGGGTGGTAATGCCTCTGACGCTGGGAATGGCAGTGATATCAGTGGAATCTGTGTCTGCCATCGGCATCGGTCTTTCAAAACGGTCGCTGTTGCTGCTCATAAGTCAGGGCAGTTACCTCGCCATGTTACTTGTGGCAGGTCCGAGTCTGGTGAAGTTATTCGGGATCGTTGGACTGGCGCATGCAGTCCTTCTGGCGCATCTGGCGAGGACTTCGGTCGCGACTTGGCTTGCGACACGGGTCTTTCCGCTTGTGCCGAGAGTGCGCCCCGTGCTCTTGGTCTTCGGAGTCACCATTGCGACGTCCTTGACCTCTTCGGTGCTAGCCTACACGCACTCGGCCAGCGCAATCGCCGTCTTGTGGCTTGGGTTGCTCGCCGTTTGCGTGCTCGCCTGGACGGTTGTGCTGTCGAAGACGGAACGAAAGACCGCGGTAATGCAATTCGGGCTGAAGCGCCGGTAGCTACTGTTCGCAAAGTTGTGAACGGCGCAGCAGCGTTCGCAGTTGGCGGATCGAACGACGATGGGTCGCGAAGTCAACGCCGCGTGAGATTCGTGAACGGAATGCAACGAGACAGGAACGGAGGTACGCAGATGATCCTGATGCTAATGCGAGAAACGCTGCGACGGCTAGATCAGCGTGCGCGCCTGTATCGTCTCGGGCCCGTCGGGTATGCGAGAGCGTTGGGCGTAAAGACTGGTGAGGAATGCAGAGTCGCAATAACTGAATGGGGCACAGAGCCGTTCTTGATAGTAATGTGCATGTTGCACATAGGGTACGCTTGGTGACCCATGACGGCGGCGTCTGGGCACTGCGTGGAGAGGATGCCCGTATTGATATTGTCGGCCGAATTGTCGTTGGCGACAATAGCTCCATGGGCAATGTCGTGACAATTCTCCCCGAGGTATCGATTACTAAGAATTGCGTCATCGGTGCTGCATCCGTGGTGACAAAGTCAGCCCCTGACGACACCGTTGCAGCCGGTAATCCGCTTAGGTTCATTTGTTCGTTCGACGACTACGCCGCGAGAATGCGGAGCCATGTCATGTTTACAAAACATCGCGATGTGCGAACCAAGCAACTCGCCATCGAAGGTGAGATCGCGAGCAGGGGGCGTCGCCGCAACACGTTGCAGGTGCGCAGCGCAAAGAGCAATTTGCTCATGCCGTCGCCGCAATGCGGCGACTGAACTGGTGCTCGATATCGCCTTGTACGAGCGCTCCGCGTGCGGTGAAGTGCTGATGACAAGTGTCCGACATTCTGGGAGCACGAGCGCTGAATGATTACTGCGAAGCTGCTATTCTTGGCAGTGTTCGTTCCTGCGAGCGCCGCAATTGCGTACCGTGTAGCCGCTCCCGGAGACCGACGGTATATGGTGCGGTCCGTGTTGGCGGCATGGCTGCTATTAGGCGCACTTGTAGTCGCTGTGAATGTGTGGCAACCGTTCACTGACACAGCGCTGGATGGTGGCGCTGATGATCATGACTACTGGCCCCTAATTAGCGACAGTCCGCCCGCTGACTTGACAGAGGCACTTGACATCAGACGTTTCGTTGGAGTGATGGACCAGCCAGGGTACCCATGGCTTCTGTCCATGCTGAGCCTACTCACCGGCGACGATCTGGTAGTCTTGAAGTGGCTGAACCTCTTCTTTCTGATATTGCTGTCCGTCACGTGGTATCGAATTGGGCTTATCCTCGAAGGGCGGCTGTTCGCGCGCCGAATGGGGCGAGTGATTCTGTTACTGAGCCCACTGTGGTTCTATGTGTGCTTCTTGCTCAAGGACATGGCGATTACGCTCCTTCAGTCAGTCTTCCTCTTGTTTGTGATGGAGATGTGGCACGGACGCAGGCTGCGTCCAGCAATCGGTGTCGCAATGTCGACCTTGGCGCTGCTGTTGTTTCGGACCCCGCTTGTTATCCAGAATGGCGCAGTACTGACGGGCTCAGTTGCGTCAAAGCTGGCGGCACGAGGTGTTGGAGGACGCCGGGTTACACCGTTGTTCGTTGCCATGGTATTACTTCTCTTGACGTTGCCCGTCGTTACAAACGTCGAAACGATGAACGCACTCGGGATCTTCACGGAGTCAAGAGTGGTCGGGGCGGCGATGCTTGAGAGTGCCGCGCAGGTTGGCGAAGGTACTCAGATGAACCGAACGCTCTTCGCACTCTTGTATCTGTTTTCTGAGGTGTCGGGACTGAATCCGCGTAGCTGGTCAACTCTCGGCTCCCTGTGGCTGCGGGGAGTACTCGCACTTCCGTGGATCTTCGTTGTCACGCCCTTCTTCTTGGTTGGTTGCCGCCACGTGTTGACGCCAACTGATGGGACGGAGACGACGCGAGGAGTGCTCGCGAAGCTGCGGCGATCTCGGCTGCTGGCGACGCCATGGAGCGCAGTTTGTCTGTTTGTTCTTTCGTCGATCGCAGTGTCATGGGTCGTCGGTGATTCGACGAGGTGGCGTGTGCCTGACATGCCAATGGTAGCGGCGGTAGCCTTATTGGGGTGGAGCTCAAAGTCTGCGTCTTGGAGGCGTAAGGGTCTGCGGGTGTGGATTGCGTCTACGTGCGTGCTATTCGGCCTCTACTATCTCGTTCGCTGAGTTACGATGCCGGTCGCATCGATACAAGAGGTGTGCGATCTTTGAATATCCTCATGATCTCGCCGCAGTATCGGCCTATCGTGGGCGGCTATGAAGGCGCCTGTGAGCGACTCGCTAATGCTCTGAGTGCCCGTGGTCACACCGTGGCAGTCGTCGCCGAGCGGCGAGACAGGCGATGGGCGCTGAATGAACAGCTGAACGGCGTGCGCGTCCGCCGGTGGTGGTGCATTTACAGGCGGGGATTGCATACGGCAAGCTCACTCGTAGGCCTTGCCGTATTGCTGTTATCTCAAGGGCGACGCTTTGATGTGTGGCACGTTCATCAGTACGGTCTTCACGCGGCGCTGAGCGTTGCCATCGCGAAAATGCTTCGGCGACCGGTTGTACTGAAGATGACGAACTCTGGAGACGATGGAATCACTGCCACAATCGCGCGGGGGCCGTGGCCGACGCTTTGCGGGGCACTCCATCGGCGAGTGGACGCTGTTGTTGCACTGACGCGAGAGACTGCTGATGAGGCCGAGAGGGTCGGAATCGATGCAACGAAGATTGCGATAATTGGAAACGGAGTTGACGTTGCACGCTTCAGGCCGCGCGCCGACGATGAGCGGGAACAGTTGAAGCGGGCCTTCAGCCTTCGCGGGGCAAAGGTCGTGTTATTTGTCGGCCGGCTTGTGGAAGCGAAGAACGTGCGAGGATTGCTGGACGCGTGGCTTATGGCAGTTACCGAGTTGGGCGCCGAGTGGCGCTTAGTCATTGTCGGGAGGGGGCCATTGGAGGCGACCCTGACGTGTCGTGCTGCTCAGAGCGGCCATGGAGATAGTGTGGTGTTCGCTGGACATCAACCGAATGTGGAGGAGTGGATGGCAGCGGCGGACGTCTACGTGTCAACCTCTTGGCACGAAGGTCTGTCGAATACCATGCTAGAGGCGATGGCCTCCGCTCTCCCGGTGGTTGTGACGCGAGTATCGGGTGCAAAAGCCCTCGTCGGCGATGACGTAGGTAGAACCGTCGCGACAGGAGACATGCAAGCCGTAGCTCGGGAGCTCGTTGGCATGGCGCATGATGCTAGTCGGCGTCGCGAGTACGGTAGGAACGGTCGACGGCGAATTGAGCGGCGATTCACAGTTGATTTCGTCGCACAGGAGCACCTGCGTCTTTATAGCGAGTTGTTGCACCGAGCAGCTATGAAAGTGCGGCGGGCCTAACAACGGGGTACGCGCATCACATCGAAGAATATACTGCTGCTCCTAACATACCAGTTCCCTTACGGAAGTGGTGAAGACTTTGTTCTGCCAGAACTAGAGCGTATCGCGGCTGGCTTTGATCAAGTACTGATCGTGCCATCGCGCGCGCACTCGTCGCATCGCTGGTGGCGAACGGTAAGCGGCGAAACGGCGTGCTCCGTTCCGCCTAACTGCAGGGTAATTGGGCCAGAGAAGAGGTCGATCGCGAGTAGCATACGGGTGCTGCTTGTGGCTGCGCGCCTCGTCCGCGAAGCACGCTTTCTTGTGCCGACTGGTTCAACCCAACTCAGGGTCCTTTCTGAAGTAGCGCGAGAGACGATCAAAGCGTCCTTAGTCGCCGACGGGATTGCGCCACTATTGTCGAAACGCGCCGACACATGCGTGGTGTACAGCTATTGGAAAAGCGAAGCGACAGTCGCGTGCCTGTATCATAAGATGACCGATCGTCCAGACATCAGGGTGGTCACTCGCTGCCACGGCGGGGACCTGTTTTATGATCTACCGACGGCTCCGTCGCGTCCATACGACCCGTACGTCGCTCGGCGCGTCGATCGAGTGGTGCCGGTCTCAGAGATTGGCTCGTCGCACTTGGTTGCACACGGATTCGCTTGTGACAAGCTCGTTGTCCACCGGCTTGGCGTAAACATACCAGCACGAGTTGCACCCTCGGCCAGTGGTGCCGCTTGGAGACTCGTGAGTTGTTCGAGCATGATACCGATCAAGCGTGTGACGCTGCTAGCTGAGGCGCTGTCAATGTTAAGGCAGTCCTTCATCTGGACGCATTTTGGCGACGGCGTTCAATGGAATGACGTGCGCGATATTGTCGCTTCATTCCCTGAGAACGGAGAGGCGCGTTTGGTTGGAAGAGTGACGAACAAGGAGGTGCGACGATTTTACGAAATGGGCACCGCCGATCTCTTCATCAACGTTTCGGAATCCGAGGGAGTGCCGGTGTCTGTCATGGAAGCGCTTTCGGCAGGCATACCGTGTGTGGTCACCGACGCGGGCGGAACGAGTGAGCTTGTGGACGATACTGTTGGAAAGGTACTGGCAAAGAATGTCAGCGCAGCGAGTATCGCGCGGGCAATCGAACAGGAGCTGTGTGATTCAGCAGCTCACTCGGCCAAGAGAGTGGCAGCACGTCGGCGAGCGGAAGAGATGTGCGATGCGAATGTGAACTACAACGCGTTCCTGCTATTCCTGCGTTCTCTGTGAGCCGGCGAAGTTGCGGGAGATGGACCCAAGTCTGTCGGCCGTCGTGGCTGTAGAACTGGATCTTATGCATACGTCGCCAATCACAGGAGCCGACGGCGTCACGGCTGTCATTGAGCTACTCGGCAGGTCTGATTATCTGTGGACGTCGTCGATTCTTGCGAAGTGAAAGTGAAGATCTCCTAAGATGCAACCGCTTAGTCGCCAAGATGAAATGAGCAATACAACATCAACGCGCCCGTTGAACGTACTCTATATCCAGCACGTGGGGGTAAACGGCGGCGCGACAAGAAGTATGCTGCTGCTGGTCGATCACCTCGCGAGAACTGCAGTCGTACCATTCTTGATCGTTCCGCGTGGACCCATTGTTGAGCACCTTGTGCAACATGGATACCGATTTATCGCGGTGCGAGGCGTGAGCCAGTTCGACAACAGCTTACTATCCGCATACCGTGGTGTGCGGTGGTTGGTGTTGTTGCGCGAGCTAGGGCTTCTGCCGGGTACGGTTCTCGCGCTCTTTCGGGCGAGGCGAATTTGGAATCAGGTCGATGTCATCCACGTGAACGACTGGTCGATGCTGCCGACGGCGTTGTTGGCGAAGCTGGTTATTGGACGACCCATCGTTTTGCATATTAGAACCATGCAGTCCACCAAGTCGACGTTGCGCAGGAAGTGGTTGCTCTGGAGTGCGCAGCGGTACGTCGACCAAATCATTGCAATCGACAGCGCAGTGGCGAGTTCGATCGCGCCAGTTCCGTCACTTGTGATACACAATGGTGCTGAGATGCCGTCTCGCGAGCAGCCCTGTGAGCGAGAAAGGGACGGAGTGCTTCGCATCGGTATTGTCGCGAATTTTCTACGAAACAAGGGCGTCGAGGACTTCGTCGAGGCCGCGAATATCTGCATAGGGGACTTTGGCCTGCGTGATGTAGTATTTCACTTCTTCGGCGACAGCCAACAAAAGACCAGGGGCCTCTATGCTGGAGCGCTGAAGAAATTGGGCATGCGGCACGATGTAAAAGCCGATGTGCTCATGAAGGTGCGTGAGTACGGCATCAGTTCTCAGGTCACGTTCGAAGGCTATGTGTCGTCCCCTGAACGCATCTATCGCTCTATCGATGTGCTCTGCTTTCCGTCACGTCTGGATGCTGTTGGCAGGCCGGTATTTGAAGCGGCAGCATTTGGCCGACCGAGCATCGTTGCTCTCAAGACTCGCCGTACTGACGACGCGATAGTGGACGGGCTGACTGGATTCGTCGTGCCAGAAGGTGACACAATGGCACTGGCCCATGCTATTCGGAGGTTCTATGAAGAGCGGGTGCTGGTGTCAAGAATGGGCGCGGCGGCCTTCGAACATGCTAGAGTGCGTCATGACATCGAACGCGTCGCTGAGCGGATGCGTAAAGTATACGAAACACTAGGCTGCATCACGCAGATAAAGTAGCGACTTCAGTGCGACGGGCGCCGAGCGTGCATTGCAGCGTGGCTGGCGTTGGGGGCCTGCCGGAAGGACGGTGCCGAAAACGTCGCCGAGTCGGATTGGCGTTAGCGCTCGCGCGACTTCCGTGCGGGATTGCGGCGAGCGGCGTCGGTGGGTATCGCGGAGAGATGGCGGACATTACTCATGGTGAGGCGCGCCAAGTAATATGCGAGTTCTTGTTACCGGTGCTGCTGGCTTTATCGGGTTCCACGCGACGAAGCGACTGCTCCAACGTGGAGACGAGGTGTATGGAATCGACAATCTCAGCGCGTACTATGACGTTAAGCTAAAGGAAGCGCGGCTGCGCATACTCTTAGAGCAGCAGAGGTTCACCTTCGAACGCGTGGATGTGGCTGATCGTGTCGCGACGGAAGCGGTCTTCGAGAAGACACGGCCGGATATGGTGCTTCACTTGGCGGCACAGGCAGGTGTGCGCTACTCAGTCACAAACCCGCACGAGTATGTGTCTTCGAATCTCGTCGGGTTTCTGCATGTGCTCGAAGGATGCAGGCACGGCCAGGTGCGACACTTAGTATTCGCCTCAAGCAGCAGCGTTTATGGGGCAAACGTCAAGATGCCGTTTTCTGTGCACGAAAACGTGGATCACCCATTGTCGCTCTATGCGGCCACGAAGAAGAGCAACGAATTGATGGCGCACAGCTATGCGCATCTCTATCAGTTGCCAGTCACAGGGCTGCGGTTCTTCACGGTGTACGGACCTTGGGGCCGACCGGATATGTCGCCTATGATCTTCGCTGAGGCGATCCTCGACGGTCGCCCCATTCAGGTGTTCAATTACGGAGAGATGGAGCGGGACTACACGTACATAGACGACATTGTTCAGGGAATCGTGCTGGCTCTGGATCGCCCTGCTGAGCGAGATCGTCAGTGGGATGCTTTGCGACCTGATCCAGCTTCGAGTGCCGCGCCCTATCGGATCTACAATATTGGGGCCAGCCAGCCGACTAACATCCTTCGCTTTGTGGAAGCGATGGAGGCTGCGATTGGCACAGAAGCGCGAAAGGAGTTTCTGCCGATTCAAGCTGGCGACGTGCAGTCAACTTGGGCAGACGTAGATGATTTGCGCCGCGATACTGGATACGCGCCGAGAACCTCATTGGAGTGCGGTGTGCGGAACTTCATTGAATGGTACCGGAGCTATTACGAACGGTAGTGCGGAAGTACCCGGCGTCCGCTCGTTTTGCGCGCATATGAGCTTGTTCTGCGGGTCAACGTGCCGATGCGGCTGGGTGGGTGCTTGGATATGGACCGCTCTCCAGGCGAGTTGCCAACTAAGTCGTACGAGAGCGCTGAAAAGCTGCCGCGCAGCATGATGGTAGTTCGTACTGGCAAGAGGATGGCCGTTCACGAACAGCGTGAGTACGCGGCTAGAACGAAGTGTCGAATGGATTGCGTGGTTTGTAGCAGTGCGGGGCTGAGAGCCAATCCCATCGCGATGGAGATGCGACAAGATGTTTAACGGCAAGACGCTTCTGATAACTGGAGGAACCGGCAGCTTCGGCAATGCCGTTGTAAAACGGTTCCTAGACACAGAGATCGAGGAGATCCGGGTTCTCTCCCGCGACGAGAAGAAGCAAGATGATATGCGGAAGCAGTATGCTAGCCAGAAGCTCAAGTTCTACATTGGTGATGTTAGAGAGCCAGCAGGTCTTCTTGATGCCATGAGGGGCGTAGACTTCGTGTTTCACGCAGCGGCATTGAAACAGGTGCCGTCGTGTGAGTTCTTCCCGGTTGAGGCACTTCGCACAAACTGCCTTGGCACTGAAAACGTGCTTTCGGCTTCAATGGCAGCGCGAGTGAAGCGGGTAATCGTGCTGTCAACCGACAAAGCTGTTTATCCGATTAACGCAATGGGCATCTCCAAGGCTTTGATGGAGAAGCTCGCGGTGGCGAAGTCCCGGGTGGCCGCTCCGGAGACCATTATCTGCTGCACTCGGTACGGCAATGTTATGGCAAGCCGCGGATCCGTGATCCCTCTCTTCCTCAGACATCTGCAGACTGGGATCCCTGTCAGTATCACTGACCCAAAGATGACGCGGTTTATGATGACGATTGAGGATGCGGTCGACCTTGTGCTTTACGCCTTCGAACATGGCGAGGCGGGCGACATCTTTGTTCAGAAGGCGCCCGCCTGCACCATTGGCACTCTAGCAGAGGCGCTCAAGAGGTTGCTGGCGGTTGAGAATCACGCGGACATTATCGGCACCCGCCATGGAGAGAAGCTCTACGAGACGCTCTTAACGCGCGAGGAGATGGCTGTCGCAGTAGACGAAGAACGATACTTCCGTGTTCCAGCGGACAATCGCGATCTGAACTATGGCAAGTTCTTCACTGAAGGTGAGAAGCGGGTCAGCGTTGAGCGCGATTACAACTCCCACAATGTCGAACTTCTCGACGTCGATCGTATGATGGGGCTGTTGAGGGAACTCGAGTGCGTGCAGCGGGCACTTAGGGGCGAGCAGGTAGAGGTCTGATGAAGGTGCGTACTGAGAAGGTAGTTCTCGTGACCGGCGCTGATGGATTTGTGGGCAGGAACCTGCAGGTCGCGCTGAGCCGGCGTCAAGATCTCACGGTTGAGTGCTACGATCTCAGCAACGAGGAGGAACTGCTTGCCGAACAGGTGGCGCGAGCGGATGTCATCTTCCACTTGGCTGGCGTGAATCGACCCACGCAGCCCGCTGAGTTTACGGAAGGGAACGCCGCGCTCACGCAGCGCCTTGTCGAAATGCTTCGCGCGCGGTCTACAGCGCCCAGGGTGCTGATGCCGTCATCCATCCAAGCCGACTTCAACAATCCCTATGGTGTTAGCAAGAAAGCCGCTGAGGATGCCTTGCGGGCATACGCGAGGGATTGCGGGGCTTATGTAAAGATCTATCGGCTCCCCGGCATCTTTGGGAAATGGTCACGCCCGAACTACAACACGGTAGTCGCCACGTTTTGCCACAACATTGCACGGGCCCTCCCGATCGAGATCTCGGAACCGGGTCGATCTATTGAACTGGTCTATATCGATGATCTGGTTGATGAGATGCTCGGGTTCATTGATGAGGAGCCGAGCCCAGATGCCGGATTCTGTCGAGTTAAGAAAGTCTACAGGATAACGTTGCAGGACCTTGCCGGCCGAATACAGTCGTTCGAGCGGATGAGGCGCACCCTCGTCTTGCCAGATATGTCAGACGAACTGACTGCGCGCCTTCATTCTACCTACTTGTCTTTTCTGCCCGAGGACCAATTCTCGTACGTTGTTGACGTCAAGACTGACGAGCGAGGCGATCTGTTCGAGTTGCTCAAGTCGGCTTCTGCCGGCCAGGTCTTCCTGTCGCGCACGAAGGCTGGAATTACGCGTGGCAACCACTATCACGACATGAAGGTTGAGAAGTTCTGTGTTGTGAGAGGGCGTGCCGTAATTCGGTTTCGGAGCGTGCTGCGGAGTGACATCATCGAGTATCCAGTGTCTGATAAGAGAATAGAAGTGGTCGATATTCCACCGGGGTACGCCCACAACATCGAGAATGTGGGTGACGACGAGATGATTGTCCTCTTCTGGTCGAGTCAGCAGTTCGACCCTTTGCGGCCGGATACCCATTTCCTAAAGGTCTAGCGTGAAGAAGCTCAAGGTAGTCACGGTGGTCGGTACGCGACCTGAGATCATCCGGCTGTCGCGGGTGATGGCAGCACTCGATGCTCACATGGATCACGTCATCGTTCACACGGGCCAGAACTACGACTATGAGTTGAACGAGGTCTTCTTCAAGGATCTCGATATCAGGCGACCGGACTATTTTCTAGAAGCAGCTGGCGCGACGGCGGCGGAGACGATCGGCATGCTGATCGCGAGGGTGGATCCGGTGCTGGCGAAGGAGAAGCCAGATGCATTTCTTGTCTTGGGCGACACGAATAGCTGCTTGGCGGCGGTCGCGGCAAAGAGGCGAAAGATCCCGGTATTTCACATGGAGGCGGGGAATCGGTGCTTCGACGAGAGAGTGCCGGAGGAGATCAATCGCAAGATTGTGGACCATATTAGCGACATCAACCTGACGTACAGTGACATTGCACGCGAGTATTTGCTGCGTGAGGGAATGCCACCGGACCGGGTAATCAAGACTGGGAGTCCGTTGTACGAGGTGCTGCACTATTACAGGGCCAAAATTGATGCGTCCAACATTCGCACAGTGCTGCAGCTCGGTGACGAGGACTATTTCTTGGTCAGCGCGCACCGTGAGGAGAATATTGAGTCCGAAGAGAACTTCCGGCGGCTGGTTCGCCTGCTGAATGGACTCGCGACGAGATACGGAAGGCGCATTATCGTGTCGACTCACCCGCGGACCCGCCGACGTATCGAGGCCGATGGATCTGTCTTCGAGAAAGAAGTGGAGTTGCTGAAACCGCTCGGGTTCTTCGACTACGTGCATCTGCAGATGCATGCGAGTGCCGTTCTATCGGACAGCGGGAGCATCACTGAAGAGTCCTCTATCCTGAACTTTCCGGCGCTCAATATTCGTGAGGCGCATGAGAGGCCAGAGGGGATGGAGGAAGCGTCGGTGATGATGACGGGTCTGGACTTGGCGCGCGTTGACCAGGCGCTCGAGATTGTCCATGCTCAGGGAAGAGGTGTTGAGCGGACGCTTGGCATTGTGGCGGATTACAGCAAAGAGAATGTGTCCGCGAAGGTGGTCCGCCTCATCGTCAGTTACGTGGACTACGTGAATCGGACTGTCTGGGGGAAAGCGTAGAATCCGAACGTCCGATGCGCATTCTCCTTCTTACTCAGTGGTTCCAACCGGAACCTCTCTTCAAGGGCCTCCCATTCGCTCGTGAGCTCCAGAGGCGCGGACACTCAGTTGAGGTATTGACGGGCTTTCCGAATTATCCCGGAGGTCGATTGTATCCGGGATATCGGGTACGGTTCTATCAACGTGAGACTATCGAGGGCATTTCCGTAATCAGGGTACCATTGTACCCAAGCCACGATGGCTCCGCGTTGAAGCGGGTTGCGAACTACCTGAGCTTTGCGCTGTCCGCGTCACTTCTCGGTGCAGCGTTAGTCCGAAGAGCGGACGTGATGTATGTATATCACCCGCCCGCGACCGTGGGCCTGCCGGCGATTGTCATCAGCATGTTGCGCCGCATCCCATTCGTTGTCGACATACAGGACCTCTGGCCCGACACACTCGAATCGACTGGTATGGTAAGGAACGCGTTCATTCTGAGCTTGGTTGGCCTCTGGTGTCGTGTGGTGTATGCGCTAGCGGCGAGGATTACGGTCTTGTCGCGCGGTTTCCAAGAAGCACTTGTCGAGCGGAGCGTGCCGCGGGACAAGGTGGTCGTCATCTATAATTGGTGTGATGAGTCGCAGGTGATTGCAGAATCGCCAAGTCAATCTCTCGCGAACAGCCTTGGACTTGCTGGCAAATTCGTTATTGTGTTCGCTGGCAATATGGGCAGGGCTCAGCAGCTCGACACCGTCTTGGATGCGGCGGCGTCACTCGCCGCTCGTGAGCCTAACGTGAGATTTGTATTTGTTGGGAGCGGGATTGAATCTGAGCGATTGAAGCGACGAGTGTCATCGGAGCACATCGGCAACGTCCTCTTCGTCCCGAGGCAGTCGGTTACGGATGTTGGCAGGTATCTCGCGCTTGGCGACGCGCTTCTCGTCAATCTGAGCAACGATGCTCTCTTTAGAATCACGATTCCGTCGAAGACGCAGGCCTATTTGGCTTGTGGCAAGCCGCTACTGATGGCGGTATCGGGAGAAGCGGCGGAGCTTGTTGAGGGGGCAGGTGCAGGTATCGCGTGCGAACCAGGCAATCCTCAGGCCCTGGCTGAGGCCGTCTCGACGCTACGACGGATGTCCCGCTCCGAGCGCGATGCGATGGGCGAGCGCGCGATTGCGTTCTATTGGAGCAAGCTCGCGTTGTCAATCGGAACCGAGCGCTTCGAGCAAGTCTTTCGCGAAGTCGCACAGTGCTGAAGCGCGTAGCGGATATAGTTCTGGCTTCAATCGCGTTGGTCCTTGCTGGCCCGTTTCTTCTGCTGGTCGCAGTTGTGGTTCGTTTCAACCTTGGCTCGCCGGTGCTCTTTCGCCAAACGAGACCTGGCCTCGGTGGTCGGCCCTTTCAGATTGTCAAGTTTCGATCGATGACACTTGAGCGCTCGCCTGATGGGTCGATGCTGCCGGACGAGAGAAGGTTGACACGCGTCGGCAGGGCCTTGAGGATGAGTAGTCTTGATGAGTTGCCTGCACTGATAAACGTTCTGCGTGGTGAGATGAGCCTAGTGGGCCCGCGCCCGTTGCTGATGGAGTACTTGCCACTGTACTCAGCAGAGCAAGCGCGCCGGCACAGCGTTCGCCCAGGCGTGACTGGTTGGGCACAGGTTAACGGCCGGAATGCGACGACATGGCAACAGCGCCTTGATTTGGATGTCTGGTACGTAGATCATCAGTCATTCTGGCTTGATCTACGAATACTCTTCTTGACTTTCATTCGAGTCGTCAGCCGTACGGGAATCAGCCAGGCTGGTCACGCAACAATGAGGCGCTTTGAGGGCCCTGGGAGTTCTACATGAGCGAGAGACGATTCGACAACTGGTTGCAG
The DNA here is from genome assembly GCA_041661605.1 of Candidatus Omnitrophota bacterium. Taxonomy (GTDB): domain Bacteria; phylum Omnitrophota; class Gorgyraeia; order Gygaellales; family Profunditerraquicolaceae; genus UBA6249. Next base: position 14,622 of record JBAZUE010000004.1, on the reverse strand, counting down.
CCAGAAGTTCCAGATGGAACACCCACGAAGTACGGTTGGATCGTGCGGCACGTTGCTGGATTCACCCTCGGCGAGCGGACGGACATCGGGGCCTTCACCTACATCCAGGCGCAGAGGGGCGTCACGCTTGAGGATGAAGTGCAGATTGGCTCGCACTGCTCGATTTACTCCGTATCAACGATCGACGACAAAGAAGGTCCTGTCTTGGTGAGGCGCAACGCTCGGGTAGGCAGTCACAGCGTGATTATGCCGGGCGTCACGATTGGAGAGAACGCGGTCGTGGGAGCATTTAGTTTCGTGACGCATGACGTACCAGACGGTGCGGTCGTGTACGGCGTACCGGCTAAGGTAAGAGCGAAGTGAGCCGCCTTTTTCTCTCTCCTCCGTGGATCGGCGGCGACGAGCAACAGTTGGTCGCGGACGCCATCGCCAGCAACTGGATCGCTCCGCTAGGCCCTCACGTCGATGCCTTCGAGCGCGAGTTCGCCGAGAAGGTCGGCATGACGCACGCGGCGGCTCTTTCCAGTGGCACGGCGGCGCTGCATCTCGCACTGCAGATCCTCAGCGTGCAGCGCGACGACGAGGTCCTGGTGCCTACTCTCACATTCATGGGCGGCGTGAGCCCCGTGACATTCGTTGGCGCTCAACCGGTCTTCATCGATTCGGAGCGAGTTTCTTGGAACGTTGATCCGGATCTCGTTTCTGAAGAGCTTGAGTCGGCTGCGAAGAAGGGTAGGAAACCGAAGGCGGTGATCGTCACTGACCTCTACGGTCAAGCCGCCGATCTCGACCGAATCTTGGCTATTTGCGAGCACCACGGCATTCCGGTGGTCAGCGATACGGCCGAGGCGCTCGGGACGAGCTACAAGGGGCGCCACGCAGGAAAGGGAAGTCGTGCCGCCGTCTTCTCGTTCAATGGAAACAAGATCATCACGACGTCTGGAGGCGGCATGCTGGCCTCCGACGACGGTGCGCTGATCGCGAGGGCGCGATTCCTCGCGCAGCAGGCGCGTGATCCTGCTCCGCATTACGAGCATTCGGAGATCGGTTACAACTACCGGATGAGCAACCTGTTGGCAGCGCTCGGACGCGCGCAGCTTGCCACTCTCGATGAGCGCGTGCGCCGCCGGCGAGCGATCTTCGCTCGTTACCAGGAACTGCTCGGTGGTCTTCGGGGATTGGAGTTCATGCCCGAAGCCCCGTGGGGACAGTGCACACGCTGGCTGTCCATCGTCCTGATCACTCCGAGTCAGTTCGGCAACGACCGCGAAGCAGTGCGCCTCGCGCTCGAAGCGCAGAACATCGAATCTCGCCCGGTCTGGAAGCCGATGCACCTGCAGCCGGTCTTCAAGGGCGCGCGCGTGCGCGGCGGCGCCGTCGCGGAGGACCTCTTTGCGCGTGGTCTCTGTCTCCCCAGTGGAACCGGAATGACCGACGAGGAGATTCAGCGCGTCGCCGAAATCGTACACGCCTGCCATCGATCGGCCTGAACGCCACCCAATGCGAAAGGGGGTCCCTGCAATCAGGGACCCCCTCTTCTTGATGGGCGCGCAGGGACTCGAACCCCGGACCTCTGCTGTGTGAAAGCAGCGCTCTAACCAGCTGAGCTACGCGCCCGTACTAGACGGATAAAACTAAGCACCAACCACTCGAAATCAACGGCCCCTGACGCCTCGCGACAGGGGCCGTATCTTTGCCGCATCCTTCGCCGGCCCAACGACATGCCCAGCCTCATCAACCCCCGCACCCTCGCCTTCCAGCTCTACGACGTCCTCGACGCCGAAAGCCTCTGCACCCGTCCCCGCTTCAGCGACTACTCCCGCGAAGCCTTCGACGCCGTGCTGGAGTCGGCACGCGGTATCGCCTCCGACTTCTACGCCACCCACCAGAAGCTCAACGACACCGACGAGCCCACGGTCGTTAACGGCAAGGTCGTTTTGAACCCGGGCGTCAAGCCGGCCTACGACGCCACCGCCGAGGCAGGCCTCATGGCCGCCTCGCAGGACGCCGACATCGGCGGCATGCAGCTCCCGCACCTGATCTCCATCGCCGCCTACGCCCTGCTGGATTCAGCCAACGCCGCCACCGCCAGCTATCCGCTCCTCACCGTCGGCGCCGCCAACCTCATCGCCGCCTTCGGCAGCCAGGAGCAGAAGGACACCTGGCTTCCGCCGATGTTCGACGGCCGCTTCGCCGGCACCATGGCGCTCACCGAGCCGGACGCAGGATCCTCGCTTGCGGACCTCCGCACCACCGCCAAGCCCCAGCCAGACGGCACCTATCACCTCACCGGAACCAAGATCTGGATCTCCGGCGGCGACCAGGAAATCACCGAGAACATCGTCCACCTGGTGCTGGCGCGAATTGAGGGCGCCCCCCCCGGCACCAAGGGCATCTCCCTATTCATCGTCCCCAAAGTACTGCCGTCCTCCGCCGTTTCCGCCGTCTCCGCCGTTCTCTCCAACGGAGTCTCTCTAGGCGGATTGATCCATAAGATGGGCTGGCGCGGCACCTGCAGCACCCTCCTCAACTTCGGCGAAAAAGACCCTTGCGTCGCCTACCTCGTCGGCGAGCCGCACAAGGGGCTGTCGTACATGTTCAAGATGATGAACGAGGCGCGCATCGCCGTCGGCCGCGCCGCCACGGGGATGGGCCACTCGGCGTACAACCACGCGGTGGACTATGCGCGTACGCGCCGGCAGGGCAGGCCGCCCGCCGCCAAGGATCCGCTCGCGCCGCCGGTCCCCATCATCGAGCACGCCGACATCCGTCGCATGCTCCTCGAAGCGCTCGCCAACGTGGACGGCGCCCTCGCCCTCATCCTCGAATGCGGCCGCCTCGTGGACGACGAACAGACCGCTCCCACAGAAGACGAGCGGCATGCCGCGAGTCTCCTATTGGACGTCCTCACTCCGCTCGCCAAGACATTCCCCGCGCTCGGCTGCCAGACCGCCATCAGCAACGCCATGCAGGTGATGGGCGGCTACGGCTACGCCCGCGAGTACCCCATCGAGCAGCTCTACCGCGACAACCGGCTCAACCAGATTCACGAGGGAACCAATGGCATCCAGTCCCTCGACCTGCTCGGTCGCAAGGTCGTGCAGCAGGGCGGGGCATCGTTCAAGGCGCTGATGGCCCGCATTCGCGCCACGTTGGCTCAGGCGGCCCAAACGCCCCTCGCCCCCTACGCGAGCCAGCTTGGGACGGCCCTGGGGCAGTGGGCCGAGTGCACGCAGGTGCTCGGCATGGCGATGGCGAAGGATCCGAATCTCGCGCTGGCCAATGCCAATGTGTACATGGACGTCGCGAACCGCGTGGTCGTGGCGTGGCTGTGGTTGCGCATGGCCGTCGTCGCCCAGGCCAAGCTCCCCGCGGCGGCCACGGACGAGGAGCGGGACTTCCTGCAGGGCAAGCTCGCGGCGGCGCGGTACTGGTTCGCGTTCGAGCTGCCGCGCATCGGGCCGGACATCGCGCTGCTGTGCCGCTTGGATGACACCACCATTAAGGCCGAGCCCGCCTGGTTTTAGCGCGGCTCGCGCGCGACGGGGGGTCCTGTTCGCGAAATTGTCGGGCCAGCGGGGCGCTGCGCGCCCCGTTTATGGCCCTCCTATATTCGCGAACAGGACCCCCCATCACGCGCGAGGTCGGCTCTCCGTCGGGCGCGGGGCCGGCCCCCGTCCGGCGAGACGACTGCGCCTGCGGGGAGGGCTCGCCCGCGCCCAGTCACGCGTCGTCCGCGGGTCCGAGCGCCGCGACGACCGCGTCGCAGGCCACGAGCAGCGCCTGGACGATCCCGTCGTCGAGCTGAAGGTCGCCCTCGTACTCGCTCAGATTCCGCAGCCTATGGCACTTGTCGAGCACGCGCCAGACATCTGCACCCAGTCCGAGCGTATGCGGGAGGGACTGGAAGACCACCCAGCGGTTGGTCGGCCGGAAGCCTGCTCGCCTGAGCGCGGCAAGGCACAGCGCGTGCGCGGCGTTGTAGCCCAGGTCAAATCGGCTCTCCAGCGAGTTTGACACTCGCTTCGAATCGGCGAGGCGCACGATTCCTGAGCGCACGAGCCCCGCGACCTCGGCGGCGTCGGGCGCCTCACGGTGGAGCGGTCCACCAGCGCCGCAGAGCTTCTCAAGCGCCAAAGTCATGCGCGTTTCCGACGATCCACAGCTTCGGTTGCCTGAGTACGCGGGCCACGAAAGCGTTCTTCGTGCGAACACGCCGCCGGAACTCGTCGCTCGTGTATAGAGTGGGATTGACGGGCCGGCCCATCCGCTGCGCGCACGTCTCGAGTGCAGCGAACAGCTCCGCATACGCCAGGTCGTCGCTGACGACGAACAGGTCGATGTCGCTCGCTGAATGATCCGCTCCCGCCGCGACGGAGCCAAAGACGAACGCTCCCTGGATGCGCTCCGACATCGGCGTCAGCGCAGCGCGCAGCAGGTCGGCCAGTCCTGACGTCTTCAGCACCAGCTCGCGAAGGGCGCCGAATACCGGGGCATCGCGGTTGGCCTGGTAGTGCTTCTGGTTACCCACGCGCTTCGCGCGCACGAGCCCGGAGTGCTCGAGCGCTTCGAGTTCACGTTGCACACCGCCCGTGCCCGCGTCGGCGAGTCGGATTATGGCATTCGCGTGCAGACTGCCCTCTGCATTCCCGAAGAGGATCGCCAGCACACGCTGTCGAGTCTTGGAAAAGAGGGCGTCGGCCACACCCGATGGCGCGCCGACGTTCGGTGAAACTTCGCGTTTAGGCGTACCCATAATGGGAACGATAAACCCCAAATAAGGAACGATCAAGCCCCCCTCCCGCTGGCAGAGGCGCGCATGTTCCCGGGGACCTAGGGCACGGACACCGTGTGCAAAGACGGGCATGGACGCATGATGGGGACGGCGACTCCGGAGCGCGTCACCAAACGATTTCCGTTCGCATCGAAATCGCGCGGCGGTTTGCGTTGCTCGCGCGTGACGGCGGTGCTGTCTTCATCGGCCCGCCGCATCGCATTCTGGCGCGCTCTGTTGCAATGATCCGGTGACACGCATCCCGCGTGTCGGCACTACGGTGTCGGCATGCCCGAGATTTCACGCTTTTACGGGATCGTCATCCGCATGTTCCACCGTAAGCACGCGCCGCCCCACTTGCATGCGCACTGCGGGGACGACGAGATTACCGTCGAGATCATCAGCGGCGTCGCACACGGTCGCTTTCCGCCCACGGCGATGCGGCTGGTGCAGTCTTGGCTGGCGTTGCACCAAGATGAACTTCTTCGATGCTGGCGTCTCGCCCGCGAGGGCAAACGACTTCCGCGAATCGCCCCGTTGGAGTGACATGCACTACTCCGTGATCGAAGCCCGTTACCTCGGTGGGTACAGTGTCTGGCTGCGCTTTCGGGATGGCGCGGCGGGAACGCTGGACCTGCAGGCCGAGCTGCGCGGCGAGGTCTTCGAGCCCCTGCTCGACGAGCAGCGTTTCGCTGCATTTCGCGTCGAGGGCGGTGCGCTCGAGTGGCCGAACGGGGCCAGCCTGGCACCGGAGTTCCTGCACGGCAGGGTGCTCGCAGGCGTCTAGCCGCTGAGCGCTGAGCGCTGAGCGCTGAGCGCTGAGCCGTCGCGCGCGGGCGGCCACCCCAAGTGCGACCGCGGCTCGACGCGCGGCCCCCTACGCCGCGACCTGCTCGAAGCTGAACTGCGGCGCGCCCGCACGGGTGGAGGCATGCTCCACCGTAATCGCGCAGATGCTCCCCCCCTCGTCCACGTCAACCACCGTGTTTTCGTCGAGATCGCGACTTTCGGCCACCGGCACGTCGCGGAACTCGATGTGCAGGGTGTCCGTCTCCTCGAAATAGCGGACCTTCATGGGACGAAACTCCGGTCGAAGAACGCGTTGTGGACGGTCGCAGGATCCACGCGTCCAGAATGACGACGCGATCGGGGCGTTTGCGGACAAACGCAAAGTACCGGGTCTGTTTCACGGAAAGAAGGCGGTCGAGGTGCGCGTTGAATCGGAGCCGAAGCGCGCCGGTCCGCCCTCATGCTGCGCTCGAGCGCGCGTGAGTGTGTCATCGGCACGCTGCAGCTCGCACCGAAACAGCGCGAATCAGCGGCGCGCGCGGTCGCGGCGTCAGCCGCCGCTGAGCAGAGTCTAGCCGGTCGACGCGGGCTTCTTTCGCCTCGTCCGCTGCGCCGGCTTCGGCTCGCGCGCTCGCTGTCGCTTCGCGCGCTTCTGCTCCGTCTCGAGCCAGACGCGCAGCGCCTCGTTCATGCGCGTCTGCCAGCCGCGACCCGTCGCTCGGAATCCGGCGAGCACGTCCCGGTCCACACGCAGTGATACCGCGTCCTTGCGGCCCGAGCCCGCCGGCCGCCCGCGCAGTCGCTTCAGCTCGGCGTGCATGAGGCCGGAGAAGTCAGGCGCGTCGGGGTCCGTCAGATCGGGCTCGTGCGTGCGAATCCACGCCCGGTCCGAGAGCGTCTTGCCAGCGGCTGGCCGCGCCTTGAGGGCCTTACTCGTCACGCGGACCGACTTACGGTGACGCACGCACCCTCGGATATCGACACCGTTCGGCCATGCCCCGTTGCATCACTCGGCCGAGGAGGAGTAGACTGTGGCCATGCCAGCCGCTGCCCATCGGTGGACCGTCGAAGAGCGGGACGCATTGCCCGACGATCCGTGCCGTCGCGAACTGCTCGACGGGGAACTGCTGGTGAGTCCCGGATGCAGCGGGGCACACCAGGAAATCCTGCGGCGTCTGCTGCGCCTGGTCGGCGACTTCGTCGAACAGCACGGCATAGGTACCGCCACGTTTGCGCCCTTCGACGTCGTCTATTCGGCCCACGACGTGCTCGAGCCCGACCTGGTGGTGCTGCCCGCGCCGGTGGGCGCGCTCGGCAGGAGCTGGAACGGCGCGGACCGCCCACCGATGCTGGTCGTCGAGATCGTCTCGCCCTCCAGCCGAACCCGTGATTACCGGCGCAAGCGCGACTTCTTCGTGGCGGGGAACGCGCTGGAGTACTGGATTGTGGACCCCGAGCGGCGCGTAATTGTCGTGGCCCGCCCGGGCGCGAGCGACGTGGTGTACTCAGACGAGCTCGTGTGGCAGCCCGCGAGGCGCACTGCGGGGGATGCGGTGCTACACGTGGACATCTCCGCGCTGTTCGCCGGCCTGTCGTCCGGAGAGTAGGAGCGCGCCACGGCAAGAATCCGCCACCGCCCGCAATGAGAAGGTGACGCTTCAGGGCCACCACGCACGTACGCTCGTCAGCGAACACCTTGACGACAGCTGCGGATGTTTCCAAATTGGAAACATCGGCCCGCGTCGCGGCCGCGGGAGTGGACGTGCACGTGATCACGCGAACCCGGTTGACCGACTTTGCGAGGAGACACCCCGACGCAAGCGCCTCGCTCCGCGCCTGGGTGCACATCATGCGGCGTAAGCACTACCGCAACCACCTGGACGTCCGGGCCGACTTCACCACGGCGGACTTTCTGGGACCGCGGCGCGCCGTCTTCAACATTCGCGGCAATACCTATCGCCTGGTCGTGGACCTGCGCTACGACCTCGGACGCGTGTACATCCGGCACATCGTGAGCCACGCCGAATACGCGCGCCTTATCGCTCGACACGCGCTGTAGGAGGAGCACATGGAAGCCGCTGCCCGTCTCGACTTCACGCGACCGCACCTACTGCGCACCGCGCGCGAGTACCGCACGGCCGTCACTGAGATAGAGTCGCTGCTGGACTGCGGTGCGCGCGCGGCCGATCGGGACCGCCTGGCCTTTCTCTCGTTGCTGGTGCAGGACTACGAAGACCGCACCGATCCGCTCGACGAGCACGCGGGGTCCCCGCGGGACGTCGTGGAGTTCATGCTGGAGCAGCGCGGGATGAAGCGAAGCCAGTTGGCTCTTATCATGGGAGGTCGGGCCCGCGTCTCGGAGTTCTTCTCGGGCCGGCGTCGCCTCTCGATGGAGCAGGTGCGCGCCTTGCGCGACGCCCTCGGCATCCCCGCGGACCTGCTCGTCGAGTAGCGCACGACGGGGGGTCCTGTTCCCGATATTGGCGAGTTTGAAGGAGCGCTGTGCGCGACGGGGGGCTGTTTCGCTAGCGGAACAGGTCCGCGACGCGCAGCTCGAGCGGCGCGTTCGGCGGCGCCGGACGCCAGACGAGCGTGCCCTCGACCACTTCGCCTTCCGCGGACCCCGCGCGGAAGACGTGCACGCATCGCGCGTCGAGATCCACCGCCCAGTACTCCGGGATTTCCCAGCGCAGATAGGCGTCGCGCTTGATGCCCAGGTCGCGCCGACTGGTGGAATCGGAAAGCACCTCGACGACCAGGATGGGACGCGGGAGTGACGTCCACTTCGCACTGCGGGGTGGTCTCCCGGGAACCACCTGAACGTCCGGCTGCAGTTCGCTCTTGCCGTGGGGTATCGCACCCGGCGCTACGACGACGCCAAGCTCGAGGGCTTCACAGTACGAAGCGAGTGCCACCGTCAGTCTCGCGGCGACGGCCTGATGCTCGAATGCCGCCTGCGGCGTCACGAGCAGCGCTCCGTCGAGCACCTCGTAACGGTTTCCGTCGTCCGGGAGCCGCGCGAGATCGGCGCGGGTCCAGGCCCGCGTACGGAGCGAACGCGCGGCGCGCTGTGCCATGTGCATAGGGTATGCTCGGCGGAAGGGAGTGCGCAACTCGGCGGCATGGCCCGACAGTGCGCGCGGCGCGGGCCGGACGCGTCACCAGAGTCGCGCGGATGTCACCCAAACCACGCACCAGCAGATCACCGGTCGAACCGGGCGGCGACGATGCCGCCCGTCGAGCGCCGAACTCAAGAGTGCATGGGCCCTGATGGATTCGAACCATCGCGCGTCGGATTATGAGTCCGCTGCTCTAACCGCTGAGCTAAGGGCCCGCGTGACGCCGAAAACTACCGGCCTTGGTAGGCTATTGACAGTCCTGAACTGGAGTCTCACATTCTTGTAAGACATAGGTGGCAGCCCTTAGGCCCCCAGCTCCGGCGCACACGAACGGCCCGACGCGCAATCGTCGGGTCGTTTGCGTTTCCGACCGCGTCCGCTTCCACTTCAGCTTGAGCGCGCAGCGCCGGCGGAGTCTGTCTCGCTCAATTTTCGGGCCTGACTGGATTGGCGTGGGCGCGCAGGGCCGGCGGAGTCTGTGTCGCTCAATTTTCGGGCCTGAGTGGCGCGCTGCGCGCGCCTTTATGCCCTCAAGTATTCGCGAACAGACCCCGCCGGCGCTGCGCGCGGCGGCTTTGGAGGCGGAACTGCGCGCGGGGGACGCTGCCGCGCGCCGTGCGGTCGTGACGTGCGGTCGCGCCTCTCGCCGCCGCTCCGATGGTGGGCGCGCAGGGCCGGGGGTGTGCGCCAGCGAATACTGGAGGGCTCCATAGACGGGGCGCGAAGCGCCCCCGTTCAGGCCCGAGAATTGAGCAGGCGCACACCCCCGGTCCTGCGCGCGCGCACCAAACCTAGGCGGTATGCCCGTCGAACGCGTCGAGCACCTCGGCCGCACTCACAGTGGCCGCGCCCAGCTTGCCCACTTCGACACCGGCGGCGTAGTTCGCGATGACCGCCGCCTCAAGGGCGCTGGCGCCCGCCGCGAGCATCGCCGCCAGGTAGGCCGTCACTGTATCCCCCGCGCCGACCACGTCGTACACCTCGCGCGCCGTCGTCGGGATGCGATCCACGTGGATTCCTGTCGCGTTAGTCGACGCGTGGCGCCGCTCCTTTCCGCCACCGCCACCGCCATCTGCCATCTGCCCTCTGCCATCTCCCTTCTGCACGAGCGCCATCCCTTTCTCGCTTAACGTCAGCAGTAGGTTCTTGACGCCCAAGCGTTCGAGAACGAGCGGCAAGGCATCGGGATGCTCGAGGTCCACGGCGGCGCCGAGTGCGGCTTCGAGCTCTCGGCGATTCGGCTTGAAGACGGTCGCACCCTTGTACGCGAAGAAGTTGTGGTACTTAGGGTCCACGACGATCGGGATCCCCTTGAGCCGCGCCTGCTTGATGCCGCGCGCGATCACGGGGGCCACCAGTACGCCCTTGTTGTAGTCCTCGAGCACGAGCGCATCGGCGTCGGCCACGGCGCGATCAATCGCGGCGACGAGCGCTTCGACTTCGCTGTCGAGGCAATCGCTGTCCACTTCCTCGTCCACCCGCAGCAGCTGCTGCGACCGCGCGAGCACGCGCGTCTTGGTGGTCGTCGGTCGCGACGTCTTCACGAGGCCGCGCGTGTCGCCGCCGAGCGCGGTGAGCATCTGCGTCAGCCGCGAGCCGGCGTCATCGCTGCCGACCACCGCCACCAGTTCGACGCGCGCGCCGAGCGCGGCGACATTCTGCGCCACGTTGGCCGCGCCGCCCAGCGCATCCTTGCGATCGCGCACGCGCACCACGGGGACGGGCGCTTCGGGAGAGACGCGATCGACGTCGCCGCGGAGATACACGTCCAACATGGCATCGCCTACAACTGCGATGCGCAGGGTGGCGGACTTTGACAGGAGGGAGTGGAGGCGCGCGCGATCCATTAGTGCCTGGATGGAGGAGGAGTGCAGCGGTTTAGGAGGAGTTAATGAGTGGAGGGATGGGTGAGGGGAGTTGAGGCGAGCGGGGTCGAGGCGAGCGGAGTCCTCCTTTCTCATCCTCCACACTCCACTCCTCCTCCTTCCAAGCCCCTGCACCCCTCCTCAAACCTTCGTAAATCTGCCCTCGACACACGACGATCGCCATATTCCCCGCGTGCTAATCCTCGTCCTGGCCATCGCGCTGCTCGGTATCTCCACCAGCGGCCCCCTCGCGCGCCTCAGCGACGCCCCTCCGCTCGCCATCGCCACGTGGCGCCTGGGCTTCTCGCTCCTCATCGTGGCGGTGCCGCTCATCTGGACGCGCGGATGGCGGCAGTGGAAGGGACTCAGCGGCAAGGACCTCGGCATCGCCGTCGCCGCCGGCGCCTTCTTGGCCGTGCATTTCTGGAGCTGGATCGCCTCGCTCGGCATGACTACGGTGGCGGCGTCGGTGCTGCTGGTGAACCTGCACCCCGTGGCAATGATCGCCGGGTCGGCGCTCTGGCTCGGTGAGCGCCCTACCCGACGGCAGATAATCGGGACGATCATTGGGCTCATCGGTGCTGCTGTCGTGGCCTGGGGGGATTTTTCGGGAAGGGACACGGTGGGGTGCACGGGCACGGTGGGGTGCAGGGGAACGGAATTGCTTGGTGACGCGCTGGCACTGCTGGGGGCGCTCACCGTGGCCTTCTACTACCTATCGGCGCGGCGATTGCGCGCCAAGCTCGACGTCTGGCCGTACGTGACACTCGTGTACGGCACGTGCTTTGTGGTGCTGCTTGGCTTTTCGGCCGCCACCGGCGTGCAGCTGGCGCCGCAGCCGCCGCGCGAGCTGACGATCTTCGCCGCCATCGCGCTGGGGCCGATGCTGCTGGGGCACACGGGCTTCAACTGGGCGCTCAAGCATGTGAGTGCGCCGACGGTGAGCCTGGTGATGCTCGGCGAGCCGGTAGGGGCGGGGATCATCGCCTTCCTGGTGCCGGCGATCGCCGAGGTGCCGTCTATGCGCACGCTCGTGGGCGGCGCGGTCATTCTCACCGGCATCGTCGTCGCAACGCTGTCGCCGCGCGCCCGCGCGTCGTAGCGCGAGGCGCAGCGCGGGGGACCGTCCTTGCTCAATTTTCGGGCGCGAGGGCGCTTGACGCCCTCGCGCCCTCAAGTATTCGCAAGGGCGGTCCCCCGCGTTGCGCCTCGTCCGGCTCCGTGGTCGCTGCGGCCACCCCATTCGCGGTGGTCAGGGCGCTGCGCGCCCAGCTGAATCGGGCGGCCCGGACGCGCGAGGACGATTCGCCGCAATGAGCGTAGCCGCAGGCGGCGCAACTCGCGGGATCTTCCCCGCGAATACTGGAGGGCCCCGCGGGCGCCAGGCGCCCGCGGGGCCCGAGAATTGAGCGGGGAAGATCCCGCGAGCTGCGCCGCGCATGCAAAGCCATCGGCCTCCTTCCGCACGGACGTGCCCGATTAGATTGCCGCCATGCGCCAACTGCACCTCGACGTCGAAGTCACGCGCGGCGACACCGTGGAGTCGCGGCACCGCGTGCACGCCGCCGTCGTCGAGGGCGACCAGCTCATCGCCGGCGCGCGCGATCCGCACCTGGTGACGATGTGGCGTTCGTGCGCCAAGCCCTTCCAGGTGATGCCGCTGCTCACGTCGGGCGGATTCGACAGCCTGCAGTGGGGCCCCGAGGAACTCGCACTCGCCTGCGCGTCGCACGGCGGCGAGCCGGAGCATGTCGAGATCGCCACGCGCATGCTCGCGTCGCTCGGCCTCGAGGAGGGCGACCTGGCCTGCGGCCCGCACGAGCCGCTCTCGGGGCGCGGCGCGCGGATGTGGCGCGAAAGCGGTCAGCCGCTCAGTCGACTGCACAACAACTGCTCGGGCAAGCACTCGGCGATGCTGGCGCGCGCCCACACGATGGGGTGGCCGACGCGCGGCTATCAGCGCATCGAGCATCAGGTGCAGCGCGCCTGCCTCGGCGAAGTCTCGTGTTGGAGCGGCGTGCCATTCGACGACATGGCGGTGGCGGTGGACGGCTGCAGTGCGGCGGTGATGGCGCTGCCGCTCGATCGCATGGCGCTCGCCTACGCGCGGCTCGGCGCTGCCATCGAAGCGGGCGATGAAGTGCCGGCCCGCATCGCGTCAGCCATTCGCGCCAATCCCACCCTCGTGGGCGGCACCGACCGGTTCGACACGGTGATGCTGCACGAGACGATGGGGCGCGTGATCTCGAAGGTCGGCGCCGAGGGCGTGCACACGGTGATGATCCCCGAGCGGCGCATCGGCTTTGCCGTGAAGGTCGAAGACGGCGCCGTCCGCGCGCAGCACGCGGCGGTGGTGGCGATGCTGCAGATGTTGGACGTTTTCACCGAACTGCCAACTCGGCTCGCGGAGTATGTGCAGAGGCCGGTGAAGAACACGCGGGGAGAGAAGGTTGGTGAACTGAGGGTTTCGGCTGAATGAGACAGAGTGCGACGGAGTACGACAGCGTACGACAGTGACTGCGGTCTCGTTGCGGAACACGGCAGAATTGAAAGGGGCGCCCCGATCTCGTCGCGGGCGCCCCTGTCGTACTCCGTCGTACTCTGTCTTACTCTGTCGCACTCTTACTTGAACTGTACTTGCAGCACATACTGCCCCTGCTTGGCCATTCCCATCGGGAACTTCCACTTCGTCGCCGCCTCGGTGAGGCACTTGTCGGCCATGGTGCCGGCCTGCGACGTCCACTCGCTCGTCTGCACGCGCACGACGTCGGAGCCGACGACGCTCATGTGGATGTAGAACGTCACGGTGCCGGCGAGGTACGGGTCCACGTCGCGGGCGTTCTTGAAGCACTGCGGCACGGCTTCGACGTACTTCATCAGCGAGTCGCGCATCTGAACGCTGCCGACCTCGACGCCCTTGCCGTAGCCCTTGGCGACCTCGGCGACGCTCTTGGCGTTGCCCAGCACCGAGTCGGCGAAACTCGCCTGGCGCTTCTGGTATTCCGCGACGCTCTTGGCCTCGCGCTGCTCCGGGGTGAGCGACGAATCGGCGCCCTCGCCGTCGGGCTGCACCTTGTCGCCCCCGCACGCGGCGAGGGAGAGAGCGGCAAGCAGGGACAGCGTGGTCAGTCGGATCAGTTTCATGGGGTCAGTCAGCTCTGCTGGTGAATGATGTATCTTAAGGAGGAGGGGGCGCGAGAGACAGGGTGCAGGGGTCCTCTTCCTCCGATTTCGCGCGCATGGGCGACTGCTGCGTTTACCCGATACCGACGGGATTGTTTCGATGACAGACCGTGCGGCGCTCTCCACTAGCTTGTCGTTCGACCTGGCCACCCGGGCGCTCGTGCGTCTGGCGGCGCGCATCGCGGGCGGGTCGGAGTTGGATGTTCGGGACGGGCTGCGGGAAACGGCGGGCGCTGCGACGCCTGAGGTGTGGGTGGAAGAGCTGATACTGCAATCGTACTTGTTCTGCGGGTTTCCTCGGGCGCTGAATGCGGCGAGGGAATGGCGAAGGAGCACGGCGCGGAACGGGGAGGGGGTAGAGGCGAAGGGACGGGGGACGGGAGGGGGAACGAGTGAAATGAATCTCCCCGACTTTCTCTCCGCGGGCGAAGCCACCTGCGAGCGGGTGTACGGGCGATTCTACTCGAAGCTGCGGCAGAACATCGTTGCGTTGCATCCGGAACTGGACACCTGGATGATCGTTGAGGGATACGGGAAAGTGTTGAGTCGCCCAGCGCTGGATTTGGGACGGCGCGAACTCTGCATCGTGGCGGCATGCGTGGCGGCGGGGCAGGATCGACAGCTGCACTCGCACCTGCACGGTTCGCGGAATGTGGGCGTGCCGGACGACGTGATCGGCGCGAGTCTGGACGCGCTGGAGGGGACAGTCAATCCGGTGTTTCTGGAGAGGGCGGTATCGCTGTGGGCGAAAGTTGAAGGGCAGGTGTGAGGAGGGGTGCAGGGGTTTGGAAGAAGTCGAAGGACAGGTTTGAGGAGGGGTGCAGGGGTTTGGAAGGGGAGAGGAGTGGAGTGCGGTGGGAGGGGGGAGGAGGCGGGCTGGCGCGGCGGAGGT
>JBAZUE010000003.1:0-85037 GCA_041661605.1 Candidatus Omnitrophota bacterium | reverse complement strand
GTTGGCGTGAAGCATCAGTTTGGTATAGGAATCATAGGTCTCGGCGTTGGTGACGGTTTTCGCGCCGGAAGAACTGTCCGTGAAAGTAGTGCCTTGGTCGGACCCGTCGGCGTGGAGCATCAGCTTGTTATAGGAATCAATGCCGCCCTGGGCTGTGGAAGCGATTATATAAAGGGCACTGCCGAGACCAACACTGCCGTTGACATCCAGTTTATAAGCGGGGCTCGCCGTCCCGATCCCCACGTTGCCGGAGAAAGTGGAAGTGCCGGTAGCCCGGAAAGAGCCGGCGACATCCAGTTTGTAGAGAGGAGGATTGACCCCGATCCCCACATTTCCCGAGTTGGTACTGTAGATATTAGTGGAAGAAGCGGCCCAGCCCACGCCACCGAGAGCTGACCAGGCACCGCTCGCGTAACCCCGGAAAGCGTTGCTCACGGTATTGTAGTAGATAGACCCGTTCTGGGCTCCGGCCACGGGGTCGATAGTCAGCTGGCCCACGTTGAGGAGATTGGAAATGTTGATGTCTCTCCACCGGTTGACCGAGGCGATGCCCAGAGAGTAAGAGTTATCAACGTTGGGCACCAAACTATCGTCAAAGGTGGCGGCTGACACTCGGCCGATGGCGATCTTGAGGGCTCTCGTTATCTGCTGGTAGGGGTTCTGGCTGTTGTAGGTCAAAGACATATTAATCTGGACAATGGCGTGGGCCTGGGGGTTTTCGTATTTGACGGCCTCAAACTGGGCAACTTTGACCTGGCTGTTGGTCATGGGAATGACCTCTCCCGTTCCTTGTTGGAGATAGATGCCGTTTACATCGGAGGAAATGATGGTGGGGTCTAAAGAAGACGAAGCCATTCTCAGGACCAGGCTGGAAGAAGCCACTCCGGCCGGATTCTGGATGTTGGCGCTTTCTCTCACCAACCTTTGAATGGTTGACTGGACAAAGGCCAGCTGCTGGGTGAGCTCGGCGTCAGCCGAGGTCTGGGTGCTGACCCGGGTGAAGGTGAGAAGAACTCCGGAGAATACCCCGACGGAGATGGAGAAGATGACTGTATAGACCAGCAATTCAATCAGAGTATAACCGCCTTGATTAGTTTTTCTTTTTTCAATTTTCATTTGATGTTTATTGGGACTAACGATCATTTGATTGAGCTTGGGAAGGGGAAACAAAAATCCCGCTCTGATGGGGCGGGTTGGCCAAACTGCTGTTCAAATCAAAAACCACCTTGATTAAAAAGGCGACGGTGAAAATCAGGAGGAGATTGATGACCGCTAAGCGGCGGACCTGTTTACTGGCTCCGCTTTGGCTCTCTCTCTCTCTCTCTCTCTCTCTCTCTCTCTCTCTCTCTCTGGGGTTTTTAATTGAAGTTTTTTGAAGAAATTAAAAAACATAGGTGGGTTAAATTTATTATAACATACTCATCATAGCGCAAATCAAGAATCAGTTTTCCGGCGGCAGGCTGTCCGCACTGAAAGGCTTTGAGGTTTTGCCTTCAATCATCAGCTTGAGATAGATTGAATAGCAGGGAAGGTTGATTAAATCTTCCTGGCTGAATTTTGGATAAAATTCTTCGGCCAGAAATTTGGCGTCTTCAAGGCCCACCTTGAAAGAGATAATCGTCCCCACGTTACCAAAAATAGAACCCCTTACTTTCTCATCAATTTGATCAAGATATTGGTTAGCCAGAATAAGATTCAAATGATATTTCCTGGCCTCCGAAAGAATGTCGGCAAATGAAGAAGTGGCGAAGCTCTGGAATTCATCCACGTAAAGATAAAAATCTTTTCTTTTTTCTTCCGGTATATCCTGTCGGCTCAAGGCGCTCAAACCCATTTTGGCGATAAGCATCGCGCCCAAAAGAGAAGCCGAATCCTCCCCGATTTTTCCTTTGGATAAATTTACCAGAAGAATCTTTCCGGAGTCCATTATTTCCCTCAGGTTAAAACTGCTTTTTGATCGGCTGACAATTCCTTTCAAAATAGGATTATTCAGGAACTGGCCGATTTTATTTTGAATGGGCGAGACGGCTTCCTGCTGAAAGGAAGGAGAGTATTTCTCAAATTCATTGAGCCAGAAATTCTTCAACTGTTCGTTTTTCAGTCTGTCTATAACCTTCAGCCGGAAATCTCTGTCTCGTAGGATTCTCTGCAAATCAAGTAAAGTCGCGCCGGAGAATTCAACCAAAGTGGAGAGGGCATTCCTTAGGATATATTCCAATCGCGGCCCCCAGGAATCAGCCCAGATTTTTTTGAATACGCTGACCAAAGAAGAAACAACCAGATGAGATTCGGAATGATTCAAAACTTCTAAGGGATTGAAATAGAGAGATTGCTCTTTATGCTGGGGATTGAAATAAATTAAATCCTTAATTCGGGATTCCGGAATAACTTTTAAGGCTTTCTCAACCAAATCTCCGTGCGGATCCAAAAGCGCCATGCCTTCGCCATTCTTGATGTCCTGGTTAACCATATTCAAAAGTAGCGTGGATTTTCCCACACCGGTTTTTCCCACCACGTACATATGATAGCGCCGGTCTTTTTTCCTGATGCCGAACTTTTTCCTTTCATTGCGGAAATTTGTTTCGGCAAAGACAGTAATTCTATTCTTGTCCATATTAGTTAATTTATCTGTTTAAATTTTTTGTGAAAGACAGATAAATTCAACCATTAAGGCAAGCACCTTTTTGGTTGATTTACGCCTTCTTTTTCAAGAGCTTTTTTAATTTTATGGTTAGAGTATGGGAATAGCAGAGAAAACCGTTAAGGAATATAAAAAGACTTGCAAAGAAATTGGGAGGGGAATCTCTAATAAAAATGACTTAGAAGTTGTCTGGGAACAGGTTCTCCCCGAAGATGCCGAACAAAGAATTCAGCGCGCTTTTGAGATACTCCTAAATAAGACCGGTTTCCCCTATTAATGCCGCCTTTTTAGGGCGCCGTTGATACTTTATCGATAGAGCGTTATGCTCAATCAAACTCAATGGAAAACACGATAAACAACAAAGGGGTTATCCCATTATTGATAGCTATATACGCCAGAGTATCTACGGCAAAGCAGGAAGAGGAGGAAACCATAAAAAACCAGTTAGGCGTTATTCAGGAATTTGCAGAAAAGAACAATTACAGAATAGTGCAAAAATATATTGACGATGGCTGGAGCGGAGATATGTTGGCGAGGCCTGCTTTGGACCAGCTCCGGGAAGACGCAAAAAAGAAAATCTGGAAGGCGGTATTGATTTATGATCCTGACAGGCTGGCACGCCGGTATTCTTATCAGGAATTGGTAATGGACGAATTGAGGGATTTGGGCTTAGAAACAATTTTTATCACGACGCCCTCCCCAAAAACGGGCGAGGAAAAAATCTTGTACGGAGTCAAAGGGTTGTTTGCCGAATACGAAAGGGTGAAAATTACGGAGCGGTTTAGACTTGGGAAGATTCGCAAGGCGAAAGAAGGGCACTTGGTTGTGAGCGAAGCTCCCTATGGTTATAAATATATTCCAAAGCAGGAAGGCAAGCACGGCTATTATGAAATAAATAAGCAGGAGGCGGAAGTCGTCAAAACGATATTTTCTTGGGTGGCAGACGAAGGCTTGACTCTGAGATCCGTGGTAAAAAGACTTCACGAGTTTGGCATATTGCCCAGGAAAAGCAAAAGAGGCGTTTGGAATACGAGCACTTTAACTTCATTGTTAAGGAACAAAACGTACATAGGAGAGGCTCGCTACGGCAGTTCTTATTCGGTGGTGCCTGAAAATCCGCTCAAAAAGGACATCTATAGGAAGATTAAGAAAACAAGTAGGCGGATGAGACCCGAAGACGAATGGATAAAGATACCGGCACCGGCGATTTTGGAAGAAGTGCTGTTTCTGCGTGCCGCAAAACAGCTGAAATCAAATTTTGATTTCAGCCGCAGGAACAAGAAGAACGAATATCTTCTTGCGGGAAGAATTTATTGCGTTTGCGGCTCAAGAAGAGCGGGTGAAGGACCGCAACATGGAAAGCATTTGTATTATCGTTGTACTGATAGGGTTCTCAGTTTTCCCTTGCCATCCGAATGTAATGAAAGAGGGATAAACGCCAGGATAGCCGACAAATTGGTATGGGAGAAGATAAAAGAGTTTATGACTTCGCCGGAACTTTTGATGAATCAGGTTAAGCAATGGTTAAACAAACAACATGTGAAAGCGGAGAAGTCTGATTTTTCAGTCATTGATTTGCAAAAAGAAATCGGAAAACTAAAAAAAGAAGAGGATAGGTATTTAAGGGCTTACGGAGCCGAATTGATTACCATGGAAAAGTTAAAAGAGTATACAAACGACTTGAGAAATAAAATTTCTTCTATTGAAAATCAGATTTCACATATAAAGGGAATAGGCCAGCCAGCCGAAAATATTAAGCTTCCTACGGATGAAGACGTAAAAGAATTCTGTAAAAAAGCCTCCGAAGTTTTATGTAATTTGAACTTTGAATTAAAAAAACAGATAATAAGTAATGTCGTAGAAAAAGTTATAGGAACCAAAGAAAGACTACTTGTGCAGGGGTGTCTGCCTGTAGATAATCATAATTATGTCAAAATGTGCTCTCTCGATCGGTATGGAGCGAACACAACCAGACATGATTTTAGTAAAATAATTCCATTTGAGTTTAGAATTAAGATCAATAGCAATATAAGAGCAAAATGATATGAAAAGAGGGAGTCAATGAATTTATTCACTGACTCCCTTTATTTTTTATTTCTTCGCCTCCAGTTCATCGGGTTTGAGAATAACGCCGCCAGAGGAAATGATTTGTTTTTCCGCTTTGGGAAGGTAATCATCAAGGGCTTCCTTAATCATCTCCGTCATCGGTTTCTTTATCCTCAAGGCGGCGTAACTCATCTTAAGCAGGTATAGCTTTTTTATCTGCTCCGGGTCAATATTTGGGCTATACATTTTCTTCCTCCTCAGCTAAGCAGCCATCAGCTCCTCAATGGTCTTACTGGCTTCAGCTATGGTTAAGGCGCCGGGATTTTCAATAAATTTTCCTTTCTCTTTGGCCAGCTTGATAATGAGATTCACCTGTTTTTTGGTGGCCGCCAGGTTGGATTTTTCTGGCTGATGATCTTCCTTTTCTTTCGGAGGATTGCCCTCGATCTGCCGCTTTACCGCCTCTTTGGCCAAGCCGAAGAGTTCATCAATGGTTGACTCCGCCTTTTCCTTGCCGACGTCGCCCATGGTCTCAAAGGTTACCGAATAACTTTCACCGTTAGTTTTGCATCCGTAATTGGCTAAGATACGCATCGTTTTCTCCTTTCTGTTTTTATCTTTCTCTCAAACGTTATACGCCTCTAAAAGTGTATCCTGTAATTCCTGTTGTAGCTTATCATCAAGAATCTTTACTGTGTCGTACCACTTGCCGTCTTTTCCTTTGGATTTGGGCATGCCGGCAAACAAACCGTTTTTGCCTTGGACAACCCTGACTCCTTTTACCAGCACCTGCCCGATAACCACATCGGCAAATGCCTTTACTGACGAGATGTTATCAATCTTGTACACTCTGGCAACTTCTATCATTTTCCCCTCCTTTTTGAATGTTTTTTATCAGAAACAGGCTCTCCGCAGTCAAACAAGACAAATTCGTCTTTCTGCCGTTCATCATTATTTTCTTTTTTAACATTCAAAATTGATATTCTTACCTCTCCTGATTGTTTCCCTGTACTAATTGCAATAAGAACTTGTTTCTCTTTTCCTGTTTGAAGCTCGGCATGCTGCTCTACCGTTTGCTCTTCAGCCTGGGCAATCAAGGGGAAGAGAGCAATAGTAATGGCAACAACCCAAACGCGAAGCATTTATTCCTCCTTTCTTATTTGCGTTGTTTCTAGCTTCCATTCCTGCGCTTCTCTGATTTTCTCAATTTCGACTGCCCGGCATGGTTTGAAATACAAATCCCTGTCAATCTCAAGAAAATCAATCTTTAACTCGCTGAGTTCCCGCAAGCTGAAATAGCCCCACTCGGCATTTTGCAAATCACCGTTGAGTATCGCGAAGCCAAAGAAACACCGCTCTTCTGACGAATATTCAGCGGCATACCAATCGCATCCGCCAATAAAGAAGTGCAGGTGAATCATCTTTTCCTTTAACGGCGTTTCCTCGCTTGAATAAAATGCTGGAATCTTTGCCAGATCTTCACTGCTTGGTTTGTTCCACATATCAGCTCCTTTCATTCCAGGATTAAGCTTTTCCCGGCGACCAGAATATTGCCCGGGCTTTTAAGCTTTTCGAGGATTTCCTTGTTAACCAGCACTGCTAAAGGCTCAGTGACATAATTCCCTTTCGTGCCGTTCATGGCGGCAATGACCGCTGTCTCTATGCCTTCCAATTCCGTTGCAAGCAACACGAAATTACTGAACTGCCCGCTTATTATGTGCCTGTATTTCTTTGTTTCTTCCGGCGTGATATTTCTCATTCCTCATCTCCTTTCTGTTTTTAAGGTTCTATTTTCATTAAAGGGTTAAAGAACGATCTCTCCAAGACGGGAATAATTAACCATTCAGGCAATAAGCCAAATGGTTAATTATGACTGTCTTTTTTGGCGTGCCTTCCCTTTGTTAGGGTTAAAAGTATGGATAAAAAAAGTGAGGATTCCCTGGAAAGGGAGCCGATTATTAAAAACAGGCTTCGCTATTGTCGAATGGCGATAAGCCTCAGCCAGAAAGACGTGGCTTTTCTGATGGAGCTGCCGGTCTCCCAGATTTCCCGCTGGGAGAGAGGCAAGAGAATACCCAGCGTCTATAACGCCATCGGATTGGCCGTTGCCGCCCAGCGGCTGGTCGAGGACGTTTTCTTTGATTACCGCGGGGAATGGCGGGAAAGGATCAAGGAAAGAGCCAAGCTGCTTAATCCGGAGGATAAAAAGGTCGAAAAATTAAAAAACAAAAAGCATGACCGATATACGCAACGATAACGATAATAACGATAAAGATATATTTAATATCGATCGTAATAATATCGATAACGATAACCAAAACGAAATCAATCCTCTTTCTTTAACGAAAGAGGAACTTTTGGCCAGGGATTTGGCTGAGGGGTTGAATGACGAAGCGAACCTGGGATTTTATATTTCGGTCTGCCGGAAATATCCGGAAAAGCTTTTAAGGGAAATCTACGGCCGGGTAAAGCAATTTCCGGAAAAGAAAATCAAAAAGTCGAAAGGAGCGCTGTTTAATTATCTAATTCAAAATCATGATAAAAAGAATTATCGCCGTTGACCCAGGAACGAGATACTGGGGAGTGACAGTCTTTGAAGGAGCGGAGATCATCGTTTCCCTGGTAAAAATCCTCTCTACCAAAGGTTCTCCCAGGAAAAGATTGGAAGAGGTCAAAAGAATTTTTTCTTCGTTGATTAATGATTACGCTCCGAAGGTTCTGGTTATCGAAAAGCCATTTTTCTTCTGGAGCAAGCAGTCGAGATTCCTGGATGTAGTGATTGAGGAAATAAGATGCCTCGCCAGAAAAAGAAAGATAAAGATTTATGAGTTTTCGCCGCGGACCGCAAGAAAGATAGTTTGCGGCAATGGCAACGCCACTAAGAAAGACATGGCCAAGGTAATCTGCTCCATCTATCCGGAGCTTAGAATTCGTCTCAATCAGGACCGAAGATACAAGGAAATCTACTGGGGCCACGCCTTTGACAGCGCGGGCCTGGGAGTTTGTCTTCTGAAAAAACAGGGAAAATTCCCGATTTTCCCTCGTCTTGACAAATGATTTAGAAGGTGTTAGTATTTAGCCAGGTAATTCACTGCTCTTTTAAAACTGAATTTTTCCTCTTTTTGTGAGGTGAAATTTGCTCTTTAGGATGGTCTTAGAGGGTAGATTGAACCTTATAAAAGGAGGAGAAGATGAGGCAAAAAAAATACTTAGTGAAAGATTTGGATAAGAAATTAAAGGCATTAGACAGACCGTTGTTACGCTTGATAATAAAAGTGTTTATGAGGGTCTACAAGGATCTTCAAGAATTACCGTATTACCAAGATTTTCTTAAGGGTATGTCTTATGAAGGCCACCTGCTTTTCGCGGAAGGTTGCGTAAAAGTAGATGAGTATCTGAAAAGGAAAGACTGCCGCGCACGGCAACTTTTACAGATTCGTGATTTCGTGACTAAAGGCATTAAGGAAGGGATGGAAGGATTTAAGTTTGAGATAACGCCAAGCGACGTAGACTGCTTATGGAAGAAATTTATTTCCTTACATGCCGGGGTAGAAATGTTAAGGTGCACTTTAAAAAAAGAACGTTAAGAACCCGATGAAAAGTAAAAAGGTTGAGGTAATTTTGTCAAAAGAGGGAGAATTTTTCTCCCTCTTTTATTTTAATTAATTTTTTAGGACTTTATCATAAATGGAAACTAATTCTCGTATAAATATAAAAATAATTTATCCAGATATTAAAAAGACGATTGTCGCTACATTTAAATTTCTCATAAAAAATTTATTTACTCGGGGATATAAAGGATTACGATATACAAAGATTGATGGATATTGGGAGGAATTATATGTAGATAAAGAGATCTTAGAAAAGATAAAAAAACTTAAAGGAATTTATTATACCGAGACTGGAACCGATAATCTGCTTTTTATTAGACGCCAAAAATTAGATAATAGTGAAATAGAAGAAATTTTTTACTGGACAGAATTTTATGGCCGTTGGGATTTGACCATTAGGATATTTGGTTTTTTGGGAAGATGTTCTTACGAAAGAAGAAAATTTTTAAAGAAAGGTACTATTGAGGGAAGAGGTGTTTTTCATGGTTTTATCTCTCCCAGATTCTGGCTAAAATGGGATGCCCTATATCACGTTATAGATAAAAAGAAAGCGATAGAAGCAAAATTTTCAGATGAACTTTTATTTATTCGAGGTAGCATCGATTTATTTATCCAATCTTCCTTTAGCAATTATATCTTTGAAATAGGGAAAACAGGCTCATCCTCTTTGATCCGTGAACCTCCATCCAGTCTCAGTGTCTCTCAAGGAATTATTTTTTGCCCAAAATATTCAACCATATTTGAAATTTTAGAAGAAATCAGAAACAAAATAATAGCCCCTTATTTTAACACTACATATGGAGTGGAATTGCGAACTCTTGTTCCTGTTGAATTTGGGCCGATTGATGAACCCAAGCTGGGATTATGGGAATCGGATACAAAAGAAGGAAACAAACTAAAAGAAGAACTATTAAAGAAACTACTTTTGAAAACAAAAGAATCCCAAATACCTCAAAAGGAAAATAGCGTAGAGCTTTTAAATGAAGAAATTTCTATAAAACCACAAAAGCTTCAGCAATTAGAACTAAGTAAGATGGGAAAGCCAAAAATTGATTTTATAAAGCAAGGATTCAATATAGGGGTGTTTTCTGATAAGGTAAATGAAAAAATTAATAATGCTTTTAAAAAAAGAAAACAAATGATTCCATTATTGAAATTTTGGCTAGAATCCCGTTCTCGTATCCATTGGCTATATGGATTTATTATGTTTAGTAACTGGAGGAAGAATGATTTGAATCATATGAATGCATTCAGTCAATGCATGTCTCACTTGCGTAACTTGGGAACAAAGACAGGATTATGGACAATAGAAATCGCCTCGACAGAAAAAGGAGACATACTCAAGAAAGGACACTGGAAATTGGAGGGCGTCCGTTTTTCCTCAAATATTTCCGAGGCTCAAAAATTATTTGATGAAGCGGTGAAATGCGAAGAAGGTTTGAATAAGAAAACGAATTTGATTAAGGCCTGTGAAGCATATCCAGAATATTTAGATGCTCATCTTCTTTTGGCTGGATGCTGGGAGAAGGAAGGGTTTAAGAATTTAAACTTTGATGAAATTAAACAAGCGA
This sequence comes from Candidatus Omnitrophota bacterium, assembly GCA_041661605.1. Classification (GTDB taxonomy): domain Bacteria; phylum Omnitrophota; class Gorgyraeia; order Gygaellales; family Profunditerraquicolaceae; genus UBA6249. The sequence goes on along the minus strand of JBAZUE010000003.1, from coordinate 75,168 downwards.
GGAGATTCTTTGTAGAAAAAGAGGCGATTTATAGTGATGCCATTACCACCGTTATTCAACTACAGTTGAAAGACAAAAGTAAGAAATCATATTGGAACGACGGAGATATAGCCGAAGTGATAGATGAAATGGGTGAGAAATTTCAGAAGATTAAGCATTTTGCAATGATTCTGGAAAAATGGTGTAAAGAGCAAAAAGCTCTTTCTCAGGAAGAAGAAACGTGCGAAAGGATAAAAGCTTTAATAGAAAATAAAAACTATGCGCTTCTGCTAAAAGGTGAATCTATTGTTAAAAAAGCCATTGGCAATACGCTTTATCATTTAGGCTGGGAAGAAAGTGATTATGATCGCGAAGCGGATTTAATAAATGCGCTGACCGAGATTTACAAAGAAGGTACAGTAAATACAGAAAAAACCGAAGTAATTTCTAAAGTATATGAGGTATTCACTGATTTGATTATAAATAGGACAATAGATACTAATTGTCTAAAGGCAGGCGATTCGGAAGGTTTTAAAAAATACTTAACGGCCGCCCTTCTTAAAGAGACAAGAAGAATAGCAGGAAAAGAGCATCCAATAAAAGAAATTTTAACTGACGATCCTCATAAGTTCGCCAAGAAATCTCAAGAAATATTCTCAAAGGATACCGAAGATATTCCCAAAAAAGACACTCCAAAAAATACTTCTCTTTAAACCTTCCTCACCCCTAATTTCTACTTAACCCACTGCATTTCAAGCACTTATTTAAATAATTCTTAGTCAAAAACGGCATTTTGCAACATTTCAAGGATATTTCAGAAACATTTCTTGCCCCTTATATGGGAAATACAAAAATTCCTAAAGCAAAAAACGAGGAGGCGGCAGATGGAAAAAGTAGAAAAGAGGGCAAGAAAAGTGGCTATTTTCATCGATTTGCCGAATTTAGTATATTCGGCCAGGCGGTTTGGGTACGAGGTTAACAAGGCGTTTTACAAGCTTCTGGATTTGACAAAGCAGTACGGCGGCATCGCTGAGGGTTTCGCCTGTGGAGATTTCAAAACGCTGGAACTTGATTTATCCGTCCAGCGCGCTTTGATTTCGCAAAACATAAGGCTCATTCATTGCCCTCCAAGCTCAAGCGGAGAAACCAAAATAGACGATCCGATGCTGGTTGAGGGCATCCATAGTTCGCTCAGAAAGGATTCGGACGTTTTTTACGTTTTTTTCACCGGGGACGTAATGATTCTACCAGTTAGCATGACCCTGCGGTCTTTGAACAAAAATTTCAGAGTATTCAGTTTTTCCGAATCTGCCTCCTCCTTGCTAAAAAACATGCCGGAATTCAAGGATTTCAGTAGTTTTCTTAGAAAGGAAAGCGGTAATTCCCCGGAGGAGAAAAAATGAGATTTCTGGAAAAACTGCTAATTAAGTTATTTGAATTTCTAACAGACCTTCTTTTTCCCAGACAGAAAAAGCCGTCTTCAAATTCAATTTATATCGGCCAGAGCCAGAGCCTTTTTGATCGGGACAAAACCGAGGAAATTCACATTTCTCCTTCGGAAAAGGAAAGCCATATTTACATTATTGGGGCGACCGGTACCGGAAAAACAACTATGCTCGAAAGAATGATTAGACAGCATATATTATCAAATGAAGGTTTTGCCCTTTTTGACGTCCACGGCGATCTGACCGAGCAGGTGATCAAATTCATGGCCTATATTTTCAAGGACAAGAGCGAAAGCGAGAGAAAAATCATGGCCCGGAAACTGATTCTCATCGAGCCCTTCAATCCGGAAAGGACGGTTTCCTTCAACCCTTTGGAAGTCCAGAAAAATGAATCCGTCTATTCGACGGTCTTGGAGTTAGTCGAAGTTTTCCGCAGCCGCTGGGCCGAATTCTGGGGTCCGCGAACCAACGAGCTGATGAGAAACGCTCTGGTGATCCTTGCCGAAAACAATCTTACTTTGGCCGAGGCACCACATCTTTTACTCAATAATCGTTTCAGGAATTCGCTGGCCGCCAATATCCAGAACGAGGAGGCGAAAAACTGGATTTACCGCTATAACAAGCTGACCGAGCCGCAGAAAACTATTTACCGGGATCCCTCGCTCAATAAAATCGGAGAATTCTTGGGCGATACCTCCATTCGTTATTTGATGGGCCAGTCAAAGAGCAGCTTTAACTTCCGGGACGCTATAGACAAGCGGAAATGGATAGTCGTGAATTTGTCGAAAGGCAAAATGAAAAGCAACAGCTTTCTTCTGGCCAGCCTCTTTTTGTGCAAACTCCAGCTTGCGGCTTTGTCGCGGTCCAACATTCCCTACCAGCAAAGAAAACCTTTCTACATTTTCGCCGACGAGTTCCAGTCCCTGGCCACCCAGGAGGTTTCTTCGATGGAGACGATTTTGTCGGAGTCGCGTAAATATAAACTTTTCCTGCGGATGAGTCACCAGAATTTGTTTCAGATAGAAAGAAAACTCCTTGAGGCGATTCTGGGGAACACCAAGGCGATCCTGGTTTTCAGGGTGAATCACAGCGACGCTTTTGTCCTCTCCCAGGAGTTGAATCCGAGCGTCAAAGAATCTCTGACCAAAAAGCTGACCGAGCTGGGAGTGGGGGAAGCGTATTTCAAGATCCGGGGAGAACCGCACCGCCTGGTCAAGCTGCCTCTGCCGGAAAAAGTTGAGGTCGATTCCAGAACAATCGAGGAATTAAGAAACCTTTCTTTTTCCTATTACACCCGGACGTTTGAGGAAATCGAAAAAGAGATTCGCGAGAGGCGCGAAAAAATGGGAATGACAAAAGAAAGCGGTCGGACCGAATCAAAGACGGAGGAAGCCGATGGCTGGTAGAAGAAAAATTCTTCAAAGAAGCGGAAACCCTTTAGTTTTACAGCCCAGGGACTCGGAAATTCTCAAAAAGGTCTTTGACTACCGTTTCTTGTGCGGAGAGCAGATCAAAAATCTCTGCGGCTTTAACTGCCTGAAGCGAACTAATGACAGATTAAGGAAACTCTTTGATAACGGCTTCCTTTCCCGCCGGCTTTTCATAGACGCTTTCAAAAAGCGGATTCTTTATCTGCCTGGGCCGAGGGCGGCAGAAATCATCTCCTTGAAAACCGGACTCGACTCCTCGGAAATCGCGAAAAAGAGATTCAAAGCCGTGAAGACCCGGGATTCCTTTCTCTCTCATTTTTTATCAATAAATAATTTCCGGTATTCCCTGGAGATCTGTTCCCACCAAAACTGCCGGATGAAAACCGAAATCTGGAGATACAAGCCGGCCCTGTTTTCGGAGGAGGAAGCGAGAATTTACCCCGACGCTTATTTCCGCCTTGGATGTCCGGATAAAACTTATAGTTTCCTTCTGGAAATAGACCGCTCGACCGAAAACCTGAAAAGAATCAAAAAGAAAATGGAGGATTACCTGGATTACGGGTTAAGCGGGGATTTTCAAAGACAGTTCGGTTTTCAAAATCAGCATTTCCGGCTTTTAATTGTTTGCAAGACCTTGGTCAGGTTAAAAACCCTTTTAAGGACAATCGAGAAGATTACCGACAAGAGTTTCTGCTGGCTGACCGTTGAGAAAGACGTTTCACCGGAAAAAATCTTTTCTCAAATCTGGCACAGGCCCAACAAGGAAGGAGTGTTCTCTTTAATATGAGGTACTGCCCTTACTGCCAAAGAATCAATCCGGGAAAGCCGCTTTACTGCCAGTACTGCGCCAAGACCTTCGAGGCCAGAATCTGCTCCAAATGCCGGAGCGTCAATTCCAAAGCGGCACTGGCTTGCGGCAAGTGCGGTTCTTTCGAGCTTTCCGACATAGCCGGAGAGATTCCGTTCTGGGCAATCCTTTTGAAAGTTTTGTTCTGGCTGTTTCTTGTGTTGCTTGCCATTGGCTTTGTCAGGAATCTGGTGTCGTTCGTCCCGTTGCTCGTTGTCGTCTGTCTGCTCTTACTTGGTTATTCTTTCTTACCTGAAGAAGTAAAAAATATAATTAAATTTATTTTAAGTTTTATAAAACAGAAAGTATTGGGTATAAAAAAGGAAAGTTAGCGTCAGGGATTCGGAGAAATCGTTTCTAACTTTAACGGAATTAAGGAGTTTCAAAAAAGAAGAGGTGGTGTTTCGGAAACACCGCCCCAAACACCACCCAAAAGAAAGGAGCGTGAACGATGGAAAAGAAACTTTTAGCTCTTGGTTCTGACGGCAAGCTGGTTGTCAAATCCTCTGACGGCAAAGAAACCTCTTTTGATTCGAAACCTAAGACCACTTATTTCCAGAAAGACCCTGCCGTGGTTTTTCTTTTGGTTGACTGCTCGGGAAGCATGGAAGGGGAAAAGATTATTCAGGCAAAACAGGGAGTCGGGGATTTCGCCAAGACCGCCGTGAGGAAAGGTTATCGCGTTGGTTTGATTGATTTCGGCGACAAGGCGCATTTAATCTGCGAGCCGACAAGAGACGTCTCGGTGATCGCCAGCGGCGTGGAAAAGATTTCCATCACGGGCTCCACGAATCTCACCGATGCCCTTAATATGGCGTCGGGAAGACTCTTAAGAAAGAAAGGCTGTCGCGTGGTGGTGGTCGCCACCGACGGCTGCCCCAGCGACCCTAATTCCGCCTTGGAAGTCGCCGCAGAAATGAAGAAAGACAAGATAGAAATTCTGGCCATCTCAACCTCGGACGCCGATCAAAACTTCCTCTCAGAGCTCGTTTCGAGAAAAGGTTTAAACCTTAAAGTGGAAAACAACGAATTGAGAAGGGGAATGGATATGATAGCCAAAAAATTGCCGGTTCAATTCCTGGAGCACAAACGATGAAGGATTTCGCGAGTTATTACGACGTTTTGCGAATAAGCGAGAACGCCACCGGGGAGGAGATAAAGAAGACTTACCGGAAGCTGGTCCTTCAGTTTCATCCGGACAGGGTTTCCCCTGAGGCGCCCGACTTAAAGGATCTGGCTGAGGAGGAATTCAAAAGAATCCAGGAAGCTTATGATGTCTTGTCCGTACCTGAAAAAAGGAAGCAATACGACGAGCAGCTGAAAAACCTGAAAGCCGGTCAGGCGGCCAACCAGGGCGGCGCCGGAGTCTCTCCCGTTGTCAGGGTGGACAAGAATTACCTGCAATTCACAAATCTCAAACCCGGTGTTTCCGCCTCTGACATTCTCACGGTTTTCAACGACGGCAGGGGCGCGTTAATCGGCACCATCACCGCGGACAAACCGTGGGTTCAATTTTCGGAAACGGTAATCAGCACCCCAGATTACCAGGAGATTGAAATCACGATTGACACCGTTTCTTTTCCGGCCGGCTTTAGTGATTCGGCGCTGGTTATGGTTGATACCAACGGCGGGAACGAAACCGTCGCCGTTGATATTTCCATGGAATCAGATTTTCTTGCTTTATTATTTTCTGTTTATTTGAAACCTTTCTTTAAATCTTTCCGGGTCTGGGTTTTGGTAACCGTCTTAAGCGCTCTTTTCTTAATTTCCTGCTTGATTTATTCCTGCAATAACTCTGCGGCGGTTAATAAAACCGGCTGGCTGGAAAAAAGCGTGGCGTTCATCTCTGAGATTCCCAAATTGGAAGACCTCCAGGGCAATTGGTTTGGACAGATTTCTCCTTACAATGATGCTTATCTTTGTATCTTTCCCCGGGAAAATTATTTTGAAGGGAGAATCTTTATCGCCGGGATTATCGGAAAGATAAAAGGCGAAATCAGGAAAAACGGAGAGATTGTTTTTAAAATAGAGAGCTTTGACGATGTTTTTGCCGACCTTATCGGCCGGACGGTTGGTTTTTCGGAATTTCTATCCGGTTCTTTTGCGGGAAGGTTGAAGGGCGACAAAATAGAAGCCAGCTCTGGTCCGGATTTTACACTTTCAAGAGTGGATAATTCAGCCGATCCCTGGCTGATTTTGAAGTCCCTAATTTCATCAATTGAAAATGCCGGCAGATTCAAGGCTCTCGACGTATTTTATGACGTGGAATTTGAAAAAGTCTGGGAGGCGACCCTTAAAGCCCTGGAAAGACAGAAAGAAAAAATCCGGTTTGAAAGCAGGGAAGAAAAAATAATCATCACCTATGCCACCGATCATTCTTCGTTGTTGGGAGATTACGTCCACAAATACGTCGTCCTTTTCAGAAAGCAAGGCAAAACGACCGAGGTAATCGTCAAGCAATTCAGATACGGCTTGGTCAGCTCTTCTCCTATTTCCGATTCGACTTACGCCACCGACGTTTATTTCTTTGTCCCCTTGGAAAAAGAACTCCGGAAGAAGACGGGAAGAAGCAATTTCGTCATCCAGCGAAAATATCTCAGAAAAAGCTTTCTTTCTGGATATATGGAACTGATAACATTAGAATTCACGCCGAAAATAATTTTTAGGCAATATTAATTTCTATGGGAAAAATATTGAGAAGAGAAAAATTAGAGTTAAAGCCGAACCTCAAAATAGCATTCAGGGAAGATACTGTTTTGTCCACCCAGCTTTTGAGGTTTGTTCTTCTGGCCATCGAGATTTCCGACAAGAGCCCGGAGGAGGCGGAGAGGATCCAGAAGAAATTTCTTGACAGCCGCTAAAAGGAGCGGTAGCATATGAAAACCTATGAAAACAACCAAAAAGAGATTCTTGAGCCAGGAAGTCGCGGGGATTCTCGGCGTAACGAGGCGGACTCTTTACAACTGGGAGAAAGCCGGCAAGATCCCCAAAACCAAAAGAGACAAGATGAGCAATTACCGGATTTATACCGAAGCGGACATCAAGAAACTGGAAAAACTGACAGGAAGGCCCTAGTGAACGGCAAGATAGAAATAAACGGAAAAGAAACGGCAAAAATAGTCAAAGCGGCTTTGTACGCCCGCGTCTCAACCGAGGAGCAGAAGGAGAACTTTTCCTTGGCGGCCCAGATTGAGCTTTTGAGAAAGCACGCCGCGGACAACGGCTACGAGATTTTTGACGAGTACGTGGACGGCGGCTATTCCGGGACCAGCTACGAGAGGCCCCGGTTTCAGAGGCTGATGGATGACGCTAAGCAGGGCAGGATCAACCTGATTCTGGTTTATAAAGTAGACCGGTTTTTCCGGAGCAACAAGGATTTGCTCAACGTGGTCTACGAGCTTGAAGGCATGGGCGTCAACATCAGGTCGATTACCGAGCCTTTTGACACGACCAATTATCTGGGCAAGTTCATTCTTTCCCTGTTCGGCAGCATAGCCGAGCTTGAAAGAAACACCTTTCTTGAACGCTCGAAAATCGGCAAGATGAGAAGAGCGAGAGAAGGATATTACTCGGGCTCTTCGCCGGCAAAATTCGGTTATAACTATATTAAGGAAACAAAAAAGCTGGAAATCAACGAGAAGGAGGCCGAGGCCGTCAGGAAGATTTACGAGGTTTACCGGCAGCCGGATTCCTCTCTCATCAAAACGACCAGGGCGCTGAGAAAACTGGATTATCGCGCCAAAGAAGGCAGTCTGATGAGGGAAGACGTGGTTCATGACGTTTTGCGTGATCCGATTTACACCGGCCGGTGGTACGCCAACCGGCACGGTAAGAACGGAACGTTAAAGCCCCGCGAAGAATGGATAGAAGTAAAGGTGCCTCAGATTGTCAGCGAGGAAATCTTTGAAAGAAGCCAGGAGCTGCTGGAGGCCAGAAAGAATTATTCGGAAAGAAACGCCAAATATCCCTATCTGCTCCAGGGCATGGTGAAATGCGGCGACTGCGGCAATACCATCGCCGGCACGGCCGACAAGCAGTTCCAGATCAGGGACGGCAAAAGCTATGGGCCCTATTTCAAACTTTATTACCGGTGCACGCATTTTGCGAAGAATAAATATAACAAACTCGTTAACTGCCGGCTCAAATACGTCCAGACCCAGAAACTGGAATCGGCCGTCTGGCAGAAGATAGAGGAAATTTTGGAGAACCCTGGGCTGATAGAAAAAGCGGTCCGGCAGGAAAAAGAAATAAAAACAAAAAGCGAGGGAACTTTAAAACAGGATATCGAAAGAATAGACCTGCAGCAGCAGGGTTTGATAAAAGAAGAGCAGAGAATCCTTGAGGCCTACCGGCACAACATCATCAGCCTTGAGCAGTTGAAGCAGCAGGTTGAAGGCATTACCAAAAGCAAGGAAGTCCTTGAGAAAACAAAACAGGAAATCGGAGAATTATTACAGCAGGACAACAAGCAGTCAGAAATAAGCAGCGCGATTGATTACGTCAAAAAACTCAAAGAGGGAATAGGCAAGTTCACTTATGAAACCAAAAAGAGGATTCTGCATTTGTTTAACACGATGATTACCGTAAACGTAAACGGAATCATTGATATTCTTATCCATCTCCCAAAAGATATTTCTGCCGCCTTCCAGCCCGCCCTTTCCGGATCAGGCCCGGATATTTTATCCCATTTTGACCCGCCAAGACCCATATCCTGGTAGTCAGCGGATTTAACGTAGGGATAGTTGCTTTTATCGTTAATCTCCTGTTGAAGATTATGCGTATCCGGCTTAAAGTGCGGATTATCCTGACAGTAATCTGTTTGCTTATCTATTGTTTAATCACAGGCGCAAGCAATCCGGTTATCCGCGCTACGGTTATGGGGATAGTTTTTCTGCTGGCTCGTATTTTAAAAAGGGAGGCGGATATATATAACTGTTTGGCTTGCGCGGCTTTATTCATACTGGGGCTGAACCCCCGGCAGCTTTTTGATATTGGCTTCCAGTTATCCTTTGTCAGTGTTTTAGCGATAGCCTGTCTTTATCCAAAGATAAAATCGTTTTTACGCCTGGGAAATTTTAAGGTGAAGGTGTTGAGATTTATTTGCGAAGGCTGCCTGGTTTCTCTTTGCGCCTGGATCGGAACAATGGGGATCATCGCTTATAACTTTCGCATTATTTCGCCAATAACTGTTTTGGCCAATATCCTTATTGTCCCGCTGGCTACCCTGATTACTTTATGCGGATTTAGTCTGGTTTTATGCGGTTCTTTTTGCCCTTTCCTGGGAGGGGTTTTTAGCACAACCACTGCCATGCTGATTACCCTGCTTTTAAATATAAACGCCGCGGTAATCAAAATCCCGGGAGCGTATTTTTATCTTTGACAAAAGCCCCGGGCTATGATAATTTAAGACATTATGCGGCGTATAATCTTAAGTTTATTATTCATTTCTTTTCTGTCTATCCAGCCGGCATATTCCTATTGGATCTGGACTCCTAAAAGCGGCAAGTGGGTTAATCCCAAGAATATGCCAAAGGATAATCCTGCGGAGCAGTTCGCTTATGCTAAATCCTTCTTTGATATCAGTAAATATGAAGAAGCCAGGCGAGAATTCCGTAAGCTGCTTAAGGCTTACCCTAAATCTGCGGAGGCTGCGGAAAGCCAGTATTATCTTGGGTTAACGGAGGAGGCCGAGGGGAAATTATATGAAGCTTACCAGGCCTACCAGATGGTGATTGATAAGTATCCTTTTAGCGAGCGTATCCAGGAGGTTATTGAGCGGGAGTATAAAATTGCCGAGAAGTTTATGTCCGGAGAAAAACGAAAGGCCCTGGGAGTAACCTTGCCCGTAGAGAATCCGGCGATTGAGATATTCGGCAAAATAGTAGAAAATTCTACCTATGGCCCATTAGCTGCCCAGGCGCAGTATAAATTGGGGTTGGTTTTAAAGGGGCTGTTGCGTTATTACGAAGCTGAAGAGGCTTTTAACAAGGTGGTCTCCCGCTACCCGGATAGCGAATGGGCATCTGCGGCGAAGTTCCAGATTGCCTCTTGCCGCGCCAGTTTATCTAAGGGGTCGGCTTATGACCAGGGCGCAGCCCAGGAGGCAAAAGAAAGATTTGAAGAGTTTGTAAAAGAACATCCTGATGCCGTGCTTTCGCTTGATGCCGAAAAGAATATCAGCGGTATCAGGGAGAAGGAGGCGGAGGCAAACTATAACATTGCCAGCTTCTATGAAAAGCAAAAGGTATTTGATTCAGCCAGGATTTATTATAACGATATAGTCAATAATTATGCAGATACCCCATGGGCCGCTCAGGCTGTGGCCAGGCTGCAGATATTGGAGCGCAAAAATGAAAAATAAGTTAGAGAACAATGGTTTGCCTTCCGATAGGCAAAGCCATAAAATCAGCTTTTTTCTTTTCCTGTCTACTATATGCTGCCTGCTAGCTACTGCCCTTTCCGGTTGCGGCTATACTACCCGTTCTATGCTTTCCGGGAAATTCAGCACAATTTATGTAACGCCATTTTTAAATAAAGTGGATGTAACCCAGGAAGGATATTCTGCCAATAAGTACCGGATTTACCGGCCGATGCTGGAGACTGATATCACTAAAAAGGTAATTAACCGTTACCTTTTTGACGGAAATCTTAAACCGGCAAAAGAGGCTCAGGCGGATTTGGTGCTTAAAGGAGAATTGATGGAGTATCGCAAAGACCCTGTAACCTATGATTCGAATGGTGAGAATGTTACTGAATACCGCATTAATATATATGTGAATTTAAGCCTCTGGGATCAAAAAGAAAATAAACTGGTTTGGGAAGAGAATAATTTTAACGGAAACTATTCTTATTTTACGAATTTTGCTTCCGGGAATGTTATTGCGGTATCAGAAGATACCGCCGTGACTAACGCCGTAGACGATTTAGCTCGCCGGATTGTCGAGCGCACAGTTGAACAATGGTGATATGGTTTATTTACTTATCGGCCAGGATGTGCAGGCAAGAGAAGACCAGCTTAGGAAAATAAAAGAGGAATTCCTACCAAAAGAACTTCAAGATTTTAACTTCGATACATTATACGCTAAAGAAGCAGCTTTAAAAGTTATCCAGGAAAGGTTCCTGGCCATCCCCTTAAAAAGCGCCAAAAGGATTATCGTAATTAAAGACGCCGGCTCACTGGATGAGGCATGCCGGGATTTTCTTTTGAGCTATGTTAAAAATCCGGATAAACAATTGGTTTTGGTATTAATCCTGGAGCATTATGATTATCAGGATAGTTTTATTAAGGGTATATCCCGGACTGCCAAGGTCATGCGTTTTAAGGAAACAGTTAACCCGGATACTTTTGCTTTAAGCCGGCAGATTGAGTTAAGGAAGCCGGATTCGGCGCTTCGCATTTTAAACCAACTTTTGAAGAATGGGGAGGCCCCTGAACGTATCCTGGGAGGTTTACGGTACGCCTGGGAAAAACAGGGTATTCAGGGCCAAGAGGCTCGGCGTAAGCTTAAACTTCTTATTGGCTGTGATGTGGAGATAAAAACAGGCAGGCTAAAGCCTGCCTGTGCCTTGGAAAAATTAGTTGTTGGTTTAAGCGGGTTTGTTCAAACGGCGCATTAGGCGTGATTTCCTGCGGTTAGCCGTTGCCGGATGGATGATATTTTTTTTCGCCGCTTTATCAAGCTGAGAAAAAACCTTGCTAATGAAAGTTTTTGCTTCAACGGTGTCCTTTTTGGCAAGCAACTCCTGAAATTTCTTTATTGCCTTCTTAAGCTGAACCTTTACTTTGAGGTTGCGGGTGTGTTTTCTTTTATTTACACGGTTGCTTTTTAATGATGTTCTACGTCTTGGCATATATTCTCCTTATAGTTAACTTTATTTTTCTATTAATAGCATAATTAATTATTCATGTCAACAAACAAATATTCCTTAGGCAGTCACAATCGGCAAGTCGCGCGTTCGGCAACCGTTATCAGCCTGGGTACCCTTGCCTCGCGCATCCTGGGTTTTATAAGAGATGTGGTTATCGCCAGGCTCTTTGGTGTTTATCTGCACGCGCAGGCCTTTGTTATCGCCTTTCGCATACCCAACCTTTTCCGGGATTTTGTCGGGGAGGGGGCTTCTAACGCGGCGATTGTCCCGGTCTTAAGCGAATATAACCTTAAGCACTCAAAAGAGGATTTCTGGGAGCTGGCCAATATCCTGCTTAACCTTCTGCTGGTTACATTAAGTGTTATAACTATACTGGGGATTATTTTTTCCCCCCTGATCGTTCGCCTAATTGCCCCTGGCTTTATTGCCTTCCCGGATAAACTGGAAGAAACTATCAGGCTGAACAGGATTATTTTCCCTTATATATTGCTTATCGGCCTGGCTGCCTATGCCATGGCTGTACTGAATTCTCTTAAGAACTTCACTGTTTCGGCATTTGCGCCCTGCTTATTGAATATCGCTATAATTATTTGCGCCCTGCTTCTTGGAGAAGGCGCCAAAGGCCTGGCAACAGGAGTTTTATTGGGCGGGATGTTGCAGTTGGCAGTGCAACTACCTGTTTTATATAAGAAGGGGTTCCATTTTAAGCGTATTTTTAACTTTAAACACCCCGGACTGATACAGGTTAGAAGGTTAATGCTGCCCCGGCTGGCCAGTTCCAGTATATACCAGTTGAATAATTTCGTCGATTCTATCTTTGGTTCATTAATAGCGATTGTCGGCGATGGGGGGGTAGCGGTGCTTTATTTTTCTTATCGGCTTATCCAATTCCCCATAGGTATTTTCAGCAACGCCCTGTCGCAGGCTATTTTGCCTACTTTTTCCACGCAGGCATTAGAGCAGGATCAGGATAACCTTAAGGTTACGCTTTCCTGGGGTTTACGCGTAATATTCTTTGCGCTGCTTCCGACAAGCGCGATTTTTATGGTCCTGGCTCACCCTTTAGTGTCTACGCTTTTTGGCGGCGGCAGGTTTGATTTTAACTCAAGTTTTTTGACCAGCAACGCCCTGTTTTTTTATAGTATCGGATTATGCGCTTACGGGGGGACAAAGATATTGCAATCTTGTTTTTTTGCCCTTAAGGATACGTTTACGCCCGCAAAAATAGCGTTTTTAGCCTTGATTATGAATATTGTATTTAATGCGATTTTGATGTTTCCGTTAAAAATAGGCGGCCTTGCCCTGGCTACATCCATTTCAGGGATAATCAGTTTTCTGTTTTTGTTTCTTAGCTTAAGCAAGCGTTTAAGCGGTTTTGGAGGGCGTAAAATTTTTTATTCTTTCCTGCGTATTCTGGCTGCTTCTTCCTGCATGGCAGCTGTTTGTTTCCTGGTTAACCGCTCGTTAAATCTCGGCTGGGCTTTGTTCTGCGGGATTTTATCTTATATTGTTTTTTGTTTTATTTTTGGCGTAGCTGAACTTAAGGAACTTATACATTGGCTGGTTCTTAAGAACATCAACTAATACCTATGGAGCAAGCGCGGAAATTAAAAGAGAAAATTTTATCTGTACCGGATTCTCCGGGTGTGTATCTGATGCGGGATAACCGGGGAAAAGTGCTTTATGTGGGTAAAGCCAAGTCATTAAAAAAAAGGCTGCCTAATTATTTAGCCGGGAACCTGGATAATAAAACTTTTGCTTTGATGAGCAGGGTAGTTGATGTTGAGTTCAGGTTGTCTCCTAATGAATCTATGGCTTTATTGCTTGAGGCCAGTCTTATCCATAAACTTAAACCCAAATACAATATCTCTCTGCGGGATGATAAGAGCTTTCCTTTTGTTAAAATTTCCGGAGAAGAATTTCCGTCAATAAGTATCACGCGCAAAAAAAATGATCCGGCTGGCCGCTACCTTGGGCCTTACACTAATGCCAAGCTTTTAAAGAATGCCTTGAAAATTATCCGGCGCAGTTTTGCGTATCGTTCATGCCGCAGGCTGCTCAGCCAGAGTTGCGTATACGGCAGGATTAAGCTTTGCCCTGAACCCTGTACCGGTAAGATCAGCCGCAAAGAATATGGCAGGGAGATTGGTAATATTATCATGATTTTGGAGGGCAAGGCCGACCTATTGATTAATAGGTTAAGCGAAGTAATGCGCAATAAATCCCGGTCCAGGGATTTTGAGTCTGCAGCCATAGCTCGGGATCAGATTTCTACTTTAGCTGAGCTGTCCGCAGGTTTAAGCGGGGTTAACCGTAAGAATGAATTGGAAGATTTAAAGAACAAATTAGGTTTAAATAGGCTTCCGGAGAGGATTGAAGGGTTCGATATCTCTAATATTTCCGGTAAACAGGCGGTAGGTTCAATGGTAAGTTTTTATTTAGGCAATCCGGATAAAAATAATTACCGCCGTTTTCGCATCAGGGATTTTAAGGGGATCGATGATTACAGAATGCTGGCTGAAGTGGTGCGCCGGCGTTACAGCCGCCTGATTAAAGAAAAAGGGGCTTTCCCCGACCTGCTGCTTATTGACGGAGGGAAAGGGCATCTTTTAGCTGCTGCCGGCCAGCTCAAAGAATTAGGCCTTAATCTTCCTTTGGCCAGTATTGCTAAAAAAGAGGAACGTATCTATAGTAGTCAGAAAAGGCGGCCGCTAACTTTTCTCAAAGATACCCCGGCTTTAAATCTAATCCGCCGGGTGCGTGATGAGGCGCATAGGTTTGCCGTGAGCTACCATTTATTGTTGCGCCGGAAAGAGTTGATCGGAAAATGACAAAGTTCGCAATCAGGGTTTATAGAGCGGTTTTAAGTATTCCTTTTGGCCAGGTGCGCAGCTATAAATGGGTAGCGCAAAAAGCAGGTTCGCCGGGAGCCTGCAGGGCAGTAGGCCAGGCCTTAAAGCGCAACCCCTATCCGTTAATTATTCCCTGTCACCGCGTAATAAGAAGTGACAGGGAGATCGGCGGGTATGTGTTTGGCTTAAAACAAAAGAAATTTTTATTGGGGTTAGAGAAGGAACTGTTGAAATGTCTGGCTGGCTAAGGAAGAATTGTACAACTAAAGGGGTCTGTTCTTTTACGGATTCCGCTTTTCAAAGAGCAAGGAGTCTTTTGTTTTATCTGAGCCTGCTTTTATTTTTCGGCGGGCTTCCTTTTATCCTGTCATTTGCTCTAGGTTACAAATTCAATGCGCATACTTTAAGATTTGTTAAGGCAGGTTTGATTTATATAAAGACCCAGCCCGAAGGAGCAAGTATATACCTTAACGGAAAGCTTATCCCCGAGAAAAGCCCGGCAAGTATACAAGAGCTTCTGCCCGGTGTTTATAAAATTACTTTAAGATTAGCGAAATATTATCCCTGGAAATCCGAGGTAGACGTAGAGGCAGGCAAGGTCAGCCGCATTGACAAGGTTATCCTCTTTCCTTTAAAGCCTGACTTACAGCAGTTAAACCAAGGGGGGTTTTCTTCTTTCCGCGTAGATATTGAAAAAGGAGCGATTTATTATTTGGACCAAGATAATAAAACTGTTTACAGGTCAAACCTGGATGGAAGTAATTTTGACGATATCGCAAGTTTACCGGAGAAATTATCCCAGATTAATGGCTGGGAGGTTTCTATGGACAAGAGCAAAATGTTTATTTTTGGCCCGCATCAAATCAGCGTGATTTTCTTTGATAACCGGCCTGATTATGAATATTCGGATTCATCCGTCTATTTGGATTCTTTCGTGTATTTGGATTATCCTCAGGAAAAAATAATCAAGGTATTCTGGCATTCAGACAGCTATCATTTGATAGTTTTGACTAATAAGCATGTCGCGGTGATTGAATCCAGGCCGCAGGCAAAGGCCGTCAACCTGGTGGAGCTAAACAAAGAGGCCATGGAGGCATTTTACGATAATAAACGCCAGGTGCTTTATTTTAGCGATAGCCAGAGAAGCCCCGAAGGCAGATTCAATAATAATCTGTATAAGCTGGATTTAAGCCCTGAGCTTTATCTATTGGAAAGGTTGATGAAGAAGAAAACAAATGAATAAGGCAAAGATTCTAAAGCGAGTTTTTGAAATTATCCCCGGAGGGCTCTCCTGGGGTATAATTATTTCACTTATATTGTTGTCGGTTAAATATCCGGCAGCCACCGCTGTTATCATTATTACTTTTGATTTTTATTGGATTATCCGCACCATTTATTTAACTACACTTTTGATCATAGCCCATCACCGGATTTCTTATCAAAAAGGTGAAGATTGGCTGGCGCGTTGTTCAGCACTGGAACCGGAAAAGGGCTGGAATAATTTATATCAATTAGTTATATTCCCGGTCTACAATGAAGGCCTGGAGGTTTTGCGGCCGTCTCTGGCGGCTTTAAGTATGAGCCATTATCCTAAAGAGAAATTTATCGTGGTTATGGCTTTTGAAGAAAGAAATCCTCTTGCCCACGATAACGCTTTAACCTTAGAGAGGGAATTTAGCGGTAAATTTGGCGCGTATTTATCAACCTTCCATCCTGATAACCTGCCCGGAGAGAGCCGCACTAAAGGCGCCAATGCTACCTGGGGAGCCTTGGCTGCTAAAAAGTTTATCGATAGCCGGGGCATAAGTTCTGAGCATGTAATAGTTTCTTGTTTTGATGCGGATACCTGCGTTGAGCCGGAATATTTTGGCTGTCTGGCTTATCATTTTCTGACTTCAGATAAACCGCATCAGGCAAGTTATCAGCCGATGCCGGTTTATAATAATAATATTTGGCAGGCGCCGTCTTTTGCCCGGCTGGTTGAGATCAGCAGTTCATTCTGCCAGATGATCGAGAGTATGCGGCTTGAAAAATTTGTCACTTTTTCCAGCCATAGTATGAGCTTCAAGACCCTGGTTGAGGTGGATTATTGGCCGAGAAACATGATTTCAGATGATTCGGTAATTTATTGGAAGGGCTTCTTGCATTATAACGGAGAGTACCGTGTAATCCCTTTATATATTACTATTTCAATGGATGTGGCCTATTCCAGCAATATTTGGCGGACTGTTGTTGTTCAGTATAAGCAGAAAAGAAGGTGGGCCTGGGGGGTAGAGAATTTTCCTTTCGTTGTATGCGGATTTATAGGGAACAAGAATATATCTTTGTTTAAGAAGTTGAGAAGATCATTTCACCTCTTGGAGAGCCATGTCAGTTGGGCAATCTGGGCGGTTATCCTGGTAGTTATCGGTCCGCTGCCTATATTTTTTGGCGGAAGATTCTTTAGTCAGACAGCCATTGCGTATAATCTGCCGAAGGTTACCGGGTTATTGTTCCAGTTTACTTTGCTGACTAGCTTGACCTGGATATTCTTAAGCTGGACAATCCTGCCGGCGCGGCCTAAGGGGGTCAGTTGGTTTAAGAATGTGCTTTTGGTTTTAGAATGGTTTTTTGTACCGTTTATAATATTAATCCTTGGTTCATCCCCGGCATTGGATGCTCAAAGCCGGCTTATGTTCGCCAGATACATGGAATTTAATCCTACATTAAAAGGCAATAAAGTGTTATAATGCTTAAAAATATTCTGGAGGAAAAAGATGGATATCAAGAAATTAATGCAGGAGATGGTGGCTAAGGGAGGTTCGGATTTATTTTACCGGGCCGGAGGAACTCCGCGGCTGCGTATTGACGGCAAAATTATCTCTATGGGCGATCATGTTTTAAGCGTAGAGGATGTTATGCTTGCTACCCAGCAGTTAGCTAATTTCAAGCAGCTTGATATTTTCAGGAATAATATGGATGTGGATTTTGCCGTATACCTGGATGAATTCGGCCGCCGTTTCCGGGTCAGCATATTCATGCAAAGGAATTGGCCGTCTATCGTTATCAGAAACGTGCGTAACCACATATCTACCTTTGAGGAGCTTAACCTTCCTGCCGAGATATTGAAGAAACTCTCACTTGAAACACGCGGCCTTGTACTTTTGACCGGAGGCATGGGCAGTGGAAAATCCACGACCATTGCCAGTATGATGGAGTATATAAACAGCAATGCCAAGAAGCATATCTTAACTGCCGAGGAACCGATTGAATTTACATTTGAAGACAAACAGTCAATTATCAACCAGCGTGAATTAGGTATTGACGTTGCTTCTTACGCGGTTGCCCTGCGTGCTTTTACTTTACAGAGTCCGGATGTTATGTTTATCGGCAATATTCGGGATTATGAGACTGTTTCCAGCGCCATTACTGCAGCCGAAACAGGAGTCTTGGTTTTAAGCACCTTGCACACCATAAATGCTTCACAGAGCGTGGAAAGGTTAATTAACCTGTTCCCGCCGCACCAGCATCAAGAAGCAAGAAACCAGTTAGCCGCGTTGTTAAAAGGGGTAATCTCCTTGCGCCTTGTGCCTTCCAAGGATGGCTTAGGCCGCGTTCCTGCTTATGAAATTATGCTTTTAACCCCCACTATCAGCCGTTTAATCCGCGAAGGGAAGGTTTGGGAGATCCCCCAATTTATTGAAGAGGGGGCGATATTCGGTATGCAGTCATTTAACCAGTGCCTGGTTAAGCTGGTTCACGAGGGCAAGATTAGCGAAGAGGATGCTGTTTGCTCTGCGGATAGCCGGGATGAATTCATGCTTGCTTTCAGGGGGATAAAGAAGTAAATAGATTTAGCGCCTCTTTAGAGGCCGGTTAGAACAGAATAGGAGATATCCATGCTTGAAAAAATCAAAGATAACTTAGTTGAGATTGGTTTAAAGATTGAAAATTTAAGAGGTTATCTTTGACGTTGTAAACAAGAAGCAGCGGATAGATATTTTGTCTGCCCAAATGTCAGCCGCAGATTTCTGGGATAATACGGACCGCCCCAGAAAAATAGTTAAAGAGTTAAAAATCCTTAAAGCGATAGTCGAGCCTTGGGAGCTGGCTGATAAAAAATACCAGGAACTTAAAGAGCTTGTTCCTCTGCTTAAGGAAAATGACAATGATCTGCTTTTGGATTTAAACCGCAATACCGATAGCCTGCTGAAAATAATAGATAAGCTGGAATTTCAGGTGCTCTTAGGCGGGCCGCTGGATAAGAATAGCGCGATTCTAAGCATTAATTCCGGAGCAGGCGGCACAGAGTCATGCGATTGGGCAGGGATGCTTTTTAGGATGTATAGCCGTTTCGCAGACAGCCACGGCTATAGCGTAAAAACAATTGACCTGCTTATTGGTGAAGAAGCGGGGATTAAGAATGTCACTATTCTAATCGAGGGTGATTATGCCTACGGATATTTAAAGGCAGAACGCGGAGTGCACAGGCTGGTGCGTATTTCTCCTTTTGATGCCAATAAGCGCCGACATACATCTTTTGCCTCGGTAGACGTAATTCCGGAAATAGACGAAGATCTTGATATAAAAATTGAGGAAAAGGATTTGCGTGTGGATGTTTATCGCGCTAAGGGTGCCGGCGGCCAAAGTGTAAACACCACGGATTCAGCAGTAAGGATTACCCATATCCCTACCGGAATTGTTGCGCAATGCCAGAATGAACGTTCGCAGCATCAGAATAAACAAACTGCTTTAAAGATACTAAAGGCGCGTATTTTTGAAGCGCAGCAAGAAAAGAAGGAAGCAGAGTTAAAACAACAGGATTCAGACAAAAAGAAGATTGAGTGGGGTAGCCAAATCCGCTCTTATGTTTTGCATCCTTATAATCTGGTTAAGGATCATCGCACGGATTTTGAAACAGGGGACAGCGGAAAGGTTTTAGACGGCTCCCTGGATGAATTTATTGAGGCTTTTCTTAAATTTATCGCCAATAAACAAGGATAAAGATGCTTGGGTTAATTAAAAAAATAATTCTTAATAATAAACAGGATGTCATCAGGAAGAGGTTCCCGGGGGTAAACATTACTTTGCATTCCGAGTTGCCCAACCCTTCGATGAATAAAATGGTCGAATTGGCTAAGGCGGTTAATTTGGTAAATTCATTTGAAGCCAGGATAAGCCAGCTTAGCGATGCAGAGCTTCGTGCCAAGACAGATGAATTCAGGAGGCATCTAAACGGTAAGTCTGAACAAATTGCCCAGGATCTGGTTCAACTGCAGCAAGCCATGCTTTCCGTGGCTATGCCGGAGGAAAAAGAGAAGTTAAAAGAAAAGCTTAAGGAAAGCCGGAACAGGATCTTCGCTGACATATTACCCGAGGCCTTTGCTGTGGTCAGAGAGGCATCTAAGCGCACAATAGGTTTAAGGCATTTTGATGTGCAGATTGCCGGAGGTATTATACTGCATGAGGGCAGGATCGCGGAGATGTCCACGGGCGAAGGAAAGACTTTGGTTGCCACATTAGCAGCGTATCTGAATGCTTTGTTAGACAAAGGGGTTCATATCGTCACGGTCAACGATTATCTTGCCCGGCGCGACCGCGACTGGATGGGGCCGATTTATGAGTTCTTAGGCTTATCCGTAGGCACTATCCAGCATGATATGTCCGACGAGGAAAGGAAGCTCGCTTATTCCTGCGATATAACGTATGGCACAAACAATGAGTTTGGTTTTGATTATCTGCGCGATAATATGAAATATTCTATCGCAGAACTGGTGCAGAGGCCTTTTTATTATGCCATTGTGGATGAGGTTGATTCAATATTGATCGATGAGGCGCGCACCCCCTTGATCATCTCAGGCCCCGCGGAGGAATCTACGGGTAAATATTATACCGCTAATAAAATAGTCGAAGGGCTAAACGGGCGCCGGGTTACGGAGAAAGACGAGATTGACGCTAAATATAAAGGCGTGGATTTAGGCAAAGGTTTTGATTATGTGGCGGATGAAAAGGCCCAAACCGTCGCCCTTACCGAGGAAGGGGAGTTTAAAGCCGCCAAGCTCTGGGGTATTGATACCTTGCATACTTTAGAAACAATCGAATACCGGCATCATACGATCCAGGCTTTACGGGCAAAAGAGTTTTTTCAGCGCGATGTGGATTATGTAGTTAAGGACGGGGCGGTGATTATCGTGGATGAATTTACCGGCAGGCTTATGCCGGGCAGGCGCTGGTCAGACGGCTTGCATCAGGCCGTTGAGTCTAAGGAGGGGTTAAAAATCGAGCGGGAAAATCAGACCCTGGCTACGATTACCTTCCAGAATTATTTTCGCATGTATGAAAAGTTAGCCGGGATGACCGGAACCGCTTTTACCGAAGCCAATGAATTCAAAAATATTTATCAGTTGGACGTGGTTGTCCTGCCTACTAATAAACCCCTGCTGCGCAAGAATTATCCCGACCGTATTTATAAAACCGAAAAAGAAAAATTTGCTGCCGTAGTTGATGAGATCGCTGAGCTGTATAATTCAGGCAAGCCGGTATTGGTTGGTACAATTACCATTGATAAATCCGAGAATCTTTCCGAAATGCTTAAACGCCGGGGCATACCGCACCAGGTGTTGAACGCCAAATATCATGAACTGGAGGCGCAGATTATTGCCCAGGCCGGCAGGTACAAAGGGGTAACTATAGCTACCAACATGGCGGGCCGTGGCACAGACATCCTTTTGGGGGGTAACCCTGAGTTTATCGCCAAGAATGTAGCCAAGCAGAAACTGGATCCCGCAGATCCAAATTATCTTAATGAATATAAAGTAATTTTTGAACGATATAAATCAGAGACTGTATTAGAGCATGATAAAGTAGCCGGCTTAGGAGGGTTGCATGTCTTAGGCACAGAGCGCCACGAAGCCAGGCGTATTGACAATCAGCTTCGCGGAAGAAGCGGCCGGCAGGGGGATCCCGGGTCTTCACGTTTTTACGTATCGTTGAAGGATGATCTTATGCGTTTATTTGGTTCAGACAGGATTATTGGGCTGATGGATAAATTAGGTTTGGAAGAAGGCCAGGTTATTGAGCATCCCTGGGTTACCGGTTCCATCGAGATTGCCCAGCGCCGGGTTGAGCAGCATAATTTTGAGATCCGTAAGCAGCTCTTAGAGTATGATAATGTAATGAACAAGCAAAGGGAGATTATCTATG
The DNA here is from genome assembly GCA_041661605.1 of Candidatus Omnitrophota bacterium. Classification (GTDB taxonomy): domain Bacteria; phylum Omnitrophota; class Gorgyraeia; order Gygaellales; family Profunditerraquicolaceae; genus UBA6249. The sequence goes on along the minus strand of JBAZUE010000003.1, from coordinate 53,564 downwards.
GCCAGCGTAAGCAAATTCTGGAGGGTTTTTCCCTTAAAGAGAATATTATCGGCATTATCCATAAACTTGTCGGGGAATACCTGCAAATTTATAATCAGTCGGATTCTTCCGGAATTGATACCGCAGGTTTAATCAGCTCCATGGTTTTAAAGTTTGGCCTGGAGCTTAACCCGCAAGAATTTGCCGGGCAGGTTGATCAGGAGGTTAAAGATAAGTTATCTGCGCAGCTGCTTGGGACTTATGAAGCTAAAGAGAAATCGATTACCTCTGAGTTAATGCGTAATTTAGAAGGTATGGTCTTTCTGCAGATTATAGATAGTAAATGGAAAGATCATCTCTATGCTATGGATAGCCTGCGCGAAGGCATAGGCCTGCGCGCCTATGGGCAGCGGGATCCGCTGATCGAATATAAGCGCGAGGCTTTTGAAATGTTCAGCCAGATGATCGGTGGTATCGAAGAAGAGGCCGTAGAAACTATTTTTAAACTACAGCCTGCTAAGCCGGATAGATTCCGCGGAGTTTTCAGCTCTTTGTCCAAAGAGCTTTCTCACCCGGAATCAGTTAAATTCCAGGTTCCTGCTGCGCAGGAGGATTCTTCAGAAATAGCCCCAATTAAGCAAGCAACTGTATCTAAGCCTGTGCAATCCCATCAGCCTAAGGTGGGGCGCAATGACCTATGTCCTTGCGGTTCAGGGAAAAAATACAAGAAGTGTTGTGCAAAATGATCCAGGTAATCCTACCTATCTTAGCCGCCGGTTTATTGTCGTTTTCTTTCTCCAGTTTTAACTTTTGGTTTTTTGCCTGGTTTGGTTTTGTCCCTTTGTTTATTTCACTAGAAAAAAAATCTCTTTTCCAATCATTTATTATCGGCTATCTTTGCGGGATTATTTTCTGGAGCCTGACTATATATTGGCTTATCCATGTTACCCTTCTTGGCCAGGTAGTTTTAATTTTATATCTGGCTGTTTACTTTGGGGTTTTTGGCGGCGCAGTTTATTTGTCCGGTTCTCTTTGCCCGGGCGTCTTTCTGTTTTTTGTGCCAAGTGCCTGGGTATTGCTGGAATATTTACGCAGTTATTTGTTTACGGGTTTTCCCTGGGCGCAAATAGGGTTTTCGCAATACAGAAATTTGCCGGTTATCCAAATTGCAGATATTACCGGTTCCTGGGGGGTATCATTTTTTGTGGTATTGTTCAATGTTGTATTTTATTCAGCTTTGCGTAAGCGCCTGAAAGCAAATATTTCTTTAATTTGCGTTTGCATATTGTTTTTATGCTTGACGTACGGTTTTTACAGCTTGAGTTATAAAGCTGGCCCGCATTCTGATAAAGAATTATTTAAAGTTTCTGTAGTCCAGGGAAATATTCCTCAAGATTTAAAATGGGATAGGCAGGCGGCCTCCGGTATATTGAATAACTATATAGAATTAACTAAAGCCGCTGCCAGGGATAATCCCAGTTTAATTATTTGGCCGGAGGCATCTGTTCCGGCTCTTTGGGCAGAGGATATGCCTGATGCGCAATTTAACCAGGTTTTTTCCTTAGCTGCCCAATTAAAGATCAATTTGTTGATAGGGGCGGTTTCGCGCTCTGGCCAAGCCTATTTTAACAGCGCTCTGTTCATTAACAATATTGGTAAGCCGCAGAAATCTTATAATAAACTTCATCTGGTGCCGTTCGGAGAGTATGTGCCGTTTAAAAACACCTTTCCTTTTTTACAGACAATTGCGCCTATCGGAGACATTGAGCCGGGTAAGGAGTATACCATATTCAGGCAGCCTGTTGATTTCTCCGTGCTCATCTGCTTTGAGGATCTATTCCCGGAATTATCCCGGGAATTTATAAAGAAGGGGGCAAGGTTCCTGGTAAATATTACTAATGATGCCTGGTACAAGCAAGGCAGTGCGCCTTATCAGCATTTTGCCGCTTCGGTTTTCAGGGCGGTTGAGAATCGCGTGTATCTGGTCAGGGCAGCCAATACGGGGATATCCGGATTTATCGACCCGTTTGGCAGGCTCTCCTCAATAGTGCGGGATGCCGCTGGAAAAGATATCTTTGTCAGAGGTTATAGCAGCCAGTATATTTATTTAGCGCAAGCCAGGCGGACAATCTATAACCGCTATGGCGATTTTTTTGTCCTTTTATGCTTGCTGCTTGACATCTGTGTTATAATATTTCTTTTAAAGAAAAGATGAAAAGAATCCTGGCGATTATTTCAATCATAGTATTGGTTTATACGTTCGTAGGCCTGGCCTCTGTGGATAAAAGATATTTTACCTGTCCTATTGAATACAAGGGTGATATCCTTATCCGCAACGATAACCACGGCAGCGGACTATTCGCTTCAAACCGTTCCGGAAGCAGGGTGCATAAAGGTATTGACCTTTTGGCGGATGTGGGGGTTGCTGTTTCTGCCGCTAAAAGCGGCAGGGTGCTTAGCGCTACCCAGAACCATGGAATGGGCAAATATGTAATTATCCGGCATGCAGGTAATTACATTACTATTTATGGTCATCTTTCAGAGATCCTTGTGCGCAAAAATGATTATGTGCGCCAGTGCCAGGTTATCGGAAGAGTGGGTAAAACCGGAAATGCCAGGGCCCGCGACATGCTCCCGCATTTACATTTTGAAATCAGGAAAAAGGGGGTTCCCCAGGATCCCCTTGAGTATATCTAATCTTCCTGGGGTTCCATGTGTACTACTACATCGGTTATACCGGGTATGGCAGATTTGATTGCTTCTTCAATGCGGTAGCTTATCTGGTGGGCGTCATCGATGTGCATATTATGGTTAACCTGGACATGTAAATCAACATAAATATCGTCAATTCTGCCGCGGCTGCGTATCTTATGGCAGGCACGCACTCCTTTTGTTTTTAACACAATATCCATAATTTTTGCGTCATCCAGGAAAACAGCTGTGTCGCAGAGTACATCGGAGCTCTCTTTGGCTATTTCAAAAGCAGCAAAGCCGATAAGCAATGATATAAGGATAGTGATAATTGGGTCGATTAAAGGAAACCCCAACTTTATCGCGATAAGGGAGACGATTACTGAAAAAGAAGTGAAGACGTCTGCGCGTGTATGCATAGAATCAGAAATCAGGATGTCGCTTTTTAACTCTTTGCCCTTTTTATGCTCATAGCGCATTACCCAGATATTAACCGCTAACGTAACAATCATGATTACAAAGCTTGTTATATCTACTTGAGGTAAGATGGGCCGCATCAGACGGCTCCATCCTTGTTTGATTAAATTGAATGAGAGAATAAAAAGCATGGCGGAGATTACCAGGGAGAACAGTGTTTCATATTTCTTGTGTCCATAGGGGTGGTCTTTGTCTACCGGTTGGCAGGCGAAGTGGATACCCAATAACCCGATAATATTGGATGTGCCGTCTGAAAGCGAATGGAAGCCGTCTGCGGTCATACTGGAACAACGGCTGCTTAAACCGTAAATGATTTTAGCCAAAGCGACCAGCCAGTTTAAGACGAGTATGATAAAAAGGATTTTTCTTATTTTTTGATAGTGCCGCCGGATGTCTGTTACCATAGAAGTATTGTATAACAAGTGTAAGTTTTTGCAAATTATACTTTCATTGCCGGCCTGGATAGGTTTGCCGGCGATTGTCTTGACTAAGAATTAGCGAAATGATAGAATGCATCAATGCGTAAGTACAAACTATTAACAATCTTGTTGTTTCTGCTGCTTGCCGGTTGTGCCAGCATAGAAAAACCTGGTCAAGTATATTGGCCGAGGATACCCGCATTAGAGCCTTTTAAAAAAGGAGAGCGTGTGTTGATTCTGGCCCCGCATCCTGATGATGAGGCAATTGCCTGTGCAGGGGTTATCCAGCGGGCGCATGAGGCTGGCGCAAGAATAAAAATAGTTTACCTGACAAATGGCGATCATAATGAACTGGCTTTTATTGTTTATGAAAAAAGGATAACTGTGCGCCAGGGAGAGTTTGTGCATATGGGCAAACTGCGCCAGCAAGAGTCGATTAAGGCTATGGAATCCCTGGGGTTATCCGGAAAAGACCTGGTATTTTTAGGCTACCCCGATTTCGGCACTTTTACTATATTCAGCCGGCATTGGCAGGACAACAAACCATTCCGCGACCGGCTGACCCGTATATCCAGCGTGCCTTATGAAGATAACCCTTCTTATGGAGCTGCTTATTGCGGCGAAAATATCCTGAATGATCTGAGCAGGCAGATATTAGATTATAAGCCGGATAAAATATTTGTTTCGCATCCTGCGGATGTTAATGTCGACCATAAATCCTTGTATTTATTTCTTCAGGTGGCTTTAAGCGACCTGGAAGGCCGGATACCCGCCCCTAAAGTTTATCCTTATCTTGTACATTGTATCGGCTGGCCTAAACCCCGGCATTACCATCCGGAGTTGGATTTATACCCGCCGGATAAATTCATTGATTCGGAGATTAACTGGGTGCGTTTAGACTTAGGGTTCGGGGAACTGGACAAAAAATACCAGTCCATTCTTTTTTATAAGAGCCAGACGGAATCCAGCGCATTTTATCTGCTCTCTTTCGCCAGGGAAAATGAATTATTCGGAGATTACCCGGTTTTGGAGCTGGCTCCCCAGGAAACATTAAAAGATAAAGCTGTTTCTTATTCCGGTGTTTCAAAGATGCTCAAAGATACGCCTGCTTCGGAATTCTCAATACAGGAGGAGTTGACAGAAGGCGGCGGGGAAGTCAGCTATGCTGAAGATAATGGTTATTTTGTTGTACGTGTGGATAAAACTAAAAAACTCAGCAATAGATTTGGCGTGCTGCTTTATGCATTCGGATACAGCAAGAATACCGCTTTTCCAGCAATGCCAAAAATACGCATTATAGCCGCGGGAAAGAAGCCCCGGGTGTTTAATGCCAAGAAAAGAGTAGCTAACTCCGGGGTTTTGTTGGAATCCGGCAGGAATTATTTAATTTTGAGGATCCCGCTTAAATTTTTGGGGAGTCCGGAATATGTGTTGACGGCCCTAAAAGCTTTTCACGGGAATCTGCCTATCGATGCCGTAGGTTTCCGTAAGGTTAAAGTCAAATAAACAGAGAGGTTTATATGTTAGAGCTAAAGATAGTAAAAATAGATAAACCCGAAAATTTAAATTTTATTTTAGGACAAAGCCATTTTATCAAGACGGTAGAGGACCTTTATGAAGCCCTGGCTAATATTCCGGGAGCAAAATTCGGCCTGGCCTTTGCCGAGGCATCAGGTGCCTGTAAAGTACGCTGCGAAGGCAATGATGCAGGGCTCAGAGAGTTGGCTTGTAAGAATGCGCTTGAGCTTGCCTGCGGGCATAGCTTTATTGTTTTCCTTAAGGATGTTTTTCCTGTCAGCGTTTTAAACGCCATAAAGAATATCCCTGAAGTCTGCAATATATATTGCGCTACGGCAAATCCGGCGGAGATAATTATTGCCCAAACCCAAAGCGGAAGAGGTATATTGGGAGTAATTGACGGTCAAAGTCCCAAAGGTATAGAGACTCCTGAGGATATCGTTTGGCGTAAGGATTTATTGCGTAAACTTGGTTATAAACTTTAAATTTATATTTGCAAATTAGGGACAGTTTGTTATAATTATTTAACTTAAATTAAGATGGATTCTAAAAAATTACGCAAGGGCCTAAGCCGTTTTATGGCTTGGCTCGGTTTAAATATATGCTCTTTGATAGTAAGAGTGATTCCTCCGGGATATCTTTATATTTTTGCCAGGAATATTGCTTCTTTGGCTTATGTATTTGCGGCAAAACAGAAAAAGATCGCTTTGGAGAGCCTTGATATCGCTTTTGGCCGGCAAAAATCCCGCCAGGAGATTGAACGAATAGCCAGGGATTGTTTTATATATATGGCTAAAAGTGCGGTTGAACTGATGTTCTTTTTTGACAAACCGCAGATGCTGAAATTAAAAGTGGATATCCAGGGGATTGAAAATCTGGATAAGGCATTAGGGCGCGGACGGGGAGTGATTTTAGTAAGCGCGCATTTTGGCAATTTCCCGCTTCTTTTAGGCCGTCTGGCGTTAGGTGGCTACAAAACATGCGGGATCATGCGGCCGATGCACGATGCCCGGGTGGAAAAGATTTTCCTTGAAAAAAGAAAGAGATACGGAGTAAGGACTATCTATAGCCAGCCGCGCAATGAGTGTGTAAATAGTACAATTTCAGCCTTACGCAATAACGAGATAGTCTTTATCCCTATAGACCAGAACTTCGGTACCGGCGGGGTATTTGTAAACTTTTTCGGAAAACAGGCGGCAACTGCAACCGGTCCGGTAATCCTGGCGCAGCGGACGAGCGCAGCGTTAATTCCTTGTTTTATTATCAGGCAGCCGGGCGGAGACAGACATAAGATAATTTTTGAGCCTGAGTTAGAATTAAAAACCGGCAAAGATACTCAAGATACTATATTGATAAATATTCAAAGGCTTACGGATATAATTGAAGCGTATATACGTAAATATCCTGCGGAGTGGGGTTGGATCCACCGCAGGTGGAAAAGTAAACCCAGTTAAAGGAGGTGCTTAAATGGCAGGAGAAGAGAAAAAGTGCTGCGATGCTAAAAAGACGCTGTCTACGCTTTTTAAGGTTGTTTTAGGCCTGGCGTTTTTAGTATTAGGAGGTTTGGCAATCTTGAAATGGTGGAAGGCGCTTCTTTTAATCGTCAAGGGTTGTATCGGCCTGTTCTTGATTTTGGCCGGGGTGATTACCTTGGCTATAGCTAAGGAATAAAACAGGGTTTCAATTTATAAAGAATGGGGGCTAGATTCAAGATAATAATCTGGCTCCCATTTTCTTTTTGCTATTATTCAGTTTTAATATATAATGTATAGAAAATCTAACTAATAACAGCAATATAGGAGAGCATATGGAATCGATTCTAAACAGAGAAATTATTATCAATAAGAAGGTTTCCCGGGTTTTGGCGGTTACAGTTTTTATAGCTTTAATTACTTTATCCGCGTTTGTGCGCATACCGTTGCCTTTTACGCCTGTGCCGCTTACATTGCAAACGTTATTTGTTTTGCTTTCGGGCGCGTTATTGGGCAGGAAATTGGGGTTGTTGACCCAGACAGGGTATTTGTTTCTGGGGTTGACCGGTTCTCAGGTATTTACTGGTTTTGGCAGCGGCTCTCTTTATCTTTTGGGACCTACCGGCGGTTATATTGTTGGTTTTATCCTGGCATCTTTTCTTGCCGGAAGTTTATTCCTGGAAGGAAAGCACAGCAACTACTGGAATACGTTTTTAAGGTTTTTATTCGCGGATTTTATAATCCTGCTTAGCGGGATGTTCTGGCTTAAGATTTCCCTGTCTTGTCCGTTTAGTCAGGCATTCTTGCTTGGCTTCTTGCCTTTTGTGCCAGGCGACCTGTTAAAGGTTGTGTTCGCAACAGCTATTTTTAATAAAATGCATTCACGGATCAAGGCGTCTATTTATTGACCAGCAGGCTGCAAGAAACTTATCTTTGATCAATGAAAAGCTTAGTTATTAAACTATGCTCTTTGTTTCTTCTTTCCCTATGCCTTGGATTTTACGCCAGGGGCACCGGAATGAATGTGCATCAGGCCCTATCTATAAGCATATTCTCTGCTTCAATCCTCGGGACTCTTTTCTTTTGGGATTTTCGCCTTAGTTTTGCTTTTATCGGCACCTCTGTATTGCTGATGACTAAGACCATTGACTTGGAGCATGTTATTGAATTTTCTTCGCTCGAGGTAATCCTTTTTCTGGTGGGGATGATGGTAATTATCGGCCTGCTTAAAGATTCAGGAGTTTTTGCCTGGATTGTCAGCCTTATCCTGCGTATCCCCAAATTAACCGGTAAGAAGTTCGCCTTGATCATCGGGATCTTTTCGGCTTTGCTCGCCTGTACTATTGATGAGGTAACTTCAATTATTTTTATGGTTGTTGCGGTCCTGGAGATTTGCGATTATTTTGAAGTTAACCCTGTACCGTTTGTAATAATTTCAGTTTTAGCTACAAATATAGGTTCTTCGGCGACTGTATTAGGCAACCCTATCGGGATACTTATTGCTTCAAAATCAGGATTAAGTTTTGAAGATTTTATTGTTAAGGCCTTTCCTCTGGCGGTATTATGTTTATTGGTTACTATTGCTATGCTTTTATTCTGGTATAGGAAGCCGATCAGGCTGCTTGATGAACAGATGCAAAGGCTGGGAGCTAATGAAATACTTATCAGGTTAATTTCTGTGCCTCCGGAAAGAAGCCTAAGAATAAACTTAGGGATATTTATAGTGATGCTGATTTCTATATCTTTGCATCGCCGTATGGAAATAGCCTGGGACCTGCCCGTGAACACTGTTTTACTGGTTGTGCCCCTCGTAGCCAGCGGGCTGGTAATGATTTGGAAACATCATAAAGCCAGAAAGTATATAGAAAAAGACGTGGAATGGTGGACATTGCTGTTTTTTTTGCTTCTATTTGTCCAGGCAGGAACATTAAAATATACCGGAGCGACTGTTTTTATCGCCAAGCATATGCTGGCGGCCTGCAGTAACAGCCTGGACCTTTTGATTTCTGCTATGCTTTGGATAAGCGCGATAGGTTCAAGTGTTTTAGACAATGTGGTATTAGTAGCGGCTTTTATCCCCGTGGTGCAGGGTTTCCGGGATTTGAATATAAACCTGCAGCCATTATGGTGGGCTTTGCTTTTCGGAGGCTGTTTGGGGGGCAATATAACTCTTATCGGCTCTACAGCTAATATTGTAGCTATAGGTATTCTTGAGAAGGAGAAGCGGATTAAAATAACTTTCCTTAACTGGTTCTGGGTGGGCTTAAGCGTGGGGCTGGTTACTACGTTTATTGTGATGATAGCCTTAATCTTCCTGCCCTTTTATAGATAACTTGACAAATTAGATAATCTATGTTAATTTAATTCCTAATAAAGGAGGGAATAAGATGGATTTAAAGAAAATCACAGCTGTTTTTGTATTTACCGCATTAATTGCGGGAACTACGCTTATTGCCTTTGCTGCCGAAGAAGTTAAGGTCAGCACTGAAACTCCTGTTGCCGCTTCAACGGATCCGGAAGCATCCGCTCCTGCTGCGCAGGCTCCTGTACAGAATGAAAATGATACGCAATGGACCTGGGGAGAGGTGGTTAATTTAGACAGCGCAGGAAAAACAATTACCTTAAAATACCTTGATTATGAAACAGACCAGGAAAAGGATATTGTTTTAGGCGTCGATGAAAAGACTGCTTTTGAAAATATCAAAAGCTTTGATGAGATAAAAATTAAAGACACCTTGAGCATAGATTATACTGTTGGCCCGGACGGCAAGAATATGGCTAAGAATATCAGCCTTGAGAGCCAGGATTCTTCTGCTCCTGTTCCTGCGCAGGCTGTTGGAGACACTAAGCAGGCTGATACGCAAGATGTCCCGAAACAGCCGGCAGATAAACCGGCAGCAGCTGTTGAAACAGGCGCTGCGGCCACTGAAACACCGGAGACAGCTACCCAAAAATAGGCGGCAGTAAATAAGTATTGTTAAGGATTAGGTTTTATTTAGGCAGGGTTAGAAGCCCTGCCTAAATTTTCATTATGCAGAATATTAAATTAATCATTTTTGATTTGGACGGCACCCTGATAGACGCTTATGCGGCCATATGCAGCAGTTTTAACTATGTAATGCGTAAGCTTGGGTTAAAACCCAGGAGTCCGGGGTTTATCCGCCGCTTAGTTGGCTGGGGAGATGTGAATTTGCTCAGGCCGTATGTGCCTGAGAAAGATTTAGGGCGATCCTTGCGTCTCTATCGTAACCACCATAAGCTTAGCTTGGTTCGGCAATCAAGGCTTTATCCATATACCAGGGGGCTTTTGCGTAAGCTTAAGGCCTGTGGCTGCAAGTTAGCAGTAGCCAGTAACCGGCCAAGCAGGTTTTCCCTTATTTTATTAAAACACTTGAAAATAATGAATTTCTTCGATTATGTTCTTTGCGCCGATAAATTAGAACATGGTAAACCTGATCCCGAAATATTAAATAAGATAATCAGTAGGTTCGCTTTTAAAAAATCGCAGGTTTTATATGTAGGGGACATGGTTATTGATGCGCAAGCCGGAAGGCGCTCAAAGGTTAGGACGATAATTGTAACCAGCGGCTCAAGCAGCAGGCTTGAAATTAAGAGAGAGCATCCGTTTAAGATAATTTCCGGAATCAGGCAACTGGCGGATATGCTTAGCTGATAGAATAACCAGGTTTCCCTTGACAGTCAGCTTAATTGGTAATATATTAAAAATGAGTATGAAGAAAGGCTTTAAATTATTTGGCTGCCTGGTTATATCTCTGTTTATTGCGGGATGTTTCTCAACAAAAATGCAGCCTCCGGGAAGTAAATATCTGGCAGGAGAGCCTTTAGAAGGGTATTCTGGGCCGAAAGCTAGAATAGCGGTTAGCGATTTTGAGTTAAAAACCTCCGGACTTAATACGGAAACCGGACAGGCTTTAAAAGAATATTTTGTCAGCATTTTAAATAATACCAAGCGTTTTATAATAGTCGCTCCGCCGGAAGCGGATCTGATTATTAGCGCGGGGATTATTGAATTTGTTCCGGAGAATTCAGGAGGTAAGTCCGGGATAGCCGGCGGCGGAAGCGCTGCCAGTAGTTTTATGGGCGGCTTATTGGGCGCCCCTTTGAACAAGGCAACTATGCAGTTAAACCTGCGTATTGTAGAACGCGCCACTTCAAATGTAATAAGCAGCCGGGATATTCAAAGTCAGGCGGTGGAGAATCCCGGTAATAAAATAAATACCCCCCATGATAAGGTTTTTAAAGCAGGGTTAAATGATTTCTCCGGGACTCCCATGGGTAAAGTTATTTATGAATGCCTGCTTGAAGCAGCGCGTTATACTGTCCTGAATGTACCGCCAACTTATTACAAGGATTAAATATGGGAAAAAGAAAACGTAGAGGCAAGCTCAACTGGCGTTCTAAGAAAGCCAATAAAGGCAGAAAACCCTGTTTAGGATAATTCCCTATATATGGTTTTAATTTGGATCCTGGGCAGCACAACCTTAGTCAGCCTTATATCCCTGGTGGGTATTTTTACTCTTTCCATCAAGGGTGATCTTTTGCATAAGATTCTTTTTTGCCTGATTGGTTTTTCCGCAGGCGCTCTCATTGGGGGCGCCTTTCTGCATATACTCCCGGAATGTCTGGAAAACAACAAAAGCAATGTAGTATTTTCCTACCTCATACTTGGCATCATAATCTTTTTCTTGATGGAAAGATACCTGCATTGGCGGCATTGCCATGAGGAAAGTTCCTGTAAAATCCATGCTTTTACTTATCTGAACCTGGTGGGGGATGGGTTCCATAATTTTATTGATGGTATGGTTATTGCCGCAAGCTTTATTGTTTCATTAAAGCTTGGCCTGGTTACTACTTTGGCAATTATATTGCATGAGATTCCCCAGGAGTTAGGCGATTTTGCCGTCTTGGTATACGGAGGCTTTAGCAGGAAAAAGGCGCTTTTATTTAATTTTGCATCAGCGCTTATGGCGGTGGTTGGGGCGGTGATTGGGTATTTTATAACCGATCTTGCCGGTAATTTTGCCAATTTTATCCTGCCGTTTACTGCCGGAGGCTTTATTTATATTGCCACCAGCGATCTTATTCCGGAGCTGCATAAAGAAAATGACCTCAAACGTTCAACCGCTGCTTTTTTTGCCTTCTTGCTGGGAATAGTATTTATGGCATTAGCAAAGAACTTCTTACCAGAGTAACAAACCATTGAAATCATCTTAACATGAAGATAAAAGCATTGGCATTAGTTTCCGGAGGCCTGGATAGTTTATTGGCAGCCAAGCTCATAAAAGATCAGGGCGTCGAGGTCATCGGTGTGCACTTTAAAATACCTTTTTGCAACCTAGATATCAAAAAAAACCTTCCTGATATAGGGGTAAAATTACTCGAATTTGATTTAGACGCTGATTTTCTATCTCTTATAAGTAATCCTCGTTATGGCTTTGGCTCTAATATGAATCCATGTATTGATTGTAAGATACTCATGTTTACTAAAGCCAGGGAATTATTACAGGAATTGAAGGCAGATTTTATTGTTACCGGTGAGGTTTTAGGCCAGCGGCCGATGTCTCAAAATAAGCAGGCCTTAAGGTTGATTAAACAGAGGAGCGGGCTTGATGATTTATTGCTGCGGCCTTTATCTGCGCAATTTTTCCCCCCAAGTTTAGCGGAAACCGAGGGATGGGTTAAGCGGGAAAAATTGCTTGATTTTAACGGCCGCATACGCACTCCGCAGATGCAATTGGCGGAGAAATTAGGCATAAACAAGTATGCTAATCCTGCGGGTGGGTGCTTGTTGACTGATCCTTGTTTTTCTAAAAGATTAAAAGAATTGCTTCAGCATAAAGAATTAAACCTGGATAACCTTGCGCTTCTGAAAGTGGGCAGGCATTTTCGCTTAGAAAGCGGCTCCAGGCTGGTTGTGGGCAGGGATGAAGGGGAGAACAAGCTGATTGCGCAATTAGCTATGCCGGGAGATTACCTGTTTTTCCCGCCAAAAGATTTGGCCGGGCCCACTTCATTGGCCAGAGGCCTAATTACCCCGGATCTTATCCATCTGTCTTCGCAAATAACCTGTTCATATTCCGATTCTATTGGCTTAAAGGATATAGAGGTTTCTTACCGGCATATACCTGAAACCAAAGAAAACCTGTATAAGGTTGCCTGTTTGCCAAAAAGCAGGTTTGTGCATTTATTAATATGAAAGAAGCCCTGCTCTATACCCGTTTAGAATCTGAAAAAGTGCACTGCAGGCTTTGCGCGCACAGTTGTATAATTCAAGAAGGAAAATTCGGTTTTTGCGGGGTAAGGCAGAATATTAAAGGTGTTCTATACACTCTTAACTATGGAAAACTGGTTGCCGCTAATGTGGACCCGGTTGAAAAAAAACCACTATATCATTTTCTTCCCGGCACCCTTGCTTTTTCTGTTGCCAGCCTGGGGTGCAATTTCCGCTGCGGATTTTGTCAAAATTGGCAGATATCACAGTTTAACCCCCGCACGCTTAGTCTTACAGGAGCTGCGCCGGATAAAAGATCAATGGGGGAGGATTTTAGCGCAAAACAAATTGTCAGCTTAGCCAAACAGAATAACTGTAAAAGCATAGCTTACACTTATACTGAGCCGACGATTTATTTTGAGCTCGCCCTGGAGACAGCAAAACTAGCCAAAGAAGAGGGTTTATATAATATATTCGTAAGCAATGGTTATATGTCTTCTGAAGCCGTTGATCTGCTTAAACCTTATCTGGATGCGGCTAATATTGATTTAAAATTCTTTAAAGACAGCTCTTATCAAAGAATTTGCTCTGCCCATCTTAAGCCAGTGCTTGATTCAATCTTGCGGTTAAGGGATGCCGGAATCTGGGTTGAGATTACTACTTTGGTTATCCCCGGCGAAAATGACTCTCCGGAAGAGCTTTCCGGAATTGCCGGCTTTATTGCCGGAGCAAATAGGGATATCCCATGGCATCTTTCCCGGTTTCATGCGGATTATAAATTTGATTCTTACCAGGATACTCCTGAATATACCCTGAAATTGGCCTGCGATTTAGGCAAGAAGGCGGGGTTACGTTATGTATACGCCGGTAATGTAACCTCCTGGGGCCAGGATACCTTGTGTCCTGCGTGTAAGAAATTGCTTATTAAAAGAGAAGGATTTAGCATAAGCGAAATGAACATAGTGGAAAATAAGTGTATTTTCTGCCGGACAGATTTGGCTGGAGTTTTTAACCGGCTTTAAACCTTAAAAATGGGTATTGACAGCCATTGGGCTTAGAGGTAAAATAAAAAAATAAAAGCGGCTCACCTTAAAAATATTACCCCTATAAAACAATAGGGGTAATATTTTACCTAAATATATGTTAGATAAAGACAGCAAATTTAATCCTAAAAAGTGCATTGTATTCTTTGATTTTGACAATACTATCGCCACTTGCGATGTCTTTGATAATATGCTTTTACTTTTCTCCCGGGATGACCGTTGGGTGGAATTGGAAAAAAAGTGGAAAAGCGGCAGGATCGGTTCAAAAACCTGTATGGAGTATCAACTCCGGGGCATGGATTTGAATAAGAAATCCCTGGATGAGTATCTTCCTAAAATAAAGTTTGATCCTTATTTTAAGGCCCTCTATAAATTCCTGCAGGCAAAGAAAGTAAAGACCGTAGTCTTAAGCGATAATTTTGATTATATCCTTAATAAGATATTAAAGATTAACGGGATAAAGAAACTTAAAGTCCTGGCTAATAAATTGAGCTTCTGCCGGGATAAGATTGTTACGGATTACCCTTTTAAAAATAAGGATTGTCAGGTTTGTGCGCATTGCAAGACAAAAAACCTTTTGGCAAGAACGCCAAAAGGCTCTATAATAATTTATGTCGGAGATGGCTCTTCAGATATCTGTCCGGCTAAATATGCCCAGTTGATTTTTGCTAAGGACAATTTACTCAGGTATTTTAAAGATAATAAACTAAGTCACATACCCTTTCATAATCTGAAAGAGGTCTTTAACCACTTAAAAAGGAAACTAGCGTGAGCCAAAAACAATTGACCAGGGCAGGCAAGAACGAAAAGATTGTTCCATCCGAGCAGCTGTTGAACCTGGAGGCGAAATACTGCTCATGGGGGGATACGGTGCATTACGCCGAGAAGTTAAATGTATTTAAGAGCGCCGAAGGTTGCTATCTTTATGATCAGCAGGGCGTGGAATTCTTAGATCTACAGATGTGGTATTCTGCGGTTAACTTTGGGTATAAAAATAAACGCTTAAACGCCGCCTTAAAAAAACAGATTGATACCTTGCCGCAGCTTGCCTGTCAGTATTTGCATGAGGAAAAGATCCAGCTTGCCGCAAAATTAGCACAAAAAAATGAGCGCACATTTGAGGAAAAAGGCAGGATCCATTTTAATGTCGGCGGTTCAAGTGCCCTGGAAGACTCGCTGAAATTGGTACGTAACTATTCCGGTAGAAGCCTGGTGTTTGCGTTTATGGGCGGTTATCATGGCAGGACATTGGGGGCATCAGCAATCACCTCAAGCTTTAGGTACAGGGAAAGATTTGGCCACTTTGGGGACAGGGCGATGTTTGTACCTTATCCCTATTGTTTCAGGTGCCCTTATGATAAAAAGAAGGATTTTTGCGATCTATACTGCCTTAAACAATTTGAGAAACTCTTTGAAACCGAGTACCATTCAGTAGTAAATAAAAAGAACAATAAGTGCGAATTCGTTGCTTTTTACGCAGAAGCCGTCCAAGGTACGGGTGGTTATATAATTCCTCCGCAGGATTATTTTTCTGGGTTAAAAGAGATACTTGATCGTTATGGCATTCTTTTTATTGATGATGAAATACAAATGGGATTTTTCCGTACCGGTAAATTCTGGGCGATTGAGCATTTTAATATCACTCCCGATATTATTGTTTTCGGCAAAGCTTTAACTAACGGATTAAACCCTATCTCAGGGATTTGGGCCAAGGAGAAGTTTATCTCTCCGGACATTTTCCCTCCGGGGTCAACTCACTCGACATTTTCAAGCAATCCTCTGGGGACAGCCGTGGGACTGGAAGTAATGAAATTGATTGAGGAATCTGATTTCTCTGTGTCTGTACCCAGAAAAGGACAGTATTTTATCTCAAGGATTAAGAAGCTGCAGAAAAAGTATCCGCAGATAGGAGACGTGGATGGTCTTGGCCTGGCTTTAAGGATAGAGATGTGCGGTAAAGACGGCTATACTCCGGATAAAGAATTAACCGATAGGATTGTAAATTTAGGTTTAAGCGGTTCTTTAAGCGCCGGAGGCAAGAAACGAGGCTTGATTCTTGATGTCGGCGGTTATTATAAGAATGTCTTTACCATTGCCCCGTCATTTTATATTACAGAAGAAGAGATTGACTTGGGGGTAGAGCTTTTTGAAGAAGCGTTAAATAAGGCCCTTAAGAAATCATAATATTCTTTACTTGCCGTAATAAAAGGCAGGAGTTAAATTTCCTGCATGTTGAATAAAGCTATTCGTATCTTAAATTTTGACAACAGTATTATCCGGCAGCCCAAACTACTTTCCCAGTATACTGCAAAGGTCTTTGATTTTACCGGCCTGGCTTCCTCTGCCAGGCTTTTTATGCCGGAGGCCGTGCGCCAAAGAATAGCAGATTCTCTTATCCCCCAAGAAAAAAACTTCCCTACTTTTTTAGGCTCCGGAGATTTCCACCATCTCAGCGAAATATTAACCAGCCAGATCAATGAACCTGTTTGTTTGATCGTATTTGATTTTCATCCGGACTGGGATATTCTGCCTCCGCGCTTTGGCTGCGGATCATGGGTTGCTCAGGCACTGAAAAATAAACATATTTCTAAATGCCTGCTTATTGGCATGGGATCCAACGATTTATCCGGGGCCGCATTGCTAACAGGGGATCTTGGTAGATTGGCGGAAAATCGCCTTGAGATTTATCCTTACAGGCGCAAATCCAGCCGGGTTTACTTCAGGCATGTCGCAGAAAATAATTCAATTAATGTTAAAAGGTATTTTTTCTCAAGCAGGATTATATGGCATGAGCTGGAAAAAGAAGATTTAGCTGATTTTATTTTGAAATTAATCAAGCGGCTGCCTACTCAAAAAGTTTATATCTCAATAGATAAGGATTGCCTTAAAAGTGAATTTTCGCTTACTAACTGGGAGCAGGGTTATTTAAGCTTGGTTCAGCTTTTAACCATGGTGAGGGTTATACGCGAGAATTTAGATATAATCGGTTTAGATGTAACGGGAGATTATTCGCCTCCGGTAATTTCCAGCAGGCTAAAAGCTGCGCTTTCCAGACTGGATCATCCCAAGGAACTTGCGGTAAATCATTGCTCCGCTGATTTAATCCTTAGCGTAAACCAGCAGACTAATCTGGAAATCCTCCAAGAAATATTTCTTTAAGCCTTGTGTTTCTCAAAAAAGGCTACCGTTTTTTCGGCTACTTTATCTCTTTCCTGGTCAGCAGTAATAATGTGGTAAGAATTTTCCAGGAAGATTATTTCTTTTTCCCGGGAGCTAACGCGGTTATAAATACAATAAGAATTCTTTGGGCTGGTTACATCATCTTCTCTTGCCTGCAGCAATTGTATGGGGGTTTGTATATCTTCGAGGATGGAAATTACCTTTTTGGCTAAAAGTGAATTTTGGTGCATACAGGCTACAGGGATTACCGGGTAGCCGTAAAGATGTACTTTGCTGTAATCAAAGAGCCCGGCGTCTTTATAGAAACTTTCAACTTTGGAGCGCAGGCGTTCATTTTTTAGCCCGTAAGGGTATCCTTCTTTAAAATACAGCCAGTATTTAAACGGGGTCTTGTAGACCAGGGGTAGAAAAATCCTGGATTTGGGATTGCCCCACCCATCATAGAACAGGGTGGGGGAGAAACAGTTTAGCGCTTTTACTTTGTCGGGGAATTCATGAGTTAACATTATTCCGATTAAAGCGCCGAAAGACAGCCCGGCTACGAAGATATTCTCGTAGTCATTGGTGTATTTGATAAATTCGTTGCGGATAGATTTATAGATATCCTGCCAGCTGGTTCTTTTAAGGCAAGAGATAGATTTATCATGATTGAGCAGCAGGGGTACAGTTACGGAAAAGCCTTGTTTATTTAAGCGTTGGGCAATGGCGCCCATCTCCTTGGCTGTGCCTGTAAGCCCATGGATTAAGAAACAAAGATTCTTATCTCCGGGCAGGAAAAAACCGGTATCAGGAATATCGTTAATCCGGCGTCTGTCTTCTTTAAATGAGAAAATTACCATATTATGTTTTACTTTCCTTAAGGTTATTGACTATTTTTTTTAAATCAGATTCCTCCAGGAAACTGTTCGTGCTTAAAGTAATGCTTTGTTGCGCAATTCTGCGGGCTCCTGCGCAATCTGCCTCAGGAACAATGCCCTTTAAATAATCATAATCCGTAATTGCCCGTAGATATACTTGAGATACCCCCAGCCCGGAATCCTTGAAAATATTTAGAGCAGAGTTTCTTTTTCCAGGCGTATCAAAAATAACGGCAAGATAAGGATAGCTTGCTTTTGTTTGCTGCCGTTGCGTAATAGGTTTGATCCAGCCCAGACCCTTGAGCGCATTTAAATAAAAATCAATCTTTTCCTTTTGCTTATCTATTTCCCTGTTTAAATAAGGAAAATTAAGATGACCTATATATTCCCTGAACGAGGAAACCTCATGTGTTGGAAAATCAGGTTCAAAGTATTCACCCATCGCCTTTATGGGATTATTGCGGCTCTGCCAGAATATCTGCGGTAACCTGAAGGCAAACCAAAATAAAGACGGCCGGTAGAAAACACTGTAAGCAAATAACTCCGCTATTTTTAAATATTCGGAGAAGATATCCGGATGCATGATTTCTTTTGCGGTATTCTCTAGCGTCCGGACATATTCAGGCCGGTTGGTTATTGCCAGGCCGCCTTCATAAATAGTCAGGCCTTTGCCTCGGCAGAGGCTAAAAAAAGAAAATTCCCCGATTGAACCTGTTTTCTTGTTTTGATATTCAGCCCCTAAGCTTTGCGCGCAATCTTCAATAATGAAAATATTATTTCCATCGATTATTTTCTTGATGGCCTCCATCTCTATTGGTATTCCTGCCAGGTGCACGGCAAGGATTGCCAGGATGTCTTTATCTTCTGTGCAGATTCTGCCCAGCCTGTTTATATTAAAATCAAAATTATCCTGGTTTATGTCGCAAATCTTTACCTTTAGGCCGGCTCTTTTTATTGCTAAAGGGATCAGAGGGCAGACAAAAGCAGGGATGATTACTGTTTTTTTATCGGAAAGTTTCTTTATGCCCTCAAGGATAAGATAAAATGCAGCAGTCCCGGAGTAAGTAAGCAAAGCAGAAGAAGAGTTTAAATATTCTTTAAAATCTTCTTCCAATAGTCCTTTAGGCAGTTTTTTAAAAAGAGGAGGGACTAAACTTCTCGTTGTAATCGGCCAGCCTGCAGTTGGCGGAATTTCTTTGATCAAGCTCAAATTTAATTTCCTTTTTTCTCACATACTTATCTATTCTATGCTAAAATAGGCAGAAATTCAAGATAACTCTGTGGTTCTCTAACTTATGGCTTTGCTAATTGGAAGGCAAACCATAGTTCTCTAACTTATGGCTTTGCGTAAAGGAACGCAAACCATGGTCCTCTGACTTATGTCTGAAATTAATTATAAGCTATACGACAATATTGACAATATTGATAAAAAAGACTGGGATGCTGTTTTCGGTGATATCCCGGAAAGCTATCCTTTTTATAAAACCCTGGGAAATTCCGGGCTTGCTGAGTTTGTTTTTTATTATCTGGTTATTTATCGTGATAATGAAATTGTGCTTATCGCTCCATTATTCAGCTCGGATTTTAACTTAGACATCGCTGTTGAAGGGCCACTTTCCGGGATTATTAAGCAAATCCGTAAGCTCCTGCCGCGTTTTCTGGTCTTCAAAACATTATTCTGCGGCTCGCCTTTTGGGGAATATGGGGTCTTAGGGATTAGGGAGGGGTTCCGGAATAACCCAGATCTGATCCCAAGCCTTTTATCGGGTATAAAAGATTCAGCGCTTGAGCTCGGAACCCCTTTGATTATCTTCAAAGACTTCTTAAAAGAAAACACGTTATTATTGGATGCCTTGATATGCAGGGGCTTTACTAAAGTAGAAAGTTTTCCCTCTGTGCTCCTGGATTTAAATTTTTCTTCTTTTGAAGAGTATCTTAAAAGCCTGGGGGGTTCCACCCGCAAAAATTTAAACAAGAAATTAAGGCAGGCCTATGCCCGGGGAAATATTGAGGTTAAAGAAGTGCGGGATGTTAACAGCCAGATTGACCAGATAATTCAACTTTATGAAAATACTTACCATGGGGGTTCAACTAAATTTGAACGCCTGAATAAGAAGTTTTTTCTGCGGGTGTCTGAGGATCTGTCCCCGCACACACGTTTTTTTCTTTACTATGTAGATGGTTCGCTGGCCGCTTTTAATCTTTGTTTCGTCTACAAAGATTTACTCATTGATAAATTTATTGGATTCAATTATGATATATCTAACCGTTTTAATCTGTATTTTGTCAGTTGGGCTTATAATATTAAATGGTGCATAAATAATTCTTTGCGTTATTACCATCCGGGGCAGACGGATTATGAGCCTAAGATCAGGCTGGGCGGTAAAATTATTCCGCTTTACGCATATCTGAAGCATAAAAATGCTCTTTTAAATTTCTTGCTGAAGTTACTGGCGGTATTCTTAAAACCTGATAATTTTGATAAGGACATCAGGAGATAAAATCTATGTTTAAAAAGAAAGTGACGTTAAAGATATTGCTGTTGCTTGTTGCCAGCGATATGCTGGAGACAGCAATACATTTCTTTTTTAAAAAAGGAGCCCTGGCTCAAACCGAGTTTTCGGCAATTGATCTGCCTAACGCGGTTATTTTCCTTAAAGGGGTTTTTTCTTCCCCATTTTTATGGGCAGGATTATTGACTGTAGCCGTAGTCTTTATCATTTGGTCTACGATTCTTTCTAAAATAGACTTAAGCGTAGCTGTACCTATCGCCAGTTTCAGCTATATCCTTGTTCCGGTGGTTTCGGTTATTTTTTTACATGAGCATATCTCTGCTTTAAGATGGGCTGGGATATTGTTTATTCTTGCAGGAGTTATCCTTGTTTCTTTAAGCAGCAAAGAAAGGATCGCGAAAGAGTAAATGAGAGAAGGCCTGCTGCTTATTCTTTTTATGATTGCCTTAACCAGTCTGTGTGATACGGTGAACCAGTTGTTTTTAAAGTCTGCGATAGACTCTTTGAATTTCTCGCCTAAATTTAACTTCATTAAAATATTTAAATTTATCTTTCAGCTGTTGATTAAGCCCAGGCTTTGGCTGAGTTTCTTATTTAGCGTAATATCATTATGTATCTGGCTGCTTGTACTTTCTAAGGCGGATCTTAATTTCGCTTTTTCTGCCGACAGTATGCATTATATTTTTATTGCCCTGGCCTCTAGGTACATTTTAAAAGAAAAATTCGGTTATTTACGCTGGCTGGGCACCGGGTTAATCGTTATAGGAATAGTTTTTGTAAGTTTAAGCTAAAGCCGAAAAAAGAGCTTTAGGGTCTAGGAGAAATATGGAGCCAAAAATTATAGCCTTGTTAGTTTTTGTTATTTCTTATATGCTTTTTGTAATTATCCCGCAAAGGCGAACAATAGTTGCTTTGGCCGCTAGCCTGCTGCTTGTTTTTGTCCAGGTTATTTCTTTTAAGGATGCGTTCCTGGCGGTTAACTGGAACGTCATGGGCATATTTGTGGGCACTTTAATTATTGCCGATGTGTTCATGCAGAGCCGGGTTCCTGCCTATATTGCCGAAATAATTGTCGATAAGGCTAAAAGTACGGTTTGGGCAATTTTATTTATTTGTATTCTGTCCGGTTTTATCTCTGCTTTTGTGGAGAATGTAGCTACGGTCTTAATCGTCGCCCCAATCGCCCTGTCCCTGGCAAAAAAACTTAAAATCAACCCCACTAATATGATGATCGCTATCGCTGTTTCCAGCAATTTGCAGGGCACGGCAACCTTAATCGGGGATCCTCCAAGCATGCTCTTGGGTGGGTTTGCTAAGATGAATTTTGGGGATTTCTTTTTTTATAAGGGTAAGCCCGGGATATTCTTTGCCGTAGAATTGGGGGCGCTGGTTTCTTTCTTTGTGCTTTATTTTATATTCAGTAAGCATAAAGAAAAGACGCAGCTTGTACCGGTTGAAAAAGTAAAGTCATGGGTACCTTCGATTTTGTTGGTGAGCCTGGTTATTCTGCTGGCTTTATCGTCATTCTTTGATACAGGTTTTAGTTATATGGCTGGGCAAATTTGTATGGTTTTTGGTATTATTGCCCTACTTTGGGAAAAGTTTGTAAATAAGCGCTCAATAGCCGCCGGGATGAAAGGCCTTGATTGGGATACAACTTTCTTCCTTATAGGCATCTTTATTATTGTAGGGGCTATTTCGCTTACCGGATGGATCGGGGTATTGGCTGATTATCTGGCCGGACTTGTCGGAGGCAACATATTCCTGGGTTATACCGCGATAGTATTCCTTTCGGTTGTACTTTCTGCATTTGTCGACAATGTTCCTTTCTTAGCCGCCATGCTGCCGGTTGCCATGATCATGTCCAGCAAGCTGCAAGTGAACCCTGCTTTATTCCTTTTCGGCCTGCTTATCGGTGCCAGTATCGGAGGTAACATTACTCCTATCGGCGCTTCGGCTAATATTGTCGCCTGCGGGCTGCTTAAGAAAGAAGGTTATCCGGTGAAATTCAGCGACTTCATGAAAATCGGGATTCCTTTTACTTTTGCTGCGGTAATTGCCGCGTATTTATTTCTTTGGTTTATCTGGGGGTAATTATGCTGAAAATAGAATCCTTTTCAATTAAAACAAGGCTGATTATATTCCTGGCAGGGTTTGCGGTATTTTTGTCAATAAAAGACAGGGATTTATTTTTCCTCTTTACGATAGCCATTACCCTTCTTAGCGCAATTATAGCAGATTTAACCTTTTCCTATTTTAAGGATAAGCGCTTTGTTGTATCCGAAAGCTCGGTCGTATCAGCTTTAATCATAGGTTTTGTCCTTGCCAGCGATAATCCCTGGTGGGTTATTTCTCTGTCCGCTATATTTGCCATGGTCTCGAAACACCTAGTCTGTTTTAATAAAAAACATATTTTTAACCCCGCGGCATTCGGAGTATTCTTGAGCATTATTTTCCTTGGAGCCAATACCCAATGGAAAGGGACGTTTCTTTGGTATATCCTGGTGCCTGCAGGATTGTATTTTACTTATAAGATCCGCAAGCTGGAGTTGATCGCAGGTTATTTGATAACCGCCCTGGGTTTATTTGGAATCCAGGCCGCGATAAATAAAGTTTCTTTAATAAATATTTTCGGTTATTTTAGTTATTTTTATATTTTTATAATGATGATCGAACCAAAAACAACTCCCATAAAACCTTTAGCTAAGCTGGTTTTTGGGATTGCTGCCGCTATCCTGATCTTTATTTTTATCCAGGTACAATTCAGGTTTGATTCCGAATTAGCCGCTCTTTTAATCCTGAATCTATTTGTGCCATTATTAAACAAGATCCCGCAAAAGTTTTAAGGTGCTTGTTTTTTTTGCTTGACAAATGAGACTAATATGGTATCATTAATCATTAAGTTAAAAGGAGGTGATTTTAGAATGAGCGTAACAATCAGATATATGCTTAGGCCCGTAGCACACTGTAAAGAGGGTTGCAGTAGGTTGTCCTGGGTAAGACGTTAAACTGCCCGTCTATATTTAATAATCCGAGGGATTTTATGAAACTTATAACCAGAAATACAGATTATGCGTTGCGTGCGCTTTGTTATATTTCCAAGAACAAGAATATCGTAACTGTGGATGAGCTGGTTGAAAAGCTTGGTGTCCCGCGGCCGTTCATGCGCAAGATCCTGCAGCGGCTAAATAAAAGGAAGATTTTGGATTCATTTAAAGGCCAGGGCGGCGGTTTTAGATTAAAAGCCCTTCCGGAGAAGATTTATGTAATTGAAATAATGCGTATCTTCCAGGGGAAGGTGGTTTTAAACAGGTGTTTCTTAAAAAAGGATGTTTGCCCTAATAAAGGTAAGTGCGTTTTAAGAAAGAAAATAGGTATTATTGAAGATAATTTATTTAAGCAGCTTAAAGAAATAACCTTAGCTTCTTTGGCCTAGAGACAAACCTATGACTAAAAGGAAAATTATAACTATTGATCAAGAGAAATGCAATGGGTGCGCTTTGTGTATTCCTAACTGCCCGGAGGGCGCAATCCAGATTATCGGCCATAAGGCGCATTTAATCAGTGATTTATTTTGCGACGGGCTAGGCGCTTGTCTTGGACATTGCCCGCAAGGCGCAATTAGTATAGAGCAAAGGGAGGCTGTGGCCTATGATGAAAATAAGGTTATGGCTAATATCGTAAAACAGGGCCCCAATGTGATTAAAGCGCATTTAGATTCAGAGCTTTCGCAGTGGCCGGTGCAGCTGCGTCTTGTCCCGGCACATGCGCCTTATTTCCAGGGCGCCCACATTTTGATTGCCGCCGATTGCGTGCCTTTTACTTATGCTAATTTTCATCAAGACCTGTTAAAAGATAAAATACTTTTAGTGGGTTGCCCTAAATTAGATGACATTTCATTGTATAGAGATAAATTAGAGCAGATTCTTGCCGGCAACGATATTAAAAGCGTCACTTACGCACACATGGAGGTACCCTGTTGTTTTGGGTTATTTCCGGTAATTGAAGAGGCAATCACTGCCTCGGGGAAACTCATACCTTTTAAAGATGTTACTATTAGCATTAAAGGAAAGAAGGTTAAATGAATAAATGCCCGGGTCAGGATTCTCGTAAGGCGCAGGCGGAAAACCTCACTTGCCTTAATTGTGGCCATGTGGCGGAGATTTTTTCTGATGAGGTTAAAGTCAAGTGCCCTAAGTGCAAGAATTTAATCTATAAACAAAGGCTGCCTTCCTGCCTGGATTGGTGTAAGGCAGCAAAAGATTGTATTGGAGAAGAAAAGTGGAAGCAGTTTAAAAAACAGGCAGACCAAGGAGGAGCTCAATGTTTTGTTATCAATGCGAACAAACAGTAGGCGGAACAGGTTGCACAAAGCTTGGGGTTTGCGGTAAGAACGAAGATGTCCAGAGCCTGCAAGATACACTTTTATATGGGTTAAAAGGTATTGCTGCTTATGCTTATCATGCCAGAGAGTTAGGGGCTCATGATGAAGAAGTAGACGCTTTTATGCATGAAGCTCTTTTTAAGACCGTAACTAATGTAAGTTTTGATCTGAATCAATACCTGGAATTAGTGTTAAAATGCGGGGCTATTAATTTGAGAACTATGGAGATGCTGGATAAGGCGCACACGCAGAGGTTCGGTAATCCCGTGCCTACTGAGGTTGAAACAGGGACTAAATCCGGTCCGGGAATCTTAGTTACTGGACATGACCTGCTTGACCTTTATGAGTTGCTTAAGCAGAGCCAGGGAAGCGGAGTCAACATTTATACGCATAGCGAAATGCTGCCTGCGCACGGTTACCCGGAACTAAAGAAATTTAAGCATTTAGTAGGCAACTATGGCGGCGCCTGGCAGGAACAGAAGAAGGAATTTAATGTTTTTAGCGGAGCGTTGTTGGCAACTACTAACTGTGTCTTAATCCCCCCGGAAAATAGCTATTTGGACAGGTTGTTTACAATAGGGATTACTGGCATAGCAGGGGCAACACACCTAAAAAACCGGGATTTTAAAGTTTTGATTGAGAAAGCTAAATCATTACCGGCTTTGCCTGAAGCTCCCGGTAAAAAGATTTGGACCGGTTTTCATCATACAGCAATACTGGGATTAGCTGATAAAATTGTAAATTTGGTGAAAACCGGCAAGATCAGGCATTTTTTCTTAATCGGAGGCTGCGATGGAGCAAAACCCGGACGCAACTACTATACGGAGTTTGCTGAACGGGTCCCCAAGGATTGCCTGATTCTTACTCTTGCCTGCGGTAAATACCGTTTTAACAAGCTGGATTTTGGCGAAATCGAGGGGGTACCCAGATTAATTGATGTTGGCCAATGTAATAATGCCTACTCTGCGGTTCAGGTTGCTGTGGCCTTATCCAAAGCGTTTAATTGTACGGTAAATCAGCTCCCTTTGACTCTGGTTTTGTCCTGGTTTGAGCAAAAAGCAGTTGCCATCTTACTTACTTTGTTGTATCTTAATATCAAAGGTATCTATATAGGGCCGACTCCGCCGGCTTTTATAAGTAAGAATGTTTTTGGCATCCTGCAGGAAAAATTTGATTTACGGTTGATTAGTACGCCCGAGGAAGATTTAAAAAAGATACTAAAGAAGTAAACAGGAGGCTTAACGATGGCAGATCTTAAGGATTTATTGCAGGGCGCAGATTGGAAGACCGAGAAACATGTCCCGGTTATTGATTGCCCGGATAAAATAAGCAAGGGGCAGATATTACAGGTAGAGCTCAGTGTTGGCAAACAGATAGCGCATCCTAATACTACCGAGCACCATATTAAATATATCGAGGTGTATTTTCTGGCAAAAGGGGAGAAGTTCCCTTTCCAACTGGGGCGTTTTGAGTTTAATACGCATGGTGAGTCTGTGCAGGGGCCGAATACCAGCACTATATTTTCTGAGCCAAAGATAACCGCATATTTTAAAACTGACAAGAGCGGTACGGTTATGGCAGTTTCTTATTGCAATATTCATGGTATTTGGAAGAGCGAGAAAGAAATTAATGTAGATTAGTCAGGAATGTAATGATCCTTTGCCGTGTGGGCAAAGAATTAATTTTAACAGCCCGTCTGGCGGGCAAATTAAGGAGGTTGGTATGTATATGTCGAAATGTTGTCCCTTGATGGCCGTTGTGCCGATTTCGCTTTTCTTAACCGCTGGTTTTTTCGTTCTTTTCGCCTTGGCTAAAGTAACGGAAAAGTGGCTTAAGGTTTTTGGCTATGTGACAGTCAGTTTCATTTTGTTATCGGTGTTGATTGTTTTTTCAGGCGCAGCTTCTAATTTAGGAAAAGGTTCTTTTGGTATGCGATGCAAAATGTCGCAGAAAATGAAGAATTGCGGTATGGGACAAATGATGGGTCAAACCAACATGCCGGAGATGCCCATGCAGGAAAAGTAAGCGTTTCCTAAAAAGCGGTTTAAAAATATCCAATCAAAGAGGGGAAGATGAATAAATATAGATGTTTAGTCTGTGGTTATATTTATGATCCTAAGGCGGGGGACCCGGATAACGGCATTGCTGCCGGAACGAGTTTTGAAAGCCTTCCGGATACCTGGGTCTGTCCTGAGTGCGGGGTAGGCAAGGATCAATTTGAGAAAATAGTTTAACAGGTGGCTGCATGGTTAGGACTATAACTTTCAAAGGGGTCCGTTTGGCCTTAACTGGTAAGCGTGTTAAAGAGGGCCTGCGCGCTCCTGATTTTAAGTTAATTTCTCAAGATCTCAAAGAAGTAAATCTTTCAGACTTTGACGGTAAAATAAAAATAATCAACTTCTTCCCCTCTTTAGACACTCCGGTTTGCGATCTGCAGGTTAAAGAGTTTAATAAGAAAGCAGCCGGGCTTAGTCCTGATATTGTGGTAATCGGAATAAGTAAAGACCTCCCTTTCGCCCAGGCAAGATTCTGTTCGCTGAATGAAATAAAAAATGAAGTAGTGCTTTCCGATTACCGGTTTTCTTCCTTTGGTTTAAATTACGGTTTTTTGATCAAGGAGCTTAATCTTTTAGCCAGAGGCTCCTTGATCATTGATAAAAACCGGAGGATCAGGTACATCCAGCTGGTTGAGGAGATAACTCATTCAGTAGATTTTGATGCAGTTTTTAATGAGCTCCAGGTTTTGCTTAAAGAATAAAATAATATGCCCGTAGAAATTGATGCCAGAATAAAAGAGGTTATCCAGCGTAATTACAATGTTAAGAGTTTCCGCCTGGAGATTACGGATTGGCTGGATTTTAAAGCCGGCCAATTTCTGATGGTTAGGCTTCAAGATAACCCTGGGCTGGAGAAGTATCTTTCCATCTCCAGCTCTCCTACTGAAAAATGTTATCTAGAATTTACCAAGAAGTTAACTCAGAGTGATTTTTCCGCAGCGCTGAATAACTTAAAAGCCGGTGACAAAGTAAATATTAAATACCCTTTGGGTAAATTTATTTTGGATGAATCTGCGCCAAAGGTGGCTTTTTTATCCGGCGGCATAGGAATAACACCCATAAGGAGTATTTGTAAATATGCGGTTGATAAAAAATTAGGCACAGATATAGTACTGGTTTATTCCAACCGCTCCATACGCGATATAGTCTTTAAGGATGATTTTTCTGCCATGTCTAAAAGTTACCCGCTTTTAAGGGTGGCGCACGTGTTGTGTGAAGCTGAACAGGGATTTAAATGTACCGTTGGCCGTATTGACGCCGGCTTGATAAAAAATGAAATTCCGGATTACCTGGAAAGAAAATTCTATCTCTGCGGCCCTCCTCAGATGGTTGAGGCAATGCGTAAGATATTGGCTGATGAGTTAGGCTTAAGCGGCGAAAAAATAGTCATGGAGAACTTCCAGGGTTATTAATTCCTGGCTGCCGTTACCAAGGAGGAAACAGTGTCTGCGATAAAAATTCTGCCTGATATATATTCAGTGGGGGTGTTGGATTGGGGCGTGCGCAATTTTCATGGGCATACATATACCACACAAAGAGGCTCAACTTATAACTCATATCTTATCATAGATGAAAAAATAACCCTTGTAGATACTGTTTATGGGCCGTTTGCGCAGGAACTGATTGAAAATATCAAAGAAATCATCCCCCCTGAAAGAATAGATTATATTATCGCTAACCATGTTGAAACTGACCACTCCGGGGCATTGCCCAGCCTTATGCAGCTTTGTCCTAAAGCGAAAATCTTAGGCACCGCTAAATGCAAAGACGGCCTCTATAAACATTACTATGGAAATTGGGATTTCCAGACGGTTAAGACCGGGGATAAACTGGAACTGGGAAAGCGTACACTTACCTTTTTTGAGGCACCGATGATCCATTGGCCGGATAGTATGTTTACGTATTGCCCGCAAGACTGCCTGCTTATGCCTAATGACGCTTTCGGCCAGCATTATGCGACAGCTGAACGTTTTGACGATTTGGTTGATCAATGCAGCCTGATGGATGAAGCAGAAAAATATTACGCAAATATTCTCTGGCCGCTTAGCTCAGTGATTTTAAAGAAGATTGAAGAGCTGCAGAGATTAAATATTCCCATTAAAATGATTGCGCCCAGCCACGGAGTTATCTGGCGTAAGGATCCGGCCAGAATAATAAATTCTTATATAGCCTGGGCAAAAGGCCAGACGAATAAAAAGATAGTGGTCGCTTATGAAACTATGTGGGGCGCAACTGAAAAAATGGCCAGGAAAATTGTCGAGGGGATAAGTGCGCAAGGAGTAGAGGTCAACTTGTATAATGTGGCTGAAAGTGACCGTACCGAGATAATCACGCGTATGCTTACTGCCCAGGGTTTTTTGTTTGGCTCATCTACTCATGACAATGATATGCTGCCGAATATCGCCGCATTCCTGGAGATAGTTAAGGGTTTAAAACCTAAGGGCAGGCAGGTTGGTTTTTTTGGTTCTTATGGCTGGGCCGGGGGCGCGGTTAAAGAGATGCAGGAGGCGTTAAAAGATTGCGGGATTGATGTCAGCATCCCTGGAGTATCTATTAAATATGTCCCGGATAAAGAAGAACTAAAAGCCTGTTTTGAATTCGGGAATCAATTCGCTAAACTTTTGAGGTAAAAATGAAGCAAATCCCGGAAATGGTTATTGAATTCTTACGCGCACAGGGTTTCGTGATACTCTCCTCAATAGACAAAAAAGGGTTTCCGCATAGCTCATGTAAGGACATAGTTAAGATTGAGCCCGCCGGGAGAATCTATGTGATTGATGTTTATCAAGGTTTAACTGCCGAGAATATTAAGCATAATCCTCAGGTAAGCATTAGTGCGGTTGATGAGCATAAATTTATGGGTTATTGCCTTAAGGGAACAGCCAAGGTCATGGCTGCTGATGCAATCAACCAGGAGCTTGCCAGGTTTTGGGAAGATAAAATTACTTCGCGGCTGGCTAAAAGACTGCTGCATAATTTAGCCCAGGATAAAGCCCGCGCTCATCATCCCGAAGCCAGCCTCCCGAAGCCTACGCATCTTATCACTATTACAGTAGAAGAGATAGTTGATCTTGCTCCATATTATTTGAGAAAGGAGTGATTCTATGGCTAAGAGCGTAAAAGTATATAGTACTCCGACTTGTCCATGGTGCATCCGGGCTAAACAATTCTTGCAGGAGAATAATATTGATTTCCAGAATATCGATGTTTCCGGCAATCAACAGGCTGTGGATGAACTGATGCAGAAATCCGGGCAGATGGGTGTACCGGTCCTGGATATCGAAGGCGAGATTATTGTAGGGTTTGATAAAGAAAGAATAAAACAGTCATTAGGGATATTATAAAGAAGATAATATGCAAATTTATGATTTAATTATTATCGGAGCCGGTCCCGCCGGGATAACTGCTAGCGTGTATTCAGCCAGAAAAAAATTGAATTTTTTGGTTATTAGTCTGGACATTGGCGGACAGGCTGCCTGGAGCGGAGACATTGAAAATTATACCGGTTATCAATTTATTACCGGGCCGGAGCTGGCGCAGAAATTTCATGAGCATATGCGTAAGTACGATACCCCGCTTAAAGAAAACGAAGAGGTGTTAGAGCTTAAAAGGTCAGATGGCGTATTCTTGGTGAGGACTAATAAATCAAATTATAGCTCCAGGAGCGTAATTATCGCATCAGGTAAAAGATCAAAAGAGCTGGGTGTGCCCGGAGAAAAGGAGTTTAAGAATCGGGGCTTGACTTACTGCGCTACCTGCGACGGACCGTTATTTAGCGCTAAGGACGTAGCTGTTATCGGCGGGGGAAATTCTGCGCTGGATGCTGCTTTACAACTGGTTAAGATTGCAAAACAGGTAAATATTGTAAATAACACACCGGCTTTGGGCGGGGACGCGATTATGCGTCAGAAGGTTGAAGATGCCGCCAATGTTGCTGTTTTTAATGATTCCCAGGTTATATCCGTAACAGGAGATAAATTTGTCAGCGCTATTAAAATTAAAGATAATACCGGAGTAAGAGACTTGTCCGTGCAGGGGGTGTTTGTGGAGATAGGGCTTGTTCCTAATTCTGCATTCGCCGGGGATGTAGAAAAAAATGGAAAAGGTGAGATAAAAATAAATTTGCGCAATGAAACCAGTATCCCCGGTGTTTTTTCCGCAGGCGATGTTACAGATGTACCGGAGAAACAGATTATTATCGCTGCCGGGGAAGGCTCAAAGGCCGCATTAAGCGCCTTCAGGTATCTTGCGATAAACAAATTCTAGGCAGGAATGGGTAAAAATACAAAATTTATAGAGCTAAAGAATGTTTTTACTATTTTACATAGCGACCGCGGTTGCATGTGGGATAAGAAACAAACGCACAAGAGCCTGATCAATGATTTAAAAGAAGAGGTGGATGAATTTATCGCTGCGGTAAAAAATGATAATTACCGGCATATGCAGGAAGAGCTGGGGGATATTCTTCTGCATGTAATGTTTAATGCCCAGATCGCCAAAAAGCGGGGAAAATTTGATATTGAAGAAGTGATCGCAGGCTTGATCGGCAAGCTGAGGCGCAGGCACCCGCACGTTTTCGGTAAAACCAAAGTTAGCTCTACGCGCCAGATTATCGCTAATTGGAATAAAATAAAGGCGCAAGAGAAGACAAATAAGTTGTAGGTATTTTCTATAGTGGTACAATTAGAATGTATGGATAAGAATAATATGTATAACAAGGGAGAATAGAAATGAGAGAGCGAATTGAAAAAGCTTTGGATAAGGTCAGGCCCATGCTTGCCGCCGATGGCGGGAATGTTGAGTTAGTTGATGTAACCAGCGATGGTGTAGTAAAATTAAAGTTGAAGGGTAGCTGCGGCTGTTGTCCGATGAGTTCGATGACTTTGAAGATGGGGATTGAAAGAATTTTAAAGCAGGAAGTTCCGGAAATAAAAGAAGTCGTAGCTTTGTAGTAGAATCCGGCAATGACCTTTCAGCATAAGCTTGCCTGCCTTAAGCGTAAAATCTACGGATATAAGTCATGCGTAGTTGCTTTTTCCGGAGGCCAGGATAGCGCGCTTTTGCTTAAACTCTGTTCGCTCGTTTTGCCAAAAGCAAATATCCTGGCAGCAACCGCGGTTTCGGCCACATATCCTAAGGATGAGTTGCGTAAGGCAAAGATACTGGCTAAAGAGATAGGCACAAAGCTCAGGGTAATTAAAACCGCGGAGTTAGATAATAAAGAATTCACCGCTAATTCTGCTTCCCGCTGTTATTTTTGTAAAAAAGAATTATTTCTGAAATTAATCGTTATTGCCAGGAAGAAAAACTTTGATTTTGTTTTGGATGCCAGCAATGTTTCGGATAAATCAGATTACCGTCCGGGAAATGTCGCAAAGAAAGAGCTTGGGATAAGGTCTCCTTTGCTTGAGGCAGGTTTTGCTAAAAAAGATATCCGCAAATTAAGCAAAATGTTAGGTTTGTCCAGCTGGAACAAACCGCCTTTGGCCTGTCTTGCTTCGCGCATACCTTATGGCACTAAGATTACTGCCGGATTGCTTAGACGCATTGATCAGGCAGAGGCGTATCTGGTCAGCCTGGGATTCCGGCTTGTCAGGCTGCGCCATTATAACGGGCTTTGCCGGATTGAGGTGGAGAAAAAACATATTAATCGTCTCTTGCGTAACCGCCGGGCGATAGTTGATAAGTTAAAAAGCTTGGGTTATACCTATATTACATTAGATCTAGAAGGGTATCGGACAGGTAGCTTAAATGAGGTAATTAAGAGATGAAAAAAGTATATTTTGATTATGCTGCGACTACACCAACTGACCCGGAAGTCTTAGCTGCGATGGAGCCGTATTTCTTTGATAAATTCGGCAATGCTTCAAGCCTGCACGCCTACGGACAGGAGGCTAAAAAAGCGATTGAGGATGCCCGCCAGGCGCTCTCTGAGTTTATCGGAGCCAGCCCCGAGGAGATTGTCTTTACTTCCGGAGGAACCGAATCAGATAATTTTGCGCTTTTAGGCTCTGCTTATGCATTGGAGAAGAAAGGCAACCATATTATTACTTCTGCCATTGAACATCATGCCATTACCGAACCGGCTAAATTCTTAGAAAAGAAAGGTTTTAAAGTTACTTATCTTAAAGTGGATAAAGACGGTTTGGTTTCCCCGCAAGAACTTCAAGAGGCGATTACTGAGAAGACCATCCTGGTCAGTATAATGCAGGCCAATAACGAGATTGGAACGCTTCAGCCTATCGCGGAACTTGGCAGGATCATCAAAGAAAAAGGGATTTATTTTCATACCGATGCCGTGCAAACCATAGGACATATTCCGGTAAATGTTGATGATCTGAATGTTGACCTTTTATCGCTTTCTGCCCATAAATTTTATGGGCCAAAAGGCGTGGGTGCCTTATATGTCCGCAAGGGCAGGCGCCTGGAAACATTTATGCGCGGCGGAGACCAAGAAAGGGGAAGGCGCGGTTCTACTTATAATACTACGGGGATAGTCGGATTAGGCAAAGCTATTCAGCTTTGCCAAAAGAATATGGCGAACGAAATTAAATTCCAGAGTGTTTTGCGGGATAAGCTGATTCAGGAGATCCCCAGCCGCATCCCGGAAGTAAAACTTAACGGCCATCCCGTGAAACGGCTGCCGAATAATGTCAACTTTTCCATAAAATATATTGAAGGAGAGTCTATCCTTCTGAATTTGGATTTACTTGGTATTGCTTGTTCTACTGGTTCAGCCTGCACCTCAAGCTCTTTAGAGCCTTCGCATGTTTTATTAGCTACTGGTCTGGATCATGCAACTGCACATGGTTCAATCAGGATTACTCTTGGACGCTGGACTAAGGAAAGCGACATAGACTATTTTTTAGAGAAATTCCCTCAGATTGTACAAAAGCTGCGCGCGATGAGCCCCCTTTATGAAAAGAGTTAAGCTTCCCAGGCTTGGTAAGATCCACCCGGATTTTTTTAACCAGCACATATACCATAAATTAGGCAAACCGGATAAATCCGTTTTGGTCAAGCCGCAGAACGGCGTGGATTTTGGCGTGGTGGATCTGGGTGTTCAAGTGATGGTTTTATCCACGGATCCATTTTTTATCGCTAAAGATTTAGGGATGGAAAAGGCTGCCTGGTTTGCCGTGCATATCATTGCCAGTGATGTTGCCGTAAGCGGTATCAGGCCTAAGTACCTGGCAATTGACCTTAACCTCCCGCCGCAGATTACCGAAGATGAATTGGTAAGATTGTGGAATGCTGTGCATAAGGAATGTAAAAAGCTAGGCATCAGCGTAGTAACCGGTCATACTGCCCGCTATGCCGGATGCAATTATCCTATGGTAGGCGGAGCGACTATGTTTGGGTTAGGCAGGAAGAGAGAGCTTATCAACCCGCATGCAGAACCGGGGGACGCGGTTATCGTTTCTAAGGGGCCAGCTATTGAGACTACCGGCTTGTTGTCTGCTTATTTTCCGGGGCCTATTGAAAATAAATATGGACCGGTTTTCCTGAAACGGGCGCAAAATATTTTTTATCAGATGTCTACGGTAAAAGATGCTTCTTTGGCTGCCTCCATTGGAGGATTAACAGCTATGCATGATGCTACGGAATGCGGGGTATGGGGCGGGCTTTTTGAGATTGCCCAGCACAGCAGGGTGGGCATGTGTATTGATTTGGACAAGATAATTCTGCAGGAAGAAGTGCGCCTGGTTTGTTCTTGTTTTGGCATCGATCCTTATAAATCTATAAGCGAAGGCACTCTCCTGGTTACGGCAAACAAGAAGAAGGCTAAGCCGATTGTATCTGTTCTGGAAGGAGCCGGAATTCCTGCCAGTATTGTTGGCGAGGTCACTGAACGCAATAAAGGAATGCGTGTTTTCAGCGGGAATAAAATCCACGCACTTGAGCATCCCAGGGTTGATCCTTTCTGGGCTAAATTTGAAGAGTATCTTGGTAAAAGTAGATGAAAGAAAAAATACTCGATTATCTTAAAAAACAAAGGGAATATCTTTCGGGCGATGAAATATCCAGCCGTCTGGGGATCAGCCGGCAGGGGCTGTGGAAACATATCCAGGATTTGAAAGACTTAGGATATGATATTGCTGCAGTACCGCATTTAGGTTATCGGCTTGAATCCAGCCCGGACCGGCTTTTTGCTTTAGAGATAGCCCATGGGCTTAATACGAAATTTATCGCCAAGAAAATACACTATTTCGATTATTTAGTTTCAACCATGGACCTGGCGATGCAATTAGGGATACAGGCAGCCCCGCATGGAACAGTCGTTTTGGCTGAATCACAGACTAAGGGCCGCGGAAGATTGGGCAGGGGCTGGTTTTCTCCTAAATACAAAGGT
This sequence comes from Candidatus Omnitrophota bacterium, assembly GCA_041661605.1. Taxonomy (GTDB): domain Bacteria; phylum Omnitrophota; class Gorgyraeia; order Gygaellales; family Profunditerraquicolaceae; genus UBA6249. Next base: position 18,389 of record JBAZUE010000003.1, on the reverse strand, counting down.
ATTTACTTGTCATTAATCTTAAGGCCGGAGATCTCGCCATCGGCTTCACCGATACTTACGCTTTTAAGCGCGGTGAGTATTTGCGAAACGATAAAAAAGACTGTCGGTTTGGATGCGCAGATCAAATGGCCCAATGATGTCTTTATCTGCAATAAGAAGGTTGCCGGTATTTTGACTGAAATGAACGCCGAGGTAGATAAGGTTAACTTTTTGGTTATCGGTATTGGTTTAAATGTCAATAATGATAAGAAATCTTTAATTGCCCAGGCCACTTCTTTAAAAGAACAGACAGCTGAACCGGTAAACCGCATTATTCTGCTGCAGGAACTTTTACGCAGGATTGAAAGCAACTATTTTCTTCTCGAGGATAAGGGCGCCCGGGAGATAATTGATAAATGGCGTAATTTTAGCCTTACCCTGGGCAGGCGCGTTAAGATATATTGCCAGGATAAACACATTGAGGGCCAGGCTGTGGATATTGACCAGGATGGCGCCTTGCTTGTTCGAAAAGACTCCGGGCTCATGCAGAAAGTTTTCTCCGGGGATGTTATGCACTTGCGTTAACCGTAAACCATAATTATATTATTGGTTGACAATTAAACCGCACATCTTATAATACTTTCATGTTTAAAATAAGATGGAGCGGTTTTTTTATCATTATAATTCTTATTCTGCCAAAGATATCATTTTCCTCCGAAGACAACTGTCAGGAATTAGAACCAATAGTTATCAGTAAGCAAAAGCAGTTTCTCCTGAATACCTATTCTACGGATCCCGGGAAAGACCAGGCTTTTAATTATCAAACCAGCCTGGAAAGTTTGAATAATTTGCCTGTGGATTTACAAAGCCGTGCTTTAGAAAGCGGGATACAGACGGATTTTTCGCTGCGCGGCTCAACCTTCCAGCAGGTCTTAATCCTGCTTAACGGCCAGCGGGTTAATGATCCGCAGACTGCACATCACAATTCTGATTTGCCTTTTACTAAGGAAGATATCGGAAAAATAGAGTTAATCCCCGGAGCCAGTTCTTCGCTGTTTGGCCCGGATGCCATAGGGGGGGCGGTAAACTTTTCTTTGAATAAACCAAAAGAGAAAATAACTGTCTGGGAGTTTGGCGCAGGCAGTATGCGTAACGGTTATGGGTTATTCAGCTTAAGCGACAGGTTTAAGGATTTAGGTTTTAGGGTTTCCCTTGAAGATGCGCAGTCAAAGGGTTTTCGGGAAGACACGGATTATAAGAAATTTACCTCTTCAGTAAGCACAAATTACGAATTTGGTCCGGGGTCATGGGAAAACAACTTTGGCTATCAGGAAAAGAATTTTGGCGCTTATGATTTTTATACCCCGGGCCAAGGGTTTCTTTCTAGGGAAGAGACTAAAACTTATCTCTTAAGCAGCGGTATCAGCTTAAACGGTGACGGACTGTTGATTAAACCGAATTTCCTCTGGCGCAGGCATTATGACAAATTCACATTGGACAGAACCCATCTGCGCTCTAACTCCGTTAATCAGCATCGTACGGACATGTTTACCCCGGGTATTTATTTACAAAAAGAAATAGGGTTGCTGGGTAAGCTTGGTTTGGGGACAGAGTGGTCTCAGGAGAGGATTACTTCTACTAACCTGGGCAGGCACATCCGTGATCGCAAAAGCGTGTTTTTAGATAACTCCCTGTGTCTTGGAGAAAAATGGGACATAGGTTCTTCTATACGCTGGGAAGATTTTTCCGGTTTTGGTAAAGTATATACCGGTTCTTTAAGCGTCAAGTTTAGGCTTACGCCTGATACAGCGTTTAATTTCGGCATCTCAAGAAGCATGCGCGTTCCGTCATTTACCGAACTTTATTATAGCGATCCCACTACGGTCGGTAATGATAATTTAGCTTCCGAGAAAGCATGGAATTATGAAGCGGGCTTTGAATATAAGAAAGAAGGATTATCCAGTAGCTTATCTTTATTTCTTCGCCAAGAGAAGGAAATGATTGATTGGGTCAGGTCTGATCCAGCCCAAAAATGGCAGGCAAAGAATTTTACCCGTGATAATGTTTTTGGTGTTGAATATGCATTACACAAGAAGCTTAACAGGTTGTTCAGTCTGGATGCCAATTATACTTATACGGATAAAAATATAGACAACCAGGGGTATCTCTATAAATACGGACCGAATTATGCCAGTCATTTAGTTAATACGGTTTTTAACCTGGATTTGCCTTTTGGCCAGCAAGAGATAGGAATTAATTATAAAAAGAGACCTGGCCGCCGGGGTTGGCTCTTGGTGAACTCCGGGCTTAATTATAATTTAAACCATAACGCTAAAGTTTTTCTGCATATAGAGAATATCCTGAATGTGGAATATCAGGATATTGAGGGTATCCCGCAGCCGGGCAGGTATATTGAGGCAGGCTTAAGGTTGCAATGGTAGCCATTTAAGCGTATAATAATCTAACTTCTAAATTAAAAAAGAGGACTATATGTTTATTCATGTTGTTTTGTTTGAAGTAAAGCCGAAAGAGGTAGCTAAATACCGTAAAGATAGCCTGATGTGGGCTTCTTACACTAAGAAATCCAGGGGGTTTTTGGCGTATCAGACTATGAAGCGTTACGGATTCATAAATCAGTATGCCTCAGTATACCAGTGGGCAAAGAAATCAGATCATGAACAGTTTATGGGCAAGTATCATGATTGGTTAGTAGGTAAATCCAGGGCCAAGGTTAAAGTCCTGGGTTACTATAACCTTAAAGGGATAGATAGCCTAAAATAAACAATTGACAAACCGGCACTTTAATGTATATTATTTACTCATAGCAGAGAAGGTTAGGAATCTTTAGCCGTGAGGAGAGAGAAAGTAAGCCTTGCGGTTTTTTGTTTTTCCTTATAAACCTGCTATAATTTTGTGGAAAGGAGGAAGCAAAGAAAATGGCAAAGGGAAAAGTAAAGTGGTTTTCCAATCAAAAAGGCTATGGATTTATTACTCCTGAGAACGGTGTTGATGTGTTTGTGCATCATACTGCGATCCAGGGTGATGGCTATAAGACTTTAGAGGAGGGCCAGGAGGTTGAGTTTGAGATTGAAAAAGGTCCTAAAGGTGAACAAGCTACTAAAGTAGTGAAGTTATAACCTAACAGGAATAAAGAAAAGGCCCGGCACAAAATGCTGGGCCTTTTTTGTTAAAATTTAAGATTAGACGGGATAAAACAGTATGATGAATAAGCGAGTAGTTGTGGCTATGAGCGGCGGGGTGGATTCTTCGGTAGCGGCTGGCCTGCTGAAAGATCAGGGTTACGAGGTAATCGGGCTGACCATGTGTTTTAACCTGGCAGAAAAAGACGGCAATAAGCCAAACTGCTGCGGATTAACCGCAATTGAAGATGCCAGCAGGGTAGCCCAGAAGTTGGGAATCCGGCACTATGTTTTAAATTTAAATAAAGATTTCTCCCGCAGGGTAATTAACAATTTTTACCGGGAATATCTTTCCGGCAGGACTCCTAACCCATGTGTAAGGTGCAACCAGTTTATAAAATTCGGCATTTTGTTTAAAAAGGCAGTTAATTTAGGGGCGCAGTTCTTGGCTACCGGACATTACGCGAGGATTGTAAAATCGAGAGAAGGGTATTTACTTAAGAAAGCAAAAGACATTAAGAAAGACCAATCTTATTTTTTATATCGTTTAAACCGGGGGCAGCTTAAACAGGTTATTTTTCCTTTGGGTGATTATAACAAGCCCGAGGTAAGGGTTATGGCCTCTGAATTCAAGCTTAATGTAGCAGAAAAAAAGGACAGCCAGGAGATCTGTTTCTTGCCTGACGGGGGATATGGAGATTTAATTAAGGCCAAAGGACTAAATTGCGTTAAGCCGGGATATCTGGTGGATGAAAATGGCGGTATTATCGGTAAGCATAGAGGTTTTCCTTTTTATACTATAGGCCAGCGACAGGGGCTAGGTATTGCCACGGGTTATCCCCTGTATGTAACTAAGATTAACGCCAAGAATAATCAAATTACTGTGGGAAACCGCCAGGATGCATGCAAAAATGAATTCCTGGTTAAAGATGTCCGTTTCTTAACCGAGCCCTTTAAAAAGAAGATTGAGATTAATGTGAAGATACGCTATAATCATAAAGAATCGCCTGCCGTAGTTTATCCGGTTAAAGGCAAGTTGAAGGTTTGTTTTAAGCAGCCGCAGTTTGCCATAACCCCCGGTCAATCAGCCGTCTTCTATAAAGGAGATACTGTTTTAGGCGGCGGGATAATCGAGAAAGTGTTAGGTTAAAATGATTAAAGAAGATAAGGAGTTGGTTAGAAAGATCAAGGAATTAAAAAAGAAGCGCAATGCCATAATCCTGGCGCATAATTATCAGCTTCCTGAAGTGCAGGATATCGCGGATTTCCGGGGAGATTCCCTGGAGCTTTCCCGCATTGCCGCCAAAACCGATGCCGAGGTAATTGTATTTTGCGGGGTGTATTTTATGGCCGAGACCGCTTCTATCCTCTCCCCAGATAAAAAAGTAATCATGCCGGATATATCTGCTGGCTGTCCTATGGCTAATATGATGAGCGCTGATGATTTAAGGATGCTTAAGCAAAAACATCCTCAGGCAGTAGCTGTGGGCTATGTGAATACTTCAGCTGAAGTTAAGGCAGAATTAGATTATTGCTGCACTTCCACCAACGCCATAGCAGTAGTTAACGCGCTTAAAGACAAGAAAGAGATTATTTTTATCCCGGACAAATATCTGGCCGATTATGTATCTAAGAAAACCGGAAGGAAGCTTATTATCTGGAATGGGTTTTGTCCTACGCATGTTAAAATATTGCCGGAGGATTTAAAAAGAGAGAAGAAATTCCATCCTAAGGCAAAAGTTATGGTACACCCGGAGTGCCTATCTAGTGTAGTCGCATTGGCGGATGCCGTGCTTTCCACCAGCCAGATGGCTAAATTTGCCAAGGAAAACCCGGCCAAAGAATTTATTGTGGGTACTGAAGCCGGCCTGGTTTACCGGCTTAAACAGGACAATCCGGATAAAGAGTTCTATCCCGCCAGTGAACGCGCGGTATGCCCGAATATGAAGCGCACTACCCAGGAAAAAGTCCTCTGGGCTTTAGAAGAGCTTAAGGATGAAGTCAGGGTTCCTGATGAAATCAGAAAGAAGGCGCGCCTGGCTATAGAGCGTATGCTGGCTATTGTTTAAATGAATATACCGATTATCTATGAAGATGATTGGTTATTAATTGTTAATAAGCCTGCCGGGTTATTAAGTGTTCCTACCCCTAAGAAAGAATCGCGTACTTTGACAAGTATTTTAAACCAGGATGCAGTAGAAAAAGGGTTAAAATGCAGCCTGCACCCTTGCCATCGTCTGGACCGCGATACATCAGGGCTTGTGATTTATGCCAAAGGTAAAAGCATTGAGAAAAAAATGACGGATGCCTTCCGCGACAGGCGGGTAGCAAAGAAGTATATCGCTTTTGTGCACGGCAGGTTAGCGCATCCAGAGGGGGAAATTACTTCTGCCATTGAAGGCAAGAATGCCCTTACAAAATATAAAGTGCTTGAGGAAAAAAGTAATTATAGCGTAGTCGAAGTTTCCCCGGTTACTGGCAGGACCAATCAGATCCGCATCCATTTCAAGGATATCCAGCATCCTTTGGTAGGCGAGGATAAATTTGTTTTTCGTAAAGATTTTACTTTGCGTTTTAAGCGCGTTTGTTTACACGCCAAATACTTAGAGTTTAAACATCCCCAGAGCGGAAATACTGTGGCGGTTGAGGCGCGCCTGCCGGAAGATATGCAAAAGTTTTTACAAGATCACTAATCTACTTAGGAGATAGCGGTGCAGTTGTTGCATGTTTTGATATTTGGTATTGTTGAAGGGATTACGGAGTTCTTGCCTATTTCTTCGACCGGCCATTTAATATTAACCGCCAAACTCCTCCAAATCAGCCAGACAGAATTTATCAAAAGTTTTGAAATCGCCATCCAGCTGGGAGCGATACTTTCAGTGGTTGTTTTGTACTGGAATGAGTGTATCAAGAATTGGGAAATATGGAAACGGTTATTGGTTGCTTTTATGCCCACGGTTTTAGCCGGCGCCTTGTTGTATAAAACGATTAAAAGGTATCTTTTGGGCAATAACGAGGTAGTGCTTTGGTCATTGTTTATCGGCGGGTTGTTTTTGATTATATTTGAGTTGTCCCACCGCGAAAGAAAAGATGCGGTTGAGGAATTATCCGGGGTTTCTTATCCCCAGGCATTGATCATCGGTTTATTCCAATCGGTAGCAATGATCCCTGGTGTATCCCGGGCCGCCGCTACGATTATCGGAGGATTGGTTGCGGGGTTAAAAAGAAAAACTATTGTAGAATTTTCATTTCTCCTGGCGATTCCTACTATGCTTGCGGCAACGGCTTTAGACCTTTTTAAGAGCGCGCAGGTATTTAAACCGGAACAGTTTGTTTTTCTTGGGACAGGTTTTGTTATTTCGTTTTTAGTGGCGATTATTACGATTAAATTCTTGCTCGCCTTTATCAAGCGCCACAGTTTTATTTCTTTCGGGGTATACCGCGTAATCATCGCTTTGGGGTTTTGGTTCATTGTGAAATAGACGGAGGCAAGGCATATGAGTATCATAGTATTAGGTACAGTGGCACTGGATAGCGTAAAGACACCCTTTGGCCAACGTAAAGAACTTTTAGGAGGTTCAGCCGCGCATTTCTCCATGGCTGCCAGGCTTTTTACCAAGGTTAATCTGGTGGCAATAGTCGGCAAGGATTTTCCTCAGGAACACATATCTTTCTTAAAAAGTAAAGGCTTGAATCTCAGCTCTCTTATCATAGATAAAGGAAGGACTTTTAGATGGGAGGGTGAATATAGGGGGGATTTAAATACTGCCCTTACCTTAAATACCGAGTTAGGGGTTCTTTCGATATTCAAACCAAGTGTATCTGAAGAGCAGAGAGGGATAAAGAATATATTCCTGGCAAATGTTGATCCGGATATCCAGGAGCATCTTTTGCGCAAGATGCACAACCCTAAATTGGTTGGTTTGGATAGTATGAACTATTGGATTAATAATAAACGCAAAGAGTTAATAAAGTTACTTAAGCATATAGATATTTATGTGGCCAATGATCAGGAAGCGCGCGCATTAAGCGGAGAAAATAATATAATTAAAGCGGCAAAGGCGCTTAGGGGCTATGGAGCTAAGATGGTGCTGATTAAAAGAGGTGAAAACGGAGTTTTGTTTTATAGCGATAAATTTATTTTCTCGCTGCCGGCTTATCCGGTTGAGAAAGTAATTGATCCTACGGGAGCAGGAGACACTTTTGCCGGAGGGTTTATGGGGTATTTGTCCAAAGCAGGAAAAATCAACCCGTTAACTTTAAAAAAGGCGCTGGCTTATGGGACAGTGGCTGCGTCTTTTAACATTGAAGATTTCGGGTTGAACAGGACCAGAAAGCTTAAGCCGCAGGATCTGGAAAAACGTTTAAATAAATTCAAGGATTGTTTCTTATTTTAGTTTTGTCATGGGCAAGGTTGCGCCATACCATAAAGGAAAAGGAGAGAAACCATGTTAGAAGAGAAGATCCTTAATGATTATAAAGAGGCAATGAAAGCCAGGGATACTTTAAAAAGTTCAACTTTAAGCTTTCTGCGCGCGGATATGTTAAATCAAGCAACCGCTAAGAAAAAGGATAAACTTGATGACCCGGAGATCATCGTTGTAATAAAAAAACAGATCAAACAGCGCCAGGATTCTATTGAGCAGTTCACTAAAGGCAACCGGCTGGAGATGGCGGAAAAAGAGAAGAAGGAATTAGAGATACTTAAGGTTTATTTACCCGCGGAGTTATCGGCTGAAGAGATTAAGGCTATGATTGAAGAGGCAGTTGTTTTAACAGGCGCCAGCGGTATAAAAGATATGGGCAAGCTGATGAAAGAATTGACCTTAAGGATTGCCGGCAGAGCCGACGGCAAGTTGGTCAGCGATTTGGTAAAACAGAGGCTGGGTAATCCTTCCTAAAAAGAAAGTCCTGAAATGTTTTCTTCATTAAAAGTAAAATACTTCCGTATTTATTGGCTGGGGATGTTTGTCTCTTTGATTGGCACCAACATGCAATTTGTGGCACAGGGGTGGCTGGTGTTCCAGTTGACTAACTCCGCGTTTCTTTTAGGGGTAGTTGGTTTCTTGGGGGCCATACCCGTATTTGTGCTTTCTTTGTTCGGAGGAGTTTTGGCCGACAGGGTAAATAAGAGGAGTATTCTTTTTTTTACCCAGATAGCTTTTATGCTCCTGGCTTTCTTACTGGCAGTCTTAACCCAATTTCAGCTTATCAGGCCGCAGCAGATCATGTTTATCGCCTTACTCAACGGGATAATTATGGCATTTGATGCCCCAGCCAGGCAGTCGATAGTAGCGGAGTTAGTGGGGAAAAAGCATCTTTTTAATGCTATTACCTTAAACTCAGTAGCTTTTAACTCCTCCCGGATTATCGGCCCGGCAATTGCGGGAGTATTGATATCGATAATTGGAATGAGTGGCTGTTTTTATTTAAACGGGGTAAGTTTTCTGGCAGTTATTGCCGCGCTCTTTTGGATTAAGCTGGGTGGAACTATGACGCGGAATAATAATTCCGCGTTCAGAGACCTTAAAGAGGGGCTTGTTTTTATCAGCTGCAATCGTTCTATGCTGGGGCTGCTAAGCCTGGTATCGGTGATGAGCCTTTTCGGGATTTCTTATATTATGCTTATGCCGGTTTTTGCCAGTAACGTGCTTCATGTCGGAGTCAGGGGGTTGGGGGTGTTAATGTCAAGCATAGGCGTGGGAGCTTTAATTGGTTCTTTGATTTTAGCCCGCCTGGGTGATTTTAAATATAAGGGTAAACTGTTAATCTGGTCGGTATTCTTATTTTCTCTCTTACTAATTAATTTCTCCCTGTCTAAAAGCTATATCTGGTCAATTGTTTCGCTGATTTTATTAGGAAGCATAAGTCTGCCCGCTACTGCCGTAATCAATACTTTGCTTCAGGTCAATGTGCCGGATGAATTCCGCGGCAGGGTAATGGGCCTTTTTATGATTACCTTTGCCGGAATCATGCCATTCGGCAGTTTAACCGCTGGAATCCTGGCGCAGGCAATAGGGATTCAAGCGGCGTTATTTATATGCGGCCTGGTTTGTTTTATATTATTTACGTTGATTAATTTATTGTTGCCGGGATTAAGAGATTTGTAGTAAGAAAGATTAAGGTGCTTGCCCTTGCTCGCTTACGCTCGCAAGGATTTCGCTGGATAAGAAATATAAGGTGCTCAAATTTTATTTGCTTTATTTAGATATTTTGCTAAAATTAAAGTTAGTAAGGAGGTGAAACTAGCCCTATATTCCAAAACCAGAAATCGTCATAATAATAATTCCAATAAATTTTATTTTAGAGAGGAGAGCTGAAATGAAGAGGTTTTTAAGTTTTACGTTCATAGTTTTGATGTTGGCGGCGTTATCCGGTTGCGCTAAAAAGCAAGAAGCAGAGGACCTGCAGCCTATAACTTTGGAATCTTTAAATGTAGCCAACAATCCTGCTCAGAGTATGCCAGATTTAAAGACTCAGGAAGCTAATCTTCCGGTTGCCCAAGTAGCTACCACTCCGGCCAAAGAATTAATGCCTTTACCTCCCCAGGGACCTTATAAGCCGACAGGTATCGAAATCCAGACTGCTTTAAAGAACGCGGGTTTTTACGCCGGAAATATTGACGGTAAGATTGGGCCTAAGAGTAAGAAGGCGATTGAGGATTTCCAGAGCGCAAATGGCTTGAAAGCTGACGGGAAAGTCGGCGCCAAGACATGGGAAGCATTAGCTAAATATTTAAGTATTACATCAAGCTCAAATAAAAGGTAACTATAAAATTTTTCATTCTGCTTAAAAAGAATCCCGACAATTTCTGTTGGGATTCTTTTTTGCAGTGCTATAATATAAGCCAATATGGATAAATTCCCGCATAGTTTTCTTTGGGGCGCTTCGACTTCGGCTCATCAGGTTGAGGGCGGCAATATACATAATGACTGGTGGTTTGCCGAACAGAGCGGTGCTTTAAAGGAAGCTTCAAATCAAGCCTGTCGGCATTATGAACTTTTTGCGCAAGATTTTGAAATAGCCAAAGAGTTGGGCCATAATTGTCACCGTTTCTCAATTGAGTGGAGCCGTATTGAGCCGCAAGAAGGTGTATTCCAGGATTCTGAGATTGAGCATTACCGTAAGGTTATTGCCGAGCTGAAAAGTCGGGGGATTGAGCCGGTAGTTACTCTGCATCATTTTACTAATCCCGAATGGTTCAGCCAAAGAGGCGGCTGGGTTAACCATAATCTCCAAAGGTATTTTTTGCGTTTCGTAGAAAGGATAGTTAAAGAATTTTCCGGAGTAGTAAAGTTTTGGGTAACTATAAATGAACCGCTGGTTTATTCTTCGCATTCTTATCTATTGGGCGTCTGGCCTCCCAAGGAGTGTTCTTTATTTAAGACCGCCAAGGTTACCTTGAACCTGGCGCAGGCGCATATTCAGGCATACCGGATTATACATAAAATTTATCAGGATAAGAAATTAGACAGGCCGATGGTCAGTATCGCGGCTAATTTACAGGCATTTGAGCTTTGTCGTCCGACGCTAAAGAACAAACTGGCTGTGTACCTGAGGCATAAACTATACAACCTCTATTTTATCGAAGTGCTCTTGCGTAATAAAACTTTGGATTATATCGGGATAAATTATTATGGCAGGAACCTTGTGGATGTGGAGAGTTGGGGGATAAGGCATTTATTACTGGATACCTGTAAATATAACCACTTTCCCTTAAGGAAGAATTCTTTAGGTTGGGATATTTATCCGCAAGGGCTCTACAAGCTTCTTATCTCACTTAAAAAATATAATTTGCCTATTTTAATTACCGAAAACGGGATATGCACTGAAGATGATAATTTAAGATGGGATTATATCCGGGAACATCTGGAGCAGCTGCATAAGTCCATGCAGGAGGGGGTTAAGGTTTTAGGTTATATTTACTGGGCGCTGATTGATAATTTTGAATGGGATAAAGGATTTGTTCCGCGTTTTGGCCTGGTGTATATAAACTATCAGGATCAGAAACGCACAATCAGATCAAGCGCAAGAAAGCTTGCGGAAGTTTCTAAGAACGGCATGATTTAAGATGAATCCCAAAGACAGAGAGTTTATCATAAAGGAATTGCCATTTTTCTCCGGGCTTACCAAAGGAGAACTGGCAATAATCAAGGCAAGAGCCCAGGTTGTTGAATATCATAAAGGCCAGATTATCTATGAAGAAAAATCAAGCCCTAGTGCTTTTTATTGCATTATTTCAGGCAGGGTGCAGATTTATACTAAAGATAAAGAAGACCGGCAGTTAACGCTTGAATATTTACACCGTGGTAAATATTTTGGTATTATTTCCCTGCTTACTAACGAACCCCATTCGGTAACCAGCCTTGCGATAAATGACTGTGTAATCCTGGTAATTAAAAAAGACGATTTTGATTTTGTGCTAAAGAGCATTCCCCGGCTGGCTATTGATTTAAGCCGGACATTAAGCCGCAGGCTTAAGCGTAAAGATATCCATCAAAAAAAGATATTTGAAAGCACGGTTGTTTCCGTCTTTAGTTCTTATGCGCATGCAGGCAAAACCGTTTATGCCTTAAACCTTGCGCTTAGCCTTAGCCGTGAAACAGCCAAGTCAGTAATTATCCTGGATATACTATCCCAAGACAAGATCCACACCCTGCCTCACAAACTGGAATTAGCCCAGCCGCGCATATTTGATCTGTCTTCTTCTGCGGAAATATATATTCTTCCAAAAGATTATATCCTGGAAAGTAAATTTGGCGTAAATCTGTTTTGTTTCTATTATCAGCAGGATAATGATAATTGCCTTAAAAGGTTAATTGAAATATTAAGTTTGCTGGTTAATGATTACCACTACATTCTTTTAGATCTTCCGGCGGCTATGGACCGTTCAATCATTAGTATGCTCAACCAGTCGGATCTTATCCATATATTAAGCAGCCCGGATCCGGTAGATTTAAAGCGCACCAACAATCTTGTCAGCCGGCTAAAAACCGATTTTAATTTTGATCCTCAGAAGATAAAAACCATTGTTAATGAATATAAATTAGCCAAGATCGACTATAGCTGTCAGCTTGAGATTCTGGGCCAGGAAATTTTTGCGACTATTCCTAAGATTAAATTTGATGCGGGGGAGCGCTTAATTATTGATGATCCGGATTGCGAATATTCAAAGGCAGTCAGGAGGATTGCCCGGCAGCTTGGCGACTGCCTGGTAGGTTTAGTCTTAGGGGTCGGCGTAGGATATGGATTTTGCCATATAGGGGTATTAAAGGTTATTGAAGAGGAGAAAATACCTATCGATATAATTGCCGGTTCCAGCATCGGCTCGCTTATCGCCAGCCTCTGGGCTATTGGTAAAAGCAGCCAGGAGATCCTGGAGATTACAAGTAAATTCAGGCAGCCAAAGCATATCTGGGGGTTGATCGACCTGACTTTTCCGCGTTTTGGCTTTATTAAAGGCAATAAATTGCGCCGTTTCTTAAAGAAACATTTAGGGGATAAGACTTTTTACGACGTGAAGCTTCCTTTAAAGATCATCGCCAGCGACGTACGCAGAAAAGAACCGAGGATCCTGGACAAAGGTTTATTGGTTGATGCTATAATGGCCAGTTGTTCCATGCCGGGGGTATTTGCCCCTTTTAAGTTTAAAGAAGAGGTGCTTTTTGACGGAGGCGTGACCAACCCCCTGCCTACCGAGTCTTTAATGCAGATAGGCGTCAAGAAGATTATCGCAGTAAATGTTACTCCCTCGCGTGAAGATATTTTGAGGCAATTGGTAAAACTTAAAGAAGGCGTTTTGCCTGAGCCTGGCGCTTTGACCCAGCAAAATAAACCTCTTAGCTGGTTTGGCAGGCTAAAGAATATCTTTAAACTCAATATCATAGATATTATTTTCAGCAGTGTTGAGGTTTTGCAGTCAGAGGTAGCCAGACGTGAAGGCGAATTAGCAGACATTGTCTTGCATCCGGATACCACAGGCTTGTTTTGGCTGGAGTTGCATAGAGCCGATGAGTTCGCCAGGCGCGGAGAGATGGAGGCAAGAAATAATTTAGATAAGATTTGGCAGCTGGTTAATGAATAAACAGGAGGAACAATGAAAATAAATACGAAGTGCATCTTAATTATTGTTTGTTGTCTGCTACCTGCTATTTTATTGGGATGTGCGACAATTAAGGAAACAGCTAAGGGCTTTGCCGGAGTATCAACCCGGATTCTGGAAGAGGGTCGCAAGGAGTCCCTGAAGAAATCTTTTGCCTTAGACTATGACAGCTGTTATGCTAAGGTTAAAGATATCCTGAAAGAGGAAGGAAAAGAAGACGAAGGTAAGCCTTATGTATATGCCGAGGATGCCCAGAAGAAAATGCTTGCTATATATCTATCGGAAACAGATACTACTCCCGTAGGGATATTTTTTAGCGGGGAGGAAAAGGGCGCTACTATGGTTGAAATATCCAGCCCCAGTATTTATGCTAAGGAGTATATTGCCGCCAAGGTCTTTGGCGGCATCGACGCATTACTTAAGCCAAAAGAGGAGAAGAAAGCCGATGTTAAACAAGAAATTAGCAATAAATGATCTGATTAAAGAGTGCCACCGTACCGCTAAAAGCAAGGGTTGGTGGATGGATAGCCGTAATGACGGAGAGTTGATCGCGCTTATGCATTCCGAGTTATCTGAAGCCCTGGAGGCAATGCGTAATGGCGGTAAAAAAGAAGAGCTGGCTGAAGAGCTGGCTGATTGCTGTATCCGCATATTTGATTATTGCGGTTCGCGCAAGATCAATCTGGAGAAGGCGTTATCGAAAAAAATGGAATACAACAAGACCCGGCCGTACCGGCACGGAAAAAAATTCTAAAAAATGACAAACAAAAAGGAGGAGCAATGCCATACGATAGCAATTTAGATGCGCAGATATTCAGCCGTTTCTGGGAGAATGACGGTGGCAAAATCGTTGTCAGTGTTTATTCATATAACAACGGGCCGCGTAAGATCCAGATTGTAAGGGAGATAAAAGACAGAAATGGAGAATATGCTTTTGCTAAATTAGGCAGGCTGACTAAAGAGGAGGCAGAAGGGGTTTTGCCGTTAATCCAGGAAGCGTTGAAGAATATGTAATAAGTAAGAAACTATGGCTTTAGGTAAGAAAAGAGATAATTGGGGATCGCGCCTGGGGATTATTATGGCTGTGGCAGGTTCTGCTATCGGCTTAGGTAATTTCCTGCGTTTTCCAGCCAAGGCCGCCTCAAATGGCGGCGGGGCCTTTATGATACCTTATTTTATATCCCTGCTTCTTTTAGGGATTCCCCTTATGTGGATTGAGTGGACGCTTGGCCGTTACGGCGGAGGTTTTGGCCATGGGACCGCTCCCGGAATATTCCACAGCCTTTGGCAGAAAAACCGCTTTATTAAATATTTCGGCGTAATCGGAATATTCGGCCCTCTGGTAATTTTCATCTATTATTTGTTTATTGAATCCTGGACATTGGCTTATAGTTTTTTTGCCTTAACCGGTAAATACACCGCTCTTATGGACCAGAACTCATTGCGTAGTTTCCTGGCCGGTTTCCAGGGATTGGAGAAAAATCAGTATTTTAGCGGCATAGGAACAGCATATGTGTTTTTTTTGATTACCTTTTTGTTGAATATCTGGGTAATTTATTATGGAATAAAGGGGGGAATAGAAAAACTTTGCAAATGGGCTCTTCCCCTATTGTTTATTTTCGGGTTAGTGCTTATGGCTAGAGTCATGACTTTAGGTACTCCTGATATAAACAAGCCTGGTTGGAATGTTTTGGCAGGATTCGGGTTCTTATGGAACCCGGATTTCTCCGCGCTTAAATCCGCCAAGGTCTGGCTTGAGGCGGCAGGCCAGATATTCTTTACCTTAAGTGTGGGTATAGGGGTAATTCTTACTTATGCCAGTTATTTGAAAAAAGCCGATGATGTAGTCCTGTCCGGACTTACTGCTGCTACTACTAATGAAATTGCCGAAGTTATTTTCGGGGCAAGCATCGTAATCCCTGCTGCATTTGTATTTTTCGGCCCGGTAGATATAAAATCTATTGCCCAGTCAGGGGTGTTTAATTTAGGTTTTGTGACTATGCCGTTAGTTTTAAATAAGCTTCCTTTATCGGCGATACTGGGATTTTTCTGGTTTTTCCTATTATTCCTGGCTGGCATCACTTCTTCGGTTTCTTTGGCACAGCCGGCAGTGGCATTCCTGGAAGATGAATTCAATATCAACCGTAAACGCGCGGTTTCCATATTCGGCATAGCTTCTTTTATATTATGCCAGCCGGCAGTATTTTTCTTGGGCCGCGGAGTAGTTAATGAATTGGATTTTTGGGGAGGGACTTTTTTCCTGGTAGTTTTTGCCGCAATCGAAACAGTACTTTTTGTCTGGGTCTTTGGCATGGATCGTGCCTGGGATGAGATACATAAGGGGGCGGATATGGCTGTGCCCAGGGTCTATAAATTTATTATTAAGTATATTACCCCGTTGTTTTTATTTATCATCCTGGGGATGTGGTTTGTCCAGGAGTGGCTGCCTATAATCATGATGAAGAATGTTTCTTCGGCAGACAAGCCTTTTATTTTTGGTACGCGTTTAGGTTTATTGCTTATATTTGTAATCCTGGCAGTTTTAGTGAAGATTGCCTGGCGCCGGAAAAAACGGGAAGGGGTAATTCAATAATGAAGCCAAGCGGATGGATATTTATAATTTTCTCCTGGGGATTAATTATCGGCCTTTTTGTTTTTTGCCTTCTTAAAGTTTTCTCAAAAAGAAAGACAAAATGAGGAAAAGCTTATCCACTATTTTGGCTTTATGTGTCCTGCCGGTTATTTGCGGGTGTGCACCCTTAATCATTGGCGCAGCTGCCGGAGGCCTGGGCGCTTACGCTGTAAGTAAGGATACGGTGCAGGGGGATAGCGATCTAAATTTTGATTTGCTCTGGGAATCAGCATTAAACATTGCAAAGCAGCGCGGTATTATCCAGCAGGAAGATATTGCCAGCGGTTATATTGAATTGACCGCTGATTCAAGCAAGGTCTGGATACGACTTATACGCCTGACCCAGGCTACTACCCGGATCAGGGTATCTGCGCGAAAATTTCATTTTCCTAATATGGATTTAGCCCAGGATTTCTTTGTTAAGATTGTCAGCGGAGCAAAGTAGGCTGCTCATCCTGTTTGGACCAAATTTATCCTTTCCTTTTTGGGAAATTTGTGTACAATATATAAAAATAGTTAGCTTTTAGCCGAGATAGCTCAGTGGTAGAGCGCGGCCCTGAAAAGGCCGGCGTGGGGGGTCCGATTCCCTCTCTCGGCATTTTAATAAAAAAATTGGGGTCAGGCCTGATCAGGCCTGACCCCAATTTGTTAGTATGCGTAAACCTATATCTTCTTTACGTTAGTTGCCTGGTCGCCTTTTGGCCCCTGGGTAACCTCAAATTCAACTTCGTCGCCTTCTGCTAAAGATTTATAACCATCTCCAGTTATAGCGCTAAAATGCACGAAGACATCTTTGCCGTCTTCGGAAGTAACAAAGCCGTAGCCTTTTTGGTTGGAAAACCATTTTACTTTGCCTTTTGCCATTTTCTAATTCTCACCTCCTTAAAAAAAATCAGAAAAAAATGTCGGATCTATTTAGATCCGACTTCTTCTCTGATTTTGTGGTTTGTACTTGAAACTAAGCAATTTCTTTACTTCTCCTCTAACCTTAATTTACTTTCTAAATATAACATGGATTGCCTGTTTGTCAACCTTTTTTCTATAAAGTTAAGCGGGTAATTGACTATTGTCCAGGAATTGGTATAATAAAAAAAAGGGGATTTGATGAAGAGAGGTAAGTTTGTAAGCATACAAGAGAAGCTTTCCGGGGTTATTTTCTCAAATTATTTTCGTTTGGGGCTGATTATTTCCGGTTTTATTTGCCTTATGCTTTTAAGGCAAACGTCAAAAACTTTCGGCGTTTCCTTAGGTTATGTTTACATCGTTTTAATCTCATTAGCCGGGATTTGGTTTGGTCTGAAGGGAGGGGTAATCTCGGCTGCATTTGCCGTTGCCATATTTCTCATTGAAGTAGAGATCCATCCTTCTTGGCCGGCCAGGGATCTGGTCTTAAGAGGCACTGCTTTCAGGTTAATTGTTTATTTCCTAAGCGGGGTTATTTTAGGCTATGTTTCCGAATTACAAAATAAATTAAGCCAGGAAATAAGATATTTGGCTTACCATGATAAACTCACGGGCTGTGTAAATTATACATGGATAGTTGAATTCCTGGAGAAAGAAATTGCCCGCAGCCGGCGTTTCATTAAAGAATTTTCGATAATCCTGATCGATATCGATCATTTTAAGGCAATAAACGATACCTACGGACACCTTGTTGGTAATGATGCCCTGGTAGCCTTTGCCGGTGTTATAAAAGCTAATTTAAGGAATATGGATATAATAGGCAGATACGGCGGAGAGGAATTTTTGATTATTCTCCCCGAACTTGGCTCAAATGGAGCTTTGGAGGTGCTGGAAAGGATCAGGGTTAAGCTTGCTGAAGCCAGGATAACTTCCCGCCATTTGAAGGAGGGGATAGGTATTTCTTTGCAGTTCAGCGCCGGGGTAGCTTCTTTTCCCTATAACGCAAATAACGCAAACGATCTGATTAAATTAGCTGATGATGTTCTTTACCAGGCGAAACAAAAAGGAAGGGACAGGGTGCTTGTAGAATTAAGAAGGTGCGTCAGGCTAAAACCCCAGAAAGGATTAAGGGTAGAAATGGCCGGTTTGCCTGATAAAGAAAAACTGAAGATTATAAGGGTAGAGAATATTTCTGAACGGGGGATGTCGTTTCTTTCGCCGCACGATATTTTGGATAAAGAGTTTTTATGCAGGATTTCTTTACCCGGAGAGGAGTTTACCCCTGAGTTTATTTGCAGGGTTGCCCATAAGAGTAGATTGGATCGCGCTGTTTACCGTATAGGAATCTATTTCGTGGATATCCCCGCTTATGTCCGGGCAACATTATTCCATTTTATCCATCAAATCGAAAGTTAATTATAAAATATAGTATCTTAGAAAACCAGGTCCGGATCTGTATAGATCCGGACCTGGTTTTAGGTTTAAGAAGAGAAAACCTATATCTTTTTTACGTTAGTTGCCTGGTCGCCTTTTGGCCCCTGGGTAACCTCAAATTCAACTTCGTCGCCTTCTGCTAAAGATTTATAACCATCTCCAGTTATAGCGCTAAAATGCACGAAGACATCTTTGCCGT
>JBAZUE010000002.1:0-113887 GCA_041661605.1 Candidatus Omnitrophota bacterium | reverse complement strand
ATATCCCTGCGCATATACCCTCCTTTGATTTTAAGAATATTTACGCTTGACGGCTTTATTCTATACCATAGACAGCTTTAGTCAATAGTTTTATGGGGGATGACTTAATTTCTGGATTTTTCTATGCGCTCAATTGAATCCCGGTAGAAGGTTACTTCCCCCCGGGAAGAACCTAGCCACACCTCCAGCACTATTTTATCCGGGTATTCATTTTTTATCTTCCCCCGCAACTGGCGGCCATTTAACAAATAAATTATATCTTGCTGCTCTAATGGTGTTTTTATTAACCTGGGCATCCCGTTATCTGCGAAACCTCCGCCTGCTGAAAATTGTTTTGCCTTCTCCAGCGCCCTTGAAGTTAATCCCGCATCCTTCATTTTCTCTCCGATCCTTGACAAAGTCAGATACGCCTGTCGGTAATGCGGATGCGAATTTATTACTCCTTCTATAATGCCCTTTGCTTTTTCGGATTCACCAAGGCCGTTTAAGGCATAGGCATAATTATTAAGCAGGACAGGATTATCAGGATTATTTTTAATCCCCTGCTGGCAATATTGCGCTTCTTTCTGATACTCTAAAACAGCCTGCGCGCGATTGCTTAAATCAACGTAAATATCAGCCAAATCATTATGCAGGTTAGGATAATCGTTCTTTAAGGTGCCAAGCTTGTTGTATTCTGAGATTGCCTGGTTGAACATTTTATTATCCCGATAGAGACTACCTAAACTATAAATATAATCTGCGTTATTCGGCTCAAGGCTGACTGCCTTTTTTAAGTAAGTAATTGCTTCCGCATATCGCTCCTGGTGCATTAGCGCCAGACCTAGGTCATTACAAATAGAGGCATTGTCATTATTTAATGCGAACGCTTCCCTGGCAGAAGATAGTTCTTTTGAATAATCCCCCTTTTTAAAATATACCTGACTGAGTAATTTATGCGCATAATGAAACTGCGGGTCTATTAATAATGCCTCCTTCAAGCTGACTTCGGCATTATCATAATCTTCAAGGCAGAAATAATAATAACCCAGCATATATTTAACCACGGCAAAACCGGGACAAGATTTAAGCGCATCCTTTAAAAGTGATATAGCTTCTGTGCTTTTATTCATCTTAAATAATTCTTCGCTCTTCTCTAACGCAGAAGACACAAAATCGTAACAGCAATTCTGCGAGAATTGATTTAACTGCGGATTATCAGGGATCCTGTCCCGCGCCCGATTAATAACGCTTAAGGCCTCGATATAGCTGCCTTTTTGAGAATAGATCTCTGCTAAATCCTGATATGCTTTTACACAAAGCGGATTTATGTTTAAGGACTCGTTATATTCATCCACGGCTTTATCATAATTCTTAATATCTCTATATGCTTTTGCTAGTCCCAAATGAACCTGCCAGGATTGCGGATTTATCTTAAGAGCAATTTCATATGATTTTATTGCTTCTTTGTCTAAAGAACGCTCAGAATAATTATTACCCTGGTTATAAAAGAATGCTCCAAGCTTATCCCTCCCTACATATAATAAAATAACCAAAAAAACAAAAAATAACAAAGTTTCGATTATTTTTTTCATCGATTAATCTTATCTGCTGCCCGCTTACCATCAAATATCGCATCTTCCATAGACATATATTGCCAGTTCCCATAGCGGCCGCAGGTAATTATGTTGTTGCGCAATAAAAATTCCTTGATTGCCGCAGTAGCTCGAAGATAATTTTTGTCGTAAATTAAGTAGCCATATTTTATATCATTTATATCCATGACAGATACTTTATTCTTCTTATCCAATATTCCGCAGGTTCTAAGGTCGTTTATTATCCTAGGAACAATCTGTTTCTTGTTAATCGGTTTGTTTTTAGAATACGCTACTTCGGTATATATGGCGCTCTTACCGTCAGGGGCAATATTATTAGAAAAATTATGGAAAAAACCCGCCCTGAAGAAAACAGTGTCCTTTTGCGGGCAATATACCCAATGCCTGCCTTCCTGGCAGGCACCTTCTATCCCGAGATTAAGATTGAATATTGAATTCCAGCGCAATCTTCTGAACATATCCATGATATTTCCGGGTAAAGGCCGGATTATTTTTGCCAATTCGGGCAGGGGCATTGTTGAAATCAAAGTGTCAAATTTAACTCTTCCCTTTCCCGTAATATATAGCTCTTTATTTTGAAGGTCTATTGCGCTAATACAACAATTCTTGGAAACATTGCGCAATTGTTGTTCAAACGCCAGGGGGAGCTGCCCGATACCGGCCTGCCGGGGATACCAAAAAGTAGCATTATAGCCAAAACGGTGTTTGTTTTCCGTAAAGAAACCTTCGATCACCTCAGATGGTTTAGGGCGGGGAATAAAGTTATTTGTCCAGTCACAGGTTATTTCGCTTAAAGGGACAGTCCAAAACTTCTCATTATAAGGAACCATGAAATGCCTGGATATGCCTTTGCCAAAAGAGGCATTTATCCATTGAAGAAAATTTACGGGAGTTCTGTTTTGCCGGGATTGGCTGGCTCTTAAGAATCCAAACAGGCATTCTTTCGCTATTGGCCTGGGCAAGGCGTAAAGATTCGCCTGAAAAGGATAACGGCTGAAAACACCAAAACTATTAATCCATGCGCTTCTTTCATGGCAGGCCAAATTTCCTTTTAACAATCTTCTTACTAACTGCAAGGTATATTTGTTTCTAAAATGCAGGAGGTGGCCATCATAGTCAAAAATAAAATCTTTAATCTGTTTAGAACGACATAGCCCGCCCACGACAGGCTCTTTTTCAAACACAAAACACTCTACCGCCTTCTTCTGAAGATGCCAGGCCGCGCTTAAACCAGCCAGTCCCGCCCCCAGGATAACGATTTTCTTTTTACTCATGTATATCTATTTTAATCAGTTTCCAGAATAAAATGACGCTGAACAAAAACATAGCCATAAGAATACCGATAGCCCAAAAATTAGTAACTTTTGTTAAAATCACCCCCGCAAAAGAAAAAATAAAACATAATAAGAACATAACCAGGATAGTCCTTATGGGTGAAGAAGAAAACCTTATCCTAAACGCTATATGATCATTGCTCTTCTTAAAAGGCATCCTTTTCTTCATTATCCTGAAAATAATAAGCAGAAGCGTATCTGTAATAGGCAGCCACAGGATTATGATCGGGCTTAATAAAGCAAAGACGTTATTCCTGGAGGCATAATGTAAAATTAAGGCAATGGCGCAAATCATAAAACCCAGGAAGTGGCTTCCCGAATTACCAAGATATACTCTGGCTGGAGGCAAGTTAAAGACCAGGAAGCCGCATGTTACCGCGCATAAAATAAGTGATAAGATTTGCATATTAAAATCCCGGGTAAGAAACGCTATCACTAATAAAGCGCTGCTTACAATTAAGGCGGTACCCGCAGCCAACCCATCCATAATATCCAATAAATTATAAGCATTGGTAATGCCTAAAATCCAAAAAAACGTAACTGCGGCATTGCCCCAAAATCCCAGATACATAATATCAGTCATTACGCCGCAGGAGATTAATAAGGCTGCGCAAAAAGATTGGGCGAGGAATTTTTGCAGGATAGACAATTCTTTTAAATCATCGATTATGCCAAAAAACAACATTAGAAGAGAAACCCCCAGGACGATGAATATTTTATTCCCGGAGATACCAAACACATATGCACCCAGGCAGGCAGAAAATACAAAAGCAACACCTATCCCCAAACCTCCCACCAAAGGAATGTTTCTTGCTTGCAGTATTTTGTATTTTAAAGAAGTTTTCGCCAATAAGAATATGCACAGCATGCTGGAAATTAAAGCACCAGAAAAAATAATTAAATATTTGAGCATCTGCCCTCCTCCTAAAAAATCAACCTACGAATACCCTTTTGAAGTGACGCGGTTTTGGCTGTGAATGTATAAATCTGAATAAAGCTGAGTGGTTTTTTTAAGCATATTATCTAACGAATACTCATTAGGTTCTAAGGTTGAAACAGCAAGCCTGGAAAATTCTTTCCTCAGGGAAGGTTTTATTAATAATTCTCTTAGCCTGTCCCGCAAAGCTTCTATATCCCCGGGCTTAACCAAATATCCTGTCTTGCCATCTAAAACAACTTCCCTGATTCCACCGGTATCGGTGGCTATTACCGGTAAACCCGCAGACATTGCCTCCAAGACAGAAATCGGCAAGCCTTCCCATAATGAGGTCAAAACAAAAACATCTAAACAGGATAAAATTGAAGTAATGTCATTGCGCCAGCCTACAAGGATTATTTGTTTTCCTAAATCAAGCTTGTCTATTAATGCGCAAATCTTCCTGCGCAAAATCCCGTCGCCGACCAAAATGAATTTAACATTGGGCAGCTCTTTGTTAATGGCATTGGCCAATTTTATAAAATCCAAGGGAGATTTCTGCGGTTTAAAACAAGCTGTCATGCCTACAACCAAATCTTCTCCGGTTAAGCCAAATTCTTTTCTCACCCGGGAAGCTCCCGTATTGTTTTTAAACTCCTCTTGATTCACGGCATACCTTATCAACTTGAATTTATCCTGCCTGCCGACTTTCTTTTGCAAGGCCCGCATTTTATCCCATTGGGACACTATGATTATCGCGCTGGAAAAACACGCACAAACCTTCTCTAGAAATAAATAAAAATAATAAGCTATCCCAGGCTGATAATCGTGAAAACTCCAGCCATGGACAGTATGGATAATTGTCCTTGTCCCTGATGCCTTAGCCGCTAATCTTCCCAAGATACCCGCTTTGGAGCTGTGCGTATGAACTATATCTATATTGTTTTTCTTTATAAAATGACATATGAAAAAGAACGCTAAAATATCTTTGATCGGCCGGATCGGCCGCTCAATAAACCTGCAGCGTATTAATCTTAAACCTGGAATCTCTTCTGCCGCATCAATCAATAAGCCGTTAAAGGCAGTAAGAATATATGGATTAAACCTTTCCTTATCCAGCCCCCGCACAAGACTTAAAAGCTGCTTCTGGGCCCCGCCTAATTCTAGCTTTGTAATTATATAAAGGATATTGATTTTTCGACAGAAACCCATTTAAATATTATATTACTTTTGGGATTAAACCGCAAGTTTAATAAGGGGTTACAGGATTTATAGGGCTATTCCAAAAAGGCTTCTGGCGGGAAAGATTCTTGGTGGTCTCTCAAGACAATATTCAGACTGGCTAGATCCTTGATTAATTGTTCAGCGCTGGTAAAAATGAAGCTTTTTATCCCAAGGCCGGAAGCACTATTTATCAGCTCGGGACGGTCATCGGTATAAAATATATTTTCCGGAGCAACACCCAATGTCCTGGTTACCTTCTCATAAATTAATTTATCCGGTTTAGCAGCACCCATTTCAAAAGACAAGAATAATCTTTCGAAAATGCTAAAGATGGGAAAATTATCTTTAATATACTTATAATGCAGAATATTAGTATTAGAGAGCAGGCAAATACGGTAGCTTTCTTTAAGACGATTAGCAATATGATAAACAGCGCGGTTTTTTGAACTAAAAAAGAATATCTCGTTCCAGATGGGGACAAAAGACTCATACCCGAGTTTTATCTCCAGCATATCTTTTGCCTGTTTATAGAATTCCTCCGGAGAAAGCTCCCCTTTTTCAAAAGAATTGGCGGCGCCTGAATCAAGGAAAAGCTTAGATATCCCCCTGGAGTCCTTATCGCAAAAATTGGAGATCCTTTTTATGGCAGGTTCTAAGTCAAAATCCACCAAAACATTTCCTAAATCAAAAAGGACAACTTTTATTCCTGTCCCGGACATTTGTTAATTATCCTTATCTGTCTTCTTCCTGAACAAATCCAGAAATCGGTCTTCATACTCTTTATAAACATTCCATTTATCCAATTCCACTTTTAACTCACTGGCTTTGGAAATATCAAGGCGACTTTCTTCAAAAAGCTTTTCTATTTTTTCTTTTACCGAAACCGGTAATTTAGTAAGCTGGCTTAAGGTTTTCTTAATCAACTCTACTTCCTCTTCTCCGATAGGCGCGTCCTGTCCGGGGTTACCAAGCTTCAAATAATCCAGCAGCTTATTAATTTCATTTTCCATGGCCTGTGCCTGTTCTTTCAATGGCTGCACATTTATCTGCATATTTAATATTTTTCCTAAACCGACAAGTACAGCGGCTGAAGCTTTAGGGTTTTCAATCTGTATAGTATAAAGTGGTATATCGCCCAGCAGGCAAAATCCTTTTAACCCCGCTTTCTTGGCTATGCCCAGAAACAGGCCATTCATCCCGCTGATCTGTCCATCCTTGAGCATACTAAAATTATACTTTGCAAAACTCTCCTTTGTTTTCTGGTCTGTTGCCGCAAACCAAACGCGCGAATCCTGGGTATGATCAGTTGCCTGAGGCATAGAAGCAAAACTAACGACCATCTCTACGCCTAAGCTTTTAGCCAAATCAATAATTATCTTTGCGTAGCTATCCGCCTTGGCTAAGTCCGGCTGGGCATTGCTTAAAAAAATAACCAGGTCATTTTTTCCCGCCCCTGCGCGTTTTGCTGCCGGATTCTTCCAATAATAAAATTTACCCTGCGGCAGGTGCGGTGTTTCTAATATTCCGGACTGTATAACACTGCCTGTCAGATAAAAAAACTCTTCCGGCAGAATCTGGGCGAACTCCTGGGCCTTTAATTCTTCAATTAAATAAGCTGCCGCCTTAAACGCCACCTCGCCCATGCCTGGCCAGGCAACAATAAGATATGGTTTCTTGAGCCGCGGTTTTTTAGATATTTTTAACATTTCCATTCTAATTCTCCCTTTTAATCAGTCAAACTTATAATTCTCCAAAAATGATACTAATACCTGGGCGCCTTTATACAGATTGCTCAAACAGGCGTATTCATCTGCAACATGCGCGCATTTCATAGTGCCAAAGCCCGTGGCCACAGCCGGGATGTTTTTGAGCTTGAAGAAAGTTATTACTGTGGCCCCCTCTGATCCGCTTATATGCGGGCTGATCTTACGATCCTTCATTGCACTGACCAGGCCCTTAACCAAAGGATGCGCGGAGTTAATAGTATAAGGATCCTGCACCCACTGGACATCAATTCTAAAGTTCCTGGTGTATTTTGAAATGGTCTTCCTCAAAGAATCTAAAAGTTTCTTCTCCGATTCTCCCGGCAAGAACCTAAAATCTAATCCAAACTCACACCAATCACTGACCACATTTACCTTATCCCCTCCGCTTATAGTACCAACATTGATAGTAGGTTCCCGCAAATATTTGTTCTTTTTATAATTACTCCTTTGTTTTTTTAGATCTACGATTACCCTGGCTGCTATATCTATAGCATTAATCCCCAGCCAAGGATAGGCGCCATGCGCTTTCCTGCCTTTAATATACACTTTCAGATGCATGAGCCCCTTTTGCGTAACAATAATTTCAAACTCATCCGCATCCAAGACCACCGCGGCATCTGCCTTTAAAATTTTTCGCTTAAGCAAAGGTATTAATCCTAAAGTCGAACCGCTTTCTTCATCAGCAGTCGCAGCAAATACTAAATCATAATCGAGTTTAATTCCCTCTTCAATCATTGAATTAATCGCTTCCAGGGAGCTGGCCAGGTTGCCTTTGCAGTCCGTTGCGCCTAAACCATAGATTCTATCTCCAATAATCTTAGCCTTAAGCGGGTTTGTCTTCCAACTCCTGCCGGCCGGAACAGTGTCCAGGTGCGGAGTAAGCAGAAGCGAACTTTCGCTTTTGGCCCCCTTAAGAACAGCTAAAACATTAACCCTTTTATCGCTAAATGCATAAGTCCTGGTTTTAAGCCCCAGGGCTTTTAAGTAAGTACTGACAAACCCGGCGATCTTCTCCTCATCTCCCGGAGGGTTCTGGGAATCCAGGGAAATTAATTTTCTAATTGTTTGTGTCAGGCGTTTTTTATTGACCATGGAGCGGACAAATTTCACATTTAGGATTATGTTTACGGCAGTAATCCTTACCTAATCTTACTAGAAGGGCGTGATATTCATTAAACAACTTTGAATCATTTTTGAGATTACACATGAAGATATCTTGAGCTTGCTCATACGTAACGTCTTCTTTTAAAATACGGTGCCGGGAGAATATTCTTTTGGTATAAGCATCAACAACGAATATTGGTTTATTTAATGCATAAAGCAGGATAGAATCAGCGGTTTCCGGGCCGATCCCCTTAACCGCAAGCAATTGTCTGCGTAAAATCATTAAATCTTGAGCGCCCATACATTTTATATCATCCGAATAGAAACTAAAGAAAAATTTAAGAAAGTTTTTAAGCCTGGATGCCTTAACATTATAATAACCGGCGCTTTTAATTAAACCCGCAAGCTTATGAGGCGGAAGTTTCGAAAGCCTTTTAGGATCCAGGCATTTCTTTTCTTTAAGTACAAGTATCGCTTTCTCTACATTAGCCCAATTGGTATTTTGCGTAAGGATTGCGCCTATAATCACCTCAAAATTATCATCCGCCGGCCACCAATGCTGCGGGCCAAAAAAAGAATAAAGCTTTAAGAAAATACGGTTTAACCTGCGCTGCATACCCGGAGATTTCATTATTTAAGTTCCAAGGGGTTAATTCCATAATAGGCAAGAATAGTATACGCAGTTCCCGATACTGAACCGGTATGCTTGCCTTTCGGGGTCATCCAGCCATGGCCCGTATCCACATAATCCTGCGTGGCATAAGGAAGACAGCCTTCGCCCTGGCCGGAAGGAGAAGGGCTGGAAATAATCATATTTCCTAACTGCCCCAGGTAATTATCGGCTTTATCCTGATAAACAGCAGCTTTATCTGCTTGCCTGCCTTTAAGATAATAGTCTGCCATGATCTTAAATGACACAACCATCTGGGCTGTCCATTCGCTTGAAACCACCCCTCCCCTGGGAATATTACGGGCCGGCGCAAAATCAAAACCTTGAATTTTAACTACTTGTCCGCCCGGACGGTTGAAATCAACTTCTACGCTGCAATTTTCTTCGACAAACTCCATAATTTTATCCGGATCCATGCCTAAAGTCTTTAGCTTCCCCGGTCCAATAGCAGCGATTGACCAGGCATAAGTATCTGTAGCGATAGTAGAATCACCTTTGCCGCGCTTAATCGGCAGGTCTTGCCTGTCATAGGTATGGCGCACCAGCCAGCTTAATGTTTTATCCGCTGCTTGTTCATATTGATCCTTATTAGTGACTCTGGCGAGCATTTTATAAAAAGCATACGCATCCAAATGGTGCTCCGTGGAATACCAACTCATTTGCGGTCCACCGCGGATGCCGTTATCAGGATCGGAATACTGTAATTTGATTATATTCTGGGCAATCTCTTCGGCTATCCTCAAATACTTCTTATCCCCGGTTGCCTGGGTATACTGGAGAATTGAGATACCCAACCAGATATTCGGCCCGCAGTGCAACACAAACTCTGCCGGAGAGCCATCGTTAACATAGTAAGCATTGAGAAACCATCCATTCTCCCTCTTGGCGTCATTAGCAAAAAAATCAAGGATCTTTCTTGCCCGGGAAAAATCTGAGAATTTAATATAAACCTGGACAAGCAAAGCCTGGTCATAAAGAAACGCCCAGCTGTCGATATCTTTATCCCCCTCAAAACTCATTACTAAACCCGTACGCGGATTCTGGCGGACCTTAAACCATTGATACATTTTATCCAAATTCGCCTTCTCTAAAATTATCTTTTTAGTTGCAAGCCGCAGTGATTCTGCCTGGGCTGTTTTCTCATTTAACTGTAAGGCAAGCAGCTTTGCCTGTAAAAGGTCTCTTTCCTGGGCAAGCTTTAAAATTACGCCATTTAATTCTTTTGTATTATCAATCGCAACGGGAGCTTGTTCACTTTTTGTCTCAACAGCAGATTTAATTTGCAGGGTCAGTGATTCAATCTTGCCTTGTAATATAATTCTTTCCCGGGCTATCTGCTCTAACTGCTGTTTGACAAGTTTGGATTCCTGCAATACTCCTACGAGTTCCTCAACAAGCATCTTGTTCTTATGGGTCAGCTGCATGTTTAAATAGGCGCCAAAGCCCAAAGACAAGCTCAAAATGGCAATAGCCAAAACCACCAAGGGAAGAAATAGTTTTTTTGCCCAGGCATAACGTATAAGAATATAATTTTGCCCCTGGTTGATCTTTTCATAATCCAAACCCAGCATAAAACGGTTTGACAGGCCGCCGTTCTCTTTTGTCCAGGCCAGCGAGACCAATGCGCATATTGATTTACCACCTAACGGCATCTCAATCTCTATGGCCAGCCTAACCTTCTTCTCCCGAATTAGCTTAATAAACTCGGGCGAAAGATCATTTACTGAAAGACAGATGCCTCCGTGTCCGATATTATTGGTAAACCCCTGGATCCAGGGTGAAAGGGATTGCTTGCTATCCAAACTTTCCAGGCGGAATTGCACAGGTAAAACAGTATCCAACCGGATATATTTTCTGCGTTCCGCGCCTAAATTATCCTTATGCCTGGCAAACATAATTTCTGCCTTTCATCTATTGCTGAACTATCTCCAGCCCCAGTATATTATCGATCTTAAACATGCGCTCCTCTTGTTTCAAGCAACAGAAACCGATTAAATATTTATTTTTACCATTCTGCCGGATTTGCCTGGGGATTACCTCTCTTAAAGAAATACCCGCATCTTTTGTAGACAAATATTTTATCTTTAAATGTGCCTTTAAATTGATCGCTTTCTCAACCTGGGATATTTTTAAAAAAGCGGGGCTTTCCAAAAAGACCGGGTTGAAAGCAAAAAGACTGGAGAAATCTGTAAAGCCCGTAATTCCTTTTTCTTGGCACATATCTTTGAACCTATCAAAGACTTCCCAGGCCATTTCCACATCAGTAAAAGCCCGGTGCTGCTGCTTAGTCTTAAACCCTAATTTATCGGCAATAAACCAAAGCGCGTAACGCTCTTGATTTGGCATAAGGCGCCTTGCCATGGTCAATATATCAAAGGTAGTCTGCCCGCTTAATGCCGGCAGGCCGCTAATCTTTAATTCATTGTTCAGGAAACTCAAATCAAATTCTACATTGTAGGAGCAAAGATAGCTGCCCTGGATAAAATCCAGAAACTTCGGCATTATTATCCCTATATCAGAGGCATCCTTGAGCATTTCCGGAGTGATTTTATTCACCGCAAAAGCTTCCGGAGAGATTTCTCTTCCCGGATTAACTAACGCGTCAAATTTCGCGATCCTCTCTTTGCCTTTAACCCTTAAACCAGCCAGTTCAACTATACGGTCTCCGGAATTTGGATTAAGCCCAGTAGTCTCGGTGTCAAATATAGTAAATTCTACTTCATCAATATGTTTAAACATCCCTAGTCGCGATATAGGCGGCAATCAACCGCTCCGGTTTATAAGAAAGTTTTACTTTCTTAAGGTTATCCAAACCTGAATCATCCATGATATTGATATATTTATAATCTTTTAATTCCTCGCTGAAACGGCGGAATATAAATTGCGCCAACCCTTTGATAGAAAGATCTGTAATCTCATAGAGTATACAAAATGTATCATTATTTAATTTATAGCCCAAAGTAAACCCCTTGACCTGCTTATCAATCTTAACTACTAACCCCTCTAAACCAAGTTGCTTATAATTATGCAATGCTTCTTTAATTACTTTGCGGTTATCCTCTAACATGCCACAATAGATATCTTCATTACAATGCGCTTTACGGTCTTCTACCCAATCATTAAACAGGCTTAGGCAGCCGACTTTATCCTCTGAGTTAAATTCTAGCGCTTCAAAATTATAATGCTTGATAAAATAATTATACGAGGCGCGTTGAGATTTGAATTTATTCCCTTTAAGAAACGCCAGGTCGCTTCTTGAACAAAGATAATCAGGGTATTTCTGGTGGCACAAATAACCCAAAGCCCGGTAATATTCTAAATCTTCCTTTCCGATATTTTCAATGCGCGAGATGTCCTTGTTTTTATTAAAGCCATCCATGATCGTAAATGCCTGCTTTATAACCAGGGGGTGGCGCTCTTTTTCCAGCGGCGGCAGGTACATAAAACAACCGATATTATCGCGAAAGAATATGCAAAGGCTGTGCTCAATTAAAACCCATTGGATATCAAAGATCGCCCGCCAAATATAGATATTCGCAAAGGAAAATGCCGCCAATTCCCGTCTGGAAAAAGCAAGGTGCCTATTAAATAACTTCTTATTTCTTAAAGCTAATTTATTTAATTTCACGGGGGAATCTTAGTTCAGCAACCTCTCTAACCTCTTCATAAGCCTGGATAAGCTGTGGATTGTTTTCCAGCATCTCTATCTGTTCCGGAGAATTCAGATAACCCGCAAGATAAGAGATATAATCTTTGATCTCCGGGCTATTTATCTTTTCGCAAACATAAGGACAATTTAAATCAACGGTCAGGAGCACTTTATCCTTGCGCAAATTAATCAAAAAAGGATACAGCTGGCATTCAAATGGCCGGATGCCGTAAATTCCGCATTTATTATCCAGGCTGCTTAAAAACGGGCAGATAAAATCTAATCCATTGGGTCCGGATATAGGTTGTATGCGGCGATCAATAGAAATAGAAGCAACGGGGATGCCTTTTCTGTCTAATAGCTCCTGGATCTCTTCATCCAGGAGACACGGGCTCCATACTGAGTCAGCTTCTTTAAACCTGCAACAACCCTGGCATTTAAGGCAAAATTCCTGCGGGACAAATTGTTTAATCATTTAACAATACTTCCTAATTTAAGTTTCTTCTCAGGATTAAGTATGGCCAGGGTGTTTTCATCGGACCCGGCTAAAATCATCCCTTGGCTTTCTACCCCGCGCAAGATTGCCGGCTCAAGATTATCTACCACAACCACCTGTTTACCTAAAAGCTCTTCCCTGGAATAAAAACTTCTGATTCCAGCAACCACCTGTTTCTGCCTGTCGCCTAAATCCAGGGTTAAAATTAACAGTTTATCCGCATTCGGGTGCTCATTAACCTCTTTTATCTCTGCTATTCTTAAATCCAGCTTTCTAAAATCATCAATAGTAGCCATTTTCTTCCTCCGCCTTTAAAATTTTAACTCTACGTAAAACTCAAGCTGATATGCATTATTTGCCGAACCATCGCCGCGCAAATAAGGGCTAAATAAGCTTCCGCCTGTGTCATCGCGTTTCTCTTTATAAAACTTACCAGGGATAAAACACCCGCTTAAGAAACCAATAGTCATATGCTGGCTTGCCTTATAATCAATATAAATATCTGCCTCATAACCTAAATCCCGGGAAAGATACTTGCCTTCTCCGTTTAATCTGCCCACCGGACGGCTAAATGCGCTAAGGTAATATCCATACAAACCCAAGCAAAGCTTTTCAGTAAGATTATAATCAAAGCCGATTGAAGGCATGATCAGATTCTCAAAATCCCCCGAAGAAAACGTGCCCGGCCGCGCAACTCCATAATTTAAACCATAACCGCCACCCATCGCTACGATGGGAAGCATATTTACATTGCTGCTGCTTATTGAATCCCCCAAATTAACGTTAGTTGGAGAATAATAGCTAAAAGCTCGATTCTTACTCCCGGGATACAGGACATCACCGCTCTCCGCCATCTCCGGAGTGGTCTTATTCCCGGAACAAAACAGAAATTGAAATTCCGGAACGAACTTTCCAAGGGTATAATCTAACCCGGAATAAAACATATAACCGGTATGCTGGATATCCTTATAAACACTATCCTGGCTCCGGGCATAACCGAAATTATGCGCTGCCTCCAATTTTAGCGTGAATTCGTCAGCATTATACTCCCAGGCGGTTCCAAAAGTACCCAGCAAATCTCTTTTTACAGGAGCAGCAAAAAGATTATCCCTTTTACCGCAAGAGGTATAATCTGCCAGCATGCCAACATAGGGCCAAAATACCTGTTTGCCTGCGGCAAATTTGATATCTGTGGCGAAAAAATTAGCCGCATTAGGCTCATATTTTTGCCCCTGCTCTTCTTCTTGTTTGATATGCGGGCCTAATTGATTTTTATAGACCAGGTCAGGCCGACAATAATAAAGGCGCCAAAAGTAATTTTGCGTCTCTTGATACAGGGCAATTCCGTAGTTTTCATACCCGCCATTAAGGCTAAAACCATTGCCTACTTCATAAATATATATTCCGGCTTTAAGGCCAAGATTGCCCCAAAATTTATTATCTAACCAAAGCTCTTCAACCTGAGGAAGTAATTCTGCGTTGCGATATTTCTCTACCCTGCCGCCGGAGTTAATTAATGTGTTATGAATAAAGATTGGAGCGCTGTAATCATACGGCCCGTTACGCTCCAGTTTAATATAAAATTTATTTCCCGTATCTTTGAAATCGACGCTAAAAGCAAAACTATAGTCTATGCCTAAATAAGTAGTCTGGTCGTCTTTATTATGGCTGTCTAAATCTACTACGTTCTTAAAATTAACCAGGTCCGTGCGGAAATAAGTGTTTAAACCCAAGATTAACTGTTCATTATTAAGCAGTTCATAGCTATTGGCCTTAGGTATAAAATTAAAGATTATAATTAAAGAAAGCGAGACTTTCTTTATCATCTTTTAAGCTTATAGGCAGCTTATGCTTAAAAACTTAAATTATGGTAGCACTCGCGGCGGGAAAACTCAAGGCAAAAGATGCCTTTAGAAAATCTTAATAGGAAGGGTAAAGATTGGCGGGGCCGACGAGATTTGGACTCGCGATTTCCTCCGTGACAGGGAGGCGCCTTAAACCAGACTAGGCCACGACCCCCGCAAATAAATTTTAGGAATTTATTATACTTTCTTTTAAACTAAAATCCACTATTTATTTCAAAGTTTAATGGTGGGCGATAGAGGAGTTGAACCCCTGACCTTCTGAATGTAAATCAGACGCTCTAACCAACTGAGCTAATCGCCCTAAATCCAGGTTACTATACCGCGGATTAGCGAAATCCCCTCTAGGGGATGAGCTAATCGCCCCAAGATTTAGACCCCGGAGAGTTTCCCCAGGATAATCAAAGTAAAAACCATTACAAAAAGCGCAACGGTTTCAGTGATCCCCAAAACCGCCAGGTAATTTCCAAAACCCTTGCCGGTTTCCCCCATAGCGTCGCAGGCGCAGGCAGCGCATTTTCCCTGCC
Organism: Candidatus Omnitrophota bacterium; assembly: GCA_041661605.1. Lineage (GTDB taxonomy): Bacteria > Omnitrophota > Gorgyraeia > Gygaellales > Profunditerraquicolaceae > UBA6249. The sequence goes on along the minus strand of JBAZUE010000002.1, from coordinate 98,744 downwards.
AATACGCTGACAAGCCTATGGCAGCACCGCTAAGAGCTCCGATACCCCAAAGATAATGGCCTTGATTAGCCAGCTCGATCATCTTGGTCATTACAATATTGCCATAAATTGTCTGGGTTAGGGGGGCTCCGACCAAAGCAACCAACAAAAACGAAGCGCTTTTGTTCTGGTTAAAGTTTTTCTTCCATGCCCCTATAGCAGCCATTCCTGCAACGCCTGCCCCGGAGGCAGAACCTAAAGCAGAAAGGCCGAGCACCAACCCTAATCCCAAATCCTTAAATTGCATTAAAGCTCCTGTTTCCATTTTTAATTCTCCTTCTTTCTTTCAAACGGTTTATAGGCAAAACCATCCCAGACAACATTGGCATGGCTGCAAAACTCCAACACATTAAGCCTTACCCCGTGGACTAAAACTGACATCGGGCCCAAGATAATATTAAGCACATGCCCACAGACCAGAATCAAAGCGGCGATGACTATAGTTAAAAAATCCCCTTTTTTAACTATCCCCGCAGCCATGGCGTTAAAAGCATCCGCAATAGCTACGCCTGCCAGGCCCACCGCGAAAAGACGGATATAAGAAACTACGTCGGTAAAATTATTTACCAGGCCCAAAGCTATAGTACCTAAACCTGCGCCGATTGTTTTAAATATGTTTTTTTGCGGAGCAGTAAAGAACAAAACCAGAACTAATCCGGCCATAATCAGCCAATTGCCGAATAACGGAAAGGCATCGCCTAAAAGCAAGCTTTTGGCCAAAAAGAATACAGCCCAAATAATAGAGATCCACCCAATATCAGCCAGGGCTGGTAATGCCGGGGCCTTCAGCGCCGCTCTCCAGCTATGGGCCAGAGTAAGGTGCAGGGCTCCGATAAAAAAACATAATGCCTGGACAAATGATGTGTTAAGCAGCGCCGGAACCAGTGGCTTTATACCTCTGTTCAATAACCATTCCTGGCCAAAAAATGCTCCGCTCAACAACCCCCATATAATAGCGCAAAAACTTAGGATATAAAAGAGAAAAAAGACGCTTTTATCTTTAACTTTATGCCCGATCTTCTTCTGCAGCCAGAAAGTAAGCAAGAAATAAACTGCTCCGCATCCGGCATCCCCGATAAGCATGCCGAAAAAAAGGCTAAAAAATATAATAAAAAGCGGGCTGATATCAATTTCACGGTACCCCGGAGTAAGCTCCAGTAGTTTTAACAATGGTTTGATAAGCGAGATCCAGGCGGGATTACGCAGCAAGGTCGGCACAGCATCATCTTCATTAGGTTCCAGGGTTAAAATTCCCCAGCCATTTTGTTTTGCCTGCTTAAGCAGCATATCCTCCGCGTCAATAGGTATATAACCTTTTAAATAAACTATTTCCCTGTCCCGGCCCATTCCTTTTAAAACAGAATAAAATTCTTTTTGATTTAAAAGAGATTTTTCTGCAAAAATCAAATCATTATTATAGGCCAGGTAAGCAGACAGCTCATCCCTGATGCCCTGCATGATCCTGGTATCTTCATTAAGCCTGTTGCGCATGCTGGATAGCGATAACTTAGGTAACTCTAACTCCTTAAAACCAATCTCCATGTTTTCTGTCGCAACAACCAGGCAGTTTATTAATGCGCCCTGCGTAGAAATCTTTTTTAATAAGAGACCCTGGGGCAGGCTTTTAATCTTATCTTTGGGGATCTGGTAAAATTTAATCAGGACATTTTTTTGTTGCAGGGCCTTTACCTGCGCGGGATCAAAATCACCCCAGGGCCCCCATAAATCTATCCAGTTATGCAAGGTTACCGAATATTCCCTTAACTGGTCATATCTTTTCTGCGAATCAATAACATGATGGCAAACAAAGTCCCACTTTTCTAATTTAACGCCCGGATGTTCTGCGGCAGGCCCCCGGGTAGCTGTAGCTAAAACAGACCTGGCTTGTTCAATAAGGGCCAGCTTTTCATTGATCTCATTAAGCTCAGTACCGGAAGGAACATTTTCATGCTCAACATGGACTACTCCCAGGGCGCCTAAATGGCCTAAAGCAATTTGCGCCTGGGCCTGCTGGATGAGCAGAAAAACTTTTTTCATTTTGATAATCATGCTAAAGCCTCTTCCAAAACCAGCTCTTCGATCTTTCGCTTGGCGATTTTACAGCGGCCAACGGCATTAGCCATCTGGTCACCTATGTAAATCTTAATCAGGCGGATATTTTCTTCCGCCTGCGGGATTTTAACCTTCTCGAAGAGATTTACTCGCTGAGTCGTAATACGCAGCTCATGTCGCAATACGGCAACACCTTCATGACGCAGAGAAATCTCTTTTCTTAAAATAACAGTTTCCCTAAGTGCCTCAATTGCCGCGTCAATCCATAAAGGAGTAGAAAATAGATCATATTCGCTAGTCTCGAATTCCAGCGAATCAAAAACAGGGATATTGACTCCGGCGATATTCTTAAAATGGGTATTTGTTTTACTTGGCGATAAAAAAGGTTTTAAATCGATTTCCGCATGATTCAGTAAACCAATCCAATGATCGAGCGCTTGTCTTTTATTGATTAAGGAATGTTTCCTCTCTTCGAGGATTAAGTTCTGTTGCAGTATTTCCAGCTGCAACTGCTGTTTTTTCAATTGCAAAGTGGGTAGATAACGCTGAAATTGCTTTAAGGCATCCCGCTGCCTCTTTAATTCACCTTTAGTAAGCCTTATCTTTGCCATTATCTCTTCGGCCAGTATTGCTCAATAATTGAACGCTTGATCCCGGTTTCTTCCGGGCTAAAAGCTTCTGCCAATATCTGCCAACCCAGGTCTAAAGCTTTCTCCAAAGGGATATTTACCTTAAGCGACATCATATTTTGCTCAAAAAGCCCGCCGTATTTAAGCAACTTATTATCCCAGGCGCTCATCTGAAAACCCATCGACTGTTTCTCGATAGTCTGCCGATAATTGGCAAAAAGCTGGATCATCATATCCATGATTGTACGGTGATCCGAACGGGTTTTTCCGTTTACTTGTTGTTTAAGCCGGCTCAATGATCCAAATGGCTCGATAATTCCACCCTTAAGGTATAGCTGTCCTTCGGTAATATAGCCTGTATTATCAGGCACAGGATGTGTTACATCGTCTCCGGGCATAGTGGTTACAGCAAGAATTGTAATTGAGCCGGCTCCCTGAAAATCCACTGCCTTTTCATAACGGCTGGCTAACTGGCTGTAAAGGTCCCCTGGATAGCCGCGATTAGAAGGGACCTGTTCCATAGTTATGGAGATTTCCTTTAAGGCATCGGCAAAATTAGTCATATCGCTAAGCAGCACCAGTACACGCTTCCCCTTTAAAGCAAAATCCTCGGCAACGGCCAGGGATATATCCGGCACAAGCAGGCATTCAACCACAGGGTCAGCCGCAGTATGCATAAAAAATATAGAACGGCTTAAAGCCCCATGCTTATCTAATGTTTCTTTAAAGAATAAATAATCGTCATATTTTAAACCCATGCCTCCGAGGATAATAATATCAATTTCAGCCTGGATAGCAATTCTTGATAAAAGCTCATTGTATGGTTCACCGGCAATTGAAAAAATTGGCAATTTCTGGGATTCTACCAAAGAATTAAAAACGTCAATCATGGGAATGCCGGTACGGATCATCTTGCCGGGAATTATTCTTTTTACCGGATTAACCGGTGGGGCGCCAATTTCAACCATATCCTCCGATAGAGCCGGGCCGTGGTCTAAAGGCAGGCCGCTTCCATTAAATATTCGGCCCAATAAATTCTCTCCTGTAGCAACACGCATGGGGTGGCCTAAAAACCTTACTTTGTCGCCTGTGGATATGCCTCGGCTGCCGGCAAAAACCTGCAGAAAGATCTTTTGGGAATCGATACGAATAACTTGAGCCAGGGATACACCTCGGCGGGTGGTAATTTCAGCAATATCCAGATATCCCACCCCTTCTGCTTCTACGGTAATAACATCGCCGGCTATCTGAATAATATTAGTATATACTTTTTGCATCTTTACTCCGCTTTCTGGATTCTATTCTCTTCCAAAAATATCTGTATCTCTTCTTCTATTTTCTTAAATTCCTCGCTGTTCCATGCGGCAGAATTCCAGGTACGCAGCAATTGCCTTAACTGCTGGAAGAAATGCAGCGCCCCCTGTTTATCTTCCAGTTTAAATTCAGCAAGCAGGATATCATAAATAAAGTTAAATATATAAACCTGCCTTTCCTGAGGAGCAGACTCATCCACCGGATCGAAAGCATTCTGCTGCAGATAAACAAAGTCAAAGAATTCACCTTTAAGGTATTCGATATAGTCCTTAAGAGACGTCCCTTCCTCTCCGATAACTTTCATCATCTGAAAGATCTCATTGCTTCTGCGTAAGATCTCATGGCCAAGATCTTCTTTCTGCTGTTCAATAAACCCTTTATATTTACTCCAGCTAATCAGAGGATCGATTGCCGGATACCTGCGCGCATCAGAGCGTTCCCGGGAGAGCCCATGAAAAGCTCCGACTACTTTAAGCGTAGCCTGAGTAACCGGCTCCTCAAAGTTGCCTCCGGCAGGGCTGATTGTGCCTCCAATAGTAACAGATCCGGTTAAGCCATTATGTAAACGGACTAGCCCTGCTCTTTCATAAAAAGAAGCTATGCGCGATTCAAGATAAGCAGGGAAAGCCTCTTCTCCGGGAATCTCCTCCAGCCTTCCGGACATTTCACGCATGGCCTGGGCCCAACGCGATGTAGAATCCGCCAGCAGCAAAACATTTAAGCCCATCTGACGGTAATATTCCGCGATAGTTGCCGCGGTATAAACGCTGGATTCCCGGGCAGCTACAGGCATAGAACTGGTATTGCAAATAATCACTGTCCGGTCAATAAGCGGTTTATTGGTGCGCGGATCAATTAACTCGGGAAATGTTTTAAGTGTTTCGACCACCTCGCCGGCGCGCTCTCCGCAGGCGGCAATAATTACTATATCCACTTCTGCATGCCGGCTGGTCAGTTGTTGCAAAACAGTTTTCCCCGCGCCAAACGGGCCGGGGATACAATAAGTGCCGCCTCGGCTAACCGGAAAAAGAGAATCAATCAAGCGCATTTTTGTCACCAATGGCTCAAGCGGCCTTAGTTTTTCTTTGTACGCCTGAATAGGGATCTTTACCGGCCAGATCTGTTGCAAAAAAACATCATGTATTTTACCTTCAATACTTCTAATTTGAGCAACCGGTTGTTTTAAATTATACCTGCCCGGAGAAACAATGCTTATTACCTCAAGACTGCCGGAAAACGTAAAAGGAACCATAATATAATGTTTAAATATTTTCTCCGGAACAAAACCTAGCCAGCTGCCAGCCAAAACCTTATCCCCTGGTTTTACCAAAGGAGTAAAATCCCAGCCTGCTTCACCAGGAAGGGCTTCAAGATATATTCCGCGTTTAAGGAAAAAACCGCATTTTTCCGCCAATGCCGGAAGCGGGTTTTGCAGGCCGTCAAAAATCTGGCCTAACAACCCGGGCCCCAACTCAACAGAAAGCAGCTCATCGCTAAATTCAACCTCCTGTCCAGCCCTTAAGCCCGCTGTATTTTCATAAACCTGCATCTCCGCGCGATTCCCCCTCACGCGGATTACCTCTGCCTTTAAACGTTCAGCGCCGTGCAAAATATAAGCCACTTCATTCTGAATAATATGCCCATCAACTTCTGCGACAACCATATTGGCATTAACTTTTACGATGCGCCCGATTCTTTTCTTTCTCATATTAATTCCCGACTACCTGATTAAACAAATATTCCTTATCCGCTTTTTGTACTTTATCCCAGCGATCTAAAATCTTCAGTTTTAAAAGATAGATCAAAAGAAAATCAAAATCAAAATAATGCCCAAGGCTTAAAGATTCCAAGAAATCCCATCTGGCCTGGTCCAGGATCCTTTCCGCTTCCAATATAGAGGAACTCCTATAAGCAGACATAGCTATATGGCTGATATAGGCCTCAGGTTCATCGGGAAGATGGATGAATTTTAAAACATCTATCTTCTTGCGCCTGGCCCGGCCGCGGGCCAATTCATTTCTTAAGGCTATCTCAAAATTGATCCATTTCCCCAGTGTGCCTATTGCAGCTTCCCCTGCGGTTAAAATAAATACCTCTTTATAGCAGGCATCGCGCAAAAACTCGATCCCTGTTTCCGGAATTAGACCTTTACACTTGGCAAGAAAATCCTCTAAGCCAAAAGGAGGCCGGGAAGAGAAATTAAGCATTGGCAGGCTGGAAATCAAATATGTATAATAAGCTCCCATTTATTCTGATTTTAAAATTTTGCTTAGCCCGGGCCTTAAGGAGCTGGATATATACTCTGCTAAAGCATGGGCGCTAAAATCAAATGTGGACTTACCGGAATCAAAACTGATTATAAACCCGCTGTCAATTTCATCCGCGGAATTTAAGACTATCTGTTTTTTTGTCTCTTCCGCCAGCTGTTTTAAGAATTCCTTTTCTATTTTATCCTTATCTTGCTGGGCAAGGGAAATAACGATCTGGCTGCCCAAAGAAAGGGGCGCGCTCTTAATCAGGTCCCTGATAATCCTGGTCAATTCTTCCATAGTCAAAACCTGGCGCATGTTTGACTTAACCAGCCTGTCCAGCATAGAGTTAATCTCTTTTCTTAAACTAATCAGTAAATCCCGTCCTGCCTGTTTTAAAGAAGCATTAGTAGAATCATCCAGCTTCTTTGCCTCAAAGTTAGCCTGTGCGATAATCTTTTCGGCCTGCATTTTTGCTTCAGCGATTATTTTCTGAGCCATAGAACCTGCCTCAGTTTTTATCTGTGCCGCCTGCTTTTCAGCCGCCAATACCCCTTCCTGTTGTATTTTGGCAATTAAATCTTTAATTTCCTGCGCCATAATAGACTCCTTAATCTAATAAATCTTTTATTGCCTTTAATGGGTCTTTTGCATCTAGTATCGGCCTTCCGACTACTATATAATTAGCTCCAGCATCAATTGCTTCCTTCGCAGTCGTAACCCTTTTTTGATCATTGGCAGAATAGCCTTTGGGTCTAATTCCAGGAGTGACAATTATGAATTCGTCTCCAAATTCTTCCCGAACCTTTTTTGTTTCTAATGCTGAACAAACAACGCCATCCAACCCGCAATTAATCCCCATTTTTGCCAGTGCAAGTATCTCTTCGGTCTTGGCGTTATTACTGGTTAAAACCGTAACCCCGATTAACAGCGGCCGGGTTACTTTAGAAACTTTTGCTTGTTCTCTTGCAGAAGATACGGCAGCTTCCAGCATCTCCTTGCCCCCAGAAATATGCAAAGTAAGCATTTTTACTCTTTGACGCACAGCCGCTGCGACAGCTTTAGCCACAGTGTTAGGAATATCAAAATACTTAAGGTCCAAAAAGACCTGGGCGCCTTTTTGATGCAGCATTTCAATAATCTTAGGTCCGTAAGCAGTAAAAAGCTGGCTACCTACTTTAAAAATACTTATCTTTGGATAAAGGCTGTCTAAGAATCTTTTTGCCTCTTCAATCGTATCCACATCCAGAGCAAGTATAATTTGAGCACCACAAGTTTTTGTCTGGCGAAATCCTTGCGCCGAGCGAAAGGACCTGGAGTTACTTAACCCTCTCATGCTTTTAGCTTTCCGGTAATATTACTCAAATTCAAAATGTCGTTATCCGTCATATATTTTTTTAATCCGGAGATAATTTCAAGGCTCGCTCCCGGATTAATAAAGTTTGCTGTTCCCACGCTGATCGCAGTAGCTCCGGCAATAAAAAATTCCAAGGCGCTTTCTGTATCCATTATACCACCCATGCCGATAATAGGAATCTTAATCTTGTTATAAGCCTCCCAAACCATCTTTACTGCTACCGGCCTGATTGCCGGGCCGCTTAGGCCGCCAACCCATGACCCAATCTTGGGCACACATTTATGCACGTCTATGCTCATACCGGAAAGCGTATTAATTAAAGCTACAGCATCACTACCTGCATCCTGAGCGGCTAAAGCAATATCTGAGATTGAAGTTACATTGGGAGACAATTTAGTAATTAAGCACTTCTTGGTAAGTCTGCGCACTGCACTGACTAACGCAGATGTTTCCCTGGCATCTTGAGAAATTAATATATTCTTCTGCATGTTCGGACAGGAGATATTCAGTTCAATCGCGGAAACCGCGCTTATTTTATCCAATTGTCCAACCAAAATATAAAATTCACCGGGATCATCTTCAGCAGCGATACTTACAATAATGGGAATACCCAGTTTTTCTAAAAAGGGGAGCTTGATTTTAATAAAATTATCTATACCGGGATTTTCCAAGCCGATGGAATTAAGCATACCGGCAGGAGTTTCGCAGGTCCGGGGAGGAAGATTGCCATGCCGAGGCTTAATGGTAATGGTTTTGGTAACAATTGCCCCCAGTTTCTTTAAATCCAGGAGACGATTAAACTCTTCGGCATAACCGAAAGTTCCGGAAGCAACCATCACCGGGTTCTTTAAAACAAGGCTTCCTATATTTACGCTCAAATCTGGCTTTGCATGCTTTACCAAATTAGCTCCTTGCCCGTAAAAACCGGGCCATCCTTGCAAACTCTTTTATATCCGGATTTAGTAGACACAACACACCCAAGGCAGGCGCCAAATCCGCATGCCATATGAGTTTCCAGTGAAAGCTGGCTGGCAATATTATTTTCATGAGAGATTTGAGCAACGGTTTTTAACATCGGCTGCGGGCCGCAGGTGTATATATTTTCTGGTTTGCCTGTTTTCTGGTTTTCCAATAAAAACTCCTTTAAAAGATCCGTAACTCTGCCCTTAAACCCCAGAGATCCGTCATCCGTAGCGGTTACTACTTTACAGCCTAAAGCTTTAAATTCTTGGGAACAGAGAACCTGCTCTTTCTTTCTGGCTCCAATCAACACCACTGGCCTATGAAATTTTATCTTTTCCGCCAGAAAGACCAAAGGAGCCACACCCATGCCCCCGGCAACTAAGACAGTTTTCCGGTTATCCAGTTTTTTGGTCAGCTGGTTATATTCAAAACCATTACCCAGGGGACCAATAACATCCAAAGAATCACCTGGTTTTCTTTCAGATAGGATCTGCGTGCCCCTACCAATAACTTCATAAATGAGCTTAACCTTTGTTCCGCTTACACCGTGGATACTAATTGGCCTTCTTAATAACGGGTCCATCCCATTATTGACTTTGATCTCTATAAACTGCCCGGCCAAAGCGTTCTTAGCAATTATGCCAGAGTCAAATTCTAAATGCCAATAATTACATTTGAGCTTTTTGTTGGAAATTATTTTAGCTTTTAACTGTACCGCTTCCATCTTTTTTATGCGTCCAACCGCTTAGTAAAATTACGAAAATTATAAATAAAACAAAGGTCAGGAATAACCATGCGGATTGATAAAAATATACCTTAAGCCCCTTGCAGGAAATGTCCTCCCAGGATTCTACCAATAAGGTCAATAAAAGAAGCGTTAAAATTGAACCGATTTCTTTTCTAAACCAAATTAACTTTATAGGCAAATACTCGCTTATATCCAACCTGGTTATCGTAGATAATGCCGGAAGGATGCGCGGCACCTTCTTGCAATAATCTTTGTATGCTTCAGGAAACAAAGTTAAAAGCTTTCTTTCTTCTTTGTAGATAAGCATTACGTACCGGATAACAAAAACTATAATAAAAATTATCACTGCCCACCACTTGAATATTGCCAACACCACACCTAAGCCGATTAAAAATATTCCCAGATACATAGGATTGCGCACTATTTGATAAGGACCGCCTTGTATTAATGCCTGGCTTTCGCAAGAATGTTCTGCTTTATATCCGCGGGCAGAGACACGGATTATTTGGCCCAGGAGAATAAGCGAAAAACCCAAAAGCTCTATATATTCCTCTATTCCTCCATTAACATGACTGCGGAAGAAAATCCCCGGGAAGAACACAACCATAATTGCCGCACAACCCATAATTATTCCATTTATTTTAAGGCGTTTTTTCACAATTTACCTCTGACATTTAGGGCAAAAATAAGTACCTCGTCCCCCTTGAGTGATCTTTTTAATTAAACTCTTGCAGACAAAACAAGGCTTATCCTGCCTGCCATAAACACGGTGGAACTTACGATAACCTCCTGGTTTACCAGAAAGGCGTACATAATCATCAATGGAAGAGCCGCCATGCACAATCGCGCTGCTTAAGACCTCTTTGGTTTCTTTATAGAGGGCTTCTTTTTCCGCTCCAGTCAAACTTTGTGCGGGCCTGCGCGGGTCAATCTTAGCCCGGAACAAGATCTCAGAAGCATAAAGATTGCCGATCCCGGAGATAAACGATTGATCCATCAATAAAGGTTTGATTTTGGTTTTCTTCTTAGAGAGCATATCCCTAAAATCGGGGTAAGTCAAATCAAATGGTTCAGGACCAAGCCCCTGAACAAATTTTATTTTCCTCCAGTCATCAACCAAACGTAATTCCCCGAATAAACGCTGGTCATTAAAATCCAGGATTTTCCCTCCGGACAGATGAAAAGACACCCGGCTGTTCTTAGATCCTCCGGGGTAAACCAGCTGACCGGTCATCTTTAAGTGTATGGTTAAAGATAGACCATTTGATAGCTCTAAAATCAAAAGTTTCCCCCGGCGTAAAATATTCTTTACAACTAACCCTTTAAGTGATTTCTTAAATAGATACGGCGATGGCTCACGTATAACCATGGGGTTATACACGCAAACCTCGATAATTTTCTTACCCAGAATTATCTTTTGTAAATCTCTTTTAATTGTCTCTACTTCTGGAAGTTCCGGCATACTTTTGGCCTATTTAACTTTTCTTCCTTTAATCTTATGATACTCCTGCAGTGATTTCACGTTTAAATCTTTCTTCATAAACATTTCAATCCCGTTTACCGTTGCCTGCGCTCCAAAAATTGTAGTGGTATAGGGAATATTATAAAGGATTACTTGCGAGCGTATCTTTACCTCATCCTGGCGGGGTATCCTGCCTGAAGGAGTATTAATAACCATCTGGATCTTACCATCTTTCATCAAATCCAGGATATTCGGCCTGCCCTCGGTGATCTTAGGCAGTACCTTAGCCGATATATTGTTTTTCCCCAAGACTGATGCTGTGCCGCTAGACGCAAAAATATTAAACCCCAATTCTTTTAATTTCTTGGCAATAGGAATCACGTCTCTTTTGTCCCGATCATGCACAGAGATAAATACATTGCCTTTCTTGGGAATCTTCTGTCCGGCGGCAATCTGACTTTTGATATAAGCGCTGGAAAAATCCGCATCAATCCCCATAACCTCTCCGGTAGATTTCATCTCCGGCCCCAACATTACATCTACCCCTGGAAAACGGTTAAAAGGAAAAACTGATTCTTTTACTGCCACGTGCCGAGGGATGGTCTCTTCAGTAAAACCTAAATCCTTTAGTTTCTTACCCAACATAACCTTAGTTGCCAACTTTGCCAGAGGCACTCCAATAACCTTAGAGACTAAAGGCACGGTACGGGAAGCACGGGGGTTAACTTCCAGGATATACACCTTAGCATCCTTAACCGCATATTGCACATTCATCAAGCCAACGATATTTAATTCTTTGGCTAAACGGTAAGTAGCTTCTCTTATCTTTTTTAAGATCTCCGGAGACAAAGTGTAAGTAGGCAGAGACATTGCCGCATCCCCTGAATGTACCCCTGCTTGTTCAATGTGCTCCAAAATTCCACCGATAACAAAAGTCTCGCCGTCTCCGATTAAATCCACATCCACTTCAATAGCATCCTCCAGGAATTTATCTATCAATATAGGATGTTCACCGGAAACCTCAGCTGCCTCCTTAATAAATCTTTCTAATAATTCTGCATCATAAACAATCTCCATTGCCCGGCCGCCCAAGACATACGACGGCCTGACCAATACAGGATAACCGATATTGCTGGCTACTTTCTGCGCCTCTTCAAAGGTAAACACCGTGCCGCTATTCGGCTGCAACAGGCCCAATTTATCAATCATGTGCTTGAAACGTTTGCGATCCTCCGCAATATCAATATTTTCTGAACTGGTCCCTAAAATATTTACCCCCGCCTCCCGTAAAGCTACTGCCAGATTAAGCGGAGTTTGTCCGCCGAATTGCACAATCACGCCTATTGGTTTTTCCAGTTCAATGATATTCATAATATCTTCGAATGTAAGTGGTTCAAAATAAAGCCGGTCAGAGGTATCATAATCAGTAGAAACTGTTTCCGGATTGCAGTTTATCATAATACTGCATATTCCTTCCTCTTTAAGCGCATAGGCGGCATGACAGCAGCAATAATCAAACTCGATACCCTGGCCGATCCTATTTGGACCACCCCCTAAAATAATCACCTTCTTCTGCATTTCAGTCCTTTCTTAAAATCCTCTTGACCTGCCTGACAGCTTCTTTGACAGTGGAGACTTTAATAACTGTCTTGATATCCCAAGAGTCTAAGCTGATTACCGGAATACCAAACTGTAAACAATAGGCAACCTCAGAAAGAGTGCCTGCCTTACCCGGAAGCGCCACCACTACATCTGCGGATTTAACAACCAACACATTCCTGGCTAATCCTAAGCCCGTAGGAATCACCACATCTACAAACTTATTGGCGTCGCTTTTATCATAACTTGGTATAATTCCTATAGTTAAGCCTCCACCAGCCTTAAAACCAGAACAAACTGCCTTCATCGTTCCCTGTAAACCGCCTGAAACTAAAATACCAACCACTTTAGCCAGACTTTTGCCTAAATTAAAGGCTATTTGCTCCACCTTCTTCGTACAATTATGTCCTCCTATTACCGAAACTATTCTCTTCTGCATTCTTTTATATTATTTTGCGCCTGGCAGGAATTGAACCTGCACCACCAGCTTCGGAGGCTAGTGCTCTATCCGTTGAGCCACAGGCGCGTTATTTCTTAGAACAAATCGAGCTGCTGTTCATGTTTTGCTTCAGGCTCGTCTTTGTCAAATATTGAAATTATCCCGTATTCTCCATCATAACCGGGTTTTATGTTTACTCTTCCGGCACGCATCCTCATAATACCCTCAACAACTTTAACCGGTAGCTTTTTAGATAAATCCTCTCTGGAGGCTCGCATCAATATATCAAACTCTGTGCCAAAATTTGCTAAGTAGCTTCGATAATCTCTTTCTACTCCTACGCTAGTCTTGGCAACGCCTTTTGTTTCCGCAATTATCTGATCCAGCGAAACAAGATTTTTAAAAGGTATAGCATTATCCGGAACAAACCCTTCAGCTCGATCAGCTAATTTCTCAACCCGGTTAACTACCCCCACAGTTACGTTCTTGCCGCACTTTGGGCATTTCCCATTATGCGCCCTGGTTTCCTGGGGCGACCAACGAATACCGCAGAGCCTGTGGCCGTCAAAATGATATTTGCCTTCTTCGGGAAAGAATTCTATTGTGTAAAGAAATCTTTTTTTATCTTTTGTTCTTAAAACCTCTCTTATGGTTTTATAATCCAGCTCACAATTGAAAACATTGGCCTCGCGGCCGATTCTTGAAGGGGAATGCGAATCGCTGTTAGAAATTAAAGTAAACCTGTCTAAAGCGCTCAGGCGCCAATTCATCGTCGGATCGCTTGAAAGACCGGTCTCAAGCGCAAATATCTTCTCCGTTTGCGCCTCAAAACAATCTTCAATCTTATCAAAGCCCGACATAGAGCCAAATACGGAAAACCAGGGTGTCCAGATATGCCCGGGCACAATCATGCAGTTTTCATCTATGTCAAAAACAATACGCGCTAATTCAGCAGCATCCAAACCTAATATCGGCCGGCCGTCGCTAGCTAAATTGCCTATCCTGCCCAGCCTTTCATTTATTTTATCCACACTTTTAAAAGAAGGGCTAAAAATTAAATTATGGATACGGTAGGTACGCCCATTCTTAGAGTAAATACTGCTTACCTCGGCAGTAAGCATAAAATATATGCCCGCGTACTTATACAAACCGTTGCCGCAATCTTCTAATGTATGTTTTAGCTCTTCCAGCCAGAGATGGTGCGTAAAATCCCCGGTGCCCATAAGAGTGACACCTTTGAGCTTTGCCCACTCTGCAAGATGTTTGACATCCATATCCCGGCTGGTTGCCCGGGAATATTTGGAATGAATATGAAAATCGGCGATAAATTCCATTTTTAATGAACGCTTAACTGACGAACATAAACTATCTTTCCGTCACAAATTGTATAATCTACCACACCTTTTAAGACTCGGCCAAGGAATGCGGAGTTTTTAGACTTAGAGACCAGTTCGTTTTTCTTAACTGTCCACTCTTTATCTCCTGAAATAACCACTATGTCTGCCGGCCTGCCTTCACTCAAAGAACCACTGTCTAAGCCCAGGATCCTGGCAGGATTAAAGGCAATTTTCTCAAAAAGTTGATTCCAGTCTAGTAATTTTGGGTCAACCAACTCGGTTATACCCGCAGACAATTCAGTCTCCAAACCTACCACTCCAAACTCTGCGCGCTCAAATTCAATATCTTTTTCATTCTCAGTATGCGGGGCATGATCTGAAGCAATGACATCAATCGTACCATCTTTTAACCCCTGCTTAATTGCCGCAACATCTTCGGAACTTCTTAAGGGAGGATTCATCTTCATATTTGTATCATAACCCAAAAGTGCATCTTCCGTTAAAGAGAAGTAGTGAGGAGCGGTTTCACAAGTCAATTTTACTCCTTTTTTCTTGGCTTTGGCAATTATTTCTACTGACTGCCGGCAGCTGACATGGGCAATATGTACAGACGCACCGCTTTTTTCTGCCAATTCAATATCGCGTGCCACTCTTTTATATTCTGATTCATTAGAAATCCCGCGCAGCCCCAGCCGCGTAGAATTAAACCCCATATTGATTACTCCCTTACTTGAAAGCTTTCTATCTTCAGAATGGCAGATAGTTAAAACCTCCGACTGCTTTGCTTCTTTAAGCGCCTCAAACATCAACTCGTCGCTATCTACAGAACAACCATCATCGGATATAGCATAAACCCCGCTTTTCTTTAACGCGGCAATGTCGCTTAATTCCTTCCCCAGGCGGCCCCTAGTAATTGTACCGCAGATAAGTACGTTAACTCTGGCGTCCTTAGCAATTATCCCTCTCGACAATTCAACATTCTCTAAACAATCCATAGCCGGATTGGTATTCGGCATAGCTAAAACAGTAGTTACTCCGCCCTTGGCAGCTGCGACTGTGGCAGTAGCTACCGTCTCTTTATCCTCCCTGCCTGGCTGGCGCAGGTGTACGTGCATATCAATTATACCCGGAGCAACAATTTTACCTGTTGCATCAATTATGCTATTTGCCTGTGCTTTAATATTCTTGGCAACCTTGTATATTTTATTATCTTCAATTAAAATATCTAAAAGAGCATCAATTTTATTTGCCGGATCAATTACCCTTCCGCCTTTAATCAATATGCTCATGTTTTTACTTCCCTTGCCTGGGATACCAGGAACAAAACCGCCATTCTTACGGCAATGCCGTTAGTTACCTGCTCTAAGATCACCGAATTTGCGCCATCCGCCACCTCACTAGACATCTCAATCCCCCGGTTAATCGGCCCGGGATGCATGACAATGATATCTTTCTTGGCTTTAGCTAATCTCTCTCCGGTAATACCGAACCTCTTAAAATAATCCAACTGCTCTGGAAACGCAGCGCCCTCATCGCGCTCAAACTGCATCCTTAAGACATTTACCGCGTCGGCATCTTTTAAGGCTTCGTCAATATTACTGGAGGTTTTGGCCCCGGTCTTCTCTATTGCAACCGGAAGCAGCATCTCCGGTGCGCATACCGTAACATTGGCCCCTAATTTAGTCAGCCCCCAAATATTGGAGCGGGCAACCCGTGAATGCGCGATATCTCCTACAATAGTTATATTCAAACCTTTTATTTTTCCCAGTTTTTCTTTAAGAGTAAAAATATCAAGCAATGCCTGTGTGGGATGCTCATGCCAGCCATCTCCGGCATTTACCACGCTGATATCCAGCGCGCGGGCAAGCATATTCGCCGCCCCAGAACAATTATGCCGCATAATAATTATATCAGCTTTTAGAGCCTGGATATTTTTCCCTGTATCAATCAAGGTTTCCCCTTTGCGCACGCTGGATGTCTCGGTAGCGATATTAATTACGTCAGCAGACAGCCTCTTCGCCGCGACTTCAAAAGAAACCCTTGTCCTGGTTGAGGGTTCATAAAAAAGATTTACCGCCGTCTTGCCGCGCAGGGCAGGGACTTTTTTGATTTCCCTGGTAGAGACCTCTTTGAAAGAATCCGCGGTATCCAGGATCAATTCTATTTCTTCCTTGGTCAGATATTCCAACCCTAAAAGATCTTTTTTTGTCCAAGACATCTAATCTTTCTCCATAATTACTACTTCATCCCTGCCATCAGGCTCAAGCAAATGTACCTCTACGGATTCTTTTTTAGATGTTGGTATATTTTTACCCACAAAATCCGCCCGGATAGGCAGTTCACGATGCCCTCTGTCAATCAATACCGCCAGTTGTATTGTCTTTGGCCGGCCAAAATCTATCAACGCATCCAGGGCGGCGCGGATAGTCCTGCCGGTATAAAGCACATCATCAACAAGCACAAGGGTTTTGTTGTTAATATCAAAATCGATTTCAGTTTTACGTACCAGGGGTTGTCCGCTGGCTAAAGCCAGGTCGTCACGGTAAAGAGTAATATCCAGCGCTCCCGTGAGAACCTGTTTACTTTCTATTTTATTAATACAATCCGCGATCCTTTGAGCTATATAAACTCCGCGGTTCCTGATGCCTACTAAACAAAGTTCTTCTATGCCATTATTTTTCTCAATTATCTCATGGGCAATACGCGTAACCGCGCGCTGCACCCCTTCTTTATCCAGAATTTTGGCTTTTTCTTTCATAGTTTTATTCTCTAAGGGCAAAAAAAATACCCTTGGTCTTTCTACCAAGGGTTCATATTTTCCATAACTTTATTCTTCATTTTATCTGCCTTGCCAGCTTCTCAAGAGCCAGCTTAAAGGTTAATTTAGTTATATAAATATAGCACTTCAAAGGCGCTTTGTCAAGGCTATTTCTCCGTGCTAGCACAAATAAAAAGGGACGCTTATTAGGGAACCTTCTTTCTGGCTGATAAACCTTTTGGGAAGGTAAGCGCCCCTCTTATTGCTCTATCAATTGCGGCTCTTTAGCTAAAACCTGTATTTTTGTTAATGCCAGCCTTAATTCTTTATCCGGCTTGCCTGATTCAAGCAAAGCCAGAATCTCCTTTAAAGAAGACTCCGTGCAGCAGGCTTTTTCTTCCTCCTGTCTTAAGATATCCGCAATACAGGCAAGGACTTTATCTGTCTGGCTGCTTGGATCCTGCAAAGACAAAAGGTATTCTCTTAATCGCTCAGAGGAAGGAGCTATTCCTGAATTCGCCATCCTTTCTATCTCCTGCCATTCTTTATCAGGAAGAGGGGCCGTTCCCGAAAAGGAGTGCCCCTGCTTGGAAAAGTTTGATCCCGTCATTGGCTGGATAACCGTATATTGCGACAAAGAACGCATGTCTATGCCACCTTTTCCATCCTCTACTAGAGAGCTGGAAGCTCCTGATATTTCATTGTAAATCCTTCGTATCGTTTCTTCTCTGACTACCACAGTCTCCTGTCCACTTCTTCCGCTAAGAACCAAGTCTATATCTTTTTCTTCTGCCAATTTCTCTTCTGCCAATTTGTCTAAAACCTTAAGTATCCTCTGAATTCTATCCATCGCTTCATCTATTATTTCTCTAAATTTATCATCATAGCTCTTGGCCAATATTGTAGTAGAAAATTTCACGGCTGAAGGCAAGCTTGTTATATCGATTTCCGCATAAGGATACCCATATCCAACCGTAGTAAACAATATCTTTTCAGCAACAGCTAGAGGCTCCTGCGGACTCACAAGGCTGCGTCTTGTTTTTACATAATTAGCGATTCCGCTTATAAATTTATTTAATTTTCGGGATTTTTCTTCACTCAACGCTTGATTATTAGCAGCGAACAGATCAAATTCTTTCTTCCTCGTTTTTAATCCATTCATCCACCCAGTTATTCTTATTTTGAGCCTCCTGGCTGTATCCTTTGAAAATCCTAAATTTACTTCTTTCTCCCCTCCATTTATGTTTTTAAGACGATTAAAAAGTCCATCATAAGTGTTATCTAATTGTATCTCCGAACTGGCAGGTTTATCCGCAGAAATAATGGAACTCGATGATTTTTCTTTTAATTCCAAAAATTTTGTTTTCGCCTCTGCTTTAAGCACTTCTTCAGGAATATCAGAGATCGCCATGAATAGTCCTGCAGGATAAGTATCAGGTAATTTGGTTGCCGCAGCACGATGCCGATCCTCAGGAATACCCTTTAACGAACCAGGTTCGTACTTTTGGAAAATACCCTGAATAAAGTTACGCAGAAAATTATTTGAGGCATAATCATGCTCGATCGACGTGCTTCTAACTGGAGGACTAATACTATAAACGACATCAAATAGCCTTAACCAGCTATAAGGCGTCTGCGCGATCTCAACAAGATACGCGAATATTTCATCATCATCCGTGCCTGCTATACGCACATGCGTTAATTCATGCAATACAATTCTACGTATATATTCGTCCAAATGCTTCGCAATAAAATCGGAGATATCTTTGTTTGGTTGAGGCCACTGTTTTATCAAAAGTTTTGCCAACGCCTCATTGAGAAGCGGAATATTCTTTCTATAGAAATCCGGAAGCTGACCCGTAGCTTCCATTTCTAAACGCATTCCGTAGTAACGCTTAAGTTCAGCAGCAATACTTCCCTTATTTACTACAACTGGTATTGCTCCATCGATGGTCACCCCATGTATGGCAAATGCTAGATAAGATTCAAATCCCATACGGCGCCTTGTGACGTAATCTTGCACAATCAAGCCATCAACAAATATTGCCAATGCATCTACATGCTTATCTATAATATCTTCTGTAACTAGTTGCGTTTCTTTTACCTTAAACACTGAAAGCGCGGGCATA
The DNA here is from genome assembly GCA_041661605.1 of Candidatus Omnitrophota bacterium. Classification (GTDB taxonomy): domain Bacteria; phylum Omnitrophota; class Gorgyraeia; order Gygaellales; family Profunditerraquicolaceae; genus UBA6249. The sequence goes on along the minus strand of JBAZUE010000002.1, from coordinate 79,669 downwards.
TTTTCTATAATTCTTCCATCAACAGGATCTCTTCCAATAGAAAATACCAAAAGCCTGTTTTCTTTTAAGAATAATCCCTGCAATGCGTTCATAGCCATTGCCGGAGTAAACTTTCCGTCCTGCATTAAATATGATAGGTGATCAAATTCCGGTATGCCACGGCCAATTTCGCAAAATTCGATAAACAAGAGGCGGTAACGTTCCATTATTTTGTCGGACAATCGGTGCGGTTTATCATCAAAGGGCATGCCCTCTATCTCCCTATCAATCGCATCATCTATTTTTTTTAATTCCGTTCTCATATGATCTTCGATTTTCGACAATAATACTACGTTAAGGTTCGAAGTCGAATCTTGAGGCACAACAGAATCTCCCGGCGCAGCCGGCGAGCTGGCGTCTGCTTTTTCTTCTCTCTCTAATAAACTCCGCAATAACTCTACTGCAGTAGAAGAATCTTTCAAATCTGAGTATTGAACCCTCTTAAATAATAACTCCTCCTTTTCCTGCGGAATCCAACCTAATGTGTTCGACGTAGTAAAAACGACTGCAGGTAAGGAATACAAATTGTGCACTACGTGGAATATGCCGCTATCTATAGTTACTACTCCGTCTATTTTCTTTGAGAAGGTATTTAAAAGATCCGTAATACTCCCTTTAAATTCTTTCACATCCCCCAATCTCACTTCTTCTCTAAGCTTCTCTAATATATTTTTTGAATGTGCCTGGTCTTTTCCTGCCTCTTTACCCGAATTAAGTACTACTTTATACCCCCTTGCAACAAGTTCCTGTATTAACCCTACCCACAAATCTACATTATCATTCTTATTGCTATCACTATGCGGATTTACAAATATGGTCGTCTGCCCATCCCTTTCCCTTTCTCTCCTGATAATTGCTTCGCCTTCTTTAGGAATGCTTAATCCTGCTGAAGTTAAAATTTCACGCATTTCCCTATGACGATCTAAAGACATCCATAATTTTGCCACTGGGAACTTTACTGTGTTTTCCGGAATCTCCTCACCCAATGCTACCGTGTCAAAATCAATAACCAAATCCGGGGAATAAATAGACCTTAATTCGTCGGTTGTCTTACTAGGCTCAGCTAATTTGACCCTATTTTCTCCTAGCGCTTCTACCAATTCCGGATAAGAATCACATTGCACTATTATCTTTTCGATGCTTTCTCCAGAAATAATCAGCGTTTTGATTAATATGGGCAGAGTAGCAGCTATCTCCCCTAATGGGAATTCGTGGCCGCCACGGTTATCGCGTCCGGGAACCCGGACCAAAATACGCCTTGCTGTTTTTAAACGCTCGGATAAAAGGCCCCATTTTTCATAGTTTTCCTGCACCGCTTCCCTTATTAATTTAGCGGCTTCTTCTGGACGCATCTCAAGCGAAGAGCCTGCGGAATGAACCGGCGTGTTAGATATAAGGATTATCTGATCTCTCTCTACCCGCATACGGTGATTTTCCGAGAACCCCCCACCTGACCTGGCTTTTACTAAAAGGGTATCCGGAAGTTTCCTATCAAGCTCCATCCTGCCTTCTTCGCTACCCACCTCTTCAATTATGGCTTTCTTTAACATCTTAATCAGCGGTTCTGTATGTTCATAATAATTCTTTTTCTCTATACCACTTAGCCTTTCAACCTCTTCTCGCTCTTCTGTTGGACGACTGCCGGCAATAGCGCCATAAAGACCCTGCAGAGTCTCTATATTATTTATCGCTCCGGTTATTTCGGTTACTTTGTTTATATCACGGGAATACTGTTCCCCTATTTCTATAATCTCTTTTAGCATATTTGAATATATCCCTTTTTCAAAATCTTTCCTAAAATCTTCGCGATAAGTATCGTTAGCAAATACATTTTCTACAAAGATTCCTTTTCTGCCATCGGGAAGATCATGTAATCTAAATTTTATTTCTCCTGCGACACCCCTTTTGCCAAAAATTTTTAACAAGTATCCTTCTTTGCCCTGGCCTTGCAGAACAAATTTATAATTTCCAAGTGTTTTACTGCCGATTAATCCTGTTTCCGGATTTTGTAAAGCCGACCCCGCGCCAACAGCGCTGCTTTTTAAAACAAGTGTTTTTACTTCAGCCAGCAACTCATCTTTAAGCGGACCAACCATATCATCATTAAGGCCGTTAATAAGATTTATTAAATTCGTTTCAGCTGTTTTTTTAACTGATTCGGCAGTATCACTTGCCTTTATCTGTTTTACCGCTTCGGCATACTGCTGCATTATACCGATATTTTTCTCTCTGGCGTTCTTTAACCGCTCTAACGAGCCACTATCCATTATTAACTTTTCTAACCCGAAACCTCCCTCTAAAAGCAATTTTAACCGTTGCGGTTCAACAACGCCTTTATGAAAATCGCGGGAGGCCGCTATTTGTTCTAACATAGTCGTCTTGCCTGCCGGAGAACCTTCCAAAGTAAATTCAAGCCACAAAAACGGAACCATATCAACGGTTGCCGCATACAGGTCTGCTACGGCAAGAGCCTTAGCAGCGATTAAAACATCGTTAGCAAAATCAAGATCACTATCCAGATTCAAGTCTAAATCAGGCAAAATTTCTTTAAGAAAAACCCCTGTTTTATCAGATAATTTACCATTGTGTATTTCCGCTAACGCCTGGTTTATTAAACCCAATTTATTTTCAAACTCCTCTCCTATTTTAAGCTTAGTATGCTCTATCATAAACTGAATTGCATTGACATAGCGGCTGCTAAGCCCTAACTCTTTCATATTGTTACGCACAAATTCCTTGCTTCTGTCTTCGTGTCCAACAACGGTAAACTTCCCTTGGTCATTAGATAAATAATACCCTATGTCGTGCAAATATGCCGCAACCCTTGCCAACATAAATATAATTTTCCTATTTTTATTCTTTAGATTATCCCCCATACCCTGTAGGACAATATCGATAAAATCAAGCAACTCATTCCAATGGTAAGGATTATGGTAAGTAACGTCCACGGATAATGGGTTTTCTTTTGGATTGATAATTTTTAATGCCAGGTTATAAGCTTTTGTTACAGGGCTATCTTCATCATACTCTGTATCCGGATATTTTTTCAATATACGAGTGTAATCCTTCTCGGCTAATCTCTCTCTGCTTTTCAGACGGTTGCTGCGTTGCCTGCTTATTTCCGAAAATACCCTGGATAGCCCCAAGGCACTAAATACACTCATAGGTATTGCCAAAAATTTCGTTTCCGGCGCCCCCTCTTTTATCCGCACTGTGGCTGTACGCAGCCTATTTGAAGAGCCCGCGCCTATTTCTCCGACATAATTCCCTTCCTCTAAATCCGCGATCCAAATTCCATGCGCATCTTCGCTAACCCTCACCCCTCCTTTTTCAATAAGGAACATTGCCTGTTCGTCATTTACGGTATCACCCTGTTTTATTAGTATTCCATCCTTTATATCTAAGCCCTTTAATTCTTTAACTCCCTTACAACGCAAAAGCTCAATCCACATCTCAGGGGTAAAATTCCCGAAGTAATCATCCCATTTAAACGCTTCCTTCAACCTCGCGGCTAAACCGTATATTTCTTTTTCGTCAACAGCCTGTTTTTCCATTTTCCCCAGCGCCGCCGAGATCTTTTGAAGATTTACCTCCTCCAGCGCCGAACCAGCGGAAGACAGCTGCCGCGGTTCAAAAAGATTGGATAGACTTAGTGAAGCGCTTTGAGTAAGCGAACTGGCGGCCTCCATATATTCCAAAGGCTGGTTTTGCATAGAAGAAAGCAGTAGATGCTGCGGCAGCCCGCCCCTAAACGCTATACTCGATAGCAGCATTTTTGTTGCGCTTGTACCTTGCCCGGCATATTGAATAATTCTCTGATTCTCGCTCTCGATACTAGGGGAGAATTTACCTATATTAACGCTTACGCTTTCCGGAAAAGCAGTCAAAAGTTTACGGTCAATACGGTAAGACCGGGCTGAATCCGCGATAATCAGCGATTTAGACACATCAATACCAAACATTTTTATTGCTTCGGCGAAGGCCGCTTCTTTGTGCGCAATGGTAACGCGCGCCGAATTCCTGCCAACTTTATATACTTTAGCCTCAATACCTTCCTGAACAAGTAAATCCTGAAAACGCTTGATAAAATCGGTTCTCTCCTGGATATCCGTGATTTGAATCCGGTAAAGAGAGTCTTTCTTTCCTTCTTTCCACGAGCCGAATGGGAAATTCGCCTGAGCTATACCTAAGACCCTGCTTCTTAAATCAGGGCTTATTATATTTTGTGCGTTGTATTGCTCAAACATTCCTTCATCTCCTCTTGCCCCACCATCGGTAAGAACAACCAGGTTAGCGGATTTGTCCAATTTTGCGATTCTTTTTTCAACATTCTCCAAAATATCATCAGTAATGATAATTATCCTTACGCCTTTTTTTAATAGATAATTAATAATATCGGCCGTCCCGTTTTCTATATTCCCTCCAATGGCTTCGGTAAGCGTGCCGTCTAAGTCCAGAACCAATGTATCAATCGGGCGAATGGCATCAGTAGTAAAACGGCCGGACATAACATTAATTCCTTTTTGCAGCATAAATCTCCTGAATAGCTCTCTTGCCGCATAGGCGTAACGCTTGGAAAGCACGACTCCGTAACCGTCTTCATAATCAAGGTAGAATTCTTTAAAGTGGTTCGTATCATCATAATAGCCCGCTTTGTATTCTTCGGGCATCAACTTTTTGTCAACGTCATCAGGGTGAACGCAGGATTGAAGGAACATACAGAAAGGATTATCTTGTTTTAGAGCTTCACCGATATTCAGCTTTTTTGCTTCAGTAGCTTCTTTTTTACCCACGCGCAGATACAAAAATTCCCCTTTTTGGGAATCCGCTTTACGCTCATAAGAAAAACCGAATTTATAAGCGTTAGGGGCACGCGGTTTGATTGACATAGCCTGTATCTTTTTAATAAGTTCCTGGGCTTCAACGGTGGCCAGCAAGCCTTTCACGAATTCCTCATCAACGTCGAAATCTTTCGGGTCAAATGATTCACCCAGCGCGTGGTTTAAAACGATAAAATAGTTACGGTATCCTTTAAAAGCATCGGGTATGTGCGGAGAGCTCCTGTCGGATGCGGCTATGGAAGTGCTGCCGTCTACCACCGAAACAAACGGCATTTCTTCGGCCAAATACTTTATTTGTTCTGGAGTGAATAAATCATTAACCAGTACGTATTCATTATTGTGCGCGGGAGTAGAGCCGACTTTCGTATGCCAAACCGGTATCTGAGTACCCACCACATAAGCCTTACCGCTTCTCTCTTCGGTGATTGGGGTAACCGCTACCCCTCCGTAAGACAAATTTGCGACTACTATTTGCTTTTTTCCGGCGCGCTCTGTTTCCAAAAGCTTATTCCAAATAATAACAGCCTCATACACCAGCCCTTCTATATTGCGCATATGCTCTTCAGGGATATCCTCGAACGCCCCACTGCCGCCAGCCCGTTTTTCAATTAAACTTAAAACATCTTTATATGTAACGCTACGCTGCATTCCTTCCCTTTGCAACGCCTTGCTAATAGCCAGGTAATTTGCGAGCACATACACCGGGTCGCTATTATCCATATTACCGGAAGATATATTTTGCATGGCCATACTAATATCCTTGGGTAATGAAAAAACCGTGTATGCGCTACAAAACCAGCCCCCTATGACTTCGGCAACCTGTGAAGACTGCCGCGAACCATTAAGGCCGGAACGGAATGCCTGTATCAACATATTGAATTGGCCCTGGGTGCCGTTTGTGTAACCGGATAAAAATGCCGTGAATTTATCCTTAAATTCCTGTTCAACGGAATTTTCGATAAATACTGAATAGATAAAATCATCTGGCGTGGTTAATCCCGGTAATAAATTATTCAGCGAACCGCTGATAAATCCGCTTACAAGGAAAACGGGAAAATTAAAGACAGTACAAATTTCTCTTATTTTTTTCGCGTAAGGGGCAGCTTCCGGATTAATCGCCTTAAGCACGCCTTCCGGGTCATTCATCATGCTAACCGCCTGACTGGGATAACGTTCCAATAAAGAAGCCAGTACCGATTCCGGGCTAAGGCCTTCTAGTAAAGGCTGGTATTTAAAATCCGGGAGCACGGAGCGTATCGCTTCAATTTTTGAAAAGTACTCCTCTCTTTTATTGAATATATCGCTTAAAATCCCGATTCTGTCATTGGAATGATACCCCCAATAAGCGTCTTGGAAGACGAATCCGTAGCTCCTTAATTTGCGCAAAAATGCCGTTATATCCGGTTGCTGCGCTAATTCATGAATAAAACGAAAATCTCCGAAAGTAAAATAATCATATTTATTGAAATCATAGCCTATTTTTCGCAGCTCTCTGCAGAAAAATACCGTATTCGCTACTGCCTGTCGCTCGGGAAAAACCGCTAAGAGGTCCAAATCTTTCGCTTCTACGCGCCCATAAATAACTATATTCTTGATCATGCCCGCCAGCATCCTGGAAGACTCTTCCGGCCTTAATTCACGAAAGGCATCCTTAAAACTCTCAAGAAACTGCCTTTGCAGCTTCATGCGCAGCTCAATTGGAATTATTTTTACTCCAAGCAAATAATCGGCATCAAATATATGATCTTCTGTAAGTAGTTCCCGAAAAAGAGAAGGATTGTTAAGCACGGCGTAGGAAATCGCCCCTAAACATTCCGGACGGTAACGCCAATTATTAAGTATTTTAAATAAATCCCTGAATTCATCCGCAGAAACACTCAGTTCCCGCGAATTGCTTAACGCGGCGGATATAATAAGCGGGAAATGCCTCTTGTAATACGGCGGCCTGTCTTCATAAGTTGACACTAGAGGCTTGGCTATGGCGAACACTTTTGAAAGCAACTCAGGGTATTTTTTCATAATCCTGGCTATACTTTTTTCATTCTCCGGCCATAGCTCTAATAAGTTCCACTGCCAGTTATATTCGTTATTTATCGTTTTTCGCGCGATTTCTTCAGGGTTAATGTTCATTAATATATCGTGGATTGCTTCATCCGCGCCTTCAAGGCTGAATAATAATCTTAATAAATTATTATTAACTTGCGGATTCTCTTCTTTTTTTATATTATCTGTGATCGACTGGATAAAAGAAGGGTCAACCGAAACTTTTGCCAATATCAAAGACTGCAGTCGATCATTACTGCCAATTTCTCTCTTCTTAAGCTCAAGCAAACTTCCAGAATCAATGAGATTAATATTCTCTTCCAGAATGCTGGATATTCTTTCAAGATATATATACCCTTTTTCACCCAAAGACTTAGAAAGATATCCGCCTGTATATAACGGAAGCAGCTTATTAAGATATCCGGAATCATATATTCCCCCTAAAGCCAAAAGCAGCTTTCCGCTTTGCGATAAAAGGGTATCCTCGAACCATTTATATTCATACCCGTACCCGGAACGGGGCCGCCTGGTTTCCAACTCCTCAATAAATCTTTTATTAATTAAGGCTAATTTCTTTAATTCCGATAAAAACATTTTTGCGTCTTTGCCATGCAGCTTCACAGCCTTGAGCCAGCTTAATAAACTATGCCTGCGGATTTCAATATTATCTGTCAATACAGATTGTATCATTCCGGCTATTTCATTTTCATAATTGCCTGCCCTTAACAATGCCCTTGTTATGGTATAATAATTATTCAGGTCGCCGACAAGCTTTGCCTTGTCTTGCCCGCGAGCTGCGGCATCTTCTAGCCAAACGCGTAAATACGATACCCTTAAATAAGGATGTTTAATAAGTAGGCTTATTCCTGCGGCCACGGCTTCCGAAGATTCACCCTGCAGCAGTTTTAACAACTCTTGTAATTTATCAAGCGCCGAGCGCAAAGACCGCCCCTGTTTTTGCGCCGCCATCAACCAATTAATGAGCAGTTGTTGATTAACGCGCTCTTCTTTTTGCAATAAAGCAATTATTTCTGCCAAATCACGGTACTCGTATTCTCTAAAATCACTTATTATTTTAACTATCCCTTTTAATAACGATTCTAACTTTAATTTATTAGTTATGTATCCATAATACTCGTTATCCCTTAATTTAACGGGCATAAAACTTAAAAGCATATCCTTATCATGCTTATCCAAGATATAATCCTCAATAGCCCGTTCTATTTGCCAGCCATAATTTGTATAATAGCGGTGAGAATCTCGCTGATCATGCGTTATTTTTTCTTGGCTATTTTGTAACCGGTAGATTTTTACGCTTTCAGCGGATGTATTCATTACGATCTTCACGGATTGGGTATACACCTCAATTCCCGCTTCAATTCCATCGTCTTTAAATACGACATTATTTATTGTCCGCAGCTCATCCATAAGCGTGCGCGTAAATCGCCTGGAAAAGAAGGGTTTAATTATTTTATCGTAAACAAACTTTCCCGCGCCGAGTAAACTCAGCCCTCCGAACAAGGTACCTATCACTTTTTTCACGGTAGCCGCTTCTTCCTCGAGCACCTGCTCCATCACTTTTCTTGTTCCCTGGTTATTTTTTGAATCCAGGAATGCAAACCTTCTGCCAAAAGGAAATAATATTTTATGCCCGAACTCCTCATACAGACCGTCAATATAAATGAAATAAACCGTATACCAACCGTTGCTGTTCAAGCCGATTCTCTGCTCCTTATCCATTTCTTTCGCCATGCTGTTTAACAGTTTATTTATCTGCCGGTAAGCCTTGCTTTTATCTTTTTCATATTCGCCGAAAGCCACTTTAATATCTTGAGCCTGCTTCTTTTCGGGGTATTTTTCAGCAAGTTTATCGATGATAAATCCTCTTGCCTTGTCCCAATCAACGGCCTTTTGCGCGCTTTCTTCAGGCTGGACATTCTCTTGCGGCATCCCTGCCGCATTCCCTGAATCAGACAAGCCGAGAAGAAAAGTTAGCCCGGCAAGGCCGCCAAGGGCACCTAAGAACGTCCTGCGATCCATTCCGTTTTGATTTTCCTGGCCTTCTTGTAACTCGGATGCCGGGGCTGCGGGTAGAGGATTTCGCAATGAAGACCCAGCCATTACTTCTCTGGATATAGATGAATCAGCGGAGCCGGATTGACTCGTTTTCTTCCCTAATCCAAAAAATTCCCTTCTGTCCATTGGGCTACGGTCGGCTATTTTATTAATTGCCATATTAAATACTGTTATTGGTAAAATTGCTTCCATGGTCAGGCCGTCAATAATTTCCCGGAGAAAGCTTTGGTTTCGCGGCTGCGGGATTGTTTTAGAAACATTCTCCGCAACATTATAGTATGTCTTAAGAAATAACACGCCCAAATTACGGTGCGGGGGCACGTAATCCAAGAAATCCTTAGTATTACCCAACCTCTTTTTTGCTTTTCCCCAGAAGCCCTCCCATTGAATGCCTTTTCCCGAAAGAAGCTCATTATTTAACATATCAAGGAGCGGATTGTTAACGTCGTTTTTGCCCGTCCCTTTTGTTGAAATAATATGCGCCAATGGCGCCCTCTCCAACACATCAACGATATAATTGTAACCGCCGCAAGCCCCCAGAAAAACTATCTTGGCCTTAGCCGTTATCCTTTCTATCGTATCTGAAAGATGAAAACTGTGGCCGCGATGGACAACTACTTGAGGCTCTATTCCCCGTTCTTTCAATGCCTTATCAATCTGCATCTGACCTTTGACAGCGTCTGTATAGGGATTATTGGCATATATTATGATTTTTTTGTCCGCCCTTTGCCGCGCGATAACAATAAAACTTTTGTCCGGGGATTCTTTAATTTCGTTTTTGTTAAATAGTTTTTTAAAATTAGCAAAAGAATTCTTACCGTAAGGGTCATGATAAAAAAAGTGCACCTGCGTATTAGCCTGCGCTCCGTTAGGATCAAATAGCTGCGAGCCGTCAATCGCCGTTAAATCCGGCACAGGATAATTCTGATACATCTGCTGAAACCACGGCTCTTCTATGGACAGCTGCCTGCCGAAAATACTTATTAAAATCCCATAAATCCTCACGCCTTCTTTATTGCCTGCGGTCTCCATTTTCTTATATTCTTCAATGGCCTCGCGTAAAATAACCTGTTGATACCCGCCGTTAATCACGCTGAAGGTGTCCGCTACCGCTATTGCCTGGGATAATCGCTCGTTGTCAATTCTTATCCCGGCTAAACCCTGGACAAATTCTTTTATCAGCTCATCTTTTTTATTCTTTGCCTCCAAAATATCCCAAAATTCGTTCAAGCGTTTAAATGCCGCAGTAAGCTTTATAAACACCCGGAATTTATTTTTACCGACCATTTCTAATAATTTTTCTCCGGAAATATTATTTCCCTTCATCTTTTTAATGAGTATATTGAAGATCCCGTTGAAGGTAGAGGTATAGACCTCATCTTCTCCGTAAACTATCATAGTATAAAGCATGGACGCATCATAATCGCTCAACGCGCTGAATCTTCTTTCCGCTGTTAAATCATGCATATCATTCATATCTCTTATTAAGATCGAAGATAGGCGTTTTAAAAACCGGTCAACGCTTGCTACGCCCCTAGAGGACTTATTAGTTTTTATCTTCATAAGCTCCTTAAAGAATTCATTATCATTTTCGCTTATCTTATTTGCTTTATACATTGCCCTGCCTGCTTCAGTGCCAGTGGCAATATCATTCATAATCATATCAAGCAGCGCTCCTATTCTTTCTTGCTTGCCGCGATATTCGCTTGCTGCTATCCTTAAAATAATATCTATCTCTGGAATATCTTTTCTCTTTTCTTCCAATACCCACCCAACCCCTCCCGTATTTATTATTGCCGCCGCCGGGTCTTGTAACGCCGACTTTATAATAATATCCTTTGCATACGGCGCTTCCATATACTCAAATGAATAACGCAAAGCCGTATCCGGACTTAATTCTGCCGCTGCTTCAATTAATTGCCTGGCTCCGGGCATATTCAGATAACCGGAGGCAAATCTCAAGGCACCCCAAGCGCTCTTTCTAGCACACTGCTCTATAATTGGCCGCATATACTCTTTTCGAAAATAATTCCGGGAGTATTCTAAAGTTGCCAGGTAATTTTTCTTAGCTGCTTGCTCGAGTATGCCCTTCGCGTATGACTCTTCTATGTAAGCTTTCGCGAATTTCAACGCTGCAACGGGCTCGCTTTTGGCCGCGGTTTCAATGATCTTCTGCGCGTACGGCTGTTTTGCGTAATTAAAAGAGTATTCCAAAGCTCCCGTCGGGTACTTACTGGCCGCAATTTCAATAATCCCCTGCGCGTATGGCTGCTTAATAATCTGGTATGCGTGGCGTAATATAGACTGCGGCCAGGTTTGGGTTGCGAGCTCAAATAGTTCCTGCGCATAAGTCTCATTGATAAAAACCTCCGCGTGCTCTAATACCACATCCGCATTTTTATTTATGGCCGCTTTCAAAACATTTTTTGCAAAAGGCTGCGCCTTATATTTTTTAAAGTCTAATACGGCATTTTTAGGTTCGCTGTTCGCTAAGTGCAAATAATATATTTCATCAGAACCCAGGAGTTCTGCCAACGCCTTTGACGGCCCTAATATCTTTAGAGTCAAAACAGTGGCTAATGAAATTAATATTCCTTTCCTTCTGGATAAATCAATACCGCTTTCCTTGTTTTGCTCAACCGACGAACCGGCGGAGTCAGCTTCATCTCGCGACATGAATTGCATGAAGAATTCCCTTGCCGCGTCAGCGTAACGCCTGGAAATCACAACGCCGTAACCGTCTTTATAATCAAGGTAGAATTCTTTAAAGTGGCCTCTATCATCATAATACCCTGCCCTGTATTCTTCGGGCATCAACTTTTTGTCAACGTCATTAGGATGAATACAGGACTGTATGAAAATACAGAAGGGGTTTTGTTGCTTTATAATTTCATCTACATTTAATTTAGTTGCTTTAGCAGCTTCTTTTTTCCCCTCCCGCAAATATAAAAACTCTTCTTTTTCCGAATCCGCTTTGCGCTCATAAGAAAACCCGAATTTATACGCGTTGGGCACACGCGGTTTAACAGCTATAGACCGTATCTTACGGATAAGTTCCTTGGCCTCATCAGTAGCCAGTAAACTCTTAACGAATTCTTCATTTACATCAAAATCCTTCGGGTTAAATGATTCACTCAGCGCGAAGTTTAAAACAATAAAATAATTACGGTATCCCTTAAAAGCATCAGGTATGTGCGGAGAACTCCTGTCGGAATCAGCTACAGAAGTACTCCCGTCAACCACCGAGACAAACGGTTTTTCTTCAATCAAAACCTTTATTTGCTCCGGAGTGAATAAATCGTAAACCAGCACGTATTCATTGTTGTGCGCCTCGGTAGAGCCGACTTTTGTATACCATACAGGGATTTGCGTACCCACAATATGCGCCTGGCCGTTTTTCTGTTCGGTGATTGGCGTAACCGCCACTCCTCCGTAAGACAAATTGGCAACCACTATTTGCTTTTTTCCGGCGCGCTCTATTTCCAAAAGCTTATTCCGGATGATAACCGCTTCATATACCACCCCTTCTATATTACGCATATGCTCTTGCGGGATGCCCTCAAATCCCTCTTTTCTATTGGCCCGCTTCTCAGCCAATCCTAAAACGTCTTTATAAGTAACGCCGCGCTGCATTCCCTCTTGCTGTAATGCCTTGCTTATGGCCAAATAACTGGCAAATACATGCACTGGGTTACGATTATCCATATTTCCGGAGGAGATACTTTGCATTGCTGCATTAATATCCCTGGGCAAAGAAAAGGTTGTATCCGCGGCGGAAAACCAGTTTCCAATGATGTCGGCAATCTTTGAAGACCGCTCCACATCACTAATACTGGAAAGGAATATTTCCATCAATATGTCAAATTGACTTTGAGTGCCTTGCTTATAACCGCTTAAGAACGCGATGAATGCTTTTTTAAAGTTTTTTTCGATAACATCCGCGGTTAATGCAAAACGCATAAAATCATCCTCTCCCGTGAATTTTGACAACAGGCCGTTAAGCGAGCCGCTAAGAAAGCTGCTTATGAGAAAAGCAGGGGAATTGAAAGCCTTGCAAACTTCCCTGATTTTTTCCGCTTGAAGAAGGGCTTCAGGATTCATATACGTAAGAGCGGTTTCGAGATTGTTTACCATATTAACCGCCGCGCGGCGATTGCGCTTTAAAAAATCCGCTAGGACATTAATTGGCTCATAAGACAGCCTAGTCGCGTCATCAAAAATATAATACGTAAATTCGGGACAAGCTGTCTTAATCTCTTTTACCTTATTAATAATTTCTTCCCGGCGGCCAAACATCTCTAACAAGGCAGTAATGTGTTCTTTTTTAAACCTATAACCGTATGAAATCAAATCTGCGACAAAATCCTTCATCCCTTCTTTGCTGCTCAACATTAATAATTCTCTTGCGTCAAACCGCGAGAATTTATAACCATTCCCGGCCAGTATATCGATAAATTCAGAAAATTCTTTTTCGCGCGCTGCAAAACCAAACCATTCTTCACTCGTTAAATTATTATCGATGGATGAAAAATCATCCGTTATCCGCGCGAACCAATTACTTTCTTTAAGGGCAGCGAAACGGAATATATATTGCCTATAAGGCGAATCAGATGTCCTTTCTAATGCCTGCCTTAGGCCCAGCTCAAAAAACATTGAGGCGCCCTCTTTCAAACCGACATTCTTCCACTGCGCGAGTAAAAGCTCAAGCGCGTAACTGATTGCCTCAACAGAGCTATATAACGGCGGGTCAAACCCTAAATCTATAAATGCCCCCAGCGCTTCAGGATTTTTATTTGTTTTTAAATAAACCCCCTCCATGGCTGAATTCAATTGATAAACGTAAACGAGCATTTTAGATAAAGGAACGGTTCCGCTTAAAGCCCTGCGCGTATTCCCGCAGCTCGTCCCTCCTGTCACGCTTTCAAAGAAATTAATGCCTTGGCGGGCGGGCAATTTTTGGAATAAACTTTGTATCAGCGGGATAAAAGCTTTGGCTGTCTGCGGATACTTCTTTATAATATTATCCCCCAGCATCTCCTGGACATATTTTATCGACGAATTATTTGTTTCTCCTTGCCAAAGCAAAGACGGGGACATAGCATATACAAAATGCTGTTTTAAGAATCTTTTCAAATCTGAATCCTCTTTAGCACACTCTGCCTTAAGAGTCTTAAGGAACATATTACTGCCCAGCAATTCCCCGGAAAGAAACTCTATGCCTTCTTTTTTTAATCGGCTGGCGGTTGTTTTATCCTGAAGGCATAATTTATCAGAATCCGGCAATTGTAATCCGTTGTCAACGACAGAAACAATCGGGAATTCTTCTGGGACCGAGTTTTGGTCCAGCTTATTAAAAAGAGGTATAAACTTTGCGGCAAAACTGTCCGCGGGAAGGACCGGCCTCCAGCTATTACCCCTAACGCTTGCTATTAACTCATCTTTTACGGCCAGCCCCGAGCTGAAAGCCTCAGCCGCAGAGCCGGCGGATTCGCCTGCTTTAATTGGTGAACTGGCTGAGGGTGAATTATATTTTCTTTTAATTTCAGCCAATTTTTGTGTTAAGGCGGATTTTTCTGTTTCTGTTATTTTTCGCTTTGCATCAAGCCGGCTATTCAAAGACGCCGCTAATTCTTCTGTCTCTTGCTCGTCAAAATCAAATATTACTCTTTCAAAATTGCTTAATAATGGCTTTAAATTCAGCTCATTCAATTCAGGGTTAGCCATAATTTCTCTTACAATCCTGCCTCTGTCTTTATTAAATTTATCTGTCGGAGAAACTCTTTGCTGCTCCTGTTCGTTTTCTGAAAGCTGATTTTTAGGTATCACGAGGTTAGCTTTTCCAGAATTGTCATTCTTATCACTGCCACTCCTGGCAATTGAGCGAGAAGTTAATATCAAGGCAGGTTGTATTATATAATAAACATCCCCATTTTCATCCGTCCGCCCCAAATCCGAACTAACATGCTCCCAAAGAGTTGCGGTCTTAATTGCTTTGAAAGAAAAGATATTTCTTATTTTACCGGACTTTTCAGAAGCCTTTCTTCCGGCAGAATTACCACCGAGAATTACCGCAGGCGATAATTTTGCTAATTCTTTCCAGGCTTCTGCCCATAGAGGACCTAAATCGTAGTCCTCCTTATAGTCACCATATACTACTACTCCTTTATCCGTCAAAGCCAGCACAACATTCGCTACCGGTTTTCCGCCAATATATACTATCCCTATAGCAGTATTCACTTCCAAAGCGTGTTTAAGCGGCATCTCCTGATGAAAACCCGCGAAAGCCTTAAAACACCCCGAATAAGAATTATTTCCAGAAAGCGATTCGGCAAAGAAATCTTTTTTTATAACGATTTCCGCTTTTTCGCTTCTTCCATTTAAGTATTTACCGGATATGTCCTTAATTTTTCCCAGAATATCCCTTATTCTATTTACATGGCCTTCAAAATCCTCATTTGAGGCCCTTCCGGAATTAATTATATTTTCTTTGCTGTCCAAGATAGTTTTAAATACGTCTCGCGCATCTTCATAGCTTTCTATCTTAATATTTTTTACCGGCAAGCCCATTTTCTTTGCCCTGTCGATAATTTCCTGGGCCTGTTTGTTAATTTGCGCCTTCTTTTCTTCTTCACCTAATCCGCGCCTTATTTCACCTTCAACCCTGACCCCTTCTTCCCACAGCCTCTTGTCATATCCTGCCGCAAGTAAGGCATCCATTGCTTTCCGGTTTTCCTCAATACTACCAATTATCCATTGCTCAACATCCGATTCGGCAGCTTCTTCTGAAATGAACTTCTTTAGTATTTCTGTTACTCTTTCCTGCATTTGTTTCTTATCCGCCTCACTTTGCTCGTTTTTTGCGATTATGCTGTAATAAAGCGAAACAACGGTAATAATCTTTTGCAACCTTCCGCCTTCCTCAAGCCTGGAAATCTTTTCTTGCGGTATGGCCTCCCCGGTAACTTCTTCTAATAGCTTCCTTATCGTTGCTTCCAAAACAGCTTCTAAACTGTTCCTTAATGCCGCGTATTTATCTCTTCTATCGGAATTAAAATATTCCTCGAAAGCAGACTTAATTGCCGGCATGGCGCTCTCCGTAAAAGAGGCATCCGCGGTAGATATTATCGAAACCCATCTCGCAAACAAAACAGCTATTTCCCTCTTATTTTCATATCTGGCTGATGTATTCATGAATTTATTAAAAGGCTCCATCTCTTGACGATAAAGGCCAAAACTTTCCAGCGTTTCAAAAGGCACAATAATGGATATATCCTTTTTCTTAATGACTGTTACGATCAAATTTACGGTGTTATCCGATGTGGCAAGCGAACGATATATCTTATTTAGCTGATAGAAATCTTCCTGGTTATGATCCTGCCACCTCTGTATGTCTTCAGCAGTAATGCTTAAAATTTCTTCCTTTTGTCCAGGGGAATTCTTTGCGTTTTTCAGCATATTAGAAACTAACTCAAAATAATTATATCCGAAGCCGTATCCTAACCGGCTTATTATACTGCCCATGGTTTTAGCTTCTTCATATTCTAAATTTAATAAAAATTCAAGGTCGGAGGAGCCAAGCGTCAATAAAAACATCTCATTACCTGCGGATAGGGCGTCAACATTCCGGGTTAAATTATCAAAACCATCTTCATTAAGTTTTAGGAGCCAATCCAATATTGAAACATTTAAACGCATTACTATTCCGGCGTCTTTAAAAATTAGACTTGCCCTCTGTATGATTTTATTTAAATCCTCGAAGGGCAGGAAGGATAAATACAGAAATGTTTCGTCTTCAATCTTGGGGTCTTTTTGTAATTTCTTCAAAACTTCCAAATTTCTCGCCAATGACGCTACGTCTTTAAACAACTCCATCCGGTTTAATATAAACATTGGGTTTGCGCTCTTTTTTCCCGTAGCCACTAAATCTATAATTACTCCCAGAAAGTTTTTTCTGATTAAGCTTAAGGCTTTATCTATTTCTGCTAAATTGAACTTTTCGAGCCATTCCTGATTTGCCTTCATCTGTTCAATGATGCCCAGGGATGAGGTAAGCGTAATGAAATATTTTCTTGATACTTGAGCAACAATAGAGCCTTCCGATTCCCGATAACCACTTTCGTAAACTTTTATAAATTGCCCTTGTAAATCCCGGATTTTGCGCACAGCCTCAAGCTGCGTTTTATAATCTGCCTTCTGCGCATATTCCCAAAGTAAATTCAAAGGCGCTATATTCCCGTTGGCTATAGCCAGTTTCTCCAGCATTCTAATCCAGTTATTTACCAGCCTCTGAATTTTATTAAACCAGAACTTTATCCTTTGAAGCAGAGTCGCATCATGGGGAAAAAACATATCAAAAATACCCATGTATTGGTTAAAGCGCTCTGCATTATTAAGGATATACTTGTCTCTATCTAAAGACTCCAGCGTGTTTTTTAAATATTGAATAAATTTGTCTGAGCCCAACATCTTTCTAAGCAAAAGATTAAAACTTTTAGGGTCATTTTTTATCGCATGGAATACCGCATTAATGTCCAGTTTTCTAAATACTTTGATAATTGTTTCGGCGGATTCTTTATCCGAAGACATCAGGGATACGTTAAGGTCATTTGCATTAAATCCTTGAACCTGTAGGCGTTCCAGCTCTTGCCAATAATAATCACCGAGTAAATCCCGAAACCCCCTTTCCAGCGAAGACCCAGCAGATTGATACTGTTTTGATAAAATATCATCAAGAGATGGCAAGCGCGATTCTTGGCTTAGTGCGGAAAGCGATACGTTAAACACAATGGGCGCGTATTCAGTAGCGAGAATATATTCATTACTCTTTGGGCTAGATTGAGTTTTAATTTCTAATAACACTCGCCTAAAATCTTGTAATATACTTTGCAATCCCGCATCATCAATATCACCGCTGTGCATACTCGTAATTGCCTGCGCATAATCATGAAGCACTGAAATAAGTTTGTCATATAGCGCCTGTTTGGTCGCTGCCAATTTTAGTTTCCATTGCTCAAACTCAACCTGTGTTTTACTCGCAAGACCGCTAACTATTGTTTTATAAAGAGACTCGAGGGCAACATCCTGCCCTTCTTTTTCAGCCAATGCGCTATATTCATCTAGCGTTAAGCCGTAGCGCAAATAAAAGATTCCCGCGACTCCCCTAAATTCGCTAAATTGCTTATAATCTCTGGCGATATGCTTTCCAACTGTCTCTGGGATTCTCTCCAGTATGCCTCGCAGGCTTTTTACGTCTCTTGGATAATATTCCCTATTGAACCGTTTCTTATAAATACTATAGATTGTGGCCAAAGCCTCTTTAACTTCGCTGTCTTTCTGGCTTCCTATCTTATCCCTTAATTCCTCACCGTTTAAAATATACTCCCTAAAAAACTCGGCTATAAATTGCGACGAGTCCGGCTTATCGGTATATGTTACAATTGCCTTCCTGTTATCTAGGCTTAAAATATTGTCATCATGTTTAAGATACAGGGAATAATCCTTATAGCCATTTGAAATTTTCTGCCTGATAAGTGAATACGCCGCTTTTATCTTACCCGCGTCTTCTTCGGAAAAACCGCCCTCGAATCCATGGCCTACCTCATGTAAAATTATCCTTGCCAACAAGTAAGCATCCCAGAAAGCGAATGACCGTTGATATATATAAACTCTTTTGTCTTCATTGGAGTACAAACCCGGTTCATCAGCATCTGTGTAAGCGCCTGAAGGATTTGCGCCAAATTCCAAACTACTCACACACTCCTTTAGTATTTTTTTGGGAATTAAAAATACAGTAAAAGCAGACAGTTCCATAAAATCATCCGCGATATCCCCGATTGAAACATCGATTTTAAGATTAATTCCTTGGCCGTTAAGTATACGCTCTAACGTGCCTCTTTTAAATCTGCCTCCGGATACAAACACTGCCCCTGCTAGCGCGCTTAAATTTTTCAAGGCGCGGGATAAAAAATTAGTTTCATTATTTTTTGAAATCAACGATCTAGAAGAAGCCTGCTTTTGTAATAAAGGGCTATTACCGGAAAGCGGAGAGCCAACAACAGGTAGCTGTCCAATCGCTCTTGGTATATCTGTATCGATAGGCAAAACTACATCTACTTTCAGCCCAAAAGGATTACTTACAGTGCCACCTGAAAAATGGAAGCCTAATCCATGTTTAGAAATTAACGACCCGGGTCCATAATCTTTATTGCCCTGCACAACTCCTTGTATAATCGCAGAAGATACTATTTGCCCTAAATCCAACCCCCCGCTCATATAACTCCTGATAGTCTGGCCATAGGGAGTGTAACGCGGCTCCTTAATATTATATTCTCCCTGCTGAAAAGAAGTCCTGTAAGAGTTAAAATAAGTTGTTTTAGACCAAGGAGTTTCAGAAGTTAAACCATCCAGCTTATGCCTGTCTATGAGATAAGAATATAAGCCTGATTTGCCATAGAATTTCTGCTTAAACCATTGCGCGAGGATAAGCGAGTAATAAACCTGCCTTAAAGGAGCGTATCTTTTGGAAGAATTTATTTCTTTGGTTAACTTGGGGATAATAGTTTCTCTGATGAGCTGAGATGAGTATTCATTCAAGGTTTTGGATCGCTGATCCTGAAAACTATATGTAGATGAATTCTTAAGGTAATCCTGCTCAAGCATAACTTTGAGCGTTGCTTTGTAGATATAGGCATTGTCAGAGCTCTCTCTGATAATGATTTCATCCGGCACAATCCAAGGCCGGGTTAGCGTGGGTATAGTTATGTTTTCATCCCCATATAGCTCTTCTGCCTTCTTGTAGAGCTTATCCCAGTAGTCTTTTCCTTCTGGAGCCTGAGGAGAGGTAAAATTGGCTGTATCTTTTTTAAGCTGCAGGTCTGCTTCTAAAAGAATCTTTCCTACATCCGTTTCAGCCAATTCACTATCTATAATATTATCTTCTGCATCTGGCCTTAAATTTACCCAGAACGATTCGTTGGGCAGGGATATACCGATAAAAAAATAATTTAAAAGTTCCTTAGTTTGATTCTTGAGCTCCTGTTCGGGAACGGCCCCCTTTGGAGACAGCCCCTTCACAAAATCTCCTTTATCTAAAAGCAGATTGAAGTTATTGGCTCCCGGATCATAGGCAAGGTATCTTAAGTGCAGTGGGCGGAATCTTTCCTGGGAGAAGCTATTTTGCAGAGCAAAGAAGTGCCTTGAAATATCCAGCTCTCCGGCAACCTGAGCAAACCCGGATTGCTCAAAAACAAGTAAAAAGGATATAATAATAGCAATGATTTTAAAACTTCTTGATGATTTTGTCTTCATTTTATTCTTAAGGTCCCGCTGCGCCGTTATCAGGGCCTCGCAGGATGCCCTCCGAGGTCAATATATAGAGGGCATTTATCAGCCTTGTTAGAAAAAGTATATATTATAGGTAAGTGCTTACAAGGGCATTTTGGGAGTTTTAGGAAAGCGCTTTCTTGCGGTTATATAATTACTACGAATTCGCCGCGGGGTTTTTGTTTATTGAAAGACTCCAGGATATCTTTTGCGCTGGCGCGTTTTACTTCTTCGAACTTTTTGGTAAGTTCCCTGGCTACAACCACTTGCTTGTCTCCAAAAACAGCCTGAATATCTTGCAGGCTGGCCAAAATTCTATGGCAGGATTCATAAAAGATAACCGTACAGTTGAGTTGTTTTAATTTTTCCAGTTGATTTTTACGCGCCTGCTGACGGTTCACAAGAAACCCGGCAAAGAAAAATTCATGAGCCGGCTTTCCGGAAAGTACCAGCGCATTTATAAAAGCCGCCGCTCCCGGAATAAAAGTCATCTCCAGATTATTTTTTACCGCCAGATTAATCAGATTGTATCCCGGATCAAGTATGCCTGGCGTACCGGCATCAGAAACCAAAGCGATATTTTTACCTTCTTTTAAGAGACCTATAATATATTCGCCTTTACTAAATCTATTATGCTGATAAAAACTGGTGGTGGGGGTTTTTATGTTGTAATGCTGAAGTAAAATCTTAGTATGGCGGGTATCCTCACAAGCAATTAAATCAACATCTTTTAAAACTTCAATTGCCCGCAAAGTTATATCTTTTAAGTTGCCTACCGGAGTAGCGACGATATAAAGCATTATTCCACGGTTACTGATTTAGCCAGGTTACGCGGCTGATCCACGTCGCATCCGCGTTTTACCGCGATATGGTAAGCTAATAACTGCAGGGGCAATACTACCAAAAGGGGAGAAAATAATTCACCGCATTTAGGGATATAGATTACTTCTCCGGTCAGTTCTTTGATATTAACATCCCCCTTGGTGGCAATTGCAATGATTTTTCCGCGCCGCGAACGGATCTCTTGAATATTAGAAACCATCTTTTCATATACCTTAGACTCCGGGGCGATGCAAACTACAGCGCGGTATTCATCAATTAAGGCGATAGGGCCATGTTTCATTTCGCCTGCAGCATAACCTTCTGCCGGAATATATGAAATTTCTTTTAATTTCAGCGCCCCTTCCAATGCCGATGGATAATTTACATTTCTACCCAAATATAAAAATGATCCTAGATGCGAATGCCGGTGCGATACGCGGGCAATAGCATCCTGCTTTTTCAAAATCTCCTCCTGTTTCTTGGGTATATTGCCTAATTCTTCGATTAATTTATTTATTTTATTCTGGGGAATTAGGTTGCGCACTTCTGCCAGATAAAAGGCAAACAAATAAATCGCAGTTAACTGCGCAGTATAGGCCTTAGTAGAGGCAACCCCGATTTCAGGTCCGGCGTGGGTATACATCACCCCATCTGATTCACGAGTCAAGGTTGAACCCAGTACATTACATATAGAAATTACCGAAGCGCCCATCTTTTTTGCTTCTCTGATCCCTGCCAGGGTATCCGCAGTTTCACCGGATTGGCTGATCGCTAACACCAGGGTGTTTTTATCGATAAGTAAATCCCTGTAGCGAAATTCGCTTGAAACATCTATATATGTAGGTATTCTACAAAGAGACTCCAAAATATATTTACCCACCAGACCGGCGTGATATGCTGTTCCGCATGCAACGATAAAAATACTCTTGATAGTTTTCAGTTTCTCAAGCGGGATGTTCTGTTCTTTAAAAACAATCCTATTATCCTTCTTGATCCTTAGGTTGAGCAGGCTTGCAATAATCCGCGGCTGCTCGTTGATTTCTTTGAGCATAAAATGTTTATACCCTTGCTTCTGTGCCTGTTCAATATCCCAGTTAAGCCGCACTATCTGCTTTGCCACCCTCTTACCATTAAGATCCGTTATTACGCAACTTGTTTTATTTAATACCGCCACCTCATTTTCCTCTAAGAAGATTATCTCTTTGGTGTGCTCAAGGATTGCCGGGGCATCCGAGGCGAGGAAATTTTCCCCTTTCCCAATCCCCACGATCAAAGGGCTTCCTGAACGGGCGCCGACAAGTTTATCCGGCTCTTGTTTGGCGATAACCGCAATGGCAAAAGACCCGGTTACTAATTTCATGGCTTTGCGCACCGCATCTTCCAATGGAATATTCTTATAAAACTTTTCAATAAGATGCACGATAACTTCAGTATCGGTCTGGCTGCGGAACAAATGCCCTTCCTTGAGCAATTGCATTTTTAAGACTTCAAAGTTTTCGATAATCCCGTTATGCACAAGCGTTATTTCATTTTCACAGTCGGCGTGCGGATGGGCATTGGCCCGGGTAGGCGCGCCATGAGTAGCCCAGCGGGTATGCGCAATGCCCGTCGTACCCTCAAGATGCTTTGTTTTAAGCAGCTTTTCCAAGACACTAATTTTACCTGAGGCTTTCCTGACTACCGGGATATTTTTCCCAGGGAGAATTACAGCTATGCCGCTGGAATCATACCCGCGGTACTCCAAACGTTTAAGGCCGGTCAAGAGTATTTCTTGAGCCGGCCTTTCACCAATATATCCAACTATTCCGCACATGTAAACACCCTTGATTTTGGTCTAGCGAAATTTGAGCACATTAAATCTTTTGTCCAGCGAAACACCACCAAATATAAAAAATTTGGTTACAAATTTTTTATTATTATGAGGTGGGGCCCAAGTACTCTTACCACATTTTTAGTGACCCTGACGGGATTTGAACCCGTGTCGAGAGCTTGAAAAGCTCTTGTCCTGGACCAGGCTAGACGACAGGGTCAGATTTTACTCTTCTTCTTCGGCAATGACCGGAGCAACACAAGAAACCCGGTCTTTATCCTGTAGTTTGATTAACCGCACACCTTGGGATGAACGGCCGGTTTCGCGGATATCCTTTATTGCACAACGTAAGAATATTCCGTTTTGGGTAATGACCATAAGCTCATCCTTATCATTGACGGATTTTAAATTTACGGCTTCACCGTTTTTCTCCGTAACCCTGATATTGATTACACCCTTGCCACCACGGCTGGTCAATCGATATTCATCAATGGTGGTGCGTTTTGCAAAACCTAAAGCTGTGACTGTAAGTATAGTAGATGACTTTTGCGGAACCACCATATCGATAACTTCATCTTTTTTTACCAAAGATATAGCACGTACGCCCTGGGCGCCCCTGCCCATATCGCGTACCTTTTCCTCGGAAAATCTTATTGCCTTACCCTGTTTAGTCCCGATAAGCAACTCTTGTTTCCCATCGGTCATCTCTACTCCAATTAAAACATCGTCTTTATCCAGGGTGATCCCGATAATACCGCCCTTACGCGGGTTGCCGTATGCCTCAAGCTTGGTTTTTTTGACTTGGCCCATCTTAGTAACCATCACTAAATATTTATCCGGGGAAAATTCCTTTACCGGTATAGTTGAACTAACCTTAGCTGCCTGCTCCATTTGCACAAGGTTAACAATTGCCTTTCCTTTAGAAATACGGCTGGCCTGAGGTATTTCATAGACCTTCAACCAGTGCACCTGGCCTTTATCGGTAAAAATAAGCAGATAGTCTTTGGTTGAGGCAACAAAAAGGTGCTCGCTAAAATCCTCTTCCTTAAGCTCCGCGCCCGTTGCTCCCGTGCCTCCGCGTTTTTGTTTACGATAGGAACTTACCGGCAAACGCTTAATATAACCTCCGTGGCTGATTGTTACCACCACGTCTTCTTCAGCAATTAAATCTTCGACCTCCAGCTCTTCTGCTTCCCCTACAATATCCGTGCGCCGCTGGTCTCCATACTTTTTCTTTAAGTTTTCAAGCTCTTCTTTGATAATGGCTTCGATCTTTTTCTGTGAAGCTAAAATCGCCCGGCATAATTCAATTTTCTTTAAAAGTTCTTCATATTCTGCATCAATTTTATCACGTTCAAGTGCAGTCAGGCGCTGCAACTGCATCTCAAGAATCGCCTGAGACTGAATCTCGGAAAGCCCGAACTCCTTAATCAGGTTTACCTTGGCGCTCTCCACACTCTTGGAGGTCTTAATAACTTTGATGATCCGGTCTATAAATTTAAGCGCGATTTTCAATCCTTCTAAAATATGCGCGCGCCTTAAAGCCTTATCTAATTCAAATTGCGTACGCCTGCGGATAACGACTTTGCGATGCTCAATATAACAATCCAATACCTGGCGCAAATTCAAAACCTTAGGCCGATTATCCACCAACGCCAGCATAATAATCCCAAATGTATTTTCCAGCTGGGTGTGTTTAAAAAGCTGGTTTAGAATAATCTGCGGTTCAATATCGCGCTTAAGCTCAATCACAATGCGCATGCCTTCTTTATCCGATTCATCGCGTATATCAGATATACCTTCGATTTTCTTATCATCAACTAAAGCTGCAATAGCTTCGATAACACCGGATTTCTGTACCTGATAAGGAATCTCGGTAAAAATAATCAGGTCTTTGCCGTTCTTCTGATGCTCTACAGTTGCTTTGGCGCGCACCAAAAGCTTGCCTCTTCCTGTCATATATGCATCTTTAATCCCGGATTTTCCACAGATTAATCCTCCGGTAGGAAAATCCGGACCTTTTATATAACGCATGAGGTCTTTAATTTCTGCATCGGGATTATCGATAAGATAGACAATCGCATCACATACTTCATTTAAATTATGCGGCGGTATATTCGTGGCCATGCCTACGGCAATTCCGCTTGAGCCATTGACTAAAAGATTAGGCAGGCTGGCTGGCAACAGCAAAGGCTCTTTTAAAGAAGAATCGAAATTAGGTCCAAAAACAACCGTATCCTTTTCAATATCCCCGAGCAATTCATCAGAAATTGCGGCAAGCCGGGCTTCGGTATAACGCATAGCTGCGGCAGCATCTCCGTCAACTGAACCAAAGTTCCCCTGGCCATCGACTAAAGGATAACGCAAGGTGAAATCCTGCGCCATTCTTACCAGGGTATCATAAATAGCCATGTCTCCATGCGGATGGTACTTACCCATAGTTTCACCGACTATGCGTGCGCATTTTTTATAAGGCTTGGAGTGTTCAAGATTAAGTTCCTGCATCGCATAAAGGATCCTGCGATGAACCGGCTTTAAGCCATCGCGCACATCAGGCAGGGCGCGGCCAACGATTACGCTCATCGCATAATTCAAATAAGAATCTTTTACCTCATCTTCGATGTAAACCGGTATTATCTTTTCGTTACGCGTATACATGACTTTCCAAGACCTCTTTTAATTTTTTATACAATATTACTGCGACCGCAGACCAAAACGGCACCAAGACAATATTGATAAACATGCTGTATATTGTACCCACCCGGTTAGCCAGGTCGGGATAATTACCAAGACCCAGGAATGTTCCTATAATAATAAAAGGAAGCAGGCAGGCAATATATACAAGTATAATCAAACAATAAGTCCCTGCAGATGCCAGCACATAGTCCTTAATTAAAGATGAGCTTTTTTTCAAAGCAGTAATTGGACGAAGATTTTCAAGAACGCACGCCGTTGTGGCAAGAGACCAAAGAATCATAAAATAGGCTAAGAAAACAATAAGTGCGATTACCAAAATAAGACAAACCAGCGCAGCCAGTATTTTGTTAACTTTCAATAATAAAGGTAAAATTATTGCGGCAGATAAACCCCCCAATATTATCATGCCCATCAAAAATAAAAAAACGACCAGAACTGTGCCAAAATATTTAAGAAAGAATGTTTTTGTTTGCTTTATGCTTTGACCGATTGTGTAAACCTCAAGATCAGCCGCCTTTTTAACCCCCAACAATAAAGAAATATGGCACCAAATGCTGATTATTAAGGCCGGAATAAAAAACCCGAGAAACATCTGAAGGTTTGGTTTCTGATCCTGTAGTTTGCTTGCCACAGGGGTCAAGTAAAAAATAATAATCGGTAAGTTAAAAATAAAATAGATAGCTCCTAATTTTCCTAAATTATTCCTGCAGATGCCCCAGGCCTCCTTAAAAATGGCAACTGGATGGATGCTTTTCTTATATTTTCCCGGCGTCATTATTTCCATGTTAAATGTCCAAATTCTTTACCTGATGCGCGTAAGCTTCTATAAATTCGCGGCGCGGCTCTACTTGATCTCCCATTAAAACCGTAAACATCTTATCCGCCTCAACCGCATCCTCCAAAACTACCTGCAAAATTGTTCTTTTACCCGGGTCCATAGTAGTATCCCAAAGCTGCTGGGGATTCATCTCACCCAAACCTTTATACCTTTGGATATGCATACCCTTAGCGGCCACTTCCTTGATATAAGCAAGAACCTCTCTTAAACTAAAAACTTCCTTTGAGTCCCCATCATTAATAATGCGATAAACTGCTTTTAGCTTTTTTTCCGCCTCTTTAGTTATGCCCTGCTTAGAAACAACGGTGCTGCTAAAATAGCTTTCAACATCAAAACCAAGTTTTTCAATTTTAGCAATTACCTGCTCTATTTCCTGCGATTCAAAAAGCTGTAGAACATCCTGCTCGGCCTCTTTACCTTCTTTCTCTGTAATGGCAGCCAGTTCTTTGTCTGAAAAGACAAAAAGGGTATTTCCCTCCACTTTTATCCTATAAATAGGCATTTTTTTGGTTTTTGGATGCCTAGAATTAATATAATCTGCAAAATTAACTCCCTTTTTATCCAAATATCTTCCTAATTTATCCAGCTCAACTAAATTCTTTAGAAGTTCCTTAAATTGGTTATCCGTAAAATCCTGTTTATCCTTCAGCCGCAACAGCTTATGACCCTCACGACCTAAATCTAACAACAAATCATCCATCTGCTGTTCAGTTTGTATGTATTCTTCACGCTGGCCTCTTTTAATTTTATAAAGAGGAGGCTGAGTTATATAAACATGGCCCCCTTCTATCAGCTTGGGCATTTGACGGTATAGTAAAGTTAAAAGCAGGGTACGTATATGCGAGCCGTCAATATCCGCATCCGCCATAAGCATAAGCTTATGATACCTTAATTTTGAAAGGTCAAATTCTTCGCCAATACCTGTTCCTAAAGCAGTAATAATAGTGCGTATTTCTTCATTAGATAAAATTTTATCTAAACGTGATTTTTCTACATTTAAAATTTTTCCTTTAATGGGCAGAATAGCCTGGAATCTTCTATCGCGGCCCTGTTTTGCCGAACCGCCTGCAGAATCCCCCTCTACAATGTAAAGTTCACATAAGGCTGCATCCCGTTCAGAGCAATCCGCTAATTTACCAGGCAGGCCAGCTCCCTCTAAAGCGCCTTTTCTACGGGTCAACTCCCTGGCCTTACGCGCAGCTTCTCTGGCACGCGAAGCTACAATTACTTTATCTATAATTTTATTGGCAATCGGGGGATTTTCTTCAAAATAACTTGAAAGCGAATCAAGACTGGCCGAAGCCACTAATCCTTCTACCTCGGAATTACCCAGCTTGGTTTTAGTCTGCCCTTCAAACTGCGGATTAGGAACCTTCACGCTGATTACCGCGGTCAAGCCTTCACGCACATCATCTCCGCTAATAGCAATATTGTCTTTAAGTAAATTTTTTGATTTAGCGTATTGATTAATCCCCCGGGTAAGAGCAGATTTAAACCCGGACAGGTGCGTTCCTCCTTCAATGGTATTTATGTTATTGGCAAAGGAAAACAAGGTTTCCGCATAGCCGTCATTATACTGCAGGGCGACCTCAACATTAATATCATCCTGGAGTTTCTCAAAATAAACCACCTTGTTGTGCAGGGGGTTTTTATTTTTATTCAGGTACTCAACAAATGAAACGATCCCCCCGGAAAATTCAAAGACCGCCTCTTTATCCGAGCGCTCATCCGTCAGTTTAATTTTTAGCCCTTTATTTAAAAAGGCCAGCTCTCTGAGCCGCTGCGAAAGAATATCATAAGAATAATCGGTTTTACTAAAAATTGTTTTGTCCGGCTTAAAAGTAATTTTTGTACCCGTGGAACTGCTTTTACCGATAACAGTAAGCTTAGATACAGTCCTGCCCCTTTCATAACGCTGGTGATAAATTTTACCATCTCTTTTTACTTCCACCTCCAACCAGTCTGAAAGCGCGTTAACGCAACTTACCCCAACTCCATGCAACCCACCGGAAACCTTATAAGAACGGTGGTCAAATTTACCTCCGGCGTGCAAAGTAGTCAAGGCAACTTCCACCGCGGGTTTCTTTTCAGTTTTATGCATATCCACTGGAATGCCGCGGCCATTATCAACCACTGTTACGCTATTATCTGACTGTATGCAAACGGAAATAGAATCGCAGAAACCTGCCAGGCTCTCATCAACGCTATTGTCAACCACCTCATAAACCAAATGATGCAATCCGCGGACCGCAGTATCCCCTATGTACATTGCGGGCCGGCGCCTAACAGCCTCAATCCCCTCTAAAACCTGAATACTGGTAGCATCGTAGGCTTTGGGCTTTTCTGTTGGCTTAGGACTTTCTTTTACCTCTTCTTTTCCTTTTGTTTTTTTCACGAGATTTCCCCGATACGTAAATTTATATTTTTTAACCCAGGGTTTTCTTTTTTTAGTTTACCAAGCAATTCTTCTTTTTTGAGACTTAAAATATACAACCAGGCGGAAGAATCAACACTTAAACCGAGAACCCCCCTACTAAAATATTTAACTTTTATATGCCCCAACTCCTTCTTTGTCAAGGTTTTTTTTAACCACTCTTGCGGTCCGGCGTCTGGGAAATCTGTTTTTTTAGACGCAAGGTCCCGCATAACTTCATCTATCGTATTTTTTAAAATCTCCATCTACTAATTAATGCGCATAGGCAACACTATATAAACATAGCCGCTGATACGGACAACCCCGGGTTTTTCTCCATCAGTTAACTCTAGATTAATAACCTCATCGCTGAGATTTTTTAAAATATCCATTAAATAAACCGGATTAAACCCAATAATCATTTCCCTGCCCTGGTATTCTGCTGCCAATTCTTCATGAAATTCACCCACATCCGGCGTAGACTTAGAAATTACCAGCTTATTTTTAAACACCTCTAATTTTACCGCCTGATAATCAGGGGTGGCTAAAAGCGCCGCTCTTTTCACCGCTAACAAAAATTGGTTTCTTCCAATCTTTACCTTGTTATCGGATACAGGAGGAACAACCTGTTTATAATCAGGAAATTCACCTTCAATTAAACGCGAAATTATTACCACGCCCCCCAAATCAAAAAGCGCCTGGTTACTGCCAACCACCAAAGACAGCTCCCCCTCTTCTTTTAAATTACGGTTCAACTCATGTATTGTTTTAATTGGAACAATCATACTCACACTGACATCTAAATCTACATTCAATTTTCTCTCTGCGACTGCTAATCTTTTACCATCAGTAGAAACAAGTGTCAAAACCCCCTTATCAATTTTAAAAAGTATTCCATTTAAAATATATCTCGACTCATCAAAAGACACCGCAAAAGAAGTCAAGGCCAGCATTTCTTTTAAATTCACCTGTTCAACCTTAACAACTTTTTTATCTTTAAACTCTGGTAATTTAGGAAATTCCTCTTTAGCTAACCCCATAATTTTAAACTGGCACAATTCAGAATCAATTACCACCAGATTATTTTTTTTAGTCGCAACACTAATAACCTCAACAGGAAACTCCTTAACTATATCACTAAATCTTTTAGCGGGTATAGTGATTGCACCCTGCTCTTGGATATCCACAGGGATTACACAGGTTATCCCTATATCTAAATCAGTCGCAGTCAGCCTTATACCATCCTGTTGAGTCTCAATTAGGATATTAGAAAGAATTGGCAAGGCGGATTTTGCGGTAATTATATTTTGTACGGTCTGAATTGCAATAATTAGATTATTTTTTTCTACCTTAAATTTCATTCTTCAATCTCCTTCTATTTATATATATATTTAAAAACTTAATATCGTTGTAGTATTAAAGGGGTTATGTTTCTGTTAAAAACTATATAACCCGATATATTTATAGTAAGTTAGAATAAAATATTTTGTCCAACAACCTTGGGATTACTGTTTAATAACTTGAATAACTTTTTCTACCCGCTCTTTTAGTTCCGGATTAGCATGTAAATCCTCTTTAATCTTTTTATAAGAATGTAAAACCGTGGTGTGGTCTTTTCCATTAAAAAGCTCTCCAATTTCAGGAAGAGATAAATCTGTTAACTCTCTACTTAGATACATGGCAACTTGTCTAGGGAGTACAACCTGTTTATTCCGCCGCTTAGTTTTTAATTCCGGTAAAGAAACTCCAAATTCTTCAGCTACGCAACGTTGGATAAAATCTACAGTAATTAGTCTTTTGGGTTCTTTTAACAAATCCTTAAGAACTTCTTTGGTTAGTTGCAGGGTTACCGGTTCTTCTTCCAGTAAAGAATAGGCGATTGTCCTGATTAAGGCTCCTTCTAATTCGCGGATGTTTGTTTTAATTAGTTGGGCGATAAAAAATATTACGTCATCAGGCACGCTTACGGGTTCACGCTCAATTTTCTTCTTTAGAATCGCAACCCGGGTTTCCAGATCCGGAGGCTGGATATCCGTAGCCAGGCCCCAGCCAAACCGCGAAACCAATCTTTCCTGTAAATTAGTGATTTCTTTTGGCGGACGGTCAGAGGAAAATACGATTTGTTTGTGTGCATCATATAAAGCGTTAAAGGTATGAAAAAATTCTTCCTGGGTAGATTCTTTTCCTGCGATAAAGTGGATATCGTCAATAACCAGAACATCAAGATTGCGGTATTTTTGCCTGAAGGTCGAAGTGGTGCGGTGTAAAATAGCGTCAATCAGCTCATTGGTAAATTTTTCACTAGACATATAACATATTTTTGTCCCTGCAGGACCGTTGTTTCTTATTTGGTGGCAGATAGCTTGAATAAGATGTGTTTTACCTAATCCCACACCGCCATAAATAAATAATGGGTTATATGTTTTTGCCGGTGAATTAGCAACTGCGAGCGAATAGGCGTGAGCGTGCCGGTTACCTGGTCCGATAACAAAATTTTCAAATGTATAACGCAGATTAAGATTAAGAAAGCCTCCCGGGGGAGTGATTTTAGTGTTGGCTTCAACAGTTTTGCTGGGTGCGGCCAAGTCTTCTTTAATATTGCTTACGGTTAATTTTACTAACAGATTATTCAAGTCCCTGTTTTTTAAGGATTCTTGGATAATCCCCAGGTAGTGTTTTTCAACCCAGTCTTTGAAGAATTGATCTGGAGCCTCAAGGTTGATGTTTTTGGTGTCTGCGGCATGAAATTTTAACGGGGCTATCCAGGTGGAAAATATGGTTTCTCCCAGCTTGGATTTTAAATCGTTTTGCACTTCTTCCCAGTTCTTAGTAAGTTCTACCATGCTTTTCTCGTTTTAGAAAAACCGAATTACTTATAAAAAGTCAACTCCCTGATCAACAGAATTAACAGTTTATGCACAACTTGCATAAATCTGTGGATAAAATAAGCTTATAGGTTTAGGCAAAAACATAAACATTATAACAGAGTTCAAAAACCTTGCAAGTAGAAAAGATAAACGTGAGTTATTATACAGTAATATCCTGGAACGTCAATAAAAAACTTGACCACGGAATGAATGTGTGTTACAATTCACAAAAATCAGGAAAACTGCTGAAGAAATTTAGCGGACTCCCTCGAGCTGTTTTTATAGAAATAGGGGGATAATACCAAGGAGATCCAAAATGAAAAAGAATTTAACAACGCCATCAAATATCGTCGGGAAAAGAAGCCAGGGCTTCCTCAAGAAAATGTCTACTAAGTCCGGGCGTAAAACTTTGGCCCGTCGACGGCACAAGGGGAGAAAGAAGCTTTGTATTTAATGCCGGCGAACCTGATACTTAAATTGATATCTGCATATCAGAGATATTTAAGGCCGGCTATTCCGGCAACCTGCCGTTTTGAGCCGGGATGTTCTGAATATACAAAACAGGCTATCTTAAAATATGGGTTATTTAAAGGAGTATGTAAAGGGCTAACAAGAATTCTGCGTTGCCATCCTTTTTCTGGCCGGTCAGGTTATGATCCCTTAACATAAAATCTATGGAAAAACGTTTAGTATTAGCTATTGCTTTATCTTTGTTGGTTTTGTTGAGTTGGTCAGCTTTAGTTCCGAAATCGCAACTAATTGATAATAAAGGAGTTGCGCTGAATAAAACACAGGAACAACCATTAGCTCAACAAGTCCTGCCAGTTAATCAAATATCAGGTGAAGCTCTGCCTCCTTTGAGCTCTGCAAATGAATTAGTAAAATTCATCCAAGATAGTCGGGATATAATTTTTGATCCGGCTAGAGCTGCTATTGTGGAGGTAGTTTTTAAAAATAAACTTGAGCATCGCCTGCCTCTCAAAATTGGCTTTCTTTCTGATAACGGCAGTTTATTTAAACAGGAGAGTATAACTAAGGAACAAATATCATTTGTTTATCAGGATCAAGACAAACGCATTATTAAGAAGTTTATTATTCCTAACAATAGCTATACCATAGATTTAGAGATTAAGATTCAAAACTTGTCTTCTTCCCCCCTTCTATTGCATCCTCAAATAATCTTAGGCCGGTTAGATTTATCAGCTAAAAATAACCAGTCTCGTTATCAAGATGTTTTCGTTGGTAACAAAGAAAAGAACTTTCATCTGCCAGCGGGAAAAGATTTTACTACCCATGATGTAAAATTTATTGGGTTACGTGATCAATATTTTTGCGCCATTTTGGAACCCGCTGGTATGGTAACCAGTGCCTATGTTAAAAAGCTCAATAGCCAGGAATCAGAAGTTGGTATTTTGGATTCCGAGATAAATTTAAAGCCTGGAGCCCAGATTGGACATTTATTTCATATTTATTTAGGTCCTCAGGATTTGAAAACAATAAATAATATTAAGACAGAATGGTCAGGGATTATATATTATGGGACCTTTGATTTTATTGCCCAGCTACTTTTACAGTTGCTGGGTTTTTTCTATGGCTTGGTGCATAACTGGGGATGGGCGATAATTATATTAAGTCTCGCTGTCTACTTTCTACTTTTTCCGCTTTCACTTAAACAAATGCGCTCCATGAAGGAGATGCAACTTTTGCAACCCAAGATTGAAGCTTTACGTAAAGAACTTAAAGATAATCCCCAAAGATTAAATAAAGAAATTATGGAACTATATAAAGAACATAAGGTTAACCCATTGGGTGGGTGTCTTCCGCTTTTGCTCCAAATGCCGATTTTCTTTGCTCTGTATCAGGCATTAATTCGTTCAGTAGCTTTAAGAGGAGCCCATTTCTTCTGGATCAAAGATCTTTCTTCTCCGGATCAGCTTTTTACCTTTAAAAATTCAATACCTATTTTAGGAAACCAAATAAATATTTTACCAATTTTAATGGCTATTGGTATGTTTGTACAACAAAAGATCTCTACAGTTAAGGCAACTGGAGAAGCAGCTCAGCAACAAAAAATGATGGCAATTATTATGCCTGTTATGTTTGGGGTTATTTTTTACCATATGCCATCAGGGTTAGTGCTTTATTGGTTTGTAAACAGCATATTGATGCTTGTTTATCAAGTGCGCATAAATAAACAGAAATGAAAAAGGTAAAATATCTAGAAGTTGAGGGGAATACTGTTGAAGAGGCCATTGGAAGGGCTTTGCAAGAATTAAAGCTTCCGCGGAAAAGTGTAAGAATACAGGTTTTATCTGAAGAAAAGAAAGGTCTTTTTGGTATGCCTGGAGCTGAACCTGCTAAGGTGCGTGTAAGTGTAATTTCAAATAAAGAAAATACTTGACATTTGCTGTAATTTTAGGATAATTAGTTTAGCTAAAGGGAATGTTTCCCGGGGAACTATTCTTAACCGTAAGAATATCAATGGGTAAGATAATTGCAATCTGTAATCAAAAGGGTGGAGTAGGTAAAACTACTACTTCTATTAATCTTTCAGCATATCTTGCTATGGCAGGTAAGAAGGTTATGCTGCTTGATTTGGATCCTCAAGCAAATGCAACTAGTGGAATTGGGGTAAATAAACATGATATTAAAAAAAGTACTTATCACATTTTATTAGAAGAGGTAGAAATATCAGATATATTACAAAAAACCGGAGTTGATAATCTCGTGCTTGCTCCTTCTAATTTGGATTTAACCGGAGCAGAGGTAGAATTAGTAGGTGCATTAGGGCGAGAGCATAGGTTAAAAAGAGCTCTGCAAAAAGTAAAAGAAAATTTTGACTTTTTAATTATCGATTCCCCGCCTTCTTTGGGATTGCTTACAATTAATGGTTTGTGTGCTGCTGATTCGGTAATAATTCCAGTACAATGCGAATATTATGCCTTAGAAGGATTGACGCAACTACATAATACTATTAGACTTGTGAAAGAAAATCTTAATCCTTCTTTGGGAATTGAAGGCGTGCTTTTAACAATGGCGGATTTCCGTACCAACCTGACTAAAGAGGTAATCCAGGAGGCACGCAACCATTTTAAAGAAAAGGTTTATAATACCGTGATTCCCAGGAATATTCGTTTAACCGAGGCACCAAGCTTTGGTAAACCCATTGCTTTGTATGACCGGGATTCTCTTGGCGCTCAAAAATATGAGGAGCTTAGTAAGGAGATATTGGGTTTACCGTTGAATCTTAAAATCCCGCAGGGACAAGGAGAAGTCTAATGGAGAGAAAAGCTTTGGGTAAAGGTTTAAGCGCTTTAATTCCGGAAAAAACTTTTGAAGGCCAAACGCACAAAGAAGAGATTGTTTATCTTCAATCTGAACAAATAAAACCAAATCCATTTCAGCCGCGAGAGAATTTTGATCAGCAAAGTATAGAAGAATTAGCTCAATCTATTAAAGAAAAAGGAGTTATCCAGCCGCTTTTGGTGAGGCGTAGGGGGGATAATTATGAATTAATCGCCGGGGAAAGAAGATTCCGCGCTGCCACTATTTTAAACCTCAAAGAGATTCCTGTTATCGTGCGGGATGTGAGTGATCAAGATTCTTTAGAGCTAGCTTTAATTGAAAATATCCAAAGGGAAGGATTAAATCCTATTGAAGAAGCGCACGCTTATCAGCACTTAATGGATAAATTTCAAGTTACTCAGGAGAAAATTAGCGAAGTCCTGGGGAAAGCCAGGGTGACTATTACAAACACTTTACGCCTGCTCAAACTTCCTCATGAGATTCAAGAAGAGATGAAAAAAGGGCGGATTAGTTTTGCGCATGGACGCGCCCTGTTAGAAATAGAAGATATAAATCATCAACGTAAACTTGTGCAGGATGTTATTTCCAAGGGGCTTTCTGTGCGCGAGCTGGAGAGCTTGATCAAAAGCAGCCGGCCAAAATTAATAAAAAGAAGTATCGGTCAGGGCCAGCGGGAACCACTGGTTGCTATTTTGGAAGAGCAGCTACAACATGCCTTGGCTACTAAAGTCAGGATCAGCAAAAGAAAGAAGCGTGGGCATATAAATATTGAATTTTATTCTCAAGAGGATCTTGAGCGTATAGTTAATGTAATCAAAGGAGGAAAATAGATAATGGACCAGGCAGTTTTAATTCTTATCAAGCCGGATGGATTAAAAAAATCGCTTACCGGAAACATCCTTACGCGTTTATCCGAGACCAAACTCGAAATTGTCGCTGCTAAAATGGTACGCGTATCAAAAGAGCTGGCAGAGGAGCACTATAAACATTTAGAAGATAAGCCTTTTTTTGGGGAGATTATTAAATATCTCCAAGGGGAATTACACGATCGCAAGAAGGTTATGGCTCTTGTTTATTGGGGAGAGGATGCAATTAGAAAATGCCGGGAATTAGCCGGAGCTACCAATCCCGAGGAGGCTGATTCGACCTCTATCCGCGGTTCTTATGGGAGGATAACTACATCCGGAGTTTATGAAAATGTAATTCATGTTTCGTCTAATGAATCCGAAGCGGAAAGAGAGATCAAGCTTTGGTTTAGCCCAGGTGAAATTATCGTTGATTTATATTCGACAAAAGATTTAGCGCAGAAGGAAATAACAAGCAGAGTCTGGAGATAAAAAATGATTAGCAGTATGACTGGATTTGGTAGTCAGGAAGCCGAGATTGATTCTATCGGCAGGATTTCTGTGGAGTTAAGATGCACTAACCACAAATTTCAGGAAACCGTTTTTCATCTTCCGGAAGGTATGCTTGCTTTAGAGGACAAATTAAAAAAAGAGATTGAAACTAAAATCAGTCGTGGCAGGGTCTTTTGTGCCATAAACATAAAAGGACAAGAAGCACAGGGGATATTTGTAAACCGCAAGCTTTTGAAAAATTATTTACATGAGTTAAATAGTATTAAGAAAGAGTTTAAGATCAAAGATGGTTTAGCGCTAGATTCTTTAATACGGTTGCCTGGTATTTTGTCGCTCAAAGAAAATAAACCTGCTGGAATGCATATTTGGGAGCATCTTAAACCCCTGATGCAGCAGGCACTTGTAGAATTATTAAAGACGCGCCAGAAAGAGGGCAGGGCTTTGGCAGTTTTGCTAAGAAATAGAACTGAGTTACTTAAAAAAGACCTGGCTTTGATTAAGCGCAGGTTCGTCTCAGCAGTAAAAAACAGGCTCCAGAAGATAAGAGTAGAGGAGGAGCGTTCGGCTTTTTTAAAGGGGGCGGATATCTCTGAAGAAATGGATCGGTTGAATTTTCACATAAAGAATTTTCAGCAGAAGATTGCTAAGGGCGGTTCTGTAGGCAAGGAGTTGGATTTTATTACTCAGGAGATGCAAAGGGAAGCAAATACCCTGGCGGCGAAGTCATTTGATCTGATCATTTCGGGGCGTGCCGTACAGATGAAAAGCCAGATCGAGAAGATCCGCGAACAGGTGCAGAATATCGAGTAGTGAAAGCCAAAAAAAGACAAAATAAGCCAGGGAAAATCTTTATAATCTCCGGGCCTTCGGGCTCAGGTAAAACTACCCTTCTGACCAAATTAATCCAAGATAAAAAAACCGGAAAATTGCTGGCAAAGTCGCTCTCTGTTACTACCCGTCCCAGGCGTCTTGGGGAAAGACAGGGCAAGGATTATCTTTTTATTACTAAAGATAAATTTAAGCGTTTATTAAAAGCGAAAAAAATTCTTGAATGGACCAGGTATTTGGGATATTATTACGGGACGCCCAGGGAGCTGGTAGAAGCCCGGCTTAAGAAAGGCAAGCATATCGGGTTTTGTTTAGATCTTAAGGGCGCAAGGATTCTTAAGAAAATCTATCCCCATAATACGGTAACGATTTTTGTCCTTCCTCCTTCGCTTAATGCGCTTAAGGCAAGGATTGAAGGCCGTTGCAGAGAGACTAATAAAAAAGAAGTAACGCAGCGTCTGCTTCTGGCACAACGGGAGATTCTGGCAGCGTCGCAATTTGACTATCGTATCTTGAACCGGAATCTGCGGGTTGCTTTTAAGGAATTAAAGAAGATATTTTTGAAGGAAAACAGCGCTTAACATATTACTTAGGGGGTAAAAGATGGGATATCGGGGCAGGGAGAAATTATTAGATAAGAGTTTGGGGTCTATTTATAAGCTGGTAATTCTAGCCTCTAAAAGAGCCTTAGAGATTGCCGAAGGCCAGCCAAAATTGGTGGATGACAGCGCTTCTACGAAACCCTCTACCGTGGCTTTACATGAAATTGAACAGGGTAAGATAGAAGCCAGGGCAATAAAAACAAAAGAATGATGGAGAGGCCCAAGAAAAATATTATTTTAGGCGTAACCGCAAGTATTGCAATCTATAAAGCCTGTGAACTTATTCGCAGGCTCAAAGAATGCGGTTTTGTAGTTAAAGTAATTATGACCAAAGAGGCAGAGGAGTTGATCAGGCCGATTGTTTTTGCCAGTTTAAGCGGCAACAGGGTTTATCAGGCAGATATTTTTAATGAGCCTGATACCTGGGAGATCGAGCATGTATCTTTGGCGCAAGAGGCGGATTTAATTTTAATTGCCCCGGCGACAGCTAATATAATTGCCAAGCTTGCCGCAGGTATTTGCGATGACCTTTTAACCTGTACAGTTTGTGCAAGTAACGAGAAAATTTTAATTGCCCCGGCAATGAATGAGGTTATGTATAATAACAAGATTACACAGAGCAATATTGCGAAATTAAAATCCTGTGGTTATAAATTTATCGCACCGCGTAAAGGCGTGCTTGCCTGCGGCAAGGTGGGATTAGGTTGTTTGGCAGAGCCAGAGGATATTGTTAAGGAAGTAAAAAAATATTTGTAGTTTTGGCGACGTAGCCAAGTGGTAAGGCAGTTGTCTGCAAAACAACTATTCAGCGGTTCAATTCCGCTCGTCGCCTCCATGAAATTTTAACGGGCAAGTGGTGGAATGGCATACACGACAGACTTAAAATCTGTTGGCCGCAAGGTCGTAAGGGTCCGACTCCCTTCTTGCCCAATTAGATTCTGTATACATAAGGCTCTGACGGAGAACGTGTCAGAGCCTCGCTAGACTAAAACTTATTGTGCTCGGGCTCATAGCTCAGTTGGTTAGAGCGTTGCGTTGACATCGCAAAGGTCAGTGGTTCAAGTCCACTTGGGCCCAATTAAGTTTTCCAACAAGGAAAACTTAATTGGCACTAAAGTGAGCGTTAAACGCCCCGACAAGGGGCGTAGCGAACGTAGTGCCTTAATGCATTAATTTTTCGATGAGGGAAATTGCTAAAATGGATTTATCTACTTTACGACATTCATGTTCCCATGTTATGGCTGAGGCGGTCAAAATTCTCTGGCCAGAGACAAAATTAGCCATTGGGCCTTCGATTGAAGACGGCTTTTATTATGATTTTGACAAAAAAGAACCGTTTAGCAATGAGGACCTGCTTAACATCGAACAGGAGATGCAGAAAATTATCGCCAGAGATGAACCATTTTTGCGCCAAGAGCTGGATAAATCTGAGGCTCTGGCGTTATTTAAGAAAACAAATGAAGATTATAAAGTAGGGCTTATCAACGATTTACCAGGGCAGACAGTTTCTATTTATAAAACCGGTAAAGCTTTCTTAGATTTATGCCGCGGGCCGCATGTGAAATCTACCGGAGAAATAAAATTCTTTAAGTTATTATCGGTTGCCGGTGCTTACTGGCACGGTATTGAAACTAACCCCATGCTGCAGAGAATTTATGGAACCTGTTTTAACACGCAAAAAGAATTAGACGAGTATTTAAATTCTTTGGAGGAAGCAAAACTGCGTGACCATAGAAAGCTGGGGCCTAGCTTAGGATTTTTTGATATTTATCACGAAGAAGCGGGTGCTGGATTAGTATTTTATCATCCCAAGGGCGCCCTACTGCGCACCATTATTGAAGATTATGAAAAAAAAGAGCATTTAAAACGCGGTTATCAGATGGTAATTACTCCTCATATTATGGACGTCGCGCTCTGGAAGACCAGCGGGCACTATGATTATTACCGGGAAAACATGTATTCTTTCGTGGCCGAAGGAAAAGAGTTTGTTTTAAAGCCCATGAATTGTCCGGGGCACATTCTAATTTATAAATCAAAAACCAGAAGTTATAAAGATTTGCCTATACGCCTGTTTGAACTGGGCACAGTTTATCGCCGGGAAAAAGCCGGTGTTTTGCATGGGTTATTGCGGGTACGCGGATTTACCCAGGATGATGCCCACGTTTTTTGTTTAGCGGAACAATTACCCCAGGAAATTAAAGCGATTATTGATTTTGTTTTTGACACCATGAAAGTTTTCGGGTTTGACTCGGTAGGAATTGAACTTAGCACGCGGCCGGAAAAATCTATCGGTTCGGATGAAGATT
Source organism: Candidatus Omnitrophota bacterium (assembly GCA_041661605.1). Taxonomy (GTDB): domain Bacteria; phylum Omnitrophota; class Gorgyraeia; order Gygaellales; family Profunditerraquicolaceae; genus UBA6249. The sequence goes on along the minus strand of JBAZUE010000002.1, from coordinate 39,501 downwards.
GGCAGAGGGCGACCGACGCCCTGGAAAACGCGTTGAAAGATAAGGGCTTGCCTTATGAAATTAACCAGGGGGATGGAGCGTTTTACGGCCCGAAGATTGACATAAAGTTAAAAGACGCGCTTAAGAGGACTTGGCAATGCGCAACTATCCAATGCGATTTTGCTTTACCCAAAAGGTTCGACCTTGCTTACGTTGATGCTGAAGGTAAAGAACAACAACCGATTATGCTGCACCGGGTTTTATTGGGGAGTTTGGAACGTTTTATCGGCGCCTTAATTGAACATTATAAAGGAGAACTTCCTCTCTGGCTGAGCCCTACTCAGGTTTTATTAATTCCGATAAAAGAATCGGGTGTTCCTTATGCCCAGAAGGTAAAAGAGGAGTTAGAAAAAAACCAAATACGTGTAGATATGGATATGCGCAATGAATCCCTGGATAAAAGAATCCGCAATGCGGAGTTAAACAAAATTCCTTACTGTTTGATTTTAGGGGACCGGGAAGCAAAGCAGGCTCAGGTGAGCGTGCGTAAAAAGGGGCACGGCGATCTGGGTGCAATTGCGTTGGATAAATTTATTGAGGAATTAATTAATCAGATTAAGCAGCATAAATAGAAAGAGAGGTGGTTGCTATAAAAAAGTTCATTCGTATCAACGAGAGGATAAACTCGGCGCAAGTTAGAGTCATCGGAAGCGATGGTAGCCAGCTGGGGGTAATGTCTGTACAGAGGGCTTTAGAGATTGCCAACCAGCAGGAATTAGATTTAGTAGAGGTTGCCCCAGCAGCTACTCCGCCGGTTTGCCGGATTATTGAATTCAGTAAATTCAAATATGACCTTGAAAAAAAAGAGCGCGAAGCAAAAAAGCATCAAAAACAGGGCCGACTGAAGGAGATTCGCCTTAAGCCGAATATAGACGAGCATGATTTCGAAACCAAGGTCAAACAGGTGGTGAGTTTCTTAAAGAAAAAAGACAAAGTTAAGGTTAACCTTTTCTTCCGTGGCAGGCAGATGGAGCATTTGGATTTAGGAAGGAAGGTTTTAGATAAATTTATCATTGATACTCAGAGTGAAGGCCAAGTAGAAAAGGCGCCGTCATTGGAAGGTAGAATTATGTCCTTTGTGATTGCGCCAAAATAAGATATAATAATTTAAGGAGAAAAAATGGGAAAGTTAAAGACCAAAAGAGGAGTAGCTAAGCGTTTTAAGCTTACCAAGAAAGGTAAGGTTAAATATTCGGCCGGGGGTAAGAGCCATTTAGCTTCTTCTAAGAAAACCAGCAAAATAAGAAACTTAAGGAAGCGCAAGACTCTTGCCGGGAAAAAGGAAATAAGGTTTATAAAATCTATGTTACCATATGGCAGAAAGTAGTTTTATCTTAGGAGAAAGACATGGCAAAGGCTAAGCACAGTGTAGCAACTCGCAAAAGAAAAAAGAAGGTTTTAAAACAGGCTAAGGGGTTTTGGGGGGATCGCAGCAAGCAATACCAGCAGGCAAAAAGGGTATTGATGCATGCGCTTACATATGCCTACCGTGACCGCCGAAATAAAAAACGTGAATTCCGCAGGCTTTGGATTGCGCGTATCAACGCGGCTTGCCGTCAGGAAGGGATTACTTATAGTGTATTTATGAGCGGTCTCAAGAAATCCAAGATTAATCTGGACCGTAAGATTCTGGCGGATTTAGCGGTAAGGGATAATGATGCTTTTAAGAAGATAGTTGAGACTATTAAAAAGTAAGACTGTTTAGTAGTAAGAGGTTATCTATGTATGTAGTTATTGTAGGCTGCGGAAGGGTAGGAGCGGAGTTGGCCAAGCTTCTATCTGGAGAAGGCCATGATGTAGTAATTATTGATAAAACACAGGAATCTTTTTCTCGCCTGGGAGATACCTTTAACGGTTTAACTATGGTAGGCAATGGTTTTGACCTGGCGTTGTTAAAACAGGTGGGTATTGAGAAAGCAGATGCTTTTTGCGCGGTAACTAACGGCGATAACACTAATTTAATCAGCGCCCAAGTTGCCAAAAAGATATTCCGTGTGCCTAAAGTCTTTGCGCGCGTATATGATCCACAGCGGGCGCATATTTACGCAGCCCTTGGTTTGGATATTATCAGCGGAACAATGCTTTTTTCATCCATGCTAAGAGACAAAATAATTGAAAGCCGGTTTTCCAGCTACCTGATTGAATCCAAGGATTTAGGAGTTATTGAAATTGAAGTTAAAAATAGTTTGGTCGGCAAAACTATCCAGGACATAAACATTCCCGGGGAATTTATTGTAGTAGCTATTAGGAGGATGCAGGGGGTTATTATTCCTGAACCCAAGACCGTTTTAAGAAATAAAGATACTTTAATGGGTGTACTTAAAGTTTCCAACCTCCAGGAGATCAGGGAAAAATTTCATCTGGGAGAGGAATAGATATGTATATTTTAATTATCGGCGCAGGAAAAGTAGGTTATTTTTTAGCCAAAAGGCTCTGCCAGGGCAAGCATACGGTAAGTATCGTTGACAAAGACCGCCTGGTTTGTGATGAGATCGCCAAAGAATTAGAGGCCTTGGTAGTTAATGGAGATGGATGCGACCCTAAGATACTGGAAGAGGCCGGGATCGAGCGCGCGGATGTCTTGGCCGCAGTTACTGGAGAAGATGAAGATAACTTGATTGTTTGCCAGCTGGCCAAAGAGAAATTTAATCTACAGCGCACAGTTGGCCGCGTAAACAACCCCGATAATGAACATACATTTAATGAACTGGGGGTTGACGTACCGGTTGACTCTACAAAGATTATTGCCAAAGTGATTGAAGAAGAGGTTTCCTTTTCCGATTTTGTGAATTTAATGAGTTTTAAGCGCGGTAAACTCGCTATCGTGCGCGTAGATCTCCCCAGTGATTCTCCCGTAATTAATAAAGAAGTAAAAGATATTACTTTGCCGCAGGACGCGGTCTTGGTTTCTATTGTTCGCGGAGAAGAGGTGATTCTCCCTAAGGGCAATACGGTGCTTAAGACCGGAGATGATGTGATCGCGCTTACCTTGATTGGTAATGAGCCGCAGCTATTAAGTCTTTTAGCCGGGAAGTTTTAAAAATGAGAATTAAGTTCACTCTAAATATTCTCTTTGGAATTGCCACGGAGCTTCTATACGTCTTTTCTATAATGCTGGCAGCTTTATTGATCTGCCTGGCTATCTATTTTAAATCATGATTCTTAAACCCCGCCTGGAAGATTTAAAGATCATCGGTTTTTACCTTGGCAAGATAATTCTGGGTCTTGCTTTTACGATGGCTGTGCCGATTTTGGCCGGATTATGTTTTAAAGAGTTAAACCCCGCATTGGATTTTCTTATCAGTATTGAAATATCTGTTTTCTTGGGCCTGCTTCTGCTTAAAATTTGCCACACTGACAAGGATCTAAATTGGATGCAGGGCATGATTGTTGTCAGCCTTTCCTGGATCGTAGCCATGTTCCTGGGAGCCATACCTTTATATTTAAGCGGGCACTGGAAAACTTTCCTCGATGCATGTTTTGACGCTATGTCCGGGTTTGCCACCACGGGGCTTGTTTTAGTGCAAGACTTAGACCATATGTCCTATACACATAATCTTTGGCGCCATTTGATTATGTTTCTCGGAGGCCAGGGTATTGTGGTAATTGCGCTTTCCTTTTTTGTGCGCGGGTTCTCAGGGGCATTCAAAATGTATGTTGGTGAAGCGCGCGATGAAAGGATTCTGCCGAATGTAGTGCATACCTCCAGGTTTATTTGGCTGGTTAGCTTTGTATATCTGGTATTAGGCACTATTGCTTTAGGCATAACCGGAATATTCAATGGGATGAAGCCGTTTAACTCTTTTTTTCATGGCGCATGTATATTTATGGCAGCATTTGACACGGGGGGTTTTAGCCCGCAGTCACAAAACATACTTTATTATCATAGTATGGCATATGAAATTATTACTGTAATTATCATGGTCCTGGGTGCGCTTAATTTTAAACTGCATTATCATTTGTGGATGGGCAATCGTAAAGAAATATTTAAGAATATTGAAACCAGCACGCTTTTTGTTACCATTATCATTACTTTTTCTATTGTTGCCGTAGGTTTAACGCAAATGGGCAGCTATCCTTCAGCAGTAACTCTTTTCCGCAAAGGCTTCTATCAACTTATCTCCGGGCATACCGGAACAGGTTTTCAGACTATTTATCCGCAGCAGTTCCTTGCGGATTGGAATAACCTTGCGCTGGTAGGGGTAACCCTGGCTATGGCCTTAGGCGGGGCAGTATGTTCTACTACCGGGGCGATTAAAATGTTACGCATTGGAATTATCTTTAAAGCCTTTAAAGAAGATCTAAAAAGAATCATCATCCCCGAAAGAGCTTTGGTTATTGAAAAATTTCACCATATTAAAGAAGTTTTTTTAGAAGATAAACTGGTAAGAAGCGCCCTCATTATTACTTTGGCTTATATAATTTTATATGGTCTTGGTGCCTTAGTCGGTATGTTTTACGGATATCCTTTTTTAAATGCCCTTTTTGAATCTACGTCAGCGGCGGCTAATGTCGGCTTATCCTGCGGGATTACCAATATTGCCATGCCGGCAGCACTGAAGATTACCTACATAATACAGATGTGGGCTGGGCGCTTAGAGTTTATGTCGGTATTTACAATCCTTGGGTTTTTGATTGCAGCGGTTAAAGGTAAATGAAGATTAATCTTAAATCAGTTTTACTAATTTTACTTCTTAGCTTGGCGGTTTATCCGAGAGCTTCTGTTTTTTGTCAGAGTTTAAGCAGCAGTGAATTGATCGGAAACGCCAAAGAATATGACGCTAAATTGGTAACTTATACCGGAGAAGTTATAGGAGATATAATGGTGCGTGGCGAGTTTGCCTGGGTTAATATAAATGACGGTGACAATGCTTTGGGTGTATGGATAAACGCTTCCCTGGTAAAAGAGATAAATTTTACGGGCAGCTATAAAAACCGGGGAGATAAAGTGGAGGTAGTTGGAATATTCCATCGCGCCTGCCCCGAGCACGGGGGGGATTTAGATATACATGCGCAATCACTACGCAAGCTTGGAATCGGCAGAATAGTTAATCAGAGATTTAACCTGGACAAAAAGAATTTGAGTATTGTTTTATTTGGAGCTTTAATTTTAATATGGATATTAACCTCATTCAAACACAGATAGAGACTGATTTAATAAACGTGAACTCCCTGCAGGCCTTAGAAGAGCTGCGCATTAAATATTTAGGGAGAAAAGGCCTGATCGCGGAGTTGACCGGTTCAATCCCGAAGCTTGCCGTAGAACAGAGGGGAAGTTTTGGTAAAGAGGTCAATGCGTTAAAAAACAGGCTGTTGAATCTTCTTAACGATAAAGAAAAATCTTTAGCCGGCGATAGCCTCAAACCAGGTAATGTTGACATTGATATCGGTATGCCCGGGATAGCCCCGGGGTTAGGAACCGTGCATCCGATTACCCGGGTTATTGATGAGATCTGCGCCATATTCAGCCATATGGGTTTTTGCGTACTTGAAGGCCCTGAAGTTGAAACAGAGCACAACAATTTTACAGGGTTAAATATCCCATTAGAACATCCTTCTCGCGATGCATTCGATACCTTCTATCTCAAGAATTATCCTAATCTTCTCTTGCGCAGCCACACTTCTCCTGTGCAGGTGCGCACGATGAAAAAACATAAACCGCCGCTGGCTATTGTTGTCCCGGGCAGGGTTTACCGGCCGGATGCCGTGGATGCCAGTCATCTTTTTATGTTCCATCAGATTGAGGGCTTTCTAGTTGATGAAAATGTAAGGTTTTCTGATTTAAAGGGGGTATTGAGTTTCTTCCTTAAAAGCGTCTTTAGCAGTGATATTAAAATGCGTTTCCGGCCGCATTTTTTTCCTTTTACCGAACCATCGGCAGAGGTAGATATCTCTTGTCTGATTTGTAAAGGAAAGGGTTGTTCTGCCTGCGGCAGAAAAGGATGGCTTGAGATATTAGGCGCAGGAATGATCCATCCCAATGTTTTCAAGCAGGTTAATTACGACCCCAAAAAATATACCGGCTTTGCTTTTGGCATGGGCATAGAAAGGATTGCTATGCTTAAATACGGGATCAACGACATCAGGCTATTTTTCGAGAATGATTTAAGGTTCCTAAAACAATTTTAGAATATGAAAGTAACTTATAATTGGCTAAGAGATTTTTTGAATATTAAAATTTCGCCTAAGGAGTTGGCAGAAAAGCTGACTATGGCCGGCCTGGAGGTAGTTTCCCTGGAACAGGCAGGCAGGGATTTTGTTTTTGAAATAGAAATTACCTCGAATCGCCCGGACTGGCTGAGTGTCTTGGGGGTTGCCCGGGAGATCGGCGCTGTTACGGGCGAAAAGCTTAAAATTCCAACTTTCAAAGAGCCGAAAATAAAAGCAGAAGAGCTTAAGCCGGTAAAAATATCTATTTTAGATAAAAAAGACTGTTTATTTTACAGCGCCAGGATAATCTGCGAAGTCAGGGTTGGGCCTTCACCGCTGTGGCTTAAAGAAAGACTGGAACTATTAGGCTGCCGCAGCGTAAATAACATCGTTGATATCACTAATTATATTTTATTTGAACTGGGTCATCCGTTGCACGCTTTTGACCTGGATCTTTTAGCAGGAAAAGAAATTGTTGTACGCCGGGCTAAGGCGGGCGAGAAGATGGTTACCTTGGATAACCAGCCGAGGCTTCTTGGTAATGATATCTTAATTATCGCGGATAAAGATAAGCCGCAGGCCATAGCCGGGATTATGGGGGGTAAAGATGCGGAAGTTACAGCTAAGACGCGCAACATTTTACTTGAGTCAGCGGTATTTAATCCCGTGCTTGTTCGCCGCGCCAGGCAAAAACTGGGTTTGCAATCCGAGTCAGCATACAGATTTGAAAGGGGAGTTAATTTAGAAACGGCCAAGATTGCTTCTTTAGCTGCTCAGGAGTTGATTTGTAAATTGGCTTCCGGAAAACCCTGTGGATATAAGAGTTCAGCCTCACCTAAACCATCCGGTGCGTTGATTAATTTAGAGCCAGAGTATGTAAACAGGATATTAGGGGCAAATATACCGGCGCTCAAAATCAAGAAAATCTTAAATGGTTTGGGTTTTGATTCAAAGATACGTTTAAAAAACAGACTTGTGGTCAAGGTGCCTGGTTTCCGCCAGGATGTAAATTTACCTATAGATTTAGTGGAGGAGGTTGCGCGTATTTATGGCTACACTGAAATTGCGCAAACTCTGCCTGCGATAAAACCCAATGTAAACATTGGCGGCAAAAGAGATATTGCTTCTTATATAAAGAATGTATTGATTGGTTTAGGCTTGCATGAGGCAATTACCTATAGTTTAGTTGACCGTGACCTGTTGGCAAAATCCGGGATTAAGCAGGGCGTACAACCAGTTGAAATTCTTAATCCTTTAAGCAAGGAACAGGAGGTTTTGCGCCCTACGCTTCTGCCCAGTCTTATCCGCTGCCTGACGTATAACTTGGATCAGCAGCAGGAATATGTCAACATTTTTGAGATAGCCGATGTTTTTTCATACGGCGTTAATTCTGCGCAGGGGCGCGTACAGGAGTCATTATCTTTAGGCATAGCTTTATGCGGGATGCGTTCTTTTCTAACCAGGCAGGGTTTAATCAAGGATGAGGTTACCGTCTTGCATTTAAAAGGTATTTTAGAAAGCCTGTTTAATAAGCTTGGGATTAAGGATTATGATTTCAGGGATCGAGGGGACAGGGGGATTGGTATTTTTGTCAGCCAGCAGGAAACAGGCATCATGCTTAATTTAAATAAGAAAGTTTTGGATGTTTTTGATATCAAGAACAAGCAGGTTATTTTGGCTGAGATAGATTTAGAGAAAATATACTCGTTTATAAACTTGGGCAAGCAATTTTTGGATCTTCCCAGGTACCCGGCAATAACCAGGGATATAAGTTTTGTAGTTAAAGGCGGCATATCTATTAAGGATTTGCTGGCGGCAATAACAGCTAAGGGGCTTCCGTTATTGCGCCTAGTGGAAGTTGTAGATTATTACCAGGGTAAGCAGATCCCCGAGGGATGTAAAGGTTTTACTGTATCATGTGTTTATCGCGCAGATGACCGGACGCTTACTGAAGAAGAAATAAGCCTGCTGCATAATTCCATCTGTTCTTTATTAGAAGAACGTTTTAGTATAAAATTGCGTTAGAAAAATAGTAAAAACGCAACTGGGATTGACTTTAACCTTGGATATGTGCTATACTTTTTATAGAAAATACATGCTCTTTTAGATATCCCTGCGGTGCACGTTGGAGATCTTGATAATTATTGAACCAACACTTTTTTTCAGGGAGCCCAAACTCTCTTGCCGCTTAGGCGCCAAGGGGAGGGCACCCACCTGAAACCAAAACGGTTCAGACTATCTATCCAACGGCACTTCTGCGGGGATTTTTTATTTGCCGCAGAAAGCGGCACACCGGCTGATCCTTTGAAGCCGGGTGTAGACCGCAGAAAGCGGCACACCAATCTTTCCGATATACTATGGATCTTTTTGAGGAAAAAACACAAAATAATACCAAGGAGCTTCCTTAGCGGTACGCATGCGCCCGGCTAACCTCGATGAACTGTTGGGCCAGGCTCATATATTAGGCAAGGGAAAATTATTGCGCCGCGCTATTGAAGCTGACCGTTTAAATTCGCTTATTCTTTTCGGCCCTCCCGGTTCAGGAAAAACTTCTTTGGCTTGGTGTATCGCCAAGATTACCCAGGCAAGCTATGTAGCCATAAACGCCACTACCTCTAATGTCGAAGAATTAAGAAAGGTTATTGCTGCCGCTAAATTAAAAGCAAATCAGGGCCAAAAGAAAACCATTCTTTTTATCGATGAGATACACCGTTTTAATAAGGCGCAGCAGGACGTGCTCCTGCCTGATTTGGAGGAAGGCAGGTTTATATTAATCGGGGCAACCGTGCATAATCCTTATTTTTCGCTTACCTCCGCCTTGCTTTCCCGTTCCATTGTCTGTGAATTAAAAGCGCTTGAGCCGGCAGCCCTGTTAGAAATAATTAATAATGCTTTAAAAGATAGGGACAGAGGTTTAGGTAATATCAGGGTTAAAGCCGATAAAAGAGCGCTTAATTTTTTAGCTAAGATTTGTGAAGGTGATGCGCGCAGGGCTCTGGCTGCGTTGGAGCTGGGAGTTTTAACGACTGCCGCCGCAGAAGACGGCTATATTATTTTTGATTTGGAAATAGCCCAGGAATCCATCCAGAAAAAAGCGGTAGTTTATGACCGTGATGAAGACGCACACTATGATACCGCCTCGGCATTTATTAAATCTATGCGCGGCTCTGATCCGGATGCAGCGATTTATTGGATGGCCAAAATGCTTTATGCCGGGGAAGACCCCCGTTTTATCGCGCGCAGAATTTGTATCTTAGCTGCTGAGGATGTTGGTAATGCTGACCCAATGGCCCTGGTTTTAGCTAATGCGGCTTTGCAGGTTTCTGAATTTGTAGGTATGCCTGAAGCCAGGATTCCTTTGGCCCAAGCGGTAACTTATGTTTCCTGCGCCCTTAAATCAAACGCAAGCTATTTGTCAATTGAAAAGGCAACACGCGACATTAAAGAGAAAAAAGTGCAGCTTGTCCCGGATCATTTGAAAGATACTAGCTATAGCGGCGCCGAAAATTTAGGGCATGGGGTTGGATATAAATACGCCCATGATTATCCGGGGCATTTTGTAAAACAAAAATATACAGGCAAGAAAGTCTGCTACTATGAGCCTACTAACATAGGTTACGAAGCCAAGATTAAAGAGCGGTTGGAAAAAATGGCAAAAGGTGAGTTAAAATGATGTTAGCAATGCAGATTCTGGCAGGTTTAGGCGTGGGAATGGTAATATATGCGATTTTTGGCATTTTTTCTACTAACGCATCCTCTAAACTGCAAAAGGAAGAAAATGAAGAAGAGGAGTATAGGCCCAGGCTTTCTGAAGAACCCAACCAGGAGCAGAAAATACGGCGCCTGGAGAATCAGTCGGAAGAATTAGAGAACCAGTTAATGCAGGTAAAGGCAGAATACGATAGGGAGAAAGCTGAATTTTTACTAGCCAGGGAAAAAGAGTCCCAATTTTCCGATGAATTGAAGCGCAGGGAGGAATGGGTAGCCAGGGCTGAGACAGAATTGGCTAAGAAAAGGTCCGAGAGCCTGGAATTAGAAAATAAGTTTATTGCTAAAGAAAAAGAATTGCAGGAAGAGTTTACCAAGAATGTAGAGTTGTCGCGCCAGGTTCGTGAATTAAAAATATCTTTAGATTCGGAAGATAAGGAAGTCAAAGATAAAGAAGAGCAAGTCCAGATTCAGAAGCACCAGATAGAAAAACAACTTCAGGATATTAAAGGATATTTAACTTCCATTTCCGAATTTAATCGTAAAGAGAAAATCAGCGAGTGGGTACCTAAGCAGGAGTTTAACAAGCTTAATGAAGAATATACACAGCTGGAAAAGGAATTAGAAGCCAGGGAAGAAAAATCCCGGATGCTGGTTGAAGAACTCCTGCAACTTAAGAATCGGCTGCAGGAAAAAGCGGCGTTTGAGGATTCTTTCGACAAGCAATCCCCGGAGGAAAACGTTGCACAACCTCAGGTAGAACAGAAGCCTGAAAAGCCTGTCATGGAAAACATTCAAAATGAAGAGGGGGAGGAGCTTGCTGCCTTTGTGAATATAATAGAAGAAAAAGCAGTTTCCATAGAAAAGGAGCCGGAGGAAGTAAAAGAAGAAACGAAAGTAGAAATAAAAGAAGAGGCGAAAACCCAAGAATCTCAGCAGAAGGAAGAAAAACCCGGCGTTCTGCCTGTGCCGCAGACTGTCCTGGAGAAGGTAAGAAATATCGGGATTATGGCGCATATTGACGCTGGAAAAACCACTACTACTGAAAGAATACTTTTTTATACCGGTCGTTCCTATAAGATCGGGGAAGTGCATGACGGAGCGGCAGTTATGGATTGGATGAAACAGGAACAGGAACGCGGCATTACCATCACTGCTGCAGCCACAACCTGTTTTTGGAAAGGACACCGTATTAATATTATCGATACCCCGGGACATGTTGATTTTACCGTTGAAGTTGAAAGATCCCTGCGCGTACTTGATGGAGCAGTGGCGGTTTTTTGCGCCGTTGGCGGAGTAGAACCGCAGTCAGAAACAGTCTGGAGGCAATCTGACAAGTATCATGTTCCTAAGGTTGCTTTTATCAATAAGATGGATCGAACGGGAGCGGATTTTTACAGCGTATTGAACGCGATAGAAAAAGACTTGAATGCCTGCGCCGTTCCTTTGGAGATACCTATTGGCAGCGAAGATAAATTCCGCGGAGTCATTGATTTAATTGAGATGAAGGCTTATATTTACAATGAAGCATCCATGGGCAAGGAATTTGATGTTGAGGATATTCCTGAGGAGTTAAAAGAACAGGCAAAAAAATTCCGGCACATTATGGTTGAGAGGGCGGTATCCGGAGATGATATCCTGATGAAGAAATTCCTGGAGCAGGAAGAGGCGATTACCCAGGAAGAACTATACCGGGCTATCCGGGAAGGAACAATAGCTAATAAAATGGTACCGGTTACTTGCGGGGCATCCTTTAAGAATAAGGGGGTGCAAAAACTTTTAGATACTATTGTCGCTTTCCTGCCTTCTCCTTTGGATCTTCCGGCAGTCCAGGGAGATGATCCGGAGACTCCGGAGAAGAAACTGCAGCGTAAGGCTGATATTAATGAGCCGTTCTGCGGTCTGGCTTTTAAAGTTCAGGCTGATCAGCACATGGGAAAGCTGGTTTATGTGCGTGTATATTCGGGTACCCTTGCAGCCGGCACTTATATTTTAAATACCACCAAGAACAAGAAAGAAAGAGTAGGCCGTATTGTGCAGATGCATGCTAATCAACGTGAAAACATCGATCATGCTTTTGCCGGTGATATTGTGGCAATCCCGGGATTAGCTAATACAATAACCGGCGATACGCTTTGTGATGTAGACAATCCTATAATTTTGGAAGCGATAAAATTTCCTACTCCGGTAATTTCTTTAAGCATTGTGCCTAAAAGCCGATCAGATCAGGATAAATTAGGCAAGGGTCTTGCTAAGCTCACCGAGGAGGATCCTACTTTTAAGGTGGAAACCGACGAAGAAACCAAAGAGGTTATTCTTACCGGTATGGGAGAATTGCATTTAGAGATCATTGTTGACAGATTGAAAGAAGAGTTTGGAGTAGAAGCGGTGGTGGGCCAGCCAAAGGTTGCTTACCGGGAAACTATTTTAAAGCAGGCAAGCGCGGAGAGTAAATATATAAAACAGTCAGGCGGACGCGGCCAGTACGGGCATGTAGTTTTAGAAATTTATCCTAATAACCCCGGGGAGGGTTTCAAATTCATAGATAGCATTAAGGGGGGTGCAATCCCGCGTTCATTTATTCCGGCAGTTGAGAAAGGCGTGGTTGAAGCTATGCAAAAAGGAGTTTACGGAGGATACCCGGTTGTAGATGTGCAGGTAGAATTGGTTGATGGATCATTCCATGAAGTGGATTCTTCGGAAATTGCCTTTAGGATGGCAGCTATATTTGGATTTAAAGATGCCTTCATGAAAGGAAACCCGGTCTTTCTTGAGCCAAGTATGAAACTGGAGGTTTCTACTCCTGAGGAATATGTGAATGGCTGTGTAGGCTATATCTGTTCTCACCGCGGCAAGATCCTGAATATTGATGTTAAGGCAAATCAGAAGATTATTTCAGCTGAGGCTCCTCTGGCAGAGATGTTTGGATATGCCACTAGTTTCCGCTCTCTTTCCAGCGGCCGGGCAAACGCCACCATGGAATTTGATAAATATACGCAGGTTCCCGGGCAAGTCGCCCAGAAGATACTGCAGGAGAGGCAAAAACAAAAAGAGGAGGATAAATAAACCATGAGGAAGATATCTATTTTACTGTCGGTTATTTGTTTAATGTTTTGCTATGGGAGGATCTTGGCTATGGATGGAACAACTGTAATTTTGGAGACTAACCAAGGGGATATAGAGGTTAAATTAAAACCTGATGTTGCGCCAAAGGCATGCGAGAATTTTATTAAGTTAATAGACAAAGGTTATTATGACGGTTTGATTTTTCACCGCGTGATCAAGGGATTTATGATTCAGGGCGGAGACCCTACGGGAACCGGGATGGGCGGGGAATCAGCCTGGGGCAGTCCTTTTGAAGATGAGGTAAGCCCCGTAGCTAAATTCGACGGCCCGGGAATTCTGGCCATGGCAAATTCCGGTCCGAATACAAATGGCAGCCAGTTTTTTATTACTTGTGCTAAAACGCCATGGTTAAATATGCGCCATACCATCTTTGGCGAAGTGATTTCCGGCTTAGACGTAGTGCAGAAAATCGAAAATACTCCGGTTAATGCCGAAGACCGGCCTATTACCGAGCAGAAGATCATCCGGGCATATATAAAGTCCAAATCCTAAGTTATTCTTCAAACAAAAAGGGCCATGTTCCCATGGCCATTTTTGGAGGGGATAATCCTCGATGGCTTGCGCTATCGTTTTTCCTCCGCTTTCAGTTAACAAAAAAGAGTAATCAAAGCATGCCACATGCCGGATAAAAATCAAGGTTATTTTAAGGATATTTAGAAAGCGTTTTCTTCAAAAATGCAAAAAATAGATTATCGCAGAGAATTAAATTGCGCGCAATTAAAAGCAGTGGAGTCTATTGACGGTCCGCATTTAGTAATTGCCGGAGCAGGCAGCGGCAAGACGCGTGTTTTAGTGCACCGGGTTGCTTACCTGGTTGAGAAAGGGGTAAAACCTGAGCAGATTCTTTTACTTACCTTTACGCGCCGCTCCGCTGAAGAGATGCTGCGTCGGGCAAGCCTGCTTTTAGATGAGAGGTGCAAACATGTTTCCGGAGGCACCTTCCACTCCTTTGCGAATATGATCCTGAGAAAATACGCCGGGCTTTTGGAGATCAGCAGTAATTTTACCATCCTGGACCGTTCGGATGCTGAGGATGCGGTCAATCTGATACGTACGCAGCTTGGGTTTCATAAATCCGAGAAGCGTTTTCCGCGCAAACATGCCATTTTAGAAGTAATTTCCAAGAGCGTGAATAAATCCGAAGATATTAAAGATGTCCTTTACGATGAATACCCGCAGTTTATTGAGTTTACGGACCAGGTAAAGAAAATACGCGATGAGTACAAGAGATATAAGCTGCAAAAATCGCTTTTAGATTATGATGACCTTTTAGTTTTCTTGAAGGACCTGTTAAGCAAACATGAAGACGTGCGCTTGGTTTTGGCTGCTAAATATAAATATATTATGGTTGATGAATATCAGGATACAAATAAGCTCCAGGCGCATATCGCCTGTCTTTTGGCGGCGGATCATGCCAATATCATGGTGGTAGGTGATGATGCTCAAAGTATATATTCATTCCGCGGGGCCAATTTCAAGAATATAATGGATTTTCCTAGAATCTTTAAAGGCACCAAGATTATTACTCTAGAAGAGAATTATCGCTCGACCCAGCCGATTTTAAATTTGACCAATGCAGTTATTGCCCGGGCAAAAGAAAAATTCGAGAAGAATCTTTATACCAGGAAAAAGGAAGGCAATATCCCGGTTTTTATTGATTGCCCGGATGAAAATTCACAATCAGCTTTTGTGGCGGATAAAATATTGGAATTCAGGGAAGAAGGCGTGCCCTTAAATGAGATAGCTGTACTTTTCCGCTCAGGATGGCATTCCAATGATTTAGAGATTGAGTTGGCCAGCCGGAACATCCCTTTTGTAAAATATGGAGGACAGAAATTTGTTGAGGCCGCCCATATTAAAGACCTTTTATCTTATTTGCGTATTGCCCATAACATAAAAGACCAAGTTAGCTGGCTGCGTGCGCTTTTATTAATTCCCGGGATCGGTCCTAAAACCGCGCAAAAGATTATTGAAGCAGTTACACAGGGGCATATTTTGGATGAGCCCCCGTTGAATAAAAAAGACAGCTTAATGAAATTGCTTGAACTTTTAAAAGGAGTTGATTGCAGTATTCAGCCTCCGTCAAAAATCATCGAGAAGTTCCTTGATTATTACCAGCCGCTTTTGAAAATAAAATACGATGATTTTAATAAACGCTTAAACGACCTGGATTCTCTATTGCGCATTGCCCAGCGCTATGACTCGGTAGAACATTTTCTGACAGATATGGCGCTGGAGCCTCCGGAAAGAAGCATAGTAGAGTCAGGAAATAGCGATAAAGATGATACCGTTCTTACGCTATCCACAATACACTCAGCAAAGGGCCTGGAGTGGCATACTGTTTTTTTAATTTACGTCGCCGAAGGGCACCTGCCTTCTTACCTGTCTCTTGAGACCGAAGAGGATATAGAAGAAGAACGCAGGCTGCTTTATGTGGCAAGCACGCGCGCAAAGGTAAATTTATTCTTTCTAAAACCGCATGTTGACCGCTCACCAAGAAGTTTTATGGATGGAACGGGTTCAGTGTTTACCCAGGTATCGCGATTCTTAGGGGAAGGCGGACTGCTTGATAAGTTTGTGGATGTACAAAGCAGCGGTCAATTGGAGTGTTTAGATGATGTAGGGCTGGAAGATATTTTGGGGGAAAAAAAGCCAAGGAATAAAGATTTCTTTGAAACCATGGAAGATTATTTCCGCCAAGGATAAGAGGGATAAAACTTTCTCTTTTTACTTGAGATAGATATAGAACTGTGTTAAAATTTTATCATGATTATCAGTCAACAAAAACCCTTAGAGGAACTATTACTTAGCCTGAAAGAATACAATAAAGTCTTTTTGGTGGGCTGCGGAGAATGCGCTGCTACTTGTAAGAGCGGCGGCCAGCCGGAGTTGTTAAAAATGAAAGCTGAGCTTGAGGCCAAAGGTAAAACTGTTACCGGGTTTTGTATGCCAGGGGCTCCTTGTGTTGCTGCCCAGATCAAAACGGAGTTAGCCAGAAATATTAAAGCCTTGCGTGAATCAGAGGCACTTGTAGTTTTGGCCTGCGGATTGGGAGTACAGTCAGTAAAAGATAATAATCGTCTCTCTCAGGCAATCTTACCGGCCAACAACACTATTTTTGGCGCGGTTATGGATGCGCAGGGTAATTTTTATGAGAAATGTTCCATGTGTGCAGAGTGCGTTCTGGGCCAGACTTCGGGAATTTGTCCGGTTACACTTTGCCCTAAAGGCCTTTTAAACGGACCATGTGGAGGCATGAACAAAGGCAAATGCGAAGTGGATAACGAAAAGGATTGCGCCTGGGTTTTGATTTATCAGGAGCTGGAAAAGAAGAATGAGTTGGATAAGATCAGACAAATTCATAAAGAACGGGACTATAAAAAGTCATCCCGGCCGCATAAATTAATAATGAGCAAATAATGGCAGAGCCACTTCCTTATAGCGAGAAAGTTATGGATCATTTCACCAACCCGCGTAATGTCGGTGAGATTATTAATGCCAGCGGTATCGGTACCGTGGGGAATCCTGTCTGCGGAGATGTGATGAAGATGTATCTAAAGATTGAGAATGAGATTATTGTTGATGTTAAATTTAAAACTTTTGGATGCGGCGCTGCAGTGGCTACCAGTTCCATGGTTACGGAGATGGTTAAAGGCAAGAGTATTACCGAGGCCCTGACTATTACCAATAGTGCGGTTGCCGAAGCCTTGGGAGGCCTGCCTCCTGTGAAAATGCACTGTTCGGTTTTGGCAGAGGAGGCCCTGCGTTCAGCCTTAAAAGATTATTACACAAAACAGGCAAAACCGGTGCCCTTTGAAGAAAAGGGGCATGCCCACGAAGAGTAAACTTGTTTATAGCCTTAAGCTATGTTGACAAAAGCCCAAATACGTAGTAAAATTCTCTTGAAATTAAAAACTCAGAAGGAGGAAGACCGAACCCGAAAAAGTAGGTTTATTAAAGATAAACTTTTAAGGAATAAGGTTTTTAGGAAAGCTAAGATAGTGATGTTTTATATCGCCTTTGGCGGGGAAGTAAATACAGCAGAGATGATTAAGGAAGCTAAAAAAATAGGTAAGATTATATGCGTGCCAGTTTGCAGAAAAGATAGAGAAACTATGCAGCCAGCCATATTAGAAGATAATGCGAGACTGAAGAAAGGCCCTTATGGGGTATTAGAACCTGTAGCTAAGGCAAATGTTGAGCCAGGGGATCTGGATCTGGTTATTGTTCCCGGCTTAGCCTTTGATAAAAAATGTAACCGCCTGGGCCGCGGTAAAGGTTGCTATGACCGTTTCTTAAATAAACTTTCTGATACGCCTTCCATAGGCCTGGCTTTTGATTTTCAGATCTTACCCTTAATCCCCACCACCGCACACGATGTAAGCGTGAAGAAGGTTATCTTTTCCTAAACTCCTGTAAGAGACTCTACAAGTAAGTTCAAAAGGGAGGACAGAAATGATTCTCAATATTGTAATACTCATAGTCATTGCTTTAATTGCCGCATATTCCGGTTATTTTTTACGCAAACACATCGCTGAAAAGAAGCTAAAAAGCGCCGAAGCTCAAGCTGAGCATATCCTGGAGTTTGCTAAAAAAGAGGTACTGGATAAGCGCCGGGAAGCAGAACTGGAAGCTAAGGATCTTTTGTACCGTATGCGTCAGGATTTTGAACGGGAGACCAAAGATCGTAAACAGGAGATCACTAACCTTGAGCGCAGGCTTACCCAGAAAGAGGAGAACATTGACCGCAGGCTGGATCTCTTGGAACAAAAAGAAAAAGAGATCGATCTGCGCAATAACAACCTTAAGAAACAGGAAGACGGGTTAAAAACGAAAGAAAACCAACTCCATGCTTTAGTTGTCGAAGAAAAGGAAAGGCTGCAAAAGATTGCTTCTCTGTCTGCCGAAGAGGCAAAGCAGATTCTGCTTAGCCGTCTTAACGAAGAATTGAATAATGAAAAGGCGATATTGATCAGGCGTCAGGAAGAAGAGGCGCGCAGTACCGCGGATAAAAAAGCCCGTGAAATTGTAAGCCTGGCAATTCAACGCTGCGCCGCGGAGCATACGGTTGAGTCAACCGTAAGTGTGGTAAACTTGCCTAATGATGAAATGAAGGGCAGGGTTATCGGCCGCGAAGGAAGGAATATCCGCGCCTTGGAGATGGCTACCGGAGTCGATGTAATTATCGACGATACCCCGGAGGCGGTTACCTTATCCGGTTTTGATGCAGTCAGGCGTGAGATTGCCCGCCTGAGTCTTGAGAAATTAATCTCGGACGGCAGGATTCATCCCGGCCGCATTGAAGAGATAGTTGAAAAGACCAAAAAAGAGATGGACGAGAAAATTCGCGAGGAAGGGGAGCGGGCGGCTTTTGATACCGGAGTTAATGGTTTA
This sequence comes from Candidatus Omnitrophota bacterium, assembly GCA_041661605.1. Lineage (GTDB taxonomy): Bacteria > Omnitrophota > Gorgyraeia > Gygaellales > Profunditerraquicolaceae > UBA6249. The sequence continues at coordinate 21,084 of JBAZUE010000002.1, read as the reverse complement.
CATCCCGAGATAATCAAGCTTCTCGGCCGGCTTAAGTACCGCACCAGCTACGGACAGAATGCCTTACAGCATTCCAAGGAGGTCTCATACTTGCTGGGGGTAATGGCTTCGGAATTGGGGCTGGATTTTAAATTAGGCCGCAGGATCGGGCTTTTGCATGACATAGGGAAAGCAGTAGACCATCAGGTTGAGGGCACGCACGCTAACCTGGGGGCAGAGCTGGCAAAGAAATACAATGAGTCTGTTGAGGTAATCGGCTCTATTGCATCGCATCACGAAGAAGCCCAGCCGCAGAGTTTGTATGCGGTTTTAGCTATAGCCGCCGATGCCATAAGCGCAGCGCGGCCGGGGGCAAGACGAGAAACCCTCGAGACTTATATTAAGCGTCTGGATAAACTTGAGTCTATTGCCAATTTATTTAAAGGGGTGGAGAAATCTTTTGCTATCCAGGCCGGACGCGAGATCCGCGTAATCGTGCAGCCGGACAAAATAAACGATAACGAAGCAGTGGCCATGTCCAGGGATATACGCAAAAAGATTGAAGAGGGGATGGAGTATCCGGGACAGATTAAAGTCACAGTAATCCGTGAAATGCGTGCAATAGAATATGCCAAATAGATGAATATACTTTTTATTGGTGATATAGTCGGTTCTCCGGGCAGAACAGCAATTGATAAACTTCTCCCCGGACTTAAAATTGAGCTGGGATTGGATTTTGTGATTGCTAACGCCGAGAATGCATCCGGCGGATCGGGGATCACCTCTAAAGTTTCCACTCAGTTATTTGCATCGGGAGTAGATGTGCTAACCTCCGGAGACCATATCTGGAAAAAGAGCGAGATTTTTCAGTTAATTAACCAGGAGGAAAGGATCCTGCGGCCCTTGAATTATCCGCAAGGCTCTCCTGGCCGCGGGGCTAATGTGTTTAAAGCTGCAAATGGAGTTAAGGTCGGGGTAATCAACGTTAATGGCCGCGTTTTTATGGAGGCTTTGGATTGCCCTTTTAAAACCGCATTTAAGGCCTGCGAGGAATTATCTAAAGAAACAAAAATTATTATTGTGGATGTACACGCAGAGGCTACTTCGGAGAAGGTGGCTTTAGGCTGGTATTTGGATGGCAAAGTTTCTGCTATTCTGGGCACGCATACACATATCCAGACTGCCGACGAAAAGATCCTGCCCAAGGGCACCGCTTATATAACTGATGTAGGCATGACCGGGCCGTATGATTCTGTAATCGGCAGAAAGGTGGAAGATGTGCTTACTCGTTTTTTAAGCTCTATCCCGGTAAAATTTAACGTCGCTGAAGAAAATATCCAATTGCATGGGGCCCTTATCCAGATAGATGAAAAGACTGGTTTGGCACGCTCCATTACAAGAATACAAAAGAAGCTTTTAGATGCTTAAGAGAAAGCCGATTATATTGAATCGGGTTTTATTAATCTTGATTTTTCTGATCTTTTCTTGGCTTGGGGACTGTTTTACTCAAACTCCCGATGAATTAGAGTTTAATATAGATCTAAATTCCCCCGCAATAACCCTTCCTAAAATATACAGACCCAGTATTGATTTAAGCGGCAGGGGCATCCACCATGATGTAAGCTGGCCGCAAACATTGGCCGCTAAGGGTATCCTGGAAACCTGGCAGGCGGAGATAGGCTTTACTAACTTTTACCGAATGCAATATAATCTTTGGGAGATTGAACAGCTGGCTAAAGACAAAGATGCCAAGGACAAGCTTTTAGATAGCTATGAAGAAGTGATTAAAGAGATAAGCGATTCCGGAGGGGTAATTATTTTGGATCTCTTCGGCACTCCTTCAGGGGTAGGCAAGGTTCTTGATAAAAACAGCGCTGTGCATAACCTGGAGGCATACAAACAATTGGTTAAAGATATTATCCGCCGGTTAAGCTGTGAGAAGAAATATAATATTTGGTATGAAGTATGGAATGCCCCTGACCTGGGGGATTTCTTTTTAGGAGAAAGCTCGGAATATCTTAATCTTTACCGTATTGTCGGGGAAGCGGTAAAAGAGCTGCGGCAGGAGACCAAGATACATATACCTTTAGGCGGGCCGTCTACAAGCTGCTGGTTTGCCAATACCCAGCCCAATGATATTCTTACTCCCGAAGGAAGCTTGATTTATGAACTGATAAAATACTGCAATAGTTATAAATTGCCGCTGGATTTTATTTCGTGGCACGCCTATTCTTCGGATCCGCAGCTCGAGAAACAGCTCAGTATTTATGCCAAACCTTTTATCAAATTGATCCGCGAGTGGTTAAGTTATTTCCATTTTGAAAGCAGCATCCCTTTAATTATAGACGAGTGGAACTTTGATGTTGCCGCCAATATTTCTCCTCAAAGAGGCAAACAGGCTTATATTACCGCCAGTTTTATACCTGCGCGCCTTAAAAATATGCAAGATGCCGGTCTGGACTATCAGACATATTTTTGCCTTGAGGATTTTTGGGGGAACCATAAGGATGGAGTAAGCAGGAATCTCGGGGTTTTTTCCTTTGATGGGCAGGATCGCTCTGATTACAAGGGGGCTGCTAAGGCCAGCTATAACACCTTCCGTATGTTTAATCTTCTGGGCAATGAATTATTGCCGGTTCCTTCGACGGATGAATTTACAGGGATAATCCCTACGAGGAGCCAGGATTACCTGGCGGTGCTTGTTTATAACTATATCGACCCTCAGGCAGCAATGAATTATTTATCAAGGAGCATAGTTGATTTAAGCAATGCGGAGAGAAAGTATATCATTAATATTGTTAAATCCGACCGGATAGAGAAGATTCTTTCCGGCCAGTTGGATTTATCCACTTTACGCCTGCCGGTTAAAGCCAAAAGCATGCTTAGTAATGCCATAGAGCTTAATAACCTGGTCGGGAAATTCTCGACAACTAACCGTAAAATAAAGATTTCTTTTAAAGGCTCAAAAGATGTTTATCTGCTTAGCAGGTATATAGTAGATAATAGCTGCAGCCGTGATTGCGCATTTAAGCCAGGGGATGAACAGGAAGTGGATTTTAGCCAGGGGCATACCGAAACAATGGAATTAACTCCTTATTCGGTGCAGCTGTTGGTTTTTAAGAAAAAACCTTTGCCTGTTGTTGAGGAAAAACCGGCAGCAAATGTTTCTGAGGAACCGGTAAAGAATGCAGAAAATAAGTAAGTTAGAGAACAATGGTTTGCCTTCAGATAGGCAAAGCCATAAACATATCTATACCGTTTCCGAGCTCACCCAGGAGATCAAGGGTTTACTTGAGCAGAAACTCGGTGAGCTTTGGATTGAAGGAGAAGTCTCTAACTTTAAAGCCGCCTCCAGCGGGCATTTTTATTTCTCGCTTAAAGACCAGGGCGCGCTGATTTCCGCAGCGATGTTTGCTTACGCAAATAAGGGCCTAAAGTTTAAACTTGAAGATGGCCTTAAAGTTATTTGTTTTGGTAAAATAGATGTCTATGGACCGCGCGGTCAATATCAGATTATAGTTGAAAGGATAGAACCTAAGGGAATCGGTTCCCAGCAGCTGGCTTTTGAGCAACTGAAGAAAAAATTAGAACAGGAAGGGCTGTTTGATTTAAAGCATAAAAAATCTTTGCCGTTGATGCCTTTTTCTGTAGGTATTGTTACATCTATTAAAGGCGCGGCAGTACGTGATATCTTGCAGATCCTCAAGAAAGGGGCTCCTGGAGTGGATGTGCTTATCCGTTCTGTGCGCGTGCAGGGTGATCAGGCGGCCGCCGAAATTGCCGCGGCAGTAGAAGAGTTGAACTGTTTTGGTAAAATAGATTTGATTATTGTCAGTCGTGGTGGCGGCAGCACCGAGGATCTTTGGCCGTTTAATGAGGAGATCGTAGCGCGGGCAATTTATAATTCGGGCTTGCCGGTAATTTCTGCGGTGGGGCACCAGATTAACACCACTATTTCGGACTTGACTGCGGACGTTTTTGTAGAGACGCCAACGGCCGCGGCCAAGATTATAGTCGATAAGAAAAATGCCTTGATTGCCGAGCTTGCCGGAGCCAGACATGAGCTGGATTTTTCGGTTACGGAGCTGGTCAACGGTTTAAAAAACAGGCTCATTGGGCTTACTCATATGATTAAGAGCCCGGCTGAACGCCTGTTGGAAAAACAGCAATTCCTGGATGAGTTGTTTTCCGGTTTAAACTATAATATGCAGCATGTTTTAGAGTTGGCAGGTGAACGCAGCAGTTCATTAATTGAAAGATTAAGGACATTAAGTCCGCTATCCATATTATCGCGGGGTTACAGCTTAAGTATGCTTATGCCGCAAGGCACGATTATTAAGGATGCCGGCCAGATAAAGCCGGGGGATAGGCTGAAAACAGTTTTGCATAAAGGGGCATTCATAAGTTTAGTGCAGGAGGTAATCGGTGATGAAGGAAAAAACGATGTTTGAAGAAGATTTGAAAAAATTGCAAAAGATCGTTGAAGAACTTTCCAGCGGCAAGATTACATTGGGGGAGTCTCTTAAGAAATATGAAGAAGGGGTTAGGCTGGCTCAGTCATGCTCTAAGACTTTAGCTGACGCCCAGCGGAAAGTCGAATTGCTTATGAAAAAAGACGGAAAATTTGATTTGGAGAAGTTCGACGAACCGGCACAAGAGGAAGAAAAGTAGATGTTTTTAGAAAAGATAAATTCTCCGCAGGACCTGAAACAGTTAAGCATAGATGAGCTTAACTGTTTATCCAAGGAGATAAGAGAAAGGTTAATCCAGGTAGTTTCGCAGACCGGCGGCCACTTGGCTTCAAGTCTGGGAGCAGTAGAATTGATTGTTTGCCTGCATTATTGCCTGAATGCCCCCCAAGACAAGATTGTTTTTGACGTAGGGCACCAGGCTTATGCGCATAAGATATTAACCGGCCGCAACGCCGGATTTGATACTCTCAGGCAGTATCAGGGGCTGAGCGGATTTCCCTGTAAGGATGAGTCAGTTTATGATCCTTTTACTACCGGTCATAGTTCAAACGCGGTATCATTAGCCTTAGGATTGGTTGCTGCCAGGGATAATCTTGGGCCGGGTAAATATTTTAAAGTAACGGCTGTGATTGGCGATGGTTCGTTAAGCGGCGGGTTGTGTTTTGAAGGGCTAAATAACGCCGGACACCTTAAAAAAGACATTTTAATTGTTTTAAATACCAACGAATTAAGCATCGCCCCTAATTCCGGTTCTTTAAGCACTTATCTGAATAAAGTTATATCGCTGCCGTTATATAACCGCTTTAAGAATTCTCTTGAGAGTTTTGTACAATCACGTGTCCCTAAGGGCGGCCGTATTTTGAAAATGGCTAATAAGTTTGAGGAAGGTTTAAAGGGATTATTTATCCCCGGGATGTTCTTCGAGGAATTGGGTTTCAGGTATTTTGGCCCTCTGGACGGCCATAATTTAAACAGCCTCATTCCTACATTAAAGAATATATTGGGCATAAAAGGTCCAAGGATACTGCATGTGATTACAAAAAAAGGCAAAGGTTACCTTCCAGCAGAGAACGAACCCGTAAGATTTCACGGTACCGGAAAATTTAAAATCTCCACGGGCGAATCTTTGGCGAAAGAAGTCCCGGGCCAAAAAAATTACACGCAAGTTTTCAGTGATAAGTTAGTGCAGTTAGCAAAAGATGATTTAAGGATTGTGGCGATAACCGCGGCCATGCCAGAAGGCACAGGCCTTGATAAGTTCAGGGATAATTATCCGGGCAGGTTTTTTGATGTGGGTATTGCCGAGGCTCATGCAGTCTGTTTTGCCTCCGGCCTTGCCTCCGGAGGATTTAAGCCGGTGATTGCGGTATATTCTACGTTTCTGCAAAGGGCTTACGACCAGATTATCCAAGAGGTGGCCCTCCAGAACCTGCCGGTTGTTTTCGCTATTGACCGTTCAGGCATAGTCGGGGAAGATGGCGTAACCCATCAGGGGATTTTCGATATATCTTTCTTAAGAAATATACCGAATTTAACGCTAATGGCGCCTAAGGACGCAGCGGAGTTAGAAAACATGCTTACATTCGCGCTTAGTTTGAATAAGCCGGTAGCCATCAGGTATCCTAAAGCAACTTGTATCCCTGTTAATTTTGAGCCTTTAAATCTGGAATTGGGAAGAGCGGAGAAATTAAAAGAAGGAAAAGATTTTGTTGTAATTGCCGTCGGAAGCATGGTTTTGCCTTGCCTAAGGGCGATAGAGTCATTGGAGAAACAAGGCCTAAACGGAACTTTAATTAACGCCCGTTTCATCAGTCCTTTAGATATAGATTTATTTAAGTCCGCTACGCAAAATTCTAAATTTATTTTTACCGTTGAGGAAGGAATTATTCCGGGAGGTTTCGGCAGCGCCGTAAGTGAAGCATTAAATAAACCGGTAATAAAAATCGGCCTGCCTTCTGAATTCATAAAGCACGGCAAGAGGGACAGGTTGTTGGAAAAATATGGCTTAACTGCCGCAGGTATTTGTGAGAGAATAAAAACCGAGATTCCCGTTAAGTGCACAAACTGATATGGCCAAGATTATTATAAATAGAGAAAAGTGTAAAGGCTGTCTGCTTTGTATAAAATTCTGCCCTAAGGGTTTGATTATTGCAGATAAAGATTTAAATTCCCGCGGGTTGAATCCTGCGAAGACAAAAGAAGGCCCTGGCTGCACCGGATGCTCAATGTGTGCGATTATCTGTCCTGAATGCTGTATTGAGGTATATAAATGAAGAAAATCTTAATGACTGGGAATGAAGCAATTGCCGAGGGGGCGCTACAGGCAGGCTGCAGGTTTTATGCCGGTTATCCTATTACTCCCCAGAACGAATTGATTGCTTATATGGCAAAACATATGATTGAGTCCGGAGGAGTTTTTATCCAGGCAGAATCTGAATTAGCAGCGATCAATATGGTTTTCGGCGCCTCAGCCGCAGGAGCCAGGGCAATGACTTCTTCTTCAAGCCCGGGCGTAAGCTTAAAACAAGAAGGGATTTCATATATGGCAGGAGCAGAGCTGCCTGGAGTAATTGTGAATATTATGCGCGCTGGCCCCGGTTTGGGCAATATTTGGCCTGCTCAGACAGATTATTTCCAGGCAACCCGTGGAGGGGGAAACGGTGAATACAGGACCATAGTCCTTGCTCCTTCGTCGGTAAATGAAGCATATAATTTGATGCAGGATGCATTTGACCTTGCGGATAGATACCGGATTCCCGTAATATTGCTTGGCGACGGCATTTTAGGCCAGATGATGGAACCCGTATTGGTGCATAACCAGAATCCCGCAACCAATGGAAAGATAAGCAGGTTACCGGTTAAAGAATGGGCGCTGACAGGATGTAAAGGAAGAAAACCAAATTTAGCGGCATCATTCCGCCTTGCTGAAGGGAAATTAGAGGAACATAATATACACCTGCAGGAAAAATATAAAGAAATCCGGGATAATGAACAGGATTACGAGGGATTATTCTTAGATGATGCCCAGGTTATCCTGGTTGCTTATGGCACGATGAGCCGCATTGCTAAAGGGGCAATGAATAAATTAAGAGAAAAGGGAATTAAGGCAGGACTGCTTCGTCCGATAGCCCTATGGCCGTTTCCTGTAAACGCATTCACTAAAAACCTGGGGCCAAAGATCAAGTATCTAGTAATAGAGATGTCTTATGGCCAGATGGTTGAGGATGTCAGGCTGGCTGTTAACGGCAGTTCGCCCGTTGAATTCCTGGGTAGGTCCGGAGGCGGAGTGCCTGCGGAAGAAGAGATAATAAAAGAGGTTCTTTCCTTAAATGAAAAAGATATTTAGCCGTCCAGAATCATTACGCGACGTATCAACGCATTATTGTCCCGGTTGCGGCCATGGTATAGCCCACAGGCTGTTAGCGCAGGCTGTGGATGATTTGGGTATTAGAGAAAAAGTAATCGGCGTTGCTCCGGTTGGCTGTGCGGTTGTTGCTTACGACTATTGGAATTTTGATTGCTGTGAAGCAGCTCACGGCAGGGCGCTGGCAGTTGCTACTGCTATAAAAAGGGTAAGGCCGGCAAATATTGTATTTACCTACCAGGGCGACGGAGACCTGGCTGCCATAGGCACAAACGAAACTATACATGCGGCCAATAGGGGAGAAAACCTGACCGTAATATTCATTAATAATGCCGTTTATGGTATGACCGGCGGACAAATGGCCCCTACTACTTTGCTGGGGCAGAAAACAGCTACTTCTCCGCGGGGTAGAAGCGCTGATAAGGAAGGATACCCTTTGAAGATTTCCGAGTTGTTAGCGCAATTACCGGCAGTAAAATACATAGAGAGGGTTTCATTGCATTCTCCGCAAGAAGTACTTAAGGCGCAAAAAGCAATAAAGCAGGCCTTTCAAAACCAGATTGATAATATAGGATTTTCATTAGTGGAAATATTATCTCCTTGCCCCACGTATTGGGAGATGCCTCCTAACAAGGCTGTGGAATGGGTAAGAGACATTATGTCTAAAGAATTCCCGTTGGGGAGGATTAAATGATAGAGCGGATAATAATAGCCGGTTCAGGCGGGCAGGGAATTATGCTCATGGGTAAGCTCCTGGCTGAAGCAGCGATGAGGGAAGGTAAATTCGTTACCTGGCTGCCTGCTTATGGTGCAGAGGTGCGTGGAGGAACAGCCCATTGTATGGTAACTATATCTGATGCCGAAATAAACTCTCCGCTTATCAGCGAAGCGGACAGTTTGATTGTCATGAATTATCCGTCTTTGGCGCGTTTCGGGAACAGGTTAAAAGATAAAGGTTTGTTAATAATAAATAGCTCTTTAGCAGGAGAATGTCCTGATGTCCAATGTACGGCCAAATCCCTTTCTCTTAGCTTGCCCTTTACGGATATCGCTTTAGAATTAGGCAATGTAAAAGTAGCCAATGTTATAGCTCTGGGTTGTTTTATCGCTAAGACAGCAATAGTGGATAAGATGAATATTTTAGCCACTATTGAAGATATGGCTCCGAAAAACAGGAAGGACCTGGTGGAAGTAAACAAAAAAGCTTTTTTAAAGGGAATGGAGTTAATAAAAAAATGGTAAGAGTACGCTTTGCCCCAAGCCCAACGGGAAATTTACATATCGGAGGCGGCAGGACCGCGCTGTTTAACTGGCTTTTTGCGCAGTCGCAAAACGGCAAATTTATCTTAAGGATAGAAGATACGGATCAATTGCGCTCTAAACAGGAATTTGTTGATGAAATACTCTTTAGTCTTAAATGGCTGGGTTTTCAATGGGATGAGCTTTATTACCAGAGCCAGCGTTTCCAGCGTTATCGCATGCATGCGGATAAGCTGCTTAAAAGCGGCCAGGCTTATATCGAGAAATCGCCCGAGGGTAAGGAAGCGGTAATTTTTAAGGTAAATGCGCAGAAGATAAGGGTAAGCGATTTAATCCGCGGCGAGATTGAATTTGACGCCGCCTTAATTAAAGATCAGGTTCTTATCAAGTCCGACGGCACCCCTACTTATAATTTTGCCTGCGTGGTAGATGACGCAGAGACAAATATCACGCATATTATCCGCGGAGACGACCACATCTCTAATACCCCTAAGCAGGTTATGCTTTATCAGGCGCTGGGATTTTCCCTGCCTAATTTCGCGCATCTTCCTCTGATCATGGGTATGGATGGAGGAAGACTTTCAAAGAGGACAGGCGCAACCGCTATCAGCGATTACCGCAGGATGGGGTATTTACCCGAAGCTTTGATAAACTATCTTTTGTTATTAAGCTGGTCGCCCGGAGAAAACCGCGAAATAATCAATAAGCATGAAGCAATAGGATTATTTGATATAAAGAATGTAAATAAGACCGCGGCTACCTTTGATTTAAAGAAGCTGGACTGGATAAACAACCAATACCTGAAAAACGCGGATCCTCGAAAGCTCCTGGAAGAGCTCCTGCCGTTACTTATTGGGAAGAACTATGTCAAAGAAGGAGATTTTGACCAGGCATATGTTCTGGAACTGATAAAATTATTTCAGGCAAGGCTGCCACGTTTAAATGATTTTGTCGACTGGGCGGATTTTTTCTTTATGGATGAGATTAAAATTGACCCGGCTGCGCAGGAGAAGTTTTTGTCAAAAGATTTATCCGGGGAGTTCAGGCTTTTTACCGCTGAGCTTGAAAAGTTAAGTAATTTTAGCGTTGAAAACATTGAGAAGGCTTTCCGGGATTTAGTAAGCAAACTTAATATTGAAGCTAAAGTATTGATTCATCCGCTTAGAGTCGCCTTAACCGGTAAAACTATCGGCCCCGGGCTGTTTGAAATAATATATTATTTAGGCAGGGAAAGAGTAAAGAATAGATTAAGTAAGTTCATTGTCAACGAAAGGAGCAATAATGGTTAAGGGATTTAACTCATTGTTTCTGGGCTTGTTTTTGTCTTCACTCTTGTTTATCTGCGGTTGTGCAACAGCTAAGGGTACAGCTAAAGGTTTGGCTAAAGGAGTATGTGCGGTAGGGGAAGGGATAAATGAGGGGGCAAAGAAAGATTGGGCGGCTGTGATGGAGTCAGACGAGTGGGTAAAAGACAATATGTGGTAAGCTCCTTGTATTTTGTTAATTATTGTATTATACTTTAATTGTAAGTTGACATTTTGGTTTACCACCAACTGATAAAGGCAAACCAGTAGTAATGCTGGGGCGCAAAGCTACCTGTCCGGTGAGCTAATACGGATAGAGGAGCTGCCAAAAGGGGAACGAAACCCTAATAAACTCCTTTTAGGGTTTTTTGTTTAATGCCCTGACAGATCTTCTGCCAGGGCATTTTTATTTTATGGGGTGGCCTGATGCGGAACTTAAGCCGATTCCGAGGAAAGAGCATCTTTGGCCCTGTTCGTAATTTAGTCTTAGGAACATTTCTGGGGGTTTTCTTATACACTCCTTTTGTTTATTCGGAAGTACCCATAAACCTGCAGGCTATAAAGATTATCGAATCAGGAGGAAACTTTCTTGCTTTTAACTCCCGTACCGAATGCTATGGGCTTTACCAAATCTCGAAGGTATGCCTTAGGGATTTTAACGAGTTGAATCAAGCAAGTTACACTGTGGAAGATTTGTTTAAACCGTCAATTAATGAAAAAGTTGCTTCCTGGTATTTTGGCAGGATACGCTATATGCTTAATTTTTATCGCATACCGGTATCGATTGAAACTCTAATCGCTTCCTATAACTGGGGCATTACAAATGTGGTCCGCTGGTATGGGCAGGGCGCGGATATCCAGCAATTGCCCGAAGAAACAAGAAGTTACATCCAAAAGTATGGAGAGTTATCAACCGCAAATCTATAGTGGATGTCCTTGCCTAAAAGTATGGACTTTGCTATAATTACCAAAGCTGGTAAAGAAGAGCAAGCAGCAAAATCAGAAATTACTTTCCAGAAAAGATAGCTAGGTTTTTGCAGCCAAAAATCTTGTCTCCCCGGGGAAATAATGAGTAATCTTTTAATACAGCCGAAGATTTAGCCAAGGGAAAATTGGTCAAAAATGGACATTAAGAAAATCCCTATCTTATTTATCGGACAATGCAAAAATGGCTCCAACTCGATGACGCACTTTTTGCTCAGTCAAAAAGGATTTGCGGAAGGCGAAACTGTCAAGGCTTCCTGTAGAAAAAGAGTCGAAAAGAAAGATTATTATTCCAACTGGGAGAAAAATGATTTATTCGGAGCAAAATACCTCATTGATAAATCACTGATTGTACCTAACCGTGAGCATTATAGGGGTAAGGGCGATATTAAAAGAAATAAATTAATTTATGTGATTCGTAACCCATATTTAGGTATCAAGTCCCATTTCTTGGTCGCATTAAGGGGGGAGACCTGTTATAGCAAGTTTCTGCCTTTTGTGGCGCGTGATTATATAAACAAAGAAGAAATATTAAATTTAAACTTTAAACAGGTATGTTCGATTATCGAGCGTAATCCGCTAAAAATAGCGCATACAACGGTCGTTCCTCAGATTTGCCGCATTTTCCCCATGAAAAACATTTTTTTTACTACATTAGAAGATATAAGTAAAGATAAAAATGAATTAAAAAGACTGGAAAACTTTTTGGGGGTTAAATTTTCAGTCTATAGGTTTCCCCATAAAGGTAAAACAATAAATAAATATGATAAAGAGCCTGAGCTCTATAAGGCAGGGGAGAAGATTTTTAACAAACATAGCAAGATGATCTTTAAGAAATATATAATTAGGTCTGAGTGGAATCGGCTTTCCGGGTATTTTGGCAAAGATCTTGTAAAAAAATACAATATAAAATAGGTGATAACCGATGAAATATTCACAAGCTTTTGGCGTTAAGAAGCCCGATAGGGAAAAACTGCTTAAGCAAAAAGCTTTTGTTATCTGGTTTACCGGAATCAGCGGGTGCGGAAAGACGACTTTGGCCTCTAAACTGGAAAAGAAGTTACATCGCTTGCATTATCTTACCTACATGCTTGACGGGGATAGCCTTAGGCGGCATTTGCATAAAGAATTAGCTTATACCACTGAAGACCGCCTGGAAAATATTAGGAGAAACGGCCAGATAGCCAGGATGTTCACGGATGCCGGATTAATCACTATTTGTGCGTTTATGTCGGGTATCGATAAAGGCAGGAAAATGGTCCGTTCCTTGTTTTTACCCGATGAATTTGTTGAGATATATCTGAACTGCCCGTTAGCCGTCTGTAGCCAAAGAGACCCTAAGGGGTTATATAAAAAAGCAAAATCCGGAAAAATCCGGCATTTAATCGGTTTCGATATCCCCTATGAACCTCCGAAGCACCCAAATGTTATTTTAGACACTTCAAAATTATCCCCCAAAGAATGCACGCGCGTGATTATAAAATATCTTATAGAGAGAAAATATTTAACTAAAAGATAAATACGCATGGATCCCATCTTCATTATCGGCACAGAGCGCTCAGGAACAAACCTGCTCAGGTTGATTTTAAATACCCATTCCAATATAGCCATTCCCCACCCCCCGCACATCATGAAGAATTTTTCTAAACTGGAATTTCTATATGGGGACCTTAAAAATGACGCCAATTTTAAAGCATTAGTTAAAGATGTTGTCAAAATGGTAGAGCTTCATCCTTACCCATGGGCAGTTACGCTTAATGCGGAGAGGATTTTTCGTGAAGCCGTGGACAGGAATCTAATCAGCATATTCTTTTCCATATATAAGCAGTATCTTGAAAGCTCCTTTAAGGGCAGGTGGGGCTGCAAGAGCACTTTTATGATTTATCATGTTGCCTCTATTCTTAAATATTATCCGTCTGCCAAGTTTCTGTATATAGTTAGGGATGGCAGGGATGTTGCCGCCTCGGCCAAGAAATCAATTTTTAACCGTTATTGTGTTTATTATACTGCCCGGGTATGGAAAAATGAACAGCAAATAGGCATGTATTGGCTGAATAAGCTTGATAGGCACAATATATTTTTGCTTAAATATGAGAGTCTTTTAAACGACCCAGAAGTAACAGTCAGATCTATATGCTCTTTTCTTGATGAACCATATCAGGAGAACATGCTTAATTTTTTCAATACCCCGGAAGCTCAAAAAAGCGGAAGAATAAGCGCGGCTTGGATAAATACCGCGCGTCCGATTATAAAAAACAACTTTGAGAAGTTTAAGGTAGAATTAAGCAAAGATGAAATTGATTTGTTTGAAAATATTGCTTCAGAAGAATTGGATCATTTTTTATATCACCTGAATCGCCCTTTTTATATTTCAGAAAATGCGCGTGCGAAAGGAATTAAGTTTAAGATATCTTATCTGATTGAAGAATTTTTCTTAATGCTTAAGGTGCAGGGAAAGCATCTTTTAACCGATAAAAATAATATGTTACGTTTGAAAAAATTCTGGTTTTTAAAATTTATCCGGATCTCTAGAGCTATAAAATGGCATTAGTTTACGGAAACCCGCGGGATTGCTTAAGGCGCGTAGTTGATTTCAGAAAAAGCGCGTTCCGAGAAATAGAGAAAAGATTCCCCGAGAAAACCTGGCTTAAAACTTCTCTGCGTAAAATTAAAAAAGTTGTCTTAATCAACTCATCTTCCCGTTCAGGCTCAAGTTTGCTATTTTCTGCGCTCAGGAAAATTCCCGGCATATATTCTTTAAGCGGCGAGAGCGTACCTTTTTATAAATTAAACAATCTATCTTTCGGCAGGTTTGCTTCTGATGAAATTCCGCAGGATACGGCAGTTAATCCCGGCATCCTCTCGGATCTATCACGTGATTTTATAAGCGACCTATCTGTGGCTGGCGGTGAAAATAATATTTTTAAGGATAGTTTATTGGCAGAAGAATGTATAGAAGACATCGTATTGCGGTTACCTATGCAGTGGCCGCAAATTTGTTTTTCTTATAACTCGCTCAAGAATTTGGTCACGGAGGCATTTGCCTCGTACAGAGACACCGGCAAGGATTTTTGCAAGGAGGAATTTTACCTTGAATTGCTTAGTTCTTTAATGCAAAGATACAAAATCATAAATCCTTACTATTATGATTTGCCGGTCCGAATGATTAAAAGCAGGTTCCCTGAACTTGAGATTCCCTCCGGTCCTCCCAATAATATGCTAACAATTGAAGAGCCTCCATTTATTATGCTTTCCCCCAGGGCAAAGGCCACGGAAGCCGACATCCTTGGCAATACTCTGCTTTTGAAAACATCCATCGATGCTTATCGGATGGAATTTCTTGCATCTTTTTTCCCCGAGGCGCAGATAAAGACCATCCAGCTTGTGAGGAACCCTTTAGGCTGCATTAATGGTTTATGCGACGGATGGCTGCATAGGGGTTTTTTCTCCCATAACCTCCAATCTTTTATTCCAACCGCTGGCAACAGCGTTAAAATGTTAAAGATTTCCGGTTATTCGGAGTTAAGCGAATGGGGGAAATGGTGGTGGAACTATGATTTGCCTGCCGGCTGGCAAGATTATATTGATAAGCCCTTGGAGGAAGTTTGCGCTTTCCAATGGTATTCTTCCAACAAAGCAATACAAGAATACCTGGCTATTCGGGGGGAAAACCGCTGCCTTATCAGGTATGAGGATCTTATAAAGGGATTAGGGGCAAGGATTCAGGAAATAGAGAGGATTATGGATTTTATGGGGGTTTCCCGTCAATGTATTGGTCAATTAGGGCTTGAAAATTTACCTGTAGTACAGGCAACCGAAGAACCGCGGCCATTCAGGTGGAAAAACAGGCAAGAAAAATTATTGCCTCTTTTACAAATGAGCCAGATAAGAGAAATGTGCCTGCAATTAGGGTATGATAAGGATAATTTCGGGGAGTGGTTTTGATGAAATGTTATATGAATTCAGAATATCGGCCCCTTAAATCAGTATTATTAAGTATGCCGGTTCCGGAGATTAAGAATATTGATGAACCAGGTAAAATTCTCTATACAAAAATAATTGACTACGATATTCTGAAGAGAGAGTTTGGCGAGCTGGTTAAAGCGTATAAAAAATTTAAAATAGAGGTTAATTTTATAAATACCAATAGAATCGCGTCTACCGACCAGAGATATAAATTCAACCTGATGTTTGCTAGAGACCTTTTCTTTATGACTCCGCGCGGGGCTATTTTATCCAGGATGTTTTCTGAAGTAAGGAGAGATGAGGTTAAATATGCTCAGAGGGCGCTTAAAAATAAAAAAATCTCCATAATTAAGCCTATTCAGGACATAGCAACATTCGAAGGCGCCGACGCTCTTTGGGTTAACGAAGAATCGGTTTTGGTAGGGGTAGGCAGAAGAACGAATTTAAAAGGATTCCTGGAGATCAAGAATACATTAAGTAGGCAGGGCGTTCAATGTGTGCCTGTGCCTGCGCCTGGAGGGGTGCTTCATCTTTTGGGTGCTTTGCAGTTCGTTGATTCTGACACCGCTTTAGTAAGGACAGAATTGGCAGATCCTAAGATTATCGGTTTATTAAAGAGATTCAAAATAAGAACCATTGCTATCCCTGAAAATAGAGAGGTAAAAACAAAATACGCTATGAATTTTGTAACGGTTGCGCCTAAAAGAATTATAATGTCCGCTGGCTGCCCGCATACAAAGAAGATTTATCAGGACTCCGGGATAAAGATAGCAGCCGAGGTTCCTGCTACTCAATTGGCCAATGCGGCAGGGGGCATAGCTTGCGCAACAGGAGTTTTATCCAGAGGTTAAATGAAATATTTATGTAAATTCTTGTTATTCACATTTCTGCCAATTTATTGTTTGAGCTTTGTATTTTTGACGGTCTCCGAGTCTAATGAGTCCACACATCCGAAGGACAAAGAAGGCTATAACGTAATTCTAATCATTATTGATGACCTAAGGCCCGACCATTTGGGTTGTTATGGTTATGCTAACCATACTTCTCCTGCTATTGATAAAGTTGCCAAAGATTCATTTATTTTTGATAATGTATTCAGCCAGTTTGATTATACTATTGCCAGCACAATGTCAATTTTTACTTCACTTTATCCTTCATCGCACGGAGTACTTTTTGTCCGTAAGGATAAGCTCTCTGCCCGCGTGTTGACAATGCCTGAAATATTTAACATCTATGGATACAAGACAGCATTATTCTCTAATCTAAAAGAGCCGCACCTGGACATAAAAGCAGGTTTTGGCAGAGGATTTCAAAACAAGGTGGAGTTAGGTATACAGTTTGAGGGAAGAGATGAGCTACTTTCCTGGATTCAGAAAAACAAAGCCGAAAAATTTTTCCTGGCAATGCATGATCGGAGGGTGCATGATTACTACCTGTTTATTAACAACTTCGATAAAGTTAACAAGAGATCATTTGGTGTAGTTGATAAGTCTTTTTACCATAAACTGATTAAACTTGCCAAATCCCAAAAACCGCCTTTTGACGATCCTAAAATATACTTAGAACACAGGAGCCTATTTAACGGTAGCTATGCTGATGGGAAAACGGAACAGATAACACAGCTGGTAGCTGCAGAGAAAAGAGCAAAACTGGAAGAAATGAGAGGTATCTTGCAGACCTCTTGGATTGAGAATCTAGGAGTGAAAGACACCAAATCCTGGATTGCCGCTTATGATGCCTGTATCCAGGCTGTGGATAAGGAGTTAATCGAGCCTATCATTATGAAATTAAAAGCGTTAGGATTGTATGATAAAACCGTATTGATTATTACGGCAGATCATGGTGAAAGTTTTGGTGAACACGGTTTCTTTGGCCATGGTTTCGGGCCCCTTGATGTACTTCTACGTGTTCCTTTAATAATCAAGATGCCAAATACAAAAGAAGGAAAAAGAATCAAGGAGCTTATCCAGAGCATTGATATAATGCCCACACTCTTAGAAACAACCGAGATAAAAGTGCCGCACCAGGCTCAAGGCAGGAGTTTTATTGGCCTTATGACTACCGGGGATTGCTCGTCACCGCTTCATAAATATATCTTTGCAGAAGGGCTGGAAGCTAAATCGATTCGTTCTCAAGAATGGAAGTTGCTTATAGTTTTTGGCAGAGAGAAAAAACTTTTTCATATTAGCTTAGACCCTGAAGAAACGCATGATGTTTATTCACAGAACCGGGATATTGGTAAGAAGCTGGAAATTGAATTAAATCTCTGGGAGTCTTCGCTCACTTCTTATAAGGATAAAGAATACCTTTTTTCTCCCGAGATAGATAAAGCAGGCCAGGAAAGGATTAGGAAAACAGGATATTGGTAAGATGTGGGATTTTGTCTAGAGGCTAAATAAATTTATGTTATAATACCGAAGGGTCATAAAGGAGGGTTTTAGTATGTACAATGGTCATAAGAAATTTGCTCTATTTATCGGGAGATGGCAGCCTTTTCACAATGGCCATAAATATTTGATTGATAAAGTATTGGCTAAAGGAGAAAACGCTTGTGTTGCTATCAGGGATACGGAAATTTCCGAGAGCAACCCTTATACTGCAGGGCAGCGTGCTGAAATGATACGCCGCGTTTATGGCGACAAGGTAAAGTTGATCGTAATCCCTGACATCAGCAGTATTAATATCGGCCGTAATGTCGGCTATGATGTAAATTTTGTTGAACCTCCAATAGAGATAAGGCAGATTTCTGGTACTAATGTGCGTTTAGGTAAGGATGATAATGTTCCACCGGAGGTCGCCGAATATATCAGGCTTTTACGTTCAACTCTTTGGCTGACCGGATTACCGTGTTCAGGGAAGACAACTATTGCTAAACGATTGAAGGAGGAATTGGATAACCGGGGGTTTAAGACAGTCCATTTGGATGCGGATGATATCCGTAATAAGCTGAATGCCGATTTAGGGTTTTCCCCGGAAGATAGAAAAGAGAATTTAAGGCGAGTGGCGCATGTAGCTAAATTATTTAATGACAACGGAAATTTTGTTATCGCAAGTTTTGTCTCTCCTAGTGAAGAATACCGCAGGATGATTAAAGAGGTAATTGGTAATTTTAAGTTAGTGTTTGTTAAATGCAGGCTGGAAGTTTGTGAAAAGCGGGATGTTAAAGGTATGTATAAGAAAGCCCGGGCCGGAGAAATCAATGATTTTACCGGCATATCAGCTCCTTTTGAAGAGCCTTCTGATGCGGAAATCGTAGTTGATACGGAATACTCTACAGTTGAGGAATGTGTTAAAGAGGTATTGGATAAGATCGGAGTCCGGAAAATGACAGTCGTTCCTCATTGCTTGTTAGGAAGGGCTTAATACTTAATTAAGGTTTGATGGAAAAATACCTCTTGGATGAAGAAATTAAAATAAAGAAGCAATTTTCTGCCCGATGCGCAGAGTTTGATATTTCAGCTAATTGGATTACGGATAATGCTTTAATCCGCGCTCATACTGATTTAGCGGGAGAGCCCAATGGCGAAGCTCTGGAATTATGTTGCGGAACAGGGCGGGTGGGGCGTGCCCTAAAAGCTGTCGGATGGCAAGTTAAAGGACTGGATATATGTAGTGATATGGTTGAAGCCTCTTCAAAATATTTTACTGTTTTACGGGGCAGGGCCGAGAAAATCCCTTTTGAATCCAACCGGTTTGCTTTAGTTACCTGCCGTCAGGCATTTCATTTCTTAAATATCCAAGAAGTATTACGGGAAATTGCAAGAGTGTTGGTGCCGCAGGGGGTGTTCGTTTTGAGCCTAACAGTTCCATTCTCTGAAAAAGATAGCAGATGGCTGTACGAAATACACCGGATAAAACAGCCGCTTTTAAAGAAGTTTTATACTGTTAAAGATTTAATGCGGGCATTGAAAAAAGCACGATTCTCAATCATCGAAATCAGAAACTTAAGGGTAAGAGAGTCTGTGACAAGGTGGATGAAATATGCCCCGGAACTGACGCAGGAGACCAGAGAAAAAGTTATCGCAGCGGTAAGATATGCCCCGGAGCCTTACAAAAACTTGCACAATGTCGAAGTCAGCGGGAAAGAAGTCTTTGAAGATTGGAATTGGGTTGTTTTAAAGACAGCATTCAGTAAAATATGAATGTTTATCCGGATAATACGCCTACCTACGCCAGGCTGCATAGAATAGCGCTGGCTCAAGACTTTAAGAAAATACACAATATAAAAGTTGGCATCATAGTCCCTCCTTCCTGCTTTGTCGTTCCCAATGGCTGGGAATTTGTGCATCGGGCTCCTTTCGAAGGACCATCCGTTATTGCCGCGGTATTAAAAGGGCTTGGTTTGGATGTAGTGCTTTTGGATCAGAGGGATAATTTTGACCCCGAAGCCTTAGCCGCAGGGCCACTAAAGAATTTAGATATTGTGGCGGTTGCTACGTATGAAGACAGTTTTCCTTATATAAAAAGAGCAGTAGAAATTGCCAAAGAAGAAGACAATAAGAGGCTGGTAATTCTTGGCGGTCCCTTAGTAACATCTGTGCCTCGTTTAATCATGCAAAATACCTTGGCAGATTATGCGGTAATCGGAGAGGGAGAACTGACAATAATAGAATTATTTGATTTTATTCTAAACAATAAGAGGTGTTTGGATGTAAAGCAGATACGCGGGCTTGCCTGGAAGGATTGCGATTTTAACCCCGTATTAAATCCCAGACGAATCCAAATGAACAATCTGGATGCTGTGCCTTTTCAGGATTTTTCTGTTTGGCCGCATATTCAGAAATCAGGTGTCTCTCCGGAAATTTATATGACCTCCAGCCGCGGCTGCCCAGGCCACTGTACCTTTTGTTTTAGGGCAATGCCATTATTGCGCTACAAGTCTCTGCAAAGGGTTAGAAAGGAATTGCTCTATTTAAAAAAGTACAGATATCGTTTTGCCTGGTGGAGCGATCTCACATTTATAGACTCTAAAAAGCGGGTTCATGGACTTATGGATAAAGCTTTTAAAGGCATAGACTTTCGCTGGAGTTGTTTTACCAGGGTAGACGGATTAGATTTAAAAGTGCTTAAGGCTATGCGGGAACGCGGATGCGATATCGTGATGTACGGATTTGAATCCATTACGAAAAAAGTCCTGGATTATTTTAGAAAAAGCGTGTCAAAAGAGCAAATTATTAAAGCGATTACTCTTACAAGAAAGGCAGGTATCAAGGTAGGGGGACTCTTTATTATCGGGGGACCCGGAGAAACAAAAGCAAGCCTTAGAAGGACGATTGAGTTTTGTAAAAAATTCAAGGAAATAACGCGTGTCAAATATATGTCTGCGATTCCGGGAACGCCACTTTATTATGATGCCATTAAAAAGGGTATTATCAAAGACGAATTGAAGCATTTATATTTTTTAGCGAGGGAACAGTCTGTTGAAGATGATGAAATCTTGAATTTTACAAAACTTCCTGAAAATGAATTAAGAGAAGCTTACTATAGCATTAACCATTTGATAGAAGTTCGGCCTTATGACTATTGTAATCCTGTTAATCATTATTTAGCAGAATCAAAAAATTTTAAAGGGCGCTCTCTCGTTATAACAAGTTAAATGAATACCTGGATACTGAATGGAGTTACAAATAATTTAAGCTCATGCAAAGGAATAACACCCAAGTAAAATCTAAGATAAACTTAAAGACCAAAATTATTCTTATTATGTTTGGGTTATTTTTGTCTTGTATCCTCCTTGAGATAGGACTACGCGCAG
>JBAZUE010000001.1:888960-922655 GCA_041661605.1 Candidatus Omnitrophota bacterium | reverse complement strand
GCCAAGCTTTACTTCAGCCAGCTTAAGCCCTTAATGGAACATATCCGCAGGCATGTTGACCAGCTTGAGTGTGTAGTCCCTGATGACTCCTGGGACCTGCCCAAGTACAGGGAGATGTTGTTTATAAAATAGTATTTAGCGGGTCCTGGCTTGGGCTGTTTCTCGCCGCACACCGCGGCTCGAATCCAGTCCAAGCCACCCGCTAATTTATTTTAAATAGGTAGAAGGGTAAATACTTCTTATGAATCCGGAGGAATTATGAATATTTTGCAGCTTGTTAAGGCGGGCGGCGTTACCATGATCATACTTTTAGCCGTATCAGTGGTATCCGTTGCGATTATCCTGGAAAGAGCTATTTTTTATTATGCTAAATCAAAGTTGAAGCGTAAAGACCTCATGCTGAAGGTTCGCCATGAGCTTAAGAAGGGCGGGGTAAACCCGGCAATGAAAATATGTAAAGATAGCAATGCTCCTTTTTCACAGGTAGTCTATGCGGGTTTAAGCTTTTTTGATTGCAGCGAGAAAGAGATCTCTAATAATATGGAACGCCAGGTTATTATTGAAACAGTTGTTCTTGAGCGTTTTACTTCGATAATCGGAACCATCGGCAGCGTTTCGGTTTACGTGGGTCTTTTCGGCACGGTTTTAGGGATAATCCGGGCTTTCCATGATATTTCGGTAAGCGGTTCCGGCGGGATAAGCGTGGTTATCAGCGGTATATCCGAAGCCTTGGCTTGTACTGCCGCGGGGCTTTGCGTGGCTGTGCCTGCGGTAGTTGCCTATAATTATTTTATGAAGAAAATAGATGATTTTATTAAAGATATGGAATTAGCTGCCTCCGAAACCATGGATTTGATCAGCGCGATAAAGAAATGATGACTTTTAGCAGGAAACAAAAGCTAATTGCTGAAATAAATATCACTCCTTTTACCGATGTTATCCTGGTGCTCTTAATCATTTTCATGGTTACTACGCCTTTAATTCTTCAGTCGAATATCCGGGTTAACCTTCCGAGTTCCGCAACCGGCAAACCAACCGAGGATGCCAGACAAATTAGTATTATGGTAACTAATGAGGGCATGGTGTATCTTGATAATAAGCTTATTTCGAGAAAAGTACTTAAATCGGAAATTACTAAACTTCATCAGGTTAATCCGGGTTTAGAGGTGATTTTGTTTTCGGATAAAATGGTCAGGTTTAAGGATATTGTCAGCCTGCTGGATATCCTGAATGAGCTGGGTATAAAGAACTTGAATATCGCCACTAAAACAGAATGATACCTTCTTTAATATCCCTTGCGTCAAAGCCACTTTTCTCTTGACTTAACTAAAATTAGATTTATAATTCTAAAAATAGTCGAGTTTCTTCCCAGCCATATATTTATTTAAAACAGGAAGAAAACGGGGGACCCAATGTGTTGTGTGGGGCGAATTCTACAACTCTCTACAAGGAAGTAGATTAGGGTTGCTCAAGCCCTTAGCCCGGCAGCTAACCTCGTAGGCCAGTTTTCAAGAGAACTCTCCAGAGAATGCGTTCTTTGGATTTTTGTTTATTAGCTGATCATAAAATGAAAAATGAATTAGTATTATTATTAATTATCTTTATTCCTGTCATTAGCGCGCTTGTTTTGCCTTTTATAAGCAGGATTTCCGCATTTCTTAGAAACGGGTTTTCATTTGCGGTCATCACTTTATCTTTTGTGCTTTCTTTTCTCCTTTTGCCGTTAGCGCTCAAAAATCATACAATCTCAATCTTCAAAGGTTTTCCCCTGGGGTTTAATTTTTTTCTTTCCGCGGACAGCTTGGCAGTATACATGGCGATAGTTGCTTCTTTCATAAGCGCGCTGATTGTGTTGTATTCCTTCGATTATATAAAACACTATGAGAATCAGAATGAATATTATTCTATGGTGGTTTTGTTTCTTGGCGCGATGATGGGCCTGGTTTTCTCCGCTAATTTGATATTGCTCTATGTCTTTTGGGAGATTACTGCTGTAACCAGCTGGCGGCTTATCGGTTTCTTCAGGAAGAAAGAGCATATCTTGCGCGCGGATAAGGCATTCTTAATGACGGTTTTCGGTTCCCTGCTTATGCTGTTAGGTTTTATCAGGATTTATCAAGAGACAGGTTCATTTGATTTATTTACCATAAAGGAAGCTGTTAAACTGCATCCAATATCCAATTTAACCATAGCCTTGATACTGGCGGGCATATTTTCTAAATCTGCAACCTTGCCTTTTCATACCTGGCTTCCTGATGCTGGCGTTGCGCCTTCTCCGGTTACGGCTCTGCTGCATGCGGCTGTTTTGGTTAAAATCGGCGTGTATGTATTCGCCAGGATTTTTGTGGCGACTATCCCGCTTGCTGTATTTTGGCAGACCGTTATTCCTTCTATCGCCGGGGTAAGCGCCCTGATTTCTGCAGGCGCAGCTTTAATGGAAACGGATTTAAAAAGGATTATCGCCTATTCCACGATAAGCCAGATTGGTTTTATATTTTTGGGGTTTTCCGTGGGGAACCCGGTAGGCACAGCCGGGGCGCTTTTGTTTATATTAATGCATGGTCTGGCAAAAGCCGGGCTTTTTTTATGTGCAGGCATTGTGGAACAAAATGCCAAGACAAAAGATATCAGGCAATTAGGGGGACTTATACAAACTATGCCTGTTACCGCCTTATCATTTCTATTTTGTGCTTTTTCAGTGATGAGTATCCCGCCATTTGGCGGATTTTTCAGCAAATATATGGTTATCTCCGGTGCGCTGGAAAACGGGCATTTAATAATTTCCGCTGTTTTTTTATTTGGTGCGTTGTTGACTATTTTGTATCTTTTCCGGGTATTCAATATGGTATTTTTGGGAGAAATAAAAAACTCTGCCAGGGAAGGCTCTTTTCTTATGTTGTTATGCGTGGCTCTATTCGCAGCCCTGTCTTTAGCCGGAGGAATCTTTATTAAATACCCTAATGAAATAGTTCAAACAATTACCCAACAGTTATTTAGCTTAAGATGATTGAGACCTTTTTATTATTACTTATAGTTTTACCTTTAATTTCTGGCGTCCTTAGCCTTATATTGCCTAGAGGCTGGAGAGGGGTTTGCGCCGTTGCTGCCAGTTTAGCTAATTTCTTATTTGCGGTTTATTTGTTTAAGAAAGAATCAATCTTTGTTCTTCCCTGGGCCGGGTTTGGGATAGATTTTTCTCTGAGGCTAAATCATTTTAGCGGCTTTATTATTTTAGCGGCTTCTTTCTTTGGTTTGCTCATCAGCCTGTATTCGTTAAATTTCCTAAAAGGCAAAGACAGCCAGAGGCAATTTTATACCTATCTTTTAATATCGATATCATTTGTCAACGGCGCAGTGCTTGCGAATAACCTTGTAGTTTTGCTTTTCTTTTGGGAGGCCCTGCTGCTGACTCAATATGGAATGATTGCCATAGGGGGCAGGCAGGCATTTAAAACCGCAACCAAGGCTTTGATTATTTCCGGTGCTGCTGACCTATGCATGATGGCAGGGGTAATCTTAACCGGATACCTTGCTAAAACTTTGATCATTAGCGATATAAGCCTTTCCCTGAATCCGCTTGGCAGTCTTGCTTTTATACTTTTGGCAGCTGGCGCAATTTCAAAGGCCGGCTCCATTCCTTTCCACACCTGGATCCCCGATGCCGCAGAAGCAGCGCCGCTTCCTTTCATGGCGTTTTTCCCGGCTGCGATTGAAAAACTTTTAGGGATATATTTTCTTGCCAGGATTACTTTAGATATATTTAAGCTGAACACAAATTCCATGCTTAGCAGCCTGCTTATGATTATCGGTGCCTTGACTATTTTAATTGCGGTAATGATGGCCTTGATACAAAAAGATTACAAAAAACTTCTTTCCTATCATGCCATCAGCCAGGTAGGGTATATGATTTTAGGAATAGGCACATGCCTGCCCGCCGGGATAATCGGTGGAATTTTTCACATGATTAACCATGCTTTATATAAATGCGGTTTGTTTCTTACGGGCGGCTCAGTTGAAAAGCAAACCGGTACTACGGATTTAGCAAAATTGGGAGGATTGAGTTCGAGCATGCCGGTAACATTTATTTGTTTTTTGATTACGGCAGCATCCATATCAGGGGTTTGGCCATTTAACGGTTTTTTCTCCAAAGAATTAATATATGATGCTGCTTTAGAGAGGGGTAAGGTATTTTATTTGGCCGCTATCCTCGGTTCATTTTTTACCGCCGCTTCTTTTTTAAAATTAGGCCACACTGCGTTTTTAGGCAAGGCTGGCCAGAAATATAAGGAAGCGCCGGTCCTTATGCTTATTCCCATGGTTATCCTTGCGCTTACCTGTGTTATTTTTGGCGTATTTAACCGCTTACCTATAAATAATTTTATCCAGCCTATTTTAGGGGCCGGTGCGCATGGGCATGATTTTTCCGGAATGCCGGATAATTTTATGTTAGTAATAGTTACCATAATTGTTTTATTGGCGGCATTCCTGCACCATTTTATCGCGGTAAGAATTAACGGTGGGGCTATTAAAGCGGCAGAGCATATACATCGGGCACCGGTGCTTTCAATTATTTACCTTTGGGCTGAAAAGAAATATTTTGATCCTTATGAGATGGGGATCAAGTTAATTGATAAAATTGCGAAAATATTCTGGCGCATAGACAGAGGCATAGACTGGGTATATGGATCACTAGTAACTAATTTAACTTTCGCATTGTCCAGGACGATTCATAAAATACAGGCAGGCTATTACATAATTTATGTTATTTGGTCATTAGCCGGGGCATTTTTGGTAATTTTATTTGTTTTAAGGTAGTAAAGGGGGAAAGGTTTTTATGGCTGCGTTATTTATTTTAGTGCCGTTTATTTTATTGCTGATTTTAAATCTGCCTTTCAAATTCTTAAAAGCGCCTGTTGCCTTTTGGTTAAGCGCAGCTCTGTTTTTAACCCAGCCGCTGTTGGTTTTAATCCATCCATGGTTTGCCTGGAGTAATTATCCTGCAGCATTAAGCCGGTTTTTAATATTTAAATTATGGCTGGATCCATTGGCCCTTATTATGCTTTTTACTATCGGGATAGTGGTGTTTGTCTCGCTTTTAGTGGCAAAAAGCACAATTACTACAGAAAGACGCAGTTTTAATTTCATTAATCTGCTTTTGGTTTCTTTTATCGGCATGAATGCTACGGTATTGGCTGCCGATATTTTCTCTTTATATGTTTTCGTTGAAATTACCGCCGTAGCAGTATTCGTACTTATGGCCATAGAGAAGAATCGATTTGCAATAGAAGGGACTTTCAAATACCTGGTTTTATCAATGTTTGCCAGTATTTTCATTTTAACTTCCATTGCTTTCTTCATTCTCGCTGCCGGGGAGATTTCGTTTGCAGGAATCCATAATGCATTTTTAGTAAATTCCAATATTATTTTGCTTAATTTTGCTGTCGCTTTATTTCTATGCGGCCTGTTTATTAAATGCGGGGTAGTGCCTTTTCACGGCTGGGTGCCGGATGCTTATTCTGAAGCGCAATCTGCAGTTTCTGTGCTTTTAGCCGGGATTGCTACTAAAATAACCGGTGTTTATGTGTTAATGCGTCTATTCAGCTCGGTTTTTGTTTTAAAGGATTCTTTTCATAATCTAATTATGTTAATTGGGATAATCTCTATTGTCTTTGCGGCACTGGCCGCATTCAGGCAGAATAATATTAAGCGCATGCTTTCATATTCCAGTATAAGCCAGGTAGGTTATATTGTGCTGGCCATAGGTTGTGCAACTCCTTTGGCAATTTTAGGGGCGGTATTACATTTCTTTAACCATGCAATATTTAAATCCCTTCTTTTTGTTAATGCTGCATCATTGGAAAAGAAATTCGGTTCTACCGATATGTCAATCATTACCGGCCTGGGTAATCAATTGCCGGTAACCAGCGGTACTTGGCTGGTGGGCTTGCTTTCAACTGCAGGTATCCCGCCGCTTTCTGGTTTTTGGAGCAAGCTAATTATTATAATCGCTCTTTTTAATGCACAGAGATTTACTTATGGCTGGATTGCTTTATTAGCCAGCGTGTTGACCTTGGCATATTTTCTTTTTATGGAACGCAATGTTTTTTTCATTAAAACAGAAGCAGCTCCTGGAGATAAGGGGGGAGTTCCTTTTAGCCTAAAGTTTTGCGAGATATTGCTTGCTGCTATCACTATCGGAGTGGGTTTAGGGTTTCCTTTTATTTTAAACAGCCAAATTTTTCAATTAAAGGGGTTCTTGCATTAGAATGATACTTGATTTAATACTATTATCAGCGTTACTTTTATCTGCGACCTGGACAGTAATGACTGTAAGGCTCGTTCGCTCTGTCGTGGGTTTGGCATTAACCAGCGCGATACTGGCTGTGATCATGTACCGGCTTAATTCTCCGCTGGCTGCGGTTTTTGAGCTTTCTGTTTGTTCCGGGCTTATTTCAGTTATTTTCATTACTACGGTAAGCTTTACTCAGCGCATAAGCAAGGAAAGACTTATTATACGCAGAAAAGAGAGGTTGCTGAGATTCCTGTATTTACCTTTTATTATCATTATTGCAGGGTTGTTATTGCTGCGATATTTAAAGATTCCGCAATTCGACCTGCCTCAACCTGCGCAAGTGACGGACGCACGCGTAGTCCTTTGGAGCTTGCGGCATTTGGATTTATTAGGGCAGGCGATTATTATAATTGCCGGAGTTTTTGGGGTAGTTGTCTTTTTTAAGGAGCCGAATAAATGAACCCGGATACTTTTGAGCTATTCAGGTATTTTATTATTTTCATCGTCCTGTTATTTATTGCCGGAATTTATTGTGTTTTAATCAGTTTTAATTTGATCCGCGCTTTAATTGGACTGGAGATTTTAATAAAAGCAGTAACATTGTTAATCATATTGGCAGGTTATATCTGTGACAGGGTCGCGTTGGCTCAGGCAATCGTGCTTACCTTAATTGTTATTGAAATTGTGATTATGGTTGTTGCAGGAGGTGTTGTGTTATGGGCTTTTAAATATAATAAAACTATTGACCCCAGACGCCTGAGTAATTTAAGAGGATAAAAATGTCGGATATAATTTTATTTTCTCCGCCGGTAGTTTTTATAATAGTGTTTTCGGTTATGCTTATCTTATTTGTTTTTTGTTCACGCAACGCATTCCGCAAAAAGGAACAATCATCAGGAACAAGAAAGGCATACGCATGCGGAGAGGATTTTAAGGGGCATTTTATCCAGCCGGATTATAGCCAATTCTTCCCTTTTGCTTTTTTCTTTACTATTTTACATGTAGTTGCTTTGATTATTGCTACGGTTCCAGCGGAGACAGTTGAGATATTCGCTATTGCTGTTGTTTACGTAGCTGCCGCAATAATCGGGCTTTTAATCCTGCTAAGGAAATAACTATGGGGATAATCTCAAAAATAATCAATTGGTCGCGCCTTAAATCACCTTGGGTCTTGCATTTTAATACAGGTGCTTGTAATGCCTGTGACATAGAAATTATTGCCGCGCTTACTCCGCGTTACGACCTGGAACGTTTCGGCGTGGTGCTCAAAGCGACTCCGCGCCATGCGGACATACTTTTATGTTCTGGGCCGGTAACTAAACAGATAGAAAGCCGCTTACTGCGTATATATGAGCAGATGCCCGAGCCTAAATTTGTAGTTGCAATAGGTACTTGTGCCTGTAGCGGGGGAGTTTTTAATGGTTGTTATAACGTATGCGGAGGGATAAATTCGGTTTTGCCCGTGTCAGCTTATATCCCGGGTTGTCCGGCCAGCCCCAAAGCCATAATTGATGGCGTGGTAAAACTTTTACAAAGCCTGGAAGTGAAGGAGACAAAAAATGAACGAAGAAAAGATTAAACAAGAACTGGAAGATAAATTTTCCTATTTGAAAGACTTGGTAAATATTAAGCGGAAAGGCCGCATATTTGCCCAGGTTCCTTTAGGTGAATTTAATACAGTATTTGCTTATGCGGTAAAAAAAATGGGTTTTTTGGCGCTTTCC
The DNA here is from genome assembly GCA_041661605.1 of Candidatus Omnitrophota bacterium. Classification (GTDB taxonomy): domain Bacteria; phylum Omnitrophota; class Gorgyraeia; order Gygaellales; family Profunditerraquicolaceae; genus UBA6249. The sequence goes on along the minus strand of JBAZUE010000001.1, from coordinate 914,639 downwards.
GCAATAACCGGTCTGGACAGAGGGGATGGAGTTTTTGAAGTTATCTATCATCTCAATAAAGAAGGCAGGGTATTGTTGAATTTGAGTGTTATGTTAAATAAAGGAAATCCTGAGGTAAATACTGTTACTTCATATTGTCCCAGCGCGGATATATATGAAAGAGAGCTTATGGATTTGTTGGGGATTAAAGTAAACGGTCTTGCTCCGGGGCACAGGTATCCCTTGACTGATGATTGGCCAAAAGGGGAATATCCATTACGTAAAGATTGGAAAGGCAATAGCGGGACGCCCTTTCCGGGTAAGGAGGCGAAAAATGCATGAATCTGGAGATGTAAAGATTCCAATCGGACCTCAGCATCCGGCATTGAAAGAACCGGAGAGTTTTTTGATCAGTCTGCGAGGAGAGAAGATAACCGCATCCAGTGTAAGATTAGGTTACAACCACCGTGGCATAGAAAAGGCATGCGAAGAAAGGACATATACTCAAGGGTTATACCTTATTGAGCGGATTTGCGGTATTTGCTCGCATTCCCACTCCACTTGTTTTGTGCAGGCAGTGGAAGAGATTGCCGGTCTTGAAGTTCCCGCCCGCGCTAAATATATCCGTACGCTCATTGCTGAATTAGAACGTATGCACAGCCATCTTTTGTGGTTGGGTGTAGCCGGACATGAGATCGGTTTTGATACGTTGCTTATGTATACTTGGCGCGACCGTGAAGTGGTAATGGATCTTTTGGCAGCGCTTACCGGAAACAGGGTAAATTACGGTATTAATACTATAGGAGGGGTAAGACGCGATATCAACTCTAAACAAAAAGAAGAGATCCTGGGGGCTATGGACATATTAGAAGATAGGACTAAATACTATATTGATCTAGCCAAGGGTGAAACGACCTTGATTAAACGTTTGCAGGGGGTAGGGATATTATCTCATGAAGATGCAGAAAAATTAGATGCGGTTGGTCCTACCGCGCGAGCCTCAGGCATAGAGCGGGATGTACGAAAAGACGATCCCTATGCGGCATATGCCGAACTGGATTTTAAGGTGATTAGCGTTAATAGTTGTGATGTTTATGGCCGTACGCTGGTACGCTTGGGAGAATTGATGGAGTCTTTCAACTTAGTGCGTCAGGTTATGCGTAAAATTCCTGAGGGGCCTATTTTAGTAAAGCCGCCACGCAAGATACCGGCGGGGGAAGTAGTAAGTCGTTATGAAGCTCCCCGGGGGGAAGATCTTCATTATGTCCGTTCCAACGGCACGGAAAAGCCCGATAGGGTAAAGGTAAGGGCGCCTACCTTGGCCAATATTCAGTCAGTTTCCAAGATGCTTGAAGACAGGTATTTGGCGGATATGCCTATTGTTATAGCGGCGATTGACCCGTGTTTTTCCTGCACGGATAGGTTGGTAGCTCTCAGGGACGCAGAGAGTGAGAAAAAAAATACGGTAGCCTGGGAAACCGTCAGGCTCAAGGGTGTAGAGTGGTATAAAAACAGGGGAGTCGATTTTACATCTTTAAACAAGAAATTAACCAAATTATTTCAGCATGCTTAAAGCATTTTTCCATATTTTGATTTTCCCGGGGCTATTATTCCTTTTTGTTTTTGGGTTCCTTGCCGAGTATGTGGACAGAAAGCTTTATGCCCGGTTTCAAAATAGAATCGGCCCTCCGTGGTTTCAGCCGCTGGCGGATTTTATTAAATTGGTAGCCAAAGAAGAGATAATCCCCGAAGAAGCAGACGTTAAGGTTTTTAAGCTGATGCCGGTATTTGCGCTTGCTGCTTCGTCTGTGGCTATCCTTTACATACCCATATGGGGAGAGCAGGCAGTGTTCTCTTTTAACGGTGATGTAATCGTTGTTTTGTATCTTTTAACCATTCCCACGTTTGCTTATTTTCTGGGAGGATGGTATTCGAGGAGCGTTTATTCAATGATTGGAGCTGTGCGTTCCCTGACGCAATTATTCGCTTATGAAGTTCCCTTGTTCTTATGCATCCTTGCTTCGGCGATGCTTGCTGATACCTGGTCGTTGAGCGGAATGGCCAGATTCTATAGCCAGCATATTGGTTATTGGTTTTGTAACATTATCGGATTTGTGGTTTCTTTGATTTGCCTCCTGGGTAAACTTGAGAAGGTGCCTTTTGATATACCGGAGGCCGAAACCGAAATAGTAGCAGGAAGTTTTACTGAATATAACGGAAGGCTTCTGGCGTTTATCCGCATGTCTTTTAATATCGAAACGGTAGTGGGGGCTTCTTTGCTTGCGGCGGTATTTTTGCCATTCGGGCTTAACCTTCCGCCTGCGGCTGTATTTTTGTGCTACTTGATTCAGGTCTTTTTTATTATCGCGGCAATTTCATTCCTGCGTGCGTTATTTGCACGTCTGCGTCTGGATCAGATGATTAACTTGTGTTGGAAATACCTTGCTCCTTTAGCGTTCCTGCAGGTTTTATTTAATCTTACTTTAAAGGTGGTACTGCCAAGATGAGTAGACCGGGAAAGATAGCCAGACTTCTTATACAATCACTTTTTAAAAAACCAGCAACGCTAAATTATCCCGCTCAAAAATCGGGGATGCCTGAAGGATTCCGCGGAAAACTAAAGTTTAATGCGCTTATGTGTATTGGCTGCAAGATGTGTATGCGCGACTGTCCCTCAGGGGCAATAGAGATCAGGAAGATCGGCGAAAAACAGTTTGAAGCGGAAATAAACTTAGCAAAATGTATTTATTGCGGGCAATGCGTGGATTCTTGTTTGAAAAAAGCGCTTGAAATTACCGCTGAATTTGAACTCGCAAAGTTAGATCCTGCTCAATTAAAGGTAATTTTAAATGCCGGGAATACAGAAAATCCTAAAGGATAGGCTAAGGAATGCGCAGAGGGTTGCTGTCCTGGGTATCGGCTCACAGCTAAGATCCGATGACGCCGCAGGGTTAATTATCGCCAAAGGGCTTAAGGCATTTATTAAAGATAAGAAAAGAAATAGCCTGCTGAAAGTTTTTTTGGGTGAGACTGCCCCGGAGAATTTAACCGGACAGATAAAGAAGTTCAAGCCCACGCATCTTATTGTTATTGATGCGGTAGATTTTCATCTAAAAACCGGCGCCTTAAGAGTAGTGGATATTTGCGAAGAAGCAGGGGTATCTTTTTCCACGCATAGGGTTCCGATTGGGATCCTCAGGGATTATCTGCATAAGTCTATCGGTTGTGAAACTATACTTATCGGGATGCAGCCCGGATCTACGGAATTCTGCGGAAGGCTTTCAGACGGGATGCAAAATTCAACCCAGGCAGCTTGCAAAGAAATAAGGGAAGCCTTAAAAAATTTTATCTAAAATCAGGTAAGGTTTTCTTAAAGAATAATTGACAAACGCCTGATTTATGATATGATAACTTTCGCTTGCAAAGGGGTAAAGCAGTTATTAAGATAACAGACGTCTTAAGTCCAATATTGGATAGAAGGCGTCAATTTTTTTATTTAAGCCTCATGCAGAAAGAAGATTTCTATAAAGGGGTAAAAACCGTAGGTTTTGTTTCTTTGGTCCCTTTTATGCTGGCAGCCGGAGCCCTCTCAGGTTATTTCGCTGGCATTTTCTTGAAAAATAAATTTAATCTGCCTGTTTACGTAGTATTGGTTAGTGCCGCTTTTGGTTTTGCGGCAGGGGTAATGGAGATGGTTAAGATCTTGAGGATTTTAGCCAAAATGAATAAAAAATGAGCCAGAATACTTTTGTTCCGGAGTTGCCGGATATCTTTTCTATCCTGGCGGATAAATTTCCCCTAAATCCGTTTTTAAAATTTATCTATCTTTGGGAGCATGTGAGTTTTTCCCTGGCTATTGTTTTGATATTGGGGATACTCGCATATTTTGCATGTAGAAGAAAAAGCCTGATTCCCGGCCGGCTCCAGGCTGCTTTTGAAATGATAGCCGCAGGTCTGGATGATTTTGTTTGCGGTATTATGGGTCCTAAGGGAAGGAGATTTACTCCTTTTATCGGGACTTTATTTATCTATATTCTTTGTATGAATCTTTCGGGCTTAATTCCGTTTATGAAGGCCCCTACCGCCAGCTGGTCCACTACTTTAGCTTTGGCTTTGTGTGTATTCTTTTACGTGCAATATACCGCAATAAAGGAACTGGGGTTTTTGGGTTATTTGGATCACTTGGCAGGCAAGCCGCGGGGGGTGTTGGCTTTTACCATTATTATGCCGCTGTTCATGTTATTCCTGCATGTGATTACAGAATTAATTCGTCCTTTAAGCTTATCTTTGCGTTTACGCGGGAATATCTGGGGGGATGAAGTATTAATCGGCTTACTTTCAGGATTCGGGATCAAAGGGTTACCATTATTGTTTTTCAATATGCTAATGGCGGTATTGACGGCAATTGTACAGGCAGCGGTTTTCTGCCTGCTAACTACGATATATTTTGCGCTTGTTTTAGACCACGAAGAAGAAGCAATAGAGTAGCACCCGGCCCGAAAGGAAGTGGCCGGTGTACCCTTGTGGGTAAAGGAGGATAATATGGATTCAAAAACGGCAATGGATTTAGGTGTAGCTATAGCTTTGGGTACGGCGGCATTTGGGTCAGCGATCGGTTTAGGTATCGCGGTATCTTCGGCTATGGGAGCAATCAGCAGGCAGCCGGAAGCAAACAACAAGATTATGATGAGCATGATTATCGGCTGCGCTTTTATTGAAGCAATTACTATTTATGTGCTGGTATTTGCTTTTATGTATGCCGGCAAGTAGGTCTTAAGAGGAGAAAGAATAGCGTGGAACTTTTAAAAATGCTTAGCGCAAGCGAAATATTCGCGCAGGTCTTAAGTTTCTTCCTGTTGTTATTTTTACTAAGGATATTTGCTTGGAAAAAAATCCTCGGCCTCCTGGACCAGCGTAAGGATAGGATTCATTCTGAATTTGAGAAGATTGAAGAGGTCAAACTTGAGATCTCCAAGTTGAAGTCAGATTATGAATCAAAAATTGCGGCAATCCATGAACTGGCCGAAGTAAAGATCAAAGAGGCTGTTGAAGAAGGCAGGAAAATAAGCGCCCAGATGCATAAACAGGCCTATGAAAATGCGCAGGATATTATTAATGATGCCCGTAAGCAGGTAAAATATGAAATTTCCCAGGTTCAGGAGAAAATCAGGGATAAAATAGTGGATATCGCTTTGGGTGCTGCCAGAAGCGTGATCCAGGAGAAGCTTACTGAGGACGGGGACCGCAAAATAGTGGAAAGTTTTATTAAAGAGATGGAAAATGCGGAATGATAAGAAATAAAGTAATTGTCAGCAGGTATGCTGAGGCTTTTATAAGTTTCGCGAGGGAAGCTTGCGGGCTGGAGAAGGCCCTGGAAGACCTGGTAACCGTAAAGAACATTATCCGCGATAATCCGGGGTTCGGCGAACTGATGAATAATCCGGAGATTTCGCATACTGAAAAATGCGCGGTTATTGATGTAGTAATTAAAGACGGCCTCTCAGATGAAATCCGCAATTTCCTGAAGCTCCTTCTTGAAAAAAAACGTTTTGATATCTTTCTGGATACTGCGGAATATCTGCGTGCAAAATACTCTCATCAGGGCCAAGTGGATGTATTGCTTAGGACCGCTTTCCCCCTGGAGTTGGATCTGATAAAGAATATAGAGGTTGTTTTAAAGCAGAAGCTTAAACAGAATTTAAGGTTTTATATTGATTTAGACGGCAGCCTTTTAGGGGGAGTACAGGTAGTTATCGGAAACACGATCATCGATGGTTCGGTAATAAAACGGCTTAATGATTTAAAGGAAAAGCTTGCTATGGTAAGTTTGGAATAACCAAGGAAGGGTAAAATGGTTTTAAAACCGGAAGAAGTTACTTCTATAATCAAGAAAGAGCTGGAAAAATATAAAACCCGGCTGCGTACTGAGTCTATAGGCACGGTTATTCAGGTGGGTGATACTATAGCGCGTGTTTATGGGTTAGATGATGTAATGATGGGTGAGCTGGTGCAGTTTTCTGACAATATCATGGGTATGGTTTTAAATCTGGAGGAGGACAGCGCAGGCGTAGTAATCTTTGGCACGGATAATCCGGATAAAAATATAAGAGAAGGCGATATTGTCAAGCGTACGGGTAATATCGTGCAGGTTCCCGTAGGTGAGGCTCTTGTTGGCAGGGTAGTTAATGCTTTGGGCAGGCCAATTGACGGTAAGGGGCAAGTTATTACGCAAAAGTTCAGGCCCCTGGAATCCAGCGCTCCTAATGTCATACAGAGACAGCCGGTAAAAGAACCTTTGCAGACCGGCATAAAGGCTATTGATGCCATGGCACCTATAGGTCGCGGCCAGCGCGAATTGGTTATCGGCGACCGTCAGACCGGCAAGACAGCTATTGCCATTGATACTATCATTAACCAAAAAGGTAAGGATGTTTACTGTATTTATTGCGCTATAGGACAGAAATTATCCAGCGTTGTGGCGGTAAATGAGGTGCTTAAAAAGCATGGGGCAATGGAATATACTACTATTGTCAGCGCTTCCAGCCGGGCTTCGGCGAGTTTGCAGTACCTGGCTCCTTATGCGGCATGCGCCATGGCAGAAGATTTCATGTACGCAGGAAAGCATGTTTTAGTAATTTATGATGACCTGTCAAAGCATGCCCAGGCTTACCGGCAATTGTCTTTACTATTAAGGCGGCCGCCGGGAAGAGAAGCATACCCGGGAGATATTTTTTACCTGCATTCAAGGCTTCTTGAAAGGTCTGCTAAATTAAATGATGGATTAGGCGCTGGTTCAATAACCGCAATTCCCATTGTTGAGACCCAGGCCGGAGATATTTCAAGTTATATCCCCACTAATGTGATTTCTATTACTGACGGCCAGATCTATCTGGAAAGTGATTTATTTTATGCCGGAGTGCGTCCTGCAGTAAATGTAGGTTTATCAGTTTCCCGCGTAGGAGGCAAAGCTCAGAGTAAAGCCATGCGCCAGGTTGCTTCAAAATTAAGGCTGGATTTGGCTCAATACCGTGAGTTGGTAACCTTTACCCAATTTGGCACGGATTTAGATAAAACAACGCGCTCGCAGTTAACCCGCGGGGAAAGAATGGTTGAAGTCTTAAAACAGGTGCAGTATGAACCGCTTGAAACCGCCAAGCAGATAGTCATTATTTACGCCGGCACTAATGGTTATCTCGACGATTTGCCGGCAGGGGCGGTCAGGAAATTTGAAGCCCAGCTTTATAAATTCATAGAAATAAACTATCCGGATCTTCGCGCAGAAATAGAGCTAAAGAATGATTTAGATGCAGATTTAAGGAGTAAATTGGATAAGCTGATTATTGATTACAAAAAAGAATTCTTGGCCGCTAGTTAAAGATTATGCCGCAGTCTATAAAACAAATAAAAAACCGTATTCGCAGCGTTGAAAATAGCAAAAAAGTGACAAACGCCATGCAGATGATTTCGGTTGCTAAATTAAACCGCATGGAAAACAGGCTGTTTAGTATGCGTCCGTATGCTTTGAAACTGGAGAGTATTATGTATAATCTGGCTTCTTTATCGCCGGATTTGTCGCTTGAGTATTTTAAAAAAGATACCGTCCAGGACAGAATTTTGTTTTGTGTAATAACTTCTGACAGCGGGTTATGCGGAGTATATAACCAGAATATTATCCATGCCGCAGAAGAATTCTTAAGAAATAATGGCGCTGACAGGGCAGGCCTGGTTCTCGTAGGTCAAAAGGGCTTGAATTATTTTCGCAAAAGCGGTGCAAAGATTATTAATTCATATGTTGGTTTAAACGCAAAATTTTCACAAACTGTTTGCGATAAGATTACTGCGCAGCTTATCCAAATATTCTTAAGCGGCAAAGCCAGCTCGGTATATCTGGCGTATACATCTTTTGAAAACTCCATTATCCAGAAACCGGTTATTGAGCGGTTATTGAGCATTGAACCAAAAAACTTAAAACCAATTGAGTATATAGCAGAGCCGGATCTAAAAAGTATACTGAATGATTTGGTGCCGCAATACCTGTTGGTGAAGATGCAGCTTGTCTTTTTGGAGGCGTTTACTTCTGAGCACGCTGCAAGGACTGTGGCTATGAAGACGGCAACCGATAACGCAAAGGAGCTTTTGGAGGCCTTGGTACTTTTAAGGAATAAGGTCAGGCAGGCAGGGATTACTCAGGATATTTTAGAGATTAGTTCATCTGTTGAAGCATTGAGAGGATAAAATTATGGCAGAAGGAAAAATTATTCAGATTATCGGTCCAAGCGTGGATATCCGCTTTCCGGAGAATCAAGGGCCCCAGCTTTTAAATGCGATTAGGATAGAAGGAAAAGAAACTAATCTTATCCTGGAGGTTGCCCAGGATATCGGAAATAATACGGTTCGTTGCATTGCCTTGGGTTCTACCGATGGCCTTGTCCGCGGGATGAAGGCAATTGATACAGGCAGCCCGATCACTGTGCCTATAGGCAGGCAGACTCTTGGCAGGATATTTAATCTTTTAGGCGAGCCGATTGATGCAAAGGGCCCCTTGGAACATCCTGAAACGAGGAATCCAATCCATAGGGATTCGCCGAATTTTCAGGAACAGCTACCCATTGAAAGTATTTTAGAAACAGGATTAAAAGTCCTGGACCTTTTGGCCCCTATCCCTAAAGGGGGAAAAGTTGGGTTGTTTGGCGGTGCAGGCGTAGGTAAGACAGTTATTGTTATGGAATTGATTCGTACTATAGCTACGGAACACGGGGGTGTTTCAGTTTTTGCCGGAATAGGAGAGCGTACCAGGGAGGGTAATGAATTATGGCTTGAGTTAAATGAGTCCGGGGTAATTAAAAACAGCGCTCTTGTATTCGGTCAGATGAATGAACCTCCGGGTGCGCGACTGCGTGTCGGTTTATCGGCATTGACCATGGCAGAGTATTTCCGCGATCAGGAAAGAAAAGATGTGCTTTTGTTTATTGATAATGTTTACCGGTATATCCAGGCAGGTTCAGAGGTTTCTACGCTTTTAGGCAGGATGCCTTCAGCCGTCGGATATCAGCCTAACCTTTCAACAGAGGTAGCTCAGCTTGAAGAGAGGATCGCTTCAACCCGTAACGGTTCGATAACTTCCATACAAGCAGTATATGTTCCGGCCGATGACCTGACCGATCCTGCTCCGGCAGCCATATTCTCTCATCTTGACGCAAAGATAGTTCTATCCCGCCAGATTTCTGAGCTGGGTATTTATCCTGCGGTTGATCCCTTAGATTCCACCTCCCGGATTATGGATCCGCGCCTCTTAGGCGAGGAGCATTATAACACGGCATTAGCCGTGCAGAAGGTTCTGCAGCGTTATAAAGACTTAAGGGATATCATTTCAATTTTAGGAGTTGATGAATTGTCTGATGAAGATAAGCTGACTGTGCAGCGTGCGCGCAAGGTGCAAAGATTTTTCTCTCAGCCGTTTTTTGTGGCAGAGAATTTTACCGGGCTTAAAGGAAAATATGTGAAATTAGAAGATACGATCAAAGGGGTTAAGATGATTATCGAGGGGAACCTGGACTCCCTCCACGAACAGGCTTTTTATATGGTTGGTACAATTGAAGAGGCAATAGAGAAAAATAAGCAGTTGCTTAATAATAAGTAGGAAAATGGATAAACTTTTTCAAATTGGTATTTATTCCAGCGATAAGATTATTTATGAGGGGCAGGCAGTTTCTTTGGTTGTGCCTTCGGAATCAGGCTATTTGGGAGTTTTAGCGCTCCATGCTCCTTTAGTAGCAAAGCTTAGATCGGGAATAATTACGTTTAAGGACTCTTTAGGCAAGGTTACATCCATAAACGTAAGCCAGCCGGGATATATTGAGGTTTTACATAACAAAGCCACGATTCTCCTGAATTAAAAGGCATGCCAAATTTTTATTTTTTATTCTTGTCTTAGCCGTTTTTTTTGTTATACTTAAAGAATATTCTCTTGCTTAAGCCATGCACGATACCCATCTATTAAAAAATATCCTTAAATACCTTCAAGATCAGGAAGATCTATCTTTGCGCAAGATCAAGAAAATATTTATTTCTATTTCTGAATTTGGCTCTTTGAACAAAGAGCATTTCCTCGAGCATTATAAACAGACAATTTGCGGCACTAAATGGCAGGGCCTGGAGGTAGCAGTTGATCTTATACCTTTTGGACCGGAGCTGGAGATTACCGGGTTGGAGTTTGCAGCACCCGGCCTTATCGGAGAGGCCGGTACGCGCTTCTGCGCAGAAGAAACGGAGGCTAATAAAAGTGAAATATGCATCGTTAAAGAAAGCAAATCTTAATGATTGGTTAGGGCATTTGAAAAAGAAAGCAAAGCTTTATGCCCCGCGTAAGAAAGAGAATCTTTTTATCTTTCGCCAGGTAAAAGAAGTAGAAGACGTCTGCCTTGAATATATACCGACTATCCTGCCTCCCAAAAAATATTATTTTCCCCAGAAAGAGAAGTTATTTAAATTCAGCTCCCAGCCGTTTAAAACCGCCAAAGCAATTGATAAATTTGAAGAATTTATCCTTTTTGGAGTGCATACCTGCGATATCGCCGGAATTCAATGTTTGGATGTAGTCTTCAGGGACGCGCCGGAGGATCCCAATTACCTTAACCGTAAAGATAAAATGACTATTATCGGTATAGAGTGTTTAAAATACTGCGATAAATACGCAAATTGCACCTCTATGGGAAACCATATCCCGCGCGGAGGTTATGATTTAATGATGGTGGATTTGGGTGAAAAATTTATCATTCATATCAATTCCGAAAAAGGAGAAAAACTGGTTACCGGGCTGGATTATATTAAAGAAGCCACGGAGGCCGAGATGAGCCTCCTTGAGCGGGCACGGGAAGCCAAAAAGAAGATATTTAAAGAAGAATTCATCGGTCCTCTCCCTAAGGTTTATGATACCTTTGATAAATCTTTTGCTTCAGCTGTATGGAAAGACGTAGGCAGAAGATGTGTTGCCTGCGGTAATTGCACTGCCGTATGCCCGACCTGTTATTGTTTTGATACTCAGGATGACCTCGAGTTATCCTTGGATAAGGGGGTAAGATACCGTATTTGGAATTCTTGCCAGATGGATGATTTCGCTAAGGTAGCCGGGGGAGAGGATTTTCGTAAAGGGCGGGATAACCGCCAGAAACACAGGTATTACCGTAAATTTAAATATCCGGTTGACAAGTTTAACCGGTATTTTTGTACCGGCTGCGGAAGGTGCACCAGGACATGCATGGCCGATATCAGCCTGATCGAAACGGTAAATTCCCTTCTTAGCGAAGAAGGATTACAGTAATTAATTAGGAAGTGGCCGGCACATTGTTTTGTTTGAGAAACAAGTGCTACGCTTCTGCGTCGTGTGCCCTTACTGGGCAAGGAGATAATATGCTTGAACGCGAAATACTTTTGGAGAAAATGAGGACTACCCCTTATTTGCCGATGAAGGCAAGGATTGTCGAAGCGCAGATGGTTACGGATAAGGAAAAATTTTTCCGCATCCAGCTGGAAAATAAAATTAACCTTGGGCATATTCCCGGACAGTTTGTAATGGTTTCTATTTTTGGTTTCGGGGAAGCTCCCATTTCTGTTTGTTCTTCGCCAAGCGATAAAGGTTATTTTGAACTTACAGTCAGAAGTACCGGTGTATTTACCGACAGGCTGCATAAAATGGCTAAAGGCGATGAATTAGGTATCCGGGGTCCTTTCGGCAAAGGATTCCCTATAGATAATATGTTTGGTTATGACGTGATGATTGTCGCCGGAGGATTAGGCATAGTGCCGCTGCGTTCTTTAATCAGGTATATTATGCACAATCGTAATGATTTCGGCAATGTCCAGATTCTACTTGGTTGCAGGAGCCCGAGAGAGCTTTTGTTTGAAGAGGAGACTAAAGAGTGGATGAAGAGGTCGGAGATCAAATTCAATTGCACCGTTGACCGGGCAGATCCGGACTGGAAAGGCAATGTCGGCCTGATCACTACGTTAATTCCCGGGGTGGATATAAATCCTACCCGCACATACGGGGTTGTGGTAGGACCGCCGATCATGTACAAGTTTGTTATCGTTAAATTACTGGAGAAAAAAATTCCCGACCATCAGATCGTTGTGTCTTTAGAAAGACGCATGCGTTGCGGACTGGGTAAATGCGGCCACTGCCAGATTGAAGGGGTTTATGTTTGTCAGTCGGGACCGGTATTTACTTATAATGATTTGAAAAAATTTAAAGGAGAGTGCCATGAAAAAGCAGTCTAAACCCAGGGTGGCATTTTTTGATTTCACGGATTGCGAGGGCTGCCAGTTGCAGTTTGCCAATATGGGCCAGACCTTACTGGAATTGACGGATTTGGTTGATATAGTCAGTTTCCGGGAGATTATGTCAGAACAGGGACAGGATTATGATATTGCCATTGTTGAGGGGGCGATAACCACGGATAATGACGTAGTGCGTATTAAGAAGATAAGAGAGAAGGCTAAGGCCCTGGTAACATTAGGTGCTTGTGCGACTATCGCCGGGGTAAACGGGATTAAGAACCGCCGGGATCTGGAAACGGCTAAAAAAACAGTATACGCAGAAAAGTCAGGGTTAATCAATACTATTAAAGCCATGCCGGTTCATGAGGTGGTCCACGTGGATTATGTGATTAACGGCTGCCCGGTTTATATTCCTGAAGTTATCGCCGTGTTGAAATGCCTGCTTATGGGCAAGCCTTATGTTGTGCCTAATTATCCGGTTTGTGTCGAGTGCAAAATGAATGAGAATGTCTGCCGCTATGAAAAGGATCAGGAATGCATGGGCCCGGTCACCCGCGCCGGCTGTAATTCCTGGTGTATTAATAACGGCAATAGATGTTATGGTTGCCGCGGACTGGTAGATAAACCGGCAAGTGACGCTTCCAAAGATATCCTGCAAAAATACGGTTTAAAAGTAGAAGATATTTTGAACAGTTTTACTTTATATAATGATTCCATGGGGGAGAAATATGACCAAGAGTTTAAATAAAATAGATTCTCAAAACGTAAAAATCGATGTCCATTATTTGACCCGGGTAGAAGGCCATGGTAATATCGTGGTTGATGTAAAAGAGGGAAAACTGACTAAATGTGAATTCCAGGTGATCGAGAGCCCGCGTTTTTTTGAGTCAATGCTCGTTGGAAGATCCATCTGGGAAGCCCAGCACCTGACCAGCCGCATCTGCGGAATCTGCGCCTGCGGCCATACCCTGGCTAGCGTAAAGGCGGGAGAGGATGCTTTAGGAATTAAACCTTCGGATGAGACGATTATGCTCAGGAAGCTCCTTCTTTATACCGAAATGCTGGATAGTCATGTTCTGCATATTTATATTTTGGTTGCCCCGGATCTGTTGGGTGTGAAAAGCGTCGTGCCTTTAATCAAGACGCACCGGCCGGTCATTGATATGGCTTTGCGCATGAAAAGGATGAGCGATTACGGCGGAGAAGTTTTAGCTGGAAGGCATATCCATCCCATAAGTTATGTTATCGGCGGGCTTACCCAGCTTCCATCCCGGGAGGGCCTGGAAAAATTATACAGCCTGATGTTGGAATCCCGTAAGGACGGGGAGGAAACAGTAAAGATCATTAAAACATTGAAGTTCCCGGAGTTTCAGAGGCCAACGCAATATATGTCGCTTACAAGCGATGAAGAATATGCCATGTATGACGGGGACCTGATGGTAAACGGGAAAAAGAGCAAGGTCTCGGATTACCGCAAGCTTTTTATGGAGTCGGTTGTTGATTATTCGCGCGCCAAGATATCCAAGATTAATGGAAAATCTTATGCTGTAGGCGCTCTGGCGCGTTTTAACAATAATTCTGATAAGCTGCATAAAAAAGCAAAGGCAGTGGCGAAGGAATTGGGTTTAAAGGCACCCTGCTATAATCCTTACCTTAATACTGCCGCCCAGCTTGTGGAATGGGTGCATTGTCTGGAGGAGTCCATTACCATACTTGAAAAAATCCTTAAAGACGGCCTGAGGGAGGAAAAGGTGGTTGTAGCCTCCTGGCCGAAGAGAAGCCAGATTGGTAAAATTAAATATAAACCAAACACCGGCATAGCCTGTGTTGAGGTTCCCCGCGGCGCCCTATTTCATGAATATACGATAGAAGATTCCGCGCATATTACCGCTGCTAACTGCGTAATTCCTACAAATCAGAATATGGGTAATTTGGAGGATGATATGCGTAAGATGGTGCCGGAGCTCTTGGGCAAGAAGACCCAAGAAGAGATTACCCTGGATTTAGAGATGTTGGCGCGCGCTTATGATCCTTGCATATCTTGCGCCACGCACCTTTTGGATGTAAGCTTTGTTTAAGAAGACGGCGGTTATCGGTTTAGGTAATAGCCTAAGGGGGGATGACGGAATAGGGATAGTTATTCTGGAATCCCTCCTTAATAATTATCAGCGCAAGCAGATAGATTACCTTAACTTTGGTATCGCCAGTTTCGATCTTATGCATCGCTTGCAGGATTACGATGCAGCTTTGTTAATTGATGGTATCTCCGCCGGACTTCCCGCGGGGGAATTAAAGATATTCGATTTAGAACAAGCAGCATTTCCCGAAGGAGGTAACGCGGTTTCCTCTCATGAATTAAATCTTAAAGATATTTTTAGGTTGACGCGCAATCTGGGGATAAAGACCAAAATTTATATTGCCGGGATACAGGTGCAGGATACCGGTTTTGGTGAATCTTTAAGCCAGCCGCTTAAAGAGAATTTAGGGCAGATAACAAAACAGATTGATGATTTTATCCAGGAAAGGTTGTTATAAATAAGATGTGTTATGCTATACCAGGAAAAATAGAAAGAATAGAAAAGAACATGGTGATCGTTGATTATTTCGGCGAGAAACGTAAGGCGCTCAATGAACTGGCGCAGGTTAAGGTCGGTGATTATATCTACGCCCAGGGCGGATTTGTGGTAAACAAGATATCCGCTTCTGAAGCAGAAAGCATCCTTGAGGTATGGAAGGAGACATTTTTCCATCTGCAGGAGGTAGATTTAAAACTTTCCCGTCTCCATCTGGGAGATAAAAATACAGATAAAAACCTTCTGGGAATATTAGATAAGGCCAGCCAGTCTAAGGAGCTTAGCCGCGATGAGCTGTTGTATTTATTGGAATTAAGGGATCAGGCAGGACTTGAGTTATTGTTTAAGACGGCAAATTTCCTGCGTCAGAAATATCACAAAAACTCCTGTTGCGTACATGGAATAATTGAGATATCTAACTATTGTATTCAGAAATGCCACTATTGCGGGATATCTCATCATAATAAAGAATTGCAGCGTTATCGTATGACAAAGGATGAAATCTTAAAAAGCGCCCAGATTGCTGTGCAGGAGTATGGTTTTAAATCGCTGGTGCTGCAGAGCGGTGAAGATCCAGGTTATAGCGTTGATGAATTAGCGGATATAATTAGAGAGATAAAAGAACAATTCCCTTCGTTAATTTTTATCAGCTTCGGAGAGATTGGTATAGATAGTTTGGAAAAGCTTTATCAGGCAGGTGCGCGCGGTTTACTTATGCGTTTTGAGAGCTCTAACCCTAAGATTTATGGAGAGCTCCACCCAGGGCAAAATCTGGAAAGCAGGCTGATGCATTTACGGCAGGCTTATAAAATGGGGTATATGATTATCACCGGAGGCTTAATCGGTATACCTGGCCAGGGTAGGCAGGATATCTTAAATGATATATTCCTGGCTAAAGAATTACACGCAGAGATGTTCAGCTTTGGGCCTTTTATACCGCATCCGCATACTCCTTTGGCAGGGGTAAAGCCTGCGCAGGTAGAAGAAGTGGTTAAAGTTTTAGCTGTTGCCAGGATTATTGATAATACTCAGGCCAAAATCTTAGTAACTACTGCGCTTGAAACTTTAAACAGCAAGGCAGCAAGAAGCGGATTACTTGCCGGAGCAAATTCACTTATGCTTAATGTTACCCCTTTGACATACCGGAAATTTTATTCCATTTATCCTAATCGGGCACATCAGTCTGAAGATATTGCTGTTCAGATTGAATCTACTGTTTCGCTTCTACGTTCCTTAGGCCGCGCCCCCACTGATCTCGAAACTATTTAGTATTAGGGACGTTTCTCGAGCTAAAGGGAGAAGTGTCCCCATAAGGGGACACTTCTCCGATTGGGTTCAGAAACGTCCCTGTTTTGTGAAATAAAGAACAAAAAACTTGACATATCATATGTATATGTTATGCTTATACCAGTTATTGTGAAATAAGGAACAATACTATGATTACCAATAAGAGCTGCATAATCAGGCTTTCCCGCTATAAAAACTCCCTGCATAGGCTGCGCGCATTAGGATTTGTTAAGGTCTTTTCTGACAACTTAGCAGATGCGATAGGGGTATTACCTTCGCAAGTAAGGAAAGATTTTTCTTTATTCGGGATATCCGGGAATAAGCGCGGTGGTTATCAGGTGGATACGCTGATAGAGAAGTTAAATACCATCCTTGGTAAAGAACAGACACAGGAGGTTATTGTCGCAGGCCTGGGTAATATTGGTAACGCGCTTATGAAATACAGGGGGTTTGAAAAAGAAGGGATAAGGATTTCTGCCTGTTTTGATATTGATTCTGCTAAATATCACCGGGAGGCAGCTATCCCCGTGCTTCCTTTGGAGGAGATGAAGGATTTTGTAAGGAGTAAGCGTATAAAAATCGGGGTAATCGCTGTTCCGGATATCGCCGCTCAGTCCGTACTGGATATGATGCTGGCCTGTGGCATAAAAGGAGTATTGAATTTTGCGCCGCTAAGATTAAGGGTTCCGGAAGATATTGTGGTTAATAACGTTAATTTAGAGCTTGAGTTGGAGAATGTAATTTATTTTGTTAATGCTCAGGAAAAAACCAAGGTTGGATAAATGCGTACACAAAGCCTGAAAACAAAGATACTCATTTTATCTTTTGTCAGCATTTTGATCTTTTCAATAGCAGTTTTATTGCTGGGTGCGCATATCATTAAGAACGATATCATCGCGCGGGCGCAGAGGCAGGTTAAAAATGACCTTTTTATTGCCCACTCTATATATTACGGTGAAATTGAGACAATAAAAACAGCTTTTAATATTATTCCCCTTACCGTGGATCTGGCAAAGGTAAAAGAAGCCCTGGGGTTGGATTATCTATATGTGGTTGAACGTCAAGAGCTGTCTAAGGTATCAAGTGAAATTGTGCACAGGGCTTTTCAGGGGATTCCTACAGGCGGCATAAGGATTATTAAAAAACCGGAATTGTTGGAGATGGGGGAAGGTATATATAAAAAGGCCCAAATAGAGGTGCTCCCCACTCCTAAGAGCCATCCTAATAATTTAAGGGTATTAGATAAAGTCATGGCTATCGGTTATGCTATGCCTGTTTTCGACGAACAGAAAGAAGTAAAACGGGTTATTTATGGAGGCAAGATTATTAACCGGGATTTTGCTCTTGTAGATAAAATACGCAATCTTGTATTTGAGGATAAATTTTACAACTCCAAGCCCTTGGGGACAGTGACAATATTCTTGGATGATATCCGTATAACTACTAATGTGTTGAATAACCAGGGCGAGCGCGCAATAGGCACGGTAGTTTCGGATACCGTATATAAAAAGGTTGTTAAAGAAGGCAACACCTGGCTAGACAGGGCTTTTGTAGTTACGGATTGGTATTTAACCGGTTATGAACCGATTAAGAACATCAAGGATGAGGTTATCGGTATTCTTTATGTAGGGGTTTTGGAGAAGCCTTTTAAAGATATGGAAAAAGGGATATTCCTTGGGTTTCTTGCAATCGTAGGGCTGGTAGCAATTTTAGCGGCAATTTCTTCTTATATCCTGGCTTATTCTATTTCGCGTCCCGTAACCGGCATGCTTGAAGCAACCGGTAAGATATCCAGCGGAGATCTTGGTTTCCGGGTGAAAACTGAAACCGGGATAAAAGAATTAAATCATCTGGCTGAGGCTTTTAACGTGATGGCGATAAAACTTAAAGAGCGCCAGGAAAGTTACCTGGATTTGATAAGTTTTGTCGCTCACGAATTAAAAGGCATACTTTCTTCAACTATGCTTAACGCCTATTCCGTACGCGACGGATTCCTGGGAATGATTAATTTCAAGCAGATTAAAGCAATGGATTCAGTGACGCGTAATCTCGATTATTTAGACGCTACAGTAAAGAATTTCCTGAACTTAAGCAGGATTGAAAAAGATGAGATGGCCCTTATTAAAACAGATTTCCTTGTAAGAGAGGATATTTTTGAAGTGGCAGTTGATGCTTTTTCCAAGCAGGCAAATGATAAGCAGATCCAGCTGATAAACGATATCCAGGCCGGTTTAAAGATAAGGGCCGATCTTAATTTGCTTCAGGTGGCAGCTAACAACCTTGTGGGTAATGCCGTTAAATATGCCGGCCCCGGAGGAAAAGTAATCTTGAGTTCGGCTAAAGTAAATAACCTTCTTGAAATTGAAATATATAATGACGGCAGGCCGATAAAAGAAAGTGAGAAAGTTAAGCTATTTAAGAAATTCTCTCGCCTTGACTGTGCTTCCGGAGTAAAGATACAGGGGACAGGGTTGGGTTTGTTTATTACCCGCCAGATAATTGAAAAACACGAAGGCAGGGTTTGGGTTGAGGCAAGAGAAAAAGGCAATGCTTTCAAGATGGAGCTGCCAATTTAAGAAAAGGGGGGAGAGGTGCCGACACCATTAGAAATTATCAAGAAAAAAAGAGCAGAGGCTATAAACAGGATTATTAGCAAGGGTTATCTTTCTTCGAAGCGTGTTTACGTGGGCATGGCTACCTGTGAGATTGCCGCCGGCTCAATTGAAGTAATGGAGGTTTTTCAGGAGGCAATCAGGTCGGGATTAAGCGATGTATATTTGAGCCAAAAGGGATGCGCCGGCAGGTGTAATTTAGAGCCGACAGTTGAGGTGGTGGAGGAAGGTAAAATTCCTTTGAAATACGGCTTAGTGACTAAAGAAAAGGCAAAAGAGATTATCGAAAGGCACTTGAAAAAAGGCGAAGTGATTAAAGAGTGGCTAATTAAATGATTTATTGATAAGGAGATTAAGCGATATGCCGGTAAGATTTAATATTACATTATGTGACGGACCTTCATGTATACATAAAAGGTCCAAGGAGATTGTCTCTACCATTGAGGGGGAGCTTAAGAAGCACGGCCTGAGCGGTAAGGTAGGTATTAATTTATCCGGTTGTTTAGGTATGTGCAGCAAGGGGCCGATAATGATTATTAACCCGGGCTATACGATTTACGGCGCTTTTGCAGAAGAAGATATCCCTGAGATTATACAGCAGCATATCTTGAAAAAGAAGCCGGTTACCCGTTTTATTATTGATGAAGACCATCTTTATAACCGTTTCTTCCGGGTCTTTGGCGATGTGAACTTTTTCGGCAAACAGATGCGTATCGCTTTGCGAAATTGCGGGATTATCGATCCGGAAAATATCGATGATTATATTTCTTTGCGCGGTTATGAGGCCATGGCCAAGGTGCTTACGGATATGTCCCCGGAAAAAGTTATATCTGAAATTAAGAAATCCGGTTTGCGCGGCAGGGGCGGGGCGGGTTTCCCTACGGGGATTAAATGGGAGCTTACCGCTAAAGAAAAAAGCGATGAGAAATATGTTATTTGTAACGCCGACGAAGGAGACCCCGGAGCCTTTATGGACAGGAGCGCTATTGAGGGTGACCCTCATACAATTGTTGAAGGCATGGTAATTGCCGGCTTTGCCATCGGCGCCAAAAAAGGGATTGTTTATATACGCGCGGAGTATCCTTTAGCTGTAAAGAGGATTAAAAAGGCAATAGCGGATGCCAGAAAAGACGGCTTTTTGGGGGAAAATATTTTAGGTTCGAACTTTAATTTTGATATAGAGGTGCGCCTTGGCGCGGGTGCTTTTGTCTGCGGCGAAGAGACGGCGCTCATGCTTTCTATCGAAGGGCATCGCGGCATGCCAAGGCCCAGGCCCCCGTTTCCATCGGTATCCGGGCTTTTTGGCAAACCTACATTGATTAATAATGTGGAAACCTGGGCGAATATCCCTGTAATTATCCTTGATGGGGCAGATTGGTTTAGTTCTTTAGGTACAGAGAAAAGTAAAGGGACTAAGGTTTTCGCTTTGGCAGGCAAGGTTAAAAACACTGGTTTAGTCGAGGTGCCCATGGGGACTACCTTGCGCCAGATTATTTATAATATCGGGGGAGGAATTCCCGGGGATAAGAAATTCAAGGCAGTGCAGACCGGCGGGCCTTCCGGAGGGTGTTTGTCTGAAGAATATTTGGATACAAAGATAGATTATGAGTCCTTAGCCAAGGTTGGTTCGATTATGGGCTCGGGAGGGATGATCGTTATTGATGAAGATTCCTGCATGGTAAATATCGCCAAGTTTTTCCTGGAATTTACCCAGAATGAATCTTGCGGTAAATGTACGCCTTGCAGGGAAGGGACTAAGCGTATGCTGGAAATATTAACCCGTATTACTGAAGGTAAAGGGGTAGAAGAGGATATTGATAAGCTCCAGCGGCTGGGCAATATGATAAAAAAGGCCTCTTTATGCGGGTTGGGTCAGTCAGCGCCGAATCCGGTTTTAAGCACGATTAAGAATTTTCGTTCCGAATATGAAGAGCATGTGCGTAATAAGCGCTGCCGCGCGGGAGTTTGCCAGCAGCTGCTAGTTTATGAAATTACGGATAAATGTGTTGGTTGCACAGCCTGCAAAAAGGTCTGTCCGGCAGAGGCGATATCAGGGGCCCCGAAGACAAAACATATTATTGATATAAACAAATGTGTTAAGTGCGGCGCTTGTTTTAAAATTTGTAAGTTCAACGCTATAAGAAAATCTTAAAGGGAGACAAAGAAATGATTAATATATTTATCAACGACAAGTCTTATAAAGTGGAAGCCGGACAAACTATCATGCAGGCAGCGGACAAATTAGGATTTCATATACCGCGGTTGTGCTATCATCCTAAATTATCTATTGAGGGGGCTTGTCGTGTATGCATTGTGGAGGTGGTGGGGATACGTAATTACGTCGCTTCTTGCGCATATCCAGTCAGCGAAGGGATGAAGATTTATACGAATACCGAAGAAATAAGGCGTGCCAGGCGCGATATCGTAGAGCTGATCTTGGATAATCATCCGGAGGATTGTCATACATGTGAAAGGGATGGTAACTGTGAATTGCAGAGGCTGGCTTTTGCCATGGGGATTAGAAAGCGGCATTTTGAAGGAGAGAAAAAGCATTATGAAAAAGACCTTTCTTCGGCTTCAGTAATCAGGGACCCCAATAAATGTATTCTGTGTGGGCGTTGCGTGAGGATTTGTTCGGAAATCCAAAAGGTAAATGCTTTAGGTTACGCGCATAGAGGTTTTAAGACAGTGGTTATGCCTGCTTATAACATGCCTTTTAAGGACAGCGTTTGTACTACTTGCGGTCAGTGTATCAATGTTTGTCCTACTTCGGCATTTATCGAAAAGAATTTTACGCAGGAACTTTTTCAGAAATTGGGAGATAAATCTTTAATTAAAGTTGCCCAGATTGCTCCTTCGGTAAGGGCGGCCATCGGTGAGGCGTTTGCCCTTGAGCCCGGCAGGCAGCTCGAGAAAGAATTAACCGCGGCATTAAGAAAATTAGGCTTTGATTATGTGTTTGATACCCAGTTTTCAGCGGACTTAACGATTATGGAAGAGGCCAGTGAATTCCTGGAGAGGTTCCAGGGTAAAGGCAAGCTCCCCATGATTACTTCCTGTTCAAGCGCTTGGATGAAATGCCTGGAACAATTTTATCCGGATTTAATCGATAATGTATCTACCTGTAAATCTCCGATGTCTATGGCCAGCGCTTTGGTTAAGAGTTATTTCGCTAAGAAAATAAATGCGGATCCTAAGAAAATCTTAAGTGTTGCCTGCATGTGTTGTACGGCTAAGAAATACGAAGCGCTCAGGCCCGAGCTTATGGTAGACGGAATGCAGGCTACGGATATAGTGGTTACTACCCGGGAGCTGGCCTGGATGATTAAGTCAGCGGGCATAGATTTATTGCATATTAAAGGAGAAGAGTTTGACCATCCTCTGGGGTATTCTTCGGGTGCCGGAACAATATTCGGAGTAACCGGAGGGGTTATGGAAGCGGCAATAAGAACGGCATATGAGCTTTATACCGGAGAGACGCTTTTGGATATTGAAATTCAGGATATCCGCGGTTTAAAAGGGATTAAAGAGGGTAAGTTAGTTATAGACGGGAAAGAAATACGCATAGCGGTTGCTCATGGTTTAGGTAATGCCAATGAAATATTGAATACTATAAGAAAAGATCCCCAGAGGTATCATTTTGTAGAGATCATGGGTTGTCCCGGGGGTTGTATAGGAGGCGGAGGCCAGCCTTACGCGGGGTCTAATTCTTTGCCTCTTGATGAAGAATGCCTTAAGAAAAGGGCGGAAGCCTTATATGGTTTAGATAGAAATAAGACGATAAGGCGCAGCCATGAGAATCCGGATGTGCAAAGATTATACAAAGAGTTTTTGGGCAGGCCATTAAGTGCTGTGTCGCATAAACTGCTGCATACGCATTATAGCCCCAAGCAGCCTCAGGGCATTATCCCGGCGGAGTTAACTGTTAAATAGTATTTTTTAAGGAGGTCAAGTAAGAAATGATCGCAGCGGATGATAAAAAGATAAATGAATTAAGAGTTTTTATGCAGGAAGCAAAAACTAAGGACCATCCTGACTCACAGCTTATTTCAATTTTGCACAAGGCGCAGGAGCTTTACGGCTACCTTAGTCAGGATGTGATGAGCCAGGTTGCTAAAGAGATGAATATCCCCACGGCGCATATTTGGGGGGTAGCCACCTTTTACCATTATTTTAATCTTAAGCCAAAGGGGAAACATTCTATTTCCGTCTGTTTAGGCACTGCTTGTTATGTTAAAGGGGCGGAGGAGATCTTGAATGCTATCAGGGAAGAGTTAAAAATAGATTTTGGCCAGACATCTGTAGATAATCTTTTCACATTACAAGAGGCCCGTTGCCTGGGTGCCTGCGGATTGGCTCCGGTAATCATGATAGATGACAAGATTTATGGCTCGCTTACTCCAAAGAAAGCGCTGGAAATAATTAAGAGTTATAAAAAGTAACGTATTATGTATTGCGCGGGTAAAAAGATTTGCTATAATTAAATTCATACGTAGGTTAACAGGGGAGGCAGATATGTCAAAGAAGGTTCTTATTGTTGATGATGACGGAGATTTTGTAGAAGCGATTTCCACGCTGCTTGAAGCAAAAGGTTATGAAGTTGTTTCTGCCCCAGAAGGAAAAACAGGATTTTCTCAGGCTAAGAAACAGCTGCCCGGATTGATTATACTTGATGTAATGATGACGACAAAAAGCGAAGGATTTGACGTGGCAAAAAAGCTCAAGAGTGATCCGTTAACCAAAGATATTCCGGTAGTCTTGATTACCGGGATCAAGCGTGATATGAACTTGCCTTTTGGTTTTGAACCGGATAATGATTGGCTGCCGGTAAAAGCTGTGTTAGAGAAACCGGTAAAACCGGATCTACTTTTAAAAACAATAGAGGAATATATTAAGAAGTAAAACGCAATAATATTAGTTTCCTGCGGTAAGGAGTTAATTACTCTAGCCCAAGGGAGAGTGAGGAAGCGGTATCTCAATCTTTCTGCAGGATTATATTGCCGGAGGGTTGGGATTTTTATTTACTATTAGCGCGGGGCGTTTTGTTAATAAGGGAGGATAGATGGAAAAGCGTTTAGGTTTTGTGGGGGTAATTATCCATAATCGTAAAAAAGCCGCCCCGCTTGTTAACAATATGTTGACTGAATTCGGAGAACTAGTTGTTGGCCGTATGGGTATACCTCATGTGAAGAAAGAATTAAGCGTAATTGTATTAATAGTAAATGCGACTACTGATGAGTTGGGAGCTTTAACCGGCAAATTAGGCAGGATTAACGGGGTTTCGGTAAAATCAGCTTTAAGTAAGTCAGAATAAGGGGATATAATGAAATATATTAATGAAGAGAAAATAAATAATTTGCTTGTTGATACGGCTAAATTTGATAGCCGCAGGCTTGATGTTATTCTGGATAAGGCAAAATCCCTTCAGCGTCTGACGCTGGAAGAATCTGCGTTTTTACTTTCGGTTGAAAACCCTGAGTATGTCCAGAAGATTTTTAAAACGGCCAGTTTTGTTAAGGATGCCATTTACGGCAGAAGGGTAGTTTTGTTTGCTCCGATATATATCAGTAATCTATGCGCGAATAACTGTTCTTACTGTGCGTTTAAATCCGATAACCGATTAATTAAACGCAAGGCCCTGGATGCCGCAGAAATTAGAACTCAGACAGAGTGGTTGTTAAACCGCGGCCATAAAAGAATACTCATGGTTTGTGGCGAAGCTGCTCCGGCAGGCAAGTCAAACGTAGCTTATTATACCGAAGCGGTTAAGGCTATTTATGCTACGGGTGTAGGTAAGAATAAAATTAAAAGGGTCAATGTTAATTGTGCTCCTCTTAGTGTTGATGATTTTAAGAAACTTAAATCCTCCGGCATTGGCACCTACCAAATCTTCCAGGAGAGTTATCATCACCAGACATACCTGCGTATGCATCCTAACGGGCCGAAGTCCGATCCTGATAACAGGATTGGGGCGGTTGACCGAGCATTTAAAGCAGGAATAGATGATATCGGGATTGGAGTGCTTTACGGTTTATTCGATTGGCGCTTTGAGACATTAGGTTTGCTTTCGCACATTGAACATATGGAGGAAAGTTTAGGCGTGGGGCCACACACTATTTCTGTGCCGCGTATCGAGCCGGCTGAGGGTGTGGAGATGTCTTCTAATCCGCCGTATAAGCTTACAGATGAAGATTTTAAAAAGGTGGTTGCGGTATTAAGGCTGTCTGTGCCTTATACCGGTATAATTATGTCTACCCGCGAGAGCGCTCAGATGCGGGATTCGCTTTTAAGCCTGGGGGTTTCTCAGATCAGCGCTGAATCAAATACTTCTCCGGGGGGTTATTCTGCCGGTAAAGAGGAACAGGCAAGCATGACTGCCGAAAAAGCCGGCATGACTGCCGAAAAAGCCGGCATGACTGCCGAAAAAGCCGGCAGTCAGTTTTCTCTCGGTGATCATCGCAGTTTAGACCAGATTGTGGGTGCTTTGATTACCCATGATTACATCCCCAGTTTTTGCGCTGCTTGTTATCGCATGGAAAGAACCGGGGAGAATTTTATGCAATTGGCTAAACCCGGTACGATTAAAGGTAAATGCAGTATGAATGCTTTGATTACTTTGAAAGAATACCTCGATGATTTTGCATCCGAGCCGGTCAGAATGTCAGGTTACAAAATGATCGCGCGTTATTTTAAGCAATTGGATCCGCCTGAGCAAGAAAGATTGAAATTATTTTTTGCGCATGTTGATTCCGGAGTAAGGGATGAATATGTTTAAGCCGGTGGAAATTTTAAATAGAATTTATGCTGCTGCCCTGCCAAGCGTTGAGGATTTAGAAGAAGTATTATCCTGGCAAGGCCGAAAGGAGCTTGGAGAGTTGTTTATTTTTGCCGATAAGCTGAGGAAAGATTTCTGCGGCGATGGCGTTATATTGCGGGGGATAATAGAATTCTC
>JBAZUE010000001.1:383074-888950 GCA_041661605.1 Candidatus Omnitrophota bacterium | reverse complement strand
TCTCTAATTTTTGCGACCGGGAATGTTTTTATTGCGGATTAAACAAGAATAACCGCAGATTAGAACGTTATCGTATGGAAAAAAATGAACTCTTTAGGGCGGTAGAATACCTGGCTTCATGTAATATTAAGACTGTAGTTTTGCAGTCGGGGGAGGGTAAGTGGCTAGATACCCTGTGGTTAAAAGAAGTTATCGAAGATATAAAATCAAGGTTTGACATGGCAATTACGCTTTCAGTGGGAGAAAGAAGCGCGGATGATTACAGGATCTGGAGGCAGGCTGGAGCCGACAGGTATTTATTGAAAATAGAAACTTCTGATGAAGGTTTATATTCTTCTATGCATCCGAAAATGGATTTTAAACAGCGCATGGCTTGCCTGGGTGTTCTGCAAAATTTAGGTTACCAGGTTGGTTCAGGTAATATTATCGGCCTTCCCGGACAGACCCTGAAAACGATTGCCCGGGATATTATATTCTTTAAACGGGGTGGTTTTGATATGATCGGTATAGGCCCGTTTATTCCACACCAGGATACAGAGTTTTCCGGGCAGCAGAAAGGCGATGCCCAGCTTAGCTTAAAAGCTATTGCCCTTACCCGCATAGTTACTAAAAATACGCATATCCCGGCGACAACTGCCCTTGGAAGCCTGGATAAAGACTACAGGCCGGATGGTTTAAAATGCGGAGCAAATGTTTTAATGCCGAATTTTACCCCACAGCCGTATCGCAAGCTTTATGAGATATATCCGCAAAAAAGATGTGTTAATGAACCGGTGGGTTCCTGCAGGTTTTGTGTGGATGAGATTGCTAAAGATTTGGGTCGGTTTATTGATTATTCAAAAGCTGATTCGTTTAAATCAGCAGGAGATAGATATGTATAGGACACCGGCAAGCAACAGGTTACATATAGGGATATTCGGTAAAAGGAACACAGGAAAATCCAGTCTGATTAACGCGGTTACCGGCCAGGATACAGCGATTGTTTCTGAAGTTGCCGGCACAACCACGGACCCGGTTTATAAAGCGATGGAGATTTTGCCTATAGGCCCATGTATGCTAATTGATACCGCCGGTATTGATGATGAAGGGGTTTTGGGAGAAGAGAGGGTTAAGCGTACCCTGGTGGTATTAAGAAAAACCGATGTCGGTTTGATTGTTGTTGAGCCAAATACGCAGATTGATAGTTTTGAAGAAGACTTGGTTAAGGTTTTCCGCGGCAAAAAGCTGCCATTTTTATTTATAATTAATAAATGCGAGCTGTCCGGTGAAACTGCCCGGGGCTATTTAGAAAAGAATAAACTTCCTTTTATCAAGGTAAGCTCTAAAACAAAGCAGGGAATTGAAGATTTAAAGAAAGAGATCATGGAATTGGCTCCCGGGCACTGGTCACCTATTCCTTTGGTAGGCGATATAATCAGCCCTAAGGATGTGATTATCCTGGTTTGCCCAATTGATAGCGCCATGCCGCAGGGCCGCTTAATTCTGCCACAGGTGCAGGTTATGCGTGACTGTCTGGATAATAATGCCACAGCGCTGGTTACTAAAGAGACGGAATTATTGGATTGCCTTAAGGCATTAACAGAAAAACCCCGGCTGGTGATTACAGATTCGCAGGTTTTTGAGTATGTACGCGATATACTGCCGGCTGATATAGCTTTAACATCATTTTCCACGGTTTTTGCCAGGCATAAAGGCGACCTTAACGCTTATATACGGGGTGTATATGCATTAGAAGAATTAAAAGACGGGGATGAGATTTTAATCGCCGAGGCCTGTACGCATCATGTGCAGCCGGAGGATATCGGCCGTACCAAGATTCCCACCTGGCTGTTGAATTATACTAAGAAAGATCTGCATTATGAAGTTACCGCGGGCGGGGATTTCCCGGATGATTTAAGCCGTTACAAGCTAATTATTTCCTGTGGAGGCTGTATGGTTAACCGTGCCGAGATCATGCATCGTATTGATAAAGCAAGGCAGTCAGGGGTGGCCATCACCAACTATGGCGTGCTTATGGCTTATCTTTCCGGTATTCTCAAACGGATAATCGAACCGTTTAAAGGCGGCTTGGTAAAACTGGATATGGAATTTGACAAAGCCGTCAGAAAGTAGTAAAAGTAGTAGTACAACTTATATTATAAGCGCAGGAGAAAATAAGCTAAATATGAAGATCATATCTAAAGAAGTGATTGCAGATTACGCAGGCACGAGGATCATAAAGTTATCTTTGCTTTCCCCGGAGATCAGCCGTAAGGCCAAAGCCGGACATTTTGTTGTAGTTATGGCCAATGAAAAGGGGGAAAGGATCCCCCTTACTGTTGTAGATACAGACAGCAAGTCCGGCAGCATCACGTTTATTTTCCAGGAGGCAGGATTAACCACGCAGATTTTAGGCGCGCTTAATGTTGGTGATAAGTTATATGCTTTGTCCGGGCCTCTGGGGCATGCCACGGAGATTAAGAATTATGGTAAAATTATTTTGGTAGGCGGCGGAGTGGGGATTGCCGAGATCCTTCCGGTTGCCCGCGCGTTAAAGGAGGCAGGCAACCATATTAATACTATTTTGGGTTCCAGAAATAAAGCTGCGCTTATTCTGGAAGCTGAGCTTAAAAGCGCATCAGACCAGCTTTATATTATGACCGATGATGGTTCCTGCGGCAGGAAAGGTTTTACCACCGATATATTAAAGGAGCTCTTAAGCAAAGATAAATACGATTTGATTTATTCCGTTGGTCCCATTCCGATGATGAAGAAGGTGACAGAGATAGCTGTGGAATATAAGGTTAAAACTTTAGTATCGCTTAACGCGCTTATGGTCGATGCGACCGGGATGTGCGGTTGTTGCCGGGTAAGTATTTTCGGCGAAGTAAAATTCAGCTGTGTAGACGGCCCGGAGTTTGACGGCTCAGGAGTTGATTGGGAAGAGCTTGAAAAAAGGAATAAGGCGTACAATAGCCAGGAAAAACATATTTGTAACCTTTCTCAATACATTAAGCCATGAAAAAAGAACCGGTAAAAGTAAAAGAGGCCCCTGTTGAAATAAGGGTGGGTAATTTTGAAGAGGTCGTGGAAGGTTACTGCGAACAAGAGGCCCTGCAGGAAGCTTTAAGATGCCTGCAGTGTAAAAATCCTTTTTGTATCAGCGGCTGCCCGGTGGGTATTGATATAAAAAAGTTTATTTACCATATTACTCAAAAGGATTACCGGTCAGCTTATTTTACTATCAGGGAAAAAAATAATTTTCCTTCTATCTGCGGAAGAGTTTGCCCGGCTGAATACCAATGCCGCAAGGCTTGTGTGTTTACTAAGAAAGGTTTGCCCTTTGCTTCGGAAGAGGCGATTAATATTCATTTACTGGAACGCTTTTCCGGGGATTATGGTAAAGAGAATAACCTGGATACCCCTGCGCAAAAAGAGGATAAATTTTCTAATCTTAAGGTTGCTGTAGTTGGATCCGGTCCGGCAGGTTTATGTTGCGCCGGAGAGCTGGCACGCAAAGGGGTAAAGGTCGATATCTTTGAGAGCCTGCATAAAACCGGCGGCGTTTTGCGGTATGGCATTCCGCCATTCAGGCTGCCTGGGGATATTCTGGATTTTGAGATAAATTATCTTAAGAAATTAGGGGTTAATTTTATCACTAATTTTCTCGTAGGCAAAGCAACGACCATTAAAGAATTATTCGAGCGAGGATATTCCAAGGTATTCCTGGGGCTGGGTGCGGGAGTACCATCTTTTCTGGGGATTAAAGGAGAGAATCTTTCTAATATTTATTCCGCGAATGAATTTTTGACACGGGTGAATTTGATGTCCGCGTATAAATTTCCTGAATTCCATACCCCGGTTAATATCGGCAGGAATGTTTTGATTATCGGCGGAGGTAATACCGCTATGGATGCTGCCAGGGTTGCTTTGAGGCTGCAGAAGATAAAGGGCCTGCCGCTTAATACCACGGTTATCTATAGGCGTACGGATATCGAGATGCCGGCAAGACGCATGGAGATCGAACATGCCAGGCAAGAGGGGGTAAAGTTTGAATTTCTCGCGCAGCCAAAAGAGTTTATTGAGAGCGATCAGGGGGGTGTTGGAAAATTAATTTGCCTCAGGTCTAAATTAGGCAAACCGGATAGTTCCGGCAGGAGAAGGCCGATAAATATCGAAGGAAGTGAGTTTGAGCTTGATTGCGATTTATGCGTGATTGCTGCGGGGTTAAAAGCTAACCAGATCTTGATTAAGGAGACTCCGGAACTAAAAACAGATGCGAATTCAGACGTTATAGTTAATCCGGAGAGTATGGAAAGTTCGATTAAAGGGGTTTATGCCGGCGGAGACATTGTGGGCGGAGAAGGCACTGTTATTGAAGCTATGGGAATGGCTAAGAAAGCTGCCTGTGCTATCCTTGATAATTCTTGACAATTTTCTTTTGAGTATTAATATAATAGAATAAAATTTAGACAGCTATAATACCTTGCAAAGATGCCAGGTTAAGAGTTGTTAGTAAAAAAGTGGAAGACAAAGACGTCTGAAAACTTAAAGCGGACGTCTATTTTTTTTAAGGTTTGCTGCCTAATTATTAGGCAGATATTGATTAATTAGTGGAAGAGATACCCGGCGCTAATCGGATTTGCGCCGGTGTTGTGTTCGTACACAAGGAGGTTATTCATGATTCAGTGGCCAAAAACAAATGATGCATTAGGAACTGTAAACAGGGGCAATCCTTGTGAAAGCGGATTATGCTCGCTTTGCCGCGTAGATTGTATGGGCAAATGCGAGACCTGGCTTTCCAGCCTGAAAGGAAGAAAACTTTTGTACCCCAGGGATTATAGTTTTACTACCGCAGGCAGCGGAAATACGACCCACATAGGAGTTTCTTATAATTCTTTGCGTATTAATGGTTACAATTACGGTGCCACCGGACTTCCCAAGGGTCTTTCTAATTCTGAGGATGAATGTATTTTCCCTAATGTAGACATAGAAGGGGAGTTTGGCCAGACAATTAAAACTAAGTTTAAGGTCCCAGTGATGACCGGCGCTTTAGGCTCTACCTTTGTGGCGGCTAAATACTGGGAATCTTTCGCTACAGGCGCAGCCCTGGTAGGCGTTCCGATTGTTGTCGGTGAGAACGTAGTGGGGATTGACAAACAGGCAGAAATAAAAAACGGAAAAATCATCAAAGCTCCGGAATTAGACAGGAGGATTGAAACATTCCTGCGTTATTATGAAGGGTTTGGTGCGATTATCGTGCAGATGAATGTTGAGGATACCCGTAACGGAGTTGCTGAGTACGTAGTCGGAAAGTACGGGGACAAGGTGGTCATAGAATTAAAATGGGGTCAGGGAGCTAAATGTATTGGCGGAGAAATACAGGTTAGCAGTCTTGAGTATGCCCAGTTCCTTAAAAAGCGGGGCTATGTAGTTGATCCCGATCCCACATTGCCTGAAGTGCAGGAGGCTTTTAAATCAGGGGCAATTAAATCTATCGCACGCCATAGCCGTTTAGGTTACACCAGCCTTTCTTCGGAGAGCCAGGTTGAAGAGAGTTTTATGAAAGCGGTTAAGTATCTGCGTAAGATTGGTTATAAAAGGATATCGTTGAAAACCGGCTCATATGGGATGGAAGCTTTGGCGATGTCTATAAAATATGCTTCTGAAGCTAAACTTGATTTGCTTACCATTGATGGTTCAGGCGGCGGAACAGGGATGAGCCCCTGGAATATGATGGAGACCTGGGGTGTTCCGTCTATACTATTACATTCTAAGGCCTACGAATACGCGGAGATTTTGCGTAAAAAAGGCAAGAAAGTAGTGGATATGGCTTTTGCGGGAGGCCTGGCCCGCGAGGACCATATATTCAAGGCTTTGGCATTAGGTGCTCCTTATACAAAATTAGTGTGCATGGGCCGGGCTTTAATGATCCCGGCATATCTTGGCTCTAATATTGAAGGAGTTTTGAACCCGCAAGTTAAAGCAAAAGTAAGCGGAAGCTGGGATAAACTTCCCGCATCCGTAACAGAGCTCGGCATGACTGCCGAAGAACTTTTTGCCGGTTATTATGACCTGCAAAAAAAGGTTGGCAAGGACGAGATGAAGAATGTTCCTTTGGGCGCAGTGGCATTTTGGACCCTGGCGGATAAATTAGCGGCAGGCCTGCAGCAGTTAATGGCCGGAGCCAGAAGATTTACGCTTAAGGCGATCAGCCGCGCCGATATCTTTTCGGCAAATCGTGAGACCGAGAAGGAAACCGGTGTGCCTTTTATCACAGATGTAGCAGATGACAAAGCTAAGAAAATAATGAAAAGGTAAGTTAAGAATAGGGGTTCGTTTGGAATAAATGTGCCGCGTTTATATAAACGCGGCACATTTATTTTTATCCGGCCACCGGGAATATTTTTAAGTTGCAGTAGTAATTATTTAGTTGTAAAATAGCGTTCATGAACAAAGAAGAAATTATTGAAGATTTTTTCCGCGGTTTAAGAGTCGCCCTTACCAATGCTTTTTCTTATCCCAAAGACCATCCTTATTTTATTAAATCAGTAGAGAATTTTAAGGTTAAACTTGAGACGCTCCTGGCTATCTTTAATCCGTTTAAGATTGGGGTAACCAGTTCAGGCCTTATAGTTGACGGTAAGAATCTTTCTAAAAGCGGATTATATGATGAATTGGCCCGCCTGCTGCATCAACGTAAAATAAAAAGCATAGAAATCAAGGGGGGTTTAAGCCTCCAGGAACTAATCCAATTTCTTTCTGTTATTTCTCTTCCTCAAAAAGAGATCTTTAAATGCGGAGGGTTGAGCGCGATTTTAGAGAAGGAGCGCCTGGTCCATTTTACTATTCAAGAGTTGGATTATTCGGCGTTCCTGCATGGGGAAGGCCAGGAGTGTACTGATGTATGGGGGTATATGCTTAAAGATGCGCTCTATAGCGATGATACTGCCAAGATAAACCAGTTTGCCGATAGCTTTGGTTCATTTATTATGCGGGTTAACGAAAAAGATCTTTTTGATACCAATGGTATTTCTACCGAGGTAAACGAATTCTTGATTACCTTGAGAAGTAAAAACAAAGAGAAATTTGATAAATGCTTAAATGATGTTTTTCTTTGGCTTCTGCGGAATAAAAAGACGCTCAGCCAGGATAAACTGGTAAAAATTAAACCGGCCTTTAATGATTTAAGCCAGGATGAATTTACTACTCTTCTTAAGGAGGGATTCCTGCAGGAAGATAATTTTGATTCTTTAAGCCTGCAGCTTTTTTCTAAAATCTCTGAACAGGGTGCGCCTGCTGATATTACTAAAAACTTTTTTAATAAAATGGATGAAATGCCGGATTTAAAGGATAATCCCAATTCGGTAAAGAAGATCCGTAATTTATTAAGCAGCTCCCAGGATGACCCAATGTCCGCGGTATACCGCAATACCCTTGATTCTTTGGTTAAGAATATTTCCTTTTCCGGCAAACTGTCCTTTGACCATGAAACTCTTAAAGAAAATTACCGCTATATAGTTTTAGGGATATTCGCAACCGATCAAAATCCGGAAACCCTGGAGATGGCAGCAGCAATCCTGGAGCAAGAGCTAACAGGTGTTTTTAAGGATAATGATGCCGGTTTCCTAAAAGAACTTTGGGGGGTATTGAACAAGAGGAAGGAAGAAGGCATAAAAGTATGCACTGATCTTGAAAAGTTTTTTTCTTCTTTTGTTGAAGATATTATTTTAAATGGCGGCCTGGCCCCTGAACAGGAATTTCTTCTGGAGGCGGTTTCTTCCGCCAGCAAGGAGATGAATTTATACCTGGATAAGATATTTGCCGCTGAAAGAATGAATAAGCAGGCTTTAGCTTTGTTTTTAAGATTGTTTCAGGCCAACCTCGAAGATTTTTATGCAAGGCTTGATCAGAAAATCCAGGATATAGAGTTTCTTGCCAGTCTCGCTGAGGCGTTAAGCCAGATCGAAGCGCCTGCAACTTTAAATATATTAGAATATATTTATTCCGGTGCCAATGAATTGGTAAAAATTGAGTCATTAAAAGCTATGCGTAAACTAAAGAAGATAGATACCGCCTTTCTTATGCGTCAATTAAACACAGCTTCATCTTCTCTCAAAGGTCAGTTACTTTCCGTATTAATATTAGACAAGCAGGCAAAAAATGATATTTTGGATATGCTCTTTAAGGTATCCGGTTTCCTGGGGAGTAAAAATGAATTACTTATTGAAAATATGAAGATTGTTTTTGACCTGCATTTTGTTGAAGCAGCCGTCTGTATCAAGGATTTAAGCCGCAGGAGATTTTTCTGGAACAAAAAACTGCGCGATAAGGCAGCTCAAATATTGAAGGAGTGGAATGTTAACTAAAATTGAAGTAGCTTTTAAGGAGCTGCTTACCTGTCTTCAGACCGCTAAGATGTACGGAACGGTGCATCCTATGTTCCAGAAGTCTCTGGATAAGGCGTATGCGGCTTTTGAGGATGTTTTTAGCCAGCGCCAGGAGATAGTTATTGGTATTGTGGGTGATGAATTAGCTTTCGAGAAAGAGATTTTCTTTGAACTAGGTAAGCTTTTAAGGACGGCGATCCTGTATTTGAAAGAAAGGAATATAGAAAGGCTTGCTTTTTACCGCGGGTTAAGCAAAGAAGAATTGAGTAAATTTGTGGGTATTATCAGCGGACCGAAAGAAGACTTTAAAGCAGACCCGCAGCAGTTATTGGCTTTTGCCGGGATAGAAAATATAAGCATAGGTAAGCTTAAGGTTGCAGACAGCCAGGATAAGGGGGTAGTGGAATTTAATCAGCCTAATCTTTACGATTTTTCTATAGATAAAGTTGCTCAGGTTGTATCCAGCGTGCTTAATCTTGAAAAGATCGATCCGCGGGTACTCAAAGTTTCTCTAAATAATATTATTGACAGCTTAAGTATACAGCGCCAAGAGTTGCTGAAACTGGCCACGGTAAAAAGATATGACGCGGAAGTTTATGTGCATATGCTTAATGTCGCAATATTTTCCATGTATTTTTCTTCACGCTTAGAATTTGAGAAAAGTGACGTTTTGGATATCGGTGTAGCCGCCCTTTTCCATGATATCGGCAAGATGTATATTTCGCGAAAGACTTTACATAAACCCGACAAACTTAGTGAGCAGGAGTTTGACCGTATTAAGAGCCATACGGTTTTGGGCGGCGAATTTATGTTTAAATATATCGATAGCCTGGGTATTCTGCCGGTGGTAGTTAGTTTTGAGCATCATTTGAAATATGATATGTCCGGATATCCACGTATGCCTTTATTGAGAAAACAGCATATCGTTTCTTCAATCGTAGCTATCTGCGATGTTTACGATGCCCTTTCTCAAAGGAGAGGCTATAAACAGGATTATTCCCCGGATGTGGTTTATAACATTATGAATAAGGATAAGGGGAGCGCTTTTGACCCGGTATTGCTGGATAAATTTTTCCAATTCATGGGCCTTTGGCCGGTAGGCTCGGTAGTAGCATTAAATGACGGTAGTATTGCATTAGTCAGGGAAGAGAATGAATCTGATATCTGCCGGCCAAAAATTGAAATAGTCGCTCCGGAAGATAAAAAAAGAATGGTTGATTTGCTTAAAGACAGCAGTTTATGCATTGAGCGTTATCTTAACCCATGGAAGGAAGGCAGGGAGTACTTAGGACTTGGCCATTAGCGTTAAAGAAAGAAATTGACAATTGATTAAGGGGTGTTATAATTAATAAACAAAGGCGTTTAGGAGCCAACTCTCGGCACTAAATGCCTTTTTTATAAAGAAAATCAACCTAAGGTATAAATATGCAGGCATTTCTTGTCTTAGAAGATGGAAAAGTATTTAAAGGCAGCTCATTTGGCGCAAGCGGTGAGCGTACAGGAGAAGTAGTCTTTAATACCAGCATGTCTGGATACCAGGAGATTGTTACCGACCCTTCTTATAAAGGTCAGATTGTAGTTATGACATATCCTTTAATGGGGAACTATGGTGTGAATAAGGAGGATGCGGAATCTCGCAGGCCTTTTTTAGAAGGTTTTGTGGTGAAAGAATATAGTAAGATCGCCAGTAACTGGATAAAAGAGCAATCCTTAGGAGAATACTTAAAAGAAAACAATATCTTGGGGATTGAGGGTATCGATACCAGGGAACTTACCTTGCACATAAGGGAAAAGGGGGCGATGAAAGCTGTCTTATCCACGCAGGATTCTGATGAGGCAAGCTTGATTAAGAAAGCTCAATCCTGCCGCGGGCTGATCGGCATAGATTTAGTTAAAGAGGTAAGTATCCCCAAGAAATATAATTATGCCCATGTTAAAGAT
This sequence comes from Candidatus Omnitrophota bacterium, assembly GCA_041661605.1. GTDB lineage: Bacteria > Omnitrophota > Gorgyraeia > Gygaellales > Profunditerraquicolaceae > UBA6249. The sequence goes on along the minus strand of JBAZUE010000001.1, from coordinate 878,640 downwards.
GCTGAATATAGGGTAGCGGTATTGGATTGCGGGGTAAAATACAACATATTGAGAAAACTGGCGCGTAACCATTGTAATGCAGTAGTGTTTCCTGCGCAGGCGACTTATGAGGAGATCCTTGACTCAGGTGTTGATGGTGTTTTGCTTTCTAACGGGCCAGGGGATCCGGCAGCTGTAGATTACGTGGTTAAAACGGTAAGAAATCTTATCGGTAAGATTCCTATTTTTGGAATTTGCCTGGGGCATCAGATGCTCGGGCTTGCTTTAGGCGGCAAGACCTATAAGCTTAAGTTTGGCCACCACGGAGCAAACCATCCGGTAAAGGATTTAAGGACAGGAAAAGTTTCCATAACTGCGCAGAATCACGGTTTTTGTGTGGATATAGATTCATTGAACAAAAAAGACATCGAATTGACTCATGTAAATTTAAATGACGGTACTTTAGAGGGGTTACGCCATAAGAAACTGCCGCTATTTTGCGTGCAATTTCATCCTGAAGCTTCTCCCGGACCGCACGACGCGGAATATTTATTTGCCGAGTTCACAAAATTAATGCAGAAATCAAAGAAACGAAAAAATTAATCCATGCCTAAGAGAAAAGATATAAAAAAAATATTGATTATTGGTTCCGGTCCCATAGTTATCGGCCAGGCCTGTGAATTTGACTATTCCGGCACTCAGGCGTGCAAGGTTTTAAAGCAGGAGGGGTTTAAAATAGTCCTGGTAAATTCTAACCCGGCGACAATCATGACTGACCCCGAGGTTGCCGATAGAACATATATTGAGCCGATTACCGCAGAGACGGTAGAAAAGATTATCGCGAAAGAAAGGCCGGATGCGCTTCTGCCTACGCTTGGCGGCCAAACCGCATTAAACACTACCGTGGAGCTGGCGGATAAAGGCGTGTTAAAGAAATATAAAGTTGAAACCATCGGAGCTAATATAAAAGCGATTAAAAAAGGTGAGGACCGCCAATTATTTAAAGCGGCCATGGAAAGAATAGGCCTGGATTTACCTAAAAGCGGCCGGGCTTATAATTTGGATGAAGCCCTTACTGTGGCGAAAAAAATAGGCTTTCCCTTGATCATCCGGCCTAGTTTTACTTTAGGGGGAGTTGGTGGCTCAAGTGCTTATAATATTGAAGAGTTTAAGGTTTTAGCCAAGCGCGGACTTGAGTCAAGTATGATCAGCGAGATCCTGGTTGAAGAATCCGTCTCGGGCTGGAAAGAATTTGAGTTGGAGGTTATGCGTGATTTAAAAGACAACGTAGTGGTCATTTGCACTATTGAAAATTTTGACCCTATGGGTATACATACCGGAGACAGCATCACAGTAGCGCCTATCCAGACATTAACGGATAAGCAATATCAATTGATGCGCGATGCAGCTATTGCTTGTATCCGAGAGATCGGCGTTGAAACCGGCGGTTCAAATATACAGTTTGCGGTACACCCGGAAAACGGCAGGATGGTAATTATTGAGATGAACCCCCGGGTTTCACGCAGTTCAGCTTTATCATCGAAAGCCACAGGTTTCCCTATTGCTAAAATTGCCGCTAAGCTTGCCGTTGGTTATACCTTGGATGAAATTACCAATGATATCACGCGGTCAACCCCTGCTTGTTTTGAACCGGCTATTGATTATTGCGTGGTAAAGGTCCCGCGGTTTACTTTTGAGAAATTCTCTTCGGCCAACAATACCCTGGGGATATCCATGAAGTCGGTAGGTGAGGCTATGGCTATTGGCCGTACGTTCAAAGAGGCGCTGCAGAAAGGTTTACGTTCGCTGGAGATTAAAAAATATGGGTTAGAAAGCATTGTTTTTGATAACCCGGACGATATTAAGATTGAAAATGGTCTTTTAGATAAGATTTATCAGAAGCTAAGACAGCCTAATGCCGAAAGGATTTTTTATATCGGAGATGCATTTCGCGCTAATCTGGATATCGATAAGATTTATGAACTGACTAAAATTGACCGCTGGTTTTTATATAACATCAAAGAGATCATTGATTGCGAAAGAGAGTTGCTTAAGAGTAAGCCCAAGCTTTCCGGAGAATTGCTCAAGAAGGCCAAAGAATATGGTTTTAGCGACAGACAGCTGGCCAAGCTTTTATCTTTGAGTGAAACGCAGATCCACGCTTTAAGAAAATCCATGAATATACTCCCGGATTTTAAACTGGTTGATACCTGTGCCGCAGAATTCATGGCACAGACTCCATATTTCTATTCTACATATGACAGGTAAATAGATTTGCCTACCCAATCTTCTTTACAAAAATTGGAGCTCATATTATAATATTGCCTGGTTATAAATAAATTTTCTTCGTGTAATATTCTTTAATTTAAATATGTCAGTTAAAATAAAATTCCTCGGAGGCGCAAAGACTGTTACCGGCTCAAGCCATTTGATCACGGCCGGCAGCACGGAGATACTTCTTGACGGCGGGCTGTTCCAAGGGCACCGTGATGCCTTTTATGAAATCAATACCACTTTTCACTATAACCCGCGCACGATTAACGCCATGGTCTTATCGCATGCGCACATTGATCATTGCGGCAACATCCCCAATTTGATTAAACGCGGGTTACGCTGTAAGATCTATACTACTTCAGCAACTAAAGATTTGGCAGACCTGATGCTGGTGGATTCAGGAAAGATCCAGGAAGAAGATGTGCGTTACGTGAATAAAATCAACAGGCGCATGGATTTACCTTTGCGCAAGGCCTTATATACGGCAAAGGAGGCCTCCAGGGCGACTAAAATATTCCGCTCAATTTCTTACAATCAGAAGTTTTGTATTGCCAAAGATGTTTCAGCTACTATTCTTGACGCTGGACATATTTTAGGCTCAGGGATTATTGTTTTGGATATTAAAGATGCCGAGCAGACATTGCGTTTAGGCTATGCGGTAGACTTGGGGAGAAAGAACCTACCCTTGTTGAATGACCCTGTAATCCCGAAGGGTTTAGACTATTTGATTATGGAGTCTACTTATGGCGGCAGGATGCATCGGCCGATTGAGGAAGCGCAATCGAAATTAAGGGAGGCGATCTCCCGTGCGGTAAAAAGAGGGGGTAAGGTAATTATTCCTTCTTTTACCCTGGAGCGCACGCAGGAGGTAATCTATTTTTTGAACGAATTACTTAAAGAAAAGCTTATTCCCTCGGTGCCTATTTATGTAGATAGCCCGTTAGCTACGAATATTACCGACCTTTTTAAGTTTCATCTTGATTTTCTAAATGAAAAGACCCGCCAATCATTCAGCAGGGGGGATAATCCGTTTGAATTATTGAATTTGCGTTTTATCCGTGAACAAAGAGAGTCTAAGGCTTTAAATACCGACAAGCGGCCGATGATTATTATTGCCGGAAGCGGCATGTGTGAATCCGGAAGAGTGCTGCATCATCTGCAGAATAATATAGAGGATTCACGCAATATGATTTTAGTCGTTGGGTATATGGCTAAAGATACCCTGGGCAGGAGGATAGTTGAGAAAATACCTTTTGTCAGGATATTCGGGGTGGAGTATGAACTTAATGCCGAGGTGGTAGTTATCAATGCTTTTTCAGGCCATGCCGACCAGTCGGAGTTATTGGATTTCGTTTCCGGCTGCCTGTCTGCCGACAGGCAAGACCTGCCTGACGGCAAGCCGGGGCTGCCGTTTAAACGTATTTTTCTGGTGCATGGTGAACCTGAGCAATCGTTGACCCTTTCCGGAATATTGACTCAAAAAGGATTAGACGTGCATATCCCGGATAAGGATGAAGAGGTATTGCTTAATTAAAGATTTTATGCTACATTAGCTGTTCAAATTAATTATATAAGGAGGACTAAAATGATTGGTGGTTTTTCGACTCCCAAGAAAGATAAGGCACTTAAATCAAGCGGCGGAAAACTGGTTAAAACCGGAGAGATACTGGTGCGCGGAATCAATACCTATAAGGCAGGGGTAGGGGTTCGGGGCTTAGGCACTTTATTCGCTGCTTATCCGGGTAAAGTTTATTTTACCCGTAAAAAGACCAGCCACGGAAGCCTGCGTACCTTTGTTAATGTTGCGCCTTTAGCAAAAAAAGAAACTAAAAAATAAAGATGGCTGATTTAGCCAGAAAATATTCTCATCAGAAGTATTTATTAAGTATTATTGATACGTTTTATAGTATGGCCCTGATTCTAGCTGTTTTGGGATCAGGGTTTTGTCTTCCCTTAGAGAATCTTATCAAAAGTTTTGGCCTGCCGGGGTATTTATCGATTGCTGTTTTCCTGCTGATTATTTTATTCTTTTATTATTTATTCAGCCTGCCGCTTAATTTCTACGCAGGTTTTACGCTTGAGCATAAGTTTAATCTAACCAAGCAAAGAATAAGTTCCTGGTGGCTGGATCAGTTAAAATCCGGGGTACTGGGGTATATAATTTTTTTAATTCTGATTTTGGGTTTTTACTGGGTCTTGATTAAATTCGACCAATGGTGGCTGGTTATATCAATCTTTTGGATAGTTTTTAGCGTGGTTTTAGCCAAATTAACCCCGGTTTTGATTATCCCGTTATTTTTTAAATATAAGAAACTGGAAGATGAAGCTTTACGCCAAAGGATATTCAGTTTAGCCGGGAAAATGCAGGTTAAACTGATGGATGTCTTTGAGATAGATTTTAGCAAGAAAACGCTCAAGGCCAATGCGGCCTTTACCGGGATGGGTAAAACTAAACGCGTGATTTTAGCTGATACCCTAAAAGACAAGTACAGCCATGATGAAGTTGAGTCAATATTGGCTCATGAGTTTGCGCATTTTAAGCTTAAACATATTTTTAAACTGATTGCTATAAACTCCCTATTGACCTTAGGTTTATTCTACCTGATTTTTAAGACCAATGTTTATTTTCTATGGGTGTTTAAATTAAGTTCTCTTACGCAATTGGCCAGCCTGCCGTTAGTTTTTCTTTATTTTATGCTTTTTGCAATTATTCTGCAGCCTTTGGAGGCATTTCTGAGCCGAAGGTTTGAAAGACAGGCTGATGACCTGGCGCTTAAAACAACCCAAAACAAAGAAGCGTTTATTTCTTTAATGGATAAACTCGCAGCGCAAAACCTCGCCGATAGAAATCCGCATCCGCTGATCAAGTTTTTCTTTTTTGATCACCCGCCGATTGATGAACGCATAAAAACAGCAAAATCATATTAATTTAGCGGGTTTGTCGAGCCTTGCCTCTCACAGCACCGCTTGCTCGCCCCAGCGTGGCTCGCTGCGCTTCGGCAAAATTTTCGCTCTGCCTAATCTATATTAGCGAGGCAACCGTGCCCGCTCAAATTTTGAGATGCTGCTCTAGGCAAGTCTCGCCACCCGCTAGAAAAAAACTTTACTGTTTTTATTTATTTTTGGAGAAAATCGAGGATTAGTTTGGCGGCGCGGCCAGCTGCTCCGGGAGAGCCGAGGCTGGATTTCACGTGGGCTAAATCTTCAAGCATTTGCCTGCTTTGTTCAGGGTTTTGCAGGAATCCTAAAGAAGCGCGGGCAATCATTTCCGGCCGGGCGCTAAATTGAATAAACTCCGGGACAATTTTTCTACCTGCCACAATGTTGACCATGCCTATGTAGGGAATTTTTACCTGCGGCCGGTAAAGCAGGTAATTCAACAGGTTCATCTTATATACGATCACAAATGGTTTTTGCATGATTGCCGCCTCTAGCGTTGCCGTGCCTGAACATACGAGGCAGAAGTCGGCGATATTCATACAGTCGTAAGTCTTGCCATCGACAATCTTCAAATTCAGGGTCGATTTCTTGTATTCTTTTTGGTAAACCTGTGCATCAAGACTGGGAGATTTAGCGATGATAAATTGAGTATTGGGGATTTCTTTATTGATAAGCTGTGCAGCTTTAAGCATCAGGGGCAGAACCATCCTGATTTCTTGTTTACGCGATCCGGGAAGGAGCGCAATAACCTTTTGAGACGGATTGATCTGGAGATTGGCCAGCAGCTCCTGTTTTTCCAGGCTCGGGTGCACCAGATCTATTAAAGGATGGCCTACGCAGAAAACTGTGATCCCGTGTTGTTTATAAAACTCCTCTTCGAACTTAAAGAGTACGATCATTTTAGAGATAAAATCTCTTATACAATTTATCCTTTTTTCTCTCGAGGCCCAAACCTGAGGGCTTACGTAATAGATGGTTGGTATGCGTTTATTGATTGCCTTGGCCAAGCGGAGATTAAAACCGGAGAAATCAACGAAGATTATCGCATCTGGTTTATGCGTATTGATTTTTTCAAGGATCAACTGTTTTAGTTTAAGGAATTTCGGCAGTTTTTTTAAAACATCAAAAAAACCCATTACGGATAATTCTTTGATATTGCAGAGGATCTCTGCGCCGGCTTTTTCTAAATTTGCCCCTCCGACTCCGGCGACTTTAATTTCCGGATCGAGATTTTTTATTGCCAGGATAAGGTCTCCGGCCAGCAGGTCTCCGGAAGGTTCACCGCAGACAATAAATATTCTTTTTATTTGTGCCATATCTGATTTTGAATTTCTAAAGCTACCGCTAAAGCTTCTCTGGCGATAGGCCCGGAAACCAAGGGGGTCTTTTTGTTGATTACGCAGTCAACAAATGACGCCAGTTCTTTCTGCAAAGGTTGTTCTTTTTCAATAGGCAGGCGTTCTTTGGTAATCTTACCCTGGGTCCTGCGGTAAACCGAGGCTTCGGCATTTTTATAGTCCAGCGAAATATAGGTATCTTCCTGAAATATACGGATCTTGCGCATTACTTCATCGGAGACCCGGCTGGCGGTAAGATTAGCGATGCAGCCATTTTTAAAAGTTAAGCGGGCGTTAGCAATATCTTCGAAGGAGGTAAGTACATTTACTCCTACGGATTCAACCCGTTCTAACGGTGAATTCACGAGCCCTAAAACAATGTCAATATCGTGAATCATGATATCAAGCACAGCGCCAACGTCTAATGAACGGTTAGGAAAAACAGACAGGCGATGGCATTCAATGAACTTCGGGTTATGGATTATTTTTTGTGTTGCGCAAAAAGCAGAGTTAAATCTTTCAATATGGCCTACCTGTAGGGTGAGGTTTTTTCTCTTGGCTATTTCAATTAGATTGTCCGCTTGTTCGAGATTTACGGTAAACGGTTTTTCAACTAGAAGGTGTATATCCTTTTCGAGGAAATCACGGGCTATCTGATGATGCAGGAGTGTAGGTGCGGCAATGCTGGCAGCGTCAATTTTACCAAAGAGCTCCTGGTAATTGCTGTATCCGGGAACTCGCAATGAGCCTGAAACAGCTTTTAGGTTTGCCGGATTTGTATCGCATACGCCTACCAGGGTGCAGGAGGGGATTTGTTTATAAATTTTGGCATGAATACTGCCTAAATGACCTGTGCCGATTACCGCTACTTTAAGTTTATCCATTCCATAATAATAGCAAAGTGCTTATCTTGTTGCAATTGAAATCTTTTGGCGTCTGCCTTGTCTTGTTTCTCGCAGGGACGCTTGTTTGCCCCGGCGTGGCAAACTTCGCTCGGGTTTCGGCCTCGCTCTCCCCGCCGTTGGCGGGGAACCGTGCCCGCTCGGCCTGCAAACGCCCTGCTTAGAAACACGCCAAGTCTCCGCTAAGCAATGGATAAGCGCTCTAAATGAACCTGGTATAAATTTCGCAGCGAATGTCGATTTTAGCCAATGGAGCTTGAGCATTTCGGGTATCCCCGTGGAGCGAAGCGACAAAACGGGGATGGCGATGCTGTTTGAGGCCGTCTCCGCTAGAGCGGGACGGTCGAGTTCAGTAGCCACCGAAATGCGAAAGATCATTGGCGTAAAAAATCGACCTGAGCGAGAAATTCATACCAGGTTCATTAAGCCTGATTTCCATAAGAAAAGGTTTGCCATGCCCAGGCAGATATGTTAAAATAACCTCTCTTTAGGAAAGGCAGGAGATGAAGGATTATCTTAAGTTATTAAAATTCGTGCGGCCTTATTATGGTTTGTTTGCTATAGCCATAGTTTGTATGGGGTTTTCTGCCATATTTGACGGCGTGTCTTTGGCGATGATTGTGCCTTTGGCGGATAAGGTTTTGACCAATAAAAAGATCATTATTCCGGCTAAATTACCGGATTTTCTGGCTAATTTTGTGGATAAGATAAATAATACCCCTCCGGAAATATTGCTAAGCTATATGGTTGTAAGCGTCCTGGTGCTTTTCTTCTTAAAAGGGGTTTTTGGATTCTTCCAAAGCTATTTTATGTCAGATATTGGCCAACGCGTGGTCAGGGATATTAAGTCTAAACTTTATACCAAGATACAGTCTTTATCGCTTAGCTATTTTACTCATAAGCGCGGCGGAGAGCTCATGTCGCGTATTAATAATGACGTCAGGCTAGTGGAGAATGCGGTATCATACGGTTCAACTGACCTGATTTATCAGAGTTTGCAGGTGGTTATTTTTGCCATAGTTATTTTCTTTATCTATTTTAAAATGGCCTTAGTTTCGATTATATTCGTGCCTCTAATCAGTTTACCGATTATAAAGGTCGGTAAGGTTTTAAGAAAACTCTCCAAACGTACCCAGGAGAATGCCGCTGATACTAACTCCCTGCTTTATGAGACGATTATGGGGGCACGTATTGTCAAGGCCTTCAACATGGAAGAGCATGAGATTAGTAAGTTTAACAAGGTAAACATGGATTATTATAAACTTTCCATGAAGTCAATTAAACGTACGTTGTTGCTCAATCCTATTACGGAGTTCTTAGGTTGTGTTGCCGGAGTGCTGGTATTTTTCTGGGGAGGACGTGAAGTTATCGCCGGTAAGATATCTTTTGGAGTTTTTGGCCTGTTTTTGGGTTCGCTCCTGTCTTTAATCAGGCCATTAAAGAAATTAAGCCAGGTAAATGCCTTAAACCAGCAGGCTATGGCGGCCAGCGAACGCATACATGAGGTACTGGAGACAGAACTGAGCGTAAAAGAATCGCTTGTTCCTAAAAATTTAACCGGTTTTAAGCAGAGCATCAGGTTCAATGATATTTGGTTCAGCTATGCCGATACAAAAATTTTAAAGGGGATTAATCTGGAGGTTGATTATGGTCAGATGCTGGCAATTGTCGGGCCTAGCGGTACCGGGAAAAGTACATTGGTGGACCTGATCCCGCGCTTTTACGATCCCCAAAAAGGAAATGTTTTTATTGATGGTGTTGATGTGCGGGAATTTAATTTAAAATCATTGCGCAATCAGATAGGAATAGTGAATCAGGAAACTATGCTTTTTAATGATACGATCCGGGCTAATATCGCTTATGGCAAGCTGGATGCAACCGACAAAGAAATAGAAGAGGCTGCCAGGAGGGCTTATGCGCATGATTTTATATCTAAATGCCCGCAAGGCTATGATACGGTAATTGGAGACAGGGGAGTAAAAATCTCCGGAGGAGAACGCCAGCGTATTGCTATTGCCCGAGCCCTTTTAAAGAATGCCCCGATATTAATCCTGGATGAAGCTACCTCACAGCTTGATTCTGCATCTGAGCGCATTGTTCAGGATGCCCTGGACAGCCTTGTTAGCGGCAGGACGGTTTTTGTGATTGCCCACCGGCTTTCAACAGTAAGGAATGCCAGCAGGATCGTAGTCTTAGATAAAGGTACAATCGTTGAGCAGGGTACGCATAGCCAACTGTTGGAGAAGAAAGGTTTGTACAAGCGGCTTTATGACGCTCAAGAAATACAATAAACTGTTGCAAATAGGTAAAAATTTGTTATAATTATAAAATTAACTTTTTGCCTTAGTTTTCTGGCTTATTTAGAGTGCTGGAAGGCAAAGAGCATATTAACTGGTTAGATAACCATGGTTTGGCTTCCGTTACCCGGCCTTATAGGACTGGCCGGTACGCGCCTCTGCGCAGCAGCCAAAGCCACAAAGAAGGGGGAATAAAAACGTGCCATCAGAATTAATTAAACAGCTTTTAGAAGCAGGGGTACATTTTGGCCATCAGACTAAGCGCTGGAATCCCAAAATGAAGAAGTTTATTTTTGGCTCAAGAAGCGGTATTTACATTATTGACCTGGAAAAGACCGAGGAATGTATTAATGCTGCCCGGGATTTTTTGATGGATATAACTTCAAAAGGCGAATTTGTCCTTTTTGTGGGAACCAAAAAACAGGCTCAAGATGTAATCAAGCAGGAGGCAATACGCTGCGGGATGTATTATGTTACTGACCGCTGGCCGGGCGGGATGCTTACTAATTTTGCTACTATCAAAAAGAGCATTAACCGTTTGAAGGACATTGAAAAGATGCGCACTGACGGGACATTTGAGAAATTAACCAAAAAAGAGGTTTCCCGGCTGGAAAAAGAGCTGGCTAAGCTGAATAAAAATTTCTCCGGTATAGTCGCTATGGAGCGTATGCCCAAGGCGGCATTTATTATAGATACCAAGAAAGAGGAGACTGCGGTGCTTGAGGCGCGCAGGCTGGGGATTCCGATAATCGGGTTAATTGATACTAATTCCAATCCTGAACTTGTGGATTATCCTATTCCGGGCAATGATGATGCTACTAAGTCTATCCGCACTGTAGCTACAATCATCGCCGATACCATTATTGAAGGAAGGAAGAAGTTCTTATCCTATCTTTCCCAGGAAGGGGTTAAGGTAGAAGAGTTAAAACAGGATATTTCTCCGGAGGTGCTTCCGGAAGAAGAGATCAAGATTAAAGAGATCGAGGAGATCGTTGAGGACAGCCAGCCGCCAATTGATGAGGCTGGAGCGGCAAAAAGGGCGCACATTAAGGCGGCAGCGGAAACAAAGCTGAAATCGAAAAAGAAGGGATCGTTTTAAAATGAAAAGTTCACTGAGTGCCATTAAAGAATTAAGGGATATGACTTGTTCAAGTATCGCGCATTGCAGGAAGGCCCTGGAAGATGCCAAAGGAGACATAAAACAGGCAGCAATATTGTTAAGGAAACAGGGATTAGAAATTGCCGCTAAAAAACAGAGCCGTTCTGCCAAGGAAGGCAGGATCGATTGTTATATACACCATGGCAATAAAATCGGTGTTTTGTTAGAGGTAAACTGCGAATCTGATTTCGCGGCTAAGAATGAAGAATTTACTAAGTTTACCAAGGATCTGGTTATGCACATTGCCGCCTCCAGCCCTGTGTATATAAAGAAGGAAGATGTCCCGGAAGATATCCTGAAGCATGAAAATGATAAAAGCAGGGAAGATTTCTATAAGAATAATTGTCTGTTGGAGCAGGTTTTTGTCAAAGACCCGAGTTTAACGATCAAGGATTATTTAGGCAGCATTGTGGGAAAGATTGGCGAAAATATTGTTATCCGCAGGTTCATCCGCTATAAGATCGGCGAATAAATGCTCAAACCGGTTTACAAGAGAATTGTCCTTAAACTTAGTGGTGAAGCGCTTCAGGGTAAAAATACGCATGGCATAGACCCGGAGGTGCTTAAAACCATATCGCGCCAGATTAAAGAAATCAGGGATTTGAGCGTAGATGTGGCGGTTGTTTTAGGCGCGGGCAATATTTTGCGCGGTCAGGAGAATACCGCTTCGCGCGGCCTGGACCTGGATCGCAGCGTTGCCGATTACATGGGGATGCTGGCGACTGTAATTAACGGGCTTTCCCTGCAGGACGCGCTGGAAAAATCAGGAGTGCCTACCAGGGTGATGACAGCTATCGAGATGCAAAGGATAGCCGAGCCTTATATTAAAAGAAGGGCTATACGGCATTTGGAAAAAGGAAGAGTGGTTATTTTTGTCGCCGGTACAGGAAATCCCTATTTTACTACCGATACGGCCGCAGCGCTTCGGGCTATGGAGATTAATGCGGATGCTATTTTGAAAGCCACCAAAGTTGACGGGGTTTATGCCGCTGACCCGATGAAGGTAAAAGGTGCCAAAAGATTTAACCAGTTAAAATATATAGACGTGCTTAAAAAAGGCTTAAAGGTAATGGACGCCACAGCAATCAGCCTATGTATGGATAATAAGTTACCCATTGTTGTCTTTGATCTTAATCGGCAGGGGAATATCAAGCGCGTAATTTTGGGTGAGAAGATCGGTACGGTTGTAAAATAAGCGAAAGGCGGGAGAATATGACTATTAAAGAAATATTGCATAATACAGAAGAGAAGATGAAAAAGGCTTTTGAGTCAATGAACCGGGAGTTCCATGAAGTAAGGACCGGAAGAGCCTCTCCCAGTTTGGTTGAAGGCATGCATATCGATTATTATGGGACTCTGACCATGCTTAAGCAGCTGGCAGCTATATCTGCCCCTGATGCGCATTTGATTGTTATCCAGCCCTGGGATCCTACGGTAATCGTTGAAATCGAAAAGTCGATTATAAAGTCCAACCTTGGGGTTAATCCTTCTAACGACGGAAAAATAATCAGGCTTGTCGTTCCGCAACTGTCAAAGGAGAGGCGGCAGGAGTTGGCTAAACTGATACATAAGATGTCCGAAGATGGCCGGGTATCTATGCGTACGATTAGAAGGGACGCTAAAGAAACCGTGGAGAAACTGGAAAAAGATAAAGTTATTTCTGAAGATGAAAAGTTCCGCGGTATTGATGAATTGCAGAAAGTTGTTGACAGATATATAGCTAAGATTGACGAACTCTTAAAGAATAAAGAAAAGGAAGTTTTGGAGTTTTAAATTAGGGCCTCTAGCTCTCCTCCGTTGGAGGATTCGCTAGAAGGTCGGTAAATTAAACCTAGATATAAGGGCCTCTAGCTCATCAGGTAGAGCACCACACTTTTAATGTGGTTGTGCCGCGTTCGAGTCGCGGGAGGCTCAGTAATTTGATAACCTGTGGTATTGTTACGCGCGCTCCTCAATACCGCAGGTTATCAAAAGTGTTGTAGGTGGAAAGAGGAAATATCCGGGCGGATGGCGGAATTGGCATACGCGATAGCCTTAGGAGCTATTGGGGTAACCCTTGGAGGTTCAAATCCTCTTCCGCCCAAATTGATAACTTTGCGGCACCCGACGTTAATCGGCACCTGTCCTGAATGGAATCGGCCAGTGTTCGCCTGGTGGCGAATATTGCGTTGGTGCGCGATTGGTATTGCGGGAGTAGCTCAGCTGGCTAGAGCGCAACCTTGCCAAGGTTGATGTCGCGGGTTCGAATCCCGTCTCCCGCTTTTATTTTGTAATTATTATTTGAAAGGAGAAACAAATGCAGATAATGGATTTTCTTTCTAAGAAGGCGATTCTCACCGATATAAAATCTACCCGCAAAGAAGATGTGATTAAAGAGATGGTGGATCTCTTGATTGAATCCGGAGATGTGGAGAAGCGCAACCGTAACAAGCTCATTGAAGCCCTTATGTCAAGAGAGGCTTTGGGTTCTACCGCCATCGGCCAGGGCATAGCCATCCCCCACGCAAAATGCGACTGCGTGGATAAATTAGTGGCAGCATTTGGGCTTTCTAAAAAAGGCGTGGATTTTGATTCTTTGGACGGAGAGATGGCTTACATCTTTTTTCTGCTTGTTGCCCCGCAGGATTCTGCCGGACCGCACCTTAAGGCCTTAGCCCGGATATCGCGCCTCTTAAAGGATAAATACTTCCGTGATACCCTGCGCACCTGTATAGACGAAAAATCTGTAATTAAGATTATCACTCAGGAAGACGAGAAGAAAATTTAGCCCATTTGTTTTATTTAGTAAATTCCTCGTAAATTAAGAATGAAAGCAGCTTCTAGCGTCATCTTAAAATGGTTTTATCCGGGAATAGGCATTAAGCGGTGGGTGGGCTTAAGTGCTTTCGGCGTCGTGCTTTTAATTATAGGGACAGCTAACCTGAGAGCTGAACAATTTTGGCTGATACAGCTTTTAGATGCCCTGGTTGTAATTTCGGGGATCATAATTTTAATCCTTGGCGTAAAGCGGATGATGCGTTCATTCATTGCAGTATTTGTTCCATCCTCCAGGGGTTCGGAGCTGGTTGACCTTTTGTATCAGAAGAAACATTTAAGCCGTGGGCCGCATATAGTTGCCGTAGGAGGGGGAACAGGTTTATCCGTTCTTTTAAGCGGGTTAAAAAGCTACTCTTCAAATATCTCAGCCATAGTGACGGTGGCTGATGATGGAGGCTCAAGCGGCCGGCTTCGGCAGCAGTTTGATGTTCTGCCTCCCGGGGATATACGCAACTGTTTGGTAGCTTTAGCTGATGCGCCGGCATTGATGCGGGATCTTTTCCAATTCCGTTTTGACAAAAATTCCGAATTTTCCGGACATTCCTTTGGTAACCTTTTTCTTACAGTGATGACCCGTTTAACCGGTGATTTTGAGAAAGCGATAAAGGAAACCAGTAAAGTTTTAGCTTTGCGGGGCCAGGTTATTCCTTCTACATTGGGCGATGTAACACTTGTGGCGCATTATAAAGATGGTTCTGTAGTTGCCGGGGAAGAACAGATCCCTAAGGCAAGAAAGAGAATCAACAACGTAAGCCTTACTCCTGAACAGCCATTGGCTACTCCGGATGCGATAAAGGCAATTAAAGAAGCGCAGATCATTGTTTTGGGGCCGGGTTCTTTATATACGAGTATTATCCCTAATCTTTTAATTAAAGAGATCACCCGGGAGATAGCGGAATCTGATGCGATCAAGGTTTACGTATGTAATGTAATGACCCAGCCGGGAGAAACAGACGGTTACAGCGTTTGCGATCATATTAAAGCTTTGGTCAGCCATAGTTCTGCGCGTATCCTTGATTATTGCGTTGTGAATAACGGTGAAGTACCGGCTGAGGTTTTGAAACGCTATTCCGGGGAGAATTCTCTCCTTGTGGTTAATGACCGCAAAAATATCGAGAGTTTAGGTTACCGGGTGGTAGAAGAAGATTTCAGCATGATCCAGGACGGCGTGATCCGTCATGACGCGGAAAAGTTAGCAAGAATTATTATGAGTTTTATTGAAGAGATATAACTATGCCTTTAATTAAAAAAGAATTAACCGTAAAAAATGGACAGGGCTTACACGCCCGGCCTGCTGCTTTATTTGTGCAGGTAGCTAATAAATTTGATTCACGCATAACCGTCCGCCACGAAGGTGAGGAGGTCAACGGCAAATCCATTATGGGCATTCTTATGCTTGGGGCGGAGAAGGGGAGCTTGGTTATTGTTGAAGCCGACGGTTCCGACGCAGAACAGGCTTTGATAGAATTAGAAAAGATAATTAACAGCGAGGAAGCTTTATGATCCAGTTAAAAGGTATAGGTGCCGCAGGCGGAATAAGTATCGGCATGGCTTATAAGCTTGGCAAGGAAGAGTTTGTTGTCTTTCCTGAAGCTATTGCCTGGGAAGATATCCCTATGCAGATTCAGCTTTTTGAAGAAGCCCTGATTAAGACCCGCCGTGAGATTATCGAGCTGCAAAAAAGAATAAGTTCTGACATGGGCCAGGAAGAGGCACAGATTTTTGATGCCCACCTTTTGGTATTGGAAGACCGCATGCTTATCGAAGAGGTCATCTCCAGGCTTAAGAAAGAACAGCTAAACGTTGCTTACATTTTCTCGGAGGTCTTAAAGAAATATATCAGCGTATTCTTGAAGATAGAAGACGAATACCTTAAGGAGAGAATCGCCGATATTAACGATGTCGGCAAAAGGATATTAAGGAACCTTTTGGGCAAGGAAAAAAGAGGGCTGGAAGATCTTAAGGAGAAGGCGATTATTGTTTCGCATGATCTTTCCCCTTCGGATACCGCGGCAATGCATACCAAAAATGTCGCTGCTTTTGTTACTGACATGGGCGGCAAGACTTCGCATACCGCGATTATGGCTAAATCCCTGGAGATACCCGCAGTAGTAGGTTTGGAAGGGATTACCTCCAAAGTTAATATAGGGGACATTCTTATTGTTGACGGCAACACCGGTACGGTAATTATCAACCCCGATGATGAGACGCTTAAGAATTATCAGCAGGAGCTGGTAAAATTAAAGAATATAGCCGAAAGGTTTTTGTCGGTTAAAGAGCTTCCTGCGGTTACCACTGACGGCCGGTCGATTTTAATTAATGCTAATATTGAATTTCCCGATGAGGTTTCATCTGTCAAGCTGCATGGCAGCCAGGGTATCGGTCTTTACCGCACAGAGTTTTTTTATATGAACCGTAAGGATTCCCCCAGCGAAGAAGAGCATTATCAAGCTTATAAGTATGTTGCCGAGCAGATGAATCCGCATCCGGTAGTTATCCGCACCTTGGATTTAGGGGGGGATAAATTCCTTTCGCAGTTCCAGATCCCCCATGAAATGCAGCCGTTTTTGGGTTGGAGGGCGATCAGATTTTGCCTGGCGCGTCCGGATATATTTAAATTGCAGCTGCGCGCTATCTTGAGGGCCTCGGTTTATGGCAACCTGAAGCTTATGTATCCTATGGTTTCCGGGATTGAGGAATTGCGTCAGGCCAATGGCCTGCTCCAGGAAGCAAAAGATGAGCTAAGGCAAAAGGGCCTTGAGTTTGATGATAAGATCCTGGTCGGTGTGATGATTGAGGTCCCTTCGGCGGCAATGACCGCTGATATTTTAGCGAAAGAGGCGGATTTTTTCAGTATCGGGACAAATGACTTGATTCAATATTGCTTAGCGGTTGACCGCGGTAATGAAAAAGTAGCTTATCTGTATGAGCCGGCGCACCCGGCAGTCTTGAGGATGGTAAAACAGGTTATCGACGCAGCGCATGAGGCAGAGATTAAAGTGGCAATGTGCGGTGAGATGGCCGGCGAACCTTCGCTGGCAATTATTCTTTTGGGCCTGGGGTTGGATGAATTTAGCGTTCCGCCGCAGGTAATCCCGGAGCTAAAATTCATAATTCGCGCCATAGGGTTTAAAAATGTGCAGGAGATTGCACGTGAAGCAATGAAGCTTTCAACCGGCACCGAGGTAGAAGAGTTTGCCAGAAAGAAATTAGCGGAGATTTTAAGATAGGATGAAGGCGTTAATTTTAGCCGCGGGCTATGCGACTCGGCTTTACCCATTAACCAGGCAGTATCCTAAACCGCTGCTGGAAATTAAGGGCAGGCCGATTATAAATTACATAGTTGATAAATTAGATTCTGTCAGTGCTATTGATGAGATTTATATTGTTACTAACAGCAAATTTATCCAGGTTTTTCGCAAGTGGGCTAAGACAGTTAAATCTTCCAAAAAGATAATTCTGGTCGATGATTTGACTAAGAGCAACCATGACAGGCTGGGTTCTATCGGGGATATGAACTTTGTGATAGCCAAGAAAAATATCTGTGATGATCTTTTGGTAATTGGAGGAGATAATCTGTTCAGCGGTTCCTTGAATGTTTTCCTGAATTCAATCAAGAGAAATTCCCGGGCTGTAAATATTGGTCTGTATAGATTAAAACAGAAAAGAGACGCCAGCCGTTATGGGGTGGCCAAGTTAGATAGTCATAAGAAAGTGATTAGTTTTGAAGAAAAACCCCTGCATCCGCAAAGTCGGCTGGTAGCGATGTGTCTCTACTTTATCCCTAAAGATGGGCTGGGTTTGATTAAAGAATATATCCATGGCAGGAAAAATAAAATTGATGCCACCGGAGGATATATTGCCTGGCTTAAAGATAGGGCGCCTGTTTACGGATATGTATTCAGCGGTTTTTGGTTTGATATCGGTGATTATAAGTACCTAAACGCGGCAAAAGAAAAATTTGCCTAACCAAGGAGCGTCCTGACTCGCTTCGCTCGTCAGGACTTTTCTGGATAAAAATTATGGAGGGGTTATGTCAGTGCGGAAAGTTTATTTTTCTTCTGAGTCAGTAACTGAAGGTCATCCGGATAAACTATGCGATCAGATTTCAGATGGGGTATTGGATGCTTGTTTAAAAAATGATATTTACGCGCGCGTGGCCTGTGAAACTTATGTGACGATGGGGCTTTTGATCGTAGGCGGGGAGATAACCACCCGTGGTTTTATACATGTACATGAAATCTGCAGGAATATTATTGAAGAGATAGGGTATAATCATCCTAAATACGGGTTTGATTTCCATACCTGCGCCATACTTAACGCTATCCATTCCCAGTCTCCGGATATCTCCCAAGGGGTCGATGCCGGCGGAGCAGGAGACCAGGGGATTATGTTTGGTTATGCCTGCAAAGAGACCAAAGAATTGATGCCGCTGGCTTTGATGCTGGCGCAGAAACTTGCTATGCGCCTGACAGAGGTGCGTAAAAACAAGATTTTAAAATACCTTGGCCCGGATGGCAAGACCCAGGTGACTGTGGAATACGATAACGATAAACCGGTGCGCGTGGATTCCGTGGTATTGGCTTCTCAGCATACCGAGGATATCCTGGATAAAAGCGGAAAACGCATCACTGAAAAAGCCCGGCTTGAAATTATCAGGGAAGTGGCCGGTCCGATTCTTAAAGGCTGGGTGGATAAAGATACCAAATATTTTGTTAACCAGACGGGAAAATTTGTAGTTGGCGGACCGCAGTCTGATACCGGCATGACCGGCAGGAAGATAATCGTGGATACTTACGGCGGCGCGGTTGCCCATGGCGGCGGGGCGTTTTCCGGCAAGGATCCTACTAAAGTTGACCGTTCAGCGGCATATATGTGCCGTTATATTGCCAAGAATATTGTGGCAGCGGGCCTGGCGGAGAAATGCCTTATCCAGCTGGCTTATGTTATTGGACATGCTGAACCCCTATCGGTTATGGTAAAAACAGAGGGGACTTCGGTTATCCCGGAAGAGTCTTTAGTAAAATTAATACGGCAGAATTTTCAGCTTACTCCTAAAGGCATTATTGAGTCGTTGAATTTACGCCGGCCCATATATAGAAAGACTGCCAGTTATGGGCATTTTGGCAGGACGGAGCCGACTTTTACCTGGGAGAAGACGGATAAAGCGGCAGCATTAAAAAAACAAGCCAGCTGTTTATAAAATAAGAGGCAGCAACTTAAAGAGAGGGCATAGTTATGAAATATGATATTAAAGATATAAATTTAGCTAAGAAAGGCGCCTTAAGAATTGAATGGGCAGGCAAAAATATGCCTGTGCTTAGTTTGATTAAGCAGAGGTTCTCCAGGGAGAAGCCTTTAGCAGGCTTAAAGATTGCCTGCTGTCTGCATGTTACTACGGAGACCGCCGTGTTAACGGATGTTTTAAAATCAGGCGGCGCAGATTTATATATTTGCGCATCAAATCCGCTTTCTACCCAGGATGATGTAGCTGCTGCTTTGGTAAAAGATCTGAAGGTTGCTGTTTTTGCGATTAAAGGCGAGGATACCAAGACTTATTATAGCCACATAAAATCCGCTTTATCAGTTAAGCCGGATATTACCATGGATGACGGAGCAGACCTGGTAAGCACAATTCATCAGCGTCCCGTTGATGAACATGCCAATATTATTGGCGGTACAGAGGAGACTACTACCGGAGTGATCCGCCTGCGTGCCCTGGCTAAAGAAGGTAAACTGCGTTATCCAATAATCGCGGTTAATGATGCTTTAACTAAGCATCTTTTTGATAACCGTTATGGCACGGGCCAGTCGACTCTTGACGGGATTATCCGCTCGACTAATAAACTTATTGCCGGAGCCAATTTCGTAGTTTGCGGTTATGGCTGGTGCGGTAAAGGCGCAGCCATGCGCGCTAAGGGGATGGGCGCGAAGGTAATCGTTATCGAAGTTGACCCTTTGCGGGCTCTTGAGGCGACTATGGATGGTTTTAGGGTTATGCCGATTAAAGAGGCAGCCAAAATAGGTGATATTTTCGTAACGGTCACAGGCGATATTAACGTAATCCGTAAAGAACATTTTGGTTTGATGAAAGACGGCGCCATTGTGGCTAACTCAGGTCATTTTAATGTTGAAATCGATATTCCCGGTTTGACAGAAATAGCTAAGTCTAAAAGGGCAACCCGTGATTTTGTCGATGAATATACCTTAAAAGACAACCGCAAGATTTATATTTTAGGGGAAGGCCGCCTGATTAATCTGGCGGCAGCTGAAGGACACCCGGCAAGCGTTATGGATATGTCTTTTGCTAACCAGGCATTCTCTGCGGAATATATGGCCAAGAATTATCGCAAATTGAAGAAGCAGGTTTATACAGTTCCGGAAGACATTGATAAAAATATTGCCGGACTTAAGCTTAAATCTATGGGGATTAAAATAGACGTGCTTACCCCGGAGCAGAAGAAATATTTAGCTAGCTGGGAAATGGGTACTTGAAATCAGTATTCAGCCTGCCTGCCGGCAGGAATGTAGGGAGAGGTTGGTATGGCGATTAATAAAATTGCAGTTTTAACCACCGGAGGGGATGCCCCGGGTATGAATCCGGCAATCCGCTCTGTTGTGCGCTACGGGATTAATCAGAAATTAGAGGTAATGGGGGTTTTCCGCGGCTGGTGGGGCCTGATCAATGAGGAGTTGAAAGCTTTAGACCAGCGTTCTGTCTCGGGGATTATTAACCAGGGCGGAACTATTTTAAAGACTGCGCGTTGCCCGGAATTCAAAACTGAAGAGGGCCAAAACCGGGCATATGAGACTATCAAGAAATATAACATAGACGGTTTGATTGTTATCGGTGGTAATGGGTCTTTTGCCGCGGCACACAGTTTCTACGGGAAATATAAGGTGCCCTGTGTGGGAGTATCGGCTTCCATTGATAATGATGTCAATGGTATTGATTATACTATCGGTACTGATACCGCGATAAATACAGCGTTAGATGCCATTGATAAGATACGCGATACCGCAACCAGTATGGAGCGTATTTTTGTGGTTGAGGTAATGGGCAGAGAGTCCGGGTTTATTGCTTTGACTGTCGCCCTTGCCGGCGGCTGCGAAGATGTGCTTATCCCGGAAAAAGAGATAAATATAGAAGCTATCTGTCACGAAATAGTGCATGGCAACCTGATAGGGAAAATGAGCTGGATTATCGTGGTTGCCGAGGGAGCAGGTAAAGCTGAAGATATTGCCGGAAAGATAACCGATATGACGGGCTTAGAAACCCGGGCAGTGGTTTTAGGCCATGTACAGAGGGGGGGACGCCCGACTGCTGTCAGCCGGGACATAGCTTTGAATCTGGGTAAAGTTGCGGTTGATTGTTTAATTGCCGGCAAGACTGATATTGCCTTAGGGCTGACCGGAGGCAGGATCGTAGAGGTAGATTTTGAAACAGCCATAAAGAAAAAAGAATTAAAGATAGCTAATTTTTGCAACCTGATTAAAGCCCTGACTTAGGGAAGGTGTAATGAAAGGAGAAGTTAATTGTTATGGGAAGGAAATCTTTAAGTATTGACAAGCTGGTGACGGATTTGGTCTTGACGGATGATGTTTCGGAGAAAAAGAAATTAGCCAAGAAAATTTGGGATATTGCCTATAAAAAGAATATTTATCCTTCCAGTATCCATGATTACTATATGGCTCGCGGCAGGGAAGAGTTTAGCGGCTCTACAGTGCCTGCGATAAACCTGCGTAGTTTAACTTATGATTTATCCAGGGCTATTTTTCGGGTGGGCAAGAAGAATAATGCCAAGGCGTTTATATTTGAGATTGCTAAATCCGAGATGGGTTATACTGCTCAACCCCCGGTTGAATATTCTGCGGTAATTTTAGCTGCGGCAATCAAAGAAGATTATAGTGGACCGGTATTTATACAGGGAGATCATTTCCAGGCGAACTTAAAGAAATACCAGGATAACCCGGATAAAGAGATTGAAGCGCTCCAGGCTTTAATTACTGAGGCGGTGGGGGCGGGTTTTTACAACATTGATATTGATTCTTCAACTCTGGTTGATTTGAGCAAGCCAAAAGTAAAAGATCAACAATTCTCTAACTATGAAGTATGCGCTAAACTTACCCAATTTATCCGCCGCATTGAGCCAAAAGGAATAACTGTTTCTGTCGGCGGCGAGATCGGTGAGGTAGGGCATCAGAATTCAACCCCGGAGGATCTGCGCGCGTTTATGGAAGGCTTTAAACAGCGTCTGCGTAAGGGGCTTACCGGCATCAGCAAGATTTCTATTCAGACCGGGACAAGCCACGGCGGAGTGGTTTTGCCCGATGGTTCTATTGCCCAGGTAAAACTGGATTTTGAGACGCTAAAGAATCTTTCGGCATTGGCACGCAAAGAGTTTGGTTTGGGCGGCGCTGTGCAGCATGGCGCATCAACCTTGCCCGAGGAGGCATTCCATAAGTTCCCGGAATGCCAGACTTGTGAAGTGCATCTTGCTACGCAGTTTCAAAACATGATTTATGACTCCAAACATTTTCCCGCGGATCTAAAGAAAAAGATTTACGATTGGCTTAAAGTTAATGCTGCCAATGAGGCTAAAGCAGGTGAGACTGAGGAGCAGTTTTTCTATAAAACCAGGAAAAAAGCATTAGGCGTTTTTAAAAAAGAGATTATGTCTCTGCCCCAGGATGTCCGAGACGCGATTGCCCGGGAGATTGAAAACAAATTTGACTTTCTCTTTAAGCAATTAAATGCTGTAAATAACGCAAGTCAAGTTGATAAATATGTTGCTTTAAAAAGGGTGATTGTGCGTAAGCGCCAGGATGCAGCAGGTGTAGTGCATGACGGAGAAGGCGCCGACTAGTTACAAAGGAGATCTTATGCGTTCAGATCAAATAAAAAAAGGTTTGGAGCGAGTTCCGCATCGGGCACTTTTACATGCTACCGGGCTGTCGCGTAATGATTTAAAGCGTCCCTTTATCGGAGTAGCCACATCTTTTACGGATCTTATTCCCGGACATGTCGGCATGCGCGACCTGGAAAGGTTTATTGAGCGCGGGGTTTGCTATGGCGGCGGAGTGCCATTTTTATTCGGTGTGCCCGGTATCTGCGACGGCATAGCCATGGGCCATTTGGGAATGTGCTATCCTTTGGCCTTAAGAGAGCTTGTAGCTGATATTATTGAGACAGTCTGTAATGCGCACCAATTGGATGGGATAGTTTGCCTTACCAACTGCGATAAAATCACTCCGGGTATGCTTATGGGCGTAGCGCGATTAAACATACCGGCAATAATTATTACTGCCGGGCCAATGGTCTCAGGGCGTTTTAATAAACGTAAGTTAGCTTTTGTGCATGATACTTATGAAGGTATGGGCAGGGCTAAAAAAGGGGATATTTCCCAGGAAGAGTTAACTTGTTTAGAGATGGAGGCCTGCCCCGGGCAAGGCTCATGCCAGGGCTTATACACTGCAAACACTATGGCCTGCCTTACAGAAACAATGGGCATGTCTATTCCCGGTTGCGGCACAGCTTTGGCCGGCTCAGCTAAGAAACGCCGTCTTGCCCAGGCAACCGGTGAGCGGATTGTAGAGTTAGTTAAGAAAGATATTAAACCGCGTGACATCATTACTCAAAAGTCACTGGAGAATGCCATTGTTGTGGATATGGCTTTAGGCGGATCAAGCAACACGGTTTTGCATCTTATGGCGATTGCTCATGAAGCAGGGATAGATTTGGATCTTAAGACTTTTGATAAAATTAGTAAAGGGGTCCCGCATATTTCCAATATTGAACCAGCAGGCGAGCATTTTATGGAAGACATAGAATATGCGGGCGGGATTCCCGCAGTCTTAAAAAGACTGAAGTCTAAATTGAATAATGTTTTAAATGTAAGTGGTGAGAAAACATTTGAAATTGCCGATAAAGCGGTTATTTTTGATGATGATGTGATCCGCCCTTTAGATAGGGCATATCATAAACAGGGTGGGATTGCGATTCTCCATGGTAATATCGCTCCAGGCGGAGCAGTAGTTAAACAGTCCGGGGTAAGTGAAAAGATGATGAAATTTTCCGGACGAGCCCGGGTATTTAATCGCGAAGAAGAGGCGATGCAAGCGATTATGGAGAATAAAATTAAAAAAGGGGATTGTATCGTTATCCGTTATGAGGGGCCATCCGGAGGTCCGGGGATGCGCGAGATGCTTGCTCCTACCGCAGCGATCGTCGGCTTAGGGCTGGCGGATTCGGTTGCCCTGATTACAGACGGGCGTTTCTCCGGAGGAACTAAGGGCCCATGTATCGGCCATATTTCACCCGAGGCTTCCGCAGGCGGGCCGATTGCAATTATCAGGGATGGTGATACAATAACTATCGATATACCGAATCGTAAGATTGAATTAGATTTGAGCAAGGCGGAAATAGAAAAGAGGTTTAAAGGCTGGAAACCGGTTGCGCCTAAGATCAAGACGGGGTATCTTTCCCGTTATTCCAGATTAGTCAGCTCCGCGGATAAGGGAGCGATTCTACTTTAGAAAATGCGGAATTTCCTAAGAATTGATAATATTTTCCATAGTAAGTTAAAATAAAATGACTGGAGCACAAATATTATTGGAGTCTTTGAAGCGGGCGGGGACAGAGGTGATCTTTGGTTATCCCGGAGGCCAGGTTTTGCCTATATTTGACCAGCTTTATGACTTTGATATAAAATTTATTTTGACCCGCCATGAACAGGGTGCGGCGCACGCTGCTGACGGATTTTCCCGAGCCACCGGAAAGGTGGGGGTATGTCTGGCAACCAGTGGACCTGGAGCGACGAATCTGGTAACCGGAATTGCCAATGCTTACATGGATTCCATTCCTATGGTGGCGATAACCGGCCAGGTGGGTACGCATTTAATCGGTAATGACGCTTTTCAGGAGGCCGATGTTACCGGTATCACCCGGCCCATAACCAAACATAATTTTCTGGTCAAAGATGTAAAAGACTTGAGCCGGACTATTGCTGAGGCTTTTTATATCGCTTCCAGCGGCAGGCCCGGACCTGTGCTAGTTGATATTCCCGTGGATGTGCAGCGCGCTGAAACTGAATTTATCTGGCCCGGAAAAATAAAGATACGCAGCTACCAGCCTACTTATTCAGGCCATCCAGGACAAATCAAGAAAGCTGCTAAATTAATTTCTGCCGCCAAAAAACCTATTATTTACGCCGGCGGCGGGATAATCAGTTCAGGGGCCCATATTTTGTTAAGGGAACTGGCCGAGAAAATACAGGCTCCGGTAACCACTACTTTTATGGGCTTGGGCGCTTTTGCCGGCACGCATAAACTATCACTTGGCATGCTTGGCATGCACGGCACTGCTTACGCCAATCACGCTATCATGGAGTCAGATTTAATCATTGCTATAGGGGCCCGTTTCGATGACCGCGTAACCGGCAGGCTTGATACGTTTGCTCCATACGCCAAGGTGATCCATATCGATATTGACCCTTCATCAATCAGTAAGAATGTCAAGGTGGATGTTCCAATAGTAGGGGATGCTAAAAACATTCTTGGCCCGTTGATTAAGCAGATCAAAAAGGCTCCTGATACTCAAAGCTGGCTTAAGACTGTGGAGGCTTGGAAGAAGAAACATCCTTTGGCTTATAAGCATACCGGTAAGTTGATCAAACCCCAGTATATCCTTGAGCAGCTTTGGGATTTAACCAAGGGGGATGCGGTGATCTGTACCGAAGTGGGACAGAGCCAGATGTGGGCCTGTCAGTGGTATAAGTATCTTACTCCCCGTACATTCATTTCATCAGGAGGCCTGGGGACAATGGGATTTGGGTTCCCGGCGGCAATTGGGGCAAAGATCGGCCGGCCTGACAAAGAGGTTTTCAATATAGCCGGAGATGGCTCTATACAGATGAATATCCAGGAGTTGGCTACTTGTGTAGCGAATAAAATAAACGTGAAGGTATTGATTTTTAACAATGGTTTTCTGGGAATGGTCAGGCAGTGGCAGGAGTTATTTTATAAAAAACGCTATTCCTATACTCCGATCACCAGCCCGGATTATGTGAAATTAGCTGCCAGTTACGGGGCCATCGGGATACGGGTAACCAAGAAGTCCGAGGTGCGTAAAGCCCTTGAGAAAACAATTAAAACGGACAATACGGTGTTTGTTGATTTCCGGATAGAACCGGAAGAAAACGTCTGGCCGATGGTTCCGGCAGGCCAGGCCATAAACAAGATGATCGACGGGTTGGCATAATATGAGACATACTATTTCAGTATTGGTAGAAAATAAATTCGGTGTCCTGGCGCGTATTGCCGGTCTATTCAGCGCCCGCGGCTATAATATTGCCTCTTTAGCGGTCAGCGAGACAATGGATCCCTCTATCTCTTATATGACCATGGTGGTAGAAGTAAAGGATGAGGATGTCCTGGAGCAGATAAAAAAGCAGCTCAACAAGCTTATAGATGTTATTACTGTAACCGATTTTACCAAGAGAGAGCATGTTGACCGTGAGCTGATCCTGGCAAAGATAAGTTATGCTTCAAAAGATAAGGATAGACTGGAGGGCATCTTTAATAAATTCGTCGGTAAGATCATTCATCACGAAGAGGGTACCGCAATCATTGAGGCGGTAGGGGATGCCCAGCAGATCAAACTGCTGCTTGAAGAATTGAACAAATTCGGGATAAAGGAATTAGTCAGGACAGGAAAATTAGCAATCAGTAATTAAGAGAGGAGCATTAGAGATGGCAAAGATTTACTATGATCAGGACGCAGATTTAAATATTTTGAAAGATAAGGCAATCGCAATCATCGGATACGGCATACAGGGGCGCGGGCAGTCACTATGCCTTAAGGATTCGGGGTGCCGGGTAATTGTCTCGGAGATGGAGGGAACCCCCAACTATGAACAGGCAAAAAAGGACGGCTTTACTCCTGTAAGCGCGGCTGAGGCGGCAAAAGCGGCGGATATTATTCAGATACTTACTCAAGATCATCTACAGGCCAAGGTTTATAAAGAGTCGATCAAGCCGAACCTGAAAAAAGGCAAAGCGCTTTGTTTTTCTCATGGATTCAATATTCGTTTTAAGCAGATTAAGCCTCCTAAAAACGTAGATGTTTTTATGGTTGCTCCGAAAGGTCCCGGTGCATTAGTAAGAAAAATGTACGAAGAGGGCAAAGGTGTGCCTTCTCTGGTTGCCGTTTACCAGGATGCCAGCGGCAGCGCACTCAAAACTGCCTTGGCTTATGCCAAGGCCTTGAAAGCTACTACTGCCGGAGTAATTGAGACAACCTTCGAAGAGGAGACGGAAACCGATCTTTTTGGAGAACAGGCAGTGCTTTGCGGCGGGGTAAGTGAGTTGATTAAGGCGGGATTCGACACATTGATCGAGGCTGGTTATCAGCCGGAGATCGCTTATTTTGAGGTTTTACATGAATTAAAGCTCATTACGGATTTGATCCAGGAGTATGGCATAAGCGGGATGCGCCGTCGTGTTTCCAATACCGCCTGCTATGGCGATCTTACCCGCGGTCCAAGAATAATTACACAGAAGACACGCAAGGAAATGAAGAAAATGCTTAAAGAGATTAAATCCGGAAAGTTCGCCCGGGAGTGGATTAAGGAAAATGAGACCGGCCGTAAGAATTTTGACAGCTTGATTAAATCCGGCGACGGGCATCTGATTGAAAAGGTCGGAAAAGAACTGCGGGAAATGATGCCTTGGATGAAAAAGTAAGTGAAATTAAAATGGAAAAAATAATTATATTTGATACGACATTAAGGGATGGGGAGCAGGCCCCGGGAGCTTCATTGACAAGCGAGCAGAAGCTGGAGATTGCTCTGCAGCTTGAGAAGCTTGGGGTGGATGTTATTGAGGCCGGGTTCCCAATAGCCAGCCCGGATGATTTTAAGGCGGTAAGTGATGTCTCGAAGAACATCAAGAAGAGCATCGTTTGCGGCCTGGCGCGTTGTATCAGCTCTGATATAGAGGCAGCGCACAATTCCCTGAAAAAAGCAAAGCATGGACGTATCCACCTTTTTCTGGCCACATCCAAGATCCATATGCAATACAAATTCCGCAAGGCCGAAGATGAGATATTTTCCCTGGCGAAGAAATCAACGCGGGAGGCCAGGAAGCTCTGCGATGATATAGAATTTTCTCCTGAAGATTCCACGCGCACGGAGAGGTCTTTTCTTTTTAAGGTCATAGAGACAGCAATCAATGAAGGGGCTTCAACTATTAATATACCTGATACTGTGGGTTATAGCTATCCTCAGGAGATATATTCTCTTATCAGCGACATAAAAAACAATGTTCCTAATATCAATAAGGCGGTTATCTCCACCCATTGCCATAATGACCTGGGCCTGGCAAGCGCAAATTCGCTTTCGGCTATCCTGGCAGGGGCCCGGCAGGCGCACTGCACGATCAATGGTATTGGGGAACGGGCGGGGAATGCTTCTTTGGAAGAGATCGTTATGGCGATTAAGGTGCGTAAAGATGTTTTTTGCGGCCTTTATACGGGAGTGAATACAAAGAATATTTATAATACCTCGCGCATGGTAAGCAGCTTTACCGGTTTTCTTGTCCCGCCGAATAAAGCAATAGTCGGCAAGAATGCCTTTCGCCATGAATCAGGGATCCATCAGGATGCCGTGCTAAAGAAAAAAGATACATATGAAATTATGGACCCGGTCGATATAGGGGTTACGGGAAGCCAACAGATTGTCCTGGGAAAGCATTCCGGAAGGCATGCCCTTTCAAGCAGGCTCAAGGATATCGGTTTTAAACTCAATGATTCCCAGGTGAATAAAGTTTTTCAGGATTTTAAGAAGCTTGCCGATAAGAAAAAAGAGGTTTTTGACGATGATCTGGTTATGCTGGTAGAAGAGGAGACCCGTAAGAAACGTAAGATCTATGAATTGGTTTCCGCGCGGGTTAATACAGGAACGGATATTGTACCTGAGGCAACGGTCAGGATAAAATACAAAAATGATATTTCCGAATTTTGTTCTACCGGTGACGGGCCTGTGGATGCCTGTTTTAAAGCAGCGGATAAATTAATCGGTATAAAGAGTGAACTCCAGGATTACCGCCTTGAGGCAGTAACCCGCGGAAAAGATGCTGTCGGGGAGGTTAACCTGAAGATCAAGATAAAAAATAAGATAATCTCCGGCCGCGGATCAAGCACCGATATTATCGAGGCTTCATTATTGGCGTATCTTAATGCCGTAAATAAATATGTCATCTAAAAGGTTTTTGCCAAAACTCCTGCTGGTTTGCGGTTTTTTCTCCCTTTTCCTCGTTGTCATATACCAAAATCAAATAAAAGATTTCCTGAAGCTGAATTGCGATAGGGCTGGAACATACGTTGATTACGCTTCTCATGACTTAAATCTTGAGCTTGAAAGGCACAGGCCGCTTTCTCTGGTTAAAGAAGAAACCGAGCTAAAGCTTTATATAGGAGAGCCGTTCAGGGGTTTTAGCAGGGGTGAATGGGCAGATTTCTGGAACATAATTTACGGTATCTTTCCGAAGACGGATCCGGAAGAACCGGGTTTAGTGGGCAAGAGAAGGCAGTTGACTGAAGATGAGATTGTTTCTGAATTAAGAGACAAGTATCCCCAGCCGTTTGATTATTTTCAGGAAAACCACTGGGATACGTTCTTTAGGATAATTTTTAAGAAATGACAGTCTTAAAAAAGAGAATTTACGGTCTTATCGGTTTGCCTCTTAAGCACAGTTTTTCCGCCTCAATGCATAATGCCGCATTCAAAACCCTTAAAATAAACGCTGAATATAAGTTATTTGAAATCAGGCCGCAAGAAGTTGATGATTTCATGGTGCGCCTTGATGAAAATAATATAAGCGGGTTAAATGTAACAGTGCCTTATAAGGAAAAAGTATTAAAGTTTGTAAAATTGGACCCGGGATCTTCTTTTTTAAGGCAGGTACAGGCAGTAAATACAATAGTCAAGAAGGATGGGTTGTGGACAGGTTTTAATACGGATATCCCGGGTTTCAGCCGGCATTTAAAGGAGCAGTTCGATCCTGCCGGAAAAAGAGCGGCAATATTGGGCGCCGGAGGGGCAGCTAAAGCGGTTGCCTATGTTTTGGCCAGCCTGAAAGCAAAGACAATATCTGTATTCGATATTGACCACCAGAAATCCAGGAATATATCCGCTATGATCAAGGAGATATTCCCCGGTTTTCCAATATATCCGGTGGATAATATTAAAGGGTTGGAGATTAAAGATAAGGATCTGCTTATTAATGCCACTCCCGTCGGGCTGAAGGAAGAGGACTCCTGTCTTTTGGAAAATGGGCAGCTGCATAGCAATCTTTTTGTTTATGACCTTGTCTATAATCCCGCGCAGACAAAATTATTGGTTTTGGCTAAGCAGGCAGGTGCCCGCACTTCCAACGGCCTGGGAATGCTTTTATACCAAGGCATGCTTTCTTTCCGGATCTGGACCGGCCAGGATGCGCCCCGGCAGGCAATGGAGGAGGCATTAAATCTCGAACTTTCAGCTAAAAAAGTGTTACTCTAAAAAGGAGAAACTATGCTAACAAAAATAATCGTTTTTATTTTTGGCTCGATGGTAGGTAGCTTCCTGAATGTTTGCATCCAGCGCATGCCCAAGGGTGAATCTATAGTCTGGCCGCGTTCTCATTGCCCGAAATGCAAAAAGAGGATATCGGGTTATGATAACATTCCCTTTATAAGTTATGTCCTGCTTAAAGGCAGATGTCGTTCTTGCAAAGAAAAAATATCTTTACGCTATCCTTTGGTTGAGTTATTGACCGCGCTGCTTATGGTCATGCTTTTTAACCGTTTTGGTTTAAGTTACAATTTCTTTTTATATATGGTTATGTTATGGGGTCTGATTATCGCTACCTTTGTGGATATTTCGCATCGTATTATTCCCGATGAGGTATCGGTAGGAGGTATGATCATAGGTTTTATTATGGTTTCAATTAAAGGTTTTACGTTTAATCCTCTTGGGTATACTTTTCATCCTATGCTGCGGTCTATATTGGGAATAATTGTCGGAGGAGGATTTATTTATTTGACCGGGGTGATTTTTGACCTGGTTTATTTTAAATGGCTTAAAAAACCGGCCATCAGCGGGGAAACTGAATCTATGGGCGGCGGGGATATAAAGCTTTTGGCAATGATTGGCGCCTTTGTAGGTTGGCAAAAGGCCCTGCTTACGTTTTTCCTGGCTCCTTTCTTAGGTATATTCGTCAGCATTATAATCCTGATTAGAAAAAAAGATCATACCATACCATATGGCCCGTTTCTTTCATGCGCAGCGTTGGCATCTTTATTCTGGTCAGATAAGATAATCCAGTTAATTCTGCCTGTTAAATAACCCATCATATGCTGGAAACAAGTCTCGAGTCGCCGCTTTCTAATACCATATCTAGTGATAGCTGGATGAATATTGGGTTTAAAAAGCGCGCAGGCGTATTAATCCCCCTGTTTACTGTTTATTCCGGTAATAGTTTTGGTATCGGCGACCTGGGCGATTTAAAACTCATTGTTGACTGGGCAAAGCTGACCGCAAACTCCATAATTCAGCTTTTGCCTATGAATGAAGTCGGTCCTTTGTTCTGTCCGTATGATGCCTTAAGTTCTTTTGCGCTTGAACCGGCTTATATTTGCTTGAAGGATTTCTCTTCCCTTAAAGAAAAACGATTTCATCCTGTTTATAGGGATGAGCCTTATGTTAATTATGCGGTAAAGAAGGAAAAGCTGCGCCTGCTTTGGGATGTATATCTGCTTCAGGATTTAAGCGAAGAGTTTGCTTTTGAAGATTTTCAGAAGGAAAACGCGTATTGGTTGCTGGATTTTGCGCTTTTTAAGGTGTTGAAGGAGTTTAATCAGGGCAAGCCCTGGTATGAGTGGGAGGATAAATTCAAGCAGCGTAACAGGCAGGCTTTGCAGGAGTTCTGGCAGGATAATATTGAGCAGGTAACTTTCCACATGTGGCTGCAATGGGTTCTTTCTAAACAGTTTAAGGCTGCGCAGGATTATGCGCGGCAAAAGGATGTTTTTTTGAAAGGCGATCTGCCGGTTTTGGTCTCCCGGGACAGCGCGGATGTCTGGGCGCATCCGGGGTTCTTTAAACTGGATTTTGCAGCCGGAGCTCCTCCGGATATGTATTGCGCAAAAGGCCAGCGCTGGGGGATGCCGACGTATAACTGGGACAACATCGCTAAAGACGGTTATCTTTATATAAAAGAGAAACTAAAATATGCAGAGAAATTTTATAATATTTTACGCATTGACCATGTTGTCGGGCTTTTCCGTATCTGGAGCATTCCCTATAATGACCCAGGAGAGAATCAGGGATTAAATGGTTTCTTTGACCCGAAGGATGAAAATCTTTGGGGAGAGCATGGCCGCAATATATTAAGTATTCTGGTAAAAAACACAAAAATGCTGCTTTGTGCCGAAGATCTTGGGGTAATTCCCAAATGTTGCACCGACACCCTGCGTGAATTCGGTATTCCCGGAAATGACGTGCAGCGCTGGGTAAAGGATTGGAATACCAGGCATGATTTTCTTGCTCCTGAGCAATATCGCAAGCTTTCCGTAGCCATGCTCTCTACGCATGATACCACTAACTGGCCTGCCTGGTGGGAAAATGAGGCAGGGACAGTGGATGAGGGGTTATTTATCAGGAAATGCGGCGGTCAGCGCGGAATTGATTTTAGCAGGATTAAGGATAAACTTTTTGACCCTGCGCTCTCTAAGCACGGCAGGTTAGGCTGGCGGGAAAGTGTGGATTCGGTTGATAAGCTGGTTTCCATTTTAAATGAAGGGGTGCTTTCGGGAGGGGTTCGTCCTAAAGAGCACCTGCTGGATTTTGTAGATTTATATGAAAATAGTTACCGGGAAAAAGAAAAACTTTGGAAGCATTTGGGGATCAAGGGTCCGATGAGGCAGAAGGCTGACGCGGAGATCGTTCGGGTGGCATTAAAAATAAGCCTGGATGCAAGCGCGATATTTTGTATAAATACCATTGTTGACTGGTTGTATCCGGCCGGTATCTTTGAGAAGGACTCTTATCAATACAGGACTAATACGCCCGGAACGATCAGCCCAAAAAATTGGTCGCTGCGGCTGCCGATCAGCCTTGAGCAGCTATCCCGGCATCCGGTAAATAAGCAAATACGCAAGATGATCGTGGATTCCGGCAGAATATAAATTAACGCGTCTGGCTTGTCTTGTTTCACGCAGGGACGCTTGTTTGCCCCGGCGTGGCAAACTGCGCTCGGGTTTCGGCCTCGCTCCCCGCAAAGCAATAGTGGTGGCGGGACCTTGCCCGCTCGGCCTGCAAACGCCCTGCTTAGAAACAATCCAATCCATCCGCTAAATGGCTTGTAACTCTAGTATAAGGATAAGAATTTAATGGGAATATTACAGGGGACAGAATATTATATCTCCAAGCGCATGGGCAAGGCGATCATGGATTATAAAATGCTTGCTGACGGGGATAAGATTGCGGTTGCCGTTTCCGGCGGCAAGGACAGCTTGACTTTATTGCGCCTGCTGCTTGACCGTAAGGCGTTCGTGCCCATAAATTATAATATTGTTGCTTTGCATATAGATATGGGGTACCCTAAGTCAATTTCTAAGAAACTTGAGAAATATTTTAAGAAAATTAAAGTTGAATATGGAATTATAAAATCCGACATACTTAAGAAAACAGAGAAGAGCAAGATTAATTGTTTTTGGTGTTCCTGGAACAGAAGGAAGGAATTGTTTATCGCGGCAAACAAGCTTGGTTGTACCAAGATTGCCTTAGGCCATCATATGGATGATATTATTGAAACCGTACTGCTAAATTTGTTTTTTCAGGGAGAGATCTCAAGCATGGTGCCGAAGCAGGAGTTATTTAAAGGCAAGATTACGCTTATCCGGCCGCTGGCTTATGTGGAGGAGCACCTGATAGAACGTTTTGCCAAAGAAACAAAGTTAGGCCATGACACCTGCGCCTGCCCGCACTCCATTACCTCTAACCGCAGCAGGGTAGGTCGGATTATCCGGGAGATGGAGAAGGCCTGTCCGGATGTCAAAAAGAATATTTTCCGTTCCGTAAAAAGGATAAAAAAAGATTATTTGCTTTAATCGTGAAGCTGCCAATGGTATAATAATTCTATGATTATTTTAATCGCGATTTTATTTTTAATATTAGCCGCATTTATCGTCTCTGTGGTTTTGAAGATCTCCTCTCAAGTCAATGAGCGCTTGAACCAGATGAATCAGTCTATCCAGGAGGCCAATAAAATCATCGGGCAGAATTTAGGCAGCGCCACTTCTGCTTTTGGCAGCGTAAAGGAGCAGTTGGGAAAATTAGAGGAGACCAATAAGCAGATAATCGCCATAAGTAAGGATATCTCCAGTCTTCAGGAGCTTCTGCGCGCTCCTAAATTCCGCGGGGCAATGGGAGAAACTTTGCTGGAAAATTTACTTTCCCAGGTTTTGCCTAAGGAACATTATCATACACAATACCGTTTTAAAAGTACGGACGCCGTGGATGCGGTAATCTGCCTGGGGGAACGGCTGGTCCCGGTGGACGCGAAATTTAGTTTGGAGAATTTTCAAAGGATGCAGGATGCCGCGGATGAGCAAACAAAAGAAGTCTTGCGCAAGAAATTCATCCAGGATGTAAAAAACCGTATCAATGAGATCGCCGCAAAATACATTTTGCCGGCGGAAAATACTTATGATTTTGCCCTGATGTATATACCGGCGGAGAATGTTTATTATGAGGTATTTATCAAAGAGGATATCTTTTCTTACAGCATGCTGAAGAAAGTGATCCCGGTTTCCCCGAATACTTTTTACGCCTATCTGCAGGTAATCTGCATGGGCCTGCGCGGATTAAAAGTCGAAGAGAACGCAAAGGTGATTTTAAAAAGCTTAGGCGCTCTTTCTATAGAAACAGATAAATTTAAGGAAGATTTTGATATCCTGGGCAGCCATCTGCTTAATGCCAATACCAAGTATGCCGATGCCGAAAAACGTTTTGATAAAGTTAACCAGCGCCTGACGGATATACGGGATACCAAGCAGATAACAAACAAATAATTAACAGATGATCCTTGATGTCCGAGTGAGTCCTCGTGCCAGCCGTAACCATGTTGAACGGCAAGGCAATAAAGTAAAAGTGTATCTTACTAAACCTGCCTGCGAAGGCGCGGCTAATAAACAGCTTATTGATTTGTTAAGCAGCCATCTAAAAATAAAAAAGTATCAGATAAGGATTAAGTCCGGTGAGAAATCGCGCGACAAACTGGTAGAGATAGATGCGGATTAATAACCCCCTAGGAAAATTCGGTTTAAAGGACATAGTTTCGGCCTTTAGCACGCGCCAAGACGGGAATATGTCTTTATCTTACGGAGATACCCGGGAGTCTCTTGAGAACCGCAAAAAATTTCTTTCTGCCGTAGACATTGATTACCGTGATTTAATCTGTGCCAAGCAGGTGCACGGTAAAAATGTTGCCTATGTTACGCAAACCAATAAAGGCAGAGGGGCTTTGGATTACGACAACTCCATCAGCGACACGGATGGCTTTTTAACCGACAAGAAAAATCTTCCCATAGCCATACTGACAGCGGACTGCCTTTCGGTTTTTGTTTATGACCCCGCAAGGCCGGCAGTTGGTATTTTGCATGCTGGTTGGCGCAGCACTGAAAAGAATATTTGCGGCCAAGGCATAAGGCTCATGCAGGATAAATTTGGCAGTAAACCGGATGAGCTTTTGGTTGGTTTTGGCCCGTCTATCCGCTCCTGTTGCTGTAAGATGGATAATGATTTTAAGAGCAATTTTCCCTTCGGCTTAATTAACCGGGACGGCAGCGTGTATATGGATATTGCCTTAATAAACACAAAACAATTAGTAGATTGCGGCGTTAAACAGGATAATATTTTTGATCCCGGATTGTGTACTTTTTCGCAAAATGAAGATTTCTTTTCTTTTCGCAAAGAGGCTGATGCTGCCGGACGTATGATTTCGGTAATAATGCTAATATGATTTCAAAATATACTTTAGAGTTTATCTTACATACCCAAAACAGCTCGCCAAAAATGATTAAGAGTTCTCTGGCTGAGTTTGGCAACGATCTGGCAGTTAGTCAGTGTCAGGAGCAAGACGAGAAGTGTAATTATAAAGTTAGCATGACCACAGAGGATCCAACCCTGGTTTTTGATCTCTGCAGCCAGTTGGGAAGGATCAGGTCAGTGAAGGTGACTTAAGTTTAGTTGTTTGCCTTGATTATTAATGGTATGATTATTTAAAAAAAGGGATTTTGGTTTATATGCATACTATTATTTTTGTCACTGCAAGCAATAAAAAAGAGGCGCAAAAGATCTCTATGGGGTTAATTGAACAGAAACTGGCTGCCTGCGTGAATATCATAGACAAAATTGATTCTTTGTTTTTCTGGGAAGGCAAGGTTCAGAAGGCCAAAGAATCCCTTTTAATTATCAAATCGAAAAAAGAGAAAATTCCCAAGATTATTAAGTTGGTTAAGGTTTTACACAGCTATAAAGTCCCGGAGATTATCGCTCTTCCGGTAATTGCAGGGGATAAAT
Organism: Candidatus Omnitrophota bacterium; assembly: GCA_041661605.1. Classification (GTDB taxonomy): domain Bacteria; phylum Omnitrophota; class Gorgyraeia; order Gygaellales; family Profunditerraquicolaceae; genus UBA6249. The sequence continues at coordinate 842,313 of JBAZUE010000001.1, read as the reverse complement.
CATACTTGAGGTGGATTGATGCTGCTCTCCGGTAGCCCATTCGATTTTATTTATGCTTTTTTAGGGGGGTTACTGTCCAGCTTTACACCTTGCGTCTATCCGCTTATTCCGATTAGCGCCGGATACATAGTCGGCAATGCGCAAAATTCTAAAATTAAAAGTTTTCTATTAAGCTTATTTTATGTTACCGGTATCGCCATTACTTATTCTTCCCTGGGGATTCTGGCAGTATTAACCGGCAGAATGTTTGGGGAATTCAGCATAAACCCTTTAGTTAATCTTATATCCGGAGTTATTATACTAATTTTCGGGCTTTCTATGTTTGATTTATTTAATTTTAATTTTACTTTGAATTTAAAGCCTCCCACTCACAGAAAAAGAAGCTATTTTTTGGCTTTATTATTAGGTTTAATCTCCGGGTTAATGATTTCACCCTGTCTTACGCCAATTCTGGGCGCAATTTTGACGTATTTATCTACTACAAAAAATATATTCTATGGAGGATTCTTGTTGCTTAGTTTTTCTTATGGCATGGGGCTAATTTTTATTTTAATCGGAACTTTTGGCTCCGGCATAAGCGGGTTGCCTAAAAGCGGAAAGTGGTTGCTCGTCATTAAGAGAATTTGTGCTTCAATTATTATCTTGGCCGGTGCATATTTTATTTATACAGCGATAAGGAGATTCTAATGCGTATTCGGGGAAAAAGTTTGGTGCTTTTTTTAGCGTTAGTTTTTGTTTTAAGTTCTGCTAATACAGCTTTCTGCGGGGACATTATATTAAATGATTTAGAGTCCAAGCCGGTTAATCTTTCCAGCCTTACAGGAAAGCCGGCTATACTATTTTTCTGGACTACCTGGTGCCCTTATTGTCGCACAGAATTAAAAGAATTAAATAAGATGTATCCTCAAATGGAAAAAGAGGGGATAGCTGTTTTTGCCGTCAATGTCGGAGAAGAAAGTTATAAGGTGGTAAGGTTTTTGAAAGATCACCCGCTTAACATAAGGGTGCTTTTAGACAGGGATACCCGGGCAGCGGAAAATTATGAAATTAACGGGGTCCCCACTTACATATTTATGAATAAATCCGGCAAGGTAATTTCGCTGGAACACAGGCTGCCGGCGGATTACAAGAATTTGTTATTAAATAACTAATGGAAAAAGGAATAGCCAGCTTAATCGCGAATTTAAAACGCCGAAATATCGAAGGTATTTACGCAGTTTCTAAAGATGAAGCCGGGAAAAGGATCAAGCAGCTTATTTTAAAAAGATCAACAATAGGTATTTCAGGTTCCAAAACCCTGGATGAATTAGGTGTTGTGGCGCTTCTTGAGGCTTCCGACTATGAAGTGTTTAACCAATATAAGCCGGGAATAAGCCGGGAGCAAAGTTTGCAGATGCGTAATCTTGGCTGCCGCGCGGATTATTTCCTGACCAGTTGTAATGCTGTTTCTGAAGAAGGGGAATTGGTTTTTTTTAGCGCTAACGGCCAGCGTACCAGCGGTATTGCCAATGCCGAGAACGTAATTGTGGTCTGTGGTTTAAACAAAATCGTCCCAAATTTAGAGCAGGCACTTAAACGCAGCAGGGAGCATGCGGCTACGCTTAACTGTAAGCGCCTGGATTGGAAGTCGGCCTGTCTGGAAGGCGGCATTTGTCATAAAGATATATGCCTTGAGCCGGAATATAAAAGGATGTGCTGTCAGGTTTTAATTATTGAATCTGAGATTAAGCCTGAAAGGGTAAAAGTTGTTATCGTCGGCGAAAATTTAGGGTTTTAGTATAAAATAATCAGGAGACTTGAATATGTTTGATAAGATGAAGCAGGTATTTGAAATGCAGAAGTCGATGCAGGAGTTGAAACGCAGGCTTGAGGAGGTTAATTTTGATGTTTCAAGCAGCAACGGGATAGTAAAAATCAACATGAACGCCGCGCAGAAGATCAATAATGTAAATATCAACGGTAACCTTGCCGAGCTTGATAAAGCCGTTCTTGAAAAATCTATCTGTGATGCTTATGAGCGGGCTTTAAAGCACGCCCAGGAAATAGCAGCCAGTAAACTTAAAGACATATCAGGGTTGAATCTGCCTAAACCATAATGAGTAAATTCTTTGATTTGGTCGAGGAGATCTGCAGGCGCGACAAGAGGTATAAGTCGGATGCTTATGAGTTTGTGCTGCAGGGGTTGAGCTTTACGCAAGGCAAACTTAAAAAACAGACACATGTCAGCGGGAAAGAGCTTGCTTTTGGCCTGCGGGATTATGCGATTGAGCAATATGGAGCTCTTTCGCAGAGAGTATTATCGCATTGGGGAATAAGCCAGACCCGGGATTTTGGAGAAATTGTCTATAATATGATCGAAAAAAAACTTTTGTCCAAAAGCGACGAAGACTATCTGGATGATTTTAATTTGGTTTATGAATTCAACGCGGCATTTGCCAATGTCTTGGCGGATACCGTGGATTTTAACATTCCTAATAAGCCATGATCAACAAATGCCTGAAGGAGCTTATCGAGTCCAGGGAGTTTATCAGTATGGCCTCCTGTGATTTAGAGTTTAGGCCAAATGCCGCGCCTAAATTCTTATTAAAGGTGGAGGGGAATTATCTTTATTTAGTGGATTATATTATCGGCCGGACTTTTACTAACCTTCAAGTAAACCCGCGGGCCTCGCTTTCCTTTATTGACAGCAATACTTTAATAGGTTACCAGATTAACGGCAGGGTGGAGATTATTGACGCAGGCCCGGAGTATAAAGAAATAATAAAAGAATTGCAGCATAAGCAGATTAATTTATCTATTGCCAGGGTTATTGAGGGAGTGACTAAGGGTAAGGCGCATAAGTCTTTTGAGGTAGCTATACCTGATCAATTTGTGATTTTTAAAGTGAAGATGGAAGAGGTGGTTGAGATGCGGCCCAGCGGTACCCTTAAGAGGGAAAAGGTATGATGAATATGAAAGGTCTGGCAACGGGTGTTGGCAGTCTTCCTTTTCTTGAGGCGCAAAAGGCGATAGATTTGATCTTGAGGTATGTTCCTTGTGCGCCTTTTTGGCCGCAGCTTCCCAAACGCGATATGCGCGAAGGGATGATTGCGCAGTTCAGCGAGAATTTACCCGGTCTTAAGATTGATGCTTCCGGGCTGCGTTTTGCCCCTGTTGATAAAGAAAAAGAGCTGGAGGTTTTTTACGAGAGGTTTATCGCTGAAGATCTGCCTTATTTTAAGGTAAGCCCGGATTTTGCCAGAGGCTTGTATGCTTTTTACCAGCGCCTTAAAGGTGCGGATCTGTCCAAGATTGAGTTTATTAAATGTCAGGTTACCGGTCCTTTTACTTTTTGTTCCGGGATAAATGATTTAAACGGAAAATCTATTCTACATGATAAGGTATTGATGCAGGCAATGGTTAAGGGTTTAAGCATGAAAGCGCTTTGGCAGCTGGAGTATTTTAAGCCATTCGGGAAGAAAGTAATAATGTTCTTTGATGAGCCTTATCTGGCTTCTGTGGGCTCTGCCTATACGCCGGTTGACCGCAATGATGTAATTAATGTATTTTCTGAACTGACCGATAGCCTAAAGGGCCGGGATTGCCTGGTTGGCATACATTGCTGCGGCAATACCGATTGGAGTATGCTTATGGAGGCTGCGGGTATCGGTTTAATCAATTTTGACGCTTTTGACTTTCAGGAAAGGTTTGTACTTTACGCGGATAACCTGAACAATTTCTTAAAGAGGGGGGGAGTGATTTGCTGGGGGATTGTTCCTACTCAGGGATATGATTCCAGTCAAACTCCGGAAGGGTTATCGCAAAGAATAAAATCCGGATTGGATACCTTGGTTAAGAAGGGTATTGACCGGGAACTCCTCCTAGATAGGCTTATGATTAGTCCTGCTTGCGGTTTAGGTACCCTGGATGCGCGGCAGGCGGAAGGAATTCTTGGTTTGCTTGATAAAACCTCCGCGTTTATCCGGAAAGCCCTCTAAAAGAATTTATTTGACAAATTCAGTTTAAGCTATATAATCATTAAAGTCGTTTTCCATAAAAGAGTTTTGTTGGTTATTTTTCCAGGAGTAAGATGAAAGAAATCAGGATCCATGCCCGCGCAGGCCAGGGCGCAATTACCACCGCATCTTTATTAGGGTTTAGCTACTTTAATGAAGGTAAATACCCCTATGCTTTCCCTAATTTCGGGGCAGCCAGGATGGGGGCGCCTATGAACGCCTTTGTGCGCGTAGACAGCGATCCGGTACGCCTGCGCAGCCAAATTTACGAACCTGATTATGTAATTATCGTTGATCCTACGCTTTTACGCGGGTATAACTGTTTTTCCGGGTTAAAGGAGGATGGAGTCGCTATTATTAATGGTAAAGAAGACCTGGAATTACCTAAACTAAAGGCCAAGCAGAGTGTTTTTGTGGTTCCGGCTAATGAAATTGCTTTAAGAAACATCGGCCGTCCGCTGGGAAATACCGCTTTAATCGGGGCATTTGCGGCGGCTACCGGAGAACTGAAACTGGATAATCTTATTGAGGTAATTAAAAAGCGTTTTAGCGGCAAGGCACAGGAAGGCAATATAAAGGCAGTTAAAGAAGGTTTTGAGTACGTTAAGAAGGGGATAAAATAATATATGTTCGGGCCGTTAACCGTAAAACCAAAAAATAGCAAAGGCGATAAAACCGGCAGCTGGAGGACATTGCTCCGGCCGCATTATTTACATAAAAATTGTATTGCCTGCAAGATGTGCCTGATGATCTGTCCTGAAGGCTGCGTAAGCGGAAAAGAGAAGAATGCTTTCTTGGTAGATTACACTTTTTGTAAAGGCTGCGGGTTGTGCGCGGATATCTGTCCGAAAAAAGATATTACCATGGTTCCTGAGGTATTAGAGGAAGAGGCCAGATGAAGGAATTCGTAGAAGGATCGCATGCGATAGCCGAAATTATCAAATCCTGCCAGCCAGGGGTAATTTCCGCTTATCCTATAACACCCCAGACGCATATAGTTGAAGATTTGGCCCAGATGGTATCAAGCGGCGAGCTTAAATCGCAGTTTGTCAATGTGGAAAGCGAGCATTCCGCAGCCTCCGTAGTTTTAGGCGCTTCTGCAACCGGGGTACGTGTTTACACCGCTACCAGTTCCCAGGGGCTGTTTTATATGCAGGAGGTAGTTTTTAATATTGCCGGCATGCGCCTGCCTATTGTTATGACCTGCGCCAACCGCGCGATAAGCGCTCCCATAAATATCTGGAATGATCAGCAGGACTCCATATCTTTGCGTGATTCCGGGTGGTTTCAGATTTACGCGGAGGACAATCAGGAGGCAGTGGATTTCCATCTTATCGCTTACCGTTTGAGCGAAGATAAACGCGTAATGCTTCCGGTAATGGTTTGTATGGACGGTTTTATTTTAACCCATGGTATGGAAACAGTAGATATCCCGGAGCAGGATAAAGTTAATAAATTCTTACCCGTTTATAAGCCTTTATATAAATTAGACCCGGCTGATCCTATAAGCTTAGGGCTCCTGGCTGATCCGGATTACTATATGGAGACTCGTTTTGCTATTCAGGAAACGATGAGGGAATCGATAAGCTATTTATCAGAGATAAGCAAGGAGTTCAATAATGTCTTTGGCCGGGATTATAAAGATTTGTTAGTTGAAGAGTATCAGGTTAAAGACGCCGAGAAGGTAATCGTGGCGATGGGTTCGGTTTGCGGCACGATCAAAGAGGTAGTGGATGAGCAGCGCGCAAAAGGCAAGAAAGTGGGCCTCTTGCGGATTATCTCTTACCGGCCGTTTCCGTATGCGCGTATTTATGAAGCCTTAAAAGAGGTGCCTAAAGTAGCGGTCTTGGATAAAGCGGTTTCTTTGGGCGCTTATGCGCCGGTTGCGGTTGAGATTAAGTCGGCATTTTTCGGTAAAAAGAAAGGCCCGAAGGTAATCAGCAGTTTTGTCGGCGGCCTGGGCGGAAGAGATATTACCATGGAAACTATACATGAAGTATTCAGAAGGTTGAGCGCCAAGGAAGTTAATTTTGATTTTGTAGATTTAAAGCCAGAGTTACTTAAGGAAGAATATGGAGAATAGCCCTTTATTTAAACCCGGACATACCGCTTGCGCTGGCTGCGGCCAGGCAGTTGCCGCCCGCTTAGTCATTGAGGCATCCGGAGCCAATACGATTATCGCCAACAGTACCGGTTGCTTGGAAGTTTTTACCACTAAATACCCGGAAACCGCCTGGGGTGTTCCCTGGATCCACTCTTTATTTGAGAATTCCGCTGCCGTTGCTTCAGGTATTGAGGCGGCATTGATATATTTAGGCAAGAAAGATAATATTAATGTTATCGCGCAGGGCGGGGATGGTTCAACCGGGGACATTGGTTTGCAGGCTATAAGCGGTATGCTTGAGCGCGGCCATGATATTTTGTATGTTTGTTATGATAATGAAGCTTATATGAATACCGGCGTGCAGAGAAGCGGTCTTACTCCGTTTGATACAAATACTACTACCAGCCCTGCCGGCGGACTTTCTTCAGGTAATTTGCGGCCAAAAAAACCTGTGCCGGAGATTTGCGCGGCGCATGGAATTCCTTATGTGGCTACAGCTTCAACAGGATTTCCTCAGGATTTGACACGTAAAGTAAAGAAAGCTATCTCTATCAAGGGGCCTAAATATATCCAGGTGCATGTGCCTTGTCCTTTAGGCTGGCGTCATGAGTCAAATCAGATGCTGCCCGTAGCAAAAATGGCAGTAGAGACCGGGCTTTACCCTTTGTTTGAATATGAGTTCGGGGTATTGTCAGGACGCAAACAAATTGTTCCTAAGCCTGTAGAGGAATATTTAAAGATGCAGGGAAGGTTTAAACATCTCCTTAATAATCCCGGTGAAATCAGGAAGGTCCAGGATATTGCGGATAATAATATAAAGAAGTATGGTTTGAAGTTAGAGGCGCAAGGGTGAGGCACCCCGCGCTAATTGGATTTGCGCGAGTGTTGTCTAGGTAGACAAGGAGGGTCACTATGGGAAAGCAAGCAAGGGCGATTGTAGATTTAAGCTTGAAGGATTTAGTGAAAGATTTGAATAAGGCTTACTGTGATGAATGGCTGGCGTTTTATCTTTATTGGTATATGGCACAGACAGTTTCCGGCAGGGCCTATGAAGATATGAAAGAGATGCTCGAGAAAATAGCCAAAGATGAGTTAGAACATGCGGGTGAATTAGCGGATTTGATTACTAAATTGGGAGACGTTCCGGTAGCTAACCCTATGGATTTGGAAAAAGGGGCTAATGCCGCTTATCTTATGCCTCCGAGGAACACCGCTGATATTAACCGGATTATCCGTATTGTTGCTGAGGCAGAGGCAGGAGCAATTGAGGTATATAATAAAATTGCCAAGAAGACGTTTGGCAAGGATAATGTTACATATCAATTAGTTTCACATATATTGTCGGAAGAAGTAAGTCACGAAGAGATGTTTGAAAATCTTTTGGAAAGATAATAGGAGAAAAATATGTCAAAAGTTACGGTTGATGCTTCTACATGCGTAGGTTGCGGGTTGTGCGAACAGTCTTGCCCGGAAGTTTTTGAGGTCCAGGGTGATGGTGTTGCCCATGTAAAGGCGCAAGTATGTGCAACTTGTAATCTGCAGGAAATAGCGGATTCTTGTCCGGTAAATTCAATAAAGATAAGCGCTTAATAAGCATTAAAAAAGGACGCATCTAAGAATAATAGATGCGTCCTTTTTTCTTATTGCGCTTTTTTCTTCATCTCATCAGTAAATTTGCCAAAAACCTTATTTTTCTCTCCAGATAACATATTATCGCCAAATTCCTTCTTTTCCTTGGCGAATTTTTCCTCATCCACAGGTTTATTAGCTTTGAGTTTGATAATATAGTATCCATTGGAATTGGAAAATATGTCACTTAGCTGGGTTTCCTTTAATTTCTTGGCATTTTCCCAAAAGATCTTACCCTGGCCAAGGATATCCAACTGGTCGCCGGACTTGAAGAATTTAGTCTGACCGGTCTTAAAGCCATATGCGCTGGCACTGGCTACCCGGTTAAACGGTTCATTCTTTAGCTTATCAGCGCATTCTTTTATTTTGGCCTGGGCGATCTTTTTTGATTCTTCATCTATTATAATTTCCTTGATCTTGTCTTTTACCTCCGCTAATCCAGGGATTTCTGCCGGTTTATTTTCTTTAAGGGCATAAACATAGTATGTTTTATCTACCTTGACCACAGGGGCTGGCAGCCCTTCTTTAAGGCTTAAGACTAAGTTTAAAGTTTCCTGCGGTATTTTCAAGACAGGGGGAGGAGCGTATTGTTTAAATAACCCGGTTTCCTTCTTAGCCAGATTAAGTTCTTTGGATATTTTCTCTAAGTCGTATTTTTTGTTTATTAAATCCGTAATCTTTTTTGATTCTGTATCTGATTCGGTAAGAATATACTCCAGGTTCAGGCTGGGAGGTTCTTTAAAGATATCTTTGTTTTTGTCATAATAGGCAGAGATTTCTTTATCCTCCGGCTTAATTTTCTTGGCAAATTCAGCAAATAAGGCGGCAATGTAGTAAATGCTCAGTTCTTCATTGCTTTTCAGCCATTCCTGGCGTATTTGGCTGTCTTCTATCTTTACTCCATCGGTAACCTGGCTGTAAAGTTTAGCCAGGATAAGGTTTTGACGCAGTTGTTCCTCAAAGGTACGCGGCTGCAGGCGAAAGACATACCGCAGGATTTCTACGTAGGTCTTATTGTCAAAGGAGGATTTCTTTTGGAAATAAGGCATTTTCTGGATTGTATTAATAACCTCCTGGTCGCTTATGTTTATCTTGCGCTTTTTTGCCTCCTGCAAGAGTATCAACCTTTCCCAGGCCTGTCCCTCTAAATTCAGGTATTTCTCAATTTTTGGAAAGTCATCCCCGAACTGCATGATAGCGGATGTTCTTGTGGCAGCTATGGCTTTTTTAAATTCCAGATTGGATACGTTTTTACCGAATATCTTGCCGGCAGAAGCACTCTCTTCCTTGCTGCGGCTTGAACTGCCAAAACCCCAGAGGGTAAAGGCAGGGATGATGATTATGGCCAGGCCTATCCAAACTTTCTTTGCGGTTTTTTTGTTGCGTAAAATTTTTAACATTTATTCCTCCTATTAAGCATTAATTATAAGCTAAATATCGCGAATTGCAATAATCATTATTTTGCCGGAGCAAAAGCGAAAAATAATATTGACAATTTCAGGGGATATGGTATATTTTAAATGTATACAGCGCTGTAACATAAGACATTGAAGTCTTCTGGCGGAATTTTCGTTAGAAGATTTTTTTTGTTTTACCGGACTAAGACGTCCTTAGCCCTTGAAAAACAGGGCAGGGACGTTTTTCTTTTTCCGCCCACTTGGCGGATACCCACGCAATACCTATTAGCGTGGGGTAACATGAGGGTTAGAACATGTGTTTTGAAGAGTTGTACCAAAAGTTATCGCCAACCATAAAAAGGATTGCTTACCGGCTAAACGGGCATTACCGGTCGTTTAATCATGATGATCTATATCAAGAGGCGACAATCCATCTTTGGAGCAGTTTCTTGGAGGGTAAGCTTGGCGATAAAACAGACAGCTATATTTTGCAAGGATGTTATTTCCACCTGAAGAACTATATACGCAAAATTAATGAGCGTTCAAATATTATCAGTATGGATGCTGCCTTGAATACTGATGATGAGGCAACTATGGAGGATGTCCTTGGTGAATATTGGGCTTGCCCGGATTGCCGGCAGGATTTGCATAATAAACTTTTAGCTCAAAGCATCAGGGATAATGGTTTTAATCCAAGAGAAAAAAGGCTGCTTACTTATTTCAGCCAGGGGTTGACTACCAGGGATATAGGCAGGCGTATGAGTGTATCCCATGTCAGCGTAGTAAAGATGATGCGCAAGATCAGGGCCAAGTCTCAAAAGCACCTGGATAAGATTTAGTTACCAGTTTCAAGCATTCTTTACTTGTATTAATGTAGGGCACATTGAAGTGTAAGAATTAAACATAGGCGTTCTATAAGAATAGAACGCTTTTTTTGTTTTCAAAAGACGCAGGCGTCTTTCTTAATCCAAGATGGATTCTAAAAGACGCTTTTTTATTGGGAAGGAGAGAGACAGTGAAGCGAATTAGATTGATTTTAGCGGTTTTCTTTACTTTTGTTTTATCTAATGTATATGCCACCCCTTCAACGCTTATTTGGGCTCCGTCTACCGATATCCAGCCCTATAAGAAGATCCATATAGGATACGATATTTATGCTCCTACAACCAGCAAAGGTACCAATGCTGATAATTATGATCAGCATAACTATGTTTTGCAGGTTTGGGGCCCGACTTTTAGTCTTTTATCTGATAAACAGGAGGAGAATCTGCTTGGTAAATTATGGTATCCATTAGGCAAGATTATGGCTGAAACAGGATTTGATTATAAAAAAGGCTTAGGATCATTTTATGATTCGACTCCCTGGTATTTTCATTTTAAGTTAGGAGTACCTGAGGGCGCTTATTTTAAAGATATGCCCGCTATTGCAGTTGGCTCATACGATATGGGCACAAGGGCCAATAGAACCAATAATAATGTTTGGTATGGCAGGATTGCCAAAACAGTTAATGTAGGTAAGGTTAATCTGGGAAGAGTTTCGGGCGGTTATTTTGTGGGTAACGGAAGGTTGCTTAGAGATAAGCAAGGTTTGCGGGATAATGCTGGTCCAATGGTAGCCTGGGAGCGCACAATGACAGAGATTAGCGATAAATTGTGGCTGTGCGTTGATTATCAGGGTACGCAGTCTTCCTATGGCGCTTTGAATGCAGGTTTTGCCTGGAGTTTTACCAAGGATATTTCGGCAATACTTGCTTATGATATTTATAATAATCGCAATCTTACTGATACGATTACCTTCCAACTGGATATTAACTTTTGACAGGGTAATCAAAGGAGCTCTTAATGAAAATAACGATGAGACAGTTTTTAAAAAAGAATAGTTTGATAATTTTATGCATGATGTTTGTATTTTTTGCCTTATCGGTAGTATCCCTTTTTGCCGGTGGCCCTGATGCCAGCGGAGCAGCTACCGGAACAGCCAGTGATGTGTCTGCGGCTGTAGCAGGTAAGCCTACTTTGGATGAATTAGCTAATACTGTTGGGCATAATAAGGTGGCAATTAACTTTGTTTGGACACTTGTTGCGGGATTTTTGGTAATGTTTATGCAACCGGGATTTGCTATGGTAGAAACAGGCCTGACCCGCGCCAAGAATGTCGCCCATACTATGGGTATGAATTTCTTGATTTATCCTTTAGGTATGCTTGGTTTCTATGTCTGTGGTTTTGCTTTAATGTTTGGTGGCATAGGCGCCCTGGGTACTTTGGGGGGCTATGGGGGTTTGAATCATGAATTTACAATTAATTTATTCGGAAAGCCTTTTGGTTTATTCGGGTTAAATGGGTTTTTTCTTCAAGGTTCTTCCTACGATGTTGCTGTGTATGTGCTTTTTCTATTTCAAATGGTATTTATGGATACGACAGCGACAATTCCTACCGGTGCGTTAGCTGAAAGATGGAAATTCCTTTCTTTCTGCATTTACGGAGTTTTTGTAGGGACGATAATTTATCCGATATTCGGTAACTGGGTATGGGGCGGCGGATGGTTGGCAATGTTAGGGCAGAATTTTCAGTTGGGGCATGGTCATGTGGATTTTGCCGGTTCCTCTGTAGTCCATCTCACGGGAGGCGTGATCGCTTTGATCGGTGCCTGGATTGTAGGGCCACGTATAGGCAAATTTAATAAGGACGGCAGCGCTAATCCTATACCTGGGCATAATATTCCCATGGCAGTTGTTGGTACATTTATCCTGGCTTTCGGGTGGTTTGGTTTTAATGCCGGTTCAACCTTAGCCGGTACTGATTTGCGTATCGGAATAGTTGCGGTTAATACAATGCTGGCTTCTGCTACGGGAGCAATGGCAGCTACCTTATGGATGTGGTTGGTGCGTACCAAGAAACCCGATCCAAGTATGATGTGTAATGGCATGCTAGCGGGCCTTGTAGCGATTACCGCGCCTTGTGCATTTGTTAATTCTATCAGCGCCTGCATTATCGGTTTGATCTCCGGAGTATTAGTAGTTGAATCTGTATATTTTGTCGAAGGAAAACTTAAACTGGATGATCCGGTAGGCGCTATATCCGTACATGGAGTTAATGGCGCTTTCGGATGTTTAGCCTTAGGGTTATTTGCGGATGGCTCCTATGGTGATGGGTGGAATGGTGTTGCCGGCACTGTAAAAGGTTTGTTCTACGGCGATGCCTCGCAATTCTTTGCTCAATGCATAGGTGTGTTCTCCAATATTATTTATGTAGGGATAATCTCGTTTATAATTTTCAAATTAATTGATGTAGTTTGCGGCAGTAGGCCAGATCCTGAAGCAGAAATATACGGGCTGGATGTTCCTGAGATGGGAGTTGTGGGCTATGCGGGGGTAAAACTTGACAGGAATTCTGAGACCCCTATTTCTAAATAACTAATTAACTGGCGTCTCCGGCAGGCAACCCGGAGGCGCCGATTAAAAAGAAAGGAATTTAAAATGAAAAAGATAGAAGCGATAATCCGGCCGACAAAGCTTGATGCGGTATGTAGCGCATTTGAAAAAGTAGGTTATCCTGGAATGATGATTACCGAAATTGAAGGGCATGGTAAGCAGAAGGGTTTGAAACAGCAGTGGCGTGGAAAAGAATATAAGCTAGCATTGCTTCCGAAGACAAAAATTGAAGTTGTAGTGAAGGACCAGGATCTTGAAAAAACAGTTAAGGCAATAAGAGAGGCTGCTTATACAGGAGAAATAGGGGACGGTAAGATTTTTATCTCTGATATAGAAGGCGTTGTACGCATACGTACAGGAGAACAGGGTGATATAGCTGTATAAGATTATATGATAGATAATGAATTAATCCGGAAAATACTGCGGTTAAAAGAGGAAAATGGTTATACCCTGTATGATTTGTCTAAGAAACTAGATATTCAAATTACTACCATAGAGAGATGGCTGCAGACAAGACGGATAAACAAGGTTTACGCGCGGTTGGTTAAAGAAAAATTGAACATAGATTAAGGGCTTGAAGGAGAAAGACAGGCTTTTTTTAGTTTGATTTTACACAATTGGTTAATCAAGAGTATCTTTTAACAAAAAAAGGAGGAAGGTAATGATTAATGCGGGAGATACAGCGTGGGTTTTAATGTCATCGGCACTCGTATTGCTGATGACTCCGGCCTTGGCTTTCTTTTACGGAGGCATGGTCAGGCGGAAAAATGTCTTAAGTGTTTTGATGCAATGTTTCATTATTGTATGTGTTTTAAGCATCCAGTGGGTGTTAATCGGCTATAGCCTGTCATTTGCTCCATCTAAAGGATTCTGGGGCGGTTTACAATGGTTGGGGTTAAATGGCGTAGGCTTAGAGCCATACGCCGACTATGCCGGAACAATCCCGCATCAGGCGTTTATGGTTTTCCAGATGATGTTTGCAATTATCACGCCTGCCTTGATCATTGGAGCTTTTGCCGAAAGAATGAAGTTCTCCGCGTTTTTGGTTTTTACTTTACTTTGGGCGACATTTGTATATGATCCGTTATGCCACTGGGTTTGGGGTATGGGCGGCTGGTTAAGGAATATAGGCGCGCTTGATTTTGCCGGAGGCACGGTTGTGCATATTAACGCCGGGATAGCAGCTTTGGTTACGGCTATAGTTTTGGGTAAACGCTCTAATCTTGATAAAAATGTCCCTACTCCGCATAATATGCCTTTTGTGGTTTTGGGCACGGGGTTATTATGGTTTGGCTGGTTTGGATTTAATGCCGGCAGCGCTTTGGCCGCAAACGGCCTGGCTGTGAATGCTTTTGTGGTAACTAATACAGCTGCGGCTGCGGCGGGTTTGAGCTGGGCCTTGATTGAATGGTTGCGTAACGGCAAGCCAACGATCTTTGGCGTATGTTCCGGGGCTGTGGCGGGTTTAGTCGCCATTACTCCTGCGGCAGGTTTTGTCAGCGTGATTCCGGCGATCATCATTGGCATATTGGTAAGCGTATTGTGTTTTATTGCCGTGACTGTGATTAAGCCGTTATTTGGTTATGACGATTCCCTGGATGCTTTTGGAGTGCATTGCGTGGGTGGGATCTGGGGAGCTTTGGCTACTGGACTGTTTGCTTCTAAGCTGGTTAACTCTGCGGGAGCTGACGGCCTGTTTTTCGGAAATCCTAAACAATTCTTAGTTCAACTGGCAGCAGTGGGGGTAACAATTGTTTATACGGCAGTGGTGACGCTTATTATTTATAAGTTAGTTGATCTATTTATTGGCGTAAGGGTAGATGAGAAATCTGAAGCTATGGGGCTTGACCTTACCCAGCACCATGAACGGGCGTATACTGTTTTAGAATGAGAACCGGTATCCAAAACTAAGGGGAGGGTTTTATGAAATTAGTCATTGCGATAATTCAGCCTTACAAATTGGAAGAGGTAAAAGAAGAGCTCTATAAATCAGAAATCAACCTGATTACCGTAAGCGAGGTCCTCGGCCACGGCCGCCAGATGGGGGTTACAGAAGTTTACCGCGGGGCTAAGGAGACAGGTAATCTTTTGCGTAAAATGCGCCTGGAGATTGCCGTAAATGACAATTATCTTGAATCGGCTATCAAAGCGATTGTCAAGGGCGCTAAAACCGGTGAGACGGGAGATGGCAAGATTTTTGTCCTTGAATTGGAAGAATGCGTGCGTATCAGGACCGAAGAGCGCGGCCAGGTAGCTATCGGGTAATTAAATTAATGGTTACCAGGTTAGCTTCTCTCTTACTTGTATTAGTAAGCTTAGGCACAAGGTAGTGTTTATAGTTATATAGCGCACTGTAGGCGCTCATAGCAGCTTAAAAGGCTGTTATGAGCGCCTTTTCTTTTATCCGGTATTTACACAATTGGTTAACCAGTTGTGTAAATAAATTCAGGAGGATTTATGATTAATGGGGCAGATACGGTCTTCATTTTATTTTCTACAGCTTTAGTTATGCTAATGACTCCCGGACTTGCTTTTTTCTACGGCGGCATGGTCAGGCGCAAAAATGTCTTGAGTGTTTTGATGCAATGTTTTATCGCGTTATGTTTATTATCTTTGCATTGGATGTTTTTTGGTTATAGCCTTTCTTTTGCTCCGGGAAATATATTTTGGGGAGGTTTTAAATGGGCGGGTTTGGCCGGAGTAGGATTAGAACCTTATGCCGCGTATTCTGCAACTATACCTCATCAGGCTTTTATGATTTTCCAGATGATGTTTGCCGTTATTACCCCGGCTTTGATTATCGGCGCCTTTGCCGAAAGGATGAGGTTCTCGGCGTTTTTGGCTTTTATCCTGCTCTGGGCAACTTTTGTATATGATCCTATTTGCCACTGGGTTTGGGGACAAGGAGGGTGGCTTAAAAATTTAGGCGTCCTTGATTTCGCAGGAGGCATAGTTGTGCATACCAGCGCGGGTATCGCCGCTTTAGTTACTACGATTTTTATGGGGAAGAGAAAGAACCTGGAGCATACCCCATCTCCGCATAATCTGCCTTTTGTGGTTTTGGGAACCGCTTTACTTTGGTTTGGCTGGTTTGGATTTAATGCCGGCAGCGCTTTGGCGGCAAACGGCCTGGCTGTTAACGCTTTTGTGGCGACTAACGCGGCTGCGGCTGCGGCGGGTTTAAGCTGGGCGCTCTTAGAATGGATACGTAACGGTAAGCCTACGGTTTTTGGCATGGTAACCGGTTCTATCGCCGGGCTTGCCACTGTTACTCCTGCTTCGGGGTTTGTAAGCGTTATGTCGGCAATTATTATAGGTGTATCAGCAAGCGTGCTTTGTTTTATAGCTGTCAGCATTACTAAACCTAAGTTTAAATATGATGATTCTTTAGACGCATTTGGCGTGCATGGGGTAGGTGGAATATTGGGAACATTGTTGACTGGGTTATTCGCTTCAAAAGCAATCAATAACTCAGGGGCTAACGGTTTATTTTACGGCAACTATAAACAGTTCTTCATTCAGTCATTTGCGGTCATAGTTGTGGTAATTTACACATTTGTAGTTACGTTTATCATATATAAACTTGTTGATGTGTTTTTCAGGATGCGTGTAAGTGAAAAAGACGAAAGCATGGGGCTTGACCTTACCCAGCATCATGAACGGGCGTATACAGTTTTGGAATGAAAGAGAGGGAAAAATGAAATTAATTATCGCGATAATTCAGCCTTACAAATTGGAAGAGGTAAAAGAAGAGCTCTATAAATCAGAAATCAACCTGATTACCGTAAGCGAGGTCCTCGGCCACGGCCGCCAGATGGGAGTTACAGAAGTTTACCGCGGGCACAAAGAAACAGGGAATTTACTGCGGAAGATCCGTCTTGAAATTGCAGTAAATGAGAATTTTGTTGAGCCTGCGATTAAGGCTATTGTAAAAGGCGCTAAAACCGGCGAGGCAGGTGACGGAAAGATTTTCGTATTAGATTTAAATGAATGCGTGCGTATCAGGACAGAGGAGCGCGGCCCGGTAGCTATCGGTTAAAATTGGTTACCAAACCCGGTTATTTCTTACTTGTATTATTAGTGAGTTAATTTATAGGCATCTTATGGCTTAATTTTAAGCAATGTAAGTAAGAGAACAGAGGCGTTCTCCTCGATAACTAATGAGAATGCCTCTGTTTGTTTTTGAATAATTGAGTTATAATCTAACTTTTAATATGTCAGGAGGAATAACATGAGCATCAGGCAGAAGGTTCTCTTTAAGATCAAGAGCATAGATTTAGATAAGCTGGATTCTCCCAGGAAGGTATCCACCTATTTCGGTGAGAACACCTTCAGCATGGAGGCCATGCAGAAGCATATCTCCCAGGAGACCTTTGAGGCATTCAAGGCCTGGATCTCTGAAGGCAAGACCATAACCCTCACCCAGGCAAATGAGATCGCCGGGGCAATGAAGGACTGGGCTATCGCCAAGGGTGCCACCTACTACACCCACTGGTTCCAGCCGATGACCGGGTTAACCGCCGAAAAACACGATAGCTTCATCTCCATAACCTCTCCCGGCAAGGTAATCGAGAAGTTCTCCGGCAACAAACTCATCCAGGGTGAGCCTGATGCCTCAAGCTTCCCCTCGGGAGGAATACGCGCCACATTTGAAGCCAGGGGATATACTGCCTGGGACCCTTCCAGCCCGGCATTCATCATCGAAAGTTCTCTCGGCAAGACATTATGCATCCCTACGATATTTATCTCTTACCACGGAGAGGCCCTTGACAAGAAACTCCCGCTCCTGCGTTCGGATGAAGCCTTAAACAATTCCGCGGTAGCCCTGCTTAAACTCTTCGGCCACAAAGAGGTCAAAAAAGTATTCTCAACCTGCGGCCCGGAGCAGGAGTATTTTTTAATCGACAAGAACTATTATAATCTAAGACAAGATCTGATCATGACCGGCCGCACCCTGGTAGGCGCAGCCAGCCCCAAGGGCCAGCAGCTGGAAGACCAGTACTTCGGCACGATCAAGGAGAGGGTGGTAAACTTCATGTTTGAAGTGGCCCAGGAAGCCTATAAGCTGGGCATACCGGTAATGACCCGCCACAATGAGGTCGCTCCCCACCAGTATGAATTCGCTCCGATCTTTGAAGAATCAAATATCGCCGCAGACCACAACCAGCTGCTCATGGAGTTGATGAAGAAGACAGCCTTGCGTCATAACCTGGTCTGTCTCCTGCATGAAAAACCTTTTGCCGGCATTAACGGAAGCGGCAAACACTTAAATTGGTCATTAGCCGATAACAAAGGCAACAACCTGCTTAATCCGGGCCAGACCCCGGAAGACAACCTGCAGTTTTTGGCAGTCTTAGCTGCTGTGTTACGCGCGGTTTATCTGCACGCTGATCTCCTGCGGGCCTCCGTAGCTTTAGCCGGCAATGAGCACCGTCTGGGAGCCAATGAAGCTCCTCCTGCGATTATCAGCGTCTTCTTAGGCGCGCAATTAACCAATATCCTGGATATGATTGAAAAAGGGGTAAAGTCCAAGGTCTCCAAAAGCGATATCATTGATTTAGGCATAGGCCGCCTGCCCAAATTCAACAAAGACTCAACTGACCGTAACCGCACCTCGCCTTTTGCCTTTACCGGAGAAAAGTTCGAATTCCGCGCTGTCGGCTCTTCACAGAATATCTCAACCCCGATTGCGGTAGTCAACACTATCATTGCCGAAAGCTTAGACTATGTAGCGGCCGAAATTAAGCGTGTCTCCTCCACCGGCAAGGAGTTTAACGCCAGCGTTCTGCAGGTGATCTCCAAGATCGTCAAGGAAACCAAAAATATCCGTTTTGAAGGCAACAATTATTCAGAAGCCTGGATCAAAGAAGCCAAAAAGCGCTCTCTGCCTAACGTCGCCTCTACCTATGAATCTTTAGATGCCTTAAAGAAGAAGGAGAACATCGCCCTTTTTGAGAAATACAAGGTCTTCTCCAAAGAAGAGCTCATCGCCCGCCACCACATCTGGATACACATGTATAACCTGACCTTAGAGATTGAGGCCAATACCTTAAATGAAATGGTGAATGCCTCAATAGTCCCTGCAGGCTATAAATATGAGCAGCTCTTAGCATCTAACCTCGGCTCATTGATGAAGCTTAAGAAGGATGCCGGCCTGCATGTTGACCTTGCCGCGCTAAAGGATAAGAAAGAGCATTTAGCCGAGATAGTCGCTAAGATCTACTATGTGCGCAGGAATACCGCTGAATTAGTCAAGCTGCTTGATAAGTCCGCCAATCTGGGTAATGAAGAAAAAGCCAAGCTTTACTTCAGCCAGCTTAAGCCCTTAATGGAACATATCCGCAGGCATGTTGACCAGCTTGAGTGTGTAGTCCCTGATGACTCCTGGGACCTGCCCAAGTACAGGGAGATGTTGTTTATAAGTTAATAAAGAATAAGCGCGCCTCTTGTCGAGGCGCGCTTTTATAAATAAAGCTGCTTAATATTTATACAAAAGATGATGGATGAAGAGGCAAGAGAAATAGAAAAAGCGCTTTTGGAGTTAGACCGGATCTTTCTAAAGGGCAAAGAAGGAAAGATCTATCATATAATGTTGGATGCATTGGATAAATCATTGATTACGAATACCTTAATTATAACTTTTGGCAATCAGATAAAGGCTGCCAGGTTGCTGGGTATAAACAGAAATACCTTGCGCGCTAAAATCAAAAAGCTGGGGATTTCTTTAAGAGAGGTTAAGACATGAAAGCCCAAGGTTTATATGAGCCTGCATTTGAGCACGATTCCTGCGGGGTAGGATTTGTCTGCAACATAAAAGGCCAGAAATCAAATGCTATAGTAAAGCAGGGGATTGAGGTTTTGCATCGCCTGTCACACCGCGGGGCAGTCGGCTCAGACCCTAAGACAGGAGACGGGGCGGGGATATTGATCCAGATCCCGCATGATTTCTTCAAAAAAGCGGCAGGCCAGGGTATGAATATTAATTTACCGGATTTGGGCGCTTATGGCGTGGGGTTAATCTTTTTACCCCAGGATCCCGGTGAGCGTAGTTTTTGTAAGGAGGCATTTAAGAAGATAATCAAAGAGGAGGGCCAGGCACTTTTAGGCTGGCGAAGTGTCCCGATAGATGATTCAGATATCGGGGAAGGAGCTAAAAATACCCAGCCTGTTTTCGAACATATTTTTATCGGGAGAAATAAAGATATTGATGATGAAATGAGCTTTGAAAGAAAGCTTTATGTTATCAGGAGGCGGGTTGAAAATATAATACTTGAGTCCGGTTTAAAACAGAAGAATTCATTTTATATAACCAATATCTCCTGCCGTACTTTATCTTATAAGGGCTTGCTTATGCCCAGGCAGATTGACAATTTCTTTCTTGATTTAAAAAACGAAGATATAAAAAGCGTTTTGTGCCTGGTGCATTCACGTTATTCCACCAATACTTTTCCTACCTGGAATCTGGCGCAGCCTTTCCGTTTCCTGGCGCATAACGGCGAAATTAATACCTTGCGCGGTAACATCAATGGAGTCAGGGCCAGGGAACGTTTGCTTGCAAGCGAGCTATTCGGCAAGGATATAGAAAAGTTAAAGCCGATCATAGTTGAAGGAGGGAGCGACTCCGCAGCGCTGGATAACTTGTTTGAGCTTTTGGCTCTATCCGGCAGGTCTCTTGAGCACGCCATGATGATGCTGATTCCTGCTGCCTGGGAGCATGATAAGCTTATGAGCCGTAACCTGGCTGATTTTTATAAATATCACGCCTGTTTTATGGAGCCTTGGGACGGCCCGGCGGCGGTTGCTTTTACAGACGGCAAAAACATCGGCGCGATCCTGGACAGGAATGGTTTACGTCCTGCCCGCTATATTGTGACAAAAAAAGATTTTGTGGTAATGGCATCGGAAGTAGGGGTTTTGGATATAGCCCCTGAGGATATCAAAGTTTCCGGCAGGCTTGAGCCTGGTAAGATGTTTTTCATTGATACTAAATCCGGCCGCATAATCAAGGATTCCGAGATTAAAGAAGCTGTATCCGGACGCTCCGCGTATGGAAAATGGAACTCGGAAAATATGCTCGATTTGGATAAGCTGCCTGAAAGCGGCGCCGGCGGCAGTCAGTCTAAAGATTTAATAACGCGGCTTAAGAGTTTTGGTTATTCAAGGGAAGATTTAAAAATGGTTATAAAGCCCATGGCCGAAGAAGGCAAGGAGCCTGTGGGCTCTATGGGCTGTGATATACCGCATCCTTTTTTGTCTAAGAAGCCGCAGATGCTTTATAGTTATTTTAAACAACTTTTCGCTCAGGTAACTAATCCTCCTATAGATTCCATAAGAGAGAAACTGGTAATGAGTTTAGAGAGTTTTATCGGCCCGGAGCGCAATATCCTGGAAGAAACTCCCGGCCATAGCCATAAACTTATGGTAAAAAACCCTATTCTTGCAAATACGGAATTCGAGAAGATACGCAATATCAGCGTAAATAATTTTAAGGCAAAAACCGTCTCTATCCTTTTTAAAGCGGCAGAAGGCAAGAAAGGTTTTATCAGCTCACTGGAGAGGACTTGTCTTGAGACAGAGCGCGCAATTGAACAGGGATATTCTTTCATCATAATAAGTGACCGGGGCGCGGATAAGGATAATATAAGCCTGCCGGCACTTCTGGCAACAAGCGCGGTGCATCAGCACCTGTTAATAAAGGCTATGCGTTCGCAGACAGCTTTAATTGTGGAAAGCGCCGAGCCAAAAGAGGTGCATCATTTCGCTTTACTTTTCGGTTATGGCGCTGACTGCGTAAATCCGTATCTTGCTTATGAGGCAGTGGAATATCTCAGCCGGGAAAAAGAGATAAATACCGAGAGCAAGGCCGCGCTGAAGAATTACAATAAGGCCTTGAGCGACGGGATATTAAAAATTATTTCCAAGATGGGGATATCTACGCTTAGGAGTTACCGCGGTGCGCAGATATTTGAAGCCTTGGGCTTAAGCGCCGAGTTTGTCAAAAAATATTTCACCGGGACTGTCTCGCGAATCGGCGGGGTCGGCCTTGAAGGCATAATAGATGAAACTATAGAAAGGCACCGGGATGCTTATGCCGAAAGAAGAGCGGGTGAAGTAAACCTTTCCAGCGGCGGGATTTATCAGTGGAAAAAAGACGGAGAGTTCCATCTCTGGAATCCCGAAAGTATAGCCGCTTTACAGGACGCTACGACCAACGCTGATTATAAAAGATACAAGGAGTTTGCAGAGCTGATTAATAATCAATCAGGCAATCCTACGACTTTGAGGAGCCTGCTTAAATTCAGAAAGGCAAGCCCGGTCTCTATTGACGAGGTAGAGCCGGCGGAGAATATTTTAAAGCGTTTTGTTACGGGAGCCATGAGTTTTGGTTCGATAAGCGCTGGTGCGCATGAGACAATCGCCATAGCCATGAACAGGATCGGCGGTAAATCAAATACCGGAGAGGGCGGAGAAGATCCCAGTAGATTTATACCTCTGCCTAACGGAGATTCAAAGAGGAGCGCCATAAAACAGGTTGCTTCCGGCAGGTTTGGAGTAACTATAAACTATCTTGTTAATGCCGATGAGATACAAATAAAGATTGCCCAGGGCGCCAAGCCCGGAGAAGGCGGGCAGCTGCCGGGACATAAGGTAAGCGCGATAATCGCTAAGACCAGATATACGACTCCCGGGGTTACCTTGATATCCCCGCCTCCGCATCACGATATATATTCTATTGAAGACCTTGCCCAGCTTATATTCGATTTAAAGAATACAAATCCTAACGCGCGCGTAAGCGTAAAGCTTGTATCGGAAGCAGGGGTGGGGACTGTCGCAGCCGGCGTGGCAAAGGGGCATGCGGATATGATCCTTATTTCGGGAGGCGACGGCGGCACAGGAGCTTCTCCAAGGAGTTCGATAAGATATGCCGGGCTTCCCTGGGAGTTGGGGATTTCCGAGACGCACCAGACCCTCCTGCTGAACAATTTACGTTCAAGGGTGCGTTTGCAGGCAGATGGCCAGATGCGCACCGGCCGGGACGTGGCGATTGCGGCTTTATTGGGCGCGGAAGAATATGGTTTTTGTTCGGCTGTTTTGATTGTAATCGGCTGCGTTATGCTAAGGCATTGTAATCTTAACAACTGTTCAGTCGGCGTGGCTACGCAGGATGATATCCTGCAAAAAAGGTTTAAAGGCAAGGCGGAACATATTGTTAATTATTTTCATTTTATAGTTGATGAACTGCGCGAAATTATGGCGAGTTTAGGCTTAAGAACGATAAATGAAATGATCGGCAGGACTGATCTTTTGGAGCTAAATCAGGAGATTGTCCCTGCTAAGGCAAAGGGGATAGATTATTCAAGGATTCTTTATAAGCCGGATCTTCCTGAGAATATTGAACGTTACTGTAAGGTTAAACGGGATAGCGGACTGGATTCGGTTCTCGATAGGAAACTTATTAAGATGTGGGAAAATTGTATTAAGAAGAATGAGCCGGTAAGATTTTCTACCGGGATCAATAATACCGATAGAGCGACAGGGGCAATGTTAAGCGGTGAGGTTTGCAAGAAATACGGTGACGGAGCATTATTAGAAGATACCATTCTTTGTAAATTCAAGGGTATTGCCGGGCAGAGCTTTGGCGCTTTTCTGGAAAAAGGGATTACCTTTGAATTGGAGGGGATGGCTAATGATTACGTCGGTAAAGGTATTTCCGGAGGAAGGCTCATCGTCTATCCTGACAGCTCCGCCAGTTATAAGCCTGATGAGAATATAATTATAGGCAATACTTCTTTTTACGGGGCAATATCGGGAGAGGCATATATAAACGGCCTGGCAGGAGAAAGGTTCTGCGTGAGAAGCTCCGGGTTATATGCCGTTGTTGAGGGGGTTGGCGATCATGGATGTGAATATATGACGGGCGGCAGGGTAATTGTCCTGGGCAGGACAGGGAATAATTTTGCCGCCGGCATGTCAGGCGGTATAGCCTATGTATATGATGAAGACGCTACATTTAAAGAAAGATGCAACCTGGATATGGTCGAATTAGAAAAAGTCAAGGATTCCGATAAAGATACTATATGCAATTTACTTAGTAACCATTTTAAATACACAAAAAGCGGCAAGGCCAGGAAAATCCTGGATAATATTCAAGATCAGCTTAAAAAATTTGTTAAAGTTATGCCGTTAGAGTATAAGCGTATTTTAGAAGGGGCTAAGGTTGAAAAGAAGCTTGATGTTGCGGAGGAATTAGATGGGTGAGGATAGAGGTTTTCTTAAATTAGGCAGGCAATCAAGCCCTTACAGGCAAGTTTGCGAACGGGTTAAAGATTTTAAGGATGTCTATAAAGCGCCTCCGGAGAATCAATCAAAGGAGCAGGCCTCCCGTTGCATGGATTGCTCAACCCCGTTTTGCCACTGGGCCTGCCCGATAGGTAACTATATACCTGAATGGAATGATTATATTTTCCGCGGCAACTGGAAGCAGGCGTTTATGTTATTGGATGCCACCAATAATCTGCCTGAGATAACAGGAAGGGTCTGTCCGGCGCTATGTGAATACTCCTGCGTCCTTGGGTTAAACGACGAACCGGTTACTATACGGGAGAATGAGCTTGCGGCCGTAGAAACAGCTTTTAAGAACGGCTTAATCAAACCGCATCGTATAGAAAACAGGACGCATAAAAATGTCGCAGTTATCGGCTCCGGACCAGCAGGCTTATCTTGTGCCGCGCAGCTTAACCGGGCAGGCCATAATGTAACTGTTTTTGAACGGGACAGCAAACCGGGCGGCATATTACGTTACGGCATCCCTGATTTTAAACTGGAAAAGCATATTCTGGACAGGCGTATTGATATATGGAGAAAAGAAGGGGTTGTTCTTAATACGGGCGTGAATGTGGGGATAGATTATCCTGCGGATAAGCTTCTGGCTGATTTTGACGCAGTCTGCCTTGCAGGCGGCAGCCGCGTTCCAAGGGACCTTAAAATTGAAGGAAGGGAATTAAGCGGCATATATTTTGCCATGGATTATCTTATGCAGTCTAACAGGCGGGTATCCGGAGAAAAAATTCCGGAAAATGATTTAATTGACGCCAGGGGCAAAAATGTGGTAGTTATCGGCGGAGGAGACAGCGGAGCTGATTGCGTAGGCACAGCCCATCGCCAGGGGGCTTCCTGTATAGTCCAGATTGAAGTTATGCCGCGGCCGGCTGAATGCAGGCCTGCACAGCAACCCTGGCCAAGCTATCCCCTGATTTTAAAGGTGTCATCAAGCCATGAAGAGGGCGGAGAACGGCATTGGCAGGTATTAACCAAGCGTTTCATAGGGCAAAATAACCAGGTTAAGAAGCTCTCTTGTGTAAAAGTTGAATTCCTGCCGGCAGAAGCTAAGACATGCCCCGTCATGCGGGAGATCCCGCAAAGCGAATTTGATATCAAGGCGGATATGGTCATCCTCGCCGTGGGTTTCCTGCATCCCGAACAAAGCGGCCTGCTCAGTGAACTTAATGTTAAGTTTGACGCACGGGGGAATGTCATGGCTGGTGATAATTACATGACTTCTGTTAATAAGGTATTCTCCGCCGGGGATATGAGGCGCGGGCAATCGCTGGTAGTTTGGGCTATCGCAGAAGGCAGGAGATGCGCCTATTTTATGGATAAGTATTTGATGGGGCAAAGTAACCTGCCGGTTATATAATGTTTTATGAAGCCCTTACAAATAAAACACTTGTAGGGGCTTTTTATTTGCTGTAGAATAAAGGAGTTGGTTTAAGGGGGGAATTTTAATGTCTAAATATATTTTTATAACCGGCGGGGTCATTTCAAGTTTAGGTAAGGGGATCGCGTCTGCTTCCATAGGAAAAATCCTTGAATCCCGCGGCTTAAAAGTTGCCCTGATGAAACTTGATCCCTATATCAATGTTGACCCCGGGACAATGAATCCATATCAGCACGGAGAGGTCTATGTTACCGAAGACGGGGCAGAAACAGATTTGGACCTCGGTCACTATGAACGTTTTACCAATACCCTTTCTTCTAAATTCAATAATATAACTACCGGCCAAATCTATAACTCGGTGATTTCCCGGGAAAGAAAAGGTGACTATTTAGGCAAGACCATCCAGGTTATCCCGCATATCACAGACGCGATAAAAGAAAGAATTAAAAAATGCGCGCTGGTATCTAAGGCCGACATTGTT
Organism: Candidatus Omnitrophota bacterium; assembly: GCA_041661605.1. Classification (GTDB taxonomy): domain Bacteria; phylum Omnitrophota; class Gorgyraeia; order Gygaellales; family Profunditerraquicolaceae; genus UBA6249. Next base: position 816,557 of record JBAZUE010000001.1, on the reverse strand, counting down.
ATTGTAGAGATCGGCGGAACTGTCGGAGATATTGAAAGCCTGCCTTTCCTGGAGGCCTCCAGGCAATTCAGGCTGGATATGGGCTATGATAATGTTCTTTATATCCATCTGACCCTCGTGCCTTTTATAAAGGCATCAGGCGAAGTAAAAACAAAGCCTACCCAACACAGCGTCGGTACTTTACGCGAGATAGGTATTATCCCGGATGTATTGGTCTGTCGCACCGAAGAGCCGCTTACCGACAGCGTTAAGGAAAAAATATCTTTGTTCTGTAACGTGAGAAAGGAAGCGGTTATCGAATCTCCTGATATGGCCTCCATATATCAGGTGCCCCTGGTTTTTAAGAAACAGATCCTTGATGAAATAATCCTTAGCCATTTTAAGCTGATCTGTAAGTTTTCAGACCTTAAGGAATGGGAGAAGGGCGTGGTTAACAGGGTGCTTAACCCGAAGAATAAAGTCACCATTGCCGTGATTGGTAAATACATTGAATTACAGGATGCGTATAAATCCATCTATGAAGCGCTCATCCACGGCGGCATCCATAATGACGCCAGGGTGGAAATAAAGAGGATTGATTCCGAGAGTTTAGAGAAAGCTAAGATTGAGGATGTTCTGGAAGGAGTTTCAGGGATCCTGGTTCCCGGAGGTTTTGGTTACCGGGGTATCGAAGGAAAGATCAAGGCGATTAAATTTGCACGGGAAAATAAAATCCCGTTTTTAGGAATTTGTTTGGGTATGCAGTGCGCGGTAATTGAGTTTGCCAGGGATGTCTGCGGACTGAAAGCTGCCAATTCAACGGAGTTCAAGCAAACAAAATACCCGGTAATCAGCCTGCTGCAGGAGCAGAAGAAGCTTAAGGACCTGGGAGGAACGATGCGTTTAGGCGCCTATCCCTGCAGGATTAAGAAAAACAGCCTCGCCTTCAAAGTCTATGGGAAAAGCCTGATCCATGAGCGCCACAGGCATAGGTACGAATTTAACAATAAATACCGGAGGCTGTTTGAAAGCAAGGGGATGATTCTTTCCGGAGTTAATCCCGGGAAAGGCCTGGTTGAGATAATTGAGATTAAGGGCCATCCATATTTTATCGCAGTGCAGTTTCATCCGGAGTTTAAGTCTAAGCCTGATAAAGCGCACTCTTTGTTTAAAGAATTCATCAGAAAAGCACTGGAGAAAACTAACTAAAGAAATCTAAAAAAGATATTTTGTCTCAAATGCTCCGCTGGTTAAACCCGGCGGAGTTTTTTTGTGTTAGATTCTCCTCATTGTACCGTCAATTATTAAAAAAGGGAGAGCGCTATGCCTATAAATAATTGGCCAAAGCAGGACAGGCCCAGGGAGAAATTGTTGAAAAACGGAGAGCATACTTTAAGCGATTCCGAATTGCTGGCGATTATTTTAAGGACAGGGGTAAAAGGAGAAAGCGCCATGGATCTGGCAAGAAAGATTTTGCAGAGATTCAAGAGTTTTCGCAATATGGGGCAGCAGGATTTAGGCTGTTGGAAACAATTAAGGGGCTTGGGGGAGGCTAAGATCAGCCAGATAAAGGCAGCTATTGAAATAGCCAGAAGGTTTAGCGAAGAGAGGATAAAAGAAAGGCGTCCAAAAATAAAATCTTCGGCGGATATCGTAAAAATCCTTATGCCGCGTATGCAGGATTTGAAGAAAGAGGTATTTAAGGTTTTACTTTTGAATTCGCAAAACAGGATTATAGATATAGTAGAAATAGGGGAGGGCTCGGTAGATCAGGCAAATCCCATAATAAGGGAAATTTTTCAAAAGGCGCTGGAGAATTATTCATCTTTTATAATTTGCGTGCATAATCATCCTTCCGGCAGCCCCAAGCCAAGCCCGCAGGACAGGGAGTTTACTAAGAAGTTAGTTACGGCAGGGGAGGCGCTGCTTATAAAATGTCTTGACCATATAATTATCGGTAACGGGAATTACTTCAGTTTTTGCGATGAGGGGATTATTAAATGAAGTCTTGCAGTTTTTTCTTGTAGATTGCCGCGAATTCTCTTAATTGCACAGTATCGATGCGGCGTTGGCCTGCCTCTATTTTCGAAATATAGGATTGCGTCCTGCCCAATTTCTTAGCCGCGTCTATTTGCCGAAGCTTTGAAGCTTTACGGGCCTTGATTAAGCGGCTGACCAGGTCCTTGTGGCTTTTCGTAAAAATAGTTTTATCCATTGACACCTCAAGGATGGTATGTTACACTTAAATCAATAATATTCCAAAATGGAATATTATATTTGAAGGGCTAAAAAGTGCAAGCAGATAGTAGAAGGAGGGCTAACTTATGAAAAAGATGAAATTCTTATTTATCTTTATTTTTGGGGTTTTTAACTTATCCTTTGCCGAAGAATCCATTACCATTACAACTTATTATCCTTCTCCCTATGGAAGTTATCGGGAATTAAGAAGTCAGCGCATGGCGGTCGGAGACAGCCTTATAGATAATACATCGTTTTGCTGGGAAGGTTCATGCACCAGGCAGGTTGATGATAAATATGATTTGATTACCGAAGGGAGCGTGCGTATCGGTCGTCCTGTTCGTACTGGAGGGGAGGTTTTTCCACTTTGGCCGCGAGCAAGATTACACGTCTATTTATCAGATGACGGAGGTGATCAGGTAGAGAGCCAGTTTACCCAGGCAGTCAGTGGACATGATGCAGTGAATGCTACTACCGGTTATCTGGCTTTCAGAGATGATAGACCGGGAATAAATGCTGCTTTTGGAGTGTTTGGTGTTGGAGGATGTACAAGTTGCTCTGGTGTTGCCGGTCAGGGCAATAGGTATGGGGGAATATTTACAGGTACGAGGAATCATGTTGATCCTATATATGGAGTACAACCTAATAATATAGCTACTCTAGGCATTGATGGAGAAGTAACTGTAGATGGTACGTCTATAAGCGGCGCAGGTATTACGGCAATTGGAGAAAACTATGGAGGCACATTTACTTGTACCGCAGTGGGATGTTATTCTGCGCAATTTAATAAAAAGATAAAAATACTTGGGTCTATAGAGACACAGGGGAGCATATCTGCAACGGGAGATATGTATTCAGGGGGGTCTAAAGTCCTTACGGAAAGTACTTATCCTTCTGATATTCGTCTCAAGAAAGATATTGTCCCGATAGATAATGCTCTACAGAAAGTACTTGATGTGCGGGGAGTTTATTTTTACTGGAAGGATAAGTCGAAGAACGGCGGTAAGAGAGATATCGGTGTAATTGCGCAGGAAGTAGAGAAGGTGTTGCCCGATTTAGTTAAAGAAAATCCCGATGGCTATAAAACAGTCAGTTATGAGCGTTTATCTTCTGTGATAATTCAGGCGATTAGGGAGCTTAAGACGGAAAAAGATAAAGAGATAGTAAGCTTAAAAAGAGAAATAGCGCAAATAGAGAAAACACTTTTGGGATTAGAAAAGAATAAGTAAAGAAGTAAAGACGTTTTATATAACCCACCTATATTCCTTGAGTTACAAAACAATTATTTCGTAATCCTTTCCCGCTTTAATTCGCCGTAGTCAATATTCCCCCTGCTTGCATATTTCCATATTCTAGTTAGATTTTTCCTCCTCTTGCGTCAATTGTAGCAGAAGGGAGGCGCGCAACGGATAAAAAGAACTTGACTAAATAAAATAAAGTAATACAATTGTATATACATTAAGTTGCGCAAAGAGAGTTATGAAGCAGGTCAGATGGAGCCTTTTAAAGAGCAGGCGTCTGAAGCGCACGCGGGGAATCTCGTTTGAAGAGATAATTCAAGCTAAATTTCTTGGTATTCATAGGAACCCCAGTCGAGATAATCAAATGGTTCTAGCATACGAATATAAGGGATATGTATGGGCGGTGCCGTTTGTCTTTGAGTCCGAAGGGATATTTTTAAAAACAATATATCCGAGCCGCAAACTTAAAAAGATTTATAAAGATAGGAGGCGCGATGAGAAAAATAAAATTAACTAAACAGGAACGCTGGATTGAGGACCACTTGGAGGAATTTGTTCCAGTAGGCAAGGTAGAGTATAATGAAATTGTTGAGGCTCTTGAGCGTAGGAAGAAAGACGCTGTGTTAAATATACGCTTAAATAGCTACGATTTGAAAACCATTAAGCAAAAAGCGAGAAAATCAGGGCTCAAATACCAGAGTTTTATTTCCGAAATCCTGCATCGTGTCGCCGAAGCATAAAGGCCAGAGCTATGAGGAAAAAGACAGGTAGGAAGAATACAGAACAAGGTTTAATTGATTTGTTGAGGCATCGCATCCGATTGCTAGAGGGCGCAAAACTTCATTATGAACAAAATCCCACGCTAATGCCAAATCTCAAAATGGCGAATATTGAAATAATCCAGAATGATATAAAATTTCTAAAAGAGATCTTAAAAAGCAAAAGACGTTTTACATAACTTACCTATTCACTTCGAGTTGTAAAACAATTATTTAAACTCAGAAAAAGAATTGTTTCGTAACTTTAAGATGTTCAAATATTTATATAAAACGTCTTTAGGCTATACCATTTTTGTTTGCCAAAAACAGTTTTTCTGTTATAATATATTTCCTAAAGATTAAGAAGGAGAAAAGATGATTGAACGTTACAGCCTGCCGCAAATGAAGGGAATCTGGCAGGAGGAGTTTAAGTTTAAGACTATGCTCTCCATTGAGATATTGGCTCTTGAGGCCTACTCTCAGAAAAAGATCGTCCCGCAGCAAGCAGTAAAACGTATTAAGCAAAAAGCCCGTTTTAACATCCAGCAGATCAATAAGATTGAAGAAAAGACACAACATGATGTTGTGGCCTTTGTCTCTAATGTAGCCCAATATATAGGAAAAGACGCCCAGTATTTGCATATGGGGCTTACCTCTTCTGATATCCTGGATACTACCTTGGGGGTGCAGTTAAAAGGCGCCTCCGACATATTGATTGAAGATTTAGAGAAACTATTACGGGTCCTGGCGAAAAAAGCCAGGGCTTATAAAGATATGGCTTGTATCGGCCGCACGCACGGGGTGCACGCCGAGCCGACTACTTTTGGCTTAAAGCTTGCGCTGTGGTTTGATGAAACCTCCAGGAATCTGACGCGTTTAAAACAAGCCAGAGACGGAGTTTGCGTAGGAAAACTTTCCGGAGCCGTGGGCACATATTCAAATATCGAGCCGTTTGTAGAGAACTATGTCTGCAAGAAGCTGGGCTTAAAACCGGTAAATATCGCCACGCAGGTTATACAAAGGGATGTATACGCACAATATATAGCTACCCTGGCGGTAATCGGCGCTTCTTTAGAAAAATTCGCTACCGAAATCAGACATTTACAAAAGACCGAGGTTTTAGAGGCAGAAGAGCCTTTTGGCAAGGGCCAGAAGGGTTCAAGCGCTATGCCGCATAAACGTAACCCGGTAATCTGCGAGCGCATCTGCGGATTAGCGCGGCTTTTACGCGCGAATGCCCAGGTAGCTTTAGAGAATGTTTGTCTCTGGCATGAGCGGGATATCAGCCATTCTTCGGTTGAGCGCATAATTTTTCCGGATTCTACTTTAGCTTTAGACTATATGTTGAATAAATTCATTGAGGTAGTTTCTGGGATGAAGGTTTATCCGGATAATATGCTGTCTAATTTGGCCAAAACGCGCGGATTGATCTTTTCGCAGCGGGTTTTAATTGCTTTGATGAACAAAGGTCTTTCCCGGCCCAGGGCATATGATTTAGTGCAGAAAGCGGCCATGAAAACCTGGAGCGGCACTGAAAACTTCAAAGATAATCTTTTGTCCGTTCCCGAAGCAGCGAAATATTTAAACGCCAAAGAATTGGATAAGATATTTGATCTGGATTTTTATCTGCGCAATGTAAATAAAATTTTTAAGAAGGTCGGTTTATAGTATACTGAGCTATTATTTATCGTAGGCTCAGTAATCCTGCCTTTTAAAAACCTCTTTAATAGATATGCAGTATAAAATAGAAGTAGTGGATAAACCCGGTATTTTTGATGCCATCGGCCAGGGTGTAAAGAAAGATATTCTTGACCTGGGAATAAATAGCGTCAAGGAAGTTAAGTTTATCCAGGCTTATATCCTCGAAGGTAATCTTACCGAAAATCAGGTTATTACAATCTGCCAGGAGCTTTTAGTGGATAAAGTCGCTCAAGAGTACAGCGTCATTGCGAGCGAAGCGAAGCAATCTAAAAACATGATTGCTCGCAATGACAATCGGGGAGTGCATATAATAGAAGTCGCTTATAATCCGGGGGTGATGGATCCTGTTGAGGCATCTGTCTTAAAAGGTATCCGGGACTTAGGTATTTTAGGCGCTGAATCAGTTAAGACCGCCAAAAAATATATTTTTTACGGTTCGCTTTCGTCAGGGCAATTAAAGACCATCTCGGAAAAACTTCTCTATAACAAACTTATCCAGCATGTAGTTGATTTGAATATTCCGCAGGGCGATATCAAGCACCAGCCAGGGTATTATTTTAACTTAGTTACAGTTGATTTGCTCAACGCTACAGACGCCGGGCTTTTGGAGATCAGCAAAAAAGGTCAGCTCTTCCTGAATTTAGAAGAGATGCGCCAGATCCGGGATTATTTCCGTAAACAAAAACGCAATCCTGTTGATTGTGAATTGGAGACAATCGCCCAGACCTGGTCCGAGCACTGTTATCATAAGACCTTCCGCGGCAACATTGCCTATAAAGAAAAAAAAGCTGTTCCCGCTTTAGGGAATATGTCTATTAAGGGCTTGCTTAAATCCACAATCATGAAGGCGACTAAAGAGTTGAATAAGAGCTGGTGTGTTTCTGTTTTTAAAGATAACGCCGGGGTGATCAGGTTTGATGAAAAAAATAATATTTGTTTTAAAGTTGAAACGCATAATCATCCTTCGGCCTTAGAGCCGTTTGGCGGAGCAAATACCGGCATCGGCGGTGTAATCCGCGACCCTATGGGAACAGGCATGGGCGCCAAACCGATTTTAAACAGCGATATATTTTGTTTCGCTCCGCCGGATCTGGCGTTTAACAAAGTGCCTGCCGGCTCTTTGCATCCAAAACGGGTGATGAAGGGGGTAGTCAGCGGTGTGCGCGACTATGGAAACAAGATGGGGATCCCAACGGTAAACGGGGCTATTCTTTTTCATGAACATTTCGCGGGAAACCCGCTGGTCTATTGCGGTACAGTAGGGATTATGCCCAAAAATAAATCTTTTAAGAAGACCAATGTGGGCGACCTGGTGGTTGTGCTCGGAGGCAGGACCGGCCGCGACGGTATACATGGAGCGACTTTTTCTTCCGGTGAACTGACTCATGAGTCCGAAACTATCTCCAGCGGCGCGGTGCAGATAGGCAATCCCATCCAGGAAAAGAAGATGCTGGATACAATTTTACAGGCGCGCGACGCCAACCTCTATAGCGCGATTACGGATTGCGGAGCAGGAGGCTTATCCAGCGCGGTAGGAGAGATGGCCGCAGAATTGGGTGCCAAAGTTTATCTGGAGCGTGTGCCCTTGAAATACTCCGGCCTTTCTTATATGGAGATATGGATTTCTGAGTCGCAGGAGAGAATGGTGCTCTCTGTTCCTCCTGAAAATATCGATAAATTAGTTAAGGTATTTGCGAATGAAGATGTTGAGGCTACGGTAATTGGAGAATTTACGGACTCTAAAAGATTGGAACTTTATTATGAAGACAACAAAGTCTGTGATTTAGATATGCGTTTTTTGCATGACGGCATACCGCAGATTACCAAGAAAGCAGTATACGAGCAGGCAAGGCACAAAGAGCCCAAAATTCCCCTGAAGAAAAATCTCACCGCTGATTTATTAAAACTGCTTTCGCATTATGATATCTGCTCCAAGGAGTGGGTGATCCGGCAGTATGACCATGAAGTGCAGGGCGGCTCGATTATCAAACCTTTGGCCGGTCTTGTCAATGACGGACCTTCGGATGCCAGTGTGACCAAGCCTTTGTTTGATTCAGTCAAAGGAATTATTATTTCCAATGGGATAAATTTCCGTTTTGGTTTTATTGACCCTTACTGGATGGCGGCTTCCTGCATTGACGAAGCCTTGCGCCAGATTATTAGCGTGGGAGGCTCATTAAAAGAAGTGGCGATATTGGATAATTTTTGCTGGGGGAACCCGGATAAGCCTGACCGCTTAGGCAGCCTGGTGCGCGCCGCTTATGGTTGTTATGATGCTGCCAAGGAATATGGAGTCCCGTTTATCTCCGGTAAAGACAGCCTTTATAATGAATTCAGTGTGCATGGAAAATCAACCTCTATACCCGGGACACTGCTTATCTCGGCGATCAGCGTGATGGAGGATGTAAATAAATCCATATCCATGTACGCGAAAAAAGAGGGAAATTTAATTTATATCGTGGGAAAGACCCGCGATGAGTTAGGCGGATCGCATTACTATGATTTATATAACGCCGTGGGAAACCAGGTGCCCAAGCTTAAGTACCAGGAGTCAAGGAAGATATTTTCTGCTTTAAGCAAAGCGGCGGAAAAGGGCCTGGTTGAGGCAATGCATGATTGTTCTGACGGAGGCCTGGGCGTGGCCTTGGCAGAGTTGGTTTTCAGCGGAGGCCTGGGAGCGGAGATATTTTTAGCAGAGGCCCCTTATGAATCATCAGATCCGCGAAATGATTCTCTGCTTTTTTCAGAGTCTAACTCCCGTTTTGTGGTTGAGGTGGATAAGAAAAATAAAGAGGAGTTTGAGAAAACATTAAAGGGCCTGGATTATTGCCTGGCAGGTTGTTTATCAAGCGGCAATAGCTTTAAAATATACGGCCTTGACGGCAAGCTTTGCGTAGATGCGGATAGCCGCAAATTAAAAGAAAGCTGGCAGGAGCCTTTAAAATGGTAGGGGTAAAATGGCCAAAATAAAACCTTGTGCTAAAAAAGATATGCTTGTAGAGGATGATTTTCTCCAGGGGGATACCTGGCGGATATTCCGCATTATGTCGGAGTTCGTGGACGGTTTTGAAATACTTTCCAAAATAGGCAGGGCAGTTTCTATCTTTGGTTCGGCGCGCACTAAGCCGGGAAGCAGGCATTATAAGCAGGCCGAAGAGATAGCGTATCAGATTGCCAAGGCAGGATACGCGATAATTACCGGAAGCGGGCCAGGGCTTATGGAGGCGGCTAACAAAGGCGCCCGGGCCGCGAAGGGGCATTCTATCGGTTTGAACATTCAGCTGCCCTGCGAGCAGAAGCCGAATAGATTCGTAGATACTGTTTTGAGGTTCCGTTACTTTTTTGTGCGCAAGGTTATGTTTGTAAAATACGCCAAGGCTTTTGTAATCCTGCCCGGAGGATTCGGGACTTTGGATGAATTCTTTGAGGCAATTACCCTTATCCAGACCAACAGGATAGATAAATTCCCGGTAATCCTTTTTGACAGTAAATATTGGAAGCCGCTATTGGAATGGTTGAAGTCTACGGTCTACAGCCATGGCAATATCAGCAAAGAAGACCTGAAATTATTTGTTTTGGCCGATGAACCCAAAGAAGTGGTGCAGGCCATAAAAAGATTTTATGAAAAAACCTAAAGTTTGCATTTTAAGAAGCGCCGGCACCAACTGCGACAAAGAGACTGCGGCGGCATTTAAGCTTGCCGGAGCGGAGTGCGAACTTTTGCATATAAACAGCCTGGTTGGCAGGCAAAGGATGCTCAATGATTTCCATATATTGGCCCTGCCCGGAGGTTTCAGCTATGGCGACGATATCGCCTCGGGGAAGATCTTTGCCAATGAGCTAAGGTTTAAGCTTGCGGATTCTTTGCGTCAATTCATCGCTGATGGAAAATTAATTATCGGTATCTGCAATGGTTTTCAGATCCTGGTTAAAAGCGGGCTCCTGCCAGGCACCCGGCCTGACCGGAGCGGCCGGTGCGCGCCACTGCGCGATACCAGCTTGATCATCAATGACTCAGGAAAATTTGAGGCCCGCTGGGTGTACCTGAAGCCGACAGGAAAATGCGCCTGGACAAAAGGCTTGAAGAAAATAATCTATCTTCCGGTAGCTCACGGAGAAGGTAAGTTTGTGACAGAGGACAAGCAGGTATTAAACCGGCTTAAGAAAAACAGCCAGATTGTTTTTGAATATTGCGACGCCGAGGGTAAGTGTTCCGGTTATCCGGATAACCCGAATGGCTCGATAGAGAATATTGCCGGAATCACCGACGAGACAGGCAGGATTTTAGGCCTGATGCCGCATCCGGAAAGACATATCTACGCGGCGTCCCATCCGCGTAACTGGGAATTAAAATCCAAACACGAAGGTGATGGATTACAAATATTCAGAAATGGAGTGGAATATGTTAAAGAAAATCTCAAGTGACCAGCCAAAAGAGTATTGCGGGTTATTCGGAATAACAAATAACAGGCAGGCGGTATGGCTTACTTATCTTGGGCTTTTTGCCCAGCAGCACCGCGGCCAGGAGGCCTGCGGTATTGTGGCTAATAATCAGGGCGTGCTGTCTATCCATAAAGATATGGGTTTAGTCAGCGATGTATTCAGCGAGCAGGTGCTCAGCCGCTTAAAAGGCAATATGGCGGTGGGCCACGTGCGGTATTCTACTACCGGTTCAAGTGTATTAAAAAATTCCCAGCCGCTTTTACTTGATTACGCGAATGGTTCGATCTGTATCGCCCATAACGGCAACCTGGTAAATTCACTTGAGCTGCGCCAGAAACTGGAAAAAAGCGGTTCGATCTTTCAGACTACGACCGATTCAGAGCTGGTTATCCATCTTATGGCGCGCAGCAATAAGCGCAGCCTGGAGGATAGCCTGGTTTATGCCTTAAAAAGGGTTAAAGGCGCCTATTCCTTGGTCTTGATGAACAGCAACTATTTGATTGGAGTAAGGGACCCGCATGGTTACCGGCCATTGGTTTTAGGAAAACTCGGGGCTTCATACTGCTTTGCTTCAGAGACCTGCGCTTTTGATTTGATCGGCGCCAAATTCGTGCGTGAAATTGAACCCGGTGAAATAGTGTTGATTAATAACCAGGGTGTTTTAAAATCGATTAAACCAAAAGAATTGGTTGCCGGCCACTACGCGTTTTGCACTTTTGAGCATGTTTATTTTTCCCGTCCGGATTCAAAAGTATTTGGTGAAACCGTCCATACCGTTCGGCGCAAACTGGGAGCGCAATTGGCCAAAGAGCATCCGGTTGAGGCTGATTTTGTAGTACCGGTTCCGGATTCAGGATTTTCCGCTGCCCTCGGCTATTCGCAGGAATCGGGGGTTCCTTTAGAGATGGGGATTATCCGTAATCATTATGTAGGCAGGACATTTATCCAGCCGGCTCAGGATTCCCGGGATATGGGGGTGCGGGTTAAGTTCAATACTTTAAGGGATATCTTAAAAGGTAAGCGTATTATTATTGTTGATGATTCTATTGTGCGCGGCACAACTTCAAAGATCCGTGTGCGTAACCTGCGCAAGGCCGGGGTAAAAGAGGTGCATTTAAGGATCTCATGCCCTGCGCACCGCTTCCCGTGTTTTTACGGGATTGATTTTCACCGGGCAAGCGAGCTGATCGCCAACAAATATGAAACATTAGAGAAGATCAGTAAATACCTGGAAGTTGATAGCCTGGGTTATTTGAGCTTAGACGGGATGTTGAATTGTTTTAACCATCCGAAGAATAACTATTGCACCGCCTGCTGGACAGGAAAATACGCGGTAAGGGCAGAGAAAAGGCATAGTAAATTTTCTTTGGAGAGAAGCTGCTGTGGGCAAGGAGAATTGCAGATATGAAGAAGATAACTTATAAAGATTCCGGGGTAGATATTACCGGGGCAAATGTTTTTAAAAATAAGATAAAAACTTTAGTCAGGAAGTCCTTTCGGAAAGAGGTGCTGACGGATATCGGAGGGTTTGGCAGTTTTTTTAAATTAGAAAAGAACCAGTATAGGAATCCGGTTCTGGTTTCATCAAGCGATGGAGTAGGGACAAAACTGGTAATCGCAAAGTTAGCCAATAAGCATGATACAGTCGGCATTGACGCGGTGGCAATGAATGTTAATGACATACTTTGCACCGGCGCCCAGCCGCTTTTCTTCCTGGATTATGTAGCTTTCAGCAAAGTTAAGGAAGATGTCCTGGTGGATGTAGTCAGCGGGATAAATAAGGGCTGCATTGAAAGCGGCTGTTCGCTTATCGGCGGAGAAACCGCGCAGATGCCCGGGATGTATAAAGAGGGTGAATATGATATTGCCGGTTTTTGCGTGGGGGTAGTGGAAAGAGATAAAATAATTAACGGCGAAAAGATTGAAGCTGGTGATAAGCTGATCGGCATTGCCTCAAGCGGCCTGCATTCTAATGGCTATTCACTGGTAAGAAAAGTTTTAGGCCCTGCGGAATTAAAGAGGATGAGCGCAGAACTGCTTAAGCCCACGCGTATTTATGTCAAGCCCGTCTTAGAGTTATTGCGCCAGCACGGCAAAGCCATCCATGGAATATCCCATATCACCGGAGGAGCTTTTTACGATAAGATCAGCCGCATATTGCCGAAGAATATTAATGCGCGTATTGATAAAAATTCCTGGAACGTGCCTGAAATCTTCCGGCTCATCCAGAATAAAGGCAATATTGAAGATAAGGAGATTTACCACACTTTGAATATGGGTATTGGCATGGTTTTAATTGTCCAACCGCAGTCAGCTTCGGCGATAATAAAGAAATTATCCGAGTCGAAGTTAAAATCCTGGGTTATCGGCCAGGCTGTAAAAGGGAATAAAGAGGTTAAGATAGAATAAGAGGAGGCTGATTCAGGATGGATGCTTATCTGGAATTATTAAAAGAATCTTATTACAAAGAACGTAAGAAGCTTGAGGAGATGTTGATTTTCAGCCAAAACGGCAAGTTAAGGTTTCTGGCAGCAAAAAAGGAGATGTTGGATAAAGCAAAAGAAAATCTTTCTATATCGCAAATGCTGGGCAGGGATGATATCACGGAAGATATCAAAGATAATTTATTACATGATCGGGATAAAGCGGAAAAGATAGAGCGGCATTTGAATGAGTCCATTGAAAGCGAGTTTTCGGCAATTGAAAATGATATAGAGGCGGAATTAAAGAATTCGCAATATTCTTGCGATGATTACGCGGAGTATGTGCTGCAATTAGAGAAGGTAAATGCGCTTGAGGCAGAATTAGAAAATAACCGCCTATTCTCTGATGCGGTTTATGAAGAGCAGAAAGCAATTATTGAAAGCAAAAGCAAAACAGGAGGTGGGGAATGAATATTCTAGTCTTGGTAATTACGGCTGCGGTGGTAATATTCCTTATGGGTATCAGGATTGTACGGCCTACGCACAGGGCTTTAGTTGAAAGGTTTGGTAAGTATAACCGTTTTGCTAATCCGGGATTTAACTGGGTATTCCCCATAATTGAAGTTCTTTATCAAATTAATATCACTGAGCAAATGGTGGATGCTGAGCCGCAGGAAATTATTACTAATGATAACTTGAATGCCAAAGTAGATGCCCAGGTTTATTTTAAAGTAAAAGCTGATGAGGCTGATGTGAAGAACTGTCAGTATAGCGTGAATAATTATCAGTGGCAGATTGTAAACTTAGCCCGCACCACATTAAGAAATATAATCGGTACTTTAACTTTAAAATCCGCTAACAGCGAAAGAGGCAAGATTAACGCTGAGTTGCATAAAACTCTCTGCGAAGAGACTGCCAGCTGGGGTTTAGAGATTGTCAGGACAGAGCTTAAAGAAATTGATCCTCCTAAAGATGTCCAGGAGACGATGAATAAAGTTGTTAAGGCAGAGAATGAGAAAATCTCCGCGGTTGATTATGCTACAGCCACTGAAACCGTAGCTGACGGACAAAAGCGCGCAGAGATTAAGAAAGCTGAAGGTATAAAACAGGCCAGAATCCTTGAAGCAGAGGGAGAGGCAGAGGCGATAAAATTAGTTAATGAGGCAGCAGAGAGATATTTTACCGGTAATGCGCAGGTATTGCGTAAACTGGAAGCGGTTGAGAAGTCATTGCAGAATAACGCGAAGATTGTGGTTCCGGCAAATACTGAATTAGTCAATGTAATTGGCGAAATGGCCGGCTTTTTACCCATAAAGAACAAAGAAGAGAAGAAATAATTACAGGGTGACTCTTCATATAGCATTAATGTCTTAGAATTGTGGGTTTGTCGAGGCGTGTTTCTCGCCGGGACGCTCGTTTGCCCCAGCGTGGCAAACTTCGTTCGCTTCGCTCAGTTTCGGCCTCGCTCCCCGCAAAACAATAGTGGTGGCGGGACCTTGCCCGCTCTGCCTGCAAACGCCCTGCTCTAAACACGCCTCGCCACCCGCAATGTGGATTGGCAAGAATGGCAAGTTGCCTTTGGAGCAGCCAAGAGATTTAAATATTTTATGCCTTATTTTGGTGTTAAATATTCTGATTTTTGAAAAATATAAACTTCCCCAGAAATTATTAATTAATTTAACAAGGGAGATTACAATATGGTTGAGAACATTAACAGGGAGTCGCAGAGGAGGGTGATTAATTTACTAGTTATTAATTCAAAGATTTTCGGCATCTTTTTATGTTTGGCAAGTGTTTTTACCTTAGCGGTAGGATTAATGTTTCTATTTGGTGTTAGGGAAGCAGATACATCTTTGGTGGCTAAGAAATCTGCTATAGAAGGGATAGGGCCAATTATACAAGCTATGATAACAGGTTTGTTAGGAGTTTATAACTTAAAGTTTTCAAGAAAGTTGTGTTTAGTAAAAGATAAGGAAGATTTTAATGATTTTATGGATGCAGTTAAGCAAATAGCAATTATTTATAAAATATACGCAATAATAATTTACATTTCCTTGTTTTTTATTGGTGGAGCATTCTTACTTTGGGGATTAAGTCCGTTTTTGAGAAGATAATCTTAAAGATAAAAATGAAAAAGTTAATTTTATTATCAACATTGGTTTTTTTAGTGGGTTGTGCTACTGTGGGCAAGCCCATTGATCAGAATAAGATATCTCAAATAAAAGAAGGTGTAACTACGGAGCAAGAAGTCGTTGATATTCTAGGTAGTCCTTATATGAAAACTTTATCTTCAGATGGCAAGATAATAATGTTATATCAATATGCCAAGGTTAAGAATCGTACATCTAATTTTATTCCAGTTGTTAATATTTTTTCAAGCGGAATGGATATACGGCAGCAAATGTTAACTATTCTTATAAATAAAGATGGCAAAGTTGAGAGATATACGATGAATGACTCAAATAGTGAGATTAATTCAGGGTTGGTAAATACCAGGTAATTATAAGTTTCATTGGGATAGAATTGATGATCGTGATGGCTTAGCAGGGTGGCGAGGATTGAACTCGAGCAGCATCTCAAAATTTGAGCGGGCAGGGTTGCCCGGCTATGTACAAAGTAGGCAGAGCGAAAATTTTGCCGAAGCGTAGCGAGCCACGCTGGGGCGAGCAAGCGGTGCTGCGAGAGGCAAGCCTCGACAGGCCCCGCGTAAGGTAATGCTTAGGAGGGAAGATGAAGAATAAATTTGTTTATGCCGGATTAATTGTTTTATGCTCTTTAGGTTTTTCATTAAGTTATGCTAACGGGGATAACCCGGATTCAGAAGATAAAAACTCAATAGAATTCAGAATGGTTTGTGCCGGTGTGGGCCAAACAGATTGTCACAAAGCAGCAATGCTGGATAATTATGAAGAATTATATGTGACTAACAGTCCGTTTCTTTCAACAAAAGATATTGGGTCCGCAAAAATTAGAGTGCAAGAAGCCACAAATACGCCCGGGGTAATTATTGATGTGCAATTCAATAAGGAAGGAATACAGAAATTTAACGAAATTACTTCTAAGTACGGCGGAAGAAGAATGGCCATATTTATTGATGGAAAACTGCAGGATACCCCTAAAATTTATGATCCTGTTACAACAGGGAAAACTACAATAAACAGCAAACTTACAAAAGAAGAGGCCAAGGCTTTAGTAGATCATATCAATAAGCGGCCACTCAAAAAATAATTACTATTTCATTTTGTTTAAAGTAATGAATAAATGATGAATATAATTGGGGAAGCAGGAATCCTGGTTAGTTTGGTAGATTATCAGGATGGCGCTGTTGTTAGCAAGGAAATTATCAGGAAAGAAAAAGGCTCGGTAACGCTTTTTGCCTTTGATAGGGGGCAGGAATTAAGCGAACATACCGCGCCGTTTGACGCGTTAGTTTACATCTTTGATGGCAGGGCGGAAATCTATATCGCGGGAAAAGTACACTTGTTAAAATCTGGCGAAACAATTATCATGCCGGCAAATAAGCCACATTCACTAAAGGCGGTAGAGCGTTTCAAGATGCTTTTAGTAATGATTAAGGCGTAACTAAAATGAAGAAGAAAATTTTGAGTGTTATAGTTTTGGTTTTGTTCCCAATAGTCTCATGGGCTGGGGTGCGCTGGGAGAAGAAGGATAATTTCTACTATCTTACCAAAAATACCAGGGAGAGTTTTAGCTTAGTGGGCGCCGGAGCCAATAAGTTTAGCAGTAAATATTTGAAATATGACGGGATTGACTTTCTGGTAAGGGGAGCTGATGATTGGAAGGATTACGGAAGGCTCAATCTTGAAGGCAATAATTTGTTTTCCCTGCCGGTAAGGCCGGGGACAAAAGTAGATGAAATACATTTTTTGGCGGGAGGAAATTTCGGCAATAGCTATCAGCACGATAGCCTGATGCGTTTATACGGAGATAAATATTTTTACGCGGTACTTACGGCTATCTTTATTTATCAGGACGGCGTTTATAAGAGCCTTTCCGTGCCTGTTTTCTGGGATTGGTTCCACATGGGTCCGGGCGCCTGGTCCAAGGATGGAGCGCGGATTAAAACTTTAGGTAAAAATCCGGTGCGCAAAGATTGCAGCATATACCACATCAGTTTTATTAACCCCAGGGTATCGGAGCCGGTGAAGGATATCCTGATCAGTGATAGCTGGATAGATGACCTTCCTTATTCGGAAATATTCGCGGTGACCATCAAGTCGCCTGATGCATTGGAAGCAAACCCAAGAGAGGATAAGGAATTTAAGGCCCCTGCCAGGGATGAGTCTAAAGAAACTGCTGATAAACGGGTGGAATGGCCGTTTGATAAGGATATTGATGGATGGGCCGGAGGTTGTTCTGATAATTGGGATGCCGAAGCTTTTTGGCAGGCAGATAGTTTTGGAAGAAAAGGCGTGATGGTTATTCCCGCCTGTAATTGGGCGGGAGATAAATTCAGCTGGATTGAAAAGAAAATAGCCCTGCCTGACCAGGAAAACTTAGGCCTGCAGTTTTTACGCCACAGCGCCTTATATAGCGAACTGAATAAGCAATGGAGCGATGGTTTATTAAAGGTGATTGTGCAGGGGCCGACTGCTTCGGATACGGTTTATGATAAAATTTATAGCGGAGAATGGAGCCTTGAGACCGTGGATTTGTCGCATTATAAAGGCAAAGTCGTGACCATCAGATTTGAGAATCACGGCGCGGGCAATGTTCAGCTTGGCCAATCCAGTTCTCCTGCTTGTGATGGCGAAGATGCTATTATTGACGAGATCCGTTTAATACAGATTAATAAATAGGGAAAGTAAATGCGAATATTAGTGGTTGGCTCAGGCGGAAGAGAGCACGCGTTGGTCTGGAAGATTGCTCAATCAAAGCTTGTGGATAAGATTTTTTGCGCTCCGGGAAACGGCGGTATCGCGCAGCTGGCAGAATGCATTGATATAAAAGCCGATGATATTTTTGGTTTGCTGGAATTTGCGCGCAAAGAAAAAATTGACCTGACTGTGGTCGGCCCGGAGATACCGTTAGCCTTAGGTATTGTGAATGAATTTATAAAAGCGGGATTGAAGATTTTCGGCCCGAATAAAAAAGCGGCGAATTTAGAGGCAAGCAAGGTTTTCAGCAAACAGCTGATGGCAAAATATAATGTGCCTACAGCGGCTTTTAAAGTTTTTGATAACCCCGAAGAAGCAAAGAAATATATTGAGAAGACCGGCGCGCCCTGCGTAATTAAGGCCGACGGCCTTGCCGCGGGAAAAGGAGTGGTCGTAGCCAAAACAATTAAAGAAGCAAATGATGCCGTAACTTCAATGATGCAGGATAAGGTTTTCGGCGATGCCGGCAAGAAAATAATTGTTGAGGAGTGCCTTACCGGCCAGGAGGCCTCGATCATGGTAATTACGGATTCAAAACAGGTGCTGGCTTTGGCTTCAGCCCAGGACCATAAAAGGGTCTTTGATAATGATCAGGGGGCTAATACCGGAGGCATGGGCGCTTATTCCCCGGCTTCCATAGTTACCGCCGATATTTTAGTTGAGGTTATGGAAAAGGTAATTTATCGCGCTATTGACGGCCTGGCTAAGGAGGGGATAGGTTACCGTGGGGTTTTGTATGCCGGTATAATGCTGACTAAGGAGGGGCCAAAGGCATTGGAGTTTAATGTGCGTTTTGGCGATCCGGAAACAGAGGCGATATTGCCCAGGTTAAAATCCGACTTAGTTGAGGTAATGCTGGCAGCCACTGACGGCCAGTTGATAAAAGTAAAGAATTTATTCTGGGATAACCGCGCCTGTGTATGCGTAGTCTGCGCATCCGGAGGCTATCCGGGAAATTACGCAAAAGATAAAGAAATCAAAGGATTAAAGGAAGCGGAAACATTAAAAGATATCGTAGTTTTTCATTCCGGGACCAAAAAGGTTGGGAGTAAAATACTGACCAGCGGAGGCAGGGTGCTCGGCGTAACCGGATTAGGCTCTACAATCGAGGACGCTATAAATAAGACATATAAAGCGGTAAACAAGATTAGTTTTGAGGGTATGCATTTTCGCCGGGATATTGGATCAAAAGCTTTAAGATAAGTGGAGTAGGCGCCCCGCGCTAACAGGTCTTGCGCGGGTGTTGTCCAGGTAGACAAGGAGGCAACATGGCAAAAATCAGTATAATTATGGGAAGTCAATCTGATCTAGAGACGGTAAGCGAAGCAGTGAAAGTGCTAAAGGAGTTTAAGGCGGATTTTGAAGTCAGGGTTTTATCCGCTCACCGTACGCCTAAAGAGGTGGCTCAATATGTAGAGGCGGCGCCTAAGGGCGGCACAAAAGTCTTTATTGCCGCCGCGGGGATGTCTGCGGCTTTAGCCGGGGTAGTGGCTGCGCATACTATTTTGCCGGTTATCGGCGTACCCGTTGAAACCAAAAATTTAAAAGGCCTGGATTCTCTTTTATCAACTGTGCAGATGCCTCCGGGGATTCCGGTTGCCTGCATGTCTATAGGAAAATCCGGGGCCAGGAACGCCGCGCTTTTTGCTTTAGAGATACTTGGTTTAAACGACCCCAAGATCAGCGCCAAGCTTAGTAATTACAAGAAGCGGATGCGCCTTAAGATTAAGCAGACAAAAATCAAGGTATGAGTTTGACGAAAATAATAAAAATAAATCCGTTAGCTCCCGAAGAGGATTATATCGCTCAAGCAGCTAAGACTATTGCCGCAGGCGGCCTGGTAATTATTCCTACGGAAACGGTTTACGGCATTGCGGCTAACTCCCTGGATAAAAAGGCGCTGGATAAGCTCTATGAAATTAAGAAGCGTTCTAAAGACAAGCCTTTCGCGATGCTTATCGCGGATAAATTTAAGGCTGAGGAGTTTGCTTGCGATATACCGGTAGCTGCTTATAAGTTAATGCATAAATTCTGGCCGGGGCCGCTTACTATTTTGTTAAAAGCAATAAACGGCGCAAAGGTGGGTTTGCGTATGCCGGATAACCAGATTGCCTTAAAGATTATTGAACAGGCGCTTGTTCCTGTAGCTTGCCCGTCTGCCAATATAGCGGGTACTCCTGCGCCGGTTGATTTTACGCAGGCGATTAAGGATATGGACGGGCTGGTGGATTTAGCCGTTGACGGCGGTCAGGCAAAGATAGGCGTAGAATCTACTATCGTGGATTTAAGCCTTGAGCCGCTTAAGATAATCAGGAGCGGGGCAATAAAAGATGAAGAGATAAGCGCGGTTGTAAAATCCAAGATCGTGTTATTTGTCTGCACGGGAAACTCCTGTCGCTCGGTAATGGCTGAAGCATATTTAAAAAAACTTTTGGAAAAACAGAAAAGGAATGATGTTGAGGTGATCTCGGCGGGCATAATGATCCTTGCCGGGCTTGGCGCAAGCACAGAGACCAGGGAAGTTTTGAAAAATGAAGGCATTGATGTGTCCGGGCACCGCTCGCAACGATTGACCAGGGAGATGGTGGATAGATCGGATATAATACTAGTAATGGAAGCAATGCATGAAAAGAGGGTGCTGCAGCTTGCCCCGGAGGCGAAAAACAGGCTTTTTTTATTAAAAGAATTTGCTAAAATGGATGATAATGATTTGGATATTATTGACCCGATAGGAGGGTCACCTGAGTTTTATGAGAATACTTTTCATACAATTAAAGATGCCGTAGAAAGGATAAGTAAAATTATATGAGCAAACTATTGATTGCTTCGGACCATGCCGGGTTTGTATTAAAAGAAAAATTAAAGGAATATCTTGATAAGAAGGGCCTTGGGGTAAAAGACCTGGGAACTTATTCCAAAGAGCGTTGTGATTATCCTGAATACGCTTATAATCTGGCGAAAGATGTTTCTTCGGGCAAATATAAAAGGGGAGTGCTTATTTGTAAAAGCGGCATAGGTAATTCTATCGTTGCCAATAAGCTGCCGGGTGTGCGCGCCGCGCTTTGCTACAGCATTAAAACAGCTAAACTCAGCCGCGAGCATAATGATAGCAATGTCCTGGTTCTTGGTTCGGCATTTGTCAAAGCGGATTTAGCCAAGAGGATGGTGATTACCTGGTTAAATACAAAATTTTCAGGGGGCAGGCATTTAAAAAGGGTGAAATTAATCAATATGATTGAACAGAAGATAAGGAGAAGTGCCAAGTGAAACATCTAAAGGAGATTGACCCGGAGATTTACTCAGCGATTAAGAAAGAAATGAAGCGCCAGGATGAGAACCTGGAGTTGATTGCCTCGGAGAACTTTGCTTCTTTGGGGGTTTTAGAGGCCCAGGGCTCGGTGTTGACCAATAAGTATGCAGAAGGCTATCCCGGCAGGCGCTGGTATGGCGGATGTGAGTATGTTGATATTGCCGAAAGCCTGGCGATTGAGCGGGCCAAAGCGATATTCGGCGCAGAGCATGCCAATGTCCAGCCGCATTCCGGTTCACAGGCGAATATGGCGGTTTATTTCGCGGCAATACAACCCGGAGATACGGTTTTGGCGATGGATTTATCCGCCGGCGGACATCTTACTCACGGCCATCCGCATAATTTTTCCGGCATGTTTTATAAAATGGTTGGTTATGGGGTGGATAGAAAGACCGAAGCCTTAGATTATGATGCTATTCTTGAGTTGGCTAAAATACATAAGCCAAAGATGATCTTAGCCGGCGCCTCGGCATACCCAAGGACAATTGATTTTAAGAAATTCCGCCAGATTGCCGATACTGTTGGAGCATACTTGTTTGTGGATATGGCGCATATCGCCGGCCTGGTGGCTGTCGGGATACATCCGTCGCCGGTGCCTTACGCGGAGTTTGTTACTTCCACGACGCACAAGACTTTGCGCGGCCCGCGGGGAGGGTTTATCCTTTGTAAAAAAGAGTTTGCCAAGAAGATTGACAGCAGGATTTTCCCGGGAATCCAGGGAGGGCCATTGATGCATGTGGTTGCCGCTAAAGCTGTGGCTTTTCACGAAGCGATGCAGCCGGAGTTCAAGCAATACCAGATCCAGTTGACTAAAAATGCCAAAGAGTTAGCTTCTGCCTTGGAGAAAAAAGGCTTCCGTATTGTTTCCGGAGGCACGGATACGCATTTAATGCTGGTGGATCTAAACGCCAAGAATGTTACAGGCAGCGATGCCTCAAAGATTTTAGGGGAGGTTAATATTACGGTAAACAAGAACCTTATCCCTTTTGATCAGAAGGGCCCTATGGTAACCAGCGGCATCCGCCTGGGAACTGCGGCAGTAAGCACGCGCAAGATGAAAGAGGCCCAGATGCGGGAGATCGCCTCTTTAATCAATGAGGCGTTGGAAAACCAGTCTGACGCAGAGAGGCTGACTAAAATTAAAAAAGAGACAATCGCTTTAGCCAAAAAGTTTCCATTATATCCGGAGTTGCTAAAATAATATGAAAAAGAAAACTATCGCGTATAAGAGGCCAACGTGGGATGAGTATTTTCTGGAGATGTCAGCTTTGGTGGCTAAAAGATCCACCTGCCTGCGCCGCAGCGTCGGAGCGGTAATAGTAAAAGAAAAAAGGATCCTGGCTACCGGTTATAACGGCGCTCCAAGCGGCCTGAAGCATTGCGTTGAAATCGGCTGCATACGGCAGAAGATGAAGATCCCCTCGGGAGAGCGCCATGAATTATGCCGCGCGCTGCACGCCGAGCAGAACGCGCTTATCCAGGCATGCCTGCACGGAATAAGCGTCAAAGGGGCTGTCCTTTATGCTACTAACCAGCCGTGCGTTATCTGCGCTAAGATGTTGATTAATGCCGGAATAAAAGAGATTGTGATTGCCGAAGGTTACCCGGATAAATTGGCGCTGAGTTTCTTAAAACAGGCAAAGATAAAGATAAGGAAGATATGAAATGCCCGTTCTGCGGTTATAAAGAGGATAAGGTAGTGGATTCTCGCGCTACAGCCGAGGAATCGGCGGTCAGGCGTAGAAGAGAATGCTTGAAATGCGGCAAGCGTTTCACTACTTATGAATATATCGAAGAGGTCTCGCTGCTGGTGATCAAGAAAGACGGACGCAGGGAGCCTTTTGACCGCAAGAAGGTTTTAGCCGGTATAATCCGCGCCTGCGAAAAGCGGCCGGTGAGCGTGGAAAAGATGGAAGGGGTAGTTGTCCAGGTTGAGCACGCTATCCAGAAGAAAAATGACCGTGAGGTTTTGTCCAGCAGGATAGGCGAGCTGGTTATGGAGAAGCTTAAACAGATTGACGATGTCGCTTATGTGCGTTTTGCCTCGGTATACCGGCAGTTTAAGGACGTGGGGCAGTTTATGGTTGAGTTGAGAGATATTTTGGGTAAAGATAAAAAGAAGAAATAGATTTTTACATTTGACCAAAATATCATATATATAAGGAGTGATGATGGTAGAGATGGAGTTGAATAAAATTGTTATAGATGAAAAGCGGCATGATCAATTGATTGTCTTGAAAGAAAAAGGCGGCTCGCGTGTTTTGCCGATTGTTATCGGATTAAATGAAGCCTCGGCTATAAAATTAAAGATCAGCGGTTTTAACCCTCCCCGGCCGTTGACCCACGACTTGATTTATATAATGCTCAAGGATTTAAACGCTAGCGTAGAGAAGATTATTATTGATAAGCTGGAGGAGACTACATTCCATGCCAAGATTGTTATCAAGACAGGAAGCGGAGATTTGAAGCTTATTGATGCCCGCCCTTCGGACAGCGTGGCCCTGGCAGTGAGGTTTCATGCTCCGATATTTGTAGAAGATGAGATTGTCAGGCAGTTTGAGGTGTTTGATAAAGACAAGCAGTAAAACCCCCCTTAGATCAAAACTTATGGCGCTTAACTTCAACGAAAACGACAAAGGTATTTTAAGGCCGGTTTATAATTTTGCCAAATCCAGGAAGGCGAAGTTATATCTTGTCGGCGGAGCCCTGCGCGATTTAATTTTAAACCGGCGGAAAGAAAATCCGGATTTTGATTTTTGCCTGCCGTCCGGGGCAATAAATTTCGGCCGTAAGCTGGCCCGTCAATTAAAGGCCGGATTTGTGGTTCTGGATGAGGAACATGCCGCTTGCCGTCTGGTAAAGAAGATCGGGGGCAGAGTTTATACCTTTGATTTTACGGATTTCCGCGCCAAAACTTTAGAAAAAGACCTCTTGCACCGGGATTTTACCATAAACTCCATGGCTATTGAACTCAAAGATGTTTTCAGCGGCCAGGATTTAAACAGCTTAATTATTGATCCTTATTATGGCAGGGAGGACCTTAAGCGCAAGACTATCCGGGTCTGCAGCAAGGATTCTTTTAAAGAAGACCCCCTAAGGATCTTACGCGCTTTTAGTTTTAGCTGTATGCTCGGCTTTAGCCTGGATAAAGAAACGTTACGCCTGGCAAAAAAAGAGAAACATCTGATCAGTTCGGTCTCAAGCGAGCGCATCCGCGAAGAATTGTTTAAAATCTTTGACAGCCTTACAGCCTATACTTCTTTAGCTGTCCTGGATAAGCTAAAGATTTTAGAGATCATTTTTCCCGAGATAAAACCTATGTCCGGCATCGGCCAGGGGCCCTATCACCACCTGGATGTCTGGCAGCATACCCTGGAAACCTTGAATCAATTTGAGTTATTGTCGCGTTCTGTTAAACAAGACCCTGAGATAAACAAATATCTGGCTGAAGAGCTTTCCAGCCAGCGTAAAAGGTCAAGCCTTTTGAAACTGGCTTGTATTTTGCATGATGTAGGAAAACCTAAGGCCTTGCGCAGGGAAAAAGGAAAAATTATCTTCCATGGCCATGAAAGGATAGGGCTGGGGTTAACCCGGATAATTTCGCGCAGGCTGAAATTAGCTAATGATGAAATTCGTTCCCTGGAAAGAATAGTCCTCTGGCATTTAAGGCCGGGCTACCTTGCGGATTGCATCCGGCCAACTGAGCGGGCAATCTTCAGGTATTTCCGCGATGCTGGAGATGATGCCTTGGCGGTACTTTTATTATCGCTGGCTGACCAGCGCGCCACCAAGGGCCCATTGACTACGGCAGTCTCGCGCCTGCGCCATGAGAAAACAGTCAAGGCGTTAATCCGCCGGTTATTAAAGCAGAAAAACGAAAAGAAATTAGTCCGACTTTTAAACGGCAATGACCTTATGCGTAAGTTCAAATTACCGCCTTCTCCTTTAATCGGCAAGGTACTTGATGAGTTGGAAGAAGCCCAGGCTATCGGCAAGGTTAAAAATAAGGCAGAAGCTTTGAAACTGGCAGCCTCCATAATTAAGCGAAAGAAATGAAAAAGTTTATCATAATTGCTTTAATTGTGATCTTGTTTATTTCTGCCGTGCTGGTGTATTTGAATAAGGTTTTCTTGCCCGGAAAGATAAAATCCGTTATCGTATCAACCTTGGCGCAGCAAACCCGCAAAGAAGTCAGCCTGGGGTCTTTGGAATTTAACATATTCAAAGGGCTGGTTTTGCGCGACCTGGTTATCTCCGATAAACAGAATGTAATCCTGAGTACGCGCCAGGCAAATTGCGCTATTTTTATCTGGCCGGTTTTCAGGAAACAAATTATTATCCCCAGCATAAATCTTAAAAGCCCGTATATTTTCTTAGAGCGTTTCAAAGACGGTTCTTTTAACCTCCAGGATCTTTTTATCCCCAAAGAATCTAAATCAAAGAAATCTGAATTCAGAGTTTCGGTTTATAAGATAAACATCTCTTCCGGCAGTATTGCTTTCCAGGATGACACTTTGGCAGCCCAGTTTAGGAAAGAGATAAAAAATATCCAGCTTAGCCTGGGGCTGGCTTTGCCGGCAAGCATAAAGTTTAATTTCAAAGGGGAACTTCCCAATAACCCTCCGGCTTTTATCTATGCCTGGGGAGAATACAAGATTTTAAGCCGCCAGCTGTCGGCTAATTTGTCGGTGAGTAACCTTCTGCCGAAAGACCTTGAGGCCTATTACAGCAGCTTCGGCCTGAATTTGATTTCGGGCCTGGTTGATGCCCGGGCAAAAATAAATTTTAAGGATCAGCTTTTGCATATAGAAGCCAACGCCAAGGCTGATAAACTGGTTTTTGCAAAAGACAAGATCAAGGTCAGTTTAAATTTAGGCATGGGGACAAAAATCGATTATAACCTGCAAACTAAAAAAATATCTTTTGACGGTAATTGTGATATCCGGCAGGCAGATATAAGCGGCTTGGATTTTTTTGGGGAATTGAAAAACCTTTACGGCAAGATTGCTTTTAACGAGCGTTCTTTGGTGGCGCAAGGGTTAAAGGCGGAAATTTTAGGCATCCCTTTTGAGGTCAACCTGGGGATCAAGGATTTCAATACCCTGGCGTTAAATATAAATACCAGTTTAAGCTTGAACTTTCTGCCGGCTATCGCCAAAGAGAAATTCAATTTTACGCATGTCAGTACGGCGCTTGGCAAAGCGGATCTATTTATAAAACTGCATCCGGATGGAAAAGGGGGTTGGCTAATACAGGGCAGAGTGGATATTATAGACGCGGGGTTAAAATTAGCCAAGCATGATGTTCCTATTGAAAATATCTCTGCGGCCCTTGAATTCAGCCAACAGGGATTTAGCTGGTCAGGGGCAAAATTTAAATATCAGGGCATGGATTATGAAAGCAGCGGCGAACTATCTAATTTCTCCGCACCTAAGATAAAACTGCAGTTATCTTCGCGGGACATATCTTTATCCGGAGTTTTTGAATTTATAGATAAGAAGATTAAGATTACCCAGGCCAAGGGAAAATATCTGGGTTCACAGTTCCTAATCAGCGCAGATATAGATAATTCCGATCCTGCCGGCCCGCAGGGGGATGTTGACGGAAAGCTTAACCTGAACCTGGAGGCTTTAAGCGGAGCGCTGGAAAAGAAATATCCTGTTATAAAAAATATACAGCCAAAGGGGCAATTGGATGCGCAATTTAATTTGAGCGGCCGGATTTATGATCTTAAGAATTGTTCCATCCAGGCAAAGTTTTCCAGCAGCAACCTTTCTATATACGGGTTAAACACACAAGAGTTCCTTCTGGATTACCTGCAGGAACAAAAGATAGCCAGGGTAACTTCAATGTCCGTTGCTTTTTACGACGGGGTAATTAAGGGGGTTGGTTCGCTTAACCTTGATACTGTTAATTTACCGTATCATATAGAACTGCAGGCATCCGGAGTCAGGCTGGAGAAGCTGAAGCAGGATACGCTATCTAAAAATAAGAATATCTCCGGGATTTTTCAGGGGGAGACAAAGCTTAATGGTTTCTCGGGAGATTTAAATAAGCTCAGCGGTTCGGGAGATTTTTCTGTTAAAGAAGGTAAACTCTGGGAGCTGAATTTGTTCCAGGGGATAGGAAAGCTATTGTTTGCCAGGGACCTGGGCAGCATTGATCTTTCGGAATGCTCCTCTAGTTTCCTGGTAAAAAACAGTTTTGTTTATACGGACAACCTGAAATTAAAAGGCAATGTCGCAGAGCTATCCGGTTCGTTAAGAATCGGCTTTAACGGTTCCCTCGATGGCGCTTTAGATGTGGATATCTTAAGCGAGATGATCCCTTTAAGCGGCACATTAAAGGATGTCACTACCGCAATTATGGGGCAGGCGGGTAAAATGGGGGTAATTAAATTAAGCGGCTCGCTCCAGGAGCCAAAATATTCTTTCAAGCCGGCGGTAACCGATATTATCAAAGGGATTACCGATGCGTTTTTTGGCAAGAAGCCTTAACCAGATATAAATGAGAAAATGTAAGTTGGCATTGTTTGCGTTATTTATCGGCTTGTTCCTCCGGCCTTATTGGCAGGAGGCGTATGCAGAAGAATCCGCAGCTCCAGAAAATGCCGACTACCACCAGAAGCTTGGGCATGTTATAGAAGAAAAAGAGAAAGAGCCTCCTTATGAGCTGGACAGTTATGTGCGCTATATGCCTTCCCGGGGGGCTCGTTCCCAGCAGGGTAAAGTGGCAGTTACTGATTCAGCTTCCGAGTTTAGTTACGACTTCAAGGCTTTTGGAAAATTACCGGTAGAGTTGGCAATCGGCTCAAGGTACATAGGGATACATAATACAACCGGGGTAAAGCTGCCTTCGCGCTTAACCCAATTATCTGTCGGCGCTGAAACTACCCTGCCGTTATTTTTTGATAAAACTTATTTTACCATAGGGCTTGCGCCGTCGTTTTACACTGATAATTGGAATTTTAATTCTTCCTCCTTTCGCATACCGCAGCGCTACTTTTTCATTTATCAGCCGGATAAAAAATGGATTTTTATCTGCGGGGTAGGCGTATTTCCGGATTTTGAAAATGTGGTCGAGCCGATCCTGGGTTTTATCTACAAGCCTGATGACAGACTTACTTTTAATATTGTCCCCAGCAGGCCGGAAATCACTTATGCTGTAAATGACAAGTTGACTCTGCTGCTTGAGGCGGAAATGTCAGCGGATGAGTTTGAGGTGGGTAAAGACAACCTTAAAAATGTGGTGCTTGAATATAATGAAACGCATTTAGGCACGGGGTTTAAATATCAAGTGAATAAATATATCCAAACATCAGTTTCCGCAGGCTACATCTTCAATCGTTCTATTAAATACAGGGATGAAAATTTGGGCAAGGTAGGCATTAAAAACGGTTTATATACTGAATTGCGACTGGATATATCGGTATGAGCGCCAGTAGAATATTAAAGACTTTTAAATTTATTAAAGCCCGGATCAGGAGTTTTGTTGTCCCTTCGGTTACCCAGTTTTCTAAGAGCAAAGACCCTTATCGTGTTCTAATTTCCTGCCTGCTTTCTCTGCGTACAAAAGACAGGACTACAATCCAGGCCAGCCAAAGGTTGTTTAGGATTGCGGATAAGCCTGAAAGTATGATAAAATTAACTGCCGGAAGGATTCAGAAATTAATCTATCCGGTGGGGTTTTACCGCAACAAAAGCAAGATAATATTGGATTTAAGTAAAAAGTTATTGGAAGACTTCTCCGGTAAAGTCCCGGATACGCTAAATGAGCTTTTAGGATTAAAGGGAGTAGGCAGAAAGACAGCTAACCTGGTTTTAGGTTTGGGATTTGGTATCCCCGCTATCTGCGTAGATACGCATGTGCACAGGATCTCAAACCGGCTGGGGTGGGTAAAAACGAGCAGTCCTGAAGAAACAGAGTTTGCCCTGCAGGAAATTATTCCCAGGGGGGAATGGATCGAGTTAAATACTATCCTGGTGACCTTCGGCCAGAATATATGTCTTCCGGTTTCGCCGTTTTGCAGCAAATGCAATGTTTACGGGTTTTGTAAAAGAATAGGTGTAGATAAATCGCGTTAACTTAGGTAAAAAAATGAAACCTTTTAACAAAATTATTCTTTTGACACTGCTATTTTTAAATTTATTTGGTTTCAAAAACCAGGCAGTCGCAGACACCCTTTATTTAAAGAATGGCCGCAGCATTGAGGGGTTGGTTAAGAAAGAAGATGCGGACAATGTTGACCTGGAGATTAGTTTTGGTTCAATGAAATTCTCCAAGAAGCAGATAGACCATATTGACAGGTCTTCTCCCGGGGAGGCTGAACTGATCAGGCAACAATGGGCTGATGAAAAGATCAAAGCGCAGGAAAGGGCAAAAGAAGCGGAGTTACTAAGGGAGTATGAGCCTAAACAAGTAAACGTGGATAAGCAAAGCGGACATGTTATGGTGACGACTACTCTGAATAAGAAGGTCAAGGCTAACCTCATTTTGGATACAGGAGCTTCTTTAATATTATTGTCAAATAAAATAGCCGGTAATTTAGGCATAAATACTGATGCCAATAGCGCTACTCCGGTAGAGTTGATAGTGGCCGATGGCCGCAGGATAAAGGCAAAGATGGTAATTTTAGATACTGTTAGCGTACAGGATTCCGAAGTCAAAAATATAGAAGCGGCGATTTTGCCTGAAAAGGAAAGCGCTTCTATCCCCGAAGACGGGCTGCTGGGCATGTCTTTCTTGAAAAAATTTAATTTTAAAATTGACCAGAAAAACGACAAATTAATATTGGAGAAATTGTAAATGAAAACTTACACAGATTACCTTTATTTAAATACGGAGAAGAAACAGGAGTTTATCAATATTACGGACCAGGTAGAGGAAGCTTTGCGTAAAAGCGGCATCAAGGAGGGGCTATGCCTGGTTAACCCCATGCATATTACTGCCAGTGTTTTTATCAATGATGACGAAAGCGGGCTGCATAAAGATTTCTCCATCTGGCTTGAGAAGCTGGCTCCGTTTGGGAAAGATAAATATCAGCATAATCTAACCGGAGAAGATAACGGGGATGCGCATTTAAAACGCACGATCATGGGAAGGGAAGTAGTGGTGGCAATAACCAAGGGGAAGCTGGATTTCGGGCCCTGGGAGCAGATCTTTTACGGGGAATTTGACGGGCAGCGGAAGAAGCGGGTATTAATTAAGATAATAGGTGAATAACGGGTTGTGGCTTAGGTAGTTTTTTGCCAATGCAGGAGGAAGTTGTGATTATAAAAAATACGGAAATTAAGGTTGTCCTGGGGGATATTACGGAGGTAAGGGCGGATGCTATTGTGAATGCCGCTAATAATAAGCTGGTTATGGGTGGAGGGGTAGCCGGGGTAATCAAGAAAAAGGGTGGTAAAATTATTGAGCAGGAGGCGCTTAAGAAGGGCCCGATAAAAATTGGAGAAGCGGTTGCTACTTCCGCCGGAGAGTTGGCGGCCAAATATGTGATCCATGCTGCGACTATGGGCATGGATTTTAAGACTGATGAAATAATGATTCGTGATGCCTGCAGGAATTCCCTAAAGCTGGCTGTGGAGTTGAAGATTAATTCTATTGTCTTTCCGGCTTTAGGATGCGGCACGGGAGGTTTTCCGCTTTTGGCTTCCGCAAAGATTATGGCACAGGAAGTATTAAAACTCTTGCGCGAGGAAGATACTGTTTTAAAAGAGATTATTTTCTGCCTCTATGACCAGGATGCGTTTACGGTTTTTAATAAAGGCGTCTTAGGTTACCTGGAATACGTGACTACAAAGTTATCCGGCGGACCATATGTTACGGTGGATGCGATTATTGAATTACCTGAAGGAATAGTGATTATTCAGCGGAGCAACCCGCCTTTTGGCTGGGCTCTCCCCGGTGGATTTGTGGATTATGGAGAAAGCCTTGAGGACGCGGTAAAAAGAGAGGCAAAAGAAGAGACGAATTTAGATTTAACCGAGATAAAACAGCTCCACACTTATTCAAATCCAGAGCGCGACCCGAGGTTCCATACTATCGGGACGGTTTTTATCGCTAAAGCAAAGGGCAGGCCCAAGGCAGGAGATGATGCCGCTGGTTTAAAGATTATCAAGCCGGCTGAAATAAAGAAACTCGATTTTGCTTTTGACCATAAAGATATCCTCCAGGATTACCTCAAAATGAAATAGGGACAGTTCTCCGATTGGGTTGAGAAACGTCCCTGCTTTTAGCCTTCGCGGAGTTGTTTTTCGGCGTCAACAATATCGCGGTTAATTACGCGGATAGTTTCTTTGATCTTGTCTTTAAGCAGGTAAGAAGCAATCGGTGCCTGTGAGATCTCCCTTAAGACCTGCACGCTCATCCTGAAATAACGCACTACCTCTCCTTCATCGCAAT
Organism: Candidatus Omnitrophota bacterium; assembly: GCA_041661605.1. GTDB lineage: Bacteria > Omnitrophota > Gorgyraeia > Gygaellales > Profunditerraquicolaceae > UBA6249. Next base: position 785,162 of record JBAZUE010000001.1, on the reverse strand, counting down.
CAGTCATCTGCAAAGTCTTGTCAAAGTTTGTCCCGCGCAGCCAGGCTTCCATACTTGAGCATAAATGAAAATATGGCAGCTTGCTGAAGGGGTAAATTTTATAACGGCGTTCTTTATCTTTTATCCTGTCGTAAGTTTCTTCGCAGGTGCGTTTAAGTGTGCGGGCAGATTTAGAGATGCTTGAGGGCATGCGCTGGTTTTTACGCGGCTCAAAGACAACCGCTGAAGCCACAACTCCTAATTCAAACTCATCTAATTGTTCAAGGATATTTTGGTCATATAACTCCGCCAGGACCAACTCATAACCGTAAACAGTCTTGGCAAACTTGCCTTTTTCCGTGAGCTTGCCTTCGTGGATGCAGCCTAATTCCTTAAGCAGCCTTAGTTTTGCGTCCAGCAGGTTTAAGGCCTGTTTCTGTTCATTTTTACGCGACTGATAATAATGCAGGGAGAGGGGGTAGATTTTAAACAGTTCCTCCTGGTATTTTTCATAGAGGTTAAGGATAGTGGCATAAGATGTGTTGAACTGGCTTTTTACCTCTTCGGGTTTGCCGAAGATTATTCTTGAGACCTCCTCAAAGTTTATCCTCTGCGGGTTAATCCGCGTATAAACAAACCCCTCTTTGTCTATACCGCGCCTTCCGGCGCGGCCTGCCATTTGATAAAAATCGCGCGTTTTTAGATTACGCACGTATGTGCCGTAAAATTTACGCAGGCCGTCAAACATTACTGAACGGCTGGGCATGTTTATTCCTAATGCAAAGGTTTCGGTAGTAAAAATAACTTTAAGCAGGCGGCTGGTAAAAAGCCTTTCAATTACCTCTTTTAGCGTAGGCAGCATTCCGGCGTGATGATAAGCAATGCCGCGCTGCACCAAGGGGTAAAGCAGCTGCGCCGATTGTTCATGTTTTAAATTAAAACGCTCCAATAAATCTTCATACATCTGGGTGATGGCGCGGCTTTCCTTGGCGTCTAAAAATTTAAATCCGTATAAATCCTGGGCTAATTCCTCCGCGCGTTTACGGCTAAAGACAAAATATATCGCCGGTAATCCGTCGTTTGCGCGCAGATAATCAATCAGGGAATTGAGCCTGTTAGGTTTACTTGAGCGAAGCCGTTTAAGGCGCTCAATTTTATCCACGACTTCATTCTGGCACTGGAAGAGAAAATGCAAAGGCACCGGCCGGTTTTCCTCAATGACTACTTTAATGGTTTTATTATGGATAGATTCAATCCAGGAGGCGAATTGCTGGATATTGGGGATTGTCGCGGATAAACCTAGCAGGTTCATATGTTTGGGCAGGAAGATCAGGGATTCCTCCCAGACTGTGCCGCGCTCAGGATTATCAATGTAATGGATTTCATCAAAGATGACCCAGGAGTATTTGTTAAGGCTGTCCGGTTCATCCAATATCTTGTTGCGGAAGATTTCAGTGGTCATGATCAATACCGGCGCCTGAGGATTGATGGAAACGTCCCCGGTAAGAATTCCGATATTATCCTGGAATTGTCCCTGAAAGTCACGGAACTTTTGGTTGGAGAGGGCTTTGATGGGCGCGGTGTAGATTACGCCTGACGGGCATTTATCAGTTGCAACGCAGGAAGAGATGATATGTTCGGCAATAGCGGTTTTCCCCGCGCCGGTGGGAGCTGAAACGATTACCGAGTGGCCGTTATTGATGTGGTCAATGGCTTCCTGCTGGAACCTGTCGTAAATCATGATTTCTATTATAAGCTAAAATACCGCAACCGCAATACAATAATCTTCTAAAATTCCCCTTAAGCAAAATTTATAAATTTTGTATAGTATATTTATAGCGGGTGACTGCCAAGACGAAGCCCTTGCCCGCGCAAAATCATTGATTTATCCAATATTAATAATATAATAAAAATATGGGCTATGAGGTTGCGCTTAATAAGGCGTGGGAGGATTTATTTAATCTTAACCCTAATCATGCCAAGAATTTATTAGTTAAGTTTCTGGCTGATGAATATACTGTGGACATCGGGCAAAGGAGGATTATTTCCTCTTCCTGCAATGTCCAGGCAAAAGAATTTATAAGTATTTTGCTCTTGCATTATTTGGCGAAAGAATTAAATGGCCTGCCTGCGCCAAGCGGCCAGTGGCTTACCTTCAGGGAGTTTTCCGGGATTGAAGGTTATTATGAGGCGTTTCGCAGGCGTTCTATTGAGCCGCTAATCCGTAAATATGGCAGGAATCCTGATGCTTTGAAAGATATTACAGCCAGGATTCCGGGGCATCTTTCAGACGGCGCAGATGTCAGTCTGGTTATAGAGGCATTCGCAGGCGTACCGGTGCTGGTAAAATTCTGGAAGCAGGACGCGGAGTTTGCCCCTGACGCAAATATATATTTTGACTCAAGTATAAAGAATATTTTCTGTACCGAGGATATTGTGGTATTAGCCCAGATTGTCGCTTCCCAGCTATGAGAAAAACTATGACCCTTCAGAAAAAATTAATTTATTCCTCGCTCCTGGGGTTATTGGCTTTAACAGGGTATTTTTTTAGCGGCAGCTCATGGCTGCGTTCTAATCTTGGAGAAGGATCGGGCCGGTTTGTCTCTGCTGAAAACAACAGCGATTATAACAATATCCTGGTAACCAGAGTTGTCGATGGCGATACATTGAAATTGGAAAACGGAAAATACCTGCGTTTAATAGGTATCGATACTCCGGAGATGCATGAATCAGCTAAGCTTCATCGTGATGCCCAGCGTTCCAAGCAGAGTGTTTGGGAAATTAAAAAGCTTGGCAGGCAGTCTTATGAATTTACCAGGAAACTGGCGCAGGGCAAGCGCGTAAGGCTGGAGTTTGATAAGGAAAGATATGACAAATACAAAAGAATCCTGGCTTATGTTTATCTTGCCGACGGAAGGTTTTTGAATGCTTTAATTGTCGAGGAGGGCTATGCTTCGTTGATGACCTATCCGCCGAATGTAAAATACGCGGATTTATTTTCGAGTTTATACCAGCAGGCCCGCAAAAATAAACGCGGGCTTTGGGGGCAATAGGAGGAATATATGTTAAGATATTTAACCGCAGGTGAATCGCACGGAAAAGCAATTGTGGCTATCCTGGAGGGTTTTCCCGCCGGACTTAAGGTGGACGTAAACAGGCTGAACAAGGAGTTAAAGCGCAGGCAGTCCGGCTTTGGCCGGGGCAGGCGTATGCAAATAGAAAATGACCGGGTTGAAATAACCTCCGGCCTGAAGAATAATCTTACTCTTGGCAGCCCGATTACTTTGTTGATAAAGAATAAAGACACCAGCATTGAAAAACTGCATAAGGTTATGGCTGCCAGGCCAGGCCATGCGGATTTAGCCGGGTTGTTGAAATATGGTTTTACAGATATAAGAGAGGTATTGGAACGGGCTTCTGCGCGCAGTACGGCAGCTACCGTTGGTTTAGGCGCATTGTGTAAAGAATTCCTGGATGAATTCGGCATAACTATTACAAGCAGGGTTTTGTCGGTAGGCGGAGAAATTACCGCCAAGGGGATAACCGCAAAAATAACCGAAGCGATTAGGAATAAGGATACGGTAGGAGGGGTTTTTGAGATTTCTGCCAAGAAAGTACCCGTCGGCCTGGGTAGTTATGTACAGGCTGACCGCAGGCTGGACAGCCGCCTGGCTGCGGCGGTCATTTCTATCCCGGGAATAAAATCTTTTGAGGTTGGGCTGGGTTTAGGGTATGCGGTTAGTTTCGGTTCGGAGGTGCACGACGCGATTTACTATAATAAGAACACCGGGTATTCCAGACGGACTAATAATGCCGGCGGCATCGAAGGCGGGGTATCTAACGGCCAGGAGATTCTCCTGCGCGCCTGTATGAAACCGATCGCAACATTGATGAATCCGTTGGATTCGGTAAATATTCTTACCAAGAAACCCGCTAAGGCCGCGGTTGAGCGTTCGGATGTATGCGTGGTGGAATCTGCCGGTGTAGTGGCTGAATCATCATGCGCCCTTGTCCTGGCGGAAGCATTCCTTGAGAAATTCGGATCGGATTCCTTAGGCGATATCAAAAAAGCTTATGCTAGTTATAGCGCCAGAATAGCTCATGCCTAATCTTAGTTACCATAATATAGTGATTGAGAAATCCGACAGCTCTAAAGAGGTAGTCGTTAAGGGCGAAGTTTCTAATCATGGCGATAAATCTTATGCTACCGTGGGAGTGCGTGTTGTGCTTTTTATCCGGAATGTAACTGTAGCCAATATGGTCTTTACGGTTAACGGGCTGCCTTCGGGAGCCACTAAGGCATTTAAAAAAACTATTGATGACCTGGAGTATGATCAGGTAGGCAAGGATATCAACCGTTTTGATATCTATACCGAAACCGCTTTTTGATTTCTTAAAAGATTTAGAGTTAGATAATCCCGCTCCTTTCGTCTATTGCCGCAGAAAGGGGTGATAAAAATGGAGAAGGCGATAAGCGTCAGCCGTGTCTGTAAGTTAGACACTGATTCAAAGCTTAAGGCTTTTGTCGATGTTTCAATCTCAGGGATTGTGGTCAAGGGCTTTAGCGTGGTAAATGGCAGTAAGGGTTTATTCGTGAGTATGCCGCGCCATCAAGGCAAAGATGGAAAATGGTACAACACAGTTTATCCTGTTACCAAAGAGTTAAAACAGCAGTTAAGCCAAGTAGTACTAGAAGCATATAACAGTTAGCCAGTATGGGGCGGTCCTTAAAGACCGCCCCCGCATAAGATGAATATTTATTTAGTAGGATTTATGGGTACCGGAAAAACCTCTGTCGGCCGCCAACTGGCTAAAGAGAGAGGGGCAAGCTTTGTTGATTTGGATGAATTGATTGAATTACAGGAGCAGCGCAGGATTGTGGATATTTTCGCAAAAGAAGGCGAGGCGTATTTCCGTAAAATCGAGAAAAAGGTTTTAAAACAGGTTTCTACCCAAAAACGGTTTGTGGTTGCCTGCGGCGGCGGGGTGGTTTTAGATAAAGACAATATCAAACTGATGAAGAAAACCGGGATGATGATCTGCCTTTATGCTGCCCCTGAAGAGATACTAAAAAGGGTTTCTGCGAATAAAGACCGGCCGCTTTTAAATGTAGATAAACCTCAGAAACGCATAGAGCTTCTATTGAAAATGCGCGCGCCTTATTATATGCAAGCCGATAAAATAATTGATACGTCGCATTTAACGGTTAAACAGGTGGTTGGGAAAATATCTAAAATACTTGCCGGAAAAAGATGAATGATTTTGAGTCTCTGGTAAGCTTAAACTTTATCCCCCAGATCGGCAGTGTACGTTTAGGAAATTTACTTAAGTATTTCAATAAGCCGCAAGATATATTTAAAGCCAGCCGTCAGAGTCTGGAAGCGGTTGTAGGCAGCCGGATCAGCCGGGATATTGTTGAATTTGATAGCAGGGTTTTAGATACTGATTTGGCTCAAGCTAAAAAAGCAGGCATTGAGATTGTCACGCTCTTTGACGCGGATTATCCGCAAAACTTAAAGCAAATATCCGGTTTACCGATTGTGCTTTATGTTTCGGGTAAAATAACCCGGGAGGATAATTTAAGCCTGGGTATTGTCGGCAGCCGCCGGGCTTCTCTTTATGGATTAAGCAGCGCGGAAAAATTCGCCGCGGAGATGGCTTTAAACAACTTGACTATTGTTTCGGGTATGGCCCGGGGCGTAGACACTTATGCCCATCGCGGAGCCTTAAAAGTTTCCGGACGCACAATCGCGGTAATGGGAAGCGGTTTTAATCATATTTATCCTGCGGAGAACCGGCCCCTGGCCGCACAGATTGCCAAGAGCGGAGCAGTGGTTTCTGAATTTCCCATGGATACAAAACCTTTGGCGCAGAATTTCCCGCGGCGCAACCGCCTGATCAGCGGTTTGAGTTTGGGGGTCCTGGTTACCGAGGCAGCCAAAAACAGCGGGGCCTTAATTACCGTGGATTTTGCTTTGGAGCAGGGCAGAGAGGTTTTTGCTTTACCGGGCAGGATTGATTCCTGCGGTTCAATGGGGACTAATGAGTTGCTTAAGCAAGGCGCAAAGCTGGTTACCTCCAGCGAAGATATACTCGAAGAACTGAATTTAGCTTTAAGCGTTTCGGGTAAAGATGAGCCTTCTGTAGTAAAGCGGAGTGAAAACATAGAAGAAAATAATTTATCTGTAAAAGAAGAAGATATGATTTATAATTGCATAAGCCGAAAGGCCGTGGCAATCGACGATTTAGCAGAGCAAACATCTTTGACCAGCAGCAAAATTTCAACCCTGATTTTAAAATTACAATTTAAGAAATTAATCAAGGAATTGCCGGGTAAGCAGTTTATAAGGAGCTAAATGAGCAAAAATCTGGTTATTGTTGAGTCGCCTACAAAGGCCAAAACCATAGGTAAAATTCTGGGTCCGGATTTTAGCGTGGTTTCTTCTATGGGTCATATTATTGACCTGCCGCAAAAAGAGCTGGGGGTAGATGTAGATAACAAATTTAAACCGGAATATGTGGTTATTCCCGCCAGGAAAAAATTGTTAACTCAACTGAGAAAAGAGGCTAAGGCAAAAGAGAAGATATATGTGGCTACCGATCCTGACCGGGAAGGAGAGGCAATCGGCTGGCAGATAAAAGAAAGGGTTTTTAAAGGCAAGGATGTATTACGTGTAAGTTTCCATGAGATTACGCCGCATGCAGTAGGCGAGGCTTTTAAAGCCGCGCGTGAATTTGACACCAATATGATTGAGGCTCAAGTAGGCCGCAGGATATTGGACCGTATTGTGGGATATTTTTTGAGTCCCTTACTATGGAAAAAGCTTGCCCGGGGTTTAAGCGCAGGGCGCGTGCAATCAGTAGCCTTAAGGCTGATTGTAGAAAGGGAGCGTCAGATCCAGGCGTTTACTGCCAGCGAATATTGGGAGATTGCCGCGGAGTTATTTAAGCCCAAAGTTTCCGGAGAGAGTAATTTTTGCGCTAAGCTTGAAAAGATAGATGGTAAGAAAGCTGAGATTAAGACTAAAGAGGATGCAGAAGAGATTGTAAACCAGCTAAAAGACAAGGAGTTTAAGGTTCTGGAGGTTAAACAAACAGAGAAAAAGCGCTATTCTTCCGCTCCATTTATTACCAGTACTATGCAGCAGGAGGCTTTTAATAAATTAAGGTTTAATGCTTCCAAGACTATGCTGGTGGCGCAGCAGCTTTATGAAGGTATTGATATCGGCGGAGATAACCCGTTAGGCTTAATTACTTATATGCGTACGGATTCGCCGAATACCGCTCCGGAGGCGATTGTTGAAGTACGTGAGCATATCGGCAGGATTTTTGGCAAGGATTTTCTCCCGGAAAAACCCAATGTTTTTAAGGCCAAGAAATCAGCTCAACAGGCGCATGAGGCAATCCGGCCAAGCTATGTTTCGCGTTCTCCGGAGAGCATGAAGGATTTTCTTAATCATGATCAGTTCCGTTTATATGAACTTATCTATAACCGTTTCTTAGCCAGTCAGATGAAGCCGGCGGAGTTTTTGGCTACTTCTGTGGATATCGCCGCGGATAAATATTTATTTGTAGCTAATGGAAGCCACTTGCTTTTTGAAGGTTTTCTGGCCGCTTATAGCAAGGAAGAGGAGGAAGAAAAAGAAGGCGAAGAGAATGAGAAAGAAAAAGCCAAAAATGTGGTTCCTCCTTTAGCTCAAGGCGAAATCCTTGGTTTAAATAAACTTACTCCTTCCCAACATTTTACCAAGCCGCCGCCGAGGTTTTCGGATAGCTCTTTAATCAAGGCGCTGGAAGAGGAGGGGATTGGTCGGCCTTCAACTTACGCGCCGATAATTTATACGCTTATTTTGCGTGATTATGTGCGCCGGATTAAAGGTTATCTTAATCCCACGGAGCTGGGTTTTAAGGTAAGCGACATGCTGGTAGAATATTTCCCGAAGATCATAGATGTTAAGTTTACCGCGCTTATGGAGGAGAAACTGGATGAAATTGAAGAAGGAAGGCTTAAGCGCATTGAAGTATTAAATGAATTTTACGCGCCTTTCAAAGAGAGCCTGGATTTTGCCCAGGCAAATATAAAAAAGGAAGTTATTACTACCGATCAGATTTGCGATAAATGCGGCAAGCCTTTTATCATAAAGTGGGGCCGGCGCGGTAAATTCCTGAGTTGTTCGGGTTTTCCGGCGTGCAAGAATTCAAAGTCTATTACCTCCGGAGTTAAATGCCCGGCGGAGAATTGCGGAGGGGAATTGATCGAACGCAGGTCAAAGCGCGGTTTCTTCTATGGTTGTTCAAACTTTCCCAAGTGTACATTTACCTCGCGCAACTTACCGGAAACCAAAGATGAAAATGGATAAATATATTGAGAAATTTGTCCGCTACCTGGAGATAGAAAAGAATTATTCAGTACACACGGTTATTAACTATAAACTGGACCTTGAGGATTTTGGGAGATTTCTTGCCGGCACAGAATTGGAAAAGATAGATTACCTGTCGCTCAGGAAATACCTGGCGGTTTTAAAAGAAAAGAATTTAGGCAATCGTACAGTCGGCCGCCGGCTTTCAGCTTTGCGCAGTTTCTTCAGATTTTTGTCCCGCGAGGGCTACATTAAGACAAACCCCATCCTTATGCTCTCAAGCCCGAAACTGGATAAGCATTTACCTTCTTTTATGACCGAGGATGAGGTTAAGAAGCTTATCGAATCAGCTTTTGCCAAGAACGACAAAGATGTTTTGGGTCTACGCGACCGGGCAATCCTGGAGGCATTTTACTCCAGCGGCCTGCGTATTTCGGAGCTGGTGGGTTTGAATTCAGAAGATATTGATTTTATCAGCGGCATTGTAAAGATCAGGGGCAAGGGGAAAAAGGAAAGAATTGTGCCTATGGGGGAGTCAGCGCTTTTGGCTATCAGAAAGTATTTGGATAAAAGGAAAAAACAGTCTACCGCGATATTCTTAAATAAAAACTCATCGCGCATTACTACGCGCGGGGTCCGTTTCGCCCTGGGGAAATATTTGAAATTGGCTGAAATAAAACCGGGAGTCTCCGCCCATACCTTCCGGCATTCTTTTGCCACGCATCTTTTAAACCGCGGGGCGGACCTGCGTACGGTGCAGGAGCTCCTGGGTCATGCCAACCTTTCTACGACGCAGATTTATACGCATTTAACAACTGAAAAATTAAAGAGTGTTTATGATAAGGCGCATCCGCATGCGTAGAACAGCAGCAGATATCAGGTGGGGATGGAGATGTTTATAATATATGATTTTATATTCTTAATCTTTGTTTTGGTTTACCTGCCGGTATATTTATTCAAGGGTAAGTTTCACCGGGGTTTCTTCAGGAGGCTGGGATCTTTGCCGGATGGTTTAAACCTGGACAGGCCTATCTGGGTCCATGCGGTAAGCGTGGGAGAGGCTGTTTCAATAAAAGGGCTGGTTGATGAATTAAGAAAGGCCTATCCTAATAAAAAAATAGTTATCTCTACGGTAACTGCCACAGGTAATAAGATTGCCAGAGGTTTAGTCAACGATGGCGACCTTTTGACCTATCTTCCGCTGGATTTTAGCTTTATTGTGAGAAAAGTAATTAAAAAAGTTAACCCCTGTTTGTTTATCATCGTCGAAACTGAGATCTGGCCGAATTTAATTACCTGTTTGTATAAACAGAATATACCGGTTGTGACAGTTAACGGCAGGATTTCAGACGGTTCTTATTCCGGCTACCGTGCGATAAAATTATTGATCCGGCCGATTTTGCGCAGGGTCAGGCAGTTCTGCGTGCAATCAGATATTGATGAGGCGCGCCTGAAGAGTCTGGGTGTGGCTAAAGAAAATATCCAGGTTACCGGGAATGTAAAGTTTGACATTAATTTGGAGACGATGGCAGGGCTGGATACTTTGGTATTCCGGCAGAAGCTTTGGCTGGGCTTAGATGATAAATTATGGGTTTGCGGCAGTACGCATGCGCATGAAGAAGAAATAATTATTAAGGCCTATAAGAAGATTTTAGTCAGTTTCCCAAAACTGAAACTCCTTCTTGCCCCGCGGAAACCGGAACGCAGCGAGGATATAGGCAGGTTGGTTTCGGATAATCATTTTATGCCGGTATTTGTTTCGAATATATCCGGCTCATGTCCTACTTGCATAAACCATCCCGTATTCATCCTTGATGTTATGGGCGAGTTGTTAAATTATTATTCTGCGGCGGATATTGTCTTTGTCGGCGGCAGCCTGGTCAAAACCGGCGGGCACAATATCCTTGAGCCGGCCAGCCAAAGAAAACCGGTATTTTTCGGCCCGTATATGCATAATTTCCGGGATATCAGCCGTCTGTTTCTGGAAAAGAAAGCCGGTATTATGGTTCATGATGCCGATGAACTGGCAGCGAAGGCAAAAGAAATACTGGAAAGCAGTTTACTGGCTAAACAACTGGTTGAGCGCGCGTATGATTTAATCGTCAGTAACAGGGGCGCAACCAGAAGGAATATTGAGGTTATTAAGCAGCTGTTAACGGATTGACACACGAGTGGCCGGCACATTGTTTTATTTGAAAAACAAGTGCGACGCTTCTGCGTCGTGTACCCTTGTGGGTAAAGGAGCTAAGCATGTCTGGAGATATTTATCTAACTCAGGAAGGTTATGAGAAATTAGTCAGTGATCTGGAGCATTTAAAGACGATTAAACGCCGGCAGCTTTCTAAAGCGGTAGGCGAAGCCCGCTCGCATGGCGATATCAGCGAGAATGCCGAGTATGATGCGGCTAAGGATGCCCAGGGGCATAATGAAAAGCAGATCGCAGAGCTTGAGGAGAAACTTTCCCGGGCACGTATACTGGATAAAGATATACCCCAGGATCAAGTATTAATCGGGGCGAAAGTAAAGTTGACAGACATGGATACGGAAGAGGAGATGGAATATACGCTGGTTTCGGAGCTCGAGGCGGATTATAATCAAAACAAGATTTCAGTGACTTCTCCGGTGGGAGCAGGTTTGTTGGGGCATAAGGAAAATGAAGTTGTGGAAATAAAGGTTCCGGCCGGCCTGTTGAAATATAAAATAATTAAAATATCGCGTTAGGTGTTTATGGAAAAATTCATGCAGGAGGCGATTAAAGAAGCGAAAAAAAGTTTAGCTGAACGGGGAATCCCTATCGGAGCGGTATTGGTTAAAGACAGTTTAATTATCGCCAGGGGCCATAACCGGCGCATACAAAAGAGTTCGGCGATTTTGCATGCGGAGATGGATTGCCTGGAGAATGCCGGCAGATTAAAAAGCGCAGATTATAAAAAGTGTGTTATTTATTCCACTCTTTCACCCTGCGATATGTGCATGGGCGCAATACTGCTTTATAAAATACCCAAGGTGGTAATCGGGGAAAATAAAACTTTCAAAGGCCCTGAGAATTATGCAAAAAGAAAAGGGGTAAGAATCGTCAATTTAGATTCAGCAGATTGCAAGCAATTGATGAGGGAGTTTATTAAAAATAACCCGCGCATATGGAATGAGGATATAGGCAGGTAAATATGATGGAGAGGATCGGCCATCTTAAGGTACAGATTTTCAAGATCAAAAACCGCAAAGGGTATGCCGCTGTCTGCTTTGATCACCTTACCGAAGGTAAGTCAGCGCAGGAAGCTTACGAGCGTATGGTGAAAGCTATCCGTCGGAGCAATAATAAGGATTTGACCTGATGAAATATTGGATTTTGCTTTCGCGCCTTCCATTTCTAAGCGTGGTTATTCTGCCTTATATTTTAGGAGCGCTGCTTGCGCAGCGGCTTACGGGACAATTTAGCCCGGCTATTTTCTGGCTGGGCTTATTGGGTGCAATCCTTATACAATTATCCGCCCATTACAGCGGAGAGGTCTATGATATTAAAGAAGACCGCCTGGCGCAATACTTAGGTAAAAACCCGTTTAGCGGCGGCAGCCAGGTATTGGTTAAGAATTTAATTCCCGAGGGAAAAGTAAAAGTTCTTATCCGCGCGGTTGTTTTGCTGGCCCTGGCAATAGGAGCAATCCTGCAGTTCTATTTTAAAACCGGGGAATGGACCCTTTTATTGGGTGCTTCAGGAATAATCTGCGGGTTATTTTACTCTAAGCCGCCCCTGCGCTGGGTGAGCAGAGGCTTAGGCGAGATTTTCATTGCTTATAGTTTTGGTTTTTTAGCTGTGCTTGCCGGATTCTATATCCAGGCTTCCAAGTTTGATATTTTAGCTCTTTTTGTATCATTACCCGTTGTCTGTGCCGTGGTAAATATAATATTGATTAATGAATACCCGGATTACCTGGCGGACAAAGAAGCGGCTAAAAGAAATTTATTGGTACGCCTGGGAGAGGGAAAAGGTGCTTTTGTTTATTCCTTGCTTGTTGTTTGCGCGGCGATAAGTTTTTGGCTGGCATTAACTAAAGGCCTGCCCTTGGAGAGCGCGTTTTTTTATTTTCCTGTATTGATTGCCGCTGCGGCAGTAGCATTTTTAATGCTCAGGGGGGCATATAAGAACAGGTTGCTGCTTGAAAGAATGTGCGCAATGACTATCCTGGTTAATTTAGGGACATCTTTGTCCTGTATATTGGGTTTACTATTCAGTAAGGCAAGGTGAAAAGTTGATAAAAAAACAGGATGAAAAATTTATGCGCATGGCTATAGAAAAGGCCAAAGAAGGGGTAAAGAAGGGCCAGGCTCCTTTTGGCGCCTGCATTGTGAAAGGAGGCAGGGTCGTTGCCTGCTGCCATAATCTTGTCTGGGAAAATAGCGATATTACCGCTCATGCTGAAATAACGGCAATCCGCCAGGCATGTAAAAAGCTTAAGAAAGTTGATTTGTCCAGCTGCGTTATTTATTCTACGTGTGAACCGTGCCCGATGTGTTTTGCGGCCTGCCATTGGGCAAGGATCCGGCGTATTGTTTTTGGCTGTACAATTAATGTTGCCAAGAGTTATGGTTTTAATGAATTACGGGTTTCTAACCTGCAGTTAAGGCAGATGGCAAAAAGTAAAGTCAGGATCTCTCCGGCAATATCAGTAAAAGAAAATACCGAACTTTTTAATTTTTGGCGCAAGCATGAATCGGCCAGGACTTATTAATCTGCAGAAAGAGGGGGGCAAATGTATAGAATAGAAGTTGTGCATAATCAGGAGATGACTTTTAGCGTTAAGGCAGGCGAAAGTGAATTTACCGTCGATGCCAAAGGCAAGGGGTTGACTCCTTTGGATGCGCTTTTGGCCGGATTGGGAACTTGCGTCGGTGTTTACATCCGTAAATACGCCGAGGGTTCAAAATTAGACCTGCAGAATTTTAAGGTCAATGTAACTGCCGAGCTTTCTAAGGAGCCTGTGTTATGTTTTAAGCAGATCAGCGTTGAGATAGATTTAAAATCTCCCCTGATCGATGAGCGCAGGCAAAAGGCTTTGTTGGAATTTATTAAAAACTGCCCTGTGCATAATACTTTAAAGGCAGGCCCTTCAATAGAATTTAAATTGGCATGTTAGAGATCAAGCTAAGGCAAAAAGATAGCATAATCATTATAGACTTGTCCGGCCGTATAGATGTGAATTCCGCCAACCTTGTGGAGGTGGTCGGCCAGTGCCTGCGTGAAGGATATACAGACATACTTTGTAATTTAGAGGAGGTCGAGGGTATTGATTACATGGGGATATCCGTGGTGGTCATCGCTTATAAGGAGGTGGCCAATAACCATGGCAGAATGAAGTTCCTGAATATCCCGGCGCATCTTAAAGGGGTGTTTGCTGTTTCCGGAATGGACAGGGTCATGGAGATTTACGCTACGCAGGATCTGGCTTTGAATAGTTTTAAGGATGATAAGGCGATTGAAAATATCAAGAAGATGCAGCTACGCCGCAGGTTCAAGCGTCTGCCCATTGATTTAAAAATAGAATTAAAGTCTAAAAAACATGGTTCTCCAATCTGCCTTAAAGTGGATATATTGAATTTAAGCGCGGTGGGCGCGTTTATATTCGGCTGCGATAAATTCAGGCTTGGCGACGAAGTAGTGCTTAGTATGAAGCTGGCGCCAAAACAGGAAGAACTCATTCTTGAGGCGGCCGTTGTATGGATCCCGGATAAAGAGGTGCAGCCGCATGAGTATCCGGGGATCGGCGTGGAATTCCGCAACATCTCCGCCGATGTACAGCAGAAACTCATTGATTTTATTGAACGTAATCTTTCCTTTATGCCTTCCGAATAATCATAAGAATATGAAAAAACTTAAAAATAAACCCCGGGCAATTATTTTTGATATGGACGGAGTGATTGTTGATTCTATGCCGTATCATTTTATCGCCTGGTATGAGGCCTTAAGGCCCTGGGGCGTTAGGGTGAGTTGTTTTGAGGTCTACGCGCAAGAAGGAGAACGCTGGGAAACTACTCTTAAGGGGCTGTTGAAACGCGGAAAAATCAAGCCGACGCGGAAAGTTTTAAGCGCGATATTTAGATTGCGCCAGAAAGTATTCAAGCGTTATTTTAAACGCCATATCTTCCATGGCGCTTATGAATTATTGGCGGAATTAAAGAAGCAGGGTTTTATGCTGGGCTTAGTTACAGGAAGCCCGTTCAATGAAGTAAAAAGGATATTGCCGGTTAAGCTGCGCGGTCTTTTTACCGCTATCGTAGCCGGTAATCAGGTTAAAAACGGCAAGCCTCATCCCGAGCCGTATCTTAGGGCAGCCAGGCTATTAGGGCTTGAGCCGCAAGCCTGTTTGGTTATAGAGAATGCGCCCCTTGGTATTATTTCAGCCAAGAGGGCAGGGATGCCCTGTATTGCTATTTCCACCAGTCTTCCTAAAGAGTATTTGTCTAATGCCGACATCGTAGTCAACCGCCTCGATCAGATCTCCGGTTATATCCCGCTTTAATTACATATCTTATTGGTATTCTAGCGTTTTAATCCTTGAAACCATTTGCCTGGATGTGCCTTGTGTGCTATTATATTTATTTAAAGAAACTTATTTGCAGAAAGGAGAAGGGGTATGGATTGGAAGATTTTTTTGGCTACTTTTGGCGCGGTATTCTTCGCGGAATTAGCGGATAAGACCCAGATAGTTGGTATTGGTATGGCGGCTAAGACCGGCAAGCCGGTTTCTGTCTGGTTAGGTTCAGTATCGGCTTATGTTATTGTTACGATAATCTCGGTTTTCCTGGGAGCGATTTTGGCTAAATTTATCAGGCCGGAGCTGATCCGCTATATCGGCGCGTCCCTGTTTATTATTATCGGGTTTTTAATGCTTTTTAAAGTAATTTAGATATCCGGGGTATTTTTGTTGAGAGACTATCTCTATAATTTAGTTACCGGTAAAATAAAAGGGCCACAAGCGGCGTTCTTAAGGGGGCTGCTGTTTGTGTTTTCTTTGGTTTATGGTTTAGTTGTGTTTATCCTGATTGTTTTTTATAGGCTGCATCCGGCGCGTTTTAATTGCAAGGTGATCAGCGTAGGTAATATTACCCTGGGCGGTACAGGTAAAACCGCCCTTGTAGAATATCTGGTTGCTAAACTCAATCAGAAAGGCAATAAAGTAGCGGTGCTCAGCCGGGGTTATAAAAGGGACGCAAAACTTCCGGGTATGCAAGGTATGGGCGATGAGCCGGAGATGCTGCAAAGAAAATTTCCTCAAGTTCCCGTTCTTGTAGATAAAAACAGGTTGAGGTCGGCATCCCGGGCAATCAAAGATTGCGGCGCGGATACATTGATCCTGGATGACGGCATGCAGCAGTGGAGGATATCCAAAGATTTAGAAATTGTTACTATTAATGCTCAAAATCCTTTTGCTAATTTCCGCTTGCTTCCCGCAGGTTTCTTGCGCGAGCCGCTGGGAGGATTAAGCCGCTCGGATATATTTGTTCTGACCCAGGTTAACCCCGGCCAGGATACTTCAGATATTGCGGACAGATTAAAACAGCTTAACCCCCGGGCCTTGATTGTAGAATCAAGCCATAAGCCGGATAGTTTTAGTAATCTTAATAAACCGGCCGAGCTCTTAAGGACAGATAGCTTTCAAGGAAAATCTGCGGTAGTTTTCTCAGGCATAGGCAGCCCGCAGGTGTTTGAGAAGACGGTTGGCTCTCTGGGAGTTGATATTATAGAGGCTTTAAGGTTTGCTGACCACCATGATTATACGCAGGCAGATTTAGACGGTATTATTGAACGCGTCAGGATCAGGAATTTGGATACGATTATTACGACTGAAAAGGACGCTGTAAAGATTGCCAGGTTAAAATTTGATCAAGCGCGTATATTTTCTCTGAATATTAAACTTAATATAACTAAGAATGAAGCAGAATTTGATCGCCGATTACTTAAGCTGTTTTCTCTTTAAGGCCAGCAGTTTTTTTTCTTCTTTTCTGCCTTTAAATGCAAGCCTGTTTTTAGGCAGGAGGCTGGGGGATCTTATTTATTTTTTTGATGCTAAACACCGCGCAGCCGCTTACGCAAATATCAGAAAGGCCGTTGCGGCAAATAATGATTTTCAACTGGCATCAAAGATTACCCGCAGGACTTACCAGGCTTTTGGCCAGAACCTTATGGAGATTTCTTTTATTCCGCGCATAAATAAGCAATATCTTGAGAAATATATCCATATTGAGAACAGGCATTTTATTGATGAGGCTTTTAAAAGGGGAAAAGGCGTAATTTTTCTGGCCACACACGAAGGGAGCTGGGAACTTTCCAATATTATCTGCGCGAATCTGGGATTTCCTTTTATGCTTTTTGTCCGTGAACAGGGTTTCCCGCGGTTAAACGCCCTGCTTAATTCTTACCGGATTAAACAGGGCGCAAAACTTATCCATAAAGAAACCGGGCCGCGCCAATTGATCGAGGCGCTTAAAAGCAACCAGTCCATCGGCTTGACTGCTGACCAGGGGGGTAAAAACGGAGAGATCGTAGAATTCTTTGGCAAAGCTGCCTCTATGTCAACGGGAGCGGTAAAGCTGGCATTGAAGTATGACTGCTCCATCATTCCTGTTTTTTATACTCGCATAAAAGGGCCTTACACAAAAGTTATACTGGATCAGGTTTATACGGTAACTAAAAGCGGAAATACGGAAAAAGACCTGCGGGATAACCTGCAGAGGCTGGTTAGTATTTATGAGAAATATATCCGGCAATATCCTTATGAATATCTCTGGACTTATAAGATTTGGAAATATGGCAAGGAAAAAGAGGTTTTAATTATTTCCGATGGCAAGGCCGGACATCTGCACCAGTCTGAAAGCGTAGCTAAATTAATTAACCGGCAATCGACCATTCGGGGAGTAAAAACTACTCTTTCTATCCGCCAGGTAAAGTTCCGCAGCAACCTGAGAAGGTTCATATTGAGCTGCCTGGTTAATTTCAGCGGCAAGTATCAATACTATTTTTGCCTGCGGTATCTGCGTCATGCCCTTACCAGGGAAAGCTGGCAGGGTTTAATCGGCCTTAATCTTGATATTGTTATCTCTGCCGGGGATAAATTGAGCGCGGTAAATTATATACTGGCTAAGGTAAACCAGGCCAAGTCTATTGTTGTAATGCGGCCGGCAAGCCTGGGTTTGAAAAAATTTGATCTGGCGATTATCCCCGCTCATGACAATCCGGAGGGACAGGGTTTGCTTTCTAAAAATATAGTGGTAACTGAAGGGGCGCTTAACTTAGTCGATGCGGATTATTTAAAAGAAAGATCAGCCAGGCTGCAGCAATCTGATTTTTTAAGAGGCCCTTTGCTAAAACCCTGCATTGGTTTTTTAATCGGGGGCAATAGCAGGAAATTTTCAATCAGCCGGCAGGCAATAATAGAGTTGGCAGGCCAAATCAAGAAATCCGCCGAAGAGCTGGATGCGGATATCCTGGTTTCAACCTCCCGGCGTACTCCGCCTGAGGCGGAGCAGGCGATTAAAAATGAATTCGAAGCTTATAAACGCTGCAAGCTTCTGATTATCGCTAATGAAAAAAATCACCCTGATGCTGTAGGCGGCATACTGGGGTTAAGCAGGGTAATTATCTGTTCTCCGGAAAGCATCTCAATGATTTCTGAGGCGGTTATGGCAGGAAAATATGTTCTGGTATTTCAGGCTTGCGGGCTTAGCAGGAAGCATCAGCGTTTCCTGAAAAACTATCAAAGTAAGAGGTATATATATTTAAAACAAACTAAAGAGTTATTTAACTCCATTGAAGAAATATGGCGGATTCATCCTGAGGTGAGTTTACCGGGGGATAACTTAAAAGTAAGCGCAGCGTTAGATAAAATACTATGAAGGTACTTCAAATATTACCGGAACTTAATGTTGGAGGGGTTGAGACCGGAACCCTGGATTTATCTAAATATCTGGTGCGCCTGGGGCATAAGGTAGTTGTGGTTTCCGCCGGCGGGATCTTGGTCAAAGAGCTTGAGGCCAGCGGCGCAAAGCATTACACTTTGCCAGTGCACAAGAAATCTATTTTATCGATATATAAATTAATTCCCCTGTTAGCTGAAATAATCAAGCGGGAGGAGATTGATGTTGTGCATGCCCGTTCGCGCGTACCGGCATGGATTGCTTATTTTGCCTGCCGCAGGACTAAGGCCGTATTTATAACTACCTGCCATGGTTACTATAAAAAACACTTTTTCAGCCTGGTAATGGGCTGGGCCAAGAGGGTGATTGTTTTAAGCAATGTGATTGCCCGGCATATGATTGAGGATTTTGCGGTGCCCCATGAACGGATCAGGCTTGTGCCGCGCAGCGTGGATCTGGAAAGATTCAAATACCTTGATCCCAAGTCAAAGAGAAAAGATGAATTTAATGTAGGCATTATCGGCAGGATCACTCCTTTAAAAGGGCACCTGCATTTTATTAAGGCTATGGCGCGAATCTCCCGGAGCGTCCCGCGTTTAAAAATCTGGATAGTCGGCGATGCCCCGGCATCAAAAGAAGCGTATAAAGAGGAGGTTCAGGTGCTGGTGCGCCGGCTTGGACTTTGGCATTGCACAGAGTTTTTAGGAACGCAGAGGGATATTCCGGGGATACTGGCGCATTTGGACCTGGTAGTTTTAGCTACGACAACTCATGAAGCGTTTGGCCGGGTAGTTGTTGAGGCCCAGGCAAGCGGGGTACCGGTAGTGGCTACTAAAGTAGGCGGGGTGATCGATATTATTGAAGATGGTAAAAACGGGCTATTGGTGCCCCCTGCAGACCATAAAAGTATGGCGGATGCCGTACTGCGTATTTTTGAAGATACGCAGTTAGCACAGAGCTTGGCAGAAAATGCTTATATAAAGATTAAGGAAAAATATACGGTAGAGTTGATGGTCAAGAATACCCTTGATGTTTACCGCGATGCTTTAAGTAATTTCAAGATCCTGATAATCAAATTGAGTTCTCTGGGGGATATAATTCTTTCTACCGCGGCCTTAAGATCTCTCTGGCAGAAGTTTTCCCAGGAAAATTATAAGATAAGCTTTTTGACCGGCGAGGAGTCAAAAGACGTCCTTTTGAGAAGCCCTTATGTTGATGAGCTTCTGGTCTGTGATTTAAAAAATAACGATAAGGGGCTAAGAGGGTTATGGAGTATCGGCAGCGCCTTAAGAAAGAAGAATTTTGACATAGTCATAGACCTGCAGAATAACCGGGCCAGCCATATTCTTTCTTATCTAAGCGGCTGCGTCAATTGTTATGGTTATGACAACGGGAAGTTTTCTTTCCTGCTCCGGCACCGTATTAAAGACGATAAACCCCCTATTGATCCGGTAACGCATCAGTTCAGAATATTAAAAATGCTTGGTATCGATCTTTTGGGCAATTCACTTGAGCTTTGGCCGTCTGTCGAGGATGTAAAACATATGGAGGAGCTTTTAAGCGCTCAATGGTTAAGCCAGGCGCAGAAAATAGTAGGGATTAATATCAGCGCATCCAAGAGGTGGAGCACCAAGCTTTGGCCGCAACAAAACCTGATGCGGCTTTGTGAAGAGTTGGGGTTGCGCGATATCCGCGTAGTGATTACAGGTACAGCCCAGGATTTAGTTTACGCCGAGCTGCTCGTAAGTTCACTGAAGGGCGCCAAGATTATTAATGCCTGCGGCAAAACCACCGTAAATGAGCTGGCGGCCCTGATTAAGAAATGCCATGTATTCATTTCAGCGGACTCTTCGCCTTTACATATCGCCTCCGCAGTGGGGACTCCTTTTATTGCGTTATTCGGGCCTACTGACGCGCGCCGTCACCTGCCGCCGGGGAAAAACTGTATTGTGATTAATAAGGATTTAGACTGCCGCCCCTGCTATAAAACTAAATGCCGGAGTAAACGCTGTATGACGCAGATTACCCCGGAGGAAGTTCTCGCGGCAATAGACAAGCTAATCAAATGAATATATTATTTCTAGCCAATCATCTTAATGTGGGGGGGATTTCCAGCTATCTGTTTACTCTGGCAGAGGGGCTTAAGCAAAATGGCCATAATGTTTATGTGGCTTCAGGTGGCGGTGAGCTTGTAGAAAAATTTTCGGCAGCAGGCATAAAACATATAAAGGCCCCTTTAAGAACAAAAAAAGAAATCAGCCCGAAGATCATCTTTAGTTTTTTTATGCTTAGAAAAGTAATTAGAGAATACAGTATTGATTTGGTGCATTCTAACAGCCGGACTACCCAGGTTTTAGGGAATTTGTTGAGCCGTTATTCGGCTAAGCCGCATATTTTTACCTGCCATGGTTTTTTTAAGCCGAAATTATCACGCAGGATGTTTCCCTGTTGGGGAAAGGCCATGATTGCTATAAGCGAGCAGGTAAAGGAGCACTTGATTTCTGATTTTAAGCTGGATGAGCAGAAGATCACCGTAATTAATAACGGTATAGACGTACAGAGTTTTGGCGATAACTCATCCCGGCAAAAGCTGAGGGATGATTTAGGCATAGGTGAAATTCCCTTAGTTGGTATTGTTGCCCGCTTATCCGATGTTAAGGGGCACACTTATTTGCTTCAGGCCATGCAGGTTGTTGTAAAGAGTTTTCCTTTGGTTAAGCTGCTTATTATAGGCGAGGGGAAGATGAAAGATACTCTTGTCAGGGAAGCGGATGATTTAGGAATCGAGAATAATGTTATATTTTTGCCGCAAGTAGGCGGCACTAAAAATGTGCTTGCGGCAATGGATGTTTTTGTTATGCCTTCATTGCAGGAAGGTTTAGGTTTAGCGCTCATGGAGGCAATGGCGCAGGGCTTGGCTGTTGCAGGTTCGGCAGTAGGCGGGATAAAGACTTTGATTAAGAATGAGTATAACGGCCTGCTGGTTGAGCCTGCTAACCCGGCAGTTTTAGCAGAGGCACTCATACGCCTGCTTAGTGATGAACGGATGCGTAATAATTTAGGTGTCAATGCGCGTAAGTTCATCGCGGATAATTTTTCTAAAGAAAAAATGGTTGATGCTACAGAAAGGGTTTATAAAAAATGCTTAGAAGAAAAAAAATAATCATTGTTTCTCTTGCGATTGTTATGTTTATCGCGTTATTCGGATATCTGGGCAGCCTTTATCAGGTTCCGGTGCTGATGTATCACTCGGTTAACCCAAAGAGCGATCCGGTGATGTATAGGTTGATAGTCAACCCTGAAATCTTTGTCCGGCAGATGCAGTTTTTGAAGTCCCATCATTATAATGTTGTCAGCCTTGAAACAGTAGGCCGCCTGATCCAGGAAAAAAAGAAAATACCTTATAAAACAGTTGCCATAACTTTTGATGACGGGTTTAAGGATAATTATATTTATGCTTACCCGGTTTTAAAAAAATTAGGTTTTCCGGCAACAATTTTTGCCATCTATGATGAAGTAGGCAGGCCGCAGGGAGACCGTTTAAGCTGGGATGAAATTAAAGAAATGCAGGAATCCGGCTTAATTAGTATCGGCAGCCATACTTTAGGGCCTGTGCCTTTGGTCGATATAGAATCCGAGGCAGAACTAAGAAGGCAGATTATTGATTCCAAGAAGATGTTTGAGGATAAACTTAAGGTACCGGTTGATACATTCTGCTATGTGGGGGGTATGTTTACTCCTCATATAAAAGAGTTGGTGAAGCAGGCAGGTTATAAATATGCCGTAACCGTTGCCTTGGGAAGAAATTATCCTAACGATGACGTATACGCTATTAAAAGAATACGTATTTCTTCCGTTTCGGATAACTTTCTGGACTTTTGGGTAAGAATATGCGGGTACTATAATTCATTCCGGGAGCATAAACGTAAATGAGCAGGGTTAAACAGCTAAAGCGTATACTTATTTTTAATGTTAACTGGCTGGGGGATGTTTTATTTTCTACCGCAACCATCAGGAATGTGCGCAGGAACTACCCCGAAAGCTATATCGCCTGTGTAATTCCCAGCCGTTGTTACCCGATATTAAAAGGCAATCCGTATTTAGATGAAGTGATTATCTTCGATGAAAAAGACAGGCACAAGGGAATATTGGCAAAGCTTAATTTTATCAGCATGCTTAAAAACAGGAGATTTGATACAGTTTTCCTGCTGCACCGATCATTTAGCCGGGCATTGATCTGCCGGCTGGCGGGCATAGAACAGAGGATTGGCTATAATACTAAAAAACGTTCCTTTCTTCTAACCAAGAAAATCAATATGCCCAAACAGGATTCCCTGCATCGTATAGATTTTTATCTAAATGTTATTGAAAAGGCCGGCCTGCGCGTCGAAGACAGGTATCTGGATTTTATTTTTACTGCTGAAGAAGCAAAATATGTGGATGATTTCTTGGCCAAGAACATGGCCGGCAAGGATGATTTTATAGTCGCGCTTAATCCGGGGGGGAACTGGCTGCCTAAACGCTGGCCCAGGGAATATTGGGCTCAGTTGGCGGATAAATTGATTAGTGAAATAAAAGTGAAAGTAATTATAACCGGAAGTATCTCTGATTTGCCGCTGGTTAAGCAGATAAAAGAAAAAATGAAACAAAAGCCTCTGGTTGCCTGCGGAGTTTTCAATATAAAACATTTAGGCGCTTTGGCCAGAAGAGTAGATTTATTTATTACCGCCGATACCGGGCCAATGCATATTGCCAATGCCGTAGGGTCCAGAAAGATAATCGCAATCTTTGGCCCGACAGCCAGGGAGATTACCGGCCCGTATCCGGATTCCAACGTGGTTATTTTACAGAAAGATTCCGGCTGCCCGGTTCCGTGTTATAGGGTAAATTGCAAGGATAACCGCTGTATGAAAGCAGTTACTCCTGAAGATGTCCTGGCTCAAGTCAAGAAGATCAGAAAATCATGAAGATACTTTTTATAACCTTAAGCAATATCGGCGACTGTATCCTGACCTTGCCGGTTTTAGACGCATTGCGCAATGAATATCCCGGGGCTTTGATCAGCTGCCTTGTGCCTGAGCGTCCTAAGGAGATTTTTGTTAATAATCCCGCGGTAGATAAAATAATTGTCTTTGATAAGCACGCCAAATTGACCGATAAGATAAAATTGTTTTTTTCTTTGAGCAAAGAGAAATTTGATATAGTTGTTGATTTGCGCAACAGTTTTTTCGGAGCTTTCCTGCCTGCTAAAAAAAGAAGTTCGCCGCTGCGTTTTATACCCGGGAAATTCAAACATATGAAGGACAGGCATTTATTTTGGGCTGGTTTTGCGGATTATCCCTTCAGGAGCAAGAAACAGCAGTCATTGGTTATCTCCCCCGAAGATAGGAAATTTATTGAAGGAATTTTAAATGAAAAAAAAATATCTGATACCTCTAAATTGATAGTGGTGGCTCCCGGGGCAAGGAGCCAGATCAAGCGTTGGGATAAGCAGAATTTTAGCCGGCTTTGCAACCGGCTTATTAAGGAGGGTTGGGAGGTAATTTTGGTGGGGGATAAAACCGATGAGCCTGCATGCGCATATGTCCGCCAGGCGCATCCGGAAAAGATTATCGATCTTTGCTCTAAAACCTCGATCAGCCAGCTGGCCGCCTTGCTAAAAAAAGCCAGGCTTTTGATTACTAATGACAGCGCGGTTATGCATTTGGCTAGTTACCTGAATGTTCCGGTTGCCGCAATATTCGGCCCGACGGATGAAAATAAATACGGGCCGTGGTCGCAGGAGAAAATAATTATAAAAAAAGATATATTTTGCCGTCCATGCGAAAAAGCCCAGTGCCGTTTTGGCAGCCTTGCATGTCTATCCTGCATTAAGGTTGATGATGTGTTTGGACAGATAAATCTTTTACTTAAAGATAAGGAAAAGGAAACCGCCCGGGTAGAGTACCGGCGCATTTTAGTTGTGCGTACTGACCGCATAGGGGATGTGTTGTTGTCTACCCCTGTGATTAAAGCCTTAAGGGAAAAATATCCCCAGGCTTATATTTCTATGGTGGTTGCTCCTTATGCCCGGGATATCGTGGAAGGAAATCCATATTTGGATGAAGTTATAATTTATGATAAAGATATTAAACATAAGAGCTGGCTGCGCTGCCTTAAATTCGCCCGCAGGTTAAGAAACAAGAAATTTGATTTGGCGGTAATTTTGCATCCGACTAACCGCATGCACCTGTTAGTTTTTTTAGCCGGTATCCCCAAGCGTTTAGGCTATAACCGAAAATTTGGTTTTCTGAATAACCTTGCAAGAGTGCATGTAAAACAAGAAGGCCGCATGCATGAAGCAGAATATAACCTGGATTTGATTTCTAGCTTAGGCATAAGTGGTAACGCACAGGATTTATTTATGCCTATAAGGCCGGAATCAGAGCAGTGGACCAAAGATTTATTTGCCAGCTACGGTATTAAGGAGGCGGATAAATTACTGGCGATTAATCCTGGGGCAAGTTGTCCTTCGAAGATATGGCCGCAAGATAACTTTGCACAGGCTGCGGAAATATTAGCCGGCAGGCATAATCTTAAGATCCTGATTGTGTCAGGGCCTAAGGATATTCCTCTTGCGAATATGATTGCCGAAAAAATAGGGGATAAGGCGTTAAATTTATCAGGCAAGACTTCGGTAAGCCAGCTGGCCAGTATTCTTAAGAGGTGCGTTTTATTTATTTCTAATGATTCCGGGCCGGTGCATATTGCCTCAAGCTTAGGGGTTCCGGTTATTTCTATCTTTGGGCGCAATCAAGCCGGGCTTAGCCCGCGGCGCTGGGGGCCGTTAGGCAGGCAGGATAAATACTTGCATAAAGATATAGGTTGCATTCAATGCCTGGCGCATAATTGCAAAAAAGAGTTTGCCTGCCTTAAGGCAATCAGCGTAGAGGATGTGCTCTCCGCCGCCGAATCCATACTCAAAGGCTAATTGATGTCTTGCTCTTCAAGGTATTGCCCGCGTGCGCTAAGCTTTCCGTCTTTTGCTACGGCACGAAAATTTTCTAATTGTGCCTTAAGCAAAAGCCAGAAATCTTAGCGGATGGCTTGGTTTGATTCTGAGCAGGGCGTGGAGGCCAGGAGCGGGCACGGATCACCGGCTAAATTGGGACTAGTGAGAGCGACGCCAGCCGACCCGAGCGAAGTTGCGGCACGCTGGGCCGCAACAAGCGTCCCTGCGAAGAACAAACCAAGACAGGCGCGGGAAATATTTCTGTTTGAATTAGCGTTGAATTGTGATAAAATCATTAAGCTTTTGGAGTTAAACATTAAAGCTTAATGTCCTGAGCAAAGCGAAGGATTCCAATGACGATTAACTTAGCGAAGGTAAAAAGATATTCGATTAAAACCCGCTTTAGCAAGGTAAATAAGGGGGATTTCGCGCTTGCTCCGGCTAAACTCAAGAGTTTTAGGGGGTTCTTAAGCTCTCTGCCGGATATATTAAAGGCCAGAGATTTGCTCGTAGTTTCTTCGGATATTGCCGCAGCCAGGAAGAAGAAAAAAGCGGTAATCTTTATGGCCGGCGCCCATGTAATAAAGTGCGGGCTTAATCCGGTATTGATTGAGTTGATCAAGCAAAAAGTGATTAGCTGCATTTGCCTTAATGGCGCCGGGATCATCCATGATTTTGAGATTGCTTTCCAGGCAAAGACCTCCGAAGATGTTGCTGAAAACCTTAAAAACGGAAGCTTCGGTATGGGTAAAGAAACCGCTGATTTTATTAACCAGGCGGTTAAAGACGGGGTAAGCGAGGGCTTGGGTTTGGGAAGAGCGGTAGGAAAAATGATTTCCGATGAGAATTTGCCGTATAAGAATTTGAGCCTGCTTTATAACGCTTATAAATACAATGTGCCGGTATGTGTTTTTGTGGGAATCGGTACGGATATAATCCATCAGCACCCTTCATTTGACGCCGGGCTTACCGCCGAAGGCTCATTACGTGATTTCCATACTCTTGTTGAGAATATCCGCGCGTTAAACCAGGGGGGAGTGGTTTTAAATTTTGGTTCGGCGGTTATTTTACCCGAAGTGTTCTTAAAGGCGCTTAATCTGGCACGTAACCTTGGGAATAAGGTTAAGGATTTTACCACTGCCAATTTTGATATGATTTATCATTATCGGCCGGCGCAGAATGTAGTGGCCCGTCCTACTAATTCAGGGGGCAGGGGTTATTATATTATCGGCCATCATGAGATAATGCTGCCTCTTTTGGCACAGGCGGTAATTGAAAAGATATGAAGAATCTAAGCAAGATCATCCGAAAATTCAATAAAGCAAAGATTTTAGTGATTGGCGACCTGATTCTTGATGAGTATATATGGGGCAGCGTAGAGAGGATCTCTCCGGAAGCCCCGGTTCCTGTGCTTTGGGCAAATAAACGCACCTTTGTCCCCGGGGGTACGGCCAATGTTGCAAATAATATCCGTTCTCTAGGCGCGGAGGTTTCTTTGGTGGGGGTTACAGGGGGTGACGCCAATTCCAGGATATTATTCGCGGAGTTAAGAAAAAGAAAGATTAATACACGGGGTATTTTTAAAGAAAACAAAAGGCATACTACCGTAAAGACGCGCATCCTTGCCGGGCATCAGCAGGTAGTAAGGGTGGATTGGGAACATACGCATGACCTTCCGGAGGAGTTGAATTTAAAGATCTTGAAATATGTCGAAAAGAACATCAGGTCATTTGACGCTCTTATTATTGAAGATTACGGCAAAGGGGTAATTAATGTGGAGCTTCTTGGCCGGCTTGTTTCTTTAGCCCAGGCCTGCAAAAAGATTATTACCGTAGACCCTAAGGAAGAGAATTTTCAATATTACCGCGGGGTGACTTCAATAACTCCTAACCGCAGGGAATTAGAGAATGCTATCAGGAACCTTAAGATAAAAGATACAAATAACAGGTTTAAGATTAATACCGACAGGTTATTCACTGATAAGGATGTTGATTCAGCGGCCCGGCAGATTACGGAGTATTTAAACCTGGATTCTATTCTGGTAACTTTGGGTGAGCAGGGGATGAAATTGTTTGAAAGGAATGGCTGCATGACGCATATCCCTACGCAAGCGCAGGAAGTTTTTGATGTATCCGGGGCAGGGGATACGGTAATCAGCAGTTTTACCCTGGCGCTTTGCTCCGGCGCCTCAAAGCTTGAGGCAGCGCATATCGCTAATTTCGCCGCGGGTATTGTCGTGGGCAAATTGGGAACAGCGGTAACAAGCTCCCGGGAACTTTTGGAGAGGATTAAATAAAATGGATGTAATCGGAGTCATACCGGCCAGGTATTCATCTACCAGGTTTAAGGGCAAGGTCTTGGCGGATATTATGGGCAAGCCTATGTTGCAGCATGTCTGGGAACGGGCTAAGTCAAGCCGCATACTGGATGATTTGATCATTGCCTGCGACGATGAAATAATCCAAAAAGCAGCAATTAAATTCGGGGCCAAGACCGTGATGACCTCTAAAGAACATACCTGTGGAACCGACAGGATCAGTGAGGTGGTTAATCCTTTGGATGTTAAGGTTGTTATCAATATCCAGGGTGATGAGCCTTTGATCCATCCAATGATGATCGATAATGTCGCTCGCGCTTTATTAGAAGACAGCTCTCTTAGTATGGCGACGATTATGAAGAAGATTGTTGATCCGGCAGAGGTAACCGATCCAAACGTGGTGAAGGTAGTGGTGGGGAAGAATAACCTTGCTTTGTATTTTTCGCGCGCCCCCATCCCGTATTTAGCTCCGAACGCAGAGATCAAAGAGACAACTTACTACAAACATATCGGCCTTTATGGTTATACCAAAGATTTCCTTTTTATTTATAAGAACCTGCCTGTTTCCAATCTTGAGAAAACAGAGAAACTTGAACAGTTGCGTGTTTTGGCTGAAGGTTTTAAAATTAAAGTGATTGAAACTAAATTTGACACTATAAGCGTGGATACTCCTGAAGATTTAGAGAAGCTTAAAGCTTTATTACAAAAGGGGATAAGCTAATGCGTCAGGTTAATGTGGGAAATATAAAGTTTGGCGAAAAGAATCCGCTCGTACTTATTGCCGGACCTTGCGTTATTGAATCGGAAAGCTCCTGCCTTGAAGCTGCCGGCAGGATTAAAGGTATCGCAGCTTCATGCGGAGTCCCGTTTATCTTTAAGTCCAGTTTTGATAAGGCCAACCGGCTTTCAGTTGATTCTTACCGCGGCCCGGGATTAACCAGGGGATTGGCTATCCTTAAGAAAGTAAAACAGCAGCTTAAAATACCTGTTTTGAGTGATGTGCATTGCGCAAAAGATATGCCCGCGGCAGCTAAAGTCCTGGATATTATTCAGATCCCGGCATTTTTGTGCCGTCAAACAGATATTATGCTGGCTGCGGCAAGAACCGGCAAGGCCGTGAATATCAAAAAAGGACAGTTCCTGGCGCCATGGGATATTTTACCGATAATAAAAAAGGTAGAATCCGCCGGGAACAAAAATATTTTGATTACGGAAAGAGGGGTAAGTTTTGGCTATAATAATCTGGTTACAGATTTCCGGGCTCTTTCGATTATGCGCGGGTTTGGCTATCCTGTGATTTATGATGCCACGCATAGCGTGCAGCTTCCCGGAGGCAAGGGCGCTTGTTCCGGCGGACAGAGTGAGTTTGTTGCGGGTCTATCCAGGGCAGCTGTGGCTTTTGGCTGTGATGGTTTATTTTTGGAGGTGCATATCGATCCTAAAACAGCCCCTTGTGATGGAGCGAATATGATTAATTTTAAAGAATTGGAAGCCTTGTTAAAACAAATTAAAAAGATTGAGCGTGCGCTATGAAAATAAATGTGATTAAGCGGGCAAAAGAGGTCTTGGATATTGAGGCGCAGGCAATAAAGCTGCTTAAGGGCCGTCTGAACAAGGGGTTTGTCAAAGCGATCGAGTTAATCCTTAAAAATAAAGGCAGAGTCGTAGTCAGCGGAATGGGAAAAACCGGCATTATCGGGCAGAAACTCTCCGCGACACTTGCTTCTACCGGGACGCCCAGTTTATTTATGCATACCGCAGAGGCCATCCATGGAGATTTGGGCAAGGTTACCGATGATGATGTGGTGATTATTCTTTCTAACAGCGGTTCGACTGAGGAAATGAAGCAGCTGTTGCCTATACTTAAGAAGATAGGCTCGCCGATCATTTCGCTTACCGGGAATGTAAAATCAGTCCTTGCCAAATACAGTGATGTGGTTTTGGATGTTTCGGTTGAAAAAGAAGCCTGCCCTTTAGGCCTGGCTCCTACAGCTTCGACCACCGCTACTTTGGCCATGGCGGATGCTTTGGCAGTATGCCTTCTGGAGCTGAAAGGTTTTAAAGAAAAAGATTTTGCTTTTTTTCATCCTGGAGGAGCTTTAGGCAGGCGGCTGCTTTTAAAAGTTGAGGACATTATGCGCCGGGCACAGGCAAATGCCGTGGTAGATGAGAATAAGAAAGTTTCACAGGTTTTATGCGCGATTACCCGCGCCAGGGCAGGTTCAGCAACGGTTGTAGATAAGAATGGCAAGTTGAAAGGGATATTCACCGACGGAGATTTACGCCGTCACCTGGAGAGCGATGAGAACCTGGCGCATCGGTTGATTAAAGAGGTGATGACTAAAAATCCGGCCGTTGTAAATAAGGATATGCTGGCTGCCGAGGCAATGCGCATATTACAGGCCAGGAAAATAGATGAGGTTCCCGTAGTGGATAAATTTATGCGGCCGGTAGGCTTACTGGATATTCAGGACCTGCTTAAGGCAGGTTTGGTTTAATTATGCTTAAGAAAGAAACAAGGGAAGGCTTAAACGGGCGCCTGCGAAAAGTCAAACTGCTCTTATTGGATGTAGACGGGGTTTTGACTGACGGCAGGATAGTCTATGATTCCCGGGGAAATGAATTGAAGTTTTTTGATGTGCACGACGGTTTAGGGGTTTATGTTTTAAATAAAGCAGGGATTCCTACCATCCTGATTACGGCTAAAAGTTCTAAAACTATCTTTCCGCGCGCCAAAGATATGCGGGTGGCTGAAGTTTTTGCCGACGTCTTCCCTAAGACCGCGGTCTTGGGTAAAATTATCAAGAAATATAAAGTTCTCGTAGACGAAATTTGTTTTGTGGCGGATGATTTAGTGGATCTGTCGCTTATGCATAAAGTGGGTGTGCCGATAGCGGTGGGAAACGCTTCAGGAGAAATAAAAGAGGCCGCAATTTATGTAACCAGCCATACAGGCGGCCGCGGCGCTGTCAGGGAGGTAGCTGAATTGATCCTTAAATCGCAGGGTAAATGGAAAGATATTTTAAAATTTTATGGAGTTTAAGAAGCTTGTATTTTTGATCTTGTTGTTTGTGTCTTTCTCCGCCAGCGCTTTGGCAGTTGAAACCATTAAAACAGTAAAAGAGGCTAAGGATTCTGACCAGCAAATCGGGGATTTCTCTCTTTCAGGATACGGCGAAAAAGGCAAGAAATCCTGGGACCTGGCCGGAAAATCAGCGGACATATTTAATGAGGTAGTCAAGCTTAAGGAAGTAGTGGGCAACCATTACGCGGATAAAGACAGCATTAACCTTACCGCTGATAACGGAGATTTTAACAAGAAAAGCGGGGTTGTGCATTTAGAAGATAATGTGGTGATTACCACCTCAAGTGGATCAAAGTTGACCACTAATTCCCTGGATTGGGACCGGAAAAAACAGATAGTCAGCACTTTGGACAAGATCAATCTTCAGCGCTCAGACATGAACCTTACCGGCGTAGGGGCAAGGGGTCAGACCGAGCTTAAACAGGTGGCATTGGAAAAAGATGTGCGTTTGGATATCGAGCCGCAAGATAAGCAAAAGGGCAAGAAAGAAAAGATCATGATTATCTGCGATGGGCCACTGGAGGTAGATTACGAAAAAAATATTGCCATATTTAATAATAATGTTAAAGTAGAAACGCCGGATTTAACTATGTACAGCGATAAAATGGAAGTTTATTTTACCCCGAAACAGGAAGGGCCAAAGAAGAACGAAGGATCTGCGGTGATGTCCAGTTCTATCAATAAGATTGTTGCCCGGGGGAATGTGCGTATATTGCGCGGTGAAAATACGTCTTTTAGCCAGGGGGCGGTCTATACTGCTTTGGATAAGAGGATAGTGTTGACCGGCAGGCCCCAGATAGAGATTTATCAAACGGAGAATTTGAATGCAGCTTTTGGAAACTAAAGGTTTAGCTAAATCATACGACGGACGTACCGTGGTTAACGGCGTAGATATCACGGTTAAGCGGGGTGAAATCGTAGGTTTGCTTGGGCCCAATGGCGCCGGTAAGACCACGACTTTTTATATGATCGTAGGCATTGTGCCGCCAAACCGCGGTACGATTGTTTTTGATAACCACGAAATTACGAACCTGCCTATTCACGAACGCGCGCGTTTTGGGATAGGGTATCTTTCCCAGGAGGCTTCGATATTCCGCAAATTAACGGTTGCGGAAAACATAAACGCTATCCTGGAAACTCTCCCCTTGAGCCGTTCACAAAGAAAACGCAGGTTGATTTCCCTGCTTGAAGAATTGAATATTGCGCATTTGGCAAAAAATAAAGCGTATACCTTAAGCGGAGGGGAACGGCGGCGCCTGGAGATTACCCGCGCGTTGGTAACCAATCCTTCTTTTATACTTTTGGACGAGCCATTTTCCGGTATTGACCCTATAGTAGTCAATGAAGCCCAGGAGATCATCAAAGAGCTAAAAGCTAAGGGGTTGGGAATTTTATTAACTGATCATAACGTGCGTGAGACCCTGGCTATAACTGACCGGGCTTATTTGATTGCCGACGGGTCTATTCTTATTTCAGGTACAGCGCATGAATTGATCAGCCACCCGCGCGCGCGCGAGGTTTATCTGGGGGAAAAATTCAGAATGTGATTTCGCCCTCTTATTGAGAAGGCGAAATCATCCTGAGCTTACGCAGAAGATTTCGTAGAAATCTTCAAGTGATTAAGCGAAGGATCTCATATATACATATAAAAAATAGGAAAGGGATTCAAATGAAAACTGAAGTAAAGAAACTGGATAGTACTAAATGCGAATTAAGCGTAACAGTCAGCGGGGAATTAGTTAAAAATAAATTTGAAGAAGTTTTCTCCCAGGTTGCCAAGGAGGCAAAGGTACCGGGATTCCGTCCGGGCAAGGCTCCGCGGGATGTCTTAGAAAAACATTATGCGTCTTCAGTCCATGAGCAGGTATTAAAAGAGCTGGTTCCTGATGTGTATAACCAGGCGATCACGGCAGAGAAGCTTGATGTGATCGAATTACCGCAGATAACCGATGTGAAGCTGGACCGCAGCAATCTTTCTTTTAAGGCGGTTGTAGAAGTGACTCCGGAGATTGCAATTAAGGACTATAAGAAAAAGAAGATAAATTACAAATTAGTCATGGTATCTACCGAAGAGATAAAGAAGCAGCTCGATTCCGTTAAGGAATCGCGCAAGGCAGAGAATATAGATGATAAGTTCAGCCGTTCTTTAGGATATCCAAATCTGGCGGAATTTGAGAAGGCGGTAGAGAGACAGATTTTTATTAATAAGGAAAATCAGGAACGCCAGCGTATTGAAAATGAATTGATTGATAATCTGCTGAAGGACTTGGAATTTAAAGTTCCCGAAGGCCTGGTTAACCGGCAGGCTCAGGATATGCTGCGTCAGACAAAACTGGATTTAGCGATGAAGGGGCTACCCCGTGATAAAATCGAGGAACAGGAGAAGTTGATCCTGGAGGGGATACAGCCTCAGGCTAAAAAACAGGTTAAGGTGTATTTAGTTTTATCCCAGATTGCCAAAAAAGAGGGTATTCCCATGGATGATCATATGCCAGCCAAGGTAATGGAATTTTTATTAGGCGAAGCGGATTGGCAGGAGACTCATTAAAACGGAGGCTACGATGGATACGAAAATGCAGGTATTGGTTCCTATGGTAATTGAGCAAACTGCCAGGGGTTATGAGCGTGCCTACGATATTTACTCGCGTCTTTTAAAAGACCGCATTGTCTTTATCGGCACGCCTATTGATGATTATGTGGCTAATCTCGTGATTGCCCAGATGCTTTTCTTGCAGATGGAAGAGAAAGATAAGGACATTAATGTCTATATTAACTCGCCCGGGGGCTCGGTTACCGCGGGTCTGGCGATATACGACACTATTCAGTTTATAAAATGCGATGTGGCAACTTATTGCGTCGGTCAGGCAGCCAGTATGGGGGCGGTCTTGCTGGCAGCGGGAACCAAAGGGAAACGTTTTGTCCTTCCTAACTCACGGGTAATGATCCACCAGCCCTGGGGAGGGGTGCAGGGAGCGGCTGCCGATATATCTATACAGGCTAAGGAGATTTTACACCTTCGCGATAAAATTAATGAGATCCTGGTGCATCACACGGCACAGTCGCTGGAGAAAATACAAAAGGATACTGACAGGGATTATTTTATGTCTGCTCAAGAAGCAAAGGATTACGGTATAATTGATGAAGTGGTATTAAACAACAAGAAATTAAAATAAGGGGAACGAAAATGAGAAAAAACTATCTTTTGACACCTGGTCCGACTCCGCTTCCGCCTGAAGTATGCCAGGCCCTGGGCAAGCCGATTATCCATCACCGCACCCCGCAGTTTCAGGCAATACTTAAAGAAGCTACTGAGGGGTTAAAATATGTATTCCAGACACAATCAGAAGTTTTTATTCTTACCTCTTCCGGTACAGGCGCGATGGAGGCTGCGGTAGCTAACCTGCTTTCTGCGCAGGATACTGCGATCACCGTAGAAAGCGGTAAATTCGGAGAACGTTGGACAGAGTTATGTACAAGTTATGGAGTTAAAGCGGAGGTGATTAAGGTTGAGTGGGGTAAGGCAGTAGACCCTAAGGAGATAGAAAAAAGGCTTCAGGCCAACCCTAATATTAAAGCCGTTTTTACCACTCTTTGTGAAACCTCTACCGGAGTAGTCAGCGATATTGAGGCTATTGGCAAGGTGGTTGCTAAATTTAAAGCAGTCTTAGTAGTGGATGCAATCAGCGGCCTGGGAGCTATCGATTTAAAAACTGATGCCTGGGGTGTTGATGTTTGTGTTTCAGGCTCACAAAAAGGTTTCATGCTCCCTCCGGGACTTGCTTTTATAAGCGTAAGTAAAAAGGCCTGGGAGCTGATTTCTGTTTCAAAGAGTCCGCGGTATTATTTTGATTTAACAGTGGCTAAGAAAGCGATTCAAAAGACAGATACACCTTTTACTCCGGCTATTTCCCTGGTTATTGCTTTAGTGGAAGTATTGAGAATGATGAAGCAGGATGGCCTGGAAAATATATTCAATCGCCATAAAATAATGGCTTCCGCCACTAAGGCTGCCATGAAGGCGTTGGGCTTAGAATTATTCGCTCCCGATGCTTCTTCAGATGTGGTAACCGCGGTAAAGGTCCCCGCCGGTATTGAAGGGGAGAAATTAGTTAAGACCATGCGCGATGTCTATGGGGTAACTATAGCCGGTGGCCAGGCTGAATTAAAAGGCAAAATTTTCAGGTTTGCCCACATGGGTTTTATTGAAGAATTTGATATCATTGCGGGCATTTCCTGTCTTGAGAAAGTCTTAAAAGAATCAGGGTATGTTTTTAAACTTGGAGCCGGTGTCAGCGCGGCTGAAGAGGTATTTTTAAAGAAGGAGAGCAGGTAAAATGATTAAGGTTTTAGTCAGCGATGCTTTATCCGAAGAGGGGCTAAAAGTATTTAAAGAATCCAAGGAACTTACCGTGGATGTAAAAACAGATTTAAAGCCAGACGCCCTGAAGGAGGTAATTAAAGATTATGATGCGCTGGTAGTACGCAGCGCAACAAAGGTAACTAAAGACGTAATTCAGGCCGCTAAGAAGCTTAAAGTTATCGGACGCGCCGGAGTCGGCCTGGATAATGTTGATTTGGAGGCAGCTACGCAAAAAGGTATCATTGTTATGAATACCCCGGCTGGCAATACTATCTCTACCGCCGAGCATACTTTTAGTATGATCCTTGCTCTTTCCAGGAATATTCCGCAGGCTAATGCATCAACGAAGAAAGGGGAATGGAAGCGCTCAAAATTTATGGGGGTCGAACTCTACGGAAAATCCCTTGGCATAGTAGGTTTTGGCCGTATCGGCTCTGAAGTGGCCAAGCGTGCCTTGTCATTTGGAATGAAGGTGTTGGCATATGACCCGTTTCTGTCGGCTGAGGTTGCCGAAAGCATTGGCGTCGAGGTCGCGGAATTAAAGAAGGTGCTGCAGGAGGCTGATTATATTACCGTACATACTCCGTTAACCAATGAAACCAGGCATATGATTTCAGATAAAGAGTTTGCTTTAATGAAAAAAGGAGTGCGTATAATAAATTGCGCCCGCGGCGGGATAATCGATGAGGTAGCTTTAGTTAAGGCCTTAAAAGAACTTAAGGTTGCTGGCGCAGCCATGGATGTTTTTGAGAGCGAGCCGCTATCGGCGGAGAATGAATTTTTAAAGCTTGATAATGTAATTATTACCCCGCATCTGGGTGCTTCTACCGAAGAGGCGCAGGTGAATGTGGCAATTGAGGTGGCCGAGATTGTGCGTGACGCCCTTTTAGGCAGGGGTATACGTAATGCCGCTAATTATCCATGTTTAGAAGCTGAGGTTTGCAAAATTCTTAACCCTTATATTAATTTAGGTGAAAAACTGGGAATGTTTGCCGCCCAGCTTGTAGAGGGAAGGTTCCAGGAGTTAGTTATAAATTATAGCGGAGAGATTACTAAATATGATTTAAGCCCGGTAACTCTGGCTCTTGCCAAAGGGGTGCTCGAACCTATATTGAAAGAAACGGTGAATTTTGTTAATGCCGTATCTTTACTTAAGGAAAGAGGCATAAAATTACGTGAATCAAAGTCGGCCCAGGAAGGGGAATTTGTAAATCTGATCCAATTAGAAATCAAGACGGATAAGGAGGCAAAAAAAGTCTTTGGGACGCTCTCCAGCAACAAACAGCCGCGCATTGTAAAAATCGACGATTATTATCTTGAATTATATCCGATTGGCGAGATGGTTTTTATCCGTAACTGGGATAAACCCGGTTTAATCGGCAGCCTTGGGACGCTTATGGGCAAGAACGGAATCAATATCGCCGCGATGACCTTTGGCAGGGACCAGCAGGGAGGAAAGGCAATAAGTGTATTAAACGTAGACAGCCAGGTCAGCCAGGATATCCAGGATAAGATACGGGAATTAGAAAACATTTTAACTGTAAAGGTTATCCGCACATGAAAAAAGTTAAATCTGTTTTGTTTATTTTGGGGTTTATCGCCTTGAGTGTCTGTAACCTTTATGCGAAAGAAATAACTATCCTTTATACCGGCAATACCCATGCCATGCTTTATCCCTGCAGTTGTCCTATCGAGCAGGATGGCGGGATCGCCCGCAGGGCGAGCCTGGTGAAAGAGTTAAGAAGAAAATCCCCGGGCCTGTTGCTTTTAGATTGCGGCGCTTTTACCGCCGGAGGGCTGATGGATGAATATACTCAGAATACCCTTCTGGATATGCAGCGCACTGAAGTAAATCTTAAGGCAATGAAGTTGATGCAATATGATGCCGTGGGCATAAGCAGCGACGAATTTAATTTTGGGAAGAGTTTTTTCTTAAAGAATTCGGGAAAAGACAGCCCCGCTTTCTTAAGCGCTAATTTAGAGTCGGATAAAGTTGAGCCTTATATTGTCAAGCAGGTCTCCGGGATAAAGATAGGGATCATTGGTTTAACTAGTTTATCTGCCGGTCAGAAATCAGAAGGCTTAAAAGTTGAGGCGCCCAAGGAGGTAGGCCGGTTGGTGGGCCGTCTTAAGAATGAAGGCGTAGAAGTAGTGGTTGTTTTAAGCACCCTGGGTAAAAAAGAAGATTTGGATTTAATTTCTAAAGTCAAAGATATAGATATACTCTTTATGGGATATAATCCGGTAAGAGAGGAGTTAGAGCCTAAGGTGGGCTCTACTTTTATTGTGCATCCTTTTTGGCAGGGGCGTAAGCTTGGGAAATTGACTCTGGATGTTAAAAACGGAAAGCTTTTGACCTGTAAGGTTGAAGAGATCCGGCTGTCGGATAAAATAGCCGATGACCCGGATATACTTGCAATATTGCCGCGTTGTTATTCCGATGCCAACTGTAAAAAGGACGGGTTGACAGGTAATTGTCAGAATCCCGGAGAGCTTAAAGCCAGCTGTTTGTTCCCTGAGCCGAATAAATTGAAGTTGACTGTGATAAGCGCAAAGGACTGCGTTGTCTGTAATACGGAGCCTATCCTGGATCTGTTAAAAAAGCAATTCCCCGGTATTAGCGCCGAATATATTGATTTGAAGCGGGCGCAAAAGCTGGTGAAAGATTTATCGATTAAGACCTTACCAGCTTACATTATCGGGAAAGAAATAGAAAATGAGAGTAACTTTGACAGCTTTAAAAATAACCTGGAGCTAATTGGCGGCGTGTATATGCTTAAGCCGCAGATAGGCGGAATTTCTTATTTTATCGGCCGCCAGGTTAAAAAAGGGAGCCTGGATTTATTTTTTAGTATATTTGATAAAGATGCCGCCGGGGTCCTTTTGGTAATAAGAGAATTTAATCCAAGCCTGCATTTTCTGGCAGTGGGTAGTTATAAAGGATTCTCCGCCAAGAACGGTACGCCTGAAGTAGAAGAGTGCCTGCGCGGGGTATGTGTCCAGAAGTATTATCCGCAGAAGTTCTGGGATTATTTAATTTGCCGCGCCAAGAACATAAATAGTTCCTGGTGGGAGGATTGCCTTGAAGGGGTTGATACGGATAAAATAAAGGCCTGCGCCAGGGGACCTGAAGGGGCGCTCCTGCTTAACGAAAATATTGCTTTAAATAAAGAAGTAGAGGTTAGTTTTTCCTTAAGTTACCTTTTGGATAATTATCAGATGTTTTCTTCACGCGGGACGCCGGACAGGAAAGAACTCAGGGAAATAATAAAAAAATAGGAGCAAATATGGCACATACACCGAAGATTTATCTGTTGGATGTAACGAACCGCGACGGAGTGCAGACTTCGCGGATATGTTTATCCAAGCTGCAGAAAACTATGATTAACTGGTACCTGGATCAAATGGGTGTTTCCCAGTCGGAGTTTGGCTTTCCGCTCACGCGCCATGAAACAAATTATCTGAATGCTAATTTAGAGTTGGTTAAATTAGGGGGATTTTCCAATATCCGCTTAAGCGGATGGCTGCGGGCGACAAAAGATGATGTAAGGGCTGCTTTTAAACTGGTGCCGCATTTAAAATACATCAATCTCTCTATCTCAACCAGCGACCAGATGATTGTTCATAAATTTAGAGGGAAGTTGGATCATCAATCGGTAATCCAGGAGATGGAGGAATCGGTAAAAGAAGCAATAAATTCCGGCGCAGAGATTATTGGAGTAAATGCCGAAGATGCCTCGCGCACCGGCATGGATTATCTTATTGAATTTGCCGTAAAAGCCAAACAAGCCGGCGCAAGCAGAATCCGTTATTGTGATACATTAGGATGCGACACTCCTTTTAGCATCTACGAGCGCATAAAATCACTGGCTGAAGCTGTAGGTTTGCCTATTGAGGTGCACTGCCACAATGATCTGGGTCTGGTGGTAGCTAATTCCATTGCCGGAGCCAAGGCGGCAAATGATGCCGGAGTAGATGCTTATATCAACACTTGTGTTAACGGCATGGGCGAACGTGCCGGTAACGCGGATTTGGTTTCGGTAATTTTAGCGATTAAATTCGGCCATGGGATGCAGGATTATCATTTAGATGAAAAGGTGGATTTGAAGATGTCCTGGAAGATCTGTAAATATGCTTCTTATGCTTTCGGTGTTCCGATACCTATTAACCAGCCCGGAGTGGGGGCCAATGCCTTTGCCCATGAGTCCGGTATTCATGCCGACGGGGCATTGAAAGACAGGCGCAATTATGAGCTTTATGATTATGAGGAGCTTGGCCGGGGCGAGCCGGAAATAATTGAAACCGGCAGGAAGATTACCGCCGGAGAGTATTCCGGGATTAAAGGGTTTCGCAATGTTTATGAAAAATTGGAGGTGGCTTTTAAGGATGATGCCGAGGCTACCCGTATATTGGAATTGGTCAGGTATGCTAATGTGCATAATCAGAAACCTTTGGTTGATGATGAGTTGAATTTTATCGCCAAATACCCGGATATCGCGCATAAGATTTTTACAATGACGCCATAAAATGAGGAAAAAATGAATATAGTTATTGTGGGGATGCAATGGGGCGATGAAGGTAAGGGCAAGATAATTGATATTCTTTCCCAGAAGGTAGATTATATCGTGCGCTATCAGGGCGGTAACAATGCAGGCCACACCGTAGTAGTGGCAGATAAAGAATACATATTCCATCTTATCCCTTCGGGCATTTTGCATGCCGGTAAGATTTGCTGCATTGGCAACGGGGTGGTGATCGATCCTGAGGTGCTTTTGCGCGAATTAAATGACCTGCGCAAAAACGGCATTGATTTTAAACGCCGTTTTAAGATTTCAACTTTAGCGCATTTGATCATGCCGTATCACAAGAATCTGGACCAGCTGCGTGAAGGCAAAAGAAAGAATAAAATTGGCACTACCGGAAGAGGCATAGGGCCCTGTTATGCCGATAAGATTAACCGCTGCGGCATACGCATGGTTGATTTATCTAATCCGCGGGTTTTCAGGGATAAGCTCAAGGATAATCTTAAAGAAAAAAATGAGATTTTTAGAAAGGTATATCAGCACTCCGGTTTTAGTTTTGAGAAGATATACCGGCAATACCTTGCTTATGGCAAATTATTTGCTCCTTATGTATGCAATACCGCGTTGTTATTAAATAATGCAATTGATGAAAAGCTGGATATTCTTTTGGAGGGGGCGCAAGGCACATTCCTGGATATTGATTTCGGCACATACCCTTTTGTTACTTCTTCTTCGGCAACTTCGGGTGGAGCCTGTATTGGCTCAGGCATATCTCCGGTTAAAATTGATAAGGTAGTTGGTGTTTGCAAGGCTTATACTACGCGGGTAGGCGAAGGGCCATTTCCGACGGAGTTTGCTTTAGGTTTTGGCAAATTCATGCGCGATAAGGGTAAAGAATTTGGCGCTACTACCGGAAGGCCGCGCAGGTGCGGATGGTTTGACGCAGTGATGGCCAGGGAATCCGTAATGCTTAATGGTATTTCTGATTTGGCGATTATGAAAATGGATATACTTGATGGGCTGGATAAAGTAAAGATTTGCACTGCCTATAAATATAAAGGTAAGATAATCAAAGAATTCCCCCATGATTTTGAAGTCTTAAGCAAAGCTACTCCGGTTTATAAGGAGATGCCAGGATGGCCTAATCAGGATGATAAACCAAGCTCTTTTAAAGAGTTGCATCCTAACGCCCGGGCTTATCTTCAGGAATTACAAGACCGGCTTAAGGCTAAGATAACCATGGTTTCAATAGGTTGCGCAAGAAAAGATACCCTGTTCATTTAAGTTATAACCCCATAAAACTCTTGACTAGAATAATGGGTTATGTTATATTTAAACTTCAATTTAAAGTAAACAGGCTAGAGGGCCAAGGAGAGTAAGATGAGAAATATTTTTTTCAAATTCGCGCTGGTTTTATCCATAACTTTAGGTTTAGCCGGATGCAGTTTTGTTTTTCAAAGCGGCAGGAGATCTGATGCCCAGAAAATCGAAGAGCTGAACGCCCAACTGGATGAACTTTCCCGTTCCAAGAGTCTGCTTGAACAGAAGTTTGGGCAGGAGATAAATGATAAACAGATAAAGCTTCAGATGATGGAAAAGGGGCTGGTTATTACCGTTGTAGGAGATCTTTTGTTTGATTCCGGTAAGTCAAGTATCAGGCCTGAGGCTTATAATTTATTAAACAAGGTATCGTCGGTTTTAAAAGATAATATGTCGCAATTTAATGTGGGAATTGAAGGCCATACTGATAATGTTCCGATTAAGCTTTCCAGCTGGAAATCTAACTGGGAACTTTCTAGCGCCCGCGCCTTAAGCGTTTTACATTATTTAGTCAAGGAACAGGGGATTGCGCCTGAGCGTTTATCCGCAATCGGTTACGGAGAATACAGGCCGGTAGATTCTAATGAAACCGCAGATGGCCGTAAGCAGAACCGCAGGGTAGAGATTGTTATCTTGCCTAATGTTACTAAAGTTAAAGGCGGCTCTAAAGATATATCCGAAACGAAGGCTCCCGAAGAGGATTCTAATATGGAGCCATCCGGGCTCAAAGAGCCTATAGAGAATCTTAAATAAATGGATGATAATTTAAAGAACCGCATAGTAATTATTTTAGCGGTATTATCGTGTATATTTTTCTTTGGCACGCTTAGTTCATGTAATAGCGCAATGCGTCAAAAAGCCGGACGCGATAAAGAAATGGCTGCGCGCCTTCAGATGGAAGAGAAAATGAATAAGTTTTCTCAGGAGAGATCGGCTTTAGAGGAAAGGGCCAAGGCGAAGGAAAAAGAGGCTGAAGAGGCAAAAGCAGCGCTTGAGGAGGCCAAAAAAGTTTTAGCCCAGGAGCAACTGGCTAACCAAAACCTTACAGATGAACTGCAAAAGGCAAGTAAACTTAAAGAGCCTTCAGGGAAATAATTTAATGAAATAAAGGGAGATTGAATGAATGCAGCAATTGTTTTGTGAAAAGGGGAGATTATCCCCTTTTTTATTAGAGGGAGGTGGCTTATGAAGATATTAAATAAAGTAAAGGAAAAGCTAAAGAAAATCATCCGTGCTAAGCCTGTTTCTCTAAAAACAAAGAAAAATAAATCGGCTGCTGCCGAGCGGGGGGCCTTGGCAACCAGGGATATCCCGGGTTTCCAGGAGACTATTGCCGTCAATACAAAATTTTCTCACCCGGAAGATATGCGTGCCAGGACTGTTATGCCGCAGGAGCTTCCTTCTTCTTATGAACAGGATAAGATTATTTTGCAGGTGCGCGATCCGCGCTGGCTGCATACTTATTGGGAGTTAAGAAACCAGACTATTGAGGGTTTAAAAAATAAACTGGGAGATGATTTCTACCGCGCCAAAAAGATTTTAAGGGTTTATGATGTTACTAATATTGTCTTTAACGGTTCTAACGCCAATAGTTTCTTTGATATCCAGTACAATGATTTTGCCAACAGCTGGTATATCGATACGGCAGGGCCGGGGCGTTCCTGGTGTGTGGATTTGGGGCTGATGTTAACCGACGGCAGGTTTATCACCATCTTACGTTCTAATGTTGTTTCTACCCCTCTGGATAGCCCGTCATGGATTACTGATGAAGAATGGATGATTCCCGAAGATATATTTGCCAGGCTTTATGGCATGGGTTTTGGTTTAGGCAAGAGTTCGCCCGTAGGCCGCGGCTGGCAGCAACGCTTAAAACAGGGGTTGTTCAGCTCAGGCGTATCCTCAAGCCCGGTAAGAAAAGAGGTTAAGGAAAGAAGTTTTTGGATGAAAGTAGATTGTGAATTAATTGTTTACGGGGCCACTGAGCCTGACGCAAAAGTTACAGTGCAGGGGCAGCCGATTAATTTAAGACCTGACGGCACCTTTACCCTGCGATATTATTTGCCGGATAGTAAACAGGTGATTCCGGTTAAGGCGACTTCCGCCGATGGGATAGACGAACGTACTATTACTCCAATCGTAACCCGAGAGACCAGATAAGCCCATGCCTAAAGGATACCTTTGTTTAGTTTTACACGGACACCTGCCTTTTGTGCGCCACCCGGAACACGAGAATTTCCTGGAGGAGGATTGGCTTTATGAAGCAATTACCGAAACTTATGTTCCGCTTATAACTGTTTTTGAAGGGCTCGTTGCCGACGGGATAGACTTCCGGATCACCATGACCTTGAGCCCCACGCTTATCTCCATGCTTTCAGACTCTCTGCTGCAGGAGCGTTATTTAAAACATATAAATAAGCTTATTGAGTTGTCGCAGAAAGAAATGGAAAGGACAAGGTGGCAGGAGTCATTCAGGCGCCTGGCGGAGATGTATTTCAACAGGTTCTCGCACGCCCGGGATATATTCCAGAAATATAACTGCAACCTGGTAAATGCTTTTAAGAAATTTCAGGATTTAGGCAAGCTAGAGATAATTACCTGCGGGGCTACGCATGGATTTTTCCCGCTTATGGATGTTTGCCGGGATTCGGTGCGCGCTCAGGTCAAGGTGGCGGCGAATCATTATGAAAGTGTATTTGGCAGAAGGCCGCGCGGTATCTGGCTGCCGGAGTGCGGTTTTTGCCCCGGGCATGATGAGATACTTCGCGAGGCCCAAATTCGTTATTTCTTTACTGATTCTCACGGGTTACTGCATGGCACGCCCCGTCCTAAATACGGAGTATTTGCCCCGGTTTATTGCAAAGGCACGGGAGTAGCCGCCTTTGGCAGGGATCTGGAGTCATCAAAGCAGGTCTGGTCTTCTATCGAAGGATACCCCGGAGATTATAACTACCGGGAATTTTACCGTGATATTGGTTTTGATCTGGAGTTTGATTATATCAAGCCCTATATTCATCCTGACGGAGTGCGGATTAACACAGGAATAAAGTATTATCGTATTACCGGCACAAGCAATCATAAAGAGCCCTATGTATCGGAGTGGGCAAGGGATCGCGCGGCAGATCACGCCGGTAATTTTATGTTTAACCGTCAGAAACAGGCCAGTTATCTTAATGACCTTATGGGCAAGCCGCCGATAATTGTCTCGCCTTATGACGCTGAACTTTTTGGGCATTGGTGGTATGAGGGGCCGATGTGGCTGGATTTTCTTTTCCGCAAAGTTGCCTGTGACCAGAATGAAATACGCATGATTACTCCTTCGGAATACTTAACAGAGAATCCGCGAAATCAGGTAATTACTCCGTCGCTTTCCAGCTGGGGATATAAAGGGTATTCGGAGATGTGGCTGCAAGGCTCAAATGACTGGATCTACCGGCATTTGCATGCGGCTTCAGAACGGATGAGTGAATTGGTCAGGAATTTTCCCAGGGCCGAAGGCTTATTGCGCCGGGCCTTAAATCAGGCTTTACGCGAGTTACTTTTGGCGCAAAGTTCGGATTGGGCATTTATCCTTGGCACGGGCACGCATACCAGTTATGCGGTGCGCCGCACCAAAGATCACCTTTTAAGGTTTAACCGTATTTATGAAGATATCAAGTCCAGTAATATTAACGAGAGCTGGCTCTCGGATATTGAGTATAAAGATAATCTCTTCCCTAATATAGATTACCAGGTACATCAGTAGCATGCAGGACAATCTCAAAATCCCTAAGCATATAGCTTTTATTAT
Source organism: Candidatus Omnitrophota bacterium (assembly GCA_041661605.1). Taxonomy (GTDB): domain Bacteria; phylum Omnitrophota; class Gorgyraeia; order Gygaellales; family Profunditerraquicolaceae; genus UBA6249. Next base: position 740,528 of record JBAZUE010000001.1, on the reverse strand, counting down.
GGATGGTAACGGCCGCTGGGCAAAAGAAAAAGGCCTAAGCCGTACTTGCGGGCATCGGGAGGGGATAAAACGCGTAAAAGAGATTATCCGCGGGGCAAGCCAATTAAAAATTCAGGTAGTTACTTTCTTCGCTTTTTCAACGGAAAATTGGTCCCGGCCAAAGAATGAAGTTAATTTCCTGATGCGTTACCTGGGTAATTTCCTGGATAAGGAAGTCGCCGAATTGCATAAGAACAATATGCGTTTTATGGTTATCGGCAGGGATGATCCTATCCCTAAATATCTCCAGGCTAAGATTAAAAAAGCCCGGGAGCAGACCATTGGTAATACCGGCTTAAAGGTTATTTTGGCTATAAATTACGGGGGCAGGCAGGAGATCCTGGATGCCGCTAAAAAATTTGCTCAAGATGTATTAACCGGCAAGTCAGACCCTGCGAGCCTGGAGGCAGAGCAGTTTAGCCGTTATTTTTATGCTGCGGATATCCCGGACCCGGACTTGTTAATCCGCACCAGCGAAGAGATGCGCATTAGTAATTTTCTGCTCTGGCAGCTTTCATACTCCGAATTTTATTTTTCCAAAAAATACTGGCCGGATTTCGGGATTGAAGAGTTAAAGGAAGCGATTAAGGAATACCAAAAAAGAGAACGCAGGTTTGGAGGCCTAAATGTTTCTTAAAAGAGTAATCAGCTCTACTGTGCTTATCAGTATTATCTCGACGGTGATCTTTTTTGACTGGCTCTGCGGATTAGTGGCTACTATTTTTATTGTCGCCGGATTATATGAATATTTTGTGATGTTGGAGAAGAAAGGGATAAATATCTATAAATATTTCGGCATCGGGATGGGGACGGTTATTCCTTTATCTATCATGCTCAGGTTTGAGCCGACAAAAAGCTGGGAGCTTCTCTTTATTGTTTTGGCTTTGTTCTTTATCCTGATTATGCAGTTTAAACGCCGTGATTCCTCCGGGGTGATCGTGGATATTTCGACTACTGTCTTTGGCATACTATATGTTTCCTGGTTTTTCAGCTTTATCATAAAGATACGTTATCTTTCCGGAGGGCTTGGTTTTCTAATCGCTTTATTGTTAATCGTTAAGCTGGGGGATATCGGGGCATTTTTAGTGGGAAGCCGCTGGGGAAAGAGGCCTTTAATGCAGCATATAAGCCCAAAAAAGACCGTTGAAGGAGCTATCGGCGGGCTATTATTCAGTGTCTTAGGCGCTTTAATCAGCAAGTCTTTCTTGCCATTTGGCTATGGACAGTTATTATTGACCGCGATTGGCTTGGGGGTTCTTGGCCAATTAGGGGATCTTTCCGAATCGTTACTTAAACGGGACTGTCGAATCAAAGATTCAGGAAGTATTTTTCCGGGGATGGGCGGGGTGTTGGATCAGATCGACAGTTTATTATTTACTGCTCCGGTATTTTATTTCTACCTTAGCGTAATCGTAAAGTGAAAAAAATAGCGGTTTTAGGTTCCAGCGGATCAATCGGCCAGAGTACGCTTTCTGTGGTTAGAAGCCTGCCGCAGCAATTTAAAGTTGAGGCTTTAAGCGTTAATTCGGATATTATTAAGCTAAAACAACAGATAAAAGAATTTAAGCCGTCATTTGTGTGTGTAAGAAATGAAGAAGCGGCCTCTAAATTACGCGTTGATTTAGGTTCGTCAGTAAAGGTTTTTTGCGCAGAAGAAGGTTTGGCCGAGATGGTTAAAGATGCCAAGATCGAACTGGTAATGTTCGCCATCTCCGGTTCTGCCGCGCTTAATCCGTTGCTCAGCGCAATCAGGAATGGCAAAGATATTGCTTTGGCTAACAAAGAAGCATTGGTAATGGCCGGACCCTTAGTTATGCGGCTGGCAAAAAAATACAAGGTTAGGATCCTGCCGGTTGATAGTGAACAATCAGCTATTTGGCAGGGCCTGGGAGGTTTCCGGGAGCCTGATGTCAGGAGGGTATATCTGACTGCTTCCGGCGGGCCTTTAAGAAACCTGCCGCTTAGTAAATTTAAGAGGGTCAGCCTTAAGGAAGTATTGCGGCACCCCCGTTGGAAGATGGGAAGGAAAATAACGGTTGATTCGGCAACTTTGATGAATAAAGGGTTAGAGCTGCTTGAGGCGATGTTTTTATTTGGTTTAGAAGCAGAAAAAATCAAGGTATTGATTCATCCTGAAGCCTTGATCCATTCTATGGTTGAGTTTAACGACGGGGTAATTATGGCTCAGCTTTCAGCGGCGGATATGCGTATACCGATACAGTATGCTTTATCTTATCCGCGAAGGCTGGTTAATAAACTGCCGGGAATTGATTTTTATAATCTCAAAGAGTTGCATTTTGAGAAACCGGATCTGGAGAAATTTCCCTGTCTCAGGCTTGCTTATCAGGCAGCTAAAGATTTAGGGACTATGCCTGCGGTTTTAAATGCGGCTAATGAAGTTACTGTGAACCATTTTCTAAACAAGCGTATTGGTTTTTTGTCTATACCGAAAATTGTGGAAAAGGTGATGCGGCGGCACACAAAGATAGTTAATCCGGACCTGCCGGGCATAATGGCTGCCGATGCCTGGGCCAGGGAAGAAGCTGTCCGCATGTGCGGATAATTTTAAATTAAACATGATTGCCATACTTATTTTTACATTTATCTTAAGCCTGCTCATTATCGTGCATGAGTCCGGGCATTTCTTTGCCGCACGAAGAAATGGGGTGCGTGTCGAGAATTTTTCTTTGGGGTTTGGCCCGCAGGTATTTAAAAAGAAGAAAAATGATACCGAATACAGCATAAGCTTGATCCCCTTAGGCGGCTACGTAAAAATGGCCGGAGACAGCCAATCGGAATATAAGGGAAAGAGCGATGAATATTTTACTAAAAGTGTCGGCCAGCGGTTCCAGATTATCTTCTTTGGCCCGTTTTTAAATTATCTGCTCGGTTTCTTGTTTTTTTGGTGTATTTTCTTTGTGGGCTATCCCAGCTTGACCAGTAAGGTTGGAGGATTAGTTGACGGCTACGGAGCTAAAGAGGCGGGTTTAGCGGCAGGGGATAAGATTATTGTTATAGACGGCCAGAAGGTTGATTTATGGGATGACCTGCAGCGCCAGATCCAGAAAAGAAAAGAGAAGGAAAGCGTGGAGCTTTTGGTTTTGCGCGGTAATCAGGAGTTGAAATTTAAAGTATCGATTAAAGATAAAATTTTGGGCAATGAATTAGGGGAGAAGAAGTCCTTAGGTATTATCGGCATCACCCCCCTTGATGAAATTGTTGAAATCAGACATGGTTTATTTGAATCGGCCTATCTTGGAATTCAGAAGACCATAGATTTGACTATTATGACTTACAAGGGGCTCTGGATGTTGATTAGCGGCAAGATGTCCATGCGCGATTCTGTAACCGGGCCCTTGGGTATATTTTATATTACTTCTAAGACGGCAAAACTAGGGATAATCGCGGTTATGCATTTGATCGCGGTTTTAAGCGTAAGCCTTGCAATATTCAACCTTTTGCCCCTGCCTATCCTTGATGGCGGGCATATATTTCTGCTGGGCTTGGAAAAACTAAGGAAGAAAGCGCTGGGGGTTAAAGCAGAGCAGATAGTCAATAACATTGGTTTTACCCTGATGATTACAATAGCCTTGTTTGTCACTTATAATGATATACTAAGGCTTTACGGTGAAAAGATCAGCAAATTTATGGGCAGGTAATATGAATATAGCAAGAAGAAAATGCAAGATTATAAAAATCGGCGGTCTCCCGATAGGCGGGGCTAACCCCATAGTTATCCAGTCAATGACCAAGACCAGGACTAGTGATGTAGAAAATACCATTATTCAGATCAATGAATTGAAAAAAGCGGGATGTCAAATTGTGCGCCTGGCAATCAATGATTTTAACGACGCCGCCTCTTTAAAAAAAATTAAAGCGAAAGTAAAGCTGCCTTTGGTAGCGGATATCCATTTTGATTGGCGCCTGGCAATTGCCGCTATCGAAAATGGAGCGGATAAAATAAGGCTGAACCCAGGTAATATTGATAAAAAGCAGCAGATAGGGGCGGTTATCTCAGCGTTAAAGGCAACCGGGATCCCTTTGCGCATAGGGCTTAACTCCGGCTCGGTTAAGGATACAGGGTTAAAGAAAGCTCCGATGAGCGATAAATTAGTCTCTGCCTGCATGAATTATGTAAAGATGGTTGAAGGGTTTAAATTTAACGACATAGTAATTTCGCTTAAGGCCAACAATGTATTGGATACGCTTGATGCTTATCGCAAAGTTTCCAGGGTTTGCAGCTATCCTTTGCATCTCGGTTTGACTGCTACCGGTTCTGTTTATAACGGGATTATCAAGTCCAGCGTGGCTTTGGGGGCTTTGCTTCTGGAGGGCATAGGTGATACAATGAGGGTGTCTTTGACCGAAGAGCCGGTAGAAGAGGTTAGGGTGGCTAAATGTATATTAGAGTCTTTGGGTTTAGGCAGTTTCGGTCCGCAGATCATCAGTTGTCCTACTTGCGGCCGTTGTAAGGTTAATCTGGTGGCTATAGTCAAAGAACTGGAGACCAAATTATCGTCTGTCGCCTATAAACCATTGTCCAGGCCGGTAAAATTGGCTATAATGGGCTGTGTGGTTAACGGGCCGGGGGAGGCTAAGGAAGCCGATATAGGGGTTGCTTTTGGCAAAAACGAAGGAGTCCTGTTCAGGCGCGGTAAAATTGTCAGGAAAATAAAGCCAGGGGCCTGCGCGCGGATTGTATTAGAGGAACTTGAAGCCGGGGGGAAGGCGTGATTAATCAAGCGCTGAAAAACACGGTACGTGAATATTTCATTGCTCAATACAGCAGTGACTTGTCTAAAAACGCCGGTAATAAAACAGAAGTAGCGGCTACGATCAGGAAGATTGTAGGGGAAATTCTTAACCAGCCGCGCAGCCTGCTTAAAGATAAAGACAGAGATGCTATTGTTCGGGATAAGGAAGCGATTGTTAATGAATTAGTTGATGAGCTTGCCGGTCTTGGGCCTATCGAGAAGTTGATGATGGATCAGGAAGTTACCGAGATCATGATCAATGGCAGGCATAATGTTTACATAGAAAAAAATGGCAAGAAAATGATGACCGGTATTAAGTTTGACAGCAACCAACAGATTATGTATGTTATCCAAAAGATATTGGCGCCTACCAGGAAGCGTGTGGACGAGGCCCAGCCTTATACGGATGTTTGCCTGCCGGATGGTTCGCGAGTAAATATTATTATTCCCCCGTTAGCCATAGATGGGCCGACAATAACTATCCGTAAATTCCTTAAGCTAATCCAAAAAGTAGAAGATCTTATTCGCCTGGATACGCTGGATAAGAGAATGGCGGATTTCCTGGTTACCTGCATAAAAAGCAAGGTGAACATGATATTCTCCGGCGCAACAGGCAGCGGTAAAACTACTACCGTCAGTGTGCTTTCCAGCTATATTGATAATGATGAGCGTACCATTGTTATCGAAGATACGGCTGAGTTGTATATGGCCCAGGATCATGTAGTCAGGCTTGAGACCAAGCCGCCCAATATTGAAGGAAAAGGCGAGATCACTATCAGGGATCTTTTTAATAATTCTCTGCGTATGCGGCCGCAAAGGATTATCTTGGGGGAAATTAGAAGTGTCGAGGCTTTGGATATGCTTCAGGCGATGTGCTCCGGACACAGCGGAGCCCTTTCAGTAATCCACGCGAACTCTCCTCAAGAGGTTATATACCGTTTAGAAACAATGATCTTGATGTCAGGCATCCCTATATCTTTAGAGGCGATTCACCGGCAGATTTCCGCATCTTTACATTTAATTATTCAACAGGATCAGCTTGCTGATGGTTCGCGTAAGATAACCCGGATTACCCAGGTAAACGGGCTCAAAGACGGCTTGGTTAGTCTGGAGGATATTTTTTATTACGAAATAAATGATGTTGTTGAACATGGCAAGGTGAACGGACGTTTCAGGGCTACCGGTACCCATCCGGCATTTTATCCGCTTTTTGCCAAAAGAGGAGTAATTTTACCAAAAGAAATCTTTAATAAGGATTGACATGTTTTGGAGCAAGAGTTTTATTCCGACATTAAAAGAGAATCCGCAGGAGGCAGAATCAATCAGCCATAAATTGCTGCTGCGCGCAGGCCTTGTGCGTATGCTTATGGCCGGGGTGTATTCTTATCTTCCTTTGGGGCTAAAAGTCCTGGAGAATATCCAGGAGATTATCCGGGAGGAGATGAATGCCTGCGGCGCAAATGAACTATTACTTCCGGCTTTACAGCCGCTTGAACTTTGGCAGAAAACCGGCCGGGATAAAGATTTAGGCCAGGTGATGTTTGGTTTTAAGGACCGCCGGGGCAGAAGTATCTGCCTTGGTCCGACACACGAAGAGGCGATTACGGACTTAGTGAAGAGCCAGGTCTCAAGTTACAGGCAGCTTCCTTTGGTTTTATACCAGATCCAGACTAAATTCCGCGATGAGATCCGGCCGCGTTTCGGATTGATCCGCTGCTGCGAGTTCATTATGAAAGATGCTTATAGTTTTGATCAGGATGAGGCAGGCCTGGATAAAAACTATCAGGCGATGTTTGGCGCTTATAAGAATATATTTTCGCGCCTGGGTTTAAGAATCCTGATTACTGAGGCGGATTCGGGAGTTATGGGAGGCAAGGTCTCGCATGAGTTTATGGTTCCCAGTCAGGACGGTGAAGATATTGTTCTATCATGCCCAAATTGTTCTGCGGCCAGGGCTTTTAAGGAAGAGCAAAGCCAGGAGTGTCCGAAGTGCAAAACTAAAATGGATAAGCTTAACTGTATTGAGGTCGGACATATTTTTAAGTTAGGGACAAAATATAGCCAGGCAATGCAGGCTAACTTCTCTGACGCCAGCGGCAAGCTTAAGCCAATAATCATGGGTTGTTATGGTATTGGCGTATCCCGGCTGGTTTCGGCGGTAATTGAGCAGAATAATGACAGTGAAGGGATTATCTGGCCGGCTGAAGTAGCGCCTTTTGAAGTGATTATTCTCCCCCTAGATGTAACGGATGCGGCGATTATGAATTCAGCCAAGGATATTTATCGGCAGGTTACTGATGCGGGTAAAGAAACGCTTTTGGATGACCGGGACGAACGGGCGGGAATTAAATTCAAGGATGCGGATCTTTTGGGGATACCTTTACAGGTGATTATCGGCCGCAACGCGGTTAAAGATAATGTTGTTGAAATAAAGTTGCGCGCCAGTAAAGAAAAGATAATCTGCCCAAAAGAACAGGCGTTGGAGAAAATAAAGAGTTTAACCAGCGTATCAACTGTCCGGTAAAAGGATTGCGCAGGTGCTTATGGATCGAGAGACATTGAAACAGGAGATAGGTGCCTTAATCAAGGAGTTATTTGCTGCGCAAGGTTTTGTCTTGGTGGATATTATTTTCAGGCAGGATGGTCCAGGATTATTCTTAGGCCTGCTTGTTGACAGGCCTGAAGGGGGGATCAGTTTAGGGGAGTGTGCTTTGCTGAACCGTCTGGTCCGCCAGGAGCTTGATGAAAAGAATATATTATCCGGACAATATAGCTTAGAAGTTTCTTCTCCCGGACTTGACAGGCCGTTAAAGACAAAAGAAGATTTTATGCGTTGCCTGAATAAAGAGGCGGTGTTTTTCCTCAATGATTTAGTAAGCGGTAAATGTGAGTGGAATGGCCTAATCAGCAAGGTCAATGAAACAACTGTATTTGTAGGGCGAACCGGGGAGGGGGAGGTTTTGGAGATCCCCTTAATTAAAATAAACAAAGCAAAACTGGTAATTTAGGAGAATTAAAATGAGTCATGAACTTTTGGCAATTATTGAACAGATTGAACGTGAAAAAGGGATTAAGAAAGAAATTATGCTTGAAGCAGTGGAAAGCGCTATGCTTAGCGCTGCCAAGAGAGTGATTGATCTAAAACCGGATGAGGAGTTTAAGGTTGAGATTGACCGCGTAACGGGTGAGATCCGTGCTTTTCGTAATAATGAAAAGGTAACCAATATTGATTTTGGGCGTATTGCCGCTTCCACTGCCCGCCAGGTTATTATCCAGAAGATGCGCGAGGCGGAGAAGGATGTTGTTTTTGGCGAGTTCCAGAGCCGCGTAGGAGAGATTGTCAGCGGCACTGTCTATCGTTTTGAGAAGGGCAATGTGATTGTCGACCTTTTGGGTAAAGCCGAAGGTATTTTACTTAAACGTGAACAGTCTCCCAAGGAAGAGTTTAAGCAGGGCCAACGCATCCGCGCTTATGTTGTTGAGGTAAAAAAAGACGTCAAGGGGCCCCAGATTATTTTATCGCGTGCGCATCCTAATTTGGTTAAAGAATTATTTGAATTAGAGGTCCCTGAGATTTATGAAGGGATCGTTGAAATAAAAGCTATATCCCGCCAGGCAGGCGAGCGCACCAAGATTTCGGTTTCTTCAAAGAATGACAAGGTCGATTCAGTAGGCGCCTGTGTAGGTATGCGCGGAAACCGCGTAAGAAATATTGTCAATGAGCTGCAAGGAGAGAAGATTGATATAGTGCGTTTTAATGATGATGTGCGTGAATATATCAAGGCTGCACTTTCTCCGGCTAAGGTTTCCGAGATAAAATTAGACAGGGAAAAGATGAAGGCTGAAGTTATCGTGGATGACGATCAGCTTTCTTTGAGTATTGGCAAACATGGCCAAAATGTGCGCCTGGCTTCCAGGCTTGTAGGCTGGGAGTTGGATATCCGGACCAAGAGCATGATTGCCGCCGAGGCGCTGGGAGGAAAAGCAGAAGCTAAGGTTGCTCAACCAGAAACAAAAGAAGCTCCTCAAGAGGAGGTTAAGGTAAAGAAAGCCAGGAAAGCGGCTAAAAAAGAAGCCAAGAAAGAAACCAAGAAAGTTTCTAAAAAGGAAGGTACTTCTTTAGAAGACCTTTCAGGAGTTGGAGAAAAGACTATTGAAAGCTTAAAAGAAGCAGGGGTTCATAGCATTGATGATATTATAAAGATTAAAGAAGAAGGGTTGGTAAAGATTAAAGGTATTGGAGAAAAGAAAGCTCAAAAGATATTTGCAGAAGCAAAGAAATTAGCTTAATTTTTAATATAAAAAAACTGCCTGCAGGTTACCTGTCGGTAGACAGGCAGTTGGGGGAGAGAGATGATGCTTAAGGTAAAGAAAGAAAAAACAGCAGTAAAGAAAATAGCTAAACCTAAGGGTGCAGCGCATAAGAAAGTTGAGGCAAAGATCAAAAAGGTCATGCCCAAGGCGCATGCTGCGCATGCTTCGCATGCTTTGAAGCCTAAGGCTGCAGCTAAGCCGCTTAAACCTAAGGTTGCCTTAAAAAAGAAGAAGGAAGAAGCCCTCCCGGTAATTAAGCCTGCGGTAAAACATGAGCCAAAAGTTGAAATTAAGATAGAATCGGCTATAGCGCAGAAGCGCGTACCGATTCATCCAATAGAATCGGATGCTGCGCAGAGGCGCGTACCGATTCATCCAATAGAATCGGGTGCAGCGCAGAAGCCTGAAATTAAACCTGTAGCAGTTCCGGTTCATGAGATAAAACCTGAACCTCTCCCTGAGATTAAGGTTGAAGCTGCCCCGAGTAAAGAGATTGAGATCGAGCTTCCGATTACGCTTAAAGATTTGGCGGTAAAATTACAGGAGAAATCAAGCGTTCTCATAAAACATTTTATGAGCATGGGGGTAATGGTTGGGATTAACCAACCCCTGGATGAGGAGTCTGTAAACAAGCTGTGCTTAAAGTACAATTGTGCGATTAAAAAAGCCCTTAACGCCGAAGAAATAGCCCTGCAGGAACATAAAGAAAAAGACAGGCCTGACCAGCTTAAGAAGCGCTCGCCGATAGTTACCTTTATGGGACATGTTGATCACGGTAAAACTTCTCTTCTTGATGCCATACGTAAAACCAAGGTTGCAGAGGGGGAGCACGGAGGGATTACTCAGCATATCGGTGCTTATCGTGTCAGCCTTCCGGGGGGCGAGATTACTTTTCTGGATACGCCTGGCCATGAAGCATTCACCGCTATGCGCGCCAGGGGCGCACGGATTACCGACATCGTGGTTTTGGTAGTTGCCGCCGATGACGGGATTATGCCGCAGACCCAGGAGGCAATTGACCACGCGCGCGCTGCCGGAGTAACCATTATTGTCGCCATAAATAAAATAGATAAGCCGCAGGCAGATGTCGATATGGTTAAAAAGCAATTATCACAAGCCGGGCTAACCGCTGAAGATTGGGGCGGTAAAACTATTACCGTGCCTGTTTCCGCTAAGACCGGTTTGGGAATAGACAATTTACTGGAGATGATCCTGCTGCAGGCGGAGATAATGGAATTAAAAGCAAACCCTGACCGCCTGGCAAACGGAGTGGTTGTAGAGGCAAAGATGGCTAAAGGCAGGGGCCCAGTAGCTACGCTTCTTGTGCAAAACGGGACTCTGCGCCTTAACCAGAATATTATTGTGGGCAATTTCTATGGGAAGATCCGGGCGATGCTTAATGACCTGGGCCAGTCAGTGACTGCTATCGGGCCTGCTTCTCCGGTAGAGGTGCTGGGGATAAGCGGAATTCCGCAGGTAGGCGAGCAGTTTTTTGCGATTGAAGATGAAAAGCAGGCAAAAGATTTAGTTCAGGTGCGAATGGAAAAAGAGAAGCAGCAACAGGTAAAAATCGTAAAAAGAGTAAGCCTGGAAGACCTGCACGCTAAAATTGCCGAAGGAAAGATCAAAGAGTTAAAGTTGATTATTAAGTCCGATGTCCAGGGTTCGCTGGAAGCGATTAAGGATACTTTGGATAAGTTAAATGTCTCTGAAATAAAGATTGATGTGATTCATACCGGAGTAGGCAATATTAACAACTCAGATGTAATTTTGGCGATGGCTTCCGATGCCTTGATCGTAGGTTTTAATGTCAGTGCTGATGAATTGGCCAAAGAGTTGATTGCCAAAGAAGGTATTGAAGTAAAGATATACAATATAATTTATGAGTTGGCTAATGATATAAAAGCCGCGGTAGAAGGTATGCTCGATCCTAGATTGAAAAGAGTATTCTTAGGCAGGGCTGATGTTAAGAAGATGTTCAAACTTTCCCGTTCCGGATTGATCGCCGGATGCATAATAACTAAAGGTAAAATTACCCGCAACAGCCTGGTTACGGTGATGCGCAACGGACAGGCTGCTTTTGAAGGCAAGCTGTCAAGCCTGAAGCGCTTTAAGGATGATGTGCGTGATGTCTCCGAAGGGTTTGAGTGCGGTATTGCTATCAGCGGATTTGATCAGTTGATGGAGGGGGATATTATCGAGGCTTATGATATAGAAAAGATTGCCAGGACTCTATGAAGAAGAGAATATTAAGCGGTATGCGGCCGACGGGAAAGTTGCACTTGGGGCATTTGGTTGGCGCCTTAGCCAACTGGACAAAACTGCAAAGTGAATATGACTGTTTCTTTATGGTTGCGGATTGGCATGCGCTTATGTCGGAGTATGAAAATCCGGAGCATCTTAAGGAAAACATACTGGATAATGTTATTGATTGGCTTTCCTGCGGTATAGATCCTGAGAAGGCCACAATTTTCCTCCAGTCGCAGGTGCCGGAACACCTGGAGCTTTATTTTATTCTTTCCTTAATCACTCCGCTTGGGCTGCTGGAGCGTTGTCCTACCTATAAAGAGCAGTTACGCGAAGTTACTAATCGGGATTTAAGTACCTATGCCTTCCTGGGTTATCCGGTATTACAGGCTGCCGATATTTTGCTTTATAAGGCTGATGCTGTGCCGGTAGGAGAGGACCAGCTGCCGCATTTGGAATTAACCCGCCAGATCAGCCGCAAATTTAACCATATTTATAAAACAAGTTGTTTCCCCGAACCAAAAGCCCTGCTTACTGAAACTACCCGTCTTTTAGGTTTAGACGGACGTAAAATGAGCAAGAGTTATAATAATTATATCGGGCTATCGGAAGAACCTGAAGCCATCCGCAAAAAAGTACAGAACATGTTTACCGATCCGCAGCGCATACGTTTAAGCGATCCCGGCCATCCGCATAAATGCAATGTCTTTAGTTATTACGCTATATTTTTTCCGGAGAGCAAACAAGAAGCAGTGCATCGCTGCTCTGAATCCTTGATCGGTTGCACCGCCTGTAAAAAAGAACTGGCAGAGAAAATAATTGTTTTATTGGCCCCGATTCAGGAGAAAAGGCATGCGTTGCTGAAAGACAAGAAATATATCCAGGATATCATGTCTTCAGGCATGCTGAAGGCATCAGCTTTTGCCAAAAAGACTATTGCCGAAGTAAAAGGCTTGTTAAAAATATAATATGAATTATAAAATACGTTTAGATATGTTTGAGGGTCCGCTGGATCTGCTGTTATATCTAGTGAAGAAGGATCATCTCAATATTTACGATATCCCTATTGCAAAAGTTACCCAGCAATACCTGGAATATATTAATTTCATGCAGCTTTTGGATTTGGATATTGTAGGAGATTTTCTGGTGATGGCGGCTACTCTTATGCAAATAAAATCCAAGATGCTGCTTCCGGCAAGCGAGACGCCGGACGAAGAAGAGCAGGAAGATCCGCGTGCCGAACTGGTAAAAAGGCTGCTGGAGTATGAGAAATTTAAGCAAATCGCAGAAAATCTCAGGGAAAGGGAGTTAAGTCAGCAGGATGTCTTTAAACGCCAAAAGGCAGAGGAGCCCCTGGATTACCAGCCGTCTGCTAAAGAAGATAGTAAATATTTTGAGGCCAGTATTTTTGATTTAATCAATGCTTTTTCCCAGGCCTTAAAAGATATTCCCAAAGAGGTTTTCTATGAAGTAATCAAAGACCAGTTTACCGTTGAGCAGAAGGTGCATGATATCCTGCATCTTCTGCTTGTTGAAACAGAGATCAAGCTTTCATCGCTATTCGCTAAATCAAAAGATAAGCTGGAAATAATTGTGACCTTCCTGGCAATCTTAGAATTGACAAAAATGAAAGAGATCGTTGCCCGCCAGGACGCGGCATTTGAAGATATAATTATATCGAGGAATAAGGAAAATATCATACCCTATGAGCGAAAAGACCAGGCAGACCCTGCTTAAGGCTAATCCGATTGTCGCTGATATTAAGGAATCCGAAGAGGATGTGGTTTTAAACATATCTTTGAGGCCGAAGAAGTTTTCTGAATTTGTCGGTCATAAAGATATAGTGGATAACTTAAAAATAGCGATACAGGCAGCCAAGCAGAGGGATGAGCCGTTAGAGCATGTGCTTTTGAGCGGTCCGCCGGGGCTGGGCAAGACTTCTTTATCACATATTATTTCGCATGAAATGGGCGCTAAGATTACCGCTACCAGCGGGCCGGCTATTGAGCGCGCCGGAGACTTGATTGGAATCTTGACTAACCTGGAAGCCGGGGATATCCTTTTTATCGATGAGATACACCGGTTGTCCAAGGTAGTTGAAGAGTTTTTATATCCGGCAATGGAAAACTTTCAGATCGATTTTGTGATTGATAAAGGCCCTTATGCTAAAACTATTAAGTTCAACCTTAAGCCTTTTACCTTAATCGGCGCCACTACCCGTACAGGCCTTCTGGCAGCTCCGCTTAGGGGAAGGTTTGGTATATTTTACAGCCTTGATTTCTATAAAATAGAGGAATTGGCCAGGATTATAAAAAACTCAAGTGCCTTATTGGCAATCCAGATTGAAGAAGATGCCTGCCTTGAGATTGCCCGGCGCGCCAGGGGAACCCCGCGTATCGCTAACCGTCTTTTACGCCGGGTACGCGATTATGCGCAGGTGCTTAAAATTAAACAGGTGGACCAGCCCGCAGCTTCTAAGATCCTTGATGATCTTGGCATAGACCAGGCAGGTTTTGATGATTTGGACCGGAAAGTCCTGAAATTGATCCTTGATTCGTTTGATGGAGGTCCGGTGGGAGTTGAGTCCCTGGCAGCCAGTTTAAATGAAGAAGTAGATACTATCGCCGATACAGTTGAGCCGTATCTTTTAAAAGCGGGATATTTAAAACGTACTTCCCGCGGCAGGCTGGCCACAAAAAAGGCATTTGAACATTTCGGGTTAAAGTTTAACAAAGAGCATCAACAAGAAATTTTTTAGTTCTTCTTGGGAATGAAGATCCTACTGCATATCTGCTGCGCTCCATGCTTGATTTATCCTTTAAAAAGGTTGAATGATCAAGGTTTTAAGGTAAAAGGATTTTACTATAACCCTAACATTCACCCTGCTGCAGAATTTGACAGGCGCAAAGAGGCAGTTATGGCTTTAAGCGGAGATTTGAAGTTTGAGGTAGATTATCCTGAGTATCTACCGTTTGAATTCTCTCAGGCAATCGCTGCTAACTTGCAGGCACCGGGCCGCTGTGTAAATTGTTGGGGATTGCGCCTGCAGAAGACTTCTCTCTATGCCAAAGAAAATGGTTTTGAGGCATTTACCTCAACTTTGCTGGTCAGTCCATATCAGGATCAGGGGTTGCTTAAACAAATAGGCAGCCAGGCAGCTAAAGAAAACGGAATAGATTTTTATTATGAAGATTTCCGGGTTGGGTTCAGGCAGGCTCATGAAGAAGCTAAAGGTAAAGGGATTTATTGCCAGAAATATTGCGGGTGCAGTTATTCTGAGCTCGAAAGGCATGTAAGGATAAAAAAATGAAAAATAAAATATTAGTTTTATTCTTGGCATGCTATATGTTTAGTTTGGGCATGGTTTCTGCCCAGGATAAAGAAATTCCGGCTAAAGAGATTTCGGCAAGGGGGATTTGGATTTCTGTGTTTTCAGGTAAGAAAGTGCTTTATAGCAAAGAAGGGGTAAGCAACCTGATTGCCCAGTGCAAAAAGGCAAAGATAAATGAGATTTATCTGCAATTCTTCCAGTCGGGCAATGCCTATTATGACTCTAAGAGTTGCGATAGGACCAAATATGATGCTATGGTTAAAGCGGCAGGTATGGATACATTAGATTTATTGCTTAGGGAGGCGCAGGAGAATAATATTAAGGTTTTTGCCTGGGTAAATGTTTTGAGTTTAGGCAAGAATGAGAATGCGGATATCCTGAAGAAATTCGGCAGTTCTATCCTGACCCTGGATCAGTACCAAAGGAGGTCTAAAACTGAATCTAATACGGAGTTAGACAAATATTATTTAAGGGAAGACCAGGTATTCTTGGAACCCGGAGATCCCAGGATAGAAGAATATATCCTAACGATTATCAATGAAATTATCAACCGCTATCCGTTAATCAACGGAGTGCATTTAGATTATATCCGTTATCCGTCACCCGTTCCGTTTGTCCCCGGTTCAAGATTTAAGAATTTTGGGTTGACTTACGGCTATGGCCCGAGAAATGTGGAACGTTTTAAAGACAAGACCGGCCTTAACCCCCTGGACACTTTGAATAATGAAGAGGAGTATCTGGCCTGGGATAATTGGAAACGTCAGCAGGTTACGGATTTGGTACGTAAAATCTCAAGTCTGGTTAAGGTTAAGTCCCCGGATTTGGCAGTTTCCTGCGCGGTTATTCCGCTAGCCGAACGCGCATATACAAATGCCTTCCAGGACTGGTCAGCCTGGCTTGAGGAAGGTATTGTCGATTATGTTGTGCTGATGTCTTACACTAAAGATAACCAGTTTGCAAAAGAGATAGTTAAATCCAGCCTCGGGCATCGCGGTAAGGGGAAAGTATATATAGGCATAGGTTTATTCTTGATGAAAAACAACCCTGACCTGTTCTTCAATCAATACCGCATGGTTACTGACTTGGCTCCCGACGGAATAGTGTTTTTTTCAATCGACGATTTAACTGACCAGATAATCGGTTATCTAAACTAAAGCCCCCCTATATCAATAATGCTTAAACTTTCTGAATTTGATTATCCGCTTCCTAAAGAGCTAATCGCTCAGCATCCTCTGGAAAATAGAGAAGAGGCCAGGCTCTTGATTGTAGACAGGCAAGCCTGCAAGATTACTCATGGCGTATTTAAAGACATGGGTGGTTTTTTTAGGGAAAAAGATTTATTAGTCCTTAACGATACCAAAGTTTTGCATTGCCGTTTAATGGGGAATAAAACAACCGGAGGCAAGGTTGAGATTCTGCTTACCCGGCGCATAAACGGCTCAACATTTTCCTGCCTGGTTCAGCCAAGCCGCACGAAAGTCGGCGAGAAGATTATTTTCGCCGGAGGAAAAATTTCCGGGCATTTAAGTGCCAGGGGCCAGATTAGTTTTAAGCAGCCAGACGCGGATATAATTTACGATTACGGTGTTGTGCCTTTGCCGCCTTATATAAAACGTGAGCCTATTGATTCAGATAAGGTTTATTACCAGACGGTTTACGCAAAGAATGAAGGCGCTCTTGCTTCACCGACTGCCGGGCTGCATTTTACGGAAAGAATGCTTGTGGATCTGCCTGCTAAAGGAATCCAGCTGGCTTATATAACTTTGCATGTTGGCTTAGGAACATTCCGGCCGGTAAGATGTGAAAATATCCTTGAGCATAAGATGGAGCCGGAGTATTTTTCGGTACCGGATGAAACTATCACCAAGCTTAAACAGGCTAAAGCCGATAAAGGCAGGATTATTGCTGTCGGCACAACTGCCTTAAGGACGCTGGAAACATATGCCGAGGGCCGTAAAGAGGGCAATACGGATTTATTTATATATCCGGGTTATAAATTTAAATTAGCCGATTGCCTGTTGACTAATTTTCACTTGCCGATGACCACGCTTTTTATGCTGGTCTGCGCTTTCGGCGGGGAGAAGTTGATGAAGCAGGCGTATCAGGAAGCGGTGGAAAAGAAATACAGGTTTTACAGTTACGGCGACGCAATGTTAATTATTTAGGGTTATAGTCATTGCGAGTCCGCCTTAGGCGGACGAAGCAATCTCTAATTGTGATATATATTTTGTTCTCGGGATATTGTTCGCGTGCGAAAATTTTCGCCGTGCGCTACGGTTTACGACTCACTCCCGGATTACGCATGCTTTCGAGAGGTCCTTCGTTCGTCGTAAATCCTTGCGCACATCTACCGAAAATTTTCTAATGCACGCTCCCCAATATCCCTCAAGCAAAATATCTATAGCTAAGATTGCCATCTATGGATTAATTTATTAATGTCATCAAATTATAGCTTGGAACGATCCTAAGGTTTTATGGGTAAATTAAAAGAAATTCTACAAATTCAAGATTGGAAACAGAAACTTAATAAGCTTAGGAATTATGCTTATAAAGAGGGTCTTAGCTCACCAGATATTGTAGAGGGAGAATCGCAACTAATTAAGAAAATAACCGATTTCGAAAGGCATGAAACAAATATTATGCTTACGAAAATTAGCGTAGCTGTAGCAAGCGCATTGTTAATTTGGGGGATTATCTATACCTTCTTTGTTTCTCCACCTAAATATACTTTGGATGGTACTACTTTATACTTCGGAAAGTGGTTCGGTTGTTGGGTTCAGCAAGAAAGGAAGAAAAATACTGAAGTAAATATTTATCAGCGTTCAGTTGAATTTGAGCTCCATTTTATATTACGTAATAAAAATAGAGGCGAAGGCGAGGTATCAAAACCAATACTTATAATTACCGCTAAAGATAGTAAGAAAGAATTTCGAGTAGAGCCAGAGACGCAATATACAGGAATCAGGACTATTAAAGTTGGCTCTTATGGCATCGTAGATGATTTTATTGAATATTTTGTTCGAAATTATGATGAGGCACAAAAAGAATTACTTGGTTTTTTACAAGAGAATAGAAACAAATTGGAATTTAAGATAAAAGGTGAACCTTACGGTGAAATTAAAGTAAAGTTCTTAGAAAATTATAGAAATTAACGATTTGCAGATGTTGTTTGGAAGTGTTGAGAAATAGGAGTTAATAGGAAACGCCCACAACTATGTTTATTCGGCAGGTAAGGATTTGATATGAATAAAGTATGTATTTACTGTAAGAAGATCACAAATAATTTTTCTGATGAACACGTTATCCCAAAAGCACTGGGGGGGAGTATTGTATTGAAAAATGCAGTTTGTTCTAGCTGCAATAATGCTTTTAGTGAAGAATTTGAAACGAGCGTTTTTAAAGGTAAAGATAGTCCTTTTTCTTTCTTGAGGTCGTGGGTTTCAATGAAAGGCAGAAGAGATGTCCCAATTTTCGGAAAAAATGGACATGGTCAGCCGGTTTTATTAACCGTAAAGGATGGATATCCTCAAATTCAAGAGTATTTAGTTAATAAGGATACATTTTGGTATCCACAGTTTATTTTTATTTTTGATGATGGATCCGAAATCAGATGTGATTATATAAAAGATAATAATGAAAATTTTAAAGGAGATATTGAAGATTTGCTCAAGAATGAAGAAATTGATAAAAATAAGATAAAAAAACTTTATTTTTGGTGCGATTCGAAAGCTATAAGTATTCATGGATGGCGGTTATTTGAAAAAGGTTTAAGGGAATGGGCTGAATCTAATAGCGTGGTGTGGGAGCTATTTGACGAAACGGCAAAAGGTAAAGCCGCTAAAATAGTAATAAACATTAATTGGCGTGCAATAGAGAGATCGATTTCTAAAACTATGCTAAATTTATTATTTTACAAAATTCAAGAACCAAATTTCTGGTTTCTTCCAATATTTGATGATATCCGAAACTTTATAAGATATGGTAAGGGTGAACCTGGTCACCTACTTTGGAAAGGTGACAAACCATCTGCAGATTTCTTAAATGGCAAACTTGGTAGTATTTGGATGCTAACATTTGAGTTTAATAAAAAAGTTCTTGGTCTTTTTGCAATGGGTATGCCTATAGGCGGTCATATTATAAAGCTTAGTAATGATACAGAAAAAAACTTTAAAAAAGATTATGGGCTTATATTTAACTATTTAGACAGAAGTTTTGAGGAGTTTTCAGAAGAGAACACAAAAAAGATTATTGAAGAGATAGTAAATCTCCCTATTATGGGTAAGAAGATTTTAGAACTGTAATAAATGGACGTGTAATTCCCATATAGAGGCTGGCTTGGCTTGTTTCTAAGCAGGGCGTTTGCAGGCCGAGCGGGCAAGGATACCCGGCTATATACGAAGTAGGTAGAGCGAGGCGAAACCCGAGCGAAGTTTGCCACGCCGGGGCAAACGAGCGTCCCTGCGAGAAACAAGACAAGACAGACGCTTGTAATTATATCAAGTTGGCTGGTTGTTAATCCGTATGAAATCCTATTCTGCGTTTGAGTTTTTCGGGCGGGGCCATAAGTTGGTGTATGGCTTCAAAAATATTCCGGATATTTTCGTCATGCTTAGAAACCTTTCTTTGTTTAAAATCCTTATTGTTCAAGGTCACAAATTGTGACCTTGAAGATTGGGCTTCTCCTGGAGTTAGCTGGAACATAAAATCCTCAGGAAATCTTTCGCTATTGCGTTTTACCGCCTGCATTAAGACTTTTACTTGAACACCGTAAAGCTTTGCAAGGTGGATGCTTAGCATAACCTTTTGGTTTCTTAGCAGGAATATCTTGTGCCCTATTAATTCTTCGGGTATTAGCTCTTTCATTTTGTTCTCCTTTCCATTATAATAGACGCCAAGAAAGGTAGAATCTAACGGGGTGTCTTCTTAGCGCAGCGAGCCACGCTTGGGGCGAGCAAGCCTGCCTGACGGCAGGCAAGCGGTGCTGCGAGAGACAAGCCTCGACAGGATCCGCATAAGATTAGATTGGGAGGGTAAAATGAATACGCTGATAACTTATTACTCCTATAGCGGTATCACCGATAAAGTAATCGCTATATTTAAGGAAGTCTTGGAGAGAAAAACTGAATTAAAGATTCAAAGGCTAAGGCCGAAGGAAGAAATAGCTTCATTTTTCGGGCAATGTATGGCCGCTAGATCCAAAAAAAGATGCGAGATAGAAGAAGTATTGTTTGACGCAAGCGGCTATGATACGGTTATCATAGGTTTACCTGTATGGGCATTTGCTCCTACGCCGGCCATGAATACATATTTAGATAAGGTTACAGGACTAAACAATAAAAAACTGATCATTCTGCTTACTTCAGGAAGCGGCCTTGGGGTTAAGGCCTGTTTTAAATATATTAATAATATTTTACGTGCTAAAGGCGCATCAACTATTAGCGAGATTAATATTCCTAATGCCAGGATGAATGATAGGAATTTTATTGTTTCGTCTTTAGAAAAAGCTCTGTAAGGACAGCATGTTTGAACTTATACATCAGGATAAAAATAGTAAGGCAAGGCTGGGGAAGATTGTTACCCCGCACGGAGAAATTGATACTCCCGCATTTATGCCCGTAGGCACTCACGCTACGATTAAAGGGCTGATGTATAAAGATGTGGAGGAGGCAGGCGCGCAGATAATCCTCTCAAATGCCTATCATGTATTTTTGCGTCCGGGGGTAGAGACGATTAAGAAAGCCGGCGGACTGCATAAATTTATGGGCTGGGATAAGCCTATTCTTACGGATAGCGGAGGATATCAGATTTTTAGCTTGGCGCTTTTTCGCAAGATGCATGACCGGGGGGTTGAG
This sequence comes from Candidatus Omnitrophota bacterium, assembly GCA_041661605.1. Taxonomy (GTDB): domain Bacteria; phylum Omnitrophota; class Gorgyraeia; order Gygaellales; family Profunditerraquicolaceae; genus UBA6249. Next base: position 719,991 of record JBAZUE010000001.1, on the reverse strand, counting down.
TTTCAGTCGCATATAGACGGTATGAAACATTTTCTTACCCCGGAAGATGTCGTTAAGATCCAGGAGGATTTAGGCTCGGATATCATCATGCCGCTTGATGAATGTGTGCATTATCCCTGTACCCGCGATCAGGCAAAAATAGCTATGGATAGAACGATTGCCTGGGCTAAGAGATCAAAAGATGCGCATAAAAAAGAAAAGCAGGTCTTGTTCGGTATTGTCCAGGGAGCTACTTATGAGGATTTACGTAAATATTGCGCTCAACGCATGGTTGATATGAATTTTGACGGCTATTCTATCGGCGGAGTTTCTGTTGGTGAGTCCAGTAATTTAATATATAATATCATTGAGTTGGTTGCAGGCATTCTTCCGGAAAATAAGCCGCGTTATGCCATGGGAATTGGCTATCCTTTTGATATGGTTGAGGCGGTAGACCGGGGAGTGGATATGTTTGATTGCGTAATCCCCACGCGTTACGGCAGGAATGGAACCGCCTTTACCAGTTGCGGAAAGGTTGTTATCCGCAACTGCGCTTATGCCGAGGATTTCCGGCCGCTGGATGCAAAATGCGGTTGTTATGTTTGCAAGAATTTTTCCCGGGCGTATCTGCGGCATTTATTTAACGCTAAAGAGATGCTGGGGTTAATCCTGCTAAGTTTGCATAATGTTTATTTCTTTTTGGATTTAATGCGAAATGTGCGTCAGGCGATAAAAAATGATAAGTTCAGCCAGTTTAAGCAGGCATTTTTAAGCGATTACAATAATCAGATATGCGCATAGATATAATCACTATTTTCCCGAACATGTTTTCCGCCGTGCTGGGCGAATCCATTATTAAGCGGGCGCAGGAAAAAGGCAAAGTAAAGATCTTTGTCCATGACTTAAGGATTTATACCTTAGATAAGCACCATAAGGTTGACGACCGGCCGTTTGGCGGCGGTTCAGGAATGCTTTTACAGGCGGAACCAATCTTTAGGGCAGTGAAGGCAATTAAGAAGAAGGTTAAAGGCAAGAGCAGGGTAGTATTGTTGTGCCCCCAGGGGAAGACCTTTAATCAGCTTCATGCCAAGAGATTATCTAAAAGCGCTAACTTGATATTTATTTGCGGCCATTACGAAGGGGTTGATGAAAGAGTCAGGCAGTATTTGGCTGATGAAGAGGTTTCAATCGGGGATTACGTTTTAACCGGAGGAGAGCTTCCGGCCATGGTTTTAGTGGATAGCATAGTCAGGTTGATCCCCGGGGTTTTGGGGGATAAAAATTCCTTGAATTTTGAGTCATTCGAAGGTAATCTATTAGAATATCCGCAGTACAGCCGGCCGGCCAAATTTAGAAGGTGGATAGTTCCAGAAGTACTGGTTTCCGGGGCGCATGATAAAATAAACGCCTGGCGTAAGTCCGAGGCGCTTAAGCGGACCAGGCAGAGAAGGCCGGATTTATTAAAAAAGTAAGGTTAAGATTCCGCCTCACTTATTCGGCGGAATAAATTCACACATTGACTTACTCATACTGCGTATTCGTAAGTCAAGTGTTCATTTAAAGGAGGCAGTAGTAATGGATATTAAGACAATTGAAGCAGGTTTTACGAAGAAAGAAGTGCCGCAGTTTAATGTTGGAGACACGGTGAAGGTTCTTACCAAGATCCCCGAAGGGGTGGATAAATTCCGCCTGCATCCATTCGAGGGAGTGGTGATTTCCAAAAACGGTTCAGGGATAAAGCTTAATTTTACGGTAAGAAAAGTTTCCTTTGGGGAAGGGATTGAGCGCGTATTCCCTTTATATTCTCCGAGCATTGAACGTATTGAGGTTATCCGTTCGGGAAAGGTAAGAAGGGCCAAACTTTATTATTTAAGAAAAAAGATCGGCAAGCATGCCACTAAGATAGAGAGCAAAGAAGAAAAAGCAAATTAGTGCTGCGCTACGAAAGAAAGCTGAGAAATAAAGGTTACGATTTAATTATCGGCGTAGATGAGGCAGGCAGGGGGCCGTTAGCCGGTCCGGTAGTAGCTGCGGCAGTGTTGTTAAAGGGTTATAATTTCTGTAACCGTATTGATGATTCAAAGAAATTAAGCCCCGCAAAAAGAAGATGCGCGTTCTTTGAAATAAAGAATAAATCTCTGTATGCTATTGCAGCGGTAAATCATAAACAGATCGATCGCATAAATATCCTGCAAGCTACAATTTTAGCCATGCAAAAGGCAATCTCCGGGCTGCTAGAGCAATTAAGCTCCTTGGAGTTAAAGCGCGTATTCATAATTATCGATGGCAATATGCGGCTAAAGTTAAGCCTTCCTTATCAGAGTATCGTCAAAGGAGACGCCAAATCTTTAAGTATTGCCGCTTCTTCCATACTTGCTAAGGTGCATAGAGATGCCCTTATGGAAAAGTTTCATAAGATTTACCCCCGGTATAATTTTGATAAACATAAAGGCTACCCTACGGCCGAGCACCGCATGATTCTAAAAAGGATAGGCCCTTGCCCAATACACCGAAAGAGTTTTCTAAAGTGCCTGGAAAGAATTTAGAATTTGGTAAACAAGCTGAAAACGCGGCAGCAAAATTCCTGCAAGGCTTGGGATATAAGCTCATCATGCGTAATTATAAAACCAAGCTTGGGGAAATAGATATAATCGCGGAAAATAAAGGCGTTATTTGTTTTGTGGAAGTAAAGGCAAGGCATTCAAGTTTATTTGGGGAACCGGAAGAAGCTGTTTCTTCGGCAAAACAAAGGCAGATTTCCAAAGCAGCAATTTGCTATTTGAAAGAAAATAATTTTTTAGAGCGGCCGGCGCGTTTTGACGTGGTTTCGCTTTTATATACAAAAGATTTACCCAGGATTGAATTGATCGAGAATGCTTTTGAATTAAATCCTAACTTCAGCATTTAAAACTATGGAATATAAAAAGCAAAGCTTAATTAAATATTTGGATGACCTTTCCGCTAAGCTTGCCGCTCCCGGCGGAGGTTCTGCTGCGGCCTTGAATGCGGCTATGGGAGCCAGTTTAATCAGCATGGTGGTTCATTTTACCCTGGGAAAACCTAAATATGCCGCATTTGAAGCAGAGTTAAATAAAATTCTGATAAAATCCGAGAAATTAAGAAAAGATTTTCTGGATCTGGTGGATCTGGATGTAGTTGCTTACCAAAGCAGGGATATCCGTAAGGCTTTGGATGTGCCGTTGATGTTGGCAAGGCTCTGTTGCGAGGCAGCTAAATTATGCCCGCCGTTGATAAAAAAAAGCAATGTTAATTTGATCAGTGATGTCGCGGTAGCGGCAGTTTTCTTTGAATCGGCTTTTGTCGCGGCTTCCTTTAATGTAGAGATTAATTTAAAGAATCTGGGCCAGAAAAAATTGGCTCAGGGCATAAAGAAAGAGTTAAACCAGAAAAACAAGATTATCCAGAGGATTCGTAAAAATACGGAGGCTGGCGTTGGCAAGGTTATTAGAGGGTAAGCCTGTAGCTGAAAAGATCAAGCAGGAGATAAAAAACCAGGTGTTAAACTTAAAGCAGGAACCGGTTTTGGCAAGTATTTTGGTAGGAGATAATGCCGGCGCGACTACTTATGTGAAATCTCAGGTTAAAGCCGCTGAAGGCCTGGGCATAGTTTATAAACTGTTTCAACTGGACCAGGAAATTACCGAGAAGGCTTTGATAGATTTTATTCTCAAACTTAATGCAGATAAATCTGTGAACGGGATTATTGTGCAAATGCCTCTTCCCCGGCATATAGATTACAGGAAAATAAGTGAGGTTATCCTGCCGATTAAAGATGTCGAGGGCGTTCATCCGGAGAACACAGGCAAGCTGTTTTTCAGCAGGCCCAGGGTTGTTTCCTGCACGGCCAGCTCCGTAATGGAGCTATTGAATTCTACCGGTGTAGACTTATATGGGAAGGAAGCAGTAGTTGTCGGCCACAGCGAGATTGTAGGTAAGCCGCTTGCGCTTTTGTTATTAGATAAATTTGCCACGGTAACCATCTGCCATATCGGCACCAGCAAGGCCGGAAAGCTTGAGGAGCATGTAAGAAGGGCCGAAGTCCTTATCGTAGCTGTCGGTAAGGCCGGTTTAATTAAGGGAGATTGGATCAAAGAAGGCTCAATTGTTGTTGATGTCGGCATCAACAGAGTTGACGATAAAATCGTAGGCGATGTGGAGTTTGAACCAGCCCAAAAACGCGCCGCATATATCACTCCTGTTCCCGGAGGGGTGGGGCCGTTGACCGTAACAATGCTAATGCGTAATCTAGTCGAGGCGGCTAAGGCGCAGCAATAGATCTATATCCCTGGGTAAAAATATAATGACATTTAAAGAAAAAATACAGGCGGGAAAATTTCTTATTACTTCAGAGGTCGGCCCGGCTAAAGGTATCCATACAGAGCAATTGCTTCAGGAGGCAGAGTACCTGCGCGCCAATATTGACGCGGTAAATGTGACGGACCTGCAGAGTTCGGTAATGCGTCTGGGTTCTCTTGTCGTAAGCTATCTGCTTAAACAAAAAGGTTTTGAGCCGATTTATCAGTTGACCTGCCGTGACCGTAACCGCCTGGCCCTGCAATCAGATTTATTATCCGCGGCTGCGCTGGGAATTCAGAATGTTTCAATTCTGACCGGAGACCATCCAATCCTGGGAGACCATCCTGAAGCTAAGCCTGTTTTCGATTTGGATTCAGTGCAATTATTGCAGGTAGCCAGAAGATTGGAGTCTGGGCACGATATGAAGCAGAATAAACTGGATGGACCTGCGCCGAAATTCTGCCTTGGCGCAGTGGTTAATCCGGGGGCTGACCCTTTAGGGCCTCAGATTATGAAGATGGAAAAAAAAATTACCGCCGGGGCTGAATTCTTTCAGACTCAAGCGGTATATGACATCGGGTTATTTGAGAATTTCATCGCCAAGACAAAGCATCTAAAAGTGCCGGTTATGGCAGGAATTGTTTTGTTAAAATCAGCGAGTATGGCCCGTTATATGAATAAGCATGTAGCCGGGGTATTTGTGCCGGATGAATTGATCAAAGAAATGGAAGAAGCTAAGGATAAAGCGGCTGCTTCAGTTGAGATTGCCAGCCGGCTGATTAAAAAATTGAGACCGATGTGCCGGGGCATTCATATTATGCCTATCGGCTGGAATAAGATTGTGCCTCAAGTTTTAGAGGCCTCTGGTTTATAAGAAAATTCGCCGCATAAACATGTCAAACTTACCGCAGATACCCGGAGCCAGGAAAAAAGGGGTAGTTTTACTGAGTTCCGAGGATGATTTTAAAAAACTCGACGAGTATCATATTAATGATACTGTCTGCATTGAAGGTCCGGTTAATTCAGCCTTTAAGCTAGCCGAGTTAATCCATGAGAAATATAAGGTCGGGGTTAAACTTGTAAGTCCAGATAAACCCCAAAATCCAAAACAGCTGCCTGCAGATATTGAAATAATAGACAGCCCGATCCAGGAGATTGTAGGAGAAGGCAGGGCGGAGGCGGTTAAATTTAAGAACGGAAAAGCCATCGGGGTCTGTTTAGTTTTATTTTTGGATAAAACGATTACTGATAAAGTGCAGGATTCGAATAAGGGAGAAAACATGGCGGATTTACTTTTGCAGCTTGGGACTAAAGGGACGGAGGCGGTCTTAGGTATTACCCGTCAGGCCCTGGATAAGGCGGTCAGCCAAAAAGGCCAAAGCGAAAAAATTGGATTTCCTGAGACAAATTATTATCTGCCCCTGATTAATGCTTTATTGAATATTGAAGTTAAAACTCTGGGAGATTGTTTACTTGCTTTTTCCCAGGCCGAAGCCCTGGCTAAAAATCAGCCAACATCCGGAGGCCTGATTATCAACAGTTTAGGCGGAGTTTTAAACAAAGGAGTAGCCACTTTAATTTGTGAAGAGATTTTAGCGGCTTTAGCGGTGTTAAATCACGAACACCCTAAAGGCGGAATAGGTTTTATCCCGGACAAAGTCCTTAGGTCCCTGGGCCTGCAATTAGTTGATGGCAGGATCTCCGGAATTGCCGTAATTCTTGGGCCGGCCAAAGATGAGCAATCAGCCGTGGATTTAATCCGTAATTTCCAATCCAGGAGTATTGTCAGTTTGCTTGCGGGAAATCTTAATGGCGTTACTTTTAAGCAGCAACTCGAGAACAAAGGTGTTGAACTTGGCCTTGAGAATTACATTGTTGAGTTGGGAGAAGACTATCTGTCCGCGATCTATGCGGTGAACTTCGCGGCGCGTGCCCCTCTTATTTATGGAGGCAATAAACCCGGGCAATGGGAGGAGGTTGCGGATTATATACGTAACCGTGTGCCGGCATTTGTCCTTTTGCTTAGCCATGTTGACGAAGTTTTAGTGGCTACCGGTTTAGGGGTTCTGGCTTTTGGGCTGCCTATAATTACCGATTTAGATGTTCCGCAGTTACCTAAAATTGATACCACTTTGTTTGAGGCTTTGGTGACGGAAAAAGATTATCAAAAACTTCCATCTAAATGTATATTGACCCGCGGGATAAAAGTAAAGGTGTCTGAAGTAGCTGTGCCTGTGCCGTATGCCGCGGCATTTGAAGGCGAGCGTGTGCGCAGGGAACAATTATCGGTTGAATTTGGAGGTAAGGCAAGTACGGCTATCGAATTTTTAAGCATTAAAGATGAGACAGGCGTTGAAGACGGTAAAGTAGAATTAAGCGGACCTGATATTGATCAATTACCTCCGGGCTCAAAATCATTACCCCTGGGGATTGTCGTTGATGTTTTTGGCCGTAAAATGCAGAAGGATTTTGAACCGATCCTGGAACGTCAGATCCATCGTTTTGTAAATTATGCCATGGGGTTGATGCATATGGGCCAGCGCGATATGGTTTGGATCCGTATCTCTAAAGATGCCTTTACCAAAGGTTTCAGGCTTAAGCATCTGGGGGTTATTTTGCATGCAATGCTCCATCAGGAGTATAGCGCTATAGTAGATAAGGTGCAGGTCAGGATTTATACTAATCAGGCTGATGTGGAGAATTTGATTACAGGTGCGCAAAAAGTATTTAATGAACGCGATGAACGGCTGGCCGGGATGACCGACGAAAGCGTGGATACATTTTACTCCTGTTTATTATGCCAGTCTTTTGCCCCAAACCATGTTTGTATCGTTACACCTGAGCGCTTAGGTTTATGCGGGGCATATTCTTGGCTTGATGCAAAGGCATCTTTTGAGATTACTCCAACCGGGCCTAACCAGCCGGTTGAAAAGGGGAATCTCCTGGATGCCAGGCTTGGGCAATGGGATAATGTTAATCAATTCGTGCAGCAAAAATCAAACAAGACTATTGATGCGGTAAGCATGTATTCCCTGATGGATGGGCCGCAGTCATCCTGTGGATGTTTTGAATGTATTGTGGCGATTGTCCCTGAGGCAAACGGGGTGATGATCGTGCACCGTGATTATTCCGGGCTTACTCCTTCCGGGATGAGTTTTACTACTTTAGCCGGATCTGTCGGAGGGGGAGTGCAGACTCCCGGTTTTCTAGGCGTGGGTAAATTATATATAACAAGCAAAAAATTTATTTCAGCCGAAGGCGGGTTAAAAAGAGTGGTTTGGATGCCCAGGGAGTTGAAAGAAGTATTGGCGGATAAGTTAAGAAAGAGGGCTGAAGAGATTGGCCAGGCGGATTTATTGGATAAAATTGCCGATGAAACAGCCGCAATCAGTTCTGAAGAGCTCCTGGTGTTTTTAAATAAGGCGGGGCATCCGGCGCTAAGTATGGAGCCGATTATTTGAAACAGATATTTCTTGACGTAACCTTATTAAGTGTATATAATTAATGCAATAAAAATGAACATTCGCCTCCTGCCAAAATTCGTATTTATTTCAATCATCACATTATCTATTTTTTGTTTTAATGGGTTGATTTTTGCCCAAGAAGAACAGAATAATACTTCAAGTAGAGAAGGTGTGGGGGATTTGTCGGCTCAAGCCAGACAGTATCGCGAAGAAGGACTGGCAAAGCAGCGCATGGGTAATTTGCCTGAGGCAATGAGTTTGTATCAGAAGGCTATTGCTGTAGACCCCGGGTATGCGGTCGCATATAATGATCTAGGGGTTATTTACGAAGCAGCCGGTTATCCTGACCGGGCAAAAGACAGCTATTTCAAGGCAATCAAGGTTGACCCCGGTTATTTAAGCGCTTATACTAATATAGCTCTTTTGTATGAAGAGCAGCGGGATTTGGAAAGAGCTGCATTTTATTGGGCTAAAAGGGCGGAGTTAGGTTCTTTTGACGATCCCTGGACCCAGAAGGCAGCTAACCGGTTTAAAGATATCCGCGCTGTCTTATCAAACAGGCCGGTTGCCGATGCTTTAGAAGATGATGTTTTAGGTTTGATCAAAGATGTCTCAGTATACAAGTCCGCTTTCAATAAAGTTGATCAGAAACAAGCCCGCTATCATTTGCGTAAAGCAAATCAATACTATAAAAAAATGAAATTGACTGCGGCCCTCAAAGAAGCATTGGATGCCCAGTTTTTAGACCAGAATAACCCGGAGATAAAGGAGTTTATTGAAAGAATAGATTTGGAACCGGGAAGTCCTATTGCGTATAATGATTTAGGGGTTATTTACGAAGGAGCTGGTTTTCCTGAGCGGGCAGAAGATAGTTATTTGAAGTCGCTCAAGCTTGATCCTACATTGTTAAGCGCTTATGTTAACATAGCGCTTTTATATGAAAAACAGCGCAACCTGGAGAAAGCGGAGTTTTATTGGTCAAAGCGCGCAGAGTTAGGCGCCGACGATGACCCCTGGAAATTGAAGGCTGCTAACCGGGTTAGGGATATTCGGGCGGTTTTATCCAGCAGCCCGGTTACCGATACTCAGGAAGCAGAAGTGTTAGGCTTGATGAAAGATGTCTCAGACTACAGATCTTCACTTGCTAATGATGATAAAGCGCTTGCCCAGGACCATTTTACTAAAGCCAGGCAGAATTTTGACAAAGGAGATTTGGCTGCGGCAATCAAGGAAGCTTTAGACGCCCAGGTTTTTGACCAGGACAACCCGGATATTGAAGCATTTATTGAAAAGGCAGAGTTAAGAGCTTTGTCACGCTAGGATCGCGTACTGCAAGAAACCTTTCCCTATATTGAATTCCTTTTATACTTAATTGATGGCTGATAAGAGTTTATTTTTGGTTGATGCGACCGCTTTCTGTTACCGGGCTTTTTATGCCTTAAGCGGATTGGCTACTGCTTCCGGACAGCCTACCAACGCGGTTTACGGATTCTTAAATATCCTTAATAAGATTTTAAAAGAGCAGAAACCGGACTATCTAATCTGTTGTTTCGATGTTTCACGGGATACCTTCCGCCTGGAGAAGTTCCCGCAGTACAAAATGCACAGGCCGGCGATGCCTGACGGCCTAAGCAGCCAGATACCTATAATTAAAGAGGTTATCAGCGCTTATGGAATCCCTATTTTTGAAAAAAAAGGTTTTGAAGCGGATGATGTTATTGCCGAACTTGCCAGAAAGGCTGCGGTCAAGAAGATGCGCGTTACAATCGTAAGCAGTGATAAAGACATCCTGCAGTTAGTCAATAGTCGTATCTCGGTATTTAACCCCTATAAAGATAATGGAGTGCTTTATGATACTGAAAAAGTTAAAGAGTTTTTCGGGGTCAGCCCGAAGATGACGGCGGACGTCATCGCGCTTATGGGAGATGACGCAGATAATATCCCGGGGGTTCCCGGAATAGGCGAGAAGACTGCGGGAAAATTAATCCTTGAATTTGGTTCTTTGGATAAACTGCTTAAGAATGCCGCAAAGGTCCAGCCTGAGAAAATTAGGGGAGCGATATTGGAGCACCTTGAGCGCATAAAGCTGAACAGGGAACTGATAAACCTGAATGAGCACGTCGGCATGGAACTGGATTTGAAGAAGGCTAAACTTGAGGAACCGGATTATAAGGAGCTGGGCAGGATTTTTAAAAGGCTGGAGTTTAAGAGCCTGCTTAGAGAGCTTCCTGATATGCAAGATGATATTTCAGAGGTTAATTTACATAATTCTAGCCCGGCGGAACTAAAAGATTTACTAAAGAATACCGTTGAGCTTGCGCTGTATGGAGATAAAGCCGAAGATTTATTCTTTGCTATCGGAGATAAAATATTCAGCGCTAAGCAATCAGAAGGAGAGTTGGCTGCGGCAATAAGCAACGGCCGGATAAAAAAGACAGGCTATGACCTCAAGAAAATGAAAGTTTCTCTTTTTAGGGAAGGTTTGATTTTGAACGGCCTGGATTTTGATGTTATGATCGCCGCTTATTTGTTGAATCCTTCGCGCTCAAGCTACGCGCTTGTCGATTTAGCATTAGAAAACCTTGGAGAGTTTATCCGTCAGGAGAGCCTGGAGGCAAAAAACGCTTTGGTCCTGTTGGAAAAATTAAAAACAGTACTTAAGAAGGCTTTAGAAGAAAAGGGTTTATTGCAGTTGTTTGTGGAGCTTGAGATGCCCTTAGTCAGCGTCCTGGCGCAAATGGAGCAGGAAGGGATAAAACTGGATTTAAAATTACTTAAAGAACTTTCGCGCGACATTGAAAAGAGGTTGATAAAATTAATCGCGGATATTTATGAAGTAAGCGGAACGCAATTTAATATCAATTCTCCGAAACAACTGGGCCAGGTTTTATTTGAGAAGCTTAAGCTTCCGGTAATCAAGAAAACAAAAACCGGTCCCTCTACCGATGAGGAGGTGCTCAGACGGCTGAGCGAAAAGCATGCGCTACCGGCGCTGTTATTGGAGTACCGGCAGTTGACTAAATTAAAAAATACTTATGTTGACGCCTTGCCTAAGCTGGTAGACCCTGAAACGGCAAGGGTTCATACTTCTTTTAATCAAACAGGTACCGAGACGGGAAGGCTTAGTTCAAGTAACCCTAATTTGCAGAATATTCCGATTAAAACAGATATTGGCAGTAAGATACGCCAGGCAATTATCGCTTCAGGCAAAGATCACTGTCTGTTATCTTGTGATTATTCGCAGATAGAACTGAGAGTGTTGGCGCATCTTTGCGGAGATAAAACTTTAATTGAGGCATTTCATGGGAACCAGGATGTACACAGGCTGACTGCTTCATTGATCTATAATGTTAGTGAGGCAGAGGTTGTTGACAATATGCGCGAGGTGGCTAAAAGAGTGAATTTTGGCATAGTCTATGGACAGAGCGCGTATGGTTTAAGCAAGGATTTGGCAATTCCGATTAACCAGGCCCAGGATTTTATTGATGCTTATTTTCTACGTTATCCAAAGGTAAGAGATTTTATTGATGCGCAAATTAATAAGGCAAGGACTGACGGGTTTGTCACGACGCTTATGGGCAGGAGAAGATATCTCCCCGAGATCAACAGCAAAAACATGGGTATCCGGCAGTTTGCCGAGCGGCAGGCGGTAAATACCCCTATCCAGGGCACTGCCAGTGATTTGATTAAACTGGCGATGGTTAAGATATCCCAGCAGATTAAAGACAACTCCCTGGAAAGCAAAATGATCCTGCAAATTCACGATGAGTTGGTTTTTGATTTACCGAATGCGGAACTGAAGGTTTTAGGCGGGTTGGTGAAAAAAGAAATGGAACAGGTCAAGAAACTTGATGTACCGGTAAAAATAGATATGAAAAGGGGAAAGAACTGGCTGGATATGCTTGCCTGGCCGGAAGACAGGGAGGCTATTTGATGAAGATAGCGATGTTTGCTTCTGAGGTAGTGCCTTTTGCTAAAACCGGCGGTCTTGCCGATGTGGTGGGCGCTTTACCGTTAGCTTTAGAGGATCACGGGCAGGAGGTAATTATCATTATGCCCAGATACAAATGCGTAACGGATAGTAAATTCAGGCTCATGAGAATTTCCAAAGATATAGTATCGGCGGCTATAGGGGCGAATATAAAAGTTTATTTTATAGAGAATGATTTATATTTTAACCGTGACGGCCTGTACGGGAATAAGGAGGCAGATTATAAGGATAACCTGGAGAGGTTTGCTTTCTTCTGCCGCCGGGCGCTGGATTTGTTAAAAGAAATCAATTTTACTGCCGATATTCTGCATTTGCACGACTGGCAGGCCAGCCTTGCGGCTGTTTACCTGAAAAATTCATATTCTAATGATAAATTTTACAGCAGAATGAAATGTATTCTGACTATACATAATCTTGGTTATCAGGGATTGTTTCCGAAAGAGGAATTTGTAAAGCTGGGTTTGGATAAGAGCCTTTTTGATGTCTCCGGCCTTGAATTTTATAATCAAGTCAGCCTGTTAAAAGGCGGAATAGTTTTTTCTGATTTTATTAACACGGTCAGCCCCACTTATGCCAGGGAGATCCAGACAGAGGAACTTGGTTTCGGCTTAGACGGCCTGTTAAAACAGCGCAGGAGTGTTTTAAGCGGCATCATCAATGGATTGGATTATTACCTTTGGGATCCAGGCATGGATAAGTTTATCGCGCAGAATTTCTCCATACAAAACATGGAGAATAAAAGTTTTAACAAAGAAAAACTTCAGGCAATATGCGGGCTGCCGGTAAACAAAGATATCCCTGTTTTGGGTATCGTTTCGCGCCTGGTGGAAGCGAAGGGTTTTGATATCCTTGCCCAGGGCATAGATGAGATAAACAAAATGGGAGCGCAGCTGGTTATTTTAGGGACGGGAGATTTAAAATACCATCAGATCCTGAAATCGGCGCAGAAGAAATATCCGGAAACAATCTCTTTAAATATAAAGTTCGATGACCCTCTGGCGCATAAGATTTATGCCGGCAGCGATATTTTTCTCATGCTTTCAAAGTATGAACCATGCGGCCTTGGGCAGTTGATCAGTTTACGCTATGGCACGGTTCCCCTGGTTTTTAAGACTGGAGGCCTTGCCGATACCATAGATAAGAATAATGGTTTTGTTTTTACCGGCCACACCAGAGAAGAGTTCATTAAGGTTGTTAAGAAAGCCATACTTGTTTTTAAAGACAAGAAGAAGTGGGCGCGCCTGATGAGTAATGCCATGAAATGTAATTTTTCCTGGGAGGCTTCCGCTAAGAAATATATCCAGCTATATGCTCAAGCAAAAGAAAACTAAATTAGTTTTAGGGATTACCGGCAGCATGGGATCCGGAAAAAGCACCGTAGCCAGGATGTTTAAAACAAATGATTGCCAGATTATTGATGCGGACAGGCTGGCGCACGAGACCTTTAGTATTGGTAGTGCTGTATATAATAAAATTGTCGCTTCTTTTGGCCGCGGCGTTCTCAAATATAACAAACGTATTGACCGTGCTAAGTTAGCAGAAATTGTTTTCGCTGATAAAGCCGCCTTAGCCAGGCTCAACAGTATTGTCCATCGGGCACTTATCCCCGAAATCAGGCGGCGCATCAAGGATTCAAGAAAGAAAATTATAATCCTGGATGCGGCTTTGATTATTGAGGCGGGGTTAAGAAAGATGGTTGATAAGCTGGTGGTGGTTACGGCCAGGAGGCAGCAGCAGATTTTACGCAGTCAAAAAAGGCTGGCTTTAAGCAAAGATGAAATTTCCCGGAGAATAAAATACCAGATTTCGCAAAGCGCAAAGCTGCGCCTAGCGGATTTTATAATAGATAATAGCGGTCAAATCAGTAAAACTCGGAAACAGGTTTCCGAGATAAGGAGGACCCTCGCTCGCAAGGGTATTTCTGGAAGAAGCTAAAAGGAGGATTTTGTGGAAAAGTTAGATATTAAGAACCTTAAAGAGATGAAGATTGGCGAGTTGAATAAACTGGCTAAAGATTTAAATGCAAACGGCACCAGCGGTTTAAAAAAACAGGACCTGATTTTCAAGATACTCCAGGCCCAGGCAGAAAAAGAAGGCCTGATGTTCGGCGAGGGTGTGCTGGAGATACTTTCCGAAGGTTTTGGTTTTTTAAGAAGCCCGAATTATAATTATCTGCCCTGTCCGGATGATATTTATATTTCTCCATCGCAGATTAGGAAATTTGAACTGCGTACAGGGGATACGGTAAGCGGCCAGATCCGGCCTCCTAAAGAAGGGGAGAAATATTTTGCTTTACTTAAGGTGGAGGCGGTTAACTTTGAAAATCCCGAAGAGGTTAAGGAAAAAGTTCTTTTTGATAACCTTACTCCGGTTTATCCGCGCCAGCCGTTTAACATGGAGACCAAGCCGGATGAAATATCCATGCGTATTATGGGCCTGCTTACTCCTATCGGAAAAGGCCAAAGAGGCTTGATTGTTGCCCAGCCATACAGCGGTAAAACCGTTTTATTGCAGAAGATTGCCAATGCCATTACCAGCAATAATCCGGATGTGGTCTTGATCGTACTTTTGATTGATGAGAGGCCGGAGGAAGTTACGGATATGCAGCGTAATGTCAAAGGTGAGGTAATTTCTTCTACTTTTGATGAGCCGCCTGAACGCCACGTGCAGGTTGCCGAGATTGTCCTGGAAAAGGCTAAGCGGCTGGTTGAGCATAAACGCGATGTGGTTATCCTGTTGGATAGCATTACCCGCCTGGCGCGTGCTTATAACTCTGTGGTCCCGCATAGCGGCAAAGTCCTCTCAGGAGGTATTGATTCCAACGCCCTGCAGAAACCTAAAAGGTTTTTTGGGGCAGCGCGCGCAGTAGATGAAGGAGGCAGCTTAACTATTATTGCTACTGCACTGGTTGATACCGGCAGCCGTATGGATGAAGTTATCTTTGAAGAGTTCAAGGGGACAGGCAATATGGAAACTCAGCTGGACCGCAACTTGTTCCAGCGCAGGATTTACCCGGCAATTGACATTAAGCGCTCCAATACCCGCCATGAAGAGCTTTTAGTCAAACCGGATGTATTACAGAAGACATGGATCTTACGAAAAGTGTTGAATGAATTAAACAATGTGGAGGCCATGGAGTTGTTGATAGAGAAATTAAGCAAGACCAAGAATAATGAAGAATTCTTAAACAGCATGAACCAAAAATAAGCGAGGGCATAAGTTACGGAGCTCAAAGAGCGACGTAACTTATTTGCCCGAGGTTATCCTTGCGAGCAGGTGCGAGCGAGGATATTGATAATAAGGTTATTACAAACTAATTAATGAAGGGGGTAATAAAATGAAAGAGAAGATACATCCTAATTACAAAGACAGCACGATTGTCTGCGCCTGCGGTGAGACAGTGCATACGCGTTCAACTAAACCGAGTATTCGCGTTGAAATCTGTTCAAAGTGTCATCCATTCTTTACCGGAAAGCAAAAGTTAGTGGATTCCGCCGGCCGCGTGGATAAGTTTATGAAGAAGTACGGCAAGAAATAAGTGAGGCCACGACTTAGCGAGCGAAAAGCGAAGCTAAGTCGTTTGGCCGAACTTATCCTCGCGAGCAGGTGCGAGCGAGGATATTGTTATAAGTATTTTGTTATAAGGATTTAACCCATGAGCGAACAACTGGAAAAATTAGAAGCCCGCTATCAGGAGCTTGAGCAGCTTTTAGCCAGCCATGAGTTGATTGCTGACCGCAAGTTGTATAATAAACTGGCTAAAGAGCTTTCTGATATAAAACCGGCGGTAGTTTTATACCGAGAATTCAGAAGTTTGCTAAAAGAAGCTCAAGAGCTTGAAGAGGTATTGCTTCAGAAGCACGACGAGGATTATCACGAGCTGGTACATCAGGAAATTAAAGATCTTGATACCAGGAAAGCGGATATAGAACTTAAGTTGAAGAAAATCCTTGCCGGAGAGGATAGGGATGCCGGGCGCGCCTGTATAGTTGAAATCAGGCAGGGCACGGGAGGGGATGAGGCAGGGCTTTTTGCGGCGGATCTCTACCGCATGTATTCTAAATACGCGGATAATAAAGGATGGACGCTTGAACCCATGTTTGCCAGCACTAATGAAGCCGGCGGGATCAAAGAGATCACTTTCAGCGTAAAAGGCAAAGATGCTTTTCGCTGCCTGAAATTTGAAAGCGGAGTGCATCGCGTGCAGCGTGTTCCTACTACCGAGGCGCAGGGCCGTATTCATACTTCTACCGCTACGGTTGCGGTCCTGGTTGAGCCGGAAGAGGTTGACCTGGTGATTGAGCCTAAAGATTTAAGAATAGATACCTATCGCTCAAGCGGCCCGGGTGGACAACATATGCAGAAAACCGATTCAGCGGTAAGGATTACTCACACCCCTACTGGCACGGTGGTTGCCTGTCAGGATGAACGTTCGCAAATAAAGAATAAGGCTAAGGCAATGAGGGTTTTACGCGCGCGCATTTTAGAGTCCAAAATTGAAGCAGAGGCAAAGAGATTATCCAGCGCAAGAAAGATTCAAATCGGTACCGGTGACCGCAGCGAGAAGATCCGCACTTATAATTTTCCTGACCGCCGGGTTACAGACCACAGGATTAATTTTACTTCGCATCAACTAGAGGCAATCTTAGAGGGCCAGATGGATGAACTGACAGAGGCCCTGTTAAAAGCGGAAGAAGAAAAAAAGAGTGAACGAGGCTGAATTAGTTTTAACTCATGTTTTAGATTGTAACCGCTTGTCCCTGTATTTGAACAAGGATATGAACTTAAGCGGCGATAAATCCGCGTTACTTTCTTCAATACTAAAACGCAGGATCCTTGGCGAGCCTGTGCAGTATATCCTGGGTGAAACCGAATTTATGGGATTGAAGTTTAAGGTGGATAACCGCGCATTGATCCCCCGGCCGGAGACAGAGATTTTGGTTGAGCATGCTTTAAGCCAATTACGGCAAATGAATATCATATCGCCGAAGATTTTGGATCTTGGCACAGGTACAGGCTGCATTGCTGTTTCAATAGCTAAAAGCCTCAAGTATGCAGATGTTTGGGCCAGCGATATATCAAGTGTGGCTTTGCAATTAGCCGGAGAGAATGCTGCTTTAAATAACGTAGAAATTAAATTCGTACAGAGTGATCTTTTCGATGCGCTAAAATTTAAAAATGATAAATTTGATTTAATTACCAGCAATCCTCCTTATATATCAACTGGAGAATTCAGTGCTTTGGCCAAAGAGATCTCTTTTGAACCGCCCTTAGCGTTAAAGGCAGGCGCCGATGGTTTAGATTTTTACCGCCGCATAATTTCACAGGCGGCAGATTATTTAAAGGATAAAGGCTGCTTAATCCTTGAGGTAGGGATTAATCAGGCTTATTTTGTTAAAGGGATGCTTGAGAAAGAAGGCTTTGATCAGTTGACCCTGATTAAAGATTATAATAATATTGAACGTGTAGTTATGGCTAAGAAGAGGTAGCTTAAAGATGGATAAACTTGTTATTGAAGGAGGGGTTAAGCTAAAAGGGGAAGTTACTGTTTCAGGAGCAAAAAATGCGGTGCTGCCAATTTTGGCCGCAACCCTGCTTACTGATGAGCCGTGCGTAATTAAAGGTGTGCCGAACCTGCGCGATACCAATAGTATGTTGAAGATCTTGCGCGCGTTAGGAAAGTGCGCCGAGTTTGATAAAGGCAAAGTCAGTGTTTGCGCCGGTAAGGCCGCAAGTTATATCGCCGAATATAAACTGGTTTCTACTATGCGTGCTTCATTTTGTGTTTTGGGTCCGCTTTTAGGAAAACTCAAGAAAGCCAAGGTTTCGCTTCCGGGAGGCTGTGTTATCGGCGTACGCCCCGTAGATTTGCATCTTAAAGGTATTAAGGCTTTAGGGGCTGATATAAGTATTGATTCCGGATATGTAATCGCTAAGACAACCAAGTTAAAAGGCGCATATGTTTATTTAGGCGGCGTATATGGTTCGTCAGTTTTAGCTACTGATAATGTGATGATGGCTGCGGTTTTGGCCAAAGGCAAGACCATAATTGAGTCGGCGGCTTGTGAACCGGAGGTATCGGATTTAGCGGAATTCCTGATTAAAATGGGCGCAAGGATTAAGGGGCATGGTACTCCGGTTATTGAAATAGAAGGGGTAAAACATTTGCATGGAGCTACGCATTCTATAATTCCCGACCGTATTGAAGCCGGTACTTTAATCCTGGCTTCCTTGGTCACCGGAGGGGATTTATTAATTAAAAATGTGCAGTATCAGCATCTGGGATCTTTGATCGATAAATTGAATGAGGCGGGGGCGAATCTTCTGCATGTCGATGGGGTTTTGCATGTTAAAGGCAACAGGAGATTAAAATCTGTAAATATAACCACTCTTCCTTACCCGGGTTTTCCTACCGATATGCAGGCGCAGATGATGAGTTTAATGTCAATTACGCCGGGAATAAGCGTAATTACCGAAAAGATCTACCCCGACAGGTTTATGCATGTCTCGGAGCTTAACCGTATGGGCGCGCATATCCAAAGAGAGGGGCCGCATGCTATTGTTGAGGGCATAAAGAGTTTATCCGGGGCTCCGGTTATGGCATCTGACCTGCGTGCCTCTGCCTGCCTGGTTCTGGCGGGATTGGCTGCGCGCGGAAAAACATCAATCTCCAGGATTTATCACTTAGAGCGCGGATATGAAAACATCGAGCAGAAACTGGTTAGCCTGGGGGCAAAAGTCTGGAGAGAAAAAGAATGATTCTAATGATTGATAATTATGATTCCTTTACTTACAACCTGGTGCAGTATTTAGGGGAACTGGGCCAGGTAGTCAAAGTTTACCGCAATGACGCATTAAGTATTGAGGATATTAAAAAACTTAACCCTGCAAAGATAGTTATATCGCCCGGCCCGGGCAGGCCGGAAGATGCGGGTATCTCCTGCGATGTTATCCGTGAATTCAGCGGCAAGATCCCCATCCTGGGAGTTTGTCTTGGTCATCAGGCAATAGGGTTCGTTTATGGAGCTAAGATAGTGGGAGCCAAAAAGCTTATGCACGGCAAGACCTCCAAAATATACCATAATAAGAAAGATATCTTTAAGGGGATAACCAATCCTTTTATAGCTACGCGATACCATTCTTTATTGGTTGAAAAGAAAAGCCTGCCTGCCTGCCTTGAGATAACCGCGTCTACATCTGAAGATGAGATTATGGGGCTAAAGCATAAAGCATATCCTGTCTGGGGTGTGCAGTTTCATCCGGAATCTATACTTACTAAAAGCGGAAAGCAGATATTGGATAACTTTATTAAGTTAAAATGATCAGGGATCTGGTTAAACAACTGGTTAATAAAAAAGATTTGACTGCCGCGCAGATGCAGCAGGTAATGCGGGATATCCTGAGTGGGTCGACGGAAACCGCCGATATCATTAATTTCCTGGCTTCTTTAAATGAAAAAGGCGAGACAGTCGAAGAGTTGACTGCGGCGGTAAAAGAAATGCTTAAATATGTCGAGCCGATTATCATAGATACCGAGAAAATACTGGATACTTGCGGGACCGGAGGGGACAAAAAGGGCACCTTTAATATTTCGACAATTACCGCTTTGGTTGCCAGCGGAGCCGGAATTACCGTGGCCAAACACGGTAATCGTTCGGTATCCAGTAAATGCGGCAGCGCCGACATTTTGGAGGCTCTGGGCGTAAATATCAATATGGATAAGGCTAAGATCAAGAAGTGCCTTGAAGAGATAGGCATCGCTTTTTTGTTCGCTCCGAACCTTCATCCGGCAATGAAAAACGTTATGCCGGCGAGAAAACAGATTGCCGGAAAAACCATGTTCAATATCTTGGGCCCGCTGATTAACCCGGCGCGTGCGACTAACCAGTTAATCGGAGTGTATTCAAAGGAATGGACCAGGCCGCTGGCGCAGGTTTTATATAATTTGGGATCTAAGCATGTCTTGGTGGTGCATGGAGCAGACGGTTTGGATGAAGTAACTACTACCGACAAAAGTTTTGTTTCCGAGGCCAATAACGGGGTATTAAGAGATTATGAAATAAACCCGCAAGATTTTGGCTTGGCCATGGCTAAACCTGATGATTTAGCCGGAGGTTCGATCGGGGAGAATGTTAAAATTGCCCAGGATGTATTAAGCGGTAAAGCGGGCAGGGCCCGGGATATTGTTTTATTAAATGCCGGCTGCGCTATTTATGCCGCTGATAAAACTGAGAGTATCGGCGAAGGAATAAAATTGGCTGAAAAATCGATCGATTCAAAAGCGGCATTAAGAAAACTGGAATTATTAAAGGAGTATTCAGGCTAAGATGGCTAAAGTTGATACTTTAAAAGAAATTGTGGCAAAGAAAAAAGAAAGAGTTGTTTTATCTAAACAGCAGCTTTGCGAAGATGATTTGAAGGCAAAACTAACCGGCCTGCCGCCTTGCCGTCCATTTAAAGAGGCAATCAGCAAGCCGCGCCAAATTTCTCTTATCGCCGAAATTAAACAATCTTCACCTTCTAAGGGCCTGATCCGCCAGAATTTTAACCTGCATGATATTGCCCAAAGCTATCAGGATGCAGGAGTTCAGGCAGTCTCTGTTTTAACTGAGGAGGATTTTTTTGGAGGAAGCCCGCTTTATATAAATGAAGTAAAAAATATAATTTCCGGGCCGGTTTTAAGAAAAGATTTTATTTTAGAAGCTTATCAGGTATATGAATCGCGTTATTTAGGTGCGGATGCGGTTTTATTGATCGCGGATTTATTAACTAAAGATAAACTGGTGGAGTTAATGCAGCTGGCTGATAGTTTGGGTATGGATTATTTAGTGGAAGTGCATGATGAAAAAGAGCTTAAAAAAGTTCTTAACTTGAAACCTCCTATAATCGGGATAAATAACCGCAACCTGCGCACTCTGGAGGTTGATTTCAAGACTACGGAAAAATTATTTACCTTGATCCCCCGGGATAAAGTCGTGGTTGTAGAGAGCGGGATCAAGAATTATCAGGATGTTTTATTTCTAAAGATACTGGGGGCAAGCAGCGTGCTGATCGGCACTGCTTTTATGGAAGCTGAAGATATTAAGAAAAAAGTAGAAGAGGTAATGGGCTGGTAGATATGGTTAAGGTGAAGATTTGCGGGATAACTAATTTAGAAGATGCTTTGGTGTCTTTATTCAGCGGAGCCAGCGCAATAGGTTTTGTTTTTTATAAAAAAAGCCCCCGTTATATCAGCCCTATTTGCGCCAGAAATATTTCGCGTATTTTACCCAAGAAGATCAGCCGCGTAGGTGTTTTTGTGGATGAGGATATCAGGACGGTAAAGAAGATCGCCAGGCTTTGTGGCTTAGATACACTGCAGTTTCATGGCCGGGAGCCTGCCGCCTACTGCCGTAAATTCAAAGGATATAAAATTATTAAAGCTTTTCCTGTTAAGGACAAACTGGATTTAGCCGGAATATCGGAATATAAAGGCTGCGCCTGCCTTTTTGATACTTATTTAAAAGGCAAGCCTGGCGGCACAGGAAAAAAGTTTAACTGGAATTTACTAAGAAAACTGGATAGAATAAAGGCTCCGGTTTTTCTTTCCGGCGGCTTAACTGCTGGCAATGTAGGTAAGGCAATTAAATTGTTAAAACCTGATTGGGTGGATGTTTCAAGCGCATTGGAGTCAAAGCCGGGTAAAAAGGACCACCGGAAGATAAAAGAGTTTATAAAAAAGTGTTCTAGATTATGAAAAAATGCCCATTTTGCCGGGAAGAGATTCAGGATGATGCAATAAAATGCAAGCATTGCGGTGAATTCCTGAATAAAAAGAATAAAAGATTAAATTGCCTTTTTGGCTGCCTGATTACTTTTTTTATATTGTTTGCTTTAGGCAGCTTATTTCTTTATCTGGTTTTTGGGTTTTTAAGGAATGCGATGCTGGGGATTCCTTTTGTGGGAGTGAACCTGCCGCATTTTTACCTGCCGTTAAACGCGCAGGACGCACAGATGATGCTTAAGGATTTAGGGGAAGGAATTCGTTCCTTCTGGGAAAGTATTATTGGAGGTTCGCTGCAGGATTACCAAAGGATTTACCCATGACACAAAAGATTTTACCGGATAAAACAGGGCATTTTGGCATTTTTGGAGGCAGGTTCGTTCCGGAAACGCTGATCTATGCCCTGGATGAATTGGAAAAAGAATATCTTGCGGTTAAAAAAGATAAAAGATTCCGTGAGGAATTTTCCTCTTATCTTAGTGAATACGCCGGCAGGCCAACTCCGTTATATCTGGCTAAAAATTTGAGCAAGTATATTGGAATAAAAAAGGTTTATCTGAAAAGAGAGGACCTTTTGCATACCGGTGCACATAAGATAAATAATACTTTGGGGCAGGCTATTCTTGCCAGAAAAATGGGCAAGAAAAGGGTGATCGCCGAGACAGGCGCCGGCCAGCATGGAGTGGCTACCGCAACGGTTGCGGCATTATTCGATTTAGAATGCGATATATATATGGGGGAGGAGGATATCCAGCGTCAGGCGTTGAATGTCCTGCGGATGAAATTATTGGGCGCACGGGTGGTCCCTGTAAAGAGCGGAACCAGGACTTTAAAGGACGCCATGACCGAGGCCCTGCGCGATTGGGTAACTAATGTGCGCAATACCTACTACATTATCGGTACGGTTGCCGGACCGCATCCATATCCTGCCATGGTGCGAGATTTCCAGTCGGTAATCGGCAAAGAGGCAAGGCAGCAGATTTTGAAGAAAGAAAATAAATTGCCGGATTATCTTGTGGCTTGTGTCGGAGGAGGCAGCAATGCCATGGGTTTGTTTTATCCTTTTTTTAAAGATAAATCTGTGAAAATGATTGGCGTGGAAGCGGCCGGATTAGGACTGTCTTCAGGAAAACATTCCGCAAGCCTTGTGGCCGGGGTTCCCGGAGTATTGCATGGCTGCAAATCTGATGTCCTGCAGGATAAATTCGGTCAGATTAAGAATGCGCATTCCGTGGCCGCCGGGCTGGATTATCCCGGGGTTGGCCCGGAGCACGCTTATTATAAAGAGATTAAGAGGGCCAGTTACGTGGCGGTCAGTGATAAAGAAGCTCTGGAGGGGTTTAAATTATTATCCGAAATTGAGGGGATTATCCCGGCGCTGGAATCCGCCCATGCCATTGCTTATTTAAAGAAAGCGGGGAAAAAAATAAAGAAGGATGCAGTGGTTGTCGTTTGCTTGTCAGGCAGAGGGGATAAGGATTTACATGAATCGTATTGATAAAAAATTTGCAGAGCTTAAGAAAAAAGAAAAAAAGGCTTTTATCGCTTTTATTACCGCCGGCTACCCAAATTTAACAATGACCGGCAGGCTTGTTTTAGAGCTTGAGAAAAGAGGGGTTGATATAATTGAATTGGGGGTGCCTTTTTCTGATCCTTTGGCTGATGGACCGGTGATCCAGGAGGCCTCCATGTATTCTCTTAAAAAGAAAACAAATTTAATCAAGATCCTGGCTTTAGTAAAATCTTTGCGCAAGGCCACAGATTTGCCAATTTGTCTTATGAGCTATTATAATCCTATATTCCGTCTTGGTGATAAAAGTTTTGTGGATAAAGCTGTAGCTGCCGGAGTTGACGGCGTGATTATCCCGGATTTGCCCCCCGAAGAAGCCAAGGATTTTATCATTTATGCTAATAAAAAAGGCCTGGCTAATATTTGTTTTCTTGCGCCGACCAGTTCAGATAGCCGAATCAAGTCAATAGCCAGGATAGCCAGGGGTTTTATCTACTATGTTTCTTTAACCGGGGTTACCGGAGCGCGCATGAGCCTGGCAGCGGATTTGAAATCAAATCTTGCCAAGATTAAGAAAGCAGCACGTATTCCGGTCTGCGCGGGATTTGGTATTTCTGACGCAAGCCAACTAAGGCAGGTACAGGAGATTTGTGACGGGGGGATTGTCGGCAGCGCTATCGTAAATAAGATACGGGAAAATATTACCCGCGGGGATTTGATAAAAAGGGTAGGTAATTTTGTAGAAAGTCTCCATGTTTAAAAAAACTAAACTAGCTAACGGTTTAAGGATAATTACCAAGCGTTTAAGCGGTGTAGGAAGCCTTTCTTTGGGCATCTGGATTAATATCGGCGGCCGCTATGAAGCGCCTGTTTGTAAAGGTATCTCGCATTTTCTGGAGCACTTGCTTTTTAAGGGAAGCAAAAAATATTCTTGCCGTTTAATTAAAGAATCGATCGAAGGGGTTGGAGGCGCCTTAAACGGCTTTACCTCCGAAGAGCTTACCTGTTATTTGGTTAAGATACCCAGCCGCTATCAGGCCAAGGCCCTGGATATTTTATCCGACATGGTATCTGCTCCATGCCTGAAGCAGGAGGACGTAAAGAAAGAAAAGGCAGTCATTTTGGAAGAGTTAAAGATGTATAGGGATCTCCCGCAAAGCTATGTTTATGAGCTTCTGGATGAACTGCTTTGGCCGCATCAGGCGATTGGCGAGCCGGTAATAGGGACAGTCGAATCAGTAGGAAATATCACCCGTGATAACTTAAGCTCTTTTCAAAAGGCGCATTATACCCCGGCTAATATCGTAATCAGCGCCGCAGGATTAATAGATCACGATTTATTGGTAAAAAAAGTTTCTGCTATTTTCGCGGGGAAAACCCCCAGTGGCCTAAATACATTTACGGCTGCTACGGAAGCCCAGGACAAGCAGCAGCTCAAGATTTTCCATAAGGCCACCGAGCAGACCCATATGGCGTTAGGGTTCCATGGTTTAAAACGCGATCATCCCCTAAGGCACGCCCAGTCATTGCTGCATATAATCCTGGGTGCAAATATGTCCAGCCGGCTATTTAATGAGGTAAGGGAGAAAAGAGGCCTGGCTTATGAGATAGGCACAGGGTTAAAACGCTATCATGATACGGGGGCCTTTTTAGTCCACGCCGGCATAGATAACTACAAAGTTGTCCCTTGCCTGGAGTTAATCTTTAAAGAGTTAGAGGTGATAAAGAATAAGCCGGTGACTACTGATGAATTTAAGCGGGCAAAAGAGTTTTATCTGGGCCAGCTCATGCTGGCTTTAGAAGATACAATGGAGTATATGCTTTGGATGGGTGAGAGTATGGCTTGCCTGGATAAAGTATATACATTAGAAGAGGTTATTAAAGAAATAAATAAAGTAAATATTGAAGATATAAGAAATGTCGCTCAACAGATATTTAAGCGCGAGAAGATAAACCTGTCCCTGATCGGGCCGTTAGAAAAAGCAAAGAAGAGGATTTATTCAAAACTTAATTTAGGATAATTATGGAACAGCTGGGTATTTCTCCGGGGATCATATTAATTATAGTCATTTTGGCCGGGCTTTCTTTTTTCTTCTCAGCTTCGGAGACTTCAATCATAGGTTTGAGCAAGATCCGCTTACGCCATATGCTGCAAAAAGGGATTAAGCGCGCTCAGAGCGTCCAGCGGCTGGTAACTAAGCTGGATAAAGTAATCGCTGCCATCCTTATCGGCAATAATATAGTTAATATCGCCATTTCCTCAATAGTTACCGGTATATTTGTGCAGCTTTATGGATACCGTTGGGGTGTAGTTATATCTACGTTTACCACTACTTTAATATTGCTTATTTTCTGCGAGGTAACTCCGAAAATCCTTTCATCAAAACACTCGGAGAAAGTGGCGCTTGCTGCCGCGCCGCTGATGGAAACAGTAATTGTGATCCTCAACCCGTTGATTGTTTTCTTTATCGGTATCAGCAACTTCATTCTCAGGATTTTTGGGGTGGGGCCGTCTAAGCGCTCTCCTTTAATTACCGAGGAAGAGCTGCGTACGATGATTGAAATGGGTAAAGAGGAAGGGGTCTTAAGCGAAGAAGAGCGTAAGATGCTGCACCGTATATTTGAATTCGGGGACACCAAACTTAGCGATGTTATGGTTTCAAAAGATAAGATCGTCGCCGTTAGTATTAATACTAATTCCGAAGACCTGCTTAATTTGTTTGTAGAAGAAGGGCATGCCAGGCTTCCGGTATATAGCGGTTCATTGGATAATATTGTAGGCATAGTTTATGCCAGTGATCTTCTTTATATATTAAGAGAAAAAGGGTTATTCCTGCTGCAGGATCTGCTGCATGATGCTTATTATGTACCGGGGTCAATGCGGGTTAACGAACTTTTGAAAAGGTTCCAGACAGAGAAGATGCAGATCGCTATTGTCACGGATAAAGACAAGAAGACCCTGGGGCTGGTTACCTTAGAGGATCTACTGGAAGAGATTGTCGGTGAGATTGAAGAGAAGCATCATAACGGCAGGAAAGCTCCGAAGTAAGATTAAGAATCGTTTGACATAAAAATTTAGCTGTGATAATATTAACCTATAGTTAAACAGCATGTTGTATAAAAATAGGAGGAACAAATGGCTGAAACTGGATATTGCGTTAAATGTAAAGGTAAAAAAGATATGAAAGATGAGCAAAAGGTAACCATGAAGAACGGCCGCCCGGCAATGAAAGGTAAATGCCCTGAGTGCGGGACCGGAATGTATAAGATCTTAGGCAAAAAATAAGCAACTACTTTGGAATAGGAGTATTAAAATAGAATCAAAACAGTTGGCTCAAGCTATTGCCCGGGCTGCTAAATCCATAAAAGCCGAGAATGTCGTTATTCTTGATGTTTCAAAAATAGCCGGTTTCTGCGATTATTTTGTTATCGCCAGCGGTAATTCTTTAAGGCAGACCGTTGCGATTGCCCAGGCGATTCGGGATGATTTGGAAAAGAACGGGATAAAATCTCTCTCAAAGGTTCCTCGCGGCGACGAAAGCGGTTGGATAGCTTTGGATTATGTTTCGGTAATCGCCCACTCTTTTTATAAACCTATGAGAGAGTTTTATTCTTTAGAGAGCCTTTGGTCTGACGCTAAGAAAGTCCGTGTTTCTGCCTCAAGGTGATTAGTAAATCATGGTTTGGCCTCCGATTTTGTAACCTTCTTTTCTAAAAACTAAAATGCAGAAGAATATTCAAGAGGAACTGACAGCCCTGGTTATCAGCGCATTGCGGGCAGGCGAATTAGACAAGCTTGCTCAGGAGGAGGTTATTTTGGACCTTCCCACTGACAGCCGTTTCGGAGATTTCACCACCAATATCGCTTTAAAATTAAGCAAGGCCCTCAAGAATCCTCCCCGCCAGATTGCCGCGGCATTGGTTGAATCAATCCAAAAAGAGATCCCGGAATCCGGGTTAAAAGAATTAATCAGCCAGGTAAAAGTCGAAGGCGCCGGTTTCGTAAATTTTTATCTTAACGCGGATTATTTTTACAATCAGTTAGATAAGATTATCACTCAAGGTAAAGATGCCTTAAGGCAGGATTTAGGAGAGGGGCGGAAGGTTTTGATTGAGTTTGTCAGCGCTAATCCTACCGGTTCTTTATCGGTTGCCCATGCACGCCAGGCGGCGGTAGGGGATTGCCTGGCAAATATTCTAGGATTTCTTAATTTCAATATACAGCGTGAGTATTATCTTAATGATGAGGGTAATCAGATTAACATTTTGGGTAAATCGGTACAGCTGCGCCGTGAGGAATTAACAGGCAAAAAAGAAGAATTCCCCGAGAATTATTACCAGGGTGATTATATATATGATATCGCCAAAGAAGCGGATAAGCAAAAGATCGCAGATGCAGCCCTGGGAGATTTCGCGGGAGATTATATCCTGAAGATTATAAAGCAGGAGCTTTTTGATTTCGGGGTGAATTTTGATTGCTGGTATTCGCAGAAGGAACTGGCTAAAAGCGGCAAAATCGAGCAGGCCTTTAGCCAATTAAAGGAAAAGGGATTTTTGTTTGAGCAGGATGGCGCGCTCTGGTTTAAATCAACTGCTTTTGGTGATGATAAAGACAGGGTAATTATTAAAAGCGACGGCAGCCAGACATACCTGGCTCCGGATATCGCATATCACGAGGATAAATTTAACCGTGGTTTTAGCTGGCTGATTAACCTTTGGGGCCCGGACCATCACGGTTACATTAACCGTATTAAGGCCTCAATTCAGTCATTTGGTCATTCTTCGGAGGACTTATCTGTAATTATTGTTCAGTTGGCAACTATTTTTCGCAACGGCCAGCCTGTTCAAATGTCCACCCGGCGCGGCCAGTACATCACTTTGCGCGAGGTTCTGGATGAAGTAGGCTCAGATGCCTCCAGATTTTTCTTTTTAATGCGCCGTACATCCAGTCATCTGGATTTTGATCTTGAAGTGGCTAAGAAACAAAGTTCGGAAAATCCCGTATATTACGTGCAGTACGCGCACGCGCGTATTTGCAGCATATTACGGAGCGTTACTACTCAAAGCAATGGTAATCTGGACCTTTCTGTGCTCAAAGAGAAGGAGGAGCTGAACCTTATTAAGAAGTGCTTAGAGTTTAAGGCGGTTCTTAATATATGTTTAGTTACCTGCGATCCTTATATGGTTACAGTTTACCTGCAGGAGTTATCTGAAACCTTCCATAAATTTTATGATTTACACCGCGTTTTAGGCCAGGCTGATGCGCTTACCAGCGCAAGGCTTGCCTTGATTAAAGGGGTAAAGATTGTTTTATCCTGCGGATTAGAACTATTAGGTGTAAGCCAACCGGAAAGTATGTGAGCGTAGGATAATGAAAATATATGTCCTCTCATAAAATATTAAGATTAGCCACCCCGCACATCCATCTGCAAAATCAAATATCCAAAGAATTAGGCATCTCTAAAATCCTGGCCCAGGTTTTAATTAACCGTAAAGTAAAATCTGTTTCCGAGGCGGAGAAATTCCTTAAGGCAGGTATGAAGGATTTATTCAGTCCGCAATTATTTTCCGATATGCCTAAGGCATCTGCCTTGGTTAAGAAGGCTCAGGAGAATAAAGAGAGGGTTATGGTTTTTGGGGATTATGATGTGGATGGCATAACCAGCACGGTTTTAGTCAAGAATACGCTTGTTTCATTGGGGCTGGATGTCCTGCATCATATCCCGCATCGGATTACCGAAGGTTATGGTTTAAATAAAGAGATAATCGTTTTTGCCAAAGAGAATAACGTAAAACTTATGGTTACTGCTGACTGCGGGACAGCGAATCATAAAGAGGTAGAGGGTCTAAGGCAGGCAAATATTGATGTGATTGTCACTGACCATCATGAGCCGCAGGGTGTAGGTTTGCCCGCGGCCTCAAGCCTGATTAATCCGAAACTTAAAAATTCAGGTTATCCTTTCAGGGATTTAGCCGGAGTGGGCGTAGCTTATAAATTTTGCCAGGCAATAAGCGGTTCTTTGCTTAGCGAAGACCTGGACCTGGTTACTTTAGGCACTGTTGCTGACAGTGTCCCTTTAAACGGAGAGAACCGCATCATCGCAAAAGAAGGGTTATTGCGGCTGCAGGATACTAAAAGAGAAGGCCTGCGCGCCATAATTGACAACGCGGGGATCAAAAACAAGAAATTTAATTCTACTTATATAAGTTTTATTATCGCCCCGCGTTTAAACGCCTCTGGACGGATGAGCAGCGCTGAATTATCTTTAAAGCTGCTGATGAGCCAGAGCAGCCAGGAGGCTCAAGGCTTAGCTAAAGAACTTGATCAATTTAACCGGCAGCGCCAGAAGGTGGAAGCAAAGATCTTGGAAGAAGCAGAGGAGATGATCAACCGGGAGATGAATTTTAAAGAGCAAAAGGTAATTGTAATTGCCAAAGATGATTGGCATCAGGGTGTATTAGGGATTGTCGCTTCAAAGCTTGCCGACAGATTTTACCGGCCGGCAATTGTTATTTCATTGAGTGAAGATTTATGCAAGGGGTCGGCGCGTTCAATTAAGAATTTTCATCTTTTTGACGCTTTGGTTGATTGTAAAGAGCTTTTGGATAGTTTTGGTGGTCATGCCCATGCCGCCGGATTGTTAATTACTAAAGATAATATTGATGAATTCAGGAAGAGCATTAATAAACTGGCCAATGACCGGCTGGATTTTAATGATTTACTTCCCAGTATAGATATTGACGCGGAGTTAATTTTAAGTGATTTAAATGAAACAATGGTCAGGGAGCTTGAGTCTTTAGAGCCGTTTGGCATGGCAAACCCGGAGCCCCTATTTTATACGCGCGGGCTTAAATTAAAAGGCCAGGTGCAGAGCTTAGGCCGGGAGACGCTTAAATTCTGGGTAGCTGACTGCGCAACCACTTATCAGGTTATTGGTTTTGGTATGGCCGGCTTGTTGAACAGCCTTATGCAGGCTGAGTCATTTGACCTGGTTTATACACCCAAAATAGACAGCTGGCGGCAGGATGAATCCTTGATCCTTGAGGCTAAAGATATATTCTTTAAATAGTGGGTTTTGCTCTTGGGACGGCTTTTTTGAAATCGCCCTTTTTGATGCATTTGGCGCAGATAAAGACACTTTTGGCTACACCATTAACCAGTATGCGCATTTTTTGAAGATTGGGAAGAAATTTGCGTTTGGACCAGCGGGCGATCTTTGAACCGGTTCCGCCTTTAGCTTTGTACTGGCCTTTTCTGGATAATACCTTTCCGTTAAGTGCGCCTTTCTTGCAGATTACACATTTTTTAAGCATTTAATTACCCCTTCTTTAAGTTTTGAGCACAAAAAGTTTTTATTTATTTAGCGAAATCCCGCAAAGCGGGATAAATAAGTATACTTGAAATTACGGGATTGTCAAGATAGAATATAGGCTGGAATTAATTGTATTTGATAGAATTGCGCAAAAGAGGTTAGAACAGGTAGCCCTAAGTATAATTTGTTATTTTTGGCGGGTGACTGCTAAGACGAAGCCCTTGCCCGCGCGCAGGAAAACGAGCACGGGCGAGGTGGATTAGCAGACAGGACCCGCCAGGTTTACATTATGATTAAGGAGGGTAAGAGATATGGGGTTATTTAATTTTTCCCGGAAGAAGAAAGTATTGCCTCAAAAGCTTAAGCCTGCCTTTGTTGAAAGAAGAACGTTGCCGAGGTGGAAGATTGCTTCTCCGGCTAAGATAAAATGGCAGGATTCTAAAGATTACATAGCTTGTGAAATTCGAGACTTAAATATGAGAGGGTTTTCCTTGTGTTTGGCAGAAGAAATCCCCGGGGATAATGTGCGGATGGAACTCTATTTTAATGAGAAATACTTTTTTGATATAGAGGTTTCAGCGGCCTGGCATAAAGAAGTTGACGGTAAACAAGTTTATGGTATAAGATTTTTGCGGATTCGTGATTTAGACAGAGAAAAAATTTATAAGATGATGAAAGAGAATTTTTCTAATTATCTTGGGAAGCTGTAAATTAAGATTTTGTAATAAAAGGAGGCAGTCATGAAAAAAAGCAAATTAATCGGGCTGTTGTTGCTGGTTTTTGCGGTTTACACGATTGTGGGCATGGTTGTAGATGATGCCACTTACTGGCAGATTTATAATTATGTAACTATAATATTCTCTGTGATAAGCGGCATTGTACTGTTAAAACAAGGATAGTCAACTTAGGCAGATAAGATGAGCCCGGAAGAAAATATCGCGCCAAATTTAGTTACTAAGATAAAAGCTAAAGATTCTATATACGGCCGCTATGAGGTATATCATGTCCTGGAGACCGGAGTGGGCCTTGCCTGCGTCTGTTATGATAATATAACCCGGGTTCCTCAAGTATTGAAGACTCTTCAAAGAAAATATCTGGTTTCCCCGCAAAGCCAATCCTGCTTTGAGAAAAAAGCGCTTGCCTGGATAGGATTAGGCAAATATCCCTATATTGTCAGCGCCTATTTAGTCATGCGGATAGAAAACTATCCCTTTGTTGTTATTGATTATATCGCGCCGGATGAAAATGGGATAAATACGTTAAGCCATTATCTGGGTAGTTTAACTTTATCCGAAATCCTTAAATATTCAATAGAGTTTTGTTACGGCATGGAATATGCTTATGCAAAAGGGATTGAAGCCCACGGGAATATAAAACCGGCCAATATCTTGATTACTCCGGATAAAACCTTAAAGATAACCGATTTTGGGTTCACAAAATTATCGCAAGAGGTTGATTTTAACGAATATCTTCCGGAAAAAGAAGATTCAGATTTCAGTATTTTTAAAGGCAAAAATGGCATAACCAGCGGGACGCTTCCTTATATGGCTCCTGAACAATTTGACGGCAAAATGAATCAGATAAGCGATATTTATTCTTTTGGCGTTGTTCTTTATCAAATGGTAAAAGCAGGAAGATTGCCTTTTGGCGGAAAAGATCCATTGGAGTATGAGAAATCGCATAAAGAGCAAGCTGTCCCTGGTTTTGATTCTCCCCTTTTTAATATTATTATGAAATGCCTGGAAAAAGACCCCGGTAAAAGATATGCAGATTTTGCAACAATGAGGGGGGATTTAGAAAATTTGCTTTTAAAGGAAACCGGGGAGAAGATAACTCCACCGGAAGGCAAAAAATTAGAGGCTTTGGAAACCCTGAATAATGGTGTTTCTTTATATTATCTTGGCAGGCGCGAAGGCGGCCTTGCCTGTTATGATAAAGCCATAGCTATTAATCCTGCATATTCCGATGCCTATTATAACCGAGGGAATGCCTATTATGATAAAGGTAATTTTGAACAGGCTGTCTCTGATTACGGTAAAGCCATAGAAATCAACCCCGTATACCCCAAGGCCTATTACAAACGGGGGGTTTTCTATCATGGTAAGGGCAATCTTGTGCAGGCTATCTCTGATTATAACAAAATCATAGCAATGAATCCTGCGTATCCCGGTCTTTATTATAACCGCGGGAATGCCTATTACGAAAAAGGCAGTCTTGAACAAGCCATTTCTGATTACAGCAAAGCCATAGAAATTAACCCTAATGATGTCGAAACCTATAATAGCCGGGGGACTGCTTATTTTAAAAAAGGCGATCTTGATTTAGCTATATTTGATTACAGCAAAGCCATAGAAATCAACCCTGTGTATTCTAAGGTCTATTGTAACCGGGGGATTGCCTATTATAAAAAAGTTAAGCTTGATTTAGCTATCGCTGATTACAACAAAGCCATTGAAATCAACCCTAAAGATGCTGAAGCATACAGCAGCAGGGGGATTGCCTATCACAAAAAAGGTGATTTTGATTTAGCTATCTCTGATTACAATAAAGCCATAGAAATCAACCCTAAAGATGCTGAGGTTTATAACAGCCGGGGAATTACCTATCATAAAAAGAGTGGTTTTGAACAAGCCATTCTTGATTACAGTAAAGCAATAGCAATTAACCCGGTATATTCCAGGGCTTATTATAACCGGGGAAGTGTCCGCTATGATAAAGGCGAGCTTGAGCTGGCTATCTCTGATTACAATAAAGCCATAGAAATCAACCCTAAAGATGCTGAAGCATACAGCAGCCGGGGGATTGCCTATCGTAAAAATGGTAAACTTGTTCAGGCTATCGCTGATTACAACAAAGCCATAGAAATCAACCCCGCATATTCCAAAGCTTATTATAACCGGGGGAATGCCTATTACGATAAAGATGATCTTGTGCAGGCTATTTCCGATTACAGCAAGGCTATAGAAAATAATCTTAAAGACGCTGTAGCCTACAACAGCCGGGGTATTGCTTATCATGTTAGAGGCAAGCTTGAATTAGCTATTTATGATTTCAGCAAGGCCATAGCAATTAATCCCGTGTATTACAAAGCCCTTTGCAACCGGGGGAGTGTCTATTATGATAAAGGCGACCTTGATTTAGCTATTTCTGATTACAATAAAGCCATAGAAATTAACCCTGAATATTCAAAAGCTTATTGCAGCCGGGGGGCTGCTTTTTTCTTGAAAAAGAACTACAATAAAAGCTGGGAAGATGTGCATAAGGCAGAAGAATTAGGGTATAAAATCCCCGCCGGTTTTATCAATGATTTGAAAAAGGCTTCCGGCAGGATAGCGTAAAAGGAGGATTAGATGAATAACCTGAAGAAAATGCAGGACTTAGCTTTAAAGTTGATACTTTTCTTAGTATGGTTTGATTTTATGTGTTTTGCAATTATTATTACGGCAAATATTCTTAACTGGTCTTTTTTCAACTCAAAAATAGCCAGCGCTTTTTTCACGGTGTTCGGTATAAGCTTAGGCTCGCTTGCTGCGCTTTGCGCGCTGCATATAGTTTTAACCTTGTCTATAATTTCTAAATCTATAAGCAGCTTGGTTAATGAAAAAGAGCCCGCCGATGAATCAGTAATCAAAAAAGACAAAAATAATTTTAAAAACCTGATTTTTACTTCTGTAGCAATAATATTGTTGGTTGTCGTATGCCAGGGAATGGTTGAAAGAAACGTGGCTAAGAATAAAGTCAAGGGAGTAGAAAGCCAGCTTAAGAATATGGCCCAGTCAGTTTTAGTCTCTAAGCTGGTTGATTTGGTGCAAAACGATGATAAGGTTAATAAACTGTATTTTCTTAGAGATGAAATACTGCTTTCTTCGGAAGAGTACAGGAGCCTATCCCTTTTGATACCCAGGCCAGGAGAGCAGGGCCAGGTTTTTTATGAGATAAATCCCTGGGACTATGATAATAAGGATGAGACAAATATATCTAAAGCCCTGAGAAGAGTATTCGCCCCTTGCGAAGAAGATAGGAAGAAATTCAATAGAATGCTCAAAAACCAGGAGTCATTTATTGTAGTAACAAGTAATACGATCAAGGCTTATTATCCGGTAGTCCGGGATGGAAAAATAAAATTAATAATATTGTTAGATACGAGCCGTAATATCAGCAATGAGTACCTTATGTCTCGCAGCTCTAGATTTGGTTCTTAGCGGTAAAATAAAATTGTCATGAAAAGCATCGATTTAAATTCCAATTTGATTTATTCTACTTCGCAGGGGGCGATTTGCCCGGGGTGCGCTCAGGTGATTGGCAGCTGCATATGCCGGGAGATGAAAAAGGCGTCTGTTCCTAAAACCGATGGCGCAGCGCGCCTGCGTTATGAGAAGGGCTCCAAAGGTAAAGGAATGACAATTATTACCGGTTTAGCTTTAAGTGAAGCCGCCCTTCTGGATCTGGCTAAGAAATTAAAACAGCGTTTTGGTACTGGCGGATCAGTTAAAGATTATGCTATTGAATTGCAGGGTGATTTTCGAAAGCAGGCAGATCAGGAATTGCGCAAACTGGGATTTCTCAAATGACAGGAAAGATTTCAAAAGATTATGAAATTGGGGATCAGGCAATAGACAGCTTGATAAGTGAACTTGTTAAGAGGTCAGGCTCTGCTGAGGTTGAAAACTTATTACGCCAGATACTGACGACTACTGTTAAGTTAGGCAGGGAGTCTAGTGATAGAGGGGACCTAAAACTGGTAAATAACGCGCTTAAGGAATTGCGTTATTCTTTTAAGATTTTTTCTCCTTACAGAACGGTCAAAAAAGTAATAATCTTTGGTTCGGCCAGGTCAAAGATCAATTCAACTGAATATAGGATGGCTGAAGAATTATCCCGTAAACTTACTGAAAAAGGTTATATGATTGTTACCGGTGGCGGCCCGGGGGTGATGGAGGCGGGCAATAAAGGCGCAGGAATCGGAAAGGATTTTGCCTTAAACATCCGGCTTCCTTTTGAGCAGAAACCAAACCCGTATATTGATGAAAAAGAAAAGCTGATCAACTTTAAATATTTCTTTACCAGGAAATTGGTTTTTGTAAAAGAGACTGACGCAACCGCTGTTTTTCCCGGCGGTTTCGGCACTCTTGATGAAGGGTTTGAAATGATCACTTTGGTGCAAACCGGTAAATCCCGGCCCCGCCCGATAGTTTTAATGGAACCGAAGGGCTCGACATATTGGGCTACCTGGATGCATTTTGTAAAGAGCCAGCTAGTCAGGAAGGGGTTTATCAAAAAAGAAGACCTCAGCCTGTTTCGTATTATAAAATCTGTCGATGCGGCAGTTAAGTATGTAGAAGATTTTTATAGAGTGTACCACTCAATTAGATATGTTCCGGGTTTAGCTGTATTAAGGTTAAACAGGGAGATTTCCGAAAAGACCTTAAAACTTATCAACAAAAAATTTAAAGATATTTTGACTAGCGGCCAAATCCGGGTTTCTCCTCCTGCGGTTAAAGAGATCCAGGAAGGGGAGTTTCTAAAATTGCCCCGTCTGGCAATGAATTTCAATATGCGTGATTATGGCAGGCTCTGTGAAATGATCAGCGTTATTAATAGAGATTAAATCATTATGGATAAAGTTCTAGAGGGTTTAAATAAGCAGCAGGTACAGGCGGTTACGCACGGCGAAGGCCCGCTTTTAATTATTGCCGGAGCGGGCACAGGAAAGACCCGCGTAATTACCCAGCGTATCGGCTGGCTTATAAATCAGGGCCTGGCTAAGACCGATGAAATTTTAGCGCTTACCTTTACGGATAAGGCAGCCAAGGAGATGCAGGAAAGGGTAGATATCCTGATGCCTTACGGTTATACGGATATTTGGATTTCTACTTTTCATGCCTTTGGAGACCGGCTCTTGCGTGAGAATGCCCTGGTTGCCGGGTTAAACCCGGATTTTAAAGTGCTTGCCCAGTCAGAGGCTGCGGTGTTTTTCCGTGAACATCTTTTTGAATTTACGCTTAATTATTACCGTCCCTTGTCTGAACCCACGCGTTTTATCGAAGCCTTGATTTCATTTTTCAGCCGGGCAAAAGACGAGGATATTTCAGCAAAAGAATATTTTCAATACGCCCAGGATTTTATGACCAGGGTTAAGGCCGGCCCGCAGGATAGCGCTAACGAAGAATTGGCAGTACAGCAGATGGAGGTCGCAGGGGCGTATCTTAAATACCAGGAGCTTTTGGCTAAAGAAGGATTGATTGATTTTGGCAATCAATTTTATTTAAGCCTGCAGTTGCTGCGGGAGCATCCTTTGATCCTGCAAAATTATCAAAAACAATTTAAATATATCCTGGTGGATGAATTTCAGGATACAAACTTCGCGCAGTTTCAGATTGTAAAGCTTTTGTCAGGGGCGGTAAGAAATATCACTGTTGTCGCCGACGATGATCAGTGCATTTATCGATGGCGCGGGGCTGCCTATAGCAATGTGCTGAATTTTATCCAGGAGTATCCTAAAGCAGAGAAGATCACGCTGATTCAGAACTACCGCTCCACTCAACCTATCCTGGATAGCTCTTATCAGTTAATCCAGTATAATAATCCGGAGCGTTTTGAAGTAAAGGCAAAAATCGATAAACACCTTATCGGTTTGATTAAAGAAGGCCCGAAGCCTGCGCATCTACACTTTGATACGCACTCAACTGAAACTGATAATGTAAGTAAGATTATACAAGGAAAAGTAAGTTTAGGTAAGTTTAAATATAGGGATTTTGCTATTCTCGTGCGCTCTAATTCCGATGCCCAGGGCTTTATCCAATCGTTAAATATGCAGAATATTCCCTGGCAATTCAGCGGCAATCAGGGGTTATATGGCAGGGAAGAGGTCAAGTTGTGTATTAATTTCCTGCGCGTAATTGCCAATCCTTCGGATTCTTTAAGTTTGTATTATCTGGTTAGCTCTGAGGTTTATAAAGTTAACCTCGCAGACTTGACATTGTGCAATCATTTAAGCAGACGCAGGAACCTGACGCTTTATACGGTATTTAATAACCTGGAAAAGACTGCGGAGTTAAGCCAGATACAGGAAGAGACCAAGGAGAAGATAAAACAAGTACTTTCGGATATTGAGAAATTTTTACAGGTTTCCCGCGACGAAACAACCGGCAGGCTGCTTTATAGCTTTCTTACCGATACAGGTTATCTTAAATACCTGACGCATAACCCCAGCCTGGAAAAAGAAACTAAAATCCAGAATATCGCTAAGTTTTTTAACCAGGTGCGCGATTTTGAGCTGGTGGCTAAAGAGGACAGGGTGATCAGCTTTATCAGGCATCTTAATTTGCTCATCGAGTCAGGAGATGACCCTCCGACAGTTGAGGCGGATTTAGACCAGGATGCGGTGAATATCTTAACTATCCATAAGGCTAAGGGGCTGGAGTTTCGGGTAGTATTTCTAGTCAGCCTGGTGCAGGGGAAATTTCCGCTTCCCAGACGCTCCCAGCAGATTGAATTACCGGATACTTTAATTAAAGAGGTCCTTCCTACAGGAGATTTCCATGTTCAGGAGGAGCGCAGGCTTTTTTATGTGGGGATGACGCGCGCCAAAGAAGAACTATACTTGAGCAGCGCCGAAGATTACGGAGGCAAACGGCTGCGCAAGGTAAGCCAGTTTGTGCTTGAGGCTTTGGGTAAACAGCCCGGGGGAGATACTGGAAAGAAGAAATCCGCCGCCATTGAAAGTATAAGGCGTTTTGCCCCGGCTCAAGAATTACCTAAAACAGCTGCTGGGAAGATCCCGCCGGATAAGCTGATCAGTTTAAGTTATTACCACATCGATGATTACCTGACCTGCCCTTTAAAATACAAGTATGTAAATATACTGCGCGTGCCGATTATGGAGCATCATACGGTTATCTACGGCCGGGCAATGCATGAGGCAGTCAGCCAGTATCTGTTGCGTAAACTTAACGGAAACAAAGTTACTATGGATGAGCTTTTGGATTGTTTCGAAACTAATTTTGATCCTCAGGGGTTTCTTGATGCCAATCATCAGGAGGAGCGTTTCCGTATCGGCAGGGAGGCTTTAAGCAGATTTTATAAAGATGAAGAGAAGCGTAAGTCAACCCCGAAATTTATTGAAAAAGATTTTTCTTTTGTAATCGGGGATAACAAGATTACCGGCAGGTTTGACCGTATAGATATGGAGGAGGATGGTGCGGTAATCATGGATTTTAAGACATCGGCGATTAAAACCCAGAAGGATGCGGATAAGCGGGTTAAGGAAAGTAAGCAGCTTGCGCTTTATGCCTTGGCTTATCAGCATATATTCGAGGCTTTGCCGATTGCGGTAGAGCTGTACTTTTTGGAATCAGGGATCATCGGCAGGTATGAAATTACGGAAGATGATTTAGATGATGTAAAAGAAGACATATTGGTGGTTTCCGCTGGTATCCGCCAGCAGAGCTATCCGGCTAAACCTGAATACAAGGCCTGCACTTACTGCGCTTATAATCAAATCTGCCCGTTTGCAGTAATCCGCTAATCCACTCAAGCCTTCATTATCTTCCGGAGACTTGAGTTGTTGACAACCCCCGTTATTTGGGCTATAGTCAATTAAGAATATGAAGGCGATTATTTCTATAGGAATCTGGTTAGGCAGCGGGTTATTGACAATCCTGCTCTTTTTTGTGGTTTTTGTCTTAAATATCCTGCTTTTTCCTTTCGATAAGAAGAAAAAAATCACCCACGCGCAGT
The DNA here is from genome assembly GCA_041661605.1 of Candidatus Omnitrophota bacterium. GTDB lineage: Bacteria > Omnitrophota > Gorgyraeia > Gygaellales > Profunditerraquicolaceae > UBA6249. The sequence continues at coordinate 680,915 of JBAZUE010000001.1, read as the reverse complement.
GTTTTTGGTGGTCGGATGCGGTAATTGCTTTAAATCCTTATTGGAGTGTAAAGACGAGCGGGCTTGAGAATATAGACCATAATAGGACTTATGTAATTATCTCTAACCATCAGAGTATGGCTGATATCGCGGTGCTTTACCAGACTAAAATGCAGTTTAAGTGGGTGGCCAAGGCAAGTTTGTTTAAAGTCCCTTTTATCGGCTGGTGCCTTGGGTTGATCAAGCATATCAGGCTATTGCGTGGTGATTTTTCGAGTATAAAAGAGATTTATCATCAGGCAAGCCAGTGGCTGCAAAAAGATATGTCCGTATTATTCTTCCCGGAGGGCACGCGCAGCGCAACTGATAAGATGAATGAATTTCAAAACGGGGCTTTTAAACTGGCGATTAAAGAGAAGAAGCCAATCCTGCCCATTTGTTTAATCGGCACGCGCGATGCGATTCCTAAAGGCAGCTGGATTTTTAAGGCTAAAGTTTCGGTTAAGCTTATTGTGCTGCCGGCTATAGAAACTGATGGGTTTGGCCCAGGAGATTTCGCCCTGCTCAGGGATACTGTGCGAAGCAAAATTGAAAGTGCCTCTTCTATAAACTATGTTAGTAAATAAACCGTACTTGTTATTTTTGATAGTTTTTGTTTTTACCCTGCTTGGATGCAGCCATCTTCCGGACAGGGAGGTTCTTTATCAGGCATCGACTATCCAGGCGCTTTCTGCCGGCGATTATGACGGCCAGGAAACGCTTCGCGCGCTTAAGCGGCACGGGGATTTTGGATTAGGTACTTTTCAGGGCCTGGAGGGGGAGATGGTTGTCCTGGATGGCTTGTTTTATCAGGTTAAAGTTGACGGCCGGGTTCATCCGGTAAATGAGGCAGCCGGAATTCCCTTTGCGCAGATGACCTTTTTTAATACCGATAAAACATTCACTGTTGATCATGAATTAAGTTATGCGGACCTAGGCGGGTATTTGGATAAATTATTGTCTTCAAAGAATATTTTTTATGCCGTGAAGATCAGCGGGATGTTCAAATATATAAAAACCAGAAGCGTCCCTAAACAGGCTAAGCCGTATCCAGGACTTGATCAGGCGGTTAAAGAGCAAAAAGTCTTCGAATTCCATAATATAAAAGGTACCGTGGTGGGTTTCCGCTCTCCGGAATATTCCAAAAATTTTAGTGTCGGAGGTTATCACCTGCATTTTATCAGCCAGGATAGATTAAGCGGCGGGCATTTATTGGATTTTCAGGCCTCCAACTTAAAAATTGAAATTGACGAGACCGCGGATTTTTATTTAAGCCTGCCAACAAATGAGGAATTTCTTAACCTTAATCTTAACGCGGAAGAGGTAAAGACAGGTTCAAGTGAATAAACTTGCGAATTTGCAAGGGGAGGCGTATATGCATAAAATATTTAAAGTTTTATTTATAATTATTGTAATATTAGTGGCTATTTTTCTTGTTGCCAGTGTTCTATTCGCAGTTTATGCGCCCAAGATTGTTGAAGACCAGATACGGCAGAATCTAAAAGTTAAGACCAGCCTTGGTAAAATAAGTTTAAGCATGCCTTTTACCATTACCCTTGAGAAGCTGGAGATTGGAAGCCTGGCGAATATAAAGAAAATATCCTTTTCGCCGAATTTAATCGCTTTGTTATTCGGCAAGGTAGTTATCCACGGTTTAACCATTACCGAGCCGGTGATTAACCTCGAACAGTCAGCTGATGGAGAATTAAACCTGCCGGCCTTAAGCCAGGAAGGCAAGCCGCCGGAAGTTTATCCTACCAGCCTTAAGGTTGTGGATGGAAAAATAGTTTTTACGGATAGAAAAGTAAGCGCTGCGGGATTTCAGGTTATTGTCGATAAGTTGAACATAAGCATTGCCAAGGTTTCTCTCCCTTTGACATCGCTGGCTACGGATTTTAATTTAAGCTGTCAGCTTTCAAGCCCCGCGGGCCAGGGTCTTGGCGGAATTATATTCTCCGGATGGTTTGACTATCTGGCTAAAGATATGGATGCCAAATTAGCTGTTAAGGACCTGGATGTAACTAATTTTTCCCCTTACTACGGAAATTTTATTTCAAACAAAAAACTCCTGTCGGCAAAACTTAACCTTGATTCAACCTTTAAGGCCAGGAATAATGCTTTGAATATTGTTACGGATTTTAATCTCTCCAATCTTGTTTATGAAAAAACCGAGGAACAGCAGTTGGATCTGGATTTGGCAAAGAATGCCCTGGACCTGTTTACCGATACCGATGGCAAGCTGCATTTAGTGTTTAATATTGAAACTAAACTGGATAATCCGGCTTTAAGCCGGGATAAATTACAAAAAATAATTTTAAAAGCGGCAATGAAGAATCTTAGCAGCCAGTCTCCCCAGCAAATAGCCGATAAAGTAAGTAATGTTATAGAAAAGTTCAAGGGTTATAGTAAAGAGCTGAAAGAGATATTTGGAAAGTAGCCGTAAAATTATGGATGAGCAAAAAACAAAATCATTGAGGAACATCGAAGAAAAAATGGAAAATCTGGATAGCGGATCTTTGCGCTACCATATTTTAGAAAGCGCCAAGAACTTTAAGAGTTCCTGGATTGAGCTGGGCCGCTCTCTTTATTCAGTCTGGAAAGACAAGATGTATAAAGAGTGGGGGTACGTCAATTTTGACATCTATGTCAGCCGCGAGATAGGCATACGTAAACAGACAGCAATGAAACTGCTTAAGTCGTATTATTTCCTGGAAAAAGAAGAGCCTCAGTATTTAAAAAGCGATTATGCGCAAGAAAGCCAGGCCGCCAATATTCCCAGTTATGAGTCAGTGGATATACTGCGCCAGGCAAAGAATAAAAAAGTATTGGATGAGGATGATTACAAGAACCTTAAAAAAGAGATTTTTGAAAAGGGCAGGGACGCTCAGGAGCTAAAGAAGAACCTTGGTGTAATTATCAGGCAGCGCCAGGAACTGGATCCGGAGGAGGCGCAGGAGAAAAGGAAGCTGGCTCTTGCCAGAAGAATATTAGGCCAGTTGCGTATGTTGAAACAGGAAGCGGAGGTTTTGAAAATGCTTCCTATGCCTTTGATTAAAGAGCTGGATGTTTTAATCAAGAAGATTGATGCTGAGATAGCCGGTTGATGCCTGTTTGCTAACAGCAAGGATATGAAGGCGAAAAGTGAGGGTGGTCCTATGGCAATTGATACTAAAGATATGACAGCCTTAGAGAAAAAGATGCTTGCTTTGAGGGTGCGCGAGGAAGACATTGTGGAAAGTTTTATCCGTTCAAGCGGGCCCGGAGGCCAGAATGTTAATAAGACTGCTACCTGCGTATATTTGAAACATTTGCCTACGGGCTTGGAGGTAAAATGCCAGCGCCAGCGTTCTCAATTGCTCAACCGGAATCTGGCCAGACATATTCTTTTAAGTAAAATTGAAAACAGGATTAAGCATGACCTTTTGCAAAAACAGTCTTTTAAGGCAAAGGCTATGCGCCAGAGCCGCAAGAAACCCAAGGGTGTTAAATTAAGGATCCTTGAGGGGAAGCGCCGGCATTCGGTAAAGAAATCTACGCGTAGAAAAATCCGCGAAATTGAGATTGCATAACTATTTTCTTGTGATAGAATAAATAAATACTTAAGTTATTGAGATATCTAAAAGGAGAATTGTATGGGTTACGGTGCAGGTTTCGTGAGCGGGTTGATTTCATTGGCCTTGACGATTTGGCTGGTATATTTCAGCGTCTCAGTCCTCCAGAAGCTGGATAAGATAATTGAGTTGTTGAATAGAAAATAGCTTTTTATTAAATTTATTGACTTGCTGAGTTACTTATAATATAATATCAAGAATTAGAAAGAGAGGGAAGAAAATTGGTTTTGGTAAAGGAAAAGAAAGCAAAATTGATTAATGATTTTAAGGTGCATGCCAGGGATACTGGTTCTGCTGAAGTTCAGATTGCCATTCTAACGGAAAGAATCAATAGTCTGGGCGATCATTTTAAAACACATAAAAAGGATCTGCATTCTCGCCGTGGCCTGCTCTTGTTGGTTGGCAGGCGCCGCAGCCTGCTCAAATATCTCAAGGACAAGGATTTGAAGAAATACGAAGAGGTCTTGGGAAAACTTCACTTGAGAAAGTAAGACCCCAACATTTCACCTATTAAATAAAGAAAGAGCTAAAATAATGCAAAATAAAAGCTTGAAAATTAAATTTGGCAAAAATGATCTTATCCTGGAAACCGGCAGGATCGCTAAGCAGGCTAATGGTTCAGTTACTGTTACTTACGGGGCAACCGTGATTTTGGTCACTGCCTGTATGTCCAGAGAAATAAGAGAAGGCCAGGACTTCTTCCCTTTAACTGTAGAGTACCAGGAGAAAACCTATGCCGCAGGCCGCATCCCCGGAGGATTTTTTAAACGTGAAGGCAGGCCTTCAGAAAATGAAATTTTAGGATCCCGTCTTATTGACCGTCCAATCCGGCCGTTATTTCCCGAAGGATTCTTAAATGAAGTTCAGGTTATGGCGATTGTTCTCTCAAGCGACGGGGAGAATGATCCGAATGTCCTGGCTTTGATCGGGGCAAGCGCGGCTTTATCAATTTCAGATATTCCTTTTAATGGGCCTTTAGCCAGTTGCCGGGTAGCCAGGATAAATAATGAATTTGTTTTAAATCCTACTTTCGCGGAACTTGCGGATTCAGATTTAGAGGTAGTCTTAGCCGGTAATAGCAAAGGCGTAGTCATGCTTGAATCAAAAGCTAAAGAGGTTTCCGAGGAGGTGTATCTTGAGGCGGTAAAATTCGGAGTGGAGAGCTTAAAGCCTATAATCAGCATGCAGGAGGAATTCTGCCGGCTTTATGGCGCGGAGAAGGCAAAGGTTGAGCTTAAATTAATTGATCCGGCTCTAATGCAGAAAATTGAATCGCTTTCTCAGGAAAAATTAGCCAAAGTATATAAATTAAGCAAAAAGGAAGAGCGCGAAGAAGAGGTTGCTCTCTTGACTAAGGAGTTGGAATTACAATTAACTGCTGAAGGTTTCCTGGCGGAAGATATCCATACCGGTTTGCATGAAGTAGAGAAAAAGCAGGTGCGTAAGATGATCTCTAAAGAAAACATCCGCATTGACGGCCGTTCCTTTAAAGAGATCCGTCCGATCAGCTGCGAGGTTTCGGTTCTTCCGCGTACACATGGCTCAAGCCTTTTTACCCGCGGCCAGACTCAGAGTTTAGCTGTGACTACTTTAGGCACAGGTGAAGATGAGCAGTTGATTGAGTCGTTGGAGGGCGAGAAAAAGAAATCTTTCATGTTGCATTATAATTTTCCTTCTTTCAGTGTTGGAGAAACAAGGCCTGTGCGCAGTCCCGGCAGGCGTGAGATTGGCCATGGAGCTTTAGCGGAAAAGGCATTGCTTGCGGTAATGCCGTCAAAAGAAAAGTTCCCTTATACTATAAGAGTAGTTTCCGAGATTTTGGAATCCAACGGTTCAAGCAGCATGGCTTCTGTGTGTGCTGCTACCCTGTCTTTAATGGATGCCGGAGTACCGATTAAAGAAGCCGTAGGCGGAGTTGCCTTAGGTTTAGTTAAAGAAGGCAATAAAGCGACAATCTTGACGGATATCGCCGGGTTAGAGGATCATTTTGGCGATATGGATTTTAAAGTCGCAGGGACCAGGCAGGGAGTTACTGCCGTGCAACTGGATCTTAAAATTGACGGGATCAGCTTAGACCTGCTTAAGGATTGCCTGGCGCAGTCCAAAGAGGCCAGATTCTTTATTCTGGATAAAATGAGCTCCGCGTTAAACAGCCCAAGAGAAGAGCTTTCCAGTTTTGCCCCGCGTATTGATGTTTTAAAGATTAATACCGAGAAAATCGGCGAACTTATCGGTCCGGGAGGCAAAAACATCAAGGCTATAATTGCCTCTACAGGCGCCAGTATTGATATAAAAGATGACGGTACAGTTTTGGTCGGTTCAACCGACGCGGGTAAATCCGATGCCGCCATTAAAATGATCAGGGCAATTACTGATGATGTGGAAGTAGGCAAGATTTATTTCGGCAAGGTAAAACGCATTATGCCGTTTGGAGTTTTTGTAGAAATAGCCCCGCGTAAAGAAGGGCTGGTGCATGTTTCTGAATTGTCCAGCACTTTTGTGAAGAAGGTTGAGGACGCGGTCAAGGTCGGCGATGAATTTAAGGTCAAGGTTATCGGAGTAGATGAGCTGGGCCGGATTAATTTAAGCAAAAAGCAGGCTGAACAAAGCAGTTAATCTAGAAGTGAGAGAAAGAAGATTAAATGAGGTCAAAGGCGTTATTTTAGTAGCGGTTGGGCTGATGGTTTTGGCCAGCCTCATCCGCTTTGACCGCGCTGACCTTGTTTTTTTTACCTCGCATCCTAATTTCCCCCCTAAAAACTTGTTGGGAGTCTTCGGCGCCTATTTAGGCGCTTTTCTTGTTTTCCTCTTCGGTAATATCTCAAGCTTTATTATTCCGTTTTTAGTTATTACGCTCGGGATAACATACTTCCGTCAGGATAAGCCTTACTTGAGTATACCGCGCATTATGGGGATGTTCATATTGCTTGTTTCTTTAAGCTCCCTTATCGGTATGTTTAACTTAAATAATGATCTCTTAAGGTTCCATACGGCAGGTTTCTTAGGCGCGCTTACCTCTAATTTTGTAACCTCATATTTCAGCCGCTTAGGCGGATTCATTATTTTTATTACCTTCATTATCCTTTCTCTGGCGTTGGTTACTGAAATTCTCATTTCCTCCCTTTTTCTGAATACGCTTGAGAAATCAAAATCATTTTTTTCTGGACTGTTCAATTTATCCAACAGGCAAAAAGCGACGCTGGTTAAGGTTAAACAGGGTTTCTTGAATAAAAATAAACTTCCGTTTAAGAAAGAAGAGCAGCTGCCCGCGGCTTCAAAGCCCAAGATTTTTATGCCTGAAGCAACCAGGCCGAAGATACAAATTAAATCTCCTCAGCAAGGCGAGGAAGTAAAGGTTAAGGCAAAGGAATTAAAGATTGGTGACTATCATTTGCCTTCCGTGGATTTGCTGGAAGAGGCCCCGGCCCCGGATACCAGGCAAATGAAGGAAGACCTTGAGGCCAGCGCCAGGATTCTTGAGGATACGTTGTCAGATTTTGGGATTATGGCCAAGGTTACGGATATTATCCGCGGTCCGGTAATTACGCGTTATGAACTTGAACCTGCGCCGGGAGTCAAGATTAACCGTATTGAGGCTTTAAGCGATGATATAGCCCTGGCAATTAAAGCCCAGTCAGTCAGGATCATCGCTCCTATTCCTGGAAAAGGCCGGGTTGGGGTTGAGGTGCCTAATTTACACAGTGCTTTAGTATGCATCAAAGATCTGCTTGTTTCAGCTGAATATCACAAGCAAAAATCTTCTTTAGCTTTGGCTTTAGGCAAGGATATTACCGGAAGAAGCGTGTTTGGAGATTTGGATGATATGCCGCATCTTTTAATTGCCGGCACCACCGGTTCAGGAAAAACCGTATGCGTAAATACCTGTATTTTATCTTTGCTTTTCAGGGGCTCACCGAATGAATTGAAGTTTTTAATGATTGATCCGAAAATGGTTGAGCTTATGCCTTTTAACGGGCTGCCGCATCTTTTATGCCCGGTGGTCACCGATGCCAAGAAAGCGGCGATCGCTCTTAATTGGGTAGTAGGAGAAATGGAGGAGCGTTATCAGCTTTTGGCTAAGGCAGGAGCCAGGAATATTGAGGCCTACAATGAGAAGCAGGAGAAAATCCCTTATATCATAGTTATTGTAGATGAATTCGCTGATTTAATGACAGTGGCGCGTGATCAGATTGAAAACGCGATTACCCGCCTGGCGCAGCTGTCGCGCGCAGTAGGGATACATTTGATTTTAGCTACGCAGCGGCCGAGCGTTGATGTAATCACCGGAGTAATTAAAGCAAATTTACCGGCGCGTATATCTTTTAAGGTTGCTTCTAAAGTTGATTCTCGCACAGTTTTGGATATGAATGGAGCGGAGACTTTATTGGGTAAAGGGGATATGTTATTCCTGCAACCCGGTAAAGAAGATCTTATCCGTATCCAGGGAGCCCTGGTTAAAGATGAGGAGATCGAAAGGGTGGTGGGCTTCATTAAGGCGCAGGGCGAGCCGGCTTATAATGATCATATACTTAAGGAGCAGCAAAAAAACAATTTAGCCGGAGGCGGGGATAAAGATGAGCTTTATGATGAGGCGGTGCGCGTAATAATGGAAAGTAACCAGGCTTCGGTTTCCATATTACAAAGACGCATGCGTTTAGGCTATACGCGCGCCGCGCGTATTATAGATATTATGGAGTTAGAAGGTTTAGTCGGTCCGTATGAGGGTAGTAAGCCGCGCAGGATCTTAGTTGATCGTGAGGCATGGCTTAGAGATTTGACAGGTGGTAAAACATGAACATTGAAACAGCCGGTTCCCGGTTAAAGAAAATCCGCCAGGAAAGGGGCTTGAGCCTGGAGGATATCCAAAAAAAGACTAAAATCCATATTAATGTCTTGCGTGCGATTGAAGGCGATAGCATTTCTAATTTAAACCCGATTTATCTTAAGGGTTTTATTAAGATTTACTGTAATTACCTTGGGCTTGATCTTAAAGAGTATTTGGGTGAAACTATCCAGCCCCATAAGCCGGTATTAAATGCCGCAGTTGGCAGGGATATAGGAGAGCGTGTTGAGAAAAAACCTGCTTTGGTTAAAGAGGTTGCGGTTAAGCTTAGCGCGATCAGGCCTTCGGAGGGATTTAAGAAAATAATTTTATTTGCGGTAATCGTGGTTGTTTCTATATTCTTAGCGGGTAAACTGGTTAAGCTGGTTTCTTCCTGGCACAGGAATGCCCCGGCAAAAGCCAGGATTTCTATGCCTGTTCAAAAGACTAAAATTACCCGTGAACTCCTGCCCAAAGAAACAATAAATAAATCTTCGGTAAAAAACATCCCTAAGCAGGATAAGGTTCAGAAAGATTTTACTCAGGGTTTTATATTTGGGATATTTGCCCGTGATAAATCCTGGGTTTCGGCAAAGATAGACGGCAAAGTTGTTTTTCATGGGGTGCTTGGCCGCGGCAGATCCGAAACCTGGCAGGCTAAAGAAAGAATCGAATTGTCTCTCGGAGATGCCGGGGCAATAGAATTGCAGGTTAATGATCAGCGTTTTACCAAACTTGGGCGGCGCGGACAGTCTTTAAAGAATATCATTATTAGCAAAGAGGGGTTAAAAATCTCCCGATGAAACAGAAGTTGGGGGTATTGAGTTTAGGCTGTCCGAGGAACCTGGTGGATTCCGAAAGCTTGCTTGGCCGGCTTAATTCCAAGGGTTATTCTATAGTTGATGATATCGCGGAAGCCGAAGTGGTTTTGGTGAATACCTGCGCTTTTATTGAAGAGGCAAGGCGTGAATCGGTTGATGCTATCCTGGATTTGATAGAGCTTAAAAAGAAGGGGAAACTTAAGAAAATAATTGTTTATGGCTGCCTTGCCCAGCGTTACAAAGATTTAAATAAAGAGCTGCCGGAGATAGACGCCTTCGTGGGGGCCCTTGGACTCAACCATGAAACAAAAAGGTTTGCTTTAACACCGAAACACTACGCTTATTTGAAAATATGCGAAGGCTGTGTAAATAACTGCAGCTATTGTATCATCCCTAAGATTAAAGGCAAGCTTAACAGCCTGGATGAGAGCTCGATAATCCGGAAGGTAAAACGTTTTAACCGGGAAAAGATATCCGAGCTTAATATCATCGGACAGGATATTACCGGCTATGGGCTGGATTTATGCGGCAAGAGCCAATTAGCCGGGCTTTTAAAAAAAATAATCCGTAATGCGCCTGATATCGGCTGGATCCGTCTTTTATATCTAAATCCTGAGCGAGTAAGCGATGAATTGCTGGAATTAGTCAGGGCGAATGAACAGGTATGTAAATATATCGATTTGCCTATACAGCATATTAACAATCGTATCCTGAAGCTTATGAATCGTTTGATTACTAAACAAGAGATAGTTTCTTTAATTGATAAAATCAGAAAGGTTATCCCCGGGGTTTGTTTACGCACCTCGCTTATCGTAGGTTTTCCGTCTGAAACGGATAAAGAGTTTGAAGAGTTGTTAAATTTTGTGAAAGAAATAAAATTTGAGAGGTTAGGGGCATTTATCTATTCCCGGGAAGAAGATACTGCCGCCTATGGCTTTAGGGGACAAATTACCCAAAAGCTAAAACAAAAGAGGTTTGATGCTATTATGGCAGCCCAGCAGGCAGTATCCGCTGAGCTAAATTCCAGGTTTTTGGGCAGGAGCATGCGTGTGCTTATTGAAGAAGAGCAGGATGGCGCTTATATCGGGCGCAGCCAGCTGGATGCACCGGAGGTAGACGGGCTGGTTTATGTTAATTCCAAACGTTTGCTAAAAAGAGGTGAGTTTGTGGAAGTTAAAATAACAGATACTTTGGAATATGACTTAGTAGGGGAGGTAGCATAATGAATCTTGCCAACCGTTTAACCATGTCGCGTATTTTATTAACTTTTGTATTTATGTTTTTTTTATTTTGCCAGGGGCTTTGGCCTAAGGTAGCCAGTTTAATCGTTTTTATCCTTGCGGCGTTATCTGATTTATTTGACGGCATGATCGCCCAGCGCAGGAATATGGTTACGGATTTTGGCAGGCTTATGGATCCTATCGCTGACAAGATCTTGGTGCTGGCAGCTTTTGCGGCGTTTGTGCAATTACAGCTTATTGATGCCTGGATGTTTGTGATTATTATCGCGCGGGAGATTATGATTACATCCTTGCGTCTTTTTGCTTTAAATAAAGGCAAGGTACTTTCCGCCGCACGCGCCGGAAAACATAAAACAGTCTTGCAGATGGCGGTGATATTTACTATTCTTGGTTTTATTCTGCTTAAGGAAATAGTGCTTAGGTATTCTACCTGGAATCCCGCCTGGGAGAAAATCTTCCGCCAGGGTATATTTTGTCTTATGTTGCTTACCGTGGGCCTGACGCTTTATTCAGGGTTGTCATACCTTTGGGAAAACCGCAAAATAATTACCCGCTTATGAGATTTACCGCATTGAATAATTTTCTGGTCAGAATAATCAGTACCTTCTTTTTTGTCGGTTACCTGCCTTTGATCCCGGGAACATTCGGCAGTATCGCCGGGGTAGGTATATTCTATCTGTTTGGCGGCACTAACTGGTTTCTTTATTTTATATTTGTCTTTTGTGTAATGATCTTAGGATTATTAACCAGCGGGCAGGCGGAACAGCTATCAAAGAGGAAGGACCCTGGTTGTATTGTTATCGATGAAGTGATGGGCATGCTTATTGCTCTTAGCTTTATGCCGCTTGAGCCGAAGATAATTGTTTTAGCTTTTCTTATCTTTCGTATCCTCGATACGCTTAAGCCATATCCCGCAGGAAGGCTGCAGAATATGCACGGAGCAATCGGAGTAATGGGGGATGATTTGGTCGCTGGTATCTATGCCAATATCGTGCTTCAGTTAATCTTAAGGTTAAACTGATCTAACATCGTATAAGCCGGCCCGCCCGGGCCAAGCGTGCTTTCAAATAAAGTAACCTTACTGCAATCAAATTCCCAATTTGTTCCTTCCATATCTCTTTTTATTTTATCGATAACTTTTTGTAAATCAGAAAGAAGAAGGCGGGATTTTATGCGGCCGATGGTAATATGCGCGCTGAAAGGCTTCGGCTGCCGGGCTATACCGGAAATTTCTAGTTTTATTTCCAATTGTTCTGCCAGTTGTTTTAACTCTAAAGTCGGCTGATTATCTCCTATCCAGATTATCCGTGCTGCGGCCATATCAGGGAAGACGCCCAAGGTATTTAGTTTGATTCTAAAGCCGGGAGTTTTTGTTATCCCGGAAATTATTTGTTTGATTCTACTTAGTTGTTCAGGGGAGATATCCCCCAGGAATTTTAGGGTGAGATGAAGGTTTTGCGGTTTGACCCAGTTGATCTTAAGCGGCTCAGTTTTTAATTTTTCTTGTATCCTGGAAATGGAGTCTTTAACTCCTGCCGAAAGTTCTATAGCGATAAATGCGCGCATAATAAACGCAATGCCTCTTGAGTGGCTTTATTTCGTATACTCCGGCGGTTTCCCTGTAAATAAAATAACCGGCAGGTATTTTTTTTCTTTGCGGATAGGCAGATAAAAACAGTGCCTACCGGTTTATTTACGGTTGAGCCGCCCGGCCCGGCAATTCCGGTTATACTGATACCTAAATCCGCTTTTGTTTTTTTGCGGATGTTCTCTGCCATTGATATCGCCACCTGAGGGGAAACAGCGCCATATCTAGAGATAAATTTTGCGGGAATCTGCAGTATTTTTTTCTTAGAATCATTACTGTAAGTAATAACTCCCAGGAGAAAATAGGTTGAGGCTCCCGGGTTCTTAGTCAATTCAGCGCAAAGCAGGCCTCCGGTGCAGGATTCGGCAATGGCGATAGTTTTCCCCTGGCTAAGCAACTGCTTATGAATTTTAGATAATATTCTTTCCGGCATTGTTCCTATTATAGCTGTTTTTAATTGTATTGACAAGCCCGGTTTTTCTGCTAAAATAACACGTAATTAATCTTTAGGGCAAGGTGAAAATCCTTACCGGCGGTAAAGCCCGCGAGCAGGCGTTTAAAATTTTAACGCCAGCAGATCTGGTGAAATTCCAGGGCCGATGGTGCCATACGGATGGCCACCCGCGCAAATCAAATTAGCGCGGGGTGCTGTATGCGTAGGCGAAAGTCCAGAAGGGAGAAGATTAAAATCAATGCGCCCAAAGATTATCTTTGGGTTGTTTCTTTATTGGAGCCAATAGATGTTCAACAGTATATCTGAAATTATTGAAGATTTGAAAGCAGGCAGGATGGTTATCGTGGTTGATGATGAAGACCGCGAGAATGAAGGTGACCTGATAATGGCATCTTCGTTTGTTAAGCCCGGAGATATAAATTTTATGGCCAAGTTTGGCCGCGGGCTTATCTGCGTGCCCATGGAGGAGGAGAGGCTGCGTTTGCTCGAGCTTGACCCCATGCTAAAAAATACCCTGCAGGCCAACGCAGAGGATCCTTTTAAGACTGCCTGGATGATTTCTGTTGATGCCGCCAAAGGGGTAACTACAGGCATTTCTGCTTATGACCGGGCCAGGACAATTGAAGTTTTAATTAACGGCCAAAGCAGGCCGGAAGACCTGGCGCGGCCAGGGCATATTTTTCCTTTACGAAGCCGCCGCGGCGGTGTTTTAGTCAGGGCAGGTCATACCGAAGCAAGCCTGGATTTGATGCGCCTGTCCGGGCTTTATCCGGCAGGAGTGATTTGCGAGATTATGAATGATGACGGTTCTATGGCCCGCCTGCCGCAGCTCATGGAGTTTGCCAAGAAACATAATTTAAAGATTTGCACTATTGCCAGCCTTATCGAATACCGCCGCAGAAAAGAAAAGTTGGTTGAAACTATAGTAGAGACTAAGCTGCCTACAAAATTTGGCGAGTTCAGGTTAATTATCTATCGGGATAAGACTAACGGCCAAACGCATATAGCGCTTTGTATCGGCAGTTGGTCAGACGAAGCGATATTGGTGCGTGTGCATTCGGAGTGTTTGACCGGGGATGTTTTTGGTTCATTGCGCTGCGATTGCGGCAGGCAATTAGAGAGGGCTATGCAGATTATCTCCCTTGAGAAAAAAGGGGTAATTCTTTACATGAACCAGGAGGGCAGGGGAATCGGCCTGGTGGAGAAAATGCGTGCTTATAACCTTCAGGATAAAGGGATGGATACTGTTGAGGCAAATGAAGCGCTAGGGCATAAGGCTGACCTGCGCGATTATGGTATCGGCGCCCAGATCCTTGTAGATTTAGGGATTAAGCAGATAAAGTTGCTGACTAATAACCCGCGTAAGATTGTCGGCCTGGAAGGTTATGGCCTGAAGGTTTCTGAGCGGGTGCCTTTAGAGATAGAACCTAACGCAGAGAATTATAAATACCTTAAAACAAAAAAAGAGAAGTTGGGGCATCATTTAGACATCTAAAAAGAGAAGGGGGAGCAAGATGGTAAAAGTGATTGAGGGGAATTTACTGGCAAAAGGAAAATCTTTTGGGTTGGTGGCTTCTCGGTTTAATGATTTTATGACCAAGGAGCTGGTAAGCGGATGTATCGATACATTGATAAGGCACGGCGCAGATGACAAAAATATTACCGTGGCTTGGGTTCCCGGGGCTTTTGAGGTTCCTATGGTCGCGCAGAAAATGGCTAAAGCTAAATCATTTGACGCCTTAATCTGTTTGGGGACGCTTATCCGCGGGGCGACTCCGCACTTTGATTATATCGCTTCTGAAGTGGCAAAAGGCGTAGCCAAGGTTTCTTTGGATAGCGGCGTTCCGGTTATCTTTGGTATTATTACGGCAGATAGTATCGAGCAGGCAGTAGAACGCGCAGGTTCTAAAGATGGCAATAAAGGCCGCGATGCTGCGCTTTCGGCTATTGAGATGGTGAATTTAACAGGGCAGTTGAAGTAATAACCTAAATCCGATTAATGAGAAAACGTACTAAGGCTCGTGAATATGTATTGCAAATGCTCTATCAGGCGGATATCACCCGGGGCAATTGGCAGGATATACTGAACAGTTTCTGGTTGTCTAATGACCAGGAAAATATTTCTGCTGAACTTAAGGATTTTTCCGCAGAGCTGCTCAAGGGGGTAGTCGAGCATATGCAGGAGATTGATGAAAAGATCAGTAAATATGCGGCAAACTGGAAGCTCGAACGTATGGCTTTTGTTGACCGTAATATTATGCGGTTGGGTTGTTTTGAGCTTATTTTCCGCGAGGATATCCCTCCGAAAGTAACGATAAATGAAGCAGTAGAGCTGGCCAAGAAATATTCCGGGTCTGAATCTGGCAAGTTTGTCAATGCCATATTGGATCAAATAAAAATCGAAAAAGAAAAATGACCTTATCCTTTTTGTATTAAGGCGTTAAAAGGCGTAAGGATCCAATGTATAAACAATAAGGAAGGTGCGGGGTGAGATACGCTGATTTACATGTGCATACCTCTAAGAGCGACGGAACATTTACGCCCGAGCAGTTGGTTAAGGAAGGCCTGGCCCGTGGATTTTCAGCGGTTGCCATAGTTGACCACGACACTGTAGAGGCTATTCCCCAGGCCCAGGCAGCGGCGCAGGGCTCGGATTTAGAGATTATCCCGGGTATTGAGTTAACTGCGCAATATGAGAACCAGGAGATCCATATGCTGGGGTATTTTATTGATTGTAAGGATAAGGCATTGCTTGATAAGTTAAAATTAGTACAGCATAACCGCATTGAACGCATTTATAAAATTGTAAATAATTTAAGAGAACAGGGGGTAAACCTTAACCCCCAGTCTGTTTTTGATATTTCCGGGAAAGGTACCGCAGGCAGGATGCATATTGCCCGGGCCTTAGTTAAAGAAGGTTGGGTTGCTACTACGGCTGAAGCTTTCCGTAAATACATAGGGGATAAATCTCCTGCATATGTTTTAGGGTTTAATCTTTCTCCTCTTGAGGCGATAAACCTGATTAAGGGGGCCGGAGGGGTAGCTGTTTTGGCGCATCCTTATATAATGCATAATGACGAGTTGATTGAAGAATTTTCCAGTTATGGATTACAAGGTATAGAGGTTTATTATCCCGAGCATTCCCAGTCTATGGTTAATTTTTACCTGGATTTGGCTAAAAGACTTAATCTTTTGGTTACCGGGGGCTCGGATTTTCACGGCAGCGTAAAACCTGAAATAAAATTAGGGGCGATTAAAATACCTATTGAGCTGGTGGAGAAATTACGCCAGAGTAGAAGATGATCAAGAAAACCGATGAATATTATATGGAGATGGCTTTAAAGTTAGCCCTTAAAGCCAGGGGCAAGACTTTTCCCAACCCTTTGGTAGGCGCGCTGGTGGTAAAAAACGGAAAGATTATCGGTAAGGGTTTTCACGCTAGAGCCGGACTGGCGCATGCTGAGATCATCGCTATGGATGAAGCGGGGAAAAATGCAAAAGGGGCCAGCTTGTATGTTACGCTTGAGCCTTGCGCGCATACGGGGCGCACCCCTCCTTGTGTTAACCGTATAATCCAGAGCGGCATAAAAGAGGTGGTTGTAGGCATGATAGACCCCAACCCTTTGAATAACGGAAAAGGTGTTTTGTCGCTTAAGCAGAATAATATCAAAGTAAGGTTCGGAGTATTAAGCGAGCAGTTAGAGAAGATCAATGCTATTTTTATAAAATATATTACCGCCGGTATCCCTTTTGTCACGGTTAAAGTTGCGCAGTCGCTTGACGGACGTATCGCTACCTTTACCGGTGATTCCAAATGGATCACTTCTGATAAGTCGCGGGTTTTTGCGCATAAGATACGCAAGGATTACGATGCGATTATGGTAGGGGTAAACACCGTGTTGCGTGATAATCCCCGTCTTAATGCCGTTTCACCGCAGAAGCAGTTAATTAAAATAATAATAGATAGTAATTTAAGCACGCCTGAGAATTCCAATATTTTCTCAGGGGCAGGTAAGGTAATTATAGTAACTTTACCGAGCAAGCCGGGCCAGGAGACAGAAAACCGCAATAGCCTTGCGGCAAAAGCTGTAATCCTGGAGGTTAAAGAAAAGGAAGGCCAGGTTAATTTGCGTGATGCCCTTAAGAAATTAGCCCGGTTACAAATCAGCAATATTATTGTTGAAGGCGGAGGCACCCTTGTCGGCTCGCTCTTTGATGAAAGACTGGTAGACAGGATATTATTCTTTACCAGCCCTAAAATTATCGGCGGTAAGGGTGCTGTTTCATCGGTAATGGGTAAGGGGGTAAAACGCGCAGACCAGGCAATAAAACTTGGCCAGGTCAAGATCCGGCGTTTAGGTGAGGACTTGCTCATTGAGGCAAATATAAGATAAATGTTTACCGGAATAGTCGAGGAATTAGGTAAAGTTAAAAGAGTTATGCGGCAAGGCAGGGTTATGGTGCTTGAGATTTTAGCGCATAAAACGCTGCAAGATGCCGGGGTTGGAGACAGTATCGCAGTTAATGGAGTATGCCTGACGGTGGCTTCTTTTGATAAAGATTTATTTAATTTCGAAGTTATGGCCGAAACTTCAGGGAAAACAAATCTGGGTTTACTTAGAATAGGCGAAGAAGTAAACCTTGAACGTAGTCTTAGGCTTGGAGATAAGGTGTCCGGACATTTTGTCACCGGGCATATTGATTGTTTAGGTCTGATACGCAGAAAAGGCCTGCGCAATGGTAATTTGGCATTTGAAATCGCGATTCCAACAAGTTTTATGCGCTACTGTCTGCCTAAGGGGTCGATATCCCTGGATGGGATAAGTCTCACTTTAGCGCAGAGGCGGGCGAATCTCATTAGTGTTTATGTCATTCCTCATACCCTCAAGAATACAACTTTAAGTTTTAAGGGCCCGTCTGATAAATTGAACGTGGAATTTGATATTCTTGCCAAGAAAGCTTCTGTTTAATTCTTTCTGTTATTGCGTAAACTAGTAATTTCTGGTATACTATTTTATTAAATATTTTACGGCACCCAACGCTAATCGGCACCTGGCGCTTATTTGAATTGCGCCAGTGTTCACTAGTGTGAAAATTGCAAAATGTAATACGGGGCGTGGCTCAGTTTGGTAGAGCGCAGCGTTCGGGACGCTGAGGTCACAGGTTCAAGTCCTGTCGCCCCGACTTAAATGAGCGGACACTTTATGGAGCGTAGGCGACATAAAGTGTAGGCGAAGCCGTCCGCGAATTTAATCCTTGCGAGGAATACGAGCAAGGAATAAATTTATAAGTTGTCAGCGAAATACTTGCTTGCGAAGCAAACAAGTAAATCCTTGCCAGTAAGCACGAGTAAGGATTTCTGCTATGAAAAAGCAACTGCATATTTATTACTCAGGCAAGGTACAGGGTATAGGTTTTCGTTATACCGTGCAGGATATTGGCAATTCCTTGAAGGTCTGCGGCTGGGTTAAAAATTTAAACGACGGCCGCGTAGAAGTATCGGCAGAAGCTGAAGAAGATATCTTGAACAATTTTCTCGAACAAATCAACCAGCATTTTTCCCGTTATATCGAAGAAGCAAACACTGAATGGCAGCCTGGCTGCCTGC
This sequence comes from Candidatus Omnitrophota bacterium, assembly GCA_041661605.1. Classification (GTDB taxonomy): domain Bacteria; phylum Omnitrophota; class Gorgyraeia; order Gygaellales; family Profunditerraquicolaceae; genus UBA6249. The sequence goes on along the minus strand of JBAZUE010000001.1, from coordinate 662,752 downwards.
CTGCCGAAAGACAAAGCGGAAAATCCCGCAGTTTTCAAATTATATTCTAATCTTTATTGAATTGCTAAAATGCCTATCCAAATCAAAAAAGAAATTGAGTTGATAAAAGAAAAAATAAGAAAACATGATTATTCCTATTATGTTTTAAGCCAGCCGCTTATTTCTGATAAAGAGTATGATGATTTAATGCGCAGGCTAAAGTTGCTTGAAGATCAAAACCCGCAGTTTCGCACTGATGACTCTCCCAGCCAGCGTCTGAGTTCGGGTATAAGTCCGGGTTTTAAGACGGTAAAACATAAAGTCGGAATGTTCTCACTGGATAATACTTATTCTATTGATGAATTAGCCATCTGGGATGAACGTGTGCGCAAAGGTTTAGGCACTTATGAGTATGTGGTTGAACTTAAAATTGACGGGGTAAGCGCTAACTTGACTTATTCAAAAGGCAAGCTTATGGTGGGGGCAACGCGCGGGGATGGGCAGATGGGCGAAGAGGTAACCGCCAACATAAAAACAATCCGCGCTATTCCTTTGGCTCTATTGGGTAAAAATATCCCGGACTTTATTGAAATCCGCGGTGAAGTGTACATGGAGAAGAAAGATTTCTCGCAGGTTAACAAGGATCGTATGGATAATGGTGAAGTTTTATTTGCCAACCCCCGCAATGCCACCAGCGGTTCTTTAAAATTACTGGATAGTAACATTGTCGCTAAAAGGCACCTTAATTTCTTCGCGCATTCTTTGGGCGCGTATCATAACCATCCCATACGTACTCAATGGGATTTTTTAACCAGGCTTAAGGGTTGGGGGGTGCGCACGAACATGCATTCTGCGCTTTGCCGTAATATAGATGAAGTAATCGTATATTGCAATAAGTGGCAACAGAAGCGGGATGAATTAAGCTATGAAATTGACGGGGTGGTGGTTAAGCTAAATGACCTTACTCAACAGAAGGACTTGGGTTTTACTGCTAAAAGCCCGCGTTGGGCAGTGGCCTATAAGTTTGCCGCCCGGCAGGCAACTACTGAATTAATTTCAATTAAAGTTAATGTCGGCCGCACAGGAGTAATAACCCCGACTGCTGAACTTAAACCGGTGGAGTGTTCCGGAGTGATTATCAGCAACGCTACTTTGCATAATTTTGATGAGATAGAGAGGTTGGGGCTGCGGGAAGGCGATCGGGTGCTCATTGAGCGGGCCGGAGATGTAATCCCGAAAGTGGTAAAAGTGGTGGAGCAAAAAGGCAGGAAGCCTTATAATATTCCTGTAAAATGCCCTGCTTGCGGGGAGAGGATTGTTAAAGAAAAAGAGGAGGATGTGGCTTATCGCTGCATTAACTCTGATTGCCCCGCGCAGCTGGAACGGGCGCTTTTACACTTCGCCAGCCGTGATGCCCTGGATATCGAAGGGATGGGTGAGGCGGTAATCAACCAGCTGGTAAGCTTGAAGCTGCTCAAAAGTTTAGCGGATGTTTATAAACTCAGGCTGGAGAATTTATTGAAGCTGGAGTTGTTTAAAGAAAAGAAAGCTAATAATTTATTAAGTTCCATTGAAAAGAGCAAGCAGCAGTCTTTGGCGCGGCTGATTTTTGCTTTGGGTATACGTCATGTGGGGCAGAAAGCTGCGTATACACTGGCTGAAGAATTTTCCGATATGCAAAAGCTTATGCAGGCAAGATTGGAAGATTTAGACAGTATCCCGGAGATAGGCCAGGTTATGGCAGGATCCATTCTGAACTATTTTAATCTTAAGCAGACCAGGAAGTTGATCCAGGATTTAAAAGATGCCGGAGTTAATATGCGCCAGTTCCCCGGAAATTTCAAGATTAACAAATTGACAGGCAAGACAGTGGTTTTTACCGGAGAGTTGACCGGATTTTCACGCGCAGAAGCAGAAGAGCTGGTGCGTCGTTCTAAAGGCGTGCCGGGTTCCAGCATAAGCAGCAAGACTGACATTCTGGTAGCAGGGGTAAACGCAGGGACAAAATTTAATAAAGCCAGGGAACTGGGGGTAAAGATTATTGGTGAAGAAGAATTCAAGGAGATGATTAGATGAGATCGAAGAAGATATTCCTAATTCTGTTGTTTTGTTCTTTATTGTTAGATTTGACAGGGTGCGAATCCTTTACTCGTAAATTTACCCGTAAATCCAAGAAATCTGATCAGGCCGTTGAAATGGTTCTTGTCCCTGAAGAATATAAAGGACCAAATATGACCAAGGAAGAGCTATATCGGCAGCATTTTCTTTTTTGGAAATCCTGGCAGGATGAGCTGGAGAATGCGCTTACTCAGAAGTTGAGCCTGAAAAAGAAGATAGATTGCGCTCAGGAGGCGTTAAAGAATCTGGCCAATATGAAGAATATGCTGGTAGAGGAAATGCAGAAGAATCTTGATTTGTATATCGGTAAATCGGCTGACCTGCTGGCTTCCATAAAGAGTGATGTTTACGGAACAAATGACAACGGCAACCTTCATATCGCCGAAGGTATCAAGTCCGATATCCATCAAAGGTTTATTTATCCAAAAATCAAGAATTACCTAAAATGATCCTGGAAACCGTTATTGTTGGTCCAATGCAAGTCAATTGTTACATACTTGCCTGCGCAGAAGCCGGGGAGGCTATTATTATTGACCCCGGAGACCAGGCGCCTAAAATAAAAACTGTATTGGACAGGCATAAATTAAGACCGGCAATAGTGATCAACACCCACGGTCATTATGACCATATCGGAGGCGATGATGAATTTGGGGTTTGTGTTTATGCGCATAAGCAGGATTTAGCGATGCTTGAAAACGCAGGTAAAAATCTTTCCGCCAGTTTCGCCTTGCCCTATAAAGTAAGATCTGAAATCAAGGTTTTGGAAGACAAGGAAATCATTAAATTAGATTGTCTTGAATTAGAGGTTTTACATTTGCCGGGGCATACTCCGGGAGGTATCGGGCTTTTGATGAAAAAGCCGCAGGCGGATATTGTCTTTACCGGAGACACATTATTTTGCCGCGGGGTAGGCCGCTGCGACCTGCCGGAAGGCAGCCAATATCTGCTTAACAAATCAATAGAAGAAAAATTATTCGTGCTGCCCGGCCAAACAAAGGTTTATCCGGGGCATGGACCGGCAACTACTATAGGCAGAGAAAAGATTAATAACCCATTTATAGGTTAAATTGAAAGAACTTATCGATTCATTTCTGGATTATCTTTCGGTTGAGCGCGGGCTGGCCAAGAATACCATTATTGCCTACCGGGAAGATTTAAATATTTATTTGGACTTTATGATTAAGCGCGGCATAAACGCTCTTTCAAAAGTTTTAAAAAACGATATCATTGAGTTCATGCTTTTTGAGAAAGAAAAGGGTATTTCTCCTACGAGTATCTCCCGGAGGCTTGCAGCTATACGTATGTTCCACCGTTTTCTGGCCAGAGAAAGAGTTTTAAAGGTTGACCCTACGACTTTGATCGACTCTCCAAAATTATGGAAGAAGATTCCGGATACCCTTTCTTTGAATGAAGTAGAGGCGTTGATCAGCCAGCCTGATGTGCGGCTTCGCCAGGGCGCCAGGGACAAGGCAATCCTGGAGACTCTTTATGCCACAGGCATGCGCGTGTCTGAATCCACTGACCTTAAAGTCAATAGCGTGAATCTGGATATCGGTTTCTTACGCTGTATCGGAAAAGGCAATAAAGAAAGGGTTATCCCCCTGGGGAAAAAAGCGATCAGTAATATCAAAAGGTACCTGGAATTCAGCCGGCCGGATTTCCTGAAGAATAAAACATCGGAATTTCTTTTTCTCAACCGCTCCGGAAATAAATTATCCCGGCAATCTGTTTGGAAATTAATCAAACAATATGCCAAAGAAGCTAAGATCAAGAAGCCGATAAAAGTGCATACATTAAGGCATTCATTCGCTACGCATTTACTGGAAAGAGGGGCGGACCTGCGTTCAGTCCAGGAGATGCTCGGGCATTCTAATATTTCTACTACGCAGATTTATACGCACATAGATAAAGAGAGGCTTAAGACAATCCATAAGATGTTTCATCCCAGGCCGTAAATACAAATGAGAGAATACTTAAAGAAATTACCCAAAGAAGTAAAATACCTAATCGCGTTGGCAAGAAAGGTTTCTAAAGAAACTAATATGCCGGCATATCTGGTAGGTGGTTTTCCCCGCGACCTTATCTTAGGTGTTAAGGATTGGGATTTAGATATAACCGTTGAAGGCAATGGTATCAAGTTTGCCGAGGTTCTGTCTAAGAGATTGCATTCCGGATTGATAAGGCATGAAAGGTTCGGTACGGCCACTTTAATCCTGGATCATCGGCTGAAAGTGGATATTGCCACTACGCGTAAAGAAATTTATCCGTTTAGCGCTTCGTTGCCGGTGGTAAGCCCGGGATCGCTTAAGGAGGATCTATCCAGGCGCGATTTTACTATTAATGCCATGGCGTTTAGTCTTTCTGAAGGCAGCCAGAAATTAATTGATATCTTTGGCGGTAAAGATGACCTGGCGGCAGGTGAAATCCGTGTTCTGCATGATTTGAGTTTTAAGGATGACCCTACGCGTATCTTAAGAGCCATCCGTTTCCAGCAGCGCTATAATTTTAAAATTGAGCCTAAAACACTTTCTCTTCTAAAAGACGCTGTAAATTCAGGCTTATTGGAGAAAGTGAATCCTCACCGGATGCGCGATGAGCTGATATTGATGTTTAAAGAAAATAATCCATCAGCGCAGATTAAGCAGCTTTGTGCCTTAGGGGGGATCTCCTTTATCAGCGATAAACTAAAGCCGGCTAAACCTGCATATGATTTATTCAAGTCGATTAATAAAGAGATTGCCTGGTTTATGCAAGATTTCCCCTTTCATAAACAGTTTGAGGCTTGGCTTATTTATTTCGCCGCCTTATTGAGTCCGCTTACTTTGGCTCAAGTAAGAAAGATCGCCCGGAAACTGGGGCTGTCTAAAAAGGAAGAAAAGAAGATCGTCAACTGCCGTAAAATTAATCAGAATTTTATCAGGCGCTTAAGAAATAAACGGATTAGCCCGGGGCAGATTTTTGCTTTACTTAAACCTTTAGACTTTGAGGCAATTATCCTGCTGCGTTCTGTTTCTCATGACAGCGTGATTAAGAAATATACCGCAGATTTCCTCAAGGTTTACAATGATTTGCGCCTTTGTATATCAGGGGATGATTTACTCCGGATGGGCGTTTTGCCTGGGCCGGAGTATCAGAAGATATTAAACAGGGTGCTGGCAGCAAAGCTCAATGGAAAAGTAAGCAGCCGTCAGGAAGAGCTTGCCTTGGCCGGGAAATTAGTAAAAAATATAGCATAATAACGGAGTGGAATAAAATGTCTAGAAAAGAACGTGTCGAAGAAGCAATAAAGAAAGAAGTAAGCCTGATTATCCATGATGAACTTAAAGACCCGCGCATAGGTTTTGTTACCATAACCCGGGTGGAATTGACTAAGGATTTAAGGAACGCCAAGATTTTTTACAGCGTCCTGGGTAAAGATGAGGATTGTAAAAAGACCAAGCTGGCCTTAGATTCTGCTTTAGGCTATATCCGCAGCCTGGTTGCCCAGAGGATTAATCTGCGTTTTGCCACTGAGCTGATCTTCCATGAGGATCATTCAACTGAGTACAGCGTAAGGATTGAAGAGGTATTAAACAAAATAAAGGAATTGGACCAGCCTCTGGATGTTCCTAAAGACACGGCTGGGCCAAACACGGGAAAGGACGGGCAGAGCAGTGGGGCTAAAAGAAATCTGCGCAGGCATAAAAAAATATAATAATTTCTTAATCACAGCGCACACCAGTTTAGAGGGGGACGCTTTAGGCGCAGAACTTGCTTTTTACGCCTTGATTAGAAAATTAGGCAAGCAGGGTATAATTGTGAATGAAGACGGTATTCCTTACGGCCACGAATTTATGCCGGGAGTAAATAAAATACGCAAGTTAGACGATAGATCGCTTTGCATAAAGTTTGATTGTATGGTGGTTTTGGATTGCGCTGACTTGAAACGTACCGGAGATGTTTGGCGGTTGAATAAAGACAGCAAGCCCGTTCTAAATATTGACCATCATATCAGTAACCAGGGTTTTGGGGATCTGCATTGGGTTGACCCGCATGCTTCATCTTGTTCAGAGATGATTTATCGTATTTACAAACAAATGCTTCTGCCTATTAATAAGCCTGAAGCTATCTGTATGTATACCGGCATGATGACAGATACAGGTTCGTTCAGGTATTCCAATACCTCCAGTTTTACCCATCTGGCGGTTGCTGAACTTTTGAAATTTGATATCAATGTCCCGCTTATTTACCGGTATGTTTATGAAAACTTTGCTTTGGCTGAAACGAAGTTATTAATTAAATTGCTGCCAAGGATAAATTTTTCTGCGCAGGGTAAAATAGCGTATTTTAAACTTAAGAGGGGTTTGTTAAAAAACAGTGTTATCTCCATGGATTTAGGAGACCAGCTTTTGAGCTTTGCCCGGGCGATTAAAGGGGTGGAAGTTGTGGTCCTGTTCAGAGAAAGCTTAAAAGATGACAGCCGGGTGCGTATTAATTTAAGGAGCCATGGCAAAGTTGATGTAAATAAGATAGCCGCGCTTTTTGGGGGAGGCGGGCACAAAAACGCCGCAGGCTGCACCCCGCTTGGAGATATTAACCAAATTATTAAAAAAGTCTTGGCCAGCATCCGGAAGGTTTTAAGATAATCACGATGATCGTTATTACCAGGATAAATAAAATCCGCAGGTTTAGAAACCCCGTAGTAGCTTTGGGGGTTTTTGATGGTTTACATCGCGGACACCGCAATATACTAAAGTCCGCAGTCAAAAAAGCGGAAAAGATCAAAGGTACAAGTATGGCGTTGACTTTCTTCCCCCATCCGCAGAAAGAAAGAAGCCTGTATTCTTTAAAGCACCGTTTGAGATTAATTTCCGAGTTAGGCGTAGACGTCTGCATTGTAATTAATTTCAGCCCGAGTTTTGCAAAAATGAGCGCAGCTAATTTTATCTCCAGGATACTGGTTAGAAAAATCCGCCCCCGGTTTGTTTATATCGGAGGAAACTTCCATTTTGGAAAAGGCGCACTGGGCGATTATAAATTGTTATCCAGTGAGGCTAAAGAAAATGATTTTATTCTTAAAAAATTTAAAGTTATCAAATCTAATGGACGGCCGATCAGCAGCACAGCGATAAGAAAATTGATCAGAAGTTCTAAAATTAAAGAAGCAGAAAAGCTGCTTGGCCGCAGGGTGAGCGTTTTAGGCTCGGTAGTCAGGGGCAGCAGGATTGGCAGGGTTTTAGGATTCCCTACAGCCAATATTAATCCTCATCATGAAGTTATTCCTCCGGAGGGAATTTATGCGGTACAGGTTATATTCTCCGGCAATAAATATGACGGGATCTGTTATATCGGAAGCAGGCCGACAGTCAGTATAGGAGAAAAACATATTCAGGTTGAAGTGCATATATTTGATTTTAATAAAAAGATATACGGAAGGTTCCTGGAGATCCAATTCGTAAAATTAATCCGGGCCGATAAAAAATTTGCTTCTATAGAAGATTTATCCGTTCAAATCAAAAAAGATATAACTTCCTCCCGTAGGATCCTGCAGGGTTATCGTTAGGTACCACAATAGCTTGGCCCCTTGACAGCTCCAGTATACAACTTATTGTATTTTATATATGTTAGGAAATTTTTTTCTTGACAAAAGGGAGTATTTTGTCTATACTTTGCATATTAAGTGGATAAATGTGGAGTAAAGTGGAAGAGAGGAAAAAATGTTTTACGGTGAGTTCGAACATTCAATAGACCGTAAAGGCCGCCTGATTTTGCCTGCCAAATTTCGTGAGACCGCTAAGAACCAATTCGTGGAAAAATTCTTTGTTACCCGCGGTTTAGATAAATGCCTTTTTATGTTTTCCGAGGAGGAGTGGCGTTCACAGGAAAATAAATTTAAGACCATGTCATTTACAAAACAGCAATCGCGTACTTTTAACCGGCTGCTTTTTAGCGGAGCGGTTGAGGTTGCTCCGGATAAACAGGGAAGGGTTTTGCTTCCGCAATACCTGAAAGATTTTGCCGAAATCAAAAGGGATGTGATTATCGTAGGTGTTTCTAACCGCATAGAGATTTGGGCAAGAGATAAGTGGCATGAATTTTATTCAAACAGCCGGCAATCTTTCGAAGAGATTGCGGAAAAATTAATGGATGTTTAAGTGATAGAAGAAAAGCTGCATATACCAGTAATGTTGTCTGAAGTTATAGATTATTTGGATCCTAAGCCCGGCCAAATTATTGTGGATGCGACTCTTGGGACCGGCGGACACAGCCTTGAAATATTGAAAAGGATTACTCCCGGAGGCAGACTGATCGGGATAGACCGGGATGAAGATTCTTTAGCTGTCTGCCGTCAGAGGCTCAGCGAATTCAGCGGCAGCTATGAATTTGTACACGCCAATTTTGTAGATGTAGACCAGGTTTTGGAAAATCTCGGCATAGATAAGATAGACGGAATAGTTTTTGACCTGGGGATTTCTACATACCAGCTAAAAGATGCAGAGAGGGGTTTTAGTTTCCAACAGGAGGGGCCGCTGGATATGCGCCTGGATAAAAGCAGTTATATATCGGCTTATGATTTGGTGAATAATCTTAATGAGAATGAAATATCTCATATGCTCTGGAGTTTTGGACAGGAGCGATGGCATAACCGCATCGCGCATTTATTAGTCGAAGAACGCAGGAACCAGCCTATCTCGACCACCAGCCAATTGGCTGATTTGGTAATGCGGGCTATCCCTCATAGATACCGCAGAGGTTATTACCGCATACATCCGGCTACGCGTACTTTTCAGGCAGTGCGTATTGCCGTAAACCGGGAATTGGAGATTCTGGAAAGCGCTATTAAGAAAGCAGTTGCAATTTTAAAAAAGAAAGCTAAGATATGTGTAATTTCTTTTCATTCTTTGGAGGATCGCGTAATTAAACATACATTCCGGGCCCTTAAGGCCGAAGGATTAATAGATATTATTACGGCTAAACCCTTGACTCCTGCAGACAGCGAAGTAGCGGCTAACCCTTCCAGCCGCAGCAGCAAGTTCAGGGCAGCTGAAAGGATATAAGGCATATGAAAATGACCAAGTTTTTCTCAGTAACAGTGTTTGTTACTTCTTTTTGCCTGCTTTATGTTTATCAGCAGAGTGAAATCTTCCGCCTGGCCTACCTGGGTTCTAGAAGACAAGTTACTTACAATGAATTGTTTGATAAGAATACCGCGTTAAGTTATAATATCAAAAAAAGTTCTTCTTTGGTAAATATCGGCAGCCGGATCAGCGGCACTAGTGATTTCCAGATGCCGGACAAATACCGTTTTGTCAAGGTTGTAACTTCCAGGGATGGTGGAATCAAGCCCGCGAATCAAAATCAGGCTAAAGAAGGTTTGCTGGCGGCTATTTTTAGCCTGAAACGGGAAGCTCAGGCAAAGACAATTAACCCCTAATATTTATTACTCCTTAAAAAATAGTGTATATAAGCAATTATCGCCGGAGAAGCGAGGCGGTATTTTTGGTTTTTTTTATTTTTCTTCTGTTTTGCGTAGGCCGGCTTTTCTTCATCCAGTTCTTCCGTTCGAGTTATCTAACTTCAATAGCAAAAAAACAACATAACCAATTCGTGGAACTTGAGCCGCACCGCGGCTCGATCTACGATTGTAATCTTAAGGCCCAGGCATTTAATTTATCCATGGATTCGCTTTATGCCGAACCCAATGCCATTAAAGATAGGGACAAGGACAGGATAATAGAAAAGCTCCTGCCTATATTGGGAATTGACCGCGCTTACCTGAAGGATAGGCTTTATCGTAAAAAGTCTTTCATCTGGCTGGTGCGCAAGCTGTCTCCGGATAAGGCTGAGGCTGTAAAGGCCCTTAAGATTAAGGGCTTAGGATTCATAAAGGAAACTAAGCGTATTTATCCAAATAGTTATTTGGCCAGCCACATTATCGGTTTTAGCGGCATGGACAACACGGGCCTTGAGGGGATAGAAAGGGATTTTAATAGTTACCTGAAAGGAAATTCAGGTTGGGCGATTTTTTTACGCGATGCCAGGCAGAAAAAACTGGATATCTGGGAAAAGATGGTTTTGCCTGTTGACGGCCAGGATTTAGTTTTGACTATTGATGAGGTTATCCAGTATATAGCCGAAAGGGAACTGGATAAAGCTTTTAAACATTATAATGCAAAGGGCGCCAGTATCATTGTTATGGACCCGCATACGGGCAGGATCCTGGCTATGGCCAGCCGGCCTAACTACGATTTAAATGACCATTCTTCTGTTAATAAGGATTCCATGCGCAACCGTTCTATCTGCGATTTATTTGAACCCGGTTCTGTGTTTAAAATAGTTACCGCATCTGCTGCTTTAGAAGAGAAGAAGGTTACGGAGGAAGATAAATTTTTCTGCGAAAATGGAAGTTATAAAGTTGGAGGCCATATTTTACATGATCATACTTCACACGGGGTGCTCACTTTCCGGCAGGTAATCGAGGAGTCAAGCAATATCGGTACAGTTAAGGTTGCCCAGATCTTGGGCGCGGATACAGTTTACCGGTATTTGAAAGCTTTTGGTTTTGGTTCAAAGCTGGGTATTGACCTTTCCGGGGAGATCTCCGGAATGATCAAGCCTCCGAGGGCCTGGTCAAAGACATCCATTTCAGCTATTCCTATTGGGCAGGAGGTTGGGGTTACTGCTTTGCAATTAGCCAGCGCAATTTCCGTAATTGCCAACGGCGGCCAATTGATGAAACCATATATTATTGATTCGGTACGCGATAAGCAGGGCCGGATAATTAAGCAGAATAAGCCGGTATTGATCCGTAAAGTAATTTCCGTGGATACTGCGATGCGCATAAAGAAGATTCTTACCGGGGTTGTGGAGGAGGGGACCGGCAAAATGGCCAAGGTCTCCGGATTTAGCGCTGCCGGTAAAACCGGTACTGCCCAGAAACTTGAGCCGAATGGCGCGTATTCGCATACCAAATTTGTCGCTTCTTTTATCGGTTTTGCGCCCGCTGAAGATCCCTTACTGGCAATTGTCGTAACAGTTGATGAGCCTCATCCATATTATTTCGGTGGGGTAGTAGCAGCTCCTGTTTTCCAGAAAGTAGCAGGGGATGCTATCCGTTATATTAAAGGCAATGAAATACCGATTGGGGCAATGGCGCAATGAAGATCTCGGGTGTAGAAGTTAAGGGAATAGCTTGTAATTCAAGGACCGTAAGAAAGGGTTTTGTTTTTGTGGCCATAAAGGGGAACCTCCAGGATGGCAGTTGTTTTATTAAAGAAGCAGTCGCCAATGGCGCCGTTATTGTGGTCGTAGATCGCAAAATGCCGAAAACAAAAATTTCTGAAAAAACAAAACTGCTTGTGGTAAAAAACACTCGAAATTTCCTGGCGGAAATTTCTTCCGAATTTTATGGGCGTCCTTCGGATAATCTTAGGGTTATAGGTATTACCGGCACTAATGGCAAGACGACTATTTCGTATTTGATTGAGGCTATGGTTAGGGAATCAGGGTCTGATTGCGGTGTAATCGGCACGATTAACTACCGTTTTAAAGGCAAGGAAATTCCTGCCAAGAATACCACTCCCGGCCCGGTGGAGCTGCAGGGATTGCTTGCTAAAATGCATGCTCAGCGGATTAAATATTGCGCGATGGAGGTTTCTTCCCACGCCCTGGATCAAGAAAGGGTTTTGGGAATAAAATTTGCTCATGCGGTTTTTACCAACCTTACCCAGGACCACTTAGATTACCATAAGAACATGGAGAATTATTTTTTGGCGAAAGCTAAACTTTTTAACTTACTTAAGAGATACGGAGTAGCGGTAGTCAATAATGATGATAAATATAGCCAGAGGATTAAAAAATCAATTCGCGGCCGGTTGATAAGTTATGGAATAAAAAATAAATCAACGGTTATGGCTGCTCATATTGATTCCGGAATGCGGGGTACCGAGTTTACGTTGATTGCCCCGGGGATAAAGACCAGGATTAAGACGAGTCTGATCGGCCGGTACAACATTTATAATATTTTGGCAGCTATCTCCTGGGGGATAAGCGAAGGCCTGCGTCTTAAAGATATCAAGTCGGCTATCGAAAAATTCAAGAATGTGCCTGGGAGATTGGAAAAACTTAGCTCTAAAAAAGGGCTTAATATCTTTGTGGATTATGCGCATACGCCGGATGCCCTGCTTAATGTTATCAGCGCCTTGAGGCCTTTAGTGCCGGCTAAGATTATTGTAATCTTTGGCTGCGGAGGAGAGCGGGATAAGCTTAAACGGCCAAAGATGGGTAAGATTGTTACCAGCCTGGCAGATTATGCTATTATTACCAGCGATAATCCGCGTTCTGAGGATCCGCTGCGTATAATCAGGGATATCCGCATGGGGATATGCAAGAGCAACTATTGCGTAATTTCTGACAGGTTTAAAGCTATCCAGGCAGGTTTGAAATTAATTGGACGCGATGACTGCCTGGTTATTGCCGGCAAGGGGCATGAGGAGTATCAGGTATTCAAAAACAGGGTTTTACATTTTAGTGACCGGGAGGCAGTGCAGAAGTGTTTACGCTAAAAGAAATAATTAAAGCCACAGGAGGCAAGCTTGTCCGGGGCAATCTTCAGGACAGTCAAATAGGTATTTCCACTGATTCAAGGATGATAGGGCCTCAAGAGGCATTCCTGGCTTTAAAGGGGGATAATTATGACGGCCATAATTTTATTCCCGCAGCTTTAAAATCAGGGGCGGTTTGTGTTATTGTTAAGAAAATATCCGGCTTGAAGATTCCTAAGGCAACAGCGGTTGTGCAGGTTAAGAATACTTCTTTGGCATTAGGCGATCTTGCCCGTTTTAAACGGGACAATTTCAGGAAGCCGGTTATTGCTGTTACCGGCTCAAACGGCAAGACTACCGTTAAGGATATGATCGCCTGGGTTTTGTCGTCATGCGGCCGGGTATTGAAAAATGAAGGCACTAAAAATAATCAGGTCGGCCTGCCTCAAGCATTAATCCAGCTTAAAGAAGAAAATGATTTCGCGGTGGTTGAAATTGGCACTAACCATTTCGGCGAGGTCGATTATCTGGCTGGGATTGGCCGGCCAAATATCGGTGTAATTACTAACATCGGGCCGTCTCACCTGGAGTTTTTAAATAACCTCAGCGGGGTCTTAAAAGAAAAATCCAGCCTATTAAATAACCTGGCGGAACCGGCAATAGCCCTGCTCAATGGCGATGATCAATATCTGCGCTGTTTAATTAACAGGGGAAAGAAAAACGCGCATATATTCAGTTACGGGATTAAGGAGGAAAGCGATTTTACGGCTTCGGGGATTAAATTAGAGGATGGAAAAGTAAGATTCAAACTTAACCGAAAATTTGATTTTACGTTATCGACATTGGGAGCTTACAATGTTTACAACGCCCTGGCGGCGATTGCTGCGGGCCGCATATTAGGCCTGGGGCATAATGAGATAGCTTCCAGGTTATCGGAATTTGATTTTCCGGGAGGCAGGCTCAAACTTATTGAAGTTAAAGGGCTTAAATTTATTGATGATACTTATAATTCTAATCCGCTTTCTTTAAACAATGCCCTTCATGCGCTGGATGCCGCCCGGTGCAAAGGAAAAAAGATCCTGATCATGGGTGATATGCTTGAATTGGGCAAGCAAAAAGAATTATTGCATCGGCAGGTTGCTGGTAGTATAACTAATATATGTGATGTGCTGGTTTCAGTGGGCAATTTAGCCGCTCTGACTGCCCGGGCAGCTAAAGCGCGCGGTTTTAAAAGTAAGAATATATTCTGCTGTGCTTCTGCCCGGCAAGCAAGAGATTTGTTGTTTAATAAGATTTTTCCGGGAGCCAAGGACATAATCCTGGTAAAAGGCTCCCGTTCGATGAAAATGGAAGAGGTTTTTAAAGTTTAATGTTTTACCATCTGTTTTATCCGCTAAGAGATTTCATCTCCGTTTTTAATCTTTTCCGCTACATTACTTTCCGGGCGGCAATGGCCGCTTTAACTGCCTTCATATTAAGTCTTGTTTTTGGCCCTCCGCTTATCAGGAAATTAAAGGAGCTTAAGCTTGGAGAGAAGATCAACAAGGCCGACAGTATTAAGCTTGATGATTTACACCGTCATAAACAAAATACGCCAACTATGGGCGGGATTCTTATCCTGGGAGCGGTTATAATTTCAACCCTGCTTTGGGCTGATATTACCAATCACTGTGTTTGGATTGTTTTGTTCAGCACTGTCTGGCTGGGCTCAACCGGTTTTCTCGACGATTATTTAAAGCAGATAAAGAAGAAGGCCGGAGGATTGTCTCCCGTGGTAAAACTCTCAAGCCAAATTATCCTGGGTTCGATACTGGGCATAATTCTCATCATGGATAGTCAGTATAATCTTAAGCTGGAAATACCTTTTGTTAAAGGGGTTAACCTGGATCTAGACGGTTTATATATCCTGTTTGTCATATTGGTAATCGCCGGATCCTCCAATGCCGTAAATCTTACTGACGGGTTGGACGGTTTAGCTATCGGCATTGTTGTTATGGTAGCGGTTGCTTTCAGCGTGCTTTGTTATATATCCGGAAATATAAATTTAAGTAATTACTTGTTTGTTTCGTATGTTAAGGGTGCAGGGGAATTGACTATTTTCTGTGCCAGTATCATCGGTGCCGGGTTGGGTTTCTTATGGTTCAACTGTTATCCGGCGTCAATCTTTATGGGAGATGTCGGTTCCCTGGCTTTGGGCGGGGCTATCGGGACAGTGGCCTTATTGATCAAAAAAGAAATGTTGCTTATAATCGTAGGCGGCATATTTGTTTTAGAGGCAATTTCGGTTATCTTGCAGGTGGGTTGTTTTAAGTTGACTAAGAAACGTATTTTTAAGATCGCGCCTCTACACCATCATTTTCAGTTTTTGGACTGGCCTGAGAATAAAGTAATTGTCAGGTTTTGGATTATCGCCGGTTTACTTGCCATGTTTGCCCTGGTCACCTTAAAGATCAGGTAAACTATCCTATGCGTAATAAAGAATACTTTAAAGGAAAGAATATTACTATCGTGGGTTTAGCCCGTTCCGGACTTGCCTGCGCTAACCTGTTGTATGAGCTGGGCGCTTATGTGCGTGTTACAGATATTAATGACAATACGCAAACCAGGGAGTTTGTATCCAGGCTTTCTTCTAAAGATATCCTGGTTGAGCTGGGTTCGCACAGCGAGGAGTTTATCCGGCAGGCAGATATGGTGATTATTTCACCCGGCGTGCCGTCTTGCGCACGACCGGTGGTCTGGGCTAAGGAATTTGCCAGGACTGTTATAAGCGAGATTGAATTGGCCAGCATACTTTGCCCGGCAGAGATTATCGCCGTAACCGGTTCAAACGGAAAAACTACAGTTACTACCTTAATCGGAAGAATTCTGGTAGAATCCGGAAAAAAGGTTTTTGTCTGCGGTAATATCGGTAACCCGTTTTGCGCAGAGATAAAAAAGCTGAAGAAGGGTGATTTTGTTGTCCTTGAGGTGAGTTCTTTTCAGCTTGAGACGATTAAAGATTTTAAACCAAAGATAGCGGTAATCCTTAATTTAACGCCTAACCATTTGGACCGTTATAATAATATCCAGGAATATCTGGATGCGAAAAAACGTATTTTTGTCAATCAGGACATAAACGATTATCTGGTTTTAAACGCCGATGACCCTCTTTTAAACGCCGCCTCTCTTGAGGCTAAATCGAAAGTAGTTTTTTTTAATAAAGAAGGTTTGTTAAATCCCAACCAAAATGCGGTAATCGCTGTAGGTAAGATTCTGGGGATCAAATTGGAAGATATGCTTAATGTTTTTCGGAAGTTCAAAGGTATCCAGCATCGTATGGAGGAGGTAACAGAAATAGGCGGCGTGAAATTTATTAATGATTCCAAAGCAACTACAGCGGATTCGGCAATTTGGGCGATTAGCAATATTTCTTCGCCTATAATTCTTATTGCCGGAGGCCGGCACAAAGGAATCAGTTACCGGGTAATCCTTGATGCGGCTGGAAAAAAGGTTAAAAAAGCTTTCTTGATAGGTGAGGCCAGGGATATAATTGCCGGGGACCTTAACGGAGTATTCCCGATAGAAAAAACAAATTCATTGGAAGAGGCAATAGCCAGGGCTTATGAGCAGGCTAAGCCGGGCGATTGCATATTATTCTCTCCAATGTGTTCAAGCTTCGATATGTTCAGGGATTATGAACAGCGGGGAGAGGTTTTTAAAAGAATAGTATTGGACTTAGCCCGGAGGGCAAGACCTCATGGTTAGAAAGACCCGCATTAATTTATTTACCATATCAATTGTGCTTGTTTGCATTGGCATAGTAATGATCTACAGCTCTTCGAGTATTTATGCCTGGGAAAAATATGGGGATAGTTTTTATTTTCTAAAGCGGCATTTAGTTTTTCTGATAGTAGGCTTGGTATTTACTTTCCTGGCTATGATTGTGGATTACCACTTATTACGCAGGAATGCGCGTTTTCTATTTTGGGCATCGTTTATATTGTTGATATTAGTGCTTATCCCCGGTTTGGGTAAGGAGATTTCCGGGGCCAGGCGCTGGTTCAGATTTAAATTCATTAGCTTCCAGCCTTCGGAGTTTGCTAACCTGGCCTTGATCGTTTACATAGCTGATTTTATTTGCCGTAAAGGGGAACAAATCAAGACGCTTTTCAAAGGGTTTGTCCCGCCGATATGCGCCCTGGGAGCAACTTCTTTGCTCATACTCTTGCAGCCGGATTTAGGTACGACTATCGCTTTGACCGGTGTAGTTTTGACTATGCTTTATATCTCCGGTGTCCGGGGCAGGTATATTTTAAGCTTGATGCTTTGCAGCCTGCCGATGGTTTATTTTCTAATTTTCAGCGTTCCTTACCGCAGGGCCAGGATCCTGGCGTTTTTAAACCCTTGGCTTGACCCTAAGGGCAGCGGTTTTCAGATTATCCAGTCGCAGATTGCCATAGGTTCAGGCGGTTTTTTTGGTGTGGGGCTGGGCCATTCCCAGCAAAAACTCTTTTATCTGCCTGCGGCGCATACCGATTTTATTTTTTCTATTATCGGAGAAGAGCTCGGCCTGTTTGGCACTCTCGGAGTCATCCTGTTATTTATGATTTTTATCCGCCAGGGGCTTAAAATTATAAAAAACGCCCAGGATAAATTTGGATATTTTCTTGCCCTGGGCCTGGTTTTGATGATTTCCCTGAAGGGAATTGTAAATATCGGAGTCTCATGCGGAGTTTTCCCGACCAAGGGGCTGCCGCTGCCATTTATCAGTTACGGAGGGTCTTCGCTGATATTCGATATGGTTAGTTTAGGCATATTAATTAATATCGCCCGTTCAGGAGAGTATCCTTAATATGCGTGTTTTGCTTGTTACCGGATCAAGCGGAGGCCATATTTTCCCCGCATTGGCTTTAATGGACCGGCTTAAGGATTCTTGCGCCGATCTGCTCATGGTTTTGCCAAATAAGAATAGCAGCGGCAAGATTGCGGCCGGATGCGGCAGTATAAAATATATTCATGATTCCAGGCTTGGGTTAAAATTAGGCAGTAAAAATATAAGCGGGGCCTATTTTTTCTTAATCGGCGCCTGGGAAAGTTTACGGGCAATAATCGAATTCAAGCCTGATGTTGTTGTCGGCTTCGGCAGCTTAAACACGGTTGCTTTGTTGTTTTGGGCCTGGCTGTTTAGAATAAAAACAATAATTCATGAACAGAATGTCATCCCCGGCAGGGCAAACCGGCTATTGGCTAAATTTGTGGATAAGGTGGCGGTGTCATTCGCTCAAACAGGCAGCTATTTAAATATATCCCAGCAAAAAATTGTCTTAACCGGGAATCCTCTGCGCAAAGACTTAGTTAAGCTGGGGAGGAAAGAGGCTTTGGATTTCTTTGATTTTAAAGAAGGTAAATTCAACATATTGATTACCGGAGGAAGCCAAGGGTCGCATAAGTTAAATACTGTTTGTTGTGCCGCCTTAACCGCCTGTCATGAAAGAAATGATTTGCAGCTGATCCATATCTCGGGGGAGCAGGATTCTGCGCTGTTAAAACAGTCTTATGCGCAGGCGCAAATTACGCATAAAGTTTTTGGATTTTTTCCTGATATGCAATATGCTTATAGTATAGCGGATTTAGTGGTCTGCCGGGCGGGAGCCACGACCATTGCCGAACTGCAAAGATTCGGCCTGCCTGCTTTATTAATTCCCTATCCGTTTGCTTACGGCCACCAGCTAAATAACGCCAGGGTGCTGGAGGATGAGGGCTCTGCATTGCTCATCCGGGATGAAGAGCTATGTGCTGATAAAATAAGATATAAGATAAGCGAGCTCATGAATGAGCCTAAAAAATTAAAAAATATGCGTCAGGCATATGCCCGGGCCCAGGCAATTGACGCTGCCGGCCTGCTTGCTAATGAAGTTTTGAGCTTGAACTGATGAAGCCCCTAAGATTATTGTTTATATTCTTGTTTTTTCCGTTGGTTGTTTTAGCGGATAATCAGTCTTGGCAGGAGATTAAAAGCACGCATTTTTTGGTTTTCTATAAAAATGCCACGGAGCACCAGCTTAATGAATTAACCGAAAAAGCCGAAGAGTGCTATAATAACATTACCGATGATTTAGGTTTCAGCCGTTTTAACTTCTGGATTTGGGATAACCGGGCAAAGATATACCTGTCTAATGACCAGGAGGAATATAGAAAATTAACCGGTAACCCCAGTTGGGCCGCGGGCAATGTCCAGGCAGACAGCAAGATTATCCAGACATTTATTACTGCCGGAGGATTCCTGGATAATGTTCTCCCCCATGAAATGGCGCATATTATTTTCAGGGAGATGGTAGGGTTTAGAAATCCGGCCATTCCCCTTTGGCTTGAAGAAGGGGTCGCTACTTTTCAGGAAAAGAAGTTTTCTTTTGATAAGAAAGCTTTAGCTGCCAGGATCAGCCGGGGCGATTTCTTAAATCTGGATGATTTGAGCAAACTTAATGTCGCAAGCTTAACCGAGACAGATAAGGCAGAGTTATTTTACACGGAATCATTCAGCCTGGTGGATTTTTTAATTGAATCTTTCGGAAAAGACAGGTTTGCGCTTTTTTGCCAGAACCTGAGGGATTATAAAGATTTATCCCGGGCGCTGGCGCTGGCGTATTCTTTTAATGGCTTGGCGGATTTTGAAAGCTCATGGAAAAAATATATTCTCCGATGAAAGAATATTATCATTTTATAGGGATTGGCGGGATAGGGATGAGCGGGATAGCGCATCTATTGCTTAAGGCAGGTTTTTCGGTCAGTGGTTCGGATTTAAAAGAAAACCGGATTACCGACGAGCTTAAAAGGCTGGGCGCTAAGATATATACCGGCCACAATGCTCAAAATATAGACGGCCAAAGCGCGGTGGTTTATTCTTCGGCGATAAAAGAGGATAATCCGGAGATGCGCCAGGCCAAGAGTTCAGGCATCCCTTTGCTCAAGAGGGCGCAGGTTCTGGCATTGCTTATGCAGAAGAAGACCGCGATAACTGTTGCCGGCAGTCATGGCAAAACTACTACCACTTCATTGATCTCCTATATGCTGCTTGAGGCAGGGCTTTGCCCTACTGTAGCCATCGGCGGCATACTAAAGAACATTGATACCAATGCCTGCCTGGGCAGCGGTGAGTTTTTTGTGGCTGAAGCCGATGAATCGGACGGCTCATTCTTATATTATCAGCCTAAATACTCTATCATTACCAATATTGATTATGAGCATATGGATTATTACCAGAATTTTGAAAATGAGTTAAATGCCTTTAAGAGTTTTTTTAAAAAGACGCATCCGGAAGGCTGTATTTTTGCCTGTTCAGATGACCCAAATCTTAAGAAGTTGTTCTTGGATTATAAGGGGAAAGTGGTTTTCTTTGGACTGAATGAGCCTGCCGATATATATGCTAAAAATATTCAACTTAACGGTCTTGCTTCAGATTTTGATTGTTTTCTTAAAGATAAGTTTATCTGCCGTTTTCATCTGGCTTTGGGTGGAAAGCACAATATTTCTAATGCCCTGGCGGTTATCGGTCTGGGGTTAGAACTGGGGATTGATTTAGCTCATATCCGCAGGACATTGGAAGGATATAAGGGGGCCGGCCGCAGGCTTGAGATTAAATTCAAAAGCGATAAATACCTTGTTTTGGATGATTATGCGCATCATCCTTCGGAAATAAAAGCTACTTTGACAGCGGTAGCTAATTTGAAGGCTAACCGTAAAATTGTTGTGTTCCAGCCCCACCGCTATAGCCGCACAAAGCTGCTTTTAAATGAATTTGCCGTTTCTTTTGATCAGGCAGATTATCTGATTATCACGGATATTTATGCTGCCAGCGAAAAGCCGATAGACGGGATAGACGCCCGGGCTCTGCTAAAAAGAATAAAAGAATCATATCCGGATAAGCAGGCGGTATACCTGGCTAAAGAAAAAATTACGGAGTTTCTTCCGGGTTTTATGCAAACAGGGGATTTAGTAATTACTTTAGGGGCAGGTGATATTGTGAGGGTCGCGGATGCTTTGGTCGAGAAGCTTAAGTAAAAAAATAAAAACTAATGTCAAGTTATCCGAACTGACGAGCTTTAAAGTTGGAGGCACGGCAAAGTTTTTTTTTCAAGCGAAGAGCATCGAAGAATTGCAGGAAGCGTTAATTCTTGCTAAACGGACAGGAATTACGGTTTTTATATTGGGCGCAGGCAGTAATATTTTAGTAAGTGATTCAGGTTTAGATGGTTTGGTTATCAAGTTAAGCGGAGATTTCTTAAAGCTGAAACATCAGAGAGGAGTATACCTGGAGGCGGGGGGAGCTCTTAAGTTGAATCAACTCATTTTGTATGCAAAAAATAAAGGTTTATCCGGACTGGAGTTTCTTTCGGGCATTCCCGGTACGTTAGGGGGAGCCCTGGCAGGTAATGCCGGCGCCTGGGGCAAGTCAATAGGGGATCAGGTTAAAGAAGCGCGCGTTTTAGATTATAGCGGCAAGCTAAAGCTATTTGGCGCAAAGGAGTTGAAGTTTTCTTATCGAAAATCTAATTTGGATAAATATATTATTATCTCCGCTAAGCTTAAATTGCGCAAGGCTGATGAGGATGCCATTGGTTCAAGGATGAAAGGATATATTTTGCAGCGAAATAAAACTCAAGGCAATAACCTGCCCAGCGCAGGGTGTATCTTTAAGAACCCCGCAAAAAATACCGCCGGCAAGCTTATCGATGCCTGTGGTTTAAAAGGGAAGTCTAAAGGCGGCGCAGTTATCTCCAGGGTCCATGCTAATTTTATTTTAAATAAAGATAAGGCTGCAACCCGGGATATTTTGTTTCTTATGGATTTAATGCAAAAAAAAGTAAAGGAAAAATTTAAAGTTGACTTAGAGCCCGAGATAAAAATATGGAGATAAAAGATTTTGGCAGGGTGGGGGTTTTAATGGGCGGGCCTTCTTCGGAGAGAGGGATATCCTTAAAGAGCGGAAAAGCGGTTTTATCCGCGCTTAAAGGTTCCGGGGTAGAGGCGGTAGATATCGATATCTTAACCGATAATAAAGAAGAAAATATCCGCCTGTTGAATAATTATAATTTAGATTGCGCCTTTATCGCTCTGCACGGCCGTTTCGGAGAGGACGGGCAAATTCAGGAGATTTTAGAGGAGGTGGATTTACCTTATACCGGTTCTGGAGTCAAGGCCAGCCGCCTGGCAATGGATAAGATAGACGCATTGAGAATTTTTAAGGCAGGCAATCTTTATGTCCCTAGGTCGCAATTCCTGGAGAAAGCAGTTTATGAAAAAAACAGAGATTTTAAAAGCGAGATGGGGTTTCCTTTAGTAGTAAAACCGGCCAACCACGGTTCCAGTATCGGGCTTTCAATTGTGGAGTTTAAGCAGGATATCCCCGCGGCTATAAATCTGGCTTTTCAGTTTGATGAACGCATAGTTATCGAGGAATATATCTCAGGCAGGGAACTTACGGTAGGTGTCTTGGATGAAAAACCTCTTCCGGTAATTGAGATTGTACCGAAACATAAATTCTTTGATTTTGAGGCTAAATATCAGGCAGGCCTGACGGATTATATCATTCCGGCTCCCCTGGATACGGAAATCGCAGAGAAAGTCCAGCAGGCGGCTTTAGAGGCGCATAAACTTTTGGGTTGTTTTGGTTGCTCGCGCACAGATATTATATTAAACAAGGACAACCTTCCTTTTGTCCTGGAGACCAATACAATACCGGGGATGACTGCGACCAGCCTTCTGCCTAAGGCTGCCAGAATTTTAGGTATTGATTTTAACCAGCTTTGCCTTAAATTATTGGAACTAGCATATGAAAAAGAAAAAGTTTAAGCTGCCCTGGATAGCCGTTATTATTCCGGCAATAATTTTACTTGCCTTCTCTTTATTATTAGGATATATTTGGAAAGTCTTGACTACTTCTGATTTTTTTGCGGTTAAGCAGGTCATTGTAAAGAATTCCAGCGATTCTTTTGAATATTTAAAAGGCAGGAATATATTCAACCTGGATTTGAATAATGAATCAGAAAGAGCTTTATTGCATTGCCCGGATTGCCGTAAAGTAAGGCTTTTAAGAATACTGCCGAATTGCGTAATTGTAGATTTTCTGAAGAGACAGCCGGTTGCCCTGGTCAGATTTTATAAGAACTACGCCATAGACCAACAAGGGGTATTCTTTAATCCTGTTGGTTCTGAAGAAGAGTCAGCTTTACCCGTAATTTATGGCCTGGAGACAAAAATATTCGGGCCAAAACCGGGAGCAAAATACAAACGGCCGGAGATCGATTTGGCCTTGAGTGTCATCAAAGAGTTTATGGGCAATGGCGCGCTGCGGGGTTTTACTTTAAAAAGAATTGATGTGGTCAGCCTGCAGAGCGCAGGATTATTTGTTTTGCTGCCTAAACAACCTGCTGATTACGGGAAACCTGTTTCCCAACTGGAGCGGTTTGGTTTTGAGGTGCGTATCGGAGCGGGAAACATTAAAGAGAAGCTGATGATTTTGGGTGGCTTGCTTATGCAGGCGGATAAAGAGTGGGCAAATATAAAGTATATAGACCTCAGGTTTAATGAACCGGTGATCAAGTTAAACAAATAAGGGCATCAATGCTAAATAACGGTTATATCTGTACGGTAGATATTGGTTCAAATAAAATCGCAGCCAGCCTTGCGCTTATAAGAAAAAACCGCATAGAAAATATTTTCTTCGATACCATTGTTTCAGGCGGGGTTAAAGAAGGCGTGATTGTTGACGCCCTGGAGTTAATTACCTGTCTTACCAAGATCCTCAAGAATTTAAAAATTAAATCCGGTTTAAAAATTAAATTTATTCACACAAATTTCTCAGGGAAGGATATATCGACTAAGCATAGCCATGCAATTATCCCGTTAACGGAAAGGGGTAATAAGGTAATTACCTCTACTGATATAGCCAATGCTAATGAACAGGCGCGAATCCTGGGCTCAAGCCTGGAGGAAGAGATTATTCATGTAATTCCCTCCAGCTACTCCATCGATTCTAAAAATAACGTAATTAATCCTGTTGGTCTATATAGCCATAGGCTGGAAGCCGATCTGTTCCTTGTCTATGCAAAGCTTTCTTCGCTGCAGAGCTTAAGCCGTGCTGTCAGTCAGGCAGGGTATGAGATAAAAAATCTTTCCTTCTCGGGCCTTGCAACAAGCAAGGCGGTATTTGGCAAAGAGGAGAAGAAGGGTTTAAGCGTATTTTGCGATGTGGGCAGCGATATAACGGAGCTGCTCTTATTTAAGGAAGGCCTGTTGCAGGATATACAGGTTTTGCCTTTAGGCGGCAGTAGTTTAACCTTGCAGCTCTCCGAAGGGTTAAAGATTAATTATGAGCTCGCTGAGGATATTAAGCGTTCCTACGGGATTATCGGGGACCCCAATAATATTGCCGAGGACAAAGAAATCTTGGTAAAAAAGGATGAATTTTATAAGCCTATAAAATATAGGGATGTAGCTCAAATGGCAACTAATTCCAGCCGTTTAATCTGTACGCAGATTAAGGAGGTCGTGGAAAGAAAAGTCGCGCTTCATGAAATTGACCATTTTATTATGGCCGGCAAGACCATGTTGAGCGACGGTTTTATAGAGATGATGGAAAGTGTAATGGGGATACAGGTAAAGATTGGCCGTATCCATAACCCGGAAATAGCTCCTTTATTGAAGGAACATAATGATTTATCCGGGCAGAAATATTTGACTTATCTAACCTGTCTCGGTATGATCTGTGAGGATCTGGAGAATAAAACCGTAGGAAGCGCCTCTTTAGTCAAACCTGCCCAAAACCTGGTAATCAAAGCAATAAACCGTTTTAAAGAAGTTTACCAGGAATATTTCTAGAAACGCCACCTAATTCCATTGACCCTCCGAAGTTTATTGTGTATAATATTTATTTAGCTTATGATTAAAGAGAATATTCTTAGAGTTAAAGAGCGCATCGCTTCTGTTTGTGCCAGGATCAAGGTGGATCCGCAGAAGATTACGCTGGTCTGCGTAACTAAAGGCAGGCCGGTTGAACAGATATTGGAAGCGGTTAATTCAGGCCTTAGATATTTGGGGGAAAACAGGGTGCAGGAGGCAAAGATTAAGTATGGGCAGGTACCTGGAGTAGAATGGCAAATGGTTGGGCATTTGCAGTTAAACAAAGTTAAAGATGCATTAAAAATGTTTGGCCTTATACATTCCGTTGACAGTATTGAGCTGGCGCGGGAAATCAACAAATATGCAGCTAAAATTAATAAAATCCAGGATATTTTGCTTGAGGTGAAAACCTCCCCGGAGGATACAAAATTCGGGTTTAAGCCCGAAACGCTCCCAGATGTTTCTAAAGAAATTTTGATTTTGGATAACTTAAGGGTTAAAGGGTTGATGACAATTGCTCCTGCCGTGAATAAACCTGAAGAGGCGCGGCAGTATTTTATTAAGCTCAGGGAGCTGCGCGAAACATTAAATCCTTCATGGGTTCTTTCTATGGGGATGACGGATGATTTTGAGTTAGCCATAGAAGAGGGGGCAGATATTATCCGGTTGGGAAGGGCAGTTTTCGGCTAACATATATGTCAGGCATGAAGAAGAAATTAGGCGTTGTTGGTTTCGGGAACATGGGCAGCTCCATCGCTTTAGGGGCGCGTTCTTTATTTGATGTAACCGTTTTTGATAAAGATAAACAAAAGCTGGCTAATAATAGCAGCGGCCTGAAAACTGAAGTACTGATTGCCAATCTAATAAATAATTCAGATGTCGTAATATTGGCGGTAAAACCGCAGGATTTTGATATTGTGCTTGGAGAAATCAAGCCTTTTATCCAGGGTAAACTGGTGATTAGCATTGCTGCCGGGATAACTACGGGTTATATTGAAAAGATCTTAAATGGAGCCAGGGTAATAAGGGTAATGCCGAATATGGCGGTAAAAATTCAAGCGGCAGAGACAGGTTTGGCTAAAGGAAGGTATGCCGAAGAAGAGGATCTGGATTTGGCGAAAGAATTATTCGGGCTTCTGGGTAAAGTTTGGCTGGTAAATGAAGAAATGATTGATTCTATAACCGCCATCTCCGGAAGCGGTCCGGCATATATTTTCTTCGACATGGAAATTAATAAATTAGATCCTTTAAAAATTCCGGTTGAGCGTAAGAATGAATATGTCCAAAAGTTAAAACAAGCAGCATTGGAGGTGGGTTTTGATCCTAAGATGGCTTTAGATTTGGCTATTTGTACAACTGCTTCAAGTGTTCAGCTTTTGATCCAAACAGGTATTACTCCTGTGGAGTTACGTAAAATGATAACTTCTGCCGGCGGGACAACAGAAGCAGCGCTTAAGGTTTTATCCGGAAATGGTTCATGGTCTGAGGCGGCGCAAGCCGCCAGGAAACGCGCACAGGAATTATCGAGGAGGGAGTAGAAATGTCAAGGATCGGCATTATCGGTGGTAGTGGGTTGTATAAAATTGAGGGGATGGAGATTACAGAGCAGCTAAGCTTAAAGACGCCTTTTGGCAAGCCTTCGGATAAATTTACTATTGGCAGGCTGGAGGGCAAAGAAGTGGTTTTCCTGCCGCGCCATGGAGTGGGGCACCGCATATCTCCGAGTGAAATTAATTACCGCGCCAATATTTTCGCGATGAAGAAATTAGGGGTGGAGCGGATCATTTCGGTAACCGCCTGTGGAAGTTTAAGAGAGGAGATGAAGCCTTTAGATTTTGTGGTCGTAGATCAGTTTGTGGATCGCACTAACCATGGACGCCAAATGAGTTTCTTTGACCAGGGGATAGTCAGCCATATTGTTTTCAGCCATCCGGTTTGCGCGGATCTTTGCGCGCAGATTTATTCGGCAGGGAAAGCTTTAAATTTGACGATGCACAAAAGCGGCACTTATATTAATATGGAAGGCCCGCAATTTTCAACTTTGGCTGAAAGCAAGCTTTATCGGGCCTGGGGCATGGATATAATCGGCATGACAAATATGGCTGAAGCCAGGCTCTGCCGTGAAGCAGAGATATGCTATTCTACGCTTGCCTGTATTACCGATTATGATTGCTGGCATCCGGAACATGAAAGTGTAACTTTAGATATGGTAATCAGCAACCTGCAGAAGAATGTGGAGAATGCTAAAAAGATTATTTGCAAGGTGATCAAAGGGTTAAACCCTGAACGAAGCTGTAGTTGCGGGACGGCATTAGAATTTGCTATTGTTACAGATAAAAAGCTTATTCCGTCTAAGGTTAAAAAGGATTTGAATATAATTATAGGAAAATACGTAAAATGAAAACTGACAGTAAGCCGGGTTCCGAATACAAGCATACCCTGAATCTTCCGAAAACGGATTTTCCCATGAAGGCGGATTTGCCCAAACGGGAGCCGCTTATGCTTGAGGATTGGTCTAAATCGGATCTTTATGGGCTTATCCGCAATAAACCGGCGAAAAAAGGCAAATATATCCTTCATGATGGTCCGCCTTATGCCAATGGAGATATCCATATTGGCCACGCTTTAAATAAAACCTTAAAAGATATCGTTATAAAATATAAAACCATGCAGGGTTATGATTGCCCTTATGTCCCCGGCTGGGATTGCCATGGTTTGCCTATCGAGCATCAATTGTTCAAAGAATTAAAGATAGCCAAACATCAGATTCCGCAGCTTGAGTTCAGGAAGAAAGCCCATGACTATGCCATGAAGCATGTGGCTAACCAAAAAGAGCAGTTTAAGCGCCTGGGGGTCTTCGGTGACTGGGAAAATCCATATTTAACTTTAAGCCATGAATATGAAGAGGCGATTATCAGATCTTTTAACAAACTATATGATGATGGCAAAGGATTTATTGTCCGCGGGCTTAAGCCGGTAAATTGGTGTTTTAAATGTGAAACTGCTTTGGCTGAAGCGGAGGTGGAATACGAGAATCATACTTCTCCTTCGGTTTTCGTAAAATTCAAGGCAAGAGAAAATAGGGGGATGTTTCCTGACAGCTATTTTGTGATTTGGACCACTACTCCGTGGACCTTGATTGCCAATGTTGCCGTGGCCGTACATCCGGATCTCAGTTATTCTTATATCAAGACCAGCAAGGGCAATTTAATTATTGCCGATGTGCGCCTGAATGTATTGGAGCAGGCAGGTATAGATAAATATGAATTGATAAAAAGTTTTAAAGGCAGGGATTTAGAAGGCATTGTTTATGATCATCCATTTGGATTGCGTTCAGGAAAGGTGGTTTTGGCTGATTATGTCTCGACAGAAGAAGGGACAGGCTTAGTGCATATTGCCCCCGGACATGGTGCGGAGGATTATCAGGTTGGATTAAAATACGGTTTGGATATCGTGATGCCGGTTGATGCAAGAGGTAAGTTTGATTCTACCGCCGCTGAGTTTGCCGGACAGAATGTGTATGATGCCAACAAGGCAATTATCGAAAAACTGTCTTCCATTGGAGCTTTGTTTTTGGAGCAGAAGATAACTCATTCTTATCCGCATTGCTGGCGCTGCAAGCATCCGATCATTTTTAGGGCTACTAAGCAGTGGTTTTTGAATATCGACCACCATGACTTACGCAAGAGAGTATTGAAGGCGATAAAAGAAGATGTGTATTGGATTCCTGAGGCCGGTCGGGAGAGGATTTCGGCGATGGTGGAATTACGGCCGGATTGGTGCCTTAGCCGCCAGAGATACTGGGGGGTGCCGGTTCCGGCTCTGGTTTGCCAGGATTGCAAGGAAGAGTTTTTTAATACAGAAGTAATCGAGAGATTCGCGCAGTTTGCCGCGACAGAAGGCTCCGATAGCTGGTTTAGCCGCGATATTAATGATTTTATTCCTGAAGGTTTGATTTGCCCGGAATGTAAAAAAGGAAAATCATTCTCTAAAGGCGCGGATATCCTGGATGTTTGGTTTGATTCCGGAGTAAGCAGCCAGGCAGTATTGAAAAAAAGAAAAGAGCTGGGAGGGATTCCGGCGCAATTATACCTCGAAGGCTCTGATCAGCACAGGGGATGGTTTCAGTCATCGATTATCCCGGCAATTGCAATAGACGGCAAACCGCCGTTTGAGAATGTGCTTACCCATGGTTTTGTGGTTGATGGTGAAGGTAAAAAAATGTCCAAGTCTTGCGGTAATGTTATCTCGCCTTTTGAGATTATCAAGGATTATGGGGCGGATATTTTAAGGATGTGGGTAGCCTCCAGCGATTACAATGAGGATATCCGTATCTCAAAAGAAATCCTCAGCCGCCTTTCAGAGGCCTATCGCAAGATCCGCAATACCGCCAAATTTATTTTAAGCAACCTTTATGATTTTAACCCGGACACGGACCGGGCGCCTTATGAAAAGCTGCGCAAGATTGATCAGTGGATTCTTTATAAGATGGAAAATGTAAGGGGCGATGTTGAAAATGCTTATGGCGCAGAGGTAAATCCTCTATTTGAATTTCACCGTGCATATAAAGGAATTTATGATTTTTGCAACGAAGAGCTTTCCATGTATTACCTCGATATGGTAAAGGGCCGGCTTTATACAGCCCGTTTTGATTCCGCGGAAAGACGCGCGGCGCAAACTACGATTTACGAAGTATTGAACTGTTTGATAAGATTAATGGCTCCTATCTTAGTTTTTACTGCTGAAGAAATCTGGCGGAATATGCCCAAAGAAAAGAATGACGTTGATTGTTTAAGCGTGCATCTTCTGGATTTTCCGAAAGCTAACCCCATTTTCAGGCAGGATGATTTTGAAACCAGGGGGTTAAAGAATGTGGATCAGGAGTTAAAGGATCTGATAGGGTTAGTTCCGCTTGCCGCAAAAGCTTTAGAAGAATTGCGTTCAGAAGGCAAAATCGGCAGCTCTTTTGATGCGCAAATAAATATATTGACAAAAACCCAGGATCGTTATACATTCTTACAAAGCTTTAATATTGAGCTGTGTGAGATTTTTAAGGTTTCGCAGGTTAAGGCGGCTTTTGATAAGACAGGTCCTGCGGATCTATCGGTTAAAGTAGAAAAGGCAGAAGGCTCTAAGTGCCCGCGTTGCTGGAACTATTCATTAAAAGTAGGCAGTAACCCCGCACACCCTTTAATCTGTGATAATTGCCTTAAGGCTATAGGAGAAAGATAAATTGAAGAAAAAACTTTCTAAAAAAGAGTTAAAAGATTTCAGGAAAATAATTCTTAAGAAAAAAGAAGAGGTGCTTGATGATATCAAGCATATAACCGAAGATACCTTAAAGAAATCGCAAAAAGAGGCCTCGGGGGATATTTCCGGATATACTTATCATATGGCTGATGTGGCAACTGATAATTATGACCGTGAGTTTTCACTGGGTTTGGCCTCCAATGAAAGAAGCTCTCTTTATGAATTGGACGATGCATTAAAGAGGATAGAGGATGAGAGTTTCGGTTTTTGCGATGATTGTAAGGGCCCCATTGCTAAGATCAGGCTAAAAGCAGTGCCTTCTGCCCGGCTGTGCATTAAATGCCAGGAGAAAAGGGAGAAGAGGTAGGGCCTAATTTTAGGTGCATCGGATGATTCTTGTCATTGTTTCCAGTGTCATTTTTTTAGACCAGCTTAGCAAATTCATCGTTGTAAGGTTCCTTCAATTAAATACTCCGGTTAGCCTGATAAAGAATTTTTTATATATGACGCTCGTTTATAACCGCGGAGCGGCATTCGGAATGCTTAAGAACCAATTGTTCTTCTTCGTGTTGATTTCTTTTTTTGTCATCCTGTTTATTTTTCTCCATTTAAAAAATAAAAAAATCCCCTTGCTTTATAAAATATCATTAAGCCTGATTTTGGCCGGCTCAGTCGGCAATTTGATCGACCGGCTGCGTTTTGGATATGTAATTGATTTTCTGGATTTGCGTTTTTGGCCGGTTTTCAACCTTGCGGATTCCGCCTTAACCATAGGAGCGCTGTTATTAAGCTGGGAGATATTGTTTAGCAAAAATGTTACCTGAAATCTGCCACATCGGTCCTTTTACCATTTATTCTTACGGCCTTATGCTGGTTTTGGCTTTTTTTGTTTCAGCCCATCTTGCTTGCCGCCAGGCGGTAAAAATGCAAATTGATCCCGATAAAATTTTTAATCTTTGTTTTTATGTATTTATTGCGGGCATCATCGGTTCGCGTTTCCTTTACGTAATCAGCAACCTTTATTATTATCTTAAGCATCCGCTTGAGATTGTTATGTTGCAGCATGGAGGAATGGCTATTTTTGGCGGAATAATTTTTGGTTCTATTTTTGCCTGCTTTTATATTATAAGGAACAAAATGAATCTGCTTATGACCTTAGATTTATTGGCCCCCTTTATCGCTTTGGGGCAGGCAATCGGAAGGATAGGTTGTTTTTTGAATGGCTGCTGCTATGGTAAAGAATCCGCATTCGGAATATATTTTCCGGTTTCCGGTAAGGTCCTTATCCCTACTCAATTATATTCAAGCCTGCTTATGTTCTTAATCTTTTTTGCCTTAAGGTTTATACAGGGCAAAAAACATCTACCGGGTCAGATCTTGTACAGCTACCTTTTTCTTTATTCAATGAAACGTTTTTTTATTGAATTCTTCCGGGATGACAGCCCGAGGCTATTTCAGGGCTTGACTTTTTTCCAGCTTTTAAGCCTGGCAATGTTTTTTTTCTCCGTCACCATGCTTATCAGGCTCCTTTGCGTTAAAAAAGAAATAAAATGAAAGAATTATCGTTTCTTGTCTTGCCTGAGCAGGCGAAGATGCGCCTGGATTTATTGCTGTCTGAATATGCCAGCAATAATAATTTAGGTTTATCACGTACGAACATTCAAAAACTTATTGCCGCCGGCAATGTTTTTTTAAATTCAACCCCCGTTAACAAACCCCATTATAAGGTAAAATCAGCAGAAGAGGTACGGGTTATCCTTCCCGAAAAAGAAAAGGCGCAGATACTTCCTGAGCAGATATCCCTGGATGTAGTTTATGAGGATGATGATTTGGCAATTATTAATAAACAGCCGGGTTTGGTGGTGCATCCGGCACCGGGTAACAGGGAACATACTTTAGTCAATGCTTTGCTCGGCAGGTTCAGTCAGCTCTCCGACATCAATAAAAACCGGCCCGGGATTGTCCATCGCCTGGATAAAGAAACCAGCGGGCTTCTGGTTATCGCTAAGAACAATGCCAGCCATTTAAAACTGGCAAAACAGTTTGCCGAACACAGTATTGAACGTAAATATGTAGCTATAGTTTCCGGAGAAGTTGAATTTGATGAAGATGTGATTGAAGTTCCGATCGGCAGGCATCCGTTAAAAAGACAGGATATGTCGGTTAGTTTCTCGGAAAATACCCGCTATGCCAAAACGCATTATCGTACTTTAAAACGAAACAATAATTTCAGTTTTTTGGAGTTGAGGCCTTTTACCGGCAGGACGCATCAACTAAGGGTGCATTTGGCTTTCTTAGGGCATCCTATTTTAGGCGACGTTAAATACGGCAAGAATAATATTTTTTCCCGCATGGCACTGCATGCGCAGGAGCTTGGTTTCATCCATCCATCCACGGGCAAGTTCGTGCATTTTTCAAGTGAAATTCCCAGAGAGTTTCAGGAGTTCATAAAGAAGAATTTTTGAAGGCATTTGCCCTTGCTCGTTTTACTCGCAAGGACTTACGCTAGATAAAAACTATAAAGTACTTGATTTTCACGTAACTAATGTTATAGTAAGGGTTAACAAATTTGTTAAATTATAAAGGAGGTAAGATGAATCGCAAGGGAGGCATCTTGAAATTTGTTTTAATTGGGTTAACCATTGTTTCGTTAGTGGTTATCGGCGGATTATCCTATCTATTCCAAAATGAACGTATAAAAAGTGAAAAACTGCAGCTTCAGGTTGATGAGCTAACTGCGCGTGAACGCATTATCGAGGATAAGCTTGAAGCTTCTAAGAAAAATGTCTCGGAGCTGATGATTAAATTACAGGAGAACAAGGATCGCATCGCTACTATAACTGAAGAGCTTGATAAGGAAAAGTCGGCGCGGCAGGAGGCTTTAAATGAATTGGAGCAGTTTAAGGCGGATATAGAGCAGCAGAAGATTTCGCGTCAAGATTTAGAGGGTAAACTTGCCCAGGCTCAAGATGACGGTAGGAAGTTAAAAGAACAACTGAAGATTATGGATCAGCAGAAAGAGGAGCTTAAGACCAAGATCAAGGATTTGGAAACCAGCGCCAGCGGAGTGGAGCTGGGTAAAGTTGTGGTAAATAGCGAAGTCGCAGAACCTGCTAAAGCCGACTCTTCTAAAAAGGCAAATACCCCGGTTGTGAAGAATATAAATCCGCCTGTTCCTGAACCGGCAAAGACAAAAGGGAAAAAGGATCTTTTCCAGGATAAGCCTTTGGAGGGTAAGGTCACGGTAGTAAATAAAGAGTATAATTTTGTGGTAATCAATTTAGGGGAAAAGGATGGCGTAAGTAAGGGAGACCAATTTTCCATATATCGTGAAGGAAGGGTTATCGGAGACATAAAAGTGGAAAAGGTTCATGAGTCAATGTCTGCTGCAGGTTTTGCGGCAGAGCTGAAAGATGTAATTAAAGAAAATGATTTAGTAGTACAAAAGGCTAAATGAAGCCTTTCGCAGTAAATGATAAGTTTACCCCTCGTGGAAGAATCAGTCTTGTCGGCGATAAATCCATAGCTCACCGTGCGCTGATAATCGGCGCCTTAAGCCGCGATAAAATTATTATAAGAAATTTTCCTGTTCATGATGATTCCCTGGCTACCTTAAATGCTTTGGTTGCTTTGGGGGTGAAGATCAAACATAATAATAAGCAGGTTTTGGTATGGGGCTCTCAGGGGTTAAGAAAACCCCGGAAGCCTCTTTTTGTTAATAATTCCGGAACAACCTTGCGCTTAATCTTGGGTGTGTTAGCTGGAACGGATTTTGAAACTAAAATTATAGCTGGTAAATATCTTTCTGCCAGGCCAATGTCCAGGGTAGATAAGCCTTTACGTCTGATGGGGGCAAGAATTACCGCAAAAAAGAAAGGCAAAGAGGAGTACCCTCCTTTGGTTATTAGAGGAGGAAAGCTTAAGGGTATCCTTTACCGGCTGCCTGTTGCTTCGGCGCAGGTTAAATCCGCGATCCTTTTGGCGGGTTTGTCTGCTTCCGGCAAGACCCGTGTAATTGAAAGTATGTGCACCCGTGACCATACCGAGAGGATGCTTAAAACTTTCGGAGCAAATATAACTGTCAATAAGAACAGCATAACTTTGATCCCGGATAGAAGCTTAAGGACTCCGGGAATTATTTACATCCCCGGTGATATTTCTTCAGCAGCTTTTTTAGTAGTTTTAGCTATAATAACCCCCGGGGCTAAAATTGTTATCGAGCGTGTAAGTCTTAATTCAAGCCGCTGCGGAATAATCAATGTCCTTAAGCGGATGGGGGCTAAAATTAAAATTGTACCTTTTGAGAACAGGAAAACGCAAAATTTTGAGCCCATGGGGAATCTTATAGTAACCAGCGGAAAGCTTAAGGCTACAGTGGTTAAGCCTTTCGAGATACCTTCGTTGATTGATGAGCTGCCCGTTTTTATGGTAGCTGCTTGTTTTGCCGAAGGAAGAACCATAATCAAGGGGGCTGGAGAGCTAAGGTTCAAGGAGACCGACCGTATTGCTTCTATGGTTACTAACTTAATATCGATGGGGGCGGATATCCGCTCGATTAAATCCGGCAAACTGGAGAATATAATTATAAAGGGTAAAGGGTTTTTGAATGGTGCTAAGCTTAAAAGTTTTGGAGACCACCGCACAGCTATGAGTATGGTTGTTGCTGCTTTAGCGGCTAAAGGTAAATCAAGGCTGGATGATATTAGCTGTATCAGCAAATCATTCCCCGGTTTTTTAACTACCTTAAAAAGCTTATTGAGATAAACATATTATTTGACAGGGGGTTTAAACTCTGTTAAAATCACTTAATTATCTTAATTCTTAGGAGATTGTATGGTAAAAATCGGCCAACAGTTAAAAAGAGCAGTTAATTTTGTTTTGGGGCTTTTTTCCAATGATATGGGGATTGACCTTGGGACAGCTACGACCCTGGTTTTTGTTAAGGGTGAAGGGGTGGTCCTTTGTGAACCTTCAGTTGTAGCTATTGAACGGGGGACTTCACATGTTTTAGCTGTAGGCGAAGAGGCTAAACGTATGCTTGGGCGTACTCCCGGAAATATCATCGCTATAAGACCTATGAAGGACGGGGTTATTTCTGACTTTGAAATTACCGAAGCCATGCTCCGGTATTTTATTAAGAAGGTGCATCACCGCAGGGTTTTAGTCAGGCCGAGAATTGTTATCGCCATACCTTCCGGGATAACTGAAGTAGAGAAGAGGGCTGTGAAAGATTCAGCGGAGCGCGCCGGAGCCAGAGAGGTTTTCTTGATTGAAGAACCTATCGCCGCAGCTATAGGAGTGGGTCTGCCTATTCAGGAGCCGGTGGGTAATATGATCATTGATATAGGCGGCGGGACTACGGAGATCGCGGTAATCTCGCTTGCAGGTACAGTCTTTTCAAAATCTATCCGCATTGGCGGTGATGAAATGAATGAGGCGGTTATAGAATATCTCAAAAAAACTTACAATCTTTTGGTCGGTGAACGTACAGCCGAGGATATTAAAATTAAAATTGGTTCTGCTTATCCTTTGGAAGAAGAGATGAGTATGGAGGTTAAGGGCAGGGATCTGGTAGCGGGATTGCCTAAGATCGTAACCATTACCAGCGAAGAGATCCGTGAATCTTTACAGGAGCCTTTGCGCGCCATAGTGGAGGTTACAAAAATATCATTAGAGAGGACTCCTCCGGAGTTAGCCGCTGATCTTATTGAGCATGGTATTGTAATGGCCGGTGGCGGTTCGTTATTGAGAGGGTTAGATAAACTGATTTCAGAAGAGACTGGCCTGCCTGTTCATATAACTGATGATCCGGTTACCGCGGTTGCAAACGGTACTGGCCGGGTGCTTAGTGAAATTCAATACCTTAAGAAAGTAACTGTTTCAGTTAAGACTGAAACGCGCAGTTAATTCCGCCACCGGGCGGACACCGACGTAACACCGTTAAGCGTCGGGTGTAAGCCACCGGGCGGACACTGGCGTAATTGGCCGCGAGGTCACACCAACGCAATTCATATTAGCGTTGGGTGAGACCATTAGCTCGGGTGCATTAGAGCCAACCGTTGTTGTTAATTAAATGTGTTTAAGCTATCCCGCAAAACCATAATCAATTTTGTCCTTATTGCCTGCGCAGTTGTTCTGATTTCTATTTTCTCACCATTCTTCAAAAATTCAGCTCAAAAAACATTTAATCCTCATCTTAGTTTAATCAGTTTACTTAAACGTGAATGCACGGGGATTATTTTCTATCATCGTAATATGGTTGAGTTTGACAGGCTCAAGAATGATGCAGAAAATCTGCGTCGAAACTTATTTGACTTGCGGGAAGTGGGGCAGGAAAATATCCGCCTTAAAAATCTTCTTGGTTTCAAGCAGAAATCTCCTTTGCGGCTGATTCCTGCCAGGGTGATTGCCCGTTCTCCTGACAGCTGGTCTTCCAGTGTGATTATTGATAAGGGCAGATATAATGGCGTAAGGCCCGGGATGGTAGCGATTAATAATCTGGGGTTGGTTGGCAGAGTGATAGAAAGTTCTGAGAATAATAGTAAGATATTGTTGATTAATGACCCCAGCCAGGGGATCTCCAGTATTGTGCAGCGCAGCCGTCAGGAAGGATTAGTCAGCGGGTCTCTGGGCGCAAATTTAATTATGCGTTATCTTCCGCCTGAGGCGCAGATTTCGGCGGGAGATATAATTATCACTTCTGAATTAAGCCAGGTTTACCCTAAAGGATTGCTTGTGGGAAAGGTGATAAACATAGGAAAAGAGTTCTCCGGGCTTAGCCGTTATGCCGTAGTTAAGCCTGCAGTTGAGCTTTCCAGCATTGAAGAGGTGTTCGTTATTGTCCCATGAAAAATTGGCTGTTGATTTTATTTACTTTAATTGCCCTGGCTACTTTACAATTAATCTGGCCGGCGTCCTTAAGATTCTTTAACGCTAATCCTGATCTTCTTTTGATCTTTGCCGTCTCTTTGGTTTTTTATTTCAATTTTAAGATTGCGTTGATAGCTGGAATTTTAGCCGGGTTGCTTAAGGACGCATTCCTGCCTTCAACTTTGGCAATAAATACGGCTTCTTTTGCCGTATGGAGTTATTTGACCTTTCGCCTGTCATCTCAGATTTCTACTGAAAATAATTATGTCCGTTTAGTTATAATTTTAATTATAGCCTTATTGAATAATGCCGTTATCGGCATGCAGAGTTTGAGTTCTGGTAGTTTTATCCCGGCTGGTATTTTTTTACGTAATCTGATTATTCCTTCTGTTTATACAACGGCGTTATCTCCTTTGGTCTTTAAGCTTACCAAAAAGATATCCGGATAATATTCCCTATGGTGAGAAAGCATATATTAAATTTTCTGGTTATTTTAATGTTCGTCGCTCTACTTGCCGGGTTATTGAACCTTGATTTATTGCAGGGAGCCAAGTTTCGCAGGCTCAGCGATAGTAATTGTATCCGTTTGATAGCGCAATCTGGCGCCAGGGGTAATATCCTGGACCGTAACGGCGAAATTATAGTGGATAATAAGATTTCTTATGACGTTTTGATATTGCCCCAAGAATTAGGACAGCTCGATCGTATTCTTGGCGGGGTCAGCCGGATATTAGGGACCGAGGTTAAAGAATTAAAGGCTGTTTTCAGAAGGAATTATTTTTCTTCAAGTATCCCGGTTACTGTCGCCAGCAACATTGATCTTGAAAAGGCAATTTTATTAGGGGAATATAAGCAGGAGGAGCCCAGTATTATTATCCAGCCCAGGCCTTTGCGGCATTACCCTTACGGTGCATTAGCTTCTCATGTTATTGGTTACGTAAATGAGATTGACCGCTGGCGCTTGACCAAGCTGGAGGATTACGGATATAAAACTAAAGATATTGTTGGTTTTGGTGGGGTTGAAGAAAAATATGATTATTATTTACGCCAGGAAGAGGGGGGGTTGTCTGTCGAGGTAAACCATCGGGGTAAATTTATGCGAGTTTTGGGTTTTGAACCCCCGAGTAATGGTAAAGATGTCCAGCTGACTCTGGATCTTAATATCCAGAAGATCGCAGAAGAAAATCTTTCCGGCCGCAAGGGCAGTATAATCTTGATGGATCCTCAAAGCGGTCAAGTTTTGGCATTAGCCAGTTATCCTAATTTTAACCCTGCGGTTTTTGTAAATAAGCGCACCAGGCTTATTGCCGGACTATTTAATGATCCGGATTCTCCGCTAATCAACCGGGCAATCTCATCAAGCTATCCGCTTGCTTCTGTTTTCAAATTAGTTACAGCCAGCGCAGGGCTGGAATTAAAAAAGATAAATCTTTCTACCAGCTTTCTCTGCCGGGGCTCGACAATGATAGGAGCCAGGAAATTCTCTTGTTGGGATGTGCATGGGGAGCAGGATATTGTTTCGGCAATTGCCCACTCATGTGATATATTCTTTTATAAAACAGGTTTACTATTGGGTGCTCAAAATATCCATGATTATGCTTTGAAGCTGGGATTTGGTAAAGCTTTAGGCTTTGAACTTCCTTATGAGACTGCTGGTTTTATCCCCTCGCCTTTATGGAGGAAGATCAATAAATTTCAGCAATGGTTTGATGGCGATACCGCTAATTTAAGTATCGGACAGGGCGATTGCCTGGTTACTCCTTTGCAAGCGGCTAACATGATGGCTGTTTTTGCTAATGGCGGATATTTGCCTAACCCGTATATTATTAAAGCAGTGGGGAATTTGGATCTTGCGGCTAAGAAGAAAAAATTAACCCGGTTAGATTTTAAGAAGAGTACTTTTGAAACTATCCGCCGCGGCCTGCGCTTAGTGGTTTCTGACTCCAAGGGCACGGGAAATGTTTTATCAGGGCTTGGTGTTAAGGTCGCCGGAAAAACCGGTACTGCCCAGGTATCGCACGGAGCAACCCATGCCTGGTTTGCCGGGTTTTTTCCATACGATAACCCAAAATATGTAATTTGTGTTTTGTTGGAAAACGGCGGGGCGGGGCATGCTGCCAGCGTTGTCGCCAAGCAAGTTATAGAGGCAATGGATAAGCAGGGGCTAATATGAGAAATTCATTTTTTAGAATTCTGATCCTGGCATTGATTATTTCCAGTT
Source organism: Candidatus Omnitrophota bacterium (assembly GCA_041661605.1). Taxonomy (GTDB): domain Bacteria; phylum Omnitrophota; class Gorgyraeia; order Gygaellales; family Profunditerraquicolaceae; genus UBA6249. Next base: position 623,914 of record JBAZUE010000001.1, on the reverse strand, counting down.
TAGGGGTTTTATCTATTTATAGCAGTACCTATCAAAAAGAAGGCACTGCCTGGCAGGATATCCATAAACGGCAGATGCTTTGGTTAATAATCGGATTAGCCTGTTTTTTTATTATGTCTCAAATCAGCTATCGCAGGCTTTGGGATTTTAATTATTTTATTTATGGGGTGGCTATATTCTTTCTTTTCCTGGTATTTGCTTTGGGGATTATCCGGCTTGGAGCGCAGCGCTGGCTGAGATTTGCCTGGTTCAACTTTCAGCCTTCGGAGTTTGCTAAGCTGGCGGTGATAATATTCTTGGCGAAGTATTTCAGCCGTAAATCAGTGGATGATATATCGCTTTCATCCGCTAAATTCGGGATCTTCAAGGGCATAATCCTGCCTTTTATCTTTGTAGCCATACCGATGTTCCTGATTATTGAGCAGCCGGACTTAGGCAGCGGATTGATGCTGCTTTTGGTTTTTGTTTTCCTGCTGTATTTAACTAATGTACGGCTAAAATATATTCTTATATTAATGTTTATTCTGATGCTGCCTTTGCCTTTCTTTTGGCATTTCTTGCGTGATTATCAGAAACAGAGGCTGCTTGTTTTCTTGAATCCAAACATCGATCCCTTAGGGGCAGGTTATACGGTAATCCAATCACGAATAGCAATAGGTTCCGGAGGGTTATTAGGCAAAGGTTGGCTCTCCGGCACCCAGAGCCAGTTATTCTTTTTACCGGAGTCACATACGGATTTTGTCTTTGCCACTTTTTCTGAGCAGTGGGGCCTCTTGGGCAGCAGCTTGCTTCTGATCATGTATTATTTAATTATCCGTCAAGGTTTTATTATAGCTCAAAGGACGCAGGATTCTTTCGGGCGGCTGCTTGCTTATGGTATATCGCTTTTATTAGCATTACAGGTGTCTATTAATATCGCTATGAACATGGGTTTGGCCCCGGTGGTTGGCCTGCCCTTGCCATTAATGAGTTATGGCGGTTCAAGCGTGTTGGTTACTTTTATCGCGTTAGGTATTTTAGTAAACATTGACCGAACCAGGAGCGTATTTTAAGTTATGTCCGAAGATATTTTATTGAGCGTGCATCGTCCGGGGCAATACTTGGGCAATGAGTGGAATGTCTCTAAAAAGGATTTTGGCTCATGCGCGTTAAGTTTTGCATTGGGTTTTCCGGATTTATATGAGATAGGGATGAGTAATCTGGGGTTGCGTATTCTTTATGGCGTTTTAAATAATATCTCTGATGTGGTTTGTGAAAGATTTTTTGCTCCGGAATCGGATATGGAGGCAGTTTTAAAAAATAGCAACAAACGTCTTGCTTCCTGGGAATCAAGTCAGGAGTTGATTTCTTTTGATATTTTGGGTTTTTCCCTTGGTTCGGAATTAAACTATACCAATGTCTTAGGTATCCTGGAGCTATCCGGCCTGCCCTTGCAGTCATCATTACGTGATTATCACTATCCTTTGGTTATCGCAGGAGGTCCTTGTGTGCTTAACCCGGAACCCATGGCTGATTTCTTCGACCTTTTTATTATAGGGGAGGCTGAAGAGGCGGTTGTAGATCTCTTGAATCTATACCGTAAACATAAAGATGATTATAAGAATGGCAGGCTATCAAAGGCTGCTCTTTTATCTGAGTTTTCTCAGATAGAAGGTGTCTATGTTCCTTCACTTTATGCCCCTGAGTATGATGATGCTGGAAGGCTTCTTGTTTTTTTGCCAATACCTGTTGGGCCGGAAATGCAATCCCCCAAGAAAACCGCGCCTTTAAAGATCAAGAAGAGAGTGGTAGATGATTTTGATTCTGCTTATTTTCCCTGCAACTGGATGGTCCCTTACGTGCAGACGGTTCATGACCGGATTACTTTAGAGATTATGCGTGGATGTCCTAATCGCTGCCGTTTTTGCCAGGCGAGAAGCCAATATTATCCCTTGAGGATAAGAAGTAAAGATAAGGTGGTTTCATTGGCAAATCTTGCTTATTCTTCAAGCGGTTATGAGGAATTGTCGTTGGCAGGATTATCTGTAAGCGACTATCCTGGTTTAGAAAAGCTGGTTTCTGATTTGACCTCTAGTTTTAAAGATGGGGCGGTCAATTTGTCACTTCCTTCTTTAAAAGCCAAGGCGTTATTGGGGAATGTGTCTACTCTAATCGCTAAAATAAAGAAAACCGGCTTGACCTTTGCTCCTGAAGCAGGGACAGAGAGGCTGCGTCAGGCGTTGGCTAAAGATTTCTCGGAGGATGATTTCTTCAAGGCTATAGAAGAGGCATATTGCGCGGGTTATCAGCATTTGAAATTATATTTTCTTATCGGTCTGCCCGGAGAAAAAGAAGATGATCTAGACGGTATAATCAGTTTCGCCAGAACCGCCTCGGAGCTTAAGAAAAAAATTAAGGGGGGCGCAGCGCAAATCAATATCAGCATAAACCCATTAATCCCCAAGCCGCATACGCCTTTGCAGTGGATGAAAATGGAAAGTATTGATTCGGTTAAAGAAAAACAAAATTATTTAAGGGATCATTGCAAAAATAAAAGGATCAAGCTTAATTTTCATAACATTGAGATGGGGTTCTTAGAAGGCGTGCTTTCCCGCGGAGACAGGTTATTGAGCGCAGTTATCTTATCTGCTTATAGAAAAGGAGCAAGGTTTGATGCTTGGTCCGGTTTCTTTTCGTTCGCCAAGTGGCAGGAAGCGTTTTCTGAGCTAGGGGTCGATCCGCAGAAATATCTTAGAGAAAAATCAACTTCGGAAATGCTGCCTTGGGATTTTATTGATATGGGGATCGATAAGGAAGATTTAATTACGGAATTTAATAGATCCCGGGATTCTGCCTTATAACAAATCTATTGTCATGTAATCGGATAGGGGGTATAATCAGGATACTAAAATAATAATAAATCTATGACAGCCAGCAGGATTAATAATAAACAATTGGGTGAGCTTTTGCTTGATCAGGGGATTATCAGCCGGGATCAACTGGAGCAGGCTTTGCGTGTGCAACGGGATAAGGGCGGCCTGATCGGCGAGATTCTGCTTGAGTTGGAGTATGTTAAAGAGGATGATATTGCCCAGTCACTTACCGCGCAATATGGTTTTCCCTATTTGTCTTTAAGTAATTATGATGTAAGCCCGGAGATAACCAGTATTATCCCCAGCAGGCTGGCCCGGCAATATCTACTCGTGCCAATTGATAAAATCGGCAGCAATCTTACGTTGGCCATGTCTAATCCCTTAAATATGCAGGCTATTGATGACGTGGAACTTCTTAGCGGCTGCAGTGTGCAGGCCTTTGTTTCTACCTCTTCTGATATTAAGAGAGCGATTGAAAAATATTATAAGAATAAGGAATAGGGCCAAAACAGCCTTGATTGATGATGGCGCAAGAGATATACTTATAAATAAAGGGTTTATCGATAAAATTAAAACAAATTAGTTGGTTTTGATAAGACAGGAAGGGTAGTTTTAGAGGAGTAATCATGGTTGTGCAAGGCAAGATACTGTTTATTTGCGACGATAAGTCTTATTCCATTGAGATCAAGGAACAGTTGTCCAATATAGGAGACTATGCCTTAATTACGGAAACTACTTCTCAGGCTGGCGTAGTGAGCTTAGAACATAATATTTGTGATTTAGTTATCATAAGATATGCCATCCCGGATCTGGATATTCTTTCTACGATAAGTGATCTTAAAAAAATCGATCCTGATTGCGTAATAATTGTTTTAATTGAAGTGGAGGTAGAAGAGCAGGCCAATCAGTTTGCTGAAATAGGGGTTTTTGAGACTTTAGGTTGGCCGGTCAAAGCAGAGAAATTGAAATTTGCCGTGGAAAAAGGAATTAAACTGCATACGTTATTAGCTGCAAGCCGCAAGATAGCGCAGGGGCTTAAGGAGAATAATAAGGCTTTAGAAAAACAGAACACCCTTTTGGCAAAAAGGATAGAAGATTCTACGAATAATTTAAGCAGGCTCTATGAGGATTTGCGTTCGACATATATGCGCACTATCAAGGTTTTGGCGCAGGCAATCGAAGCAAGGGACCACTATACGCATAGCCATTCGGAAACTGTAGCAAGGTACGCAGTGGTTATTGCCAATCACCTTAAACTTCCGGCTAAAGAAGTGGAAATGATCCGTCAGGCTTGTGAGCTCCATGATTTGGGTAAAATAGGCATTGGGGACAGCATTTTGCTTAAGTCTTCCGCGCTTACTCCTTCGGAGTGGGAAGAGATTAAAAAGCATCCTACTATTGGCGCGCAGATTCTGGAGCCTCTTACATTCTTAGGAGGCGTAGTAGAGTTGGTCAGGCAGCATCATGAACATTATGACGGCTCGGGTTATCCGGAAGGCAGGAAAGGAGAGGACATACTTTTGGGCGCACGCATAATCCACGTAGCTGATTCTTATGAGGCTATGCGTTCAGCGCGTTCATACAGGAAGGTTCCCTTGTTGAAGGAGGAGGCTATTCTGGAGATAAAGTGTAATAGCGGCACACAGTTTGATCCAAAGATAGTCGATGCTTTTTTGCAAGTGGTTGATAATTTATAAGTTTTAACCAGGCTTTATACTTTAGATATAATATAAATATTTTAGAAAAAAGTTCTTGACAAAATGCTGTTTTGTAATAGAATAAGCATTCCCTTCCAAAAGGGTCAAATTATTGTGAAAATAATTATAAAGCTGTTGACAATTTCTAGTAATTAATCATTATCGACAAATAGGGCGTAATTATAAATTTAACGTCCCAGCATTTGTTGGGGCGTTTTTTGTTGCTCTTTTGATAATTGAATTGCCAAGCGAGGCCAAGATAATTCCGGAAGGGATTATTACGGTCAATTTCATGAGGTTTGAAATTAAATAAATCACTAGAGCCTTCATTCATAATTTTCCATAAGTTTTTTTCGGAGAGTTTGATCCTGGCTCAGAGTGAACGCTGGCGGCGTAGATTAGGCATGCAAGTCGAGCGATACTTTTTTCTTGAGATGGTGAAGCCGCAAGGCTGATCTGTTGAGAGAAAAAAGATATAGCGGCAGATTGGTGAGTAACACGTGAGTAATTTACCTCTAAGTCGGGAATAGCCTTGCGAAAGTAAGGGTAATGCCCGATGTGTTTACGGTTGCATAAGCAGCTGTAAGTAAAGAAGGCTCGCAAGAGTTTTTGTTTAGAGATGAGCTCGCGTCCTATCAGCTAGTTGGCAGGGTAATGGCCTACCAAGGCTTTTGACGGGTAGCTGGCCTGAGAGGGTGGTCAGCCACATGGGGACTGAGACACTGCCCCAACTCCTACGGGAGGCTGCAGTCGAGGATATTTAGCAATGGGCGAAAGCCTGACTATGTGACGCCGCGTGAGGGATGAAGGTCTTCGGATTGTAAACCTCTTTCGATAGGGAAGAAAACCTGTTCTTAACGGAACAGACTGACGGTACCTAGAGAAGAAGCCACGGCCAACTCTGTGCCAGCAGCCGCGGTAATACAGAGGTGGCGAGCGTTACTCGGATTTATTGGGTGTAAAGGGCAAGTAGGCGTCCCAACAAGTTAGAAGTGAAATCCTGCAGCTCAACTGCAGAACTGCTTTTAAAACTGTTGGGATTGAGACTGGAAGAGGAAAGCGGAATTCTCGGTGTAAGAGTGAAATCTGTAGATATCGAGAGGAACACCAGTGGCGAAGGCGGCTTTCTGGTCCAGTACTGACGCTGAATTGCGAAAGCTAGGGGAGCAAACAGGATTAGATACCCTGGTAGTCCTAGCCGTAAACTATGAGCACTAGGTGTTGGGGGTTTACCCTCAGCGCCGTAAGTTAACACGTTAAGTGCTCCACCTGGGGACTACGACCGCAAGGTTAAAACTCAAAGGAATTGACGGGGGCCCGCACAAGCGGTGGAACATGTGGTTCAATTCGACGCTACGCGAAGAACCTCACCAGGGCTTGACATGTAGGAAGTAGGAACCTGAAAGGGAACCAACCTGTCAAGTCAGGAGCCTGCACAGGTGTTGCATGGCTGTCGTCAGCTCGTGTCGTGAGATGTTGGGTTAAGTCCCGCAACGAGCGCAACCATTATCCTTAGTTGCTAATCTTAAAACCGCAAGGTCTAAAGATGCACTCTAAGGAGACTGCTCGGGATAACCGAGAGGAAGGTGGAGATGACGTCAAGTCAGTACGGCCTTTATGCCCTGGGCTACACACGTGTTACAATGCCGACTACAAAGCGTTGCCAACCCGCGAGGGGGAGCTAATCGCAAAAAAGTCGGCTCAGTTCAGATTGGAGTCTGCAACTCGACTCCATGAAGTCGGAATCGCTAGTAATGGCGGATCAGCTACGCCGCCGTGAATACGTTCCCGGGCCTTGTACACACCGCCCGTCAAGCGATGGGAGCTGGTGGTACCTGAAGTCTCCAAGCAATTGGGGCCTAGGGTAAAACCGGTGACTGGCGCTAAGTCGTAACAAGGTAGCCGTACCGGAAGGTGCGGCTGGATCACCTCCTTTCTAATAATTTTGTTTAACGACGGATTATTAGAAAAACTTGGGGTTAATTTAATAATCCTAAGGCTTGGCAGTTCAATTTAAATTTATGGGAGTCATCTTCCAAAACGAATAACCATTCGTGAGCAAGAAGGCTTCCGGTTTATTGTGTAACGCCTGCCTACGGGCAGGCTTGTCTGCGGCAAGCAGGCAGGTGTAATGAATCAGGGCATTACACAGTAAAGCTAATTTTACACTTTAACTCGGGCCCATAGCTCAGTTGGTTAGAGCACAGCCCTGATAAGACTGGGGTCAGTGGTTCGAATCCACTTGGGCCCACCATTTTCGAGGGGGGCTGTAGCTCAGTTGGGAGAGCACCTGCTTTGCAAGCAGGGGGTCAGGAGTTCGATCCTCCTCAGCTCCACCATAAGTTCTTTAAAGCGAACATAAATTTGTTTCGGATTTAGTATCCGATTCTATGTTCTTTGACAACTTCATACTTTAAATTTATTTAAAGTATGACTGTTTCTGGGGTTGATGAGACCTACAGGAACAGACATACAGATACAAGGTCTTTTTTAGACTTTGTGTGTGGTAAAAACTACAAATTCAAATAAACCGAGTGAGAATCAAATTTTGGTCAAGCTACAAAGAGTCAATGCACGGATGACTTGGTTAGGTGAGGCGATGAAGGACGGGGTAAGCACCGATATGCCTCGGGGAGCCGCAAACTGGCTTTGATCCGAGGAATTCCGAATGGGGCAACCCATCACAGGTTATACTGTGATATTCCCTAGCTGAATTCAATAGGCATGGGAAAGCGATACCAGGCGAACTGAAACATCTAAGTACCCTGAGGAAAAGAAATCACCGAGATTCCCCTAGTAGTGGCGAGCGAAGAGGGAACAGTCTAAACCTTTTTTCCGCAAGGAAAAAAGGGGTTGCGGGACCTCGATGTGGGATTGTTTTAGGATAGCAGAAGTATCTGGAAAGATACGCCAAAGAGAGTGAAAGCCTCGTAAGCGAAATTCTAAAACACCCTAGAGGTATCCCAAGTAACACGGGACACGGGAAATCCTGTGTGAATCTGGGCCGACCACGGTCTAAGACTAAAAACTCCACCTAAACCGATAGTGAACAAGTACCGTGAGGGAAAGTTGAAAAGAACGCTGGTGAAGCGAGTGAAATAGAACCTAAAATCATTGACTTACAAGCTGTGGGAGGGCTATGCTATTGGCGCAAGTCAATAGAATGCCTGACCGCGTACCTTTTGCATAATGGTCCGACGAGTTACTGTGCGGTGCAAGCTTAATCTTGCCATGAAAGTGTCAAGAGGAGGCGAAGCGAAAGCGAGTCCTAACCGGGCGATTCAGTACCGTATAGTAGACCCGAAGCTGAGTGATCTATCCATGGTCAGCGCGAAGCTTTCCGAAAGGAAAGTGGAGGTGCGAACCCTTCAGTGTTGAAAAACTGTGGGATGAACTGTGGATTGGAGCGAAAGACTAAACAAACTCAGAAATTGCTGGTTCTCCCCGAAATATTTCTAGGGATAGCCTCGGATAATTAAATAGTAGGGGTAGGGTGCTGAATGGGCTACGGGAGCATACTAGCTTGCTGAGCCCAACCAAACTTCGAATACTACTATTTTTATTCCGGGAGTAAGACAATGGGGGCTAAGCTTCATTGTCTAAAGGGTAACAGCCCAGACTGTCAGCTAAGGTCCCTAAGGATAGGCTAAGTGGTAAAGGATGTGAATTCACTAAAACAACCAGGATGTTGGCTCAGAGGCAGCCATCATTTAAAGAGTGCGTAACAGCTCACTGGTCGAGTGATTTCGCGCCGAAGATGATCGGGGCTTAAGCCTATTACCGAAGCTGCAGATTAGTTTTGTCTTCGGACAAGACTAGTGGTAGGGGAGCATTGTCTAGTTGGTTGAAGGCGTACCGTTAGGAGCGCTGGACACTAGACAAGGGATTATGTCGGAATAAGTAGCGAAAATGCCTGCGAGAAACGGGCACACCGAAATTCTAAGGTTTCCTGGGGAAGGTTAATCCGCCCAGGGTTAGTCGATCCTAAGCTGAGGCCGCATGGCGTAAGCGATGGACAATCTGTTAATATCCAGATACTAGTTATGTGGCGTTATCACCTCTTGTTTGACGTAGGAGGCTGAGGGCTGCGCAGTGTTGGATGTCTGCGTTCTTTGCTCCGGAAGGAGCGGAGGGGACTTTGAGCGAAAGCGATGAGTAAGTGTTCTTAAGCCACGCTGCCGAGAAAATTACAGGAGGAAGTTGCATAACTACTCGTACCGGAATCCGACACAGGTAGAACTCCAAAATATGGTAAGGTGATCGAGATAACTCACGTTAAGGAACTCTGCAAACTAGCCCCGTACGTTAGCAATAAGGGGTACCCTGGTGGTCGCAAGGCCTCTTCAGGGTCACAGTAAAGTGGATCGGGTGACTGTTTAGCAAAAACACATCACTCTGCAAACTCGAAAGAGGAAGTATAGGGTGTGACACCTGCCCGGTGCTGGAAGGTTAAGGGGAAGAGTTAACGGATCGTAAGATTTGTGAAGCTTTGAACCGAAGCCCCAGTAAACGGCGGCCGTAACTATAACGGTCCTAAGGTAGCGAAATTCCTTGTGGGGTAAGTTCCCACGCGCACGAATGGTGTAACAACCTGATCGCTGTCTCGACGTGAGACTCGGCGAAATTGTAGTGGCGGTGAAGATGCCGTCTACCCGCATCAAGACGAAAAGACCCCAGAACCTTTACTGCAACCTGCTATTGAGTTTTGGATCAATATGTGTAGCATAGGTGGGAGACTTTGAGGCCCAGGCGCTAGCTTGGGCAGAGTCGCAATCTGAAATACCACCCTTATTGCTTTAAGATTCTAACCCCTTGCCGTGAAACCGGCGGAGGGACAGTGACAGGCGGGCAGTTTGACTGGGGCGGTTCCCTTCTAAAAAGTAACGAAGGGGCCCCAAGGTTGGCTCAGGGCGGTCGGCAATCGCCCGTGGAGCGTAAGCGCATAAGCCAGCTTAACTGCGAGTCCGACAGGACAAGCAGATACGAAAGTAGGGGCTAGTGATCCGGTGGTTGAACGTGGAATTGCCATCGCTCAACGGATAATAGGTACTCTGGGGATAACAGGCTTATTGGACTCGAGAGTTCACATCGACAGTCCAGTTTGGCACCTCGATGTCGGCTCATCCTATCCTGGGGCTGTATAAGGTCCCAAGGGTCCGGCTGTTCGCCGGTTAAAAGGGTACGCGAGCTGGGTTCAGAACGTCGTGAGACAGTTCGGTCTCTATCTGATGTGGGCGTTAGGATATTTGAAGGGGAGTTCTCTTCAGTACGAGAGGACCTAGAGAAACGGACCTATGGTTTTCCGGTTGTCCTGCCAAGGGCAAAGGCCGGGTAGCTATGTCCGGAAGGGATAAGCGCTGAAAGCATCTAAGTGCCAAGCCCACCCCAAGAATTGATATCCCTGAGCCGCAAGGCTCTGAAGGCTGGTCGTAGACTACGACCTTGATAGGCGTAAAGTGTAAGATCCGTAAGGATTTAAGCTAATACGTACTAATCGGCCAACCGGCTTGTCCTTAATTTTTTTCCACTTGGGTTATTTGGATAAGTAGTTTTTGCTCATATATATAAATCTGTATGTAGTTGTTGACATTTTTGTTATAGACTTGGAGTGCTTTTGCCGAGGGGGAAACACCCGTTCCCATTCCGAATACGGCCGTTAAGCCCCTCAGGGCCGATGGTAGTTTAGTCGTAAGGCTATGCGAGAGTAGGTCGGTGCTCCTTTAATTAAAAAAAGAGCCAGCTAATTAAACAGCTGACTCTTTTTTTAATTATACTTACCGATACAAAAAATCTTTTATATAGGTTTGAGGTAACGTGTAAATTGAATTGGTTTAAGTAAAGAAAAACATTTGTGCTACAAGAAAAGGCGTTGAGGAATCAGCGCCTTTTCTGTTTGTAATTTTTGATTGACAAGCTTATTCAGAGGCATAAAATAAGGTTAATAATATAAAGGGAAATAGGCGGAGTAAGAATGAAGAAAATGTTTCTTTTGTTTACTTTTTTATTAATTTTCACAGGTCTTTGTTTTGCTTTGACTTTTGATGATAATGGCTATAAATGGAAAGCTGCGTCTAATGAAGAGAAGGCGGCTGTTTGTAAAGAATTAGCAAAAACAAATGGTAAAGATTATGCCTATTGGGTTGACATGCTCAATGCTTTTTACAGCGTTGACAATTGGAAAATCATATCATTGAAGATCAAAGAAGTTGCCGATCAAATATTATTGCCTGAGCATCCCTCTGGGATACCGGATAAGTAAAAGGTGTTTTATGTTTGGTATTGGTATAAGTAAAATGCTTGTGTTTATTGGTATCTTTATGATTTTGTTCGGCTATTGTTTATGTTAGCCGGGAAATTCCCCCATTTAGGCAAGCTCCCGGGAGACATTGAGATCCATAAAAAGGGATTGGATATTTATTTCCCGTTAGCAACTTCTTTAATTATCAGCCTTATATTTACAATCATTATAAATATATTTTTTAGGCATAAATAAGCGGTATAATAAACTTAGAAAGGAGGCAGATATGGGAGAAAAGGCGAAAGTAGAGAAATTTATTAAGGAGTATTTAAATTTATGGTTGAATTATGATACAAATGGTCTCAAGGGAATGATTGCCGACGATAAGAAGGGCGTGCATATAGGCACGGATGTCGATGAATACATGATCGGTAAGAAGGCTTTGTTAACCAGGATTGAATCTATTAGAAAGACCGGGGCTGGTATGGCTACGAAGGTTAAGAATAAACAGATAAGTCTTGTTGGAGGCAATCGGGCGGCGCATTTTGCCCTGAAATTTGATACCAAGATCTATAAAAATGGCAAGCTGATCAAAAAGATTAATGATGTGCGCACAACCGGTTTTTTGGTTAAAAAAGGCAAAGAATGGAAATTGGCCGGAAGCCATGTTTCGCTTCCGGTAAAGGGCCGGGTAGTAAAGTATTAGCGTAATTAATCAAAAAGGGGGCTCATATGGAAAACAAGAACACCTGCATGTGTAACGCGATTCTAAATGGTGTTGGGATTTTGCTGCTTTTGGCAGCGGCTTTTGACGTCCTGCCGCTATCTGACAACCTGGTTATATTTCTTGCGCTTGCCTGTTTTATTATCAGCGTGGTAATCAAAAAGATTGGAAAAGGCTCGAATAGCTGCTGTAAATAAGATTAATAAAATAAGGAAGACTTCCCGCGCTAATTGGTATCCAACTCCTAGAGGAATTGCGTGGGTGTCGTCTACGTAGACGAGGAGGTGGCAAAATGGCGAAATTTTTTATGTACGGTAAGTACACCAAGGAGGCATTGGGGGATATTTCTAAAGACCGAACCAGCAAGGCGCTTGAAGTCATCGCCAAAGCCGGCGGTAAAGTTAACTCTATGTACGCGCTTTTAGGTAAATACGACATCGTGCTTATTGCGGATTTCCCCGGAGTTTCAGAAGTAATGAAGGCCTCGGTTGCATTAAATAAACTGACTAATATCTCCTTCACTAGCTTCCCGGCAATCTCCATTGAAGAATTTGACAAAATTATAGCATAAGGAATAAAAAGGTGGTTGTAATTTAAAGGATCTCAAGTTTATTCAAGCTTGGGGTCCTTTTTGTTTCACAAAAAAGACTGCGCTAAATAAAAAATATTGTGCTTGTTCTTGTTTTATAGTTATATAATATAGAATAGAAAGGATGGCTTGTTTTCATATGAAGAAAACATTTTGCATTATAGGGATCTTGGTTGCTTGTGTAGCGGCTGTTTGGTTTATCTATACGCAGGTAAATAACAAGACCGCTATTTCCAAAGACGGGACAAAGATTGTTTATTCCGTATACGGCAAAGGTGAGCCGACATTGGTCTTTGTGCACGGATGGTGCGGCAGCCGTGCTGTCTGGTACAAGCAGGTGCCGTATTTTGCCAGAAAATACAGAGTGGTTACTCTGGATTTGGCCGGCCACGGCGCATCCGGCCGTCAAAGAAAGGTCTATACCCAGGAAGCTTTTGGCGAGGACGTAGCCGCGGTAGTGAATGCGGTAGGAGCCAATAAAGTTATCCTCATTGGTCACTCCATGTCAGGCACAGTGATCTTGGAAGCAAACCGGCTTATTAAAGATAAGATAATCGGGCTTGTTGCCGTTGATACCCTGGAGAACTTTGAGTATATGGCCACTCCGGAAGATAAAATAAAATACATTGAACCTTTAAAAAAGGATTTTGTAAAGAATTCCGGGCCTTTTATGAGGGATATGTTCAATAAGAACGCAGACCCTAAACTGGTTGAGTTGGTAGTCAGGAATGTTGCCCAGTCTAACCCGGAAATCGCGATTAATACTATGGAATATTATTTTGATACCCCGATTATTCCTCTTTTGGCTGATGTGCATGTGCCATTGTGGTGCTTGAGCGCCGACCTGTGGCAGCAGTATCAACATCCGGAAATTAACAGCAAATATCTTAAGTCGTATCATTTGAGGATAATGCCGGGAGTAGGGCATTTCCTGATGCTGGAAGCCCAGGATGAATTCAATCGGCAGTTAGAAGATATTATTAATCAGATTAAAAAGTAAGGAAGCAGTTCCATATTATGGTTATTCTATTTCTTTTGATCGCTGTGTTGTTTGGTTATATGATAGCTATCTCTTTCCGGCAGAAGAAGCCTTTTTTCTCTCAAGAGCCGCCGCAGCAAGGCTCGCTCTCGCCGCAGAATCCGTCGTATTTAGAAGATAAGATCTGGTATGAAACAGAACTGGATTTCCTGTTTAAATTCAATGAAAAGTTGATTTCAGCCTTCGGCCTGCAGGATGCGGTGCGCTGTATTACTGAGGCCGCGCATAATTTCCTCTCCATTGAGCGTACCGTCTTTCTTACCTGGGACAAGAATTCAGAGCAGTTCACCCTGGCTTGCGCGATGGGCTGGTGCCGCGATCGCAGCCAGAGCCCTTTAGTAATAGGCAATGACAGCATATCTGGTCTTGTGATACATAACCGGGAAGCATTGGTAGTTGCTGATTTGTCCGAGGAGTCGTATCTAAATAAACTGAACAAAGAGGAGTACTTGCAAAAGGCGTTTATCAGCGTGCCGGTCATATATAAAAATGAAGTCTTAGGTGTGTTGCATGTTTGCGACAAGAAGGCTCCCGGGCCTTTCACGCAGAGGGAGGCCTCGGTAGTTATGAGCATCGCCCGCGTAGGCGCGATTACCCTGCAGAACGTCCGGCTGTATGAGCAGGCTTTAAAGAGAGCGGAAGAATTGAGAATAGCTTACGATGAATTGAAGGAAATGCAGGATAAGCTGACCCAGATGGAGAAGCTCAAGGCTATCGGCCAACTGGCAAGCGGCGTGGCCCACGATATGAGGAACCCTCTGGGGATTATAATACAGGGGGTTTCTTATTTGGAGCAGCTAATACCTTCGGCCGAAAAAGAGCAGTTGGAGACCTTGTCCATGATCATGGACAGCGCGCAAAGAGCAGACGGGATCGTTGTTTCCCTTCTGGATTTCTCTAGGGCCACGAAGCTGGAATTGTACCCAGAAAACATCAATTCCATACTGGAGAATTGTTTGAACCTGGTAAAAACAGAATTAAAACATGTTAAGGTAATCAGGCAAATTCAAGAAGGCCTGCCGAAGGTTTCGGTAGATAAGAATAAGCTGATGCAGGTATTTATCAACCTGTTTATGAATGCGGCTCACGCAATTGTCGGAAACGGAGAACTTACCGTCCGCTGTTTCCTTAAGAAAATGGAAGAGGTTATTATCGTGGAAATTGAGGATACGGGCACAGGGATTTCCGAAGAAAACCTGAAAAGGATCTTTGACCCTTTCTTTACTACAAAAGGCCCGGGAAAAGGTACCGGCCTCGGGTTATCGGTAAGCCAAAATATCATCAATTTACATAAAGGGCTGATAGAGATAAGCAGCCAGGTTGGGAAAGGAACCAAGGTTACCGTTACTTTAAGAATTTCTAAATAGGAGGGTTAGATGGGTAAAAAGAAGATATTAATTATTGATGACGAAGATAATTTTTGTAACCTGGTGAAGAAAAATGTGGAAAAGACCAATGAGTTTGAAGTGTATGTGGCAACAAACGGCAATGACGGCATTAAGTTGATTAAGGTGGTAAAGCCGGATTTGATATTGCTTGATATAATGATGCCGGGCTTAGACGGCGGAGATGTTGTCTCTCTGATAAGGAGCGACAGCAGTATAAAAGATATCCCTATCGTGTTCTTGACTTCGCTGGTAAGAAAAAATGAGGCTGGGGCAGGTTTTACCAAGGGGTATTCGCTTTTAGCAAAGACAGTAACTGTGGGAGAACTTATAGCTTGCATTAAGAAGAATGTCAGGGGGTGAGCCGATAGCGACTATCTCCAGCGTTAATTACGATGATTCATTGGCAGCTCCGAATATTCCGCTTGAAAAGTGGTATGGCGTTAAACAATGCATAAAAAACTAATACATATTTTCTTGGCGGTATTTTTACTGCTGGGTGCAGGAATAGCCCGGGCAGAAGTAAACCTGGATCGGCTAAGCCAGGAAGATATCCAAAAGGAAGAGGCGGTTTTAGCCAAGCTTGAGCCGCTGGTTAAAGAACGCGTGGCTAAAGGGACGGCTCCTTTATTGACTTTTGATGAGCTTTATCAGCCTTTAAATAAAGAAGAGCGGGAATTTCTAAAGATATTCCTGAATCTTGACGCTAAAAAACTGGGCGTGGTTTTACCTTATCGCGGTTTTGCCAAAGCCGGGACAAAGTTTATCTCTATAAAAGGTCAGAGGATAAAAGATACCAAAGCAGAAGGCAATAAAACAAAAATAATTGGATGCCAATATCTGCCTGACAATGTCTACCGCCAATACCGTAAGATGATCAAAGCTATGAAGCGGGATATTCATAGAGTTCTATTTGTGGATTCAGGATACCGTTCCGCAGCTTACCAACTTTATCTTTTCGCCTTCTACCTTAGAAAGCATGATTATTCCATAAGAGAAACAGCTAAGCTTGTAGCCATAGCCGGTTACAGCGAGCATGGAGCCCCCGATTGGCAGGCTTTGGATTTTGTCAATATCGACGGGGTCAATGAGGATCACCCCGAAGCTTTTGAAAATCTTGTGGAGTATAAGTGGCTAATGAAGCGCGCGGCTGAATACGGTTTTGTGCTTTCTTATCCGAAAAATAATCCTTCTGGAATAAGCTTTGAGCCGTGGCATTGGCGGTATGAGTAAGAAATATCCCGCCCTCTTGAAAGACAACTGGTAATATGTTATATTTTTAATAGCGCAATTGACAAAATTGGCAGTTTATTTTATTGATTCTTCCTGCTGATAAAGGCAAACCAAGAGTAATCTTGGGACGCAAAGCGACAGTCCCGTTCAGTTGAACGGGAGGCTGCGTTACCAAAAGGGGAGATAAGACCTTGGAGTCATCTCTAAGGTCTTTTTGCATATCAAGCCCTATATTTTTCCTGAAGGGCTTTTATTTGCTCGCCTAAGAATGTCTCTTTGGTTTGCCTCGTTTCAGCCTAATTCATGGCTCCGATGCTTAAAAAACTCTTTATAGTCATTTCTATCGCAGCAATAATTGCCTTAATCGTTATTGTGGGGGTGTTTTTTTTCTTTAAGGTGAGCAAAGTGCAAGGGTGGCTCCAGTGTCAATCGGTCACAAGCATTCGAGATAGCATCATGGATAAGATATGTGGAACAGAGGTTGGCTTGGGATGGAGTACCAAGAGTGATTCAAAAGAGGCGACCAATGAAGCTCTAAACATGGCCTTGGCAGGGAAGAAATGTAAGACCCCGCATTTTGCGATTATTTTTTCCAGCTTAGAAAATGATTCACAAACCGTTCTTAAAGAAGCAAGGAGATTCCTAGGCAATAAAACGAAGATATACGGGGGTGTTGCTGATCCAATAAAGCCGGTAACCTGCAAAACAAGCGGCAAGCCAATTAATAATAAGGGTAATTTCAAGAAAGGCTATCTATCATATGAAAAGACGGTAAAAGGGGTGGCAAAAGGTGTGGTTGCCATGACCGTGACTTCAACAAACATATTTTTCGGTGTTGGCTCAGCGGACCTTTCTGCTTTTCATTCGTCATGCGAGGCAGTGAAAGTGGCAATATTAAAAGCTATGCAGAATGCGGGCAAAAAACACATAGGGCCGCCCAAGGTAGTCTTATTTACTTCTAGTATCGAAGATGAGGAGCAATTTGTGGATTGTATTAAAAAGGTGGCGGGTAAATCCGTGGTCATTTGCGGGAATTCCCCGTTGACAGAAAAATTCAGTGTATTTGCAGAAACCGAAACCTATAAAAAAGGCGTTTCCATGGCTGTTATTTATACTAATCTGCCCATCGGCGGCAATATAATCCAAAAAACTTACCGTAAAGTCAATAAACCCGAGGCGATAAAGAGCCTGCTTGTCATGCGTTAACCTTTAGAAAGCGCTCACTCTGCGATTCACAGACTCTTGCAATAAATATAATCTTTATTCCTGCCGCCTGGGTAGACAAAAGTCAATAAAAAGGGGAGAGGAAGCGTTTGCAAAAGTTGATTTTCAGGATATCCTTAATTAAAGAGAAGCGGGATATCGGCTAAATATGAGAATAAAAATTACTTTAGGAAAACTGGTTGTTTTTGCCAAGCTAAATGACTGTTGGACAGCGAAATGGATATGGGATAGTCTGCCGATTTCGGCTATGGCCGAATTATGGGGAAAAGAGGTTTATTTTCATATCAAGTCGAAGATAGATATTGAAAAAGAATGCTCCCGTGATGTAGTTGAAGTTGGCGATGTGGCTTATTGGCCTAGCGGCCCTTGCATGTGTTTGTTTTTCGGCTTGACTCCTAAGAGCCGTAAAGGTAAGATTGTTCCTGCCAGCACCGTGAATGTTTTTGGCAAGATAGAAGGCGACCCGGGCGTTCTTGCTGTAGTTAAAGACGGAGAGTCTATAAAAGTAGAACGAGCCCCATTATAACGGATGTAAAACTTTATCTGCGAAATGGTAAAGAGCAAGATTTTCACCCCGCATCTATCTTTTTTAACCGTAGCCGCAATCTTTATTTCCGGCTGCGTATATCTTACCCATTTTCACGAAGCTATGTTTGTGAAAAACTTAGACGATAATCAGAAAGAAATGCAGGCTCAGTTAAATGAAGAGGCTAAATTGTATAATAACTTAAGGGCCGATATTGCTAACGGCCGCCTGGCTAAACTAACGCAAAAACAGGCGATTTTCCATCTTTACGGAGAACCCTCTTTATGCAGGCCGGCTGAGGGCCAGGCCGGCATCAAAGAAACCTGCATTTACCGCAAGCCCTCAGGAGGTTCGTTCACAGAGATAATCCCGCTTAATTTTGACGCCCGCCAAAGGCTGAATTCCTGGCAAATTCAGAATCCGAAAGAATAAGCTGCGCAGGCAAGCTGTCTTACTTTATCCATTGACAACCTAAGAAATAGTGCTAATATTATTTTAATTTGTTAACTTTTCTGTATTAAACCAATCAACTAAATGAAAGGGGGTGAATTGAAATGAAGAAAATACTTTTCGTGCTTATGGCTCTTTGTTTTGTAAGCTCTTTAGCTTTTGCTCAGGATATGGCCAAACCAGTTGATACAACTACGGCTGTGGCTGCGCCTGCAACTACGCCTGAAACAATGGCCTTAAAGGGTGATATTATTGACAACATGTGCGCAGGTACTAATAAAGCTAATTTGGCGGAATTTGTCAAGACGCATACTAAGGAGTGTGCTTTGATGCCGAACTGCCAGGCTAGCGGTTATTCTATCTTCGCAGATGGCAAACTTTATGCATTTGACAAAGATTCAAATGCCAAAGTAGCAGAGTTTCTTAAGAATGCTGACAGCAAGTTACAAGTAACAGTTACTGCCAAGCAGGTTGGCGATGAGTTAAGTTTGATCTCAATCAATAACCAGGAATAATCCATTTTAATATTTACAAAAAGGCCTCTTTTGCATTTTAAAAGAGGCCTTTTTCTTTACAGGGCATTTTATAATTGACAATTTAATGAAATAATTGTAAAATTTTTTCGTCAGGATCGAAAGCTGAAGTTTAAGTTGTTGTTAAGGAGGAGTTTTATGCGTTTATCGGGCTTCTTAAGAAGTAATCTTCTTGTTTTTGCGGTAATCTCATTAACAACGGCAGCCGCTCATAGCGCCGAAATCGATGTCCGTATGACTCCTGTTGTCCAGGTTGTTAAGGATACTGCGGACTCAGTGGTTAATATCAGTACCGAAAAAATTATTCTTTTGCAGCAAGACCCTTATTGGGGGGTGTATGGCAATGATTTTGATGTTTTGTATAATCAATTCTCTACTTTTCACGGGATGGCTCCGGCTTTAAAATTAAAAAGCGTAGGCTCCGGAGTAATTGTGGATAAGTCCGGATTAATTGTAACCAATGCGCATGTGGTTAATATGGCCAGTAGTATCTTTGTTATTTTAAATGACGGCAAGCAGGTTCAGGGTGAGCTGGTATATGAGAATAGATATGACGATCTGGCCTTTATCAAAATCACTCCGCCAAAACCGCTCGTTGAGGCATCTTTAGGCCAGACAAAAGACCTGATGCTAGGGGAAACAGTGGTGGCAATCGGAAACCCCCTCGGGCTTGAGAATACAGTTACCTCCGGAATCGTCAGCGGCAAGAATAGGAAATTTTACTCTTCTCAGGGAGATTATGTTATGGGCGATATGCTTCAGGTAGATGCGCCTATTAACCCGGGTAATAGCGGTGGAGCATTGTTTAATTTAAACGCTAAACTTATCGGCATAAATGTAGCGGTAGTGGAGTATTCCCAGAGCATAGGCTTTGCGATTCCTGTTGAGAAATTGAAGCAATCCCTGAAAGAATATAAGCGTAATGAAGGTTTGCCGGTAAATTTAAGGAAACAGAATAGTGTCAATTTCAGGGTAGGGCAGAATAACGTAGTCGACAGCCGTATATTATATGACGCAAAGCTAAATGTGGATGAGACGGCAAATGAATATACCCTGAAACTTGATATCAGCGGTTTGGATAAAAATAAAGTAAAAGCGCATATCAGCGGAAACTTAATTACCTTGACCGGAGAGTACTCTAGCAGCGTAGAAGAGAAATCTCCGGGCAGTTTTCAGGGCAGGCAGACTTCAGGGTCTTTTGTTAAGGTGATTCCTTTGCCTGCGGATGCAGATCCTAATGGCATTAAGACAGAGATTAAAGACGATGCGTTTATCATTCACATCGCTAAAAAGAAGAATAACAAATAATTGATCATTTCCTAAGCTGCGGGGCTGTATAACAAATATTCCCGGGTTTTAAAAAGGCTTGGGATTTTTGTTTTATTGGAGTAAAATAATCCGGTGCCGTCCTGATACGCTTAAGATAACATTCAAGGAGATTGACCTATGTCTAAAGAATTATTGAATATTAAGAGATTATCTGCCGCAATATTGATTATCAGCAGCTTTACCTTTTTTCAATTAGCTTTTGCGCAAGAGACGGAAACAATTGCATTGATCTCTCCGCGTACCAATGCCGGCAAGCCTTTTATGCAGGCGCTAAAGGAAAGGAAAACCAGCCGGAGTTTCAACAACCGGCCGTTATCCCTGCAGGCCCTTTCTGAACTGCTCTGGGCTGCAAACGGGGTTAACAGGCCGGAGACTAAAGGCCGCACCGCCCCCTCGGCAAATAATCTCCAGGAAATAGATATTTATGTTTCTATGCAATCAGGCCTTTACCTTTATGACCCATTTAAAAATTCTCTTCAACTTATCAATAAGCGGGATATCCGCGCCATAACCGGTAAACAGGATTTTGCTGCTATCGCGCCGGTGAACCTGATTTATGTGGTTGATTTATCCCGTACCGGCAAAAGGGGCGCTAAGGCTGAATTTTATGCGGCCTGCGATACGGGCTTTGTCAGCCAGAATGTTTATCTTTATTGCGCATCCGAAGGCCTTGCTACTGTTGTGCGCGGTTTGTTTGACGAACAGACGCTTTCTAAAGTAATGAATTTGCGGCCGGAACAAAAAATAATCCTTGCGCAGACAGTAGGCTACCCCGGATAATAAGAGTATGATAAAAACATTTTTAACCATTATTTTTACGGCTGCTTTTCTGATTTGCCATTTTCAGCCCTATCCTGCAAGCGGTAATTTCGCCGCTTTAGCCCAGACCCAAGGCGTTAAGATAAGCGAAGTTAAGATGGTCAACGGCACTCCCCGGCTTTTTATTAATTCTGAAGAAATAGATACCGGAGCGGTAAATATTTATTACTTGCCTGATATGGGTGTAAGTGTCGAAGGTAAGAATGAAGTGCCGCGCTATGCAAGCGAAAAATGGCTCACAAACACCAAAGATTTGATCGACCAGGCGCTTAGCAACCATGCCAGGTTAATTTTGCTTAACCTCTGGTGGTCTGATCTCGATAAATCAGTTATCCGGGCGAATAGTATTTCCGCTTATCTTGATTTCAATAATCTCGATAAGATTTTTGATTACGCCGGCAAGCAGGGGGCATATATTATCCCGGTGTTTGTGTTTTTTCCTTTTATCCCGGACTGGTGGCTGAAAGAAAATAACTTTCCGCCTTACAATAAGGCTAAAATTTGCGATTTCTGCGAGACCGATTCTTACGGCAATGTTTATAATAATCCCAGTATGAATTCGGATAAAGTCCAGCGAGATTGGGGTTCTTTTCTTGAAGGTGTAATCAAACACTATAAAAACCATCCTGCGTTAGCCGGATGGATGGTTGGGGTGGGTGCGACAGGGGAGGATGGTTATGGGCCAAACTATATTTACTTAAGGGGATTTGGTAATGCCACCGAAAAGATAGAAAACAGGCCACTGATGTTTACCGACTACTCCCCATACTTTGAAAGAAAATTTAAAGAATGGCTTAAGGAAAAATACGGAAGTGAGGCAGGACTGCAGTCAGCCCGGGAAGATAAATCTATAACTTTTGACTATTTTAAAATTCCAAAACCCATTGAAATGATAAAAGGCGGAAAACAGGTGCCTGTTTTTCCTGATCCGACAGATATTTTCGCATTAGCTGCGGGTAAAAATAGCCTTGATAACTTGACTGTTAAAGGGCTTGATTTTTATAACTTTAGGAATTATATGCGCAGGCTTGACAGGCGCTACTATTCGGATCTATTCAGGAAAAATGACCCGAACCACATTCTTATTTTCTCCGCCAGCAGCGAGGATTTCTTGAGTGAAGAATCCCTGGCCGACGGCATAGGGTTTTCTCTCGCCGGCTCTATTGACGCGGAAGCAAACAACCTCTTTTATTACCTTGCTTTGGATATTGTGAAAAAAGCGGCAAGCCATAAAAAACTCGCCTTTATTTCCAGGGAACATGTTTGTGACGGCGAGCTTCGTTCAAGAATCGGCCAGTGCGAGACTTCGGAACAGCTGCGTTTTACGGAAACTCTCGGTAAATCAGTAAAATGCGCCGGAGGTATTTTTGCTTATACGGCTGCCCCTTATGATGAAAGTTCTTTTGCTAACGGTTCCTGGGTTCCGCCGGTTTGGTTCTCAGGTGAAATTATGGCTGTGGCAAAGAAAATAAATGAATATGTGCCGAGCCAGGGCTGCGCTTGTTCTTTTACCCGGGAGGTTTATTCAAACAGCGGCTGTGATACCATCAATGCGGCAGGCAATTGCGGTTTACTTAGTAAATTCTATGGATCTTGTTGTGGAGGGATGATTACGGAAGCCAAGTTTAATAATCCCGTTGATACAACCGGCAAGTGCGGGGATGGCATATGCGATTCTTTTGAGAGGGAGTGCGGCAAATGCCCCGCAGATTGTAAATGATAAAAAAATCTATCGGAGCTAAGACCATTGTTTTCCCGACCCCGGTTTTTATTATAGGTACATATGATAAAAATTCCAGGCCGAACGCGATGGCGGTTGCCTGGGGAGGCATATGCTGTTCTGACCCTGCATGCGTCAGTATCTCTTTAAGAGAAGCTACGTATACATACTCTAATATCCTGGAAAAGAAGGCTTTTACCATAAGTATCCCTTCCGAAGCGCACATCAAGGAGGCGGATTATTTTGGTATTGCTTCAGGCAGGGTAGAAGATAAATTCAGCTCAACCGGGCTTACCCCCGTAAAGAGCCAGCTCGTTGATGCTCCTTATGTCAAAGAATTCCCTTTTGTTTTAGAATGCGCTCTCATCCAGACAGTTAAGCTGGGATTGCATACACTTTTTGTCGGTCAGATTAAAGATGTAAAAGTAGAGGAAACATTTTTAACAAAAGAAGGAGCCCCTGATATTGAGAAAATAAAGCCCATGATTTTTAATCCGGCGAATCGCACCTATTATGGCATAGGCAAACTTTTAGGCAGCGCGTTCTCCATCGGTAAGAAAAGATAAGCAAATATGAGGTGACATATGTATATAAAAAAGATAGTGGCGATAGCAATCTTCTTGGTTTTATTCTCAAGCTCCCTAAGCTTCGCGGGGACAGTCAGTTTTAGCTTGGATAACGGGCCTTTTAACAACCTGCCTGAGCCCAGGCTGAGGTATCCAATTAATGATACAGCTGTTTTAATTGCAAATGAACCTCTGGAGTTTAAATGGTGGGATGATTTGGTCGGTATACGCGGATTTACCCTTAAGATATATAAAGGTTATAATATGTACTCAGCGGATTTAATCTTTAAAGAAGAGCTGCCCGCTGATGCGTCTTCTTTTAAAGTTAAATCTGATTTCTTCCAGAATGGCCAGGTCTATACCTGGAGCCTGATCCGTGTTTCATATACCGGCTCTAAAAGCGATAGAAGTTTTAATTCCTTTAAAGTAATTAAAAAGCAGGGGAGCAACCCTTAAAAGGAGCACATTATGAAAGTTTTAGTTGCGGCTGTTGCGGATCACGCCTGGGTTGAAAATGGGTGCCTTTCTTTATGCAGGACATTCGACAGCATAAATGTCGATAAATTTCCATATGCAATACCGCGTATGAGCGTCGCTTTGCGCCTCCTGATTAACAGGCTGGAGGTAGGGGAGCATAAACTGAACATTTCATTGACTGATGCCGATGGCCAGAAATTAATGAACAGCGAAATGAAAATTAATTTTCAACTTCCTCAAGTGGCAGTTCCCGAAGCTTCCTTTTCATTCGTGCTTAACGGACAAAATGTCTCTTTCCAGAAACCCGGAGATTATGTAGTGAATATAGTAATTGATGGCAGGGTTGAGGCTACTGTTCCGCTTTATGTAAGACAAACTAAGGGCAGCAGTAATCTGGATATCCCGGACAGGATTTAAATAAAGGTATAATACCTATATGGGCAGGATTAAACTGGATTTACACGATATCTATAGCAACGGCAGGGCGATCGAATCCGAACTTAAGCGGGTAATAGAAGAGGCGGTAAGAAAGAAAATCAACGAAGTTGAGATTATCCCGGGTAAGGGCAGCGGCCAATTAAAGAAACACGTGCTGCGTTTCCTGGCCCAGCCGGATATAAAGCAGCTCTACCATCGCCTGGAAAAGGATGATAAGAATTTTGGCAGGATCTTCATCCACTTTAGATCGTAAGACGCTTTACATAACTCTTTGTTTGCCAAGTAAATACGAAACAATTCTTTACCGTGATAAAATAAACATAATTTTACTGGACAAATAGACAAAATGTGTTACACTTACCTAAGTAGTAAATAAAGGATTAGATGTTTGTAGGCCGCGAGGTTTAGAAAACTAACCTTCGCGGTTTTTTTATTCCGGCGCTTCTTGCTCCGGCGACTGTATTTCTGTCATTATTTGCTATAATTTCTAGGGAAGGGGGTAGTAAATAATGGCAAAAGGTAAAGTAAAGTGGTTTTCAGACCAGAAAGGTTTTGGGTTTATCACACCTGAATCCGGTAGCGATGTATTTGTACATCACAGCGCAATCCAGGGTGAGGGTTATAAATCTTTGGCTGAGGGTCAGGAAGTAGAGTTCAATATCGAAAAAGGACCCAAGGGCGAACAGGCTACTAACGTAGTCAAGCTTTAAACACTGGTAAAAGAATAGCCTGGCTTCAAATTTTTGAGGTCAGGCTATTTTTTAAAAAGGAGGTATAGATGAATACCGGAAAAATTAAGAAATTAGTGCGCGATAGAGGATTTGGTTTTATCAGCGACACTGATGGCAGGGAAGTATTCTTCCATCGTAATGCTTTGGTTGAAGCCAAATTTGAGGATTTAACCGAAGAGCAGTCAGTTTCTTATGACATCGAAAAATCCGATAAGGGCCCGCGCGCGGTCAATGTGCGTATCGCCTAATTAAATAAGAACCGGCTTTAAGATCCCAGGTACATAAAATGTATTTGGGATTTTAAGCTAATAAATGTATAATATAAATTATGAAAAGCAAAAAAATAGATGAGGCTATTGATTGTCAGAAATGCAGGAGCCAGGCGGATTGCTGCCGCTTCGGAGCTTGGATTGATTTGGAAGAGGCGAAAAAAATACTTTCCCTTGGCATAAAAGGAGACTTTTTCCATCTGGAAATAGATAAAGATTTTCCTTCCGGATACAAGGTGGGCACCAGCTATGAGGATGAAAAATGCGTTTTTCAGGATCCTGATGGCTTATGCAGGATACATAAGATCGACTACGCCTTAAAGCCGGTAACCTGCAAAGAGTTCCCTTACGAGGGAGGCCAGATCGCTCCCATCGCCGAAGTTCTATGCGTGGAACATAAAGCGCGAATAAATAAATCTAAGGCCCGCAAGAAAAAACAATAATGGATAATAAGGGTCAGAAAAAATGGTATTTTAAGACCAGGTCGCTAATTATCTCCTTCCTTTGTGTAGGCCCGCTTATGCTTCCTTTGGTTTGGGCTAATCCGGATTTTAACAAGAGAATGAAGATCATTATCAGCGCGGTGGTTATTATTATAAGTTATTTCACGGGCTTA
Organism: Candidatus Omnitrophota bacterium; assembly: GCA_041661605.1. Taxonomy (GTDB): domain Bacteria; phylum Omnitrophota; class Gorgyraeia; order Gygaellales; family Profunditerraquicolaceae; genus UBA6249. The sequence goes on along the minus strand of JBAZUE010000001.1, from coordinate 598,459 downwards.
ATCTTTTTTAATGCTTTAAAATCTTTAACCAAGTATTATCAGCTTTTGCAAAATGAAATATACTAAAGGCTCGCTCGGCAGGGTATTTCTTCTAAAATTCGAAGATGACGATATTTTAATCGATAAGCTGGGTTCTTTCGCCAAGAAAGAGCGCATCAAAGCGGCAACGATGATCTTTATCGGAGCCCTTAAAAAAGGCGAACTGGTTACCGGACCCAGGAAACCGGTAATCCCGCCGCTGCCGAACAAAGTAAATTTTAAAGACGGCTGGGAGGTCATGGGCATTGGCACAATCTTTGTAAATGCCAAAGGCCCGCAGATACATATCCATGGTAGTATGGGCAAGAAGAACAAAGTCTTAACCGGCTGCGTGCGCGGCAAGTCAAAAGTTTTCCTGGTTATTGAGGCGGTAGTCCTGGAGTTAAAAGGAATTAAGGCAACCAAGGAGATCGACCCTCAAACCGGACTTAACTTATTAAAGATTCTCTGATTTTAAATATTCTCCAGCTGTGTTATAATAAATTCACCAACCCAAGGAGGAGCTATGGATTTTAGTTCCCTGAGAAAGAATATTAAAGCCTTTAATTTTGAAGCCTTGCGCGCTGATTGCGATAATTTTTTTGAAGCAGTCATTGTCCAGCAGGAGCTGGAAAAACTCAGCCTGCAGCTGAAGGGTATGATGGGGGAGCCGGTTTTTCCATCAAAGTCCAGGCTGCCATATAAACTGCAGGAAACAGTTAACGGCCTTGGCGGGATCATGCCCGGCCAGACGTTGTATTATAAAACTTCAGATACCGACAGCATCCTTGCCATGCTTTGGCCATGGAAAGACGGCCTGCGCACCACAATTAAAATAATCCAGCAAGACAAATAGACCATGAGTTTTACATACCTGCAGAAAATTCCCACTCCCTCTGAAATCCTTCAGCTGATGCCTATGTCGGCGAATTTGAAAAAAGTAAAAGCGGTCCGCGACAAGGATATCTTAAATGTTATAAAAGGAAATGATAACCGCCTGCTTCTGATTATCGGCCCATGTTCGGCTGATGATGAGAACGCACTTTCGGAATATGTATCGCGCCTTGGTTCTCTTCAGAGTAAAGTCAAGGACAGGCTGATTTTAATCCCGCGCATTTATACAAATAAACCCCGCACAACCGGAAAAGGCTATAAAGGTATGCTGCATCAACCTAAGGCCTCCGGTGACCCTGACATCTCCCGGGGAATTAAGGCTATCCGGCGCATGCACATCAGGGTGCTAAGTGAATCCGGATTAACCGCCGCAGATGAGATGCTTTATCCGGGAAACTATCCGTATCTGGAGGATATTTTAAGTTATGTCACAATCGGGGCCCGTTCCGTGGAGAACCAGGAGCACCGCCTGACAGTAAGCGGCTTGGATATCCCGGTTGGCATGAAAAACCCCACCAGCGGAGATTTGAACGTTTTACTTAATTCCGTGGAAGCCGCCCAGATCCAGCATACCTTTATCTATAACGGCTGGGAGGTCAAAACTGACGGCAATCCTCTTGCGCACTGCATCCTTCGCGGAGCGATTAACCGCCAGGGCCAAAGCATCCCGAATTACCATTACGAAGATTTGATTCATTTTATCCAGCTGTATTTAAAACGCAATCTTGCGAATCCGGCCCTTATCGTCGATACTAACCACGCCAACTCCGATAAGGATTTCAGCCAGCAGCCCCGGATAGCCGAAGAGATAATGAGCAGCCTGTCTCAGTCTAAAGATTTAAGGAAAACAGTCAAAGGCCTGATGGTGGAAAGCTACCTGGCAGAAGGCAGTCAAAAAGTCGGAGGCAGTGTTTTTGGCCAGTCAATCACCGATCCCTGCCTGGGTTGGGATGATACTAAGAAATTAATTTTAAGGTTAGCCGAATTCGGTAGTTAAGGAGATAAATATGAGCCTAAAATTCGATTTTAACAATATGTTTAATTCTAACGTCGGAGACCACGGGGTAAGCCAGCAGGATCTCGATGAGATCCTTCCCGAGGCGCAACTTTGCGCAGCGCACTTAAATAAAATTATTGCTAATCCTCAAGCAAGAGTCAATTTAGGCCTTGAGTGGGCGAATCTTTTTCAGCAGGACAAAGAGGTGATTGCAAAGATCCAGAAACTCGGGGGTCAGATCTCTCAAAAATATGAAAATGTTGTCTTTTTAGGAATCGGCGGTTCATATTTAGGCTTAAAAGCCGCGCAGGACGCGTTGTGTGCGCCTTATTACAATGAATTTAAGGCCTCAAGAAAGAAAAATCCCCGGATTTACCTAGAAGGCAATAATCTTGATCCGGATACCCTGCAGGTTTTATTAAAGAACCTCAATCCCAAGAAAACATTTGTTATTATTATCTCTAAATCCGGAGAAACCACAGAGCCTAAGGCGGCATTTGCGTTAGTGGAAGCTTGGCTTAAAAAAGGAGTAGGCAAGAAATACGGCAGGCAGATTTTGGCGATTACAGACCCGCAATCAGGCGCTCTGCGCTCAAAGGTAGAACGTGAGCAGGAAAAAGATCCTTTAAGCTTTCGCGCCTTTCCGATTTTAAAAGGCGTGGGCGGCAGGTTCTCAGAGTTTAATATGGGCCTGATTCACCTGGCAATTGTGGGCGTAAATATAACAGAGCTTTTTTCAGGGGTTAAGGAGATGTTTGACCGCTGCAGCCAGGCTGATATATTGAAAAATCCGGCGTATATGTATGCTTTATTACATACAATTCTCTACCGTAAAAAAGCAAAATCATTAGCCATATTAATGCCTTTTTCTCAAACCCTTAAATCAACGGCAGATTGGTATGTGCAGCTTTTAGCTGAAAGCTTGGGCAAGAAATACCACCGCAAGATCCAAGTAGGTATTGATGGATCAGAGAATTGGCTGGCGGATGAGAAATCCTTATTTAGCAAAGGCAGGACCCCCATATCCGCAGCCGGAACCAACGATCTGCATTCTATCCAGCAAAATAATGTTGAAGGAGAAGACAACAAAGTTCTTACTTTTATCCGCGTAGAGAAATTTAAAACAGATTTAAAAATACCGGGTAAAGGGGATCTGCTTTCCGGGAAAAGTTTTAGCTCACTTATGCATTTGGCCCAGGAGGCGACAGAGTGGGCATTAGCCAGCGAAAACCGGCCGAACTGTACGATTATTATGCCTGAAGTATCCGCGTATAACTGGGGAGCGCTTTTATTCTTTTTTGAGATGGCTACTGCTTTTGAAGGTGAGCTGCTTAACATCAACGCTTTTGACCAGCCCGGGGTAGAAGGCTACAAGAATTATATGTATTACAAACTTGGCAAGCCTGGCGTCTCCCAAAACATAATCAATGAAATAAAAAATCACCCGCTCCCTAAAGATCCCAATTTAATCTTATAATAATAAGACGTTTTATGTATCTCTTTATATTTCTATAAGTTACAAAACAATTACGGAATCTGTAGCGGAGGTTGAAGCCTCCGCTAAATTATTTTAGTATGTTTAAAATCGGCAGCTTAAAACTAAAATCAAATTTAATCCTGGCTCCAATGGCCGGAGTAACAGATTTGCCATTTCGCATGCTCTGTCGGAAGTTTGGCGCGGAGCTGGCGTTTGTCGAGATGATCAACTGTCGCTCAATCTCTCACAAAAGCAGGAAGACCCGGCACATGCTTTCTACCTTGCCGAAAGATAAGCCTCTGGGTGTTCAGATATTAGGCTGTGAAGAGAAATTTATTCTAAAAGCCTTGGACGTCCTGAAAGCTTATAAATTTGATATCCTTGATTTTAATGCTGCCTGTCCTGCGAAGAAAGTCGTCCGCCGCGGTGAGGGAGCTGCCCTGTTAAAAGAACCCAGGAAGCTTCATAAATTACTTAAGTTGATAGTAAAAAACTCTAAAATCCCGGTAACCGTAAAAATGCGTTTAGGCTGGGATAAAGATACTATTAATGCCAGGGAAGTAGCGCTTTGCGCCCAGGATGCCGGAGTCAGCGGATTATTTATCCACGGAAGGACTAAAACCCAGGAGTACGGCGGTAGCGTGGATTATAAAGTACTTGCTGAAGTAAAGAAGGCATTAAGCATACCGGTTATTGCCAGTGGCGACGTTTTCTCGGAGCAATTAGCCAAAAAAATGCTTGGCGAAACAAATTGTGATGGCTTAGTTATTGCCCGCGGTTCATTTGGAAACCCGTGGATATTCAAAGAAATAAAAGAATTCTTAAAAACCGGCAAAATCCTCCCAAAGCCCGAAAGGCCAAAGGTAGTTAAGGTAATGCTGGAACATCTAGGCGCCTCAGTCGATTTTTACGGAGAAAGAAACGGGGTAATTTTATTCCGCAAATTTTTTGGCTGGTACACCAAGGGTATCCGCAACATCCGGCCGCTAAGGGAGCAGTCCTCCCGCGCAAAAACTCGTTTGGAAATGGAATCAATGATTAGTAAGACGCTTTATATAACTATCTGTGTATTAATAAGTTACAAAACAATTCTTTAGTTTGAAGATATGAATTTAATCGATTTCGGATTTCAAAAATCAAACCTCTTCCAGCATATGCCGCTTTTTGACGAAATTTCATATGTCGGCCGCAACGAGGATAAAGTCCGTCAATATAAAGTTGTCCGCGAAGGCCAGGCCTGCACTCTTTTAGTATTAAATTTTGTGCGCAATGATGAAAAAATCCTCTGGGATGCGGTAGAGGATTTTCTAAAACGTAGCACAATCAGCGCCACATCCAGCGTCCGCGGCGTTTATATTTTTGACCTTCTGACTATCGACATACACAAAGAAATCAAAACATTTAAACACGCGGAGTTAAGTACCCTCATCATGAATGAGGCAGCTAAATTATCAGACGGTAAAATTAGAATGCTCAGATATTCTTCCGTCTACGCCCTGCTGCATAAAACCGTCTCTTACGATTGGGGAAAGATTACTTTTAAAACCGCTGTGGATGTGTTCAAAGACAAACCGGATTATTTAGATCTTCTTGTTAAGCAGCTTTTGAAAGATTTTATATTTGCGTCCGAGCCGGTTATTCTTTTATTAAACGACTTAAGCCAAAATCCCATTTTTGATCCCCAAAATGAAACGCAGCAGGCGCGTTTAAAGAAAGTTATCGCCGATCTTATTCCTAACTCCATCGAATTTGTCCCTGAAGTCTATATTCAGGATAAAAATGGAGCCAGGGAGCTTCTTTCCCGCTCCACGTTAAAATAGCCATTCGATTGCTTTATCCTGTAAAAGGTGTATAGTAGTTAAACAAAGCACAGCAAGTTTAACCATATAAACAAACAAGGAGAAAAATGAAAAAAATATTTAAACGTAAAAGTCACGCAGCTGAATCGCCTGCTCAGCCGGATCTATCCGGTACAATTGGTAAAATTCAACAGCAGCTAACCTTTCTGGAGCAGAAGATCGATACCTTGATTGCTCAATCTGCGCAAAAGTCTTCAGAGAGAAAAGAATACGGCAGGCCTTCCCGACGCTTCGAGAGCTCTTTTCGACGCGATAGAGGTGGACGGGAAAACAGCTTCCAGGATAGAAGTTTTACCAAAGCTATCTGCGCGGAATGCAAAACTGAATGCGAGGTTCCCTTCAGGCCCACCGGAGACCGTCCAGTATACTGCAAAGATTGTTTTGCCAAGCGTAAAGATAGAGAAGGTTCTCCTGCTATGGGAGACCGCAGTTTCGGCGCAAGAAGAAAGCCGTCTTTCCGCAAACGCAGCAGAGACCGCGCCTAAGCGGCCGAGGATAATTCCGAAATCATTTGTTTTAAAAATAATCTAAATAATTATCTAATCAGATAATTATTTTAAGAGAGTCACTATGTCATTAATTAGTTTGCAAGAGATTAGTTTAAAGTTCGCCGGTCCGCTTATTTTTGACCGCCTAAGCCTGCAGCTGGAGCCGGGCGAACGGGTCGCCCTGCTTGGCCGTAACGGAGCCGGCAAAACCACGCTTATGAAGATAATAGCAGGGGAGCTTTCGCCCGACGCAGGACAACTGGTCCTGCAAAAAGGCATCCAGGTCGCCTATCTTCCTCAGGAAGTCTCGGTCCAAATGGAGGGCAATGTTTATGATATTGTCCTCTCCGGGTTGGGAGAGCAGGCCAATCTTTTAAGCCGCTACCATAAACTCACCCATCGTCTGCAAACTGAGCATACCAAAGAATTATTCCGCCAGCTGGATAACCTGCAGGCAGAATTGGATCGCACTGCAAGCTGGGATGTGAATAACCAGGTTGAGTATGTTATTTCTCGGATGAAGCTGGACGCCGATAGTGATTTTCAGACTCTTTCCGGAGGCCAGAAACGCCGCGTGCTCTTAGCCAGAGCCCTGGTGTTAAAACCGGAAGTTTTACTTCTGGATGAGCCGACAAATCATTTAGATATAGATTCCATAAACTGGCTGGAGGATTTCTTGGCCGGTTATCCCGGCACAGTATTCTTTGTTACCCATGACCGTTTATTTATGACACACCTGGCCACCCGCATACTTGAACTTGACCGGGGCAGGATCTTTAGCTGGTCATGCGATTACAAAACCTTCTTGGAACGTAAACAGGCGGCATTGGATATTGAAGAATCGGAATGGAATCATTTTGATAAAAAGTTAGCCGAAGAAGAAGTCTGGATCCGCCAGGGGGTTAAGGCCCGGCGTTGCCGTAATGAAGGAAGGGTCAAGGCCCTCGAACGTTTAAGGCAAGAGAAAAAGACCCAGCGTAAAGAAGAAGGTATGGTGCGCATGCGCACGCAAAAATCAGTTCTCTCCGGGCACAAAGTAATCAAGGCAGCCCAGCTGTATTTTGGCTATGGCGATAAAACCTTGATCCGGGATTTTTCCACCAATATAATGCGCCACGATAAAATCGGTTTGATCGGCCCCAACGGCAGCGGCAAGACCACACTTTTACGCCTTCTCTTAGGCAAACTTGAGCCGCAGAGAGGAAAAGTCACCCTGGGCACTAACTTAGAAGTCGCTTATTACGACCAATTGCGCGGCCAGTTGGATGAAGAAAAAACTGTGGCTGAAAATGTCAACGATTCAGGCGATACTATAACCATTAACGGCAAACCCCGGCATATCCTGGGATACCTGCAGGATTTTCTTTTCTCCCCGGACCGCAGCCGGACCAAAGTCAAGGTTCTTTCCGGAGGGGAGCGCAACCGCCTGCTGCTTGCCCGGCTTTTTTCCAAGCCGTCTAATGTGCTGGTAATGGATGAACCGACCAACGACTTGGATATCGAGACCTTGGAACTTCTGGAAGAATTGCTCTCGGAGTATGACGGCACCTTACTTTTAGTCAGCCATGACCGGCAATTCCTGAATAACGTAGTTACCTCAACCATTGCCTTGGAGGGCAACGGAGTAGTCAATGAATATCCTGGAGGATATGACGACTGGTTAAGCCAGCGCCCTCAAGAAACAACCCCTGAACCGCCAAAGATCAAAGTAAAAAAAGAGCCGATAAAAAAAGCAAAGCCGGTTACCCCACGCAAACTTACCTTTAAAGAACAGAAAGAATTAGCCGAGTTGCCCTTAAGAATAGAAAAAATGGAAGAGGAACAAAAAGCGCTATACGCGTTATTCGCGGATTTGAACTTTTACCAGAAAAGCCCCGAGGAAAAAGCTAAAGCCGAAGCCAGATCTGAGGAGCTTTCCCGCGAGTTGGACAAGGCCAACCAGCGCTGGGAGCACCTTGAAGACCTAGAACTGTAGACAGTGTATATAACTTGTTGTGAATAATATTGTTACAAAACAAATACATTATGAAAAAAGCATGCAAATTTATACATTCCGGTGCAGCCTTGATATTGACATGCATATTAAGTTCTTGCGCTACGCCTCCGATTAAACCTCAGCCGGTGCAAACCCGGCAACTTCAGCCGCAAGTTCCTGTTTGTGCCTCAAGACAGGATATCTCCCATATCGTTGCTCCAGGAGAAACTCTTTGGCGGATCAGCAAGATGTACAATGTCCCCTCAAATGAAATATTGCGCGCCAACAGGCTAAATTCAAAAGAACCCCTTTTAAGAAAAGGCCAGTGTCTTTTGATCCCGGCCGCTGCTCCGCTTGTCCCGGTTGTTTCGCTCTATCCATCCAATAAATGGAGGTATATTATTATACATCATAGCGCTACAGATGAAGGCAACTCGCTGGCTTTTGACAAGGCGCATCTTTCGAAAGGCTGGGATGGGTTAGGGTATCATTTTGTAATTGATAACGGCAGCAAAGGCAAAAAAGACGGGCAGATTGAAGTTTCTCCCAGGTGGCTGAAAAAGGAGAATGGCTCTCATTGCAAAGCTTCCGGCATGAATTCAAAAGCAATCGGCATATGTTTGGTGGGCAATTTTAATAACGAAACACCGACCCCAAAACAAATGGAGGCCTTGGTTTATCTGGTAAATAAATTAAGAAAATATTATAATATTTCCTCCGGATGCATCCTTGGGCATGGCCAGGTCCGGGGAGCCAGGACAGATTGCCCGGGCAAAAGTTTCCCCTGGCCTGAATTTAGGCGAAGCACCAGATAAATAGAACCGCAGGCTAATTAGCCCTGGCAAGATGTCTTTTCCTATTATTTTTGCCTGAAAGTGCTATAATCAAATCACTAAACTAAACCTGAAAAAGGAGAAAATAAATGAACGGAAAGAAAAAGGCAGTAATCTTAACCGCGACAGTTTCTTTTTTGGTTTTAGCATCTAATCTATCTTTTGCCTGTACTGATTTCCAGATCAAAGCCGAAGATAATACCGTGGTTATCGGTCGTTCCATGGAATTCCCCATAGATCTTCATTCCAACGTCGTCATCGTGCCAGCCGGACAGCAATTTGTCAGCATCGATGATAAAGGCGCTAAGGGGATAACCTGGACGAATAAATATGGATTCTTAGGGGTGGATGCCTATAATCTTAAAAATTGCTATGTAGAGGGATTTAATGAAAAGGGCCTTGCTTTTGACGCGTTGATGTTCACAGGCGCAAAGTATCAGCCTGCAGAGCCGGGTAAATTCGTTACCATGAGCAACCTTGGTTCCTGGATTATGGGAAATTTCGCGACAGTGGATGAGGTAAAAGAGGCTTTGCCTAAGATAAGCGTCACGGGCATAAATTTGAAAGAAGCAGGCGGAGAGCTATATATGCATATCGCCGTGCATGATGCCAACGGAAATAATCTGGTCGTCGAATTTATTGACGGAGAAGTAAAAATATATGATAATCCGCTGGGAGTCATGACCAATCGTCCGGAATTTCCCTGGCAGATTACCAATCTGAGAAATTATATAAATCTGGATGCCCACGACAGAAAAGATAGGATGCTTAACGGTTTGAAACTGGAACCTACCGGCGTTGGCAGCGGCCTGCTTGGCCTGCCCGGCGATTGGACTCCTCCGTCCAGGTTTGTGCGCGTGGCGTACTCTTTGGATTCGGCTTTGCCTGCAAAAGACGCAGCTGAGGCAGTAAATCTGGCAGAGCATCTTTTAAACATTGTCGATATTCCTAAAGGAGCCATTAAAGAAAATCCCGCTCCTCTTGTCCATATGGAAGGATATGCCCAATGGGTAGTGATCAAAGATTTAACAAACCTTGTTTTGTATTATAAAACTTATGAAAATACCGCCTGGAAAAAGGTAGACCTGAAAAAATTTAGCCTCGCGCCAGGAGCTCCTCAAAAATCCATAGTAATAGATGATAAACAACAGCAAATTATTGATGTAACCGGTGAGTTAAAATAAATGCAGATACTTGAAAAACTTCTTAACACTGTAGATGGTTATGTCTGGGGCTTGCCCATGCTTGTATTGCTGATGGGTACGCATATCTACCTTACTTTCCGCCTCGGGTTTGTGCAAAAATATATTTTCAGGGCAATCAAGATTTCTTTCAGCAGGCATAAAGAAGGCGATGGGGACATCAGCCATTTCGGAGCCCTTACTACGGCCCTTGCCGCAACCATCGGCGCCGGTAACATCGTCGGAGTCGGCACAGCCATTGCTTCCGGCGGCCCGGGCGCTGTACTTTGGATGTGGCTTACCGGAGTCTTTGGTATCGCCACAAAATACGCCGAAGCAATGCTTTCGGTGAAATACCGCACAACCTCCAAAAACGGCACATTCTCCGGCGGCCCGATGTACGTTTTGGAGAGGGGTATGCACTGCCGCTGGCTGGGCATACTCTTTGCCCTGTTTGCCGCCATCGCCGCCTTTGGCATCGGCAACATGGTGCAGGCAAACTCCATAGCGGTGCTCGTAAAAGACACATTTCATATTTCGCCGTGGATCACCGGAATAATTATCACTATTTTTACGGCAGTTGTAATAATCGGCGGGATTACATCAATTTCCAGGGTTTGCGAAAAATTCGTTCCCTTGATGGCAGTATTTTATGTCTTGGGCTGCGTTATAATACTTGCGCTTAAATTTAATACAATACCTGCGACAATAATCTTGATTTTTAAGAGCGCCTTTACCGGCCAGGCCGCCATAGGTGGGTTTCTCGGCGCGGGAATGAAAGAAGCTGTCCGCTTTGGTGTTGCCAGAGGACTTTTCTCAAATGAATCCGGATTAGGCAGCGCGCCTATTGTTGCTGCGGCAGCTCAAACAAGGCATCCTGCCAGGCAGGCGTTAGTTTCCTCGACAGGCACATTCTGGGACACCGTGGTAGTCTGCGCTATCTCAGGAATTGTCCTGGTTAATTCCGGTGTATGGACCAAAGGCTTAGACGGCGCCTTACTTACTAAAACAGCTTTTACCGCGATCCCAGTGATAGGGCCGGTTGTTTTAACTATCGGGCTGCTCACCTTTGTTTTTAGCACAATTATTGGATGGTCATATTATGGCGAGAAATCAGCGGAGTATCTCTTTGGCCATCGGGCGATTAAGCCTTATCGCTGGTTATGGATAGCTGCGGTGATGGTGGGTTCTGTGGCTACGCTTCCTATTGTTTGGTCGTTTTCGGATATAGCCAACGCCTTAATGGCCCTGCCGAATCTTATTTCATTGCTAGTCTTGAGCAGCGTTGTCCACGCGGAGACAAAAGATTACCTGGCCAAAGACATAACCCTGTAGACCCTGTAGACAGTCTATGTAACTCATTGCAAATAATATTGTTCCAAAACAAATACATGTTAAGAGTATCTTAAATTTACCACAGGTATTTTGCAGTGAATAAAAATACTATATATGATCTAGGTCCGCAGCCGATCGCCAAGCTTATGGCTGAACACAATTTTAAGCCTACGGACTTGGTCAATAATTCCACCGAGCAATTAACTTATAAGATGATTAACCGGGCGGTTAAGGGCAGGCGCCTGACGCCGAAGATTCAGCGTAGGGTTCTTAACGCGTTGAATAAAGCCGCGTCTAAGCAGTACCAGCTGAAGGATCTTTTTAATTATTGATTATGAAATTCTCCACCAGCCAAACAATATCCAGAGACCAACTCCCTGACCAGCTTGATATAAACGATGAATTCAAGTCGGCCTTTGATCTTATGGAGTATACCAAAGAATGCCTTTTTATCACCGGTAAAGCCGGCACCGGAAAATCCACCCTTTTAAAATATTTTAAAGCCAACACCGGCAAAAATATAATCGTCTTAGCCCCGACGGGCGTGGCGGCCATTAATGTTGGCGGCCAGACAATTCACTCCTTCTTCAGGCTTCCTCCAAAGATTATCCAAAAGGATGCAATAAAACGCCTTAGAGACAAGAGCTTGCTTGAAAATATAGATATGGTAATAATAGACGAAGTATCCATGGTCCGCTCAGACCTTATGGACGGCATCGACTATGCATTGCGCCTCAACCGCGGCAGAATGAAGGCGCCGTTTGGCGGAGTCCAAATGGTATTTTTTGGGGATCTTTTCCAGCTTTCTCCTGTGGTTGAGCATGAAGCAAGACAGCTTTTGGGAGAACGATATGCGACTCCTTATTTTTTCAGCGCTAAAGTGTTTGACGCCTGTCATATCAGGACAATTGAGCTCTCGACTATATATAGACAGAAAGACAGCTCGTTCATGGAGCTTTTAAACCGGGTCAGGAATAAAGAGCATACCGAAGATGACCTGGGCATATTGAATAATAGAGTCCAAAAAGGGTTAGAGTTTTCTAAGAAGGACTCAACCGTGATCCTGACAACGACCAACAGCCTGGCAAACGCGATTAACCAGGATCGCTTATCAAAACTTCCCGGCAAAGAGATAGTGTATAAGGCCATGGCAACCGGAAGATTCGAAGAGCCAACATATCCTACCGACGCATACTTAAAACTCAAAAAAGGCGCGCAGGTAATATTGATAAAGAATGATCCCGACAAAAGATGGGTGAATGGCACGCTTGCCAAAGTCACCGCTTTATCGAAAGATTCGATAGTCGTCAATATCAACGGCCTGGCATGCGATATCCCCGTCATGAAATGGCAAAAAATTGAATATAGTTACAATGAGGCTGAAGATAAGATAGAAGATGAAGTTGTTGGCGAATTTGCGCAATATCCTTTAAAACTGGCTTGGGCCATAACTATTCATAAGAGCCAGGGCCAGACTTTTGATAAAGTGATCATCGACTTGGGGCATGGCGCCTTTACCCACGGCCAGTTATATGTAGCGCTTAGCAGATGCACTTGTCTGAGTGGAATAAAACTTAAGCGCCCGGTGCTCCACAGTGATATAATATTTGATGACCGCATCTATAAAGTAGACAGTCTACGTAACTTGTTATAAATAATGTAGTTATATAACAAATATGAAGGAGGGCTAAAATGCTGCATTTCTTGGTAAGATGGGGAATTAGTTCGTTATCGATTTTTATCGTTGCCCACATTGTAAAAGGTATAGAGGTTTCCAGCACCGCCACTGTCCTGGTGATTGCCTTGATCCTGGGGATCGTTAACGCTTTCTTAAGGCCTTTGATTATCCTGGTTACGCTTCCGATCAATATCGTTACCCTAGGCGTATTTACCCTTTTTATCAACGGAGCCCTTTTTCTTCTAGTTTCTAAAATTGTCAAAGGTTTCATAATCACAGGCTTCTGGCCGGCCTTCTGGGGTTACATACTTTTTAGCATTATTAGTTTTCTCTTAAGTCTCATAGTATTCTCTGCTTAGAAACCTTTTCTGGACCGGGGAGGCGCAATGTTTATTAAGAAATTGAAGGATTGCCCGAAATTTATTTCAGGAGATAACGCTATTTTGCGCGAGATCCTGCATGCCGATAAAGGTAATTTTAAATTCCGTTACAGCCTGGCGCACGCGGTAGTCAAGCCGGGTAAAATCACAACTCCCCACAAGCTCAAGACAACAGAAGTGTATTATATTTTGAAGGGCTCGGGCTTAATGCATATAGACAAAAAAATTTCAAAGGTAAAGAGCGGCTGCGCTATCTATATCCCGCCGCACTCAACTCAGTATATAAAAAACACCGGTAAGTCAAACTTGGAGTTTTTGTGTATCGTTGACCCTGCCTGGCGCAAAGAAGACGAAGAGGTAAAAGGAGTCGCCTGTTGAAATCTGAGCGAATAAAAAACACTCTTTCATTATCCCTTGTTTTCTACCTTGTCCTATTTTTGTCCATAATTGCCTCAGCCGATATGCTCTTTGGTAAGGGCTATTACCTGGCTCTCCACAAATGCCTATCCCAATCCAAAAGTTCAATCATCGTAGCGATGTATTTTATAATTATTGACCCTAAGGACAAAACTAATCCGGTTAATGATCTGGTTGATGACCTTATATCCGCCAAAAAGCGCGGAGTAGAGGTAAGGGTCATTCTTGAAGATTCGAAGTTAAAAGAAAATCACCTTGCCTATGAGAAATTGCGAGAGAATAATGTAGCTGTCTATTTTGATACTGTGGAGCATCTTTTGCACACAAAACAAGTTGTTATTGATGATAGGTACGTGTTTGCAGGAAGCGCTAATTGGTCTAAGGCGGCGATGGAAGATAATTATGAAGCTACCTATTTTGAGGATTCCCGCCAGGATGCCCTCGCCTCTAGGAAGTACATTGAGAATCTTCCTGTTCAGACAAAAGATGTATTTCTGCCGCAGACTGAAGGGGTCAATATCCCATCTGATTTTCTCCTTGCTCCCAATTCTGGCCGCAGGCTGCTTAAGGCTGAGGCTTTTAAGCAGCTTGACCTTTATTTATTATTAAGCAAAATTCGGCAGGAAACAACCAAGTCAGCTGTCTATATCGACTACGATGATTTAGCGCGCGAAATGGGATATGTCGCGCCAACGGAATTAGGCAAATATCGCGATGAACATCACTATTTTTATGAGAGGATACACCGCTCGCTTAAGAGCCTCAAGGGTTACGGCCTAATAGATTACAGGGTGGGCAAAGTTACTTTCAAAGCTAATAATGCAAAGAATACCGGCGAGCCTTTTATAACAATTCCTTTTGAGTATTGGGGATATGGATATTCTGATAGTTTATCCATGCGGGCAAAGTATATGTATTTGATTTGTTTGTATGAAGCCAACCGCTCAACGCGATATCCTTTTTGGTTCCGCAGTCAGGAAGATATGTCAAAACTTTACGGAATAAGCGATACTACCATTTCATTGGGCTTATTGGAGTTGGAGGAGAAGGGGATAATTGAGGTAACCCGGGATAAGCTCTCGCCTCCGGATTTCTCCGACCGCAAAGCCAACGTCTACAGGATGCTTTCTCTTGTCCCTGTTCCAGCTAAGGAAAAATAAAGCTATCTTGGGGCAATTTAAACAGAATTATTAATGAGGTAAGGTGGAGAGTGAGGTATTCTAATGCATCTTAGAATAAGGAATTTTAAGGTATGGAAAAGCTACTAACTGTCCCGCAGGTTTCTGAGTTATTGGGCGTGAGCCGATCCCAGGTTTATAAATGGGTCCATTATGATTTTGTTCCATATTTAAAGATAGGAAGCCTTGTTAGATTTAAAGAGACAGATTTAGAAAAATGGTTGTCTCATAGAAGGAGAAATGGTAGAATCTCATATAAGATTCAAGTTGCTTCTTAAGGTAAAGAAGAGCTATGCTTATAATTTATGATATAATAATGAACAATAATAGTTAAGAAGAAAAGGAGGAAACATGTCCGTTGATGCTAAAATGGCCGCAAAAAATGCCTTTAGTTATTATTCAGATCTGGTTGAAAAAGATGCGAATGTTAGGGTGGAGGAGGTGGATTTTTCTCCGGGAGATCACTGTTGGATTATTACTTTAGGCATTAGAAGGACGATGTCAACAGGAATAGGTGGAGCACTGTTTGGAGTAGAAGTTGATTATAAAACTTTCTATATTGATGTTGATACAGGAAATGTTCAAAAGATGAAAATTAGGGAAATTAAGAAATAAACTAATGAATGTTTCCGAACTTGATTTACAAACAGTTCTATTTAAATATTCGTCCAAAGGTATAATTTTGGATACAAATGTTTTTCTTCTTTACCTGATAGGCGTCTATGATCAGAATTTTATAAGTAATTGTGGAAGACTAAACAAATTCGATAAAGCAGATTTTTCTATACTGTGTTCATTTTTAAAACATTTCACGAAAATACTTACAACCCCTCAAATTTTATCCGAATTATCTAATTTGTCGTTAGCTGAAATCAAACAGCCTAAACTTGCTATGTATCTTAAAGATTTCGTTAAAGTTTTAAAAGACTCCAGAGAAGAATATATTCATAAGGATATTCTTGTTGCAAATCCCTTGGTTTACAAATTTGGCCTTACGGATTTATCTATTTTTGAGTCTGCGCACAAAAACAAATGCATGGTTCTTACAGAAGATTTCGATCTCTATACTTATTTAATAAATAATAAATGTATTGCTATAAATTTTAATCACTTATCTTTTTGGGATTTAAATTAGTGCCCAAAATGTGCCCAAATAAAGGGAATATGTAGGAAAACAAAGGAAAACAGAAGACAATAGGTAGAATAGCTTGTGTGTTTGGCTATAGGTAGAATTTGCTGTAACATGTTGATATATCGACGGAAGTGGCAATTATACAAGCAGAATCAGCAGGAACCTGACCCTTAATCTTTTAATAATCTTTCCTTCATTCCGAGTTAATTGGTCCAATCAATCTTCAAATTCTGTATGCGGAGAGTCTTTCTACCGCACCGTATTTCTGGGCGCCCTTAGACTTAGACTGAATACCTAAAACGGGAAAGGCGGGGAAGGCGTCTTTTTCTGTTCAAGCGTATGGATATCAAAGCTAAGGTTGCGTAGTTGTTTGGCAATGCCTGCGGTTAAGGCAACTATCCCAAGAGTAATAATTCCTCCTACTGCCACGCAGGGAATTGTCCCAATCCAGGCAGCCACCATCCCACTCTCAAAAGCCCCTAATTCGTTGGAAGCGCAGACAAAAATCCAGTTAGCTGAAGCAATCCTTCCGCGCAATCCGTCAGGCGATAACAGCCTTACCATTGAACGCCTGATCACCATGCTTACTCCGTCAAAAACTCCGCTAAAGAATAAAGCAGCCATGGATAGCAGAAAACTCTTTGAGAAGGCAAAAATAATGATGCTCATCCCGAATCCGGTAATTGCCAGCAATAAATTGCGTCCCGCTTTTTCAATCGGCGGATGGCGCGTTGCTATTAAAGTTATAATTAATGCTCCCAGCGATGGAGCGGCATTAAGCAAGCCCAATCCTTTAGCCCCCACGTGTAAAATATCATTAGCGTAAATCGGCAGCAAAATAATAGCCCCGCCGAAGAAAACAGAGAACAGGTCCAGCGCCATAGCAGCCCACAGAGGCTGGGTTTTAAAAACAAAACGCCATCCAGTGCCGATGCTTTTGAATAAGGATTCTTTCTTGAGAGGGATGTGGAGTGGTTTGAGCGGTATTGCCGCGGTAAAAATCCAGGAAAGAATAAAGCCGCTGGTTATTATAAGGTATGCTCCCGGAGCTCCCCAGGCGTCAAATATAAAACCGATTGCCGCCGGCCCCAGGACAGAGCAGCTGATCCATGTGCTGCTTATCCAGGAGGATGCGTTTACAGTCAGGTGCTTAGGGACAACCTGCGCTTCAAAAGCCGTATTAGCCGGGTCAGCAAATCCTCGCGCTACACCTGCGACAAAAATCATGGCATAAAGTCCTAAAAGTGAATTTAAATGAGCCTGCCAGGATATTATAGCCAGAATGATTGTGCACAGGCAGGAAGCTGCCCGGGTTATTAGGATGATCGTGCGGCGGTTAACATGGTCTGCGACATAGCCTCCGAAAGGCGCGATTGAGATTGCCGGAATCGCTTCTACGAGCCCCAGCCAGCCGAGAGATAATGCGCTGTGCGTTATCTTATATATTTGAAATCCGATAACTACAGCCAAAGCGCGGCTAGCTAGTGTAAAAAATCCCACAGAGCCGATGAAAAGGCGGATATCGGTAATTTTTAAGGCATCTCTAAAATCATGTTGTTTATTTTGATTAATCATGGGAATATATTTATAATACTAACCTGATTGGCTGTCAACGGGAATTACCCTTGAGATTTCCTGTCCTAGTTTTTTTGCTAGAGAGAATAATCAAGCGGTTTGCCAATAAAGAAAATTAATGATATGATTATTAGCCATCAATCGCAGTGCTTAAAGTATATCTATCGGAAGGTCTATAAATGGAATTTAAACTAAAGGCTGAATTTATTGAGTTGGATAATATGCTAAAAGTTTTGGAGCTTGTTGCTAGCGGCGCTGAAGCTAAACAGCAGATCCAGGCAGGCTCGGTTAAAGTAAACGGAGAAGTTGAATCGCGTATCCGCCGTAAGCTTCGCTCAGGAGACTGCGTGGAGTTTGGGGGCCAAAACATTAATGTTATTGTATAAGGTTGCGTAATAACAACAGGAGGATTAAATGGAAGCATTGTTAAAGAAAATTCTTGAGGCTCCCGGCATCCCAGGCTATGAAAGCCAGATTGCCAAGATAATCTATGATGAACTTAAAAAAAGCTGCACTGAAGTGCATATAGATAATTTTGGTAATGTGATTGCCAAAAAAGGCAAAGGTAAAAAGAAGATTATGCTCGCCGCGCATATGGATGAGATCGGCCTGATGGTCAAGCATATAACAAAAGAGGGGTTTTTGTATTTTATAAAACTTGGCGGCATAGATGACAGGATCCTGCCTGCCCAGAGGGTGATAGTAAAAGCTAAAAAAGGCGACTGTCTCGGTATAATCGGCGCTAAGCCGCCGCATCTGCAGAAGGATGAGGAAAGGAAAAAGCCGCTTAAATATGAAGATATGTTTATTGATATCGGCTGCTCAAGCAAAGAAGAAGCTGAGAAAAAGGTAGAAGTCGGCGATGTGGTAATTTTTGAGCCTAATGCCGGCCAGCTAAACGGTAAATTCTATTATGGCAAGGCTGTGGATAATAGGGTTGGCTGTTACGCGCTGATTAAAATAATGGAGAAACTTAAAGTTGACGCGGAAGTTTACGCTGTAGCTACAACCCAGGAAGAAGTAGGATTAAAAGGCGCGCGCACCTCGGCATTTAAAATTGATCCGGATTACGCTTTAGCTATAGATACTAATGTTGCCGGGGATACGCCCCAGATAACCGAAAGGGAATCTTCTTTAAAACTTGGCCAGGGCGTAGCCATAACCATTATTGAGGCCTCCGGCAGGGGGCTGATTGTAAATGAAAAAATAAAAAATCTTCTGGTGGATACCGCCAGGAAGAATAAGATTAAATACCAGATAGCTGTAATTGAGGGAGGTATGACTGATGGGGCGATCATACATATGAACAGGGAAGGTGTGCCCTCGGGAGTCTTGGCTATACCTACACGGTATATCCATTCGCCAACTGGTGTTTTCCATATCGATGACCTGAACGCCGCCGTAGAATTATCCATCAGCTTTGTAGACAGTCTATGTAACTTATTGTAAATAATATCATTACATAACAAATACGTACGTCCATAATCAGCCCTGGCGTTTTGCCAGGGCTATGGTAGAGGTAATCAAAGCGGATATTTCTATTGATATTACCGGTATATTAAGATAAAATTAGTTTGCTCAAATTACATCCCTTTTTTCAGCGGCGAAGGAGTATTTATGGATAATGAAGAATTTTTAGATAAAATAAAACGCGTATACCTGATGGAAGAGGAGATGGAGGGAGAGCTTATCGACTTTTGCCAACCCCAATCTTTGCCTAGCGACCTGCCAGAAAAGGAGCGCAAGCTCATAGAAGGTATTCTTCTCGGAATCAAAGCAGATACCTTACGCCATAAGAAAATATTATCGGAAATAAGAGGGAGCTTATCATGACCATGGACCGCAAAACTCTAACAGCCAGATTGCGTCAGCTTCAGGCGGTGGATATGAATGCCCTTGCCATATATACGGAATTATCAGAATCAGCCAAAGACGAAAGCCAGCGTAAAGTGTTTTCCGGCATAGCAGCCGATGAGAGGCGCCACGTTGATTTAGGCAAAAAGATGCTATCGCTGCTGGAGAAATAAATTTGGACAAGAAGAGGAAGATAGAAGGCGGCAAGATCTTTGAGATCTTATTTATCCTTTTAGTAATCCCCACCTTTATCTTTTACTTTATAGGCTTGCGCTGGCCGGTTTTCCTGAATTACGCCTATTATTTCTTCGTATGGTTATTTGTATTCCAGGCTGGATTGTCGTATCTGTATTCCTTCAGCGCTTTCAGGAACAGAAAGTTTAGAGAATTACCCGCCGCACAACATATCCCTGTCCCAAAAACAACTTTTATCGTCAGCGCCTATCTTCCAAATGAGGCCGAGGTTATCGAGGATACGCTCTTGAATATTCTAGGGCGCATCCAGCGTCCCGAGGGCGGAATTGAAGTTATTCTGGCTTATAACACCCCGCATGTGGTGGAAGGAATAGAGCCGCGCCTGAGAGAACTTGCGTATAAGTGGCCGGAACTCATATTGGCAAACGCTTACGGCTCAAGGAGCAAGAGCGAAAATTTAAATTACAGCCTTGAGATTGCCTCCGGCGAGATGATTGTATTACTGGATGCCGATCATCTGGTGGCCCCGGACTGTCTGAAGCGCGCTTGGCGCTGGCTAGATGAGGGGTATAGCGTGGTACAGGGGAGGTGTAAGATCCGTAATGGCAGAAAAAGCGCTGTTTCTGCGTTGGTGGAAATAGAGTTTGAGGCTATTTACGGGGTCAGCCATTACGCCAAGTCCCGGATCTTTGATTCCACTCTTTTCGGCGGCACAAACGGTTACTGGCGCAGTTCCATTATCAAGAAAATAAAATTTGACCCCGGCAGGCTAACCGAAGATATCGACACGACCCTGCGGGCCATACTTCAGGGGAATCATATTGTCCACGACCGCAGCATTATCTCTACTGAGTTGGCTCCTGAGACCATGGGAGGTCTGTGGTTTCAGAGGAAACGCTGGGCGCAGGGGTGGTTTCAGTGTTCACTGAAATACCAGCCAGCTATCTTGATGAGTAAGTTACTTAACATATCCCAGAAGTTTATGTGGACGACCCTTTTGATGTGGCGCGTAATTTACGATATCTTGAGTCACTTTCTTTTTCCTGTGGTTTTTGCGTTTTGGTTAACAAGGGGGAGAATAGAGATACCGATGAACAGCTTTCTTTGGTTCTCCCTGTTTTTTGTCATGCTCAGCGGCCCGTTTGAATCTCTGGTCGCCTACAAAAACGCTTCTCTTCCGAGGGCCCCGGCCTGGCAATATATTTACTACGCGTTTTTTGCTTTCTGGTATACATTATTCAAGAACACAATACAGGTGGTTGCGATAAGAGATGAACTTTTAGGCAAGAGGGAGTGGGTTATTTCGCAAAGGGAAAATTGATGCGTAAGAATTGTTCGTTTATAATTCTGGTATTTGTTATCTTGTTTTGCGTCTCGAGCGTTTATGCTGATGACAGCTTTAACGACTCCTTAGGCAAAGCCAGGAAACTTGTCGAGGATAAATCTTATATTGCCGCCCTCGATGTCTACTCCAGGATTAGCGAAGGGTTACACAAGGATCCCGGCCTGCTCATTGAGTGGGCGCGTGTTTATACCTATGCGGATAAACATGAAGAGGCGATAAAACTTTTTGAAGAAGTGCGTTCGACGCATCCGGAACGCTCCGCTGAAATACTAAGAGAGCTTGCGGATCAGTATAAATGGAGCGGCAGGATTCCTGAATCAGTGAAAATATACAAAGAGATTATTGCCTCCAAGATCGAAGACCCGCAGGTGTACTTGGGATTGGCCGAAGCTCTTTTATGGAATAACCAAAAAATCCAATCATTGCGGGTATATGAGGAAGCTCTTAAGCTTTGGCCGGATAATACGAATGCGCTTTTGGGCAAGGCAAACATTTTAAGCCTCCAGGATAAACTTGAGGAATCGTATCGGCTGTATCAGAAAGTGCTTGATAAGGAACCCGGTAACCTTAATGCGCTTAATTCCCAGGCCAGGGTTTTAGTCTGGCAGGGGTATCATCGTAAAGGTATAAGCCGTTATGAGCAGGTATTGAAGCAATATCCTAAAAATCCGGATGCGATTGAGGGCATGGCTTTTGCTTTGCATTGGCTTGGAGATGACGTGCGTGCGGTTGAGAGGATAAAAGAATTGCTTGAATTTGAGCCTGGCCGAAAAGAGGCGCAGGATTTGTATTCTCAGATTAAAAATTCACAGTATCCGTTTTTCAGGCCGTATAGCCGTTTTACGGACGACAGCACCCCGCAGACAGTTTTAACCGGAGGCCTGCGTTCGGGATTGCATTTAGATTATACCACTTCTATTGACGGGATATATGAGCATCAGGTTTTGCGCAAAAAAGGCGCTGCCCAGCCGGCTATATCCGCAAACCGCCAGGGTGCAGGTTTAAGCAAAATCTTCGGGGATACTTTTGAATTCAACTCGTTCCTATATGAAACACAATTTAATAAGGTTGATTTTAATCCGTTTACCACGAATACCTGGTTTACTTATAAGCCGGATGACCGCTGGCGTCTTGATGTTGCTTATGATCGGGAAACCTTTGAGGATAATGACGCGCTTAGAAATAAGATTATCACGAACAGCCCGTCAATTTCTATTGATTTCAGGCCGGATCGTTTCTGGTTTTTCAATGTAAGATATAAGCGGAGCTACTTTAGCGATGATAACCGGCAGAATCAGATTTTCGGTACAACCGAATACCGTCTTTCGCATAAGCCCTACATCAAGCTTTTTTACAATTACTATTATTCAAGCTGGGCTGAACCGGAATTAAGTAATGGCTATTTTAATCCCCGCTCGCTTCTTTCTCATGCCTTAGGTATTTACACTGGTTTAGACCTTACCAGCAAATTATTCTTTGAAGCCAAGGCTTCCGGTGGCTATGAATTCCAGCGTAAGCCGGATACCCTTCATAAAAAATCAGATCACCCTACTGCTTATGTTGCGGCAAGCCTCAACTATCGCCTTACGGATAATTGGCTGCTTTCCGCGTCGGGTGATTTCTTTACTACCTGGCCGGATCACGGGCAGCGCTCTTACCAGAAAAGAGGAGCTTATTTAAGCCTTACCTATAACTTTGGGGCCAGCCCCGTAGCCTTGCAAAATGGCGCCACCCGGCCATCCCGTACGACAGGAGCTAATTAAGTTTTTCTTCCAATTTTCCCCTAGTGGAATAAAGTCATAAAAATCAGGAATTAACCGCTTTATTTTTTTATAATTGGTGGGAATATATATCCAGTCAGATAGGAGGATACTATGAAAGTAATATGTTGTTTGTCGTTAGGGTTGTTATTTCTTTTATCAGGTTGCTCAAGTTTCCAGTTATCCAGCCAGAGGAAGCAGGCAATCGTGGATAAGATTTCCCCTAATGTGATTACAGTAACTTTTTGCGGTAATGCATATATGAGCCAAAAGGAGGTTGAAAAGTATGCGCTTCAGCGGGCATCTTCAGAAACCCTCTCAAAAGGCTGCTCCTATTTTGTCGTACTGAATAAGGATGATAAATCCAAGATTTGCTCTTTAGTCTCCGGAATGAACCAAAATAATTCCTATAGTTCCCCGGACGCAACTGACTCAGGAAATTCGGCTTTATCGGAGCTTGTCGAGCCGAACGTAACATTAACTATCCGGTGTATAGCTAAAGGAGAGAAGATCCCGGATAACGCAATTGATGCGGAAAAATTTCTAAATGATAATTTTCCCGGTTTGGCAAAATAAAAGATATATTTTGTGTTACAGGTGAATGAATTGTTTAACGTAAAAAAAGGAGGAGGGAATGTTTAGGAAAGCGGCGATTTTTGTTTTTTCCGGATTTTTGCTCTTAAATATGTACGGTTGTTTTGCTTTATTTGCGGGGGCTGTAGGCGGCGTAGGAACAGGTGTCTGGCTTTCCGGAAAATTGACCCAGCAATTTGAAGCTTCTTATGATCGTACGATACAAGCTACCGAGTCGGCTTTAAGGTCTTTTAAATTTGAAATAACTAAAGAAGCTAAAGAAGCCAATGTCGCCACGTTTAGAAGCCACTATACCGATGGCAAGGAAATCTGGATTGATATTAGAAGAGTTACCGATACTTCTACAAAAGTAGAGGTTCGTGTAGGCGGGGTCAGTGGAGACAAGGCAGCCTGCACCAAGATTTTGAACAGGATCAAAGAATATTTGTAGACAGTCTATGTAACTCAGTGTGAATAATATGGTTACATAACAAATACACCCTATATAATATCCTACGCCTAATCACTCGAAGATTTATATAGCAAGATACCCGTAGCTAAGCGCGGCGCAGATTTTTTAAAATCTGCTTGCAGCTACGGGTATTAATTCGCGGACGCTTCGCTATAATTTACGTCGTTCGCCAAGCTCACTCCGTAAATTATCCGCTTATTAACAAAAAAGCCCCGTATTTTCCCGGGGTTTCTTTGTAGGTGATAGGCCTAATAGCTCCCGCTATCGTTCCTAGCCTCCTTGTTGCTTGTTACACTCTTGGTTCAATATAAGTATGCCACATGCCTACCCCATTTTCAAGTCCCCCTAAAAATATTTTTTAAGACGGTTTATTAGGTTTTATAGTATAATAAATCCATGTTGCAAAGCACATCTATCCAATATCTTAAAGGTATAGGCCCTAAACGGGCAAAGAGCTTCTCCGCTAGAGGTATAAACACCATCGAAGATTTGTTGTATTATTTCCCCCGCCGCTATGAAGACCGCACAAATTTCTCCAGCATTTCCGAACTTAAGGAAGGAGAGATTTATACTATAAAAACTGAAGTTTTATTCGGAGACCAGCGCAACTCCTGGCGCAGGCGAACATTTAGCATAACTGAAGCGGTGCTGGCGGATAAGACAGGAAAGATCAATTGTGTCTGGTTTAACCAGCCGTACTTAAGAGAGTATCTCAAGCCGGGTGTTTCTGTGATCGTTTACGGCAAGGTGGAGTTATATAACGGCAGGATGCAGATGAATAACCCGGAGTATGAGTTTCTTGACGGGGAGGATGATGATTCATTGAATATCGGCAGGATTGTGCCGATTTATACCCTGCCTAAGGGTGCCAGCCAGCGCAGTATGCGCCGTCTGATCAAGAGCGCCATGGATGAATTCCTTCCTAAAACCAAAGATTGCCTCACCTTTGATTTACGCAGCCGCAACAACCTGCTTAACCTGGCGCAGAGTTTATTGAACATACATTTCCCGCAGGACCTCGCCCTGCAGAAACAGGCGCTTATACGTTTGAGTTTTGAGGAGTTTTTTATTTTTCAGCTTCCCCTTGTTTTAAGAAAACTAAAGCGCAAAGAAAAGAAAGGCATAAAGCATACTGTTAATGGCAGGCTGATTGAGGATTTTATTCTCCAACTACCTTTTAAACTAACCAGCGCGCAGCAAAAAGTCTTAGAGGAAATAAAAACAGATATGGCCTCCGGAGCGGCTATGCAGCGTCTCCTGCAGGGAGATGTTGGGTCAGGCAAGACCGTGGTGGCAACCATAGCTTGTTTGATCGCTATCCAAAGCGGCCATCAGGCGGCTTTTATGGCGCCGACAGAGATACTTGCCCGTCAGCACTACGCCAAAATAACCTCTCAGTTAGCCGGCTTAATTTTTAACGGCCGTAAACTGCGCGTGGGTTTATTAACCGGCCAGGATAAGCAAAAGGAGAAGATATACCAGGAGGTTAAAGAAGGCAGGCTCGACCTGATTATCGGCACGCACGCCCTTTTGCAGGAAGATTTGAATTTTAAAGATTTAAGTTTTGCCATAATTGATGAACAGCACAAATTTGGGGTAGGGCAAAGGGCGCTCTTGCCCAGGAAAGGCAACAACCCTGATGTATTGATTATGACCGCTACTCCAATTCCGCGGACACTGGCGATTACCCTCTATGGCGACTTGGATATCTCGGTAATCAATGAACTGCCTGCCGGCCGTCTTCCCGTAAAAACTCTGCATTTCAGCCAGCAGAATAAAGAAAAAGGTTTTGCGATTGCCAGACAGGAGCTTAACTATGGTCGCCAGGCTTATATTATCTATCCGGTTATCGAGGAATCTTACGCTTTAGATATTGCCGGAGCCAAAAAAATGTTCGCCGAATTAAAAGAAGGGCAGTTTAAAAGTTTTAAGCTTGGCCTGGTCCACGGAAAACTAAAGGCAAAAGAGCAGGAAGAGATTATGCTTAAATTCAGGAATAAAGAGCTTGACCTTTTGGTCTCAACCACTATCCTGGAAGTAGGTATTGACATTCCTAACGCAACTTGTATGATTGTTGCTCATGCCGAACGTTTTGGCTTAAGCCAGCTGCATCAGTTACGCGGAAGGATCGGCAGGGGAAGTCTGCAGTCGTTTTGCGTGCTTATCTCCGATGCCCAGACCGAAGAGGCCAGGGCAAGGTTAAAGGCCATGGTTTCTTCAAACGATGGTTTCCGCATTTCAGAGGAGGATTTAAAGATCAGGGGCCCGGGTGAATTCTTTGGCAACAGGCAGCATGGCTTGGCGGAGTTAAGGCTCGCTAATCCTCTTACCCAGATGCAGCTGCTTAGGGCAGCCAGACAGGAAGCAATCAAACTGCTTAACCAGGATATCCGTTTAGAAGAGCGGCCGCATCAGTTATTAAAGGAAAAGCTTCTGCAGAGGTTCCCGGAATACGAAAAATTAATGTTAGTGGGTTAATATGTCTATAAATAAAATACATATCCTTTTTGTTTTGCTGTTTATATTTGTACTCGGCTTATTTTTCCGGCTTAACAACCTCTCCAGCCGCTCCTTATGGACTGATGAATTCTTTACTCTTTTTGAGTCCAGCGGCCATGGTGTTGATGTGGTAAAGTTTGTTGATGATCTTTCTAAAAAAGAGGTTCCTGCCTTGTTAAAGCCGCGGGATTTCAGGCCATTTCTTCAGAATGATTCTGCCAAACATATTAAAGACGTAACCAGCGGTTTGTTGGATACGGATACTCATCCGCCGCTGTATTTCTGGATAATGTACATTTGGATGAAACTGTTCGGTGATTCTCTGTTTGTTGTGAGGTTTTTTTCTGTTCTGATGGGTATCTTTGCCATATTCCTGGTTTACAGGATAGGATTGCGTCTTTTTAATCCGCGCGTAGCTGTTTTCTGCGCGTTATTTGCCGCTATCAGCCCTTTTAGCGTCCGCTATTCCCAGGAGGCGCGCGCCTATAGCCTGATTATGGCCATTGGTTTATTATCTTCGTTGTTTTTATTAAGGCTGGAAAAAAATAATAAGAATTGGGACGCCTTTTGGTTTGCCGTATTCAGCACCCTGGGGCTGTATACGCATTATTTTTATGCTTTTGTCGCTATCGGCCAGCTTATCTATTTCAGCTTTGCCCATAAACAAGAGAACGCCAGGATCAGGAAATTCTATTTAGCTGTTTTAAGCTCTTTGTTGTTTTTTTCGCCCTGGCTCATCCTGATGGCTGCAAAAGGTTATAATTTCCGTAACGCGGAATGGGTATTTGGCTATCCCGGCTTAATCAATAAGATAGGCAGCATATTCCTGGGAGCCAGCCGTTATATCCTTATATTTGATTATCCCGGCATTCCGGCGCGGGCATTTTTGTTGACGGGTTTGATCTTTTTTATTTATATGGCCATTTACGGGGCAAAGGATATTTTTGTTAAATACCGCAGACAGCTTTGGTTCTGTTTAAGTATTTTTATCGTGCCCTTATTGGCGATGTTCCTCCTGGATGTTATTCAGCATGGCGCTCTCCTGCGGCAGGAGCGTTTTTGGATGTTTTCCTTTTTAGGATTTATTCCGCTGGCAGGGTATTTTTTAAGTTTTGCTTTCTCAAGGAATAAAACGGTTGCGGTCCTGTTTATTTTATTCATGCTGGTATCTTCGTTTCTGGTCAGCAGTGTGCAATTTGGCCCTGCTCCGAAAAATATTTGCCGCTGGATAAATAAGAAGGCGCAAGGAAAAACATCGGCGGTCATTGCCTGCGATATGAGAGGGGTATTATTCGCTCAATCTTATTATTTGAATAACTATATATTCCTATTGCCGGTTTCAGACAGCCGGCAGTTAAGCGATGCCGTTAATATATCCGCGATGTTATTCGATAAGATATTTATCGTCCGCCACTATCATCGCACCGACAATTCCCTTATGAATCAGCTTTTTATGGAGACTAAAGATATTGGCAAAGATTTCAAACTTGGACAGACGGTTAACCTGGATGATATCTCCGCTTCGGAGTTTATAAATTATGCGCATAACCACAGGTAAATACCATAATCGTAAATTATTTATGCCCCGGGGCATCCGGCCCACCCAGGACAAGGTGCGTAAGGCCATTTTTGATATATTGGGGGATATAGGGGGGTTGTCCTTCCTGGAGCTTTACGCGGGTTCCGGAGCAGTGGGGTTTGAGGCGCTTTCCCGCGGCGTCAGTGAGTTGACTATGGTTGAATGTAACCATAATTCTGTTTTGGCGATAAAGAAGAATATTGCCCTGCTTAAGGCTTCTTCCTGTAATCTCTATTATCTGGACGCGGAGAAGGCGATCAAGCTGTTGTGCCGGGATAAGAAGAGTTTCGATATTATATTCCTGGACCCTCCTTACCATGAGGGGATGGCAAAAAAAATCTTGCATACCCTGGAGGGTTATGATATATTAGCGCCCAATGGTTTGATAGTCGCGCAGCATCCTAAAACAGAATTATTGGCTGAACCCAGCCCAAAATTTAACCTGATCAAAGAAGCCAGCTATGGCGATACGCTGATCTCTATTTTCAGGAAGAAAGAATAATAATGTGCCAGGTTGCTTTATATCCGGGGACATTTGATCCGGTAACTAACGGCCATATTGATTTGATCTGCCGCGCGCATGAAATTTTTCATGATGTAATCGTGGCGGTTGCGCATAATCCGCATAAAAAGCCGGTTTTCAGCGTTGCGCAAAGGATGGATATGCTTAAAAAAGCCACCGCCGGCATGGATGGAGTAACCGTTACCCATTTTGACGGCCTGGTCGTGGATTTTGCCCATAAAATGAAGGCAAGGGTCCTGGTGCGCGGAGTGCGTATGCTTTCGGATTTTGAATACGAATTCCAGATGGCTTTAACTAACCGTAAGCTGTCCAGCGACATTGAAACGATTTTTCTTATGCCGCATGAGTCTTATAGCTATCTTTCGGCAAGGTTGATTAAAGAAGGGGCAAGTTTAGGGGCTGACCTTTCAAGTTTCGTCCCGGATTTTGTGGCCAAGGCCTTGCAGAAAAAATTGCGTAGAAAATAAATAGTGAAGATATTTATCAATCAGGTTCCTTCAGAGGGACTGTTATTAGAAGAAGAGATTAAGCCGGCGGAACTTGATCTTGAGACTGAACTGATAAAATACCGTTCCAGCCTTAAGCTAAAGGCGTTTGTTTCCCGCGCGATTAACGCCATTATCGTGGAATTGGATATGCAGGCGCTGCTTTCGGCGCCCTGTTCCCGCTGCCTCGAGGATTTCCAGTGGCAGTTTAATAAGAATACCCGTTTGAGCTATACTTTTGACAGCGGCACAAGTTTTATTGATTTGAACCCGGATATAAGAGAAGAAGTGATGTTGGATTACCCAATAAAGCCCTTATGCGGCCCGGACTGTAAAGGGCTTTGCGTAAAATGCGGCAAAAACAAAAACGAAGGAGGATGTAACTGTGGCTCTACCTAAGAGGAAACATTCAGCACAACGCGGCCGCAAGCGCCGTACACATTGGAAGATCAAGAAGACTAATTTAGTCCCTTGTCCGCAATGCAAACAGCTAAAAATTTCCCATCGCGTTTGCCTGGTCTGCGGTTTTTATGACGGCCGTCAAGTCGTCGAAATAAAAGTTAAAGAAAAGAAAAAGAAAAAATGAGCACCTTAAAGTTTTGATTTAGCGAAACCCTGTCGAGTTTACGAGACAGGGGTAAGCACCTTTAGGAGACAAACTAATGAAAATAGTCGTTGATGCTATGGGCGGGGATCATGCCCCTGATGTAGTTATTGATGGCAGTATCCTGGCGGCAAAAGAATATGACATAGATATCGTTCTCGTAGGAGATCAGCCGAGGATAGAAGCCCTTTTGCATAAGGCTAAATATACCGGCAGCAGGATCAGCGTCCAGCATGCTCCTGAAGTAATCGAAATGAGCGAATCCGCCGCCGCCAGCATCAGGAGAAAAAGGAACTCTTCTATTGTCATCGGCGTTAATTTGGTAAAAGAAGGCAAGGCTGACGCCTTCTTTAGCGCCGGCAACACCGGTGCTGTGGTTTGCGCGGGAACTTTAGGCCTGGGGCTTCTTCCGGGGATTGAACGGCCTGGCATTGGTATTGTTACTCCCACCTTAAAAGGCAACTCTTTGATTATTGATGTCGGCGCTAACATCGACCCTAAACCTACCCAACTGCTGCAATATGGGATTATGGCCGACGCCTACTGCAAGAATATTTTAAATAAATCTAACCCTATCGTGGGGTTGTTAAATATCGGGGAAGAAGAGAAGAAGGGCACGGAGTTTATCCGGGAAGCTTATGAGCTTCTGGAAAAGAGCAAGCTTAATTTTATCGGCAACGTAGAAGGCAAGGATCTTTTCAGCGGCAAATGCGATATTATTATCTGCGATGGTTTTGTGGGTAATGTGGCTTTGAAGGTTTCAGAGAGCGCAGCCGAATCCATGCAGATATTCCTGAAACGGCATCTTTTAAGCAGTATTTGGGGCAAGATCGGCCTGATCTTTATGATGCCCAGCCTTAAACATTTTAAGAAAGAAATTGATTATGCCGAGTATGGCGGAGCGCTTTTATTGGGAGTCAACGGCGTCGTGATCATCGGCCATGGCCGCTCCAACAAGAAGGCGATAAAGAACGCCATCAGGGTTGCCAAAGAAGAGATCGAGCGTCAGGTTAACGCGAAAATTCTTGAAGCATTGAAGTAGAAAGGTTAATCGTGAAAAAAGTAGGCATTATCGGGGTAGGCGAATACCTGCCGGAGAAGATACTCACCAACGGCGACCTTGAGAAAATGGTCGATACCTCTGATGAGTGGATTACTACGCGTACCGGGATAAAACAAAGGCATTTGGCGGCAAAGGGCCAGGCTGCTTCGGATTTAGCTTTTAAGGCCGCCGAACAGGCATTAAAAAACGCCAAAATTAAACCCGAAGATTTAGACCTTATAGTGGTTGCGACAATTACCGGAGATATGCCTTTTCCTTCGGTAGCCTCTATCCTGCAGAATAAACTTGGCGCCAAGCATGCCGCTTCTTTTGATATCTCCGCTGCCTGCGCGGGTTTTGTCTATGGGCTCTCTGTGGCCCAACAGTTTATTGCCTGTTCTACTTATAAAAATGCCCTGGTTATCGGGGTTGAGGTTTTATCTTCTATCACGGATTGGCAGGACCGCAATACCTGCGTTTTGTTTGGAGACGGAGCGGGAGCTGCGGTTTTATCAGAAGTAAAGAGCAGGGGGATTATTTCTACGTATCTGGGTTGCGATGGCTCAAAGTCAGGCATATTGAATATGCCTGCCGGAGGCTCGGCAAACCCGGCAACTACCGAGACTGTAAGGAACCGCCAGCATTTTATAAAAATGCAGGGCAATGAACTATTTAAGATCGCGGTCAATACCATGACTAAAGCCGCGGAAACTGTTTTGCAGCAGGCGGGTATGACTTTCGCGGATGTGGATTTGATTATTCCGCACCAGGCAAACGCGCGTATAATTATGGCTGTAGCCAAGAAATTGGGCATTCCCGAAGACCGGGTTTACCTTAATATAGAAAGATGCGGTAATATGTCCAGCGCTTCCACGGTTACCGCGCTTTGCGAAGCGGTACAGGAGGGCAGGGTTAAAAAAGGAGACGTCATCCTATTGGATGCATTCGGGGCAGGTTTGGTTTGGGGCGCCTGCGTTATTGAATGGTAGGTTTTCTTTTTGCCGGCCAGGGCAGCCAATATGTGGGCATGGGCAAAGATTTATATGAGTCTTTCCCTGAAGCGCGAAAAGTATTCGATAGGGCTGAAGAACTTTTAGGTTTTGAGTTAAAGAGGATTTGTTTTGACGGCCCTGAAGATATACTTAAATCAACTAATGTCTCCCAGCCGGCGATTGTAACAGCCAGTATCGCCGCTTACGAGGTTTTCAAAACCAAATCAAATCTTGTTCCTTCTTTTGCTGCGGGTTTAAGTTTAGGCGAATATTCCGCTTTGATTGCCGCAGGCAGTCTAACCTTCGATAACGGTATCCGTCTGATACAAAAAAGAGGCCAGATCATGGAAGAGGCCTCCAGGAAGCATCCCGGAAAAATGGCTGCGGTTTTGGAGTTTCCCTTAGAAACATTAAGAGATATCTGCCTGCAATCCGGAGCTGAAATCGCTAATTTAAACTGTCCCGGCCAGGTAGTGATTACCGGAAAAGCGGAGGCAGTTGATCAGGCTATGGAATTATGCAGCAAGGCAGGGGCAAAAAGAGTGATCCCCCTTGAGGTTAGCGGAGGGTTTCATTCTTCATTGATGTCCGAAGCCTCGGTAGAATTAAAATTTGTTCTGGATAATATATCGGTTTCTGAGCCCAGGATTCCTGTGGTCAGTAATTATACTGCGCAGCCGCAATATAAAACCGGCCAGATAATAGAAAACCTGGTCCATCAGATAAGGGGCTCGGTAAGATGGGAAGAATCAATGAGGTTTATTTTATCCGAGGGCGTAACAAGCTTCATTGAGTTTGGACCGGGGAAGGTTTTAAAAGGCCTGATGCGCCGCATTGACAGTAACGCGCAGGTTACAAATATAGATAAGAGCGCCGATATCGAGCAACTGTCTAACACCCGGCCTTAAAGGAAGTGGCCGGTGTACCCCCGTGGGTAAGGAGGATAAAATGAGATTAAAAGATAAGGTGGCTTTAGTTACAGGTGGAGCAAGGGGGATAGGCCAGGCAATTGCCCTGACCTTTGCCAGGGAGGGCGCTGATATTGTGGTAGCCGATGTTAACTTGGAAATAGCCCAGAAAACCGCTCTTGAAATTGAAGGTTTGGGCCGTAAAGCGCTGGCTTTAGAGATGGATGTAACCAATTATGAAAAGGTTGAAGAAGGTGTAAATAAAATTCTTGACAAAATGGGAAAGGTTGATATATTAGTTAACAACGCTGGGATTACTAAAGACAATCTTTTGCTTAGAATGTCCCAAGCGGACTGGGATGCGGTAATTAATGTTAATCTTAAAGGCACATTTAACTGCATAAAAGCCGTATCCAGGCCGATGATAAAACAAAGAAGCGGCAGGATTATCAGTATCGCTTCGATAATCGGTTTAATAGGTAACCCCGGCCAGGCAAATTATGCCGCTTCAAAAGCGGGGATAATCGCTCTTACAAAAACAGTAGCTAAGGAGTTGGCCAGCCGTAATGTTAATGCTAACGCTGTCGCTCCCGGATTTATCCAGACAGAGATGACCGCCAAGCTGCCTGAGGATATAAAAAAGAAGATGCTGGAGGCGATACCTTTAGCTAAACTTGGTACGCCTCAGGATGTAGCCAATACTTGTTTGTTCCTGGCTTCGGATGAATCAAGTTACATAACCGGCCAGGTTATCACGATAGATGGCGGCATGGTCATGGCGTAAAGCAAAGATATAACACAACACCCCGCGCTAAGTAGACACCCGGCGCTTATTTGAATTGCGCCGGTGTTCCCTAACCGGGAAATTTCGCGGGTGCGTTTCCACACAAGGAGGAAAAAAGAATGGCAGTACAAGAGAAAGTAAAGTCTATTATAGCAGAACAGTTAGGCGTAAAACCTGAAGAGGTAACTCCTGAAGCGTCATTTGTTGATGATTTAGGCGCGGATTCACTCGATACCGTAGAGCTGGTCATGGCCTTAGAAGAAGAGTTTGGTATTGAAATACCTGATGAGGACGCAGAGAAGATCACTACTGTTGGCGATGCCATCAAGTACATTGATGAGAAAAGCGCCAAATAATAATTAGATAGCGTTAAATAAACAATTTACCCCGCTTTTTTCAGTGATGGCGGGGTAAATTTTGTTAGAATAAAATTAGAATAAAAGATGAAAAAACGAGTAGTAATCACAGGCTTAGGGGCAATTACGCCGGTAGGTAATGACGTAGAAACATTTTGGCAATCCCTGAAGGACGGTAAAAGCGGGGTTGGGCCGACTACCAGCTTTGATGCGTCTGCTTTTGATTCTAGGATTTCGGCGGAGGTAAAGGATTTTGATCCTACCCGTTACGGTATCTCCCTTAAAGATATTAAAAGAACGGCCAAATTTGTGCAGTTTGCTATAGCCGCCGCCAAGCAAGCCATGGAGTCTTCCGGTTTAGATTCAAAAAAAGAAGACGCAACCCGCATGGGGGTAGTTATCGGTTCAGGTATCGGCAGCCTGCATACTATTGAAGAAGAGCACAAGGTTTTCCTTAGTAAAGGCCCTTCGAGGCTTTCGCCTTTTCTTATCCCTATGCTTATTGTAAATGAGGCAAGCGGCATGGTTGCCATCATCCATGGATTAAAGGGGCCGAACTCCTGTGTGGCTACTGCCTGCGCTTCCGGTTCTCATGCCATAGGTGAAGCGTATAGGATGATCCTTTATGGAGACGCCGATGTAATGCTTACCGGAGGCACGGAAAGTTGTATTGTGCCTACATCAGTGGGTGGTTTCTGCGCCTTAAGGGCGCTTTCAACCAGGAATGATGATCCCAAGAGAGCCAGCCGTCCGTTTGACCGCGACCGCGATGGTTTTGTAATGGCTGAAGGATGCGGCCTGGTTGTTTTAGAGACTTTAGAGCACGCGCAAAAAAGAAACGCTAATATTATCGCTGAAATTACCGGTTTTGGCATGAGCTGCGATGCTTATCATATAACCGCTCCTGATCCTGACGGGGCCGGGGCTGCTCAGGCAATGTCCATGGCGTTAAAGGATGCGCAGATGAAACCGGAGGAAGTTACCTATATAAACGCGCATGGAACCTCAACTAAATTGAATGACAAGATTGAAACTTTATCTATGAAGAAGGCCTTTGGCGCCTATAGCAAGAAAGTAATGATTTCTTCCACAAAGTCTGTAACCGGCCATCTTTTAGGTGCCGCAGGCGGAGTGGAGTTTTTGACCTGTTGTTTGGCAATTAGAGACGGAGTCATTCCCCCCACCATCAACTACGAACATCCTGATCCGGATTGTGACCTGGATTACGTGCCTAATATAGCGCGCAAAACCAATGTAGAAGTCTGCATGTCTAATTCTTTGGGTTTCGGTGGGCATAACGCCTCTCTCATAGTAAAGAAGTTCAAGCAATAACAAATATCCCTTTTTTAAAATGTCTTATACTATCGCGGAAAAAATCTTATTAAAACATTCTAACCAAAAGTCAATTAAGCCCGGTGAATTTATCCAGGCTAAAGTTGATGTTGCCCTGGCCAACGATATTACCGCGCCTTTGGCTATTTCGGAGTTTAAGAAATCCGGCTTTAAACAGGTCTTCAGTAAAGATAAGATTGTGTTAGTCCCGGATCATTTTGCTCCCGCTAAAGATTTAAAAAGCGCCAATCAATGTAAGGTGCTGGCTAATTTTGCCAAAGAACAGGGGATAAAGAATTATTTTGAGATTGGGTCTATGGGGATAGAGCATGCGCTGCTTCCTGAAAAAGGGATTGTTATGCCCGGAGACCTGGTTATTGGCGCAGATTCTCACACCTGTACTTATGGCGCCTTAGGCGCTTATGCCACGGGCATGGGCTCGACAGACCTGGCCCGCGCTTATATTGACGGTAAATGCTGGTTAAAAGTTCCGGCATCCATAAAGTTTATATATAAAGGTAAGTTAAAGAAGTGGGTTTCAGGCAAGGACCTCATTCTTTATACCATAGGCCAGATTGGCGTAGATGGCGCTTTGTATAAAGTAATGGAGTTTAGCGGCCCGGTAATCAGAAAACTAGGCATGGATGACAGATTTTCTATGTGTAACATGGCTATTGAGGCCGGGGCAAGGGCCGGTTTAATCGAGCCGGATGATAAAACCAGGAAATATGTGGCGAGTTTTAAACGTAAGCCTAAATTTTATTATTCTGACCCGGATGCCCATTATGAAAAAATATACGAGTGGGATGTTACGAAATTAGAGCCGCAGGTGGCTTGTCCGCATCTGCCCAGCAATGTCAAGCCGGTCAGCAGCCTGAAAAATATAAAAATTGACCAGTCGGTTATCGGCTCATGCACTAACGGCCGAATTTCAGATTTACGTATCGCCGCCTCTTTACTTAAAGGCAGGAAAGTGGCTAAGGGGGTAAAATTAATTATTTTCCCGGCAACGCAGAAAATTTATTTGCAGGCGGTAAAAGAGGGGTTGGCGGAGATTTTTGTCAGGGCCGGAGGGATATTCTCGACTCCGACCTGCGGTCCCTGCTTAGGCGGGCATATGGGAATTTTAGCTGACGGCGAGGTAGCCATTGCTACCACTAACAGGAATTTTCTGGGGAGAATGGGCAGTCCCAAATCATTTGTGTATCTGTCTAATCCTGCGGTAGCCGCGGCATCGGCGATAACCGGGAAAATCACTCCTCCCTAACCAGGGACGTTTCTTGACCCAATCGGAGAAGTGTCCCCAAGGAGAGTAACAAGTGGTTATTAAAGGCAAGATTCATAAATTTGGCGATGATATAAATACTGACGATATTATCGCCGCAAAATATCTGGTTTCTACCGATGCCAAGGAGTTAGGTAAGCATTGCATGGAAACTATAAAGCCGGATTTTGTCCAGGCTGTCAGCCCGGGGGATATAATTGTCGCCGGGGATAACTTTGGCTGCGGCTCAAGCCGGGAGCACGCTCCTTTAGCGATTAAGGGGTGCGGGATTTCCGCGGTGATCGCCAGAAGTTTTGCCGCTATTTTCTTCAGGAACGCCATAAATATCGGCCTGCCGTTTCTGGAGTCTGAGGATGTGGATAAAATTAATGATGGGGATATCGTTGAAATAAACCTGGAAACTGGCCAGATCAATAATTTAACCCAGACTAAGATGTATAAAACACAGGCTTTTCCTGAATTTTTGCAGCAAATCGTTGAGAGCGGCGGATTGATTAATTACATTAGAAAACAGGCAAGGATTTAACTAAATCAAAGCTTAGGGAGTTCAAATGCATATGCATAAAATTGCGGTAATACCCGGTGATGGAACCGGCCCCGAAGTAATTAATGAGGGGTTAAAAGTTTTAGAGAAAGCCGGAAAGAAATTCGGTTTTAAATATGAAACCAAATTTTTTGATTTCAGCGGCCAAAGATATCTAAAAACCGGCAAACTTGTCGATGACAGCGATATCGCGGAATTAAAAAAATACAACGCGATTTATCTTGGCGCGGTAGGTGATCCTGAAGTAAAGCCCGGGATAATCGAAACTGGCGTATTGCTTAAACTAAGGTTCGCTCTTGATCAGTATATTAACCTGCGTCCGGTAAAGCTTTATAATTCCGCGTATTGCCCTTTGAAAGATAAAAAACCGGAGGATATTGATTTTGTGGTAGTCCGCGAGAACTCCGAAGGCCTGTATAAAGGTATGGGGGAGTTTAAGGATAAAGGGACCAAGGATGAGGTAGCGATTCAAATTTCTTATAATACGCGCAAGGGAGTGGAGCGTTGTATCCGCTATGCCTTTGAGTGCAGCCGTAAGCGTAATAAAAAGAAGAAGCTGACCCTTTGCGGTAAGACCAATGTGTTGACTTATGCCTGGGATCTTTGGCAGCGCACATTTAATGAGGTGGCTCGCGAATATCCGGACGTAACTACCGATTACGCGCATGTGGACGCGACGACCATGTGGTTTGTGAAAAACCCTGAATGGTTTGATGTAATCGTTACCGACAATTTATTTGGAGATATTATTACGGATTTAGGGGCGATGATCCAGGGTGGTATGGGTATTGCCGCGGGTGGGAATATCAACCCGCAGGGTGTATCCATGTTTGAGCCTATCGGCGGAAGCGCTCCAAAATATACCGGTAAGAATGTGATTAACCCGCTGGCTGCGATTTGCGCTGCCGGAATGATGCTGGAGAATCTTGGCGAGCCGGAAGCTGCCAAAGCGATTGAGCAGGCGGTAATCGGCATTGTTAATAAGGATTTAAAATCTCTGGCTGCCGGTAAAATGGGTTACTCTACCACTCAAGTTGGCGATTTGGTAGTTAAAAATTTGTAATTAGCAAAGGAAAATATGATGAAGAAATATAATGTGGCTGTAGTAGGGGTTGGCGTGGTGGGAATTGAGATGCTGCGGGTTTTAAAGCAGCGCAACTTTCCGGTTAACCAATTAAAGGTTTTTGCCCGTTCAGCCAGGGATATAAATGTTGACGGACAGAAATACAGCGTTGAACCGATTACAGCGGATGGTTTTAACGGTATTGACATCGCTTTATTCGCCGGAACCGAAGGCGAAAAAGGAGCAGCGGTAACTTATGCTGCTGAGGCGGTTAAAAGGGGGGCTGTGGTTATTGATAACGGAGCGGATTTCCGCATGGACTCCAAGGTGCCTTTAGTGGTCCCGGAAGTAAATGCCTCCGATGTAAAAAAGCATAAGGGAATTATCGCCAATCCCAATTGCTCTACAATCCAGATGGTTGTAGCGCTTAACCCGATACATAAAAAATTTCACATTAAAAAGATTATTGTCACTACTTTGCAGGCATCCAGCGGAGCCGGTAAGGCCGCTGTGGAGCAGTTGAACAATGAGACTGCTAAAATTGCCCAGGGTGGATTTGACAGTGTGCAGGTTGATAGCGTGAATAAATCCATGCCTCAGCAGCTGGCTTATAATTGCTTCCCGCATATCGGCAGTTTTGCCGAAGGCGGCTATACCAATGAAGAATGGAAGCTGGTTAAAGAAACCCACAAGATTATGCATGCTCCAAAGATCAAGATTTCGGCTACCACGGTGCGGGTTCCGGTAAGGACAGGTCATTCTGAATCAATTTATATCGAAACCGAAAAAGCGATCGATCCTGATGAAGTAAGAAAAATTATCGCTAAATCCGCCGGTATAGTCGTTATTGATGACCTGAAGAACAATCTTTATCCGATGCCCAAAGATGCTGAGGGTAAGGATGAGACCTTTGTCGGTAGAATCCGCCAGGATGCCTTTAACAAGAAAGGCTTATGGCTGTGGGTTGTAGCGGATAACCTGCGCAAAGGCGCCGCTACCAATGCCGTCCAGATTGCTGAATGTTTAATTTCAAGCTCGAAATAGAATACGACGGCACGCATTATCACGGCTGGCAGGTGCAAAACAATACAAAAGCCAGCGCCGGTTATCAGCCAAGCAAAACAATCCAGCATGTTTTAGAGCAGGTACTCAAGAAAGTCCTGCAGGAAAATATAAAGCTTATTGTCGCCGGCCGCACTGATTCAGGTGTACACGCTCTTTCACAGGTAGCTAATTTTAAAAGTTTATCCAAAATGCCTTTGCAAAGGATGCGCTGGGCATTGAATTGTTTATTGCCTGAGGATATCAAGGTAACCCGGATAAGTAAAGCCGATACGGATTTTAACAGCCGCTTTTGCGCCAAATCCAAGGTTTACCGTTATACAATCTTAAACCGTAAATATTCATCCCCGCTTTTGGCCAACCGTGTTTACTTTTTTCATCATCCTTTGGATATAAGGCTGATGCGCAGTGAGGCTAAGGCGCTCTTGGGCAGGCATAACTTCAAATCTTTCCAGGCTGCCGAAGCAAGATACAGGAATCCTGTGCGTACTATCAAGCGCATTAAAATAACCAGGGACAAAGGCCTGCTGCATATTGAGATAGAAGCGGATAGTTTCTTGTATAATATGGTCAGGAATATCGCCGGCACGTTATTAGAGATAGGCAGGGGGAGGTTTCCTAAAGGCAGCATGAATAAGATCCTGAAATCGGGTAACCGCAAGCTGGCCGGCCCGGCTTTACCGGCAAAAGGCCTGTGTTTGGTCAAGGTAAAGTATTAAAAAAAGATTTGACTTTATTTTTTATTTTGGTATAATTAACTTTCTATGAAAAGAACCTATACAGCAAGACCAGAAGATATTAAAAGAAAGTGGTATATTGT
The DNA here is from genome assembly GCA_041661605.1 of Candidatus Omnitrophota bacterium. Taxonomy (GTDB): domain Bacteria; phylum Omnitrophota; class Gorgyraeia; order Gygaellales; family Profunditerraquicolaceae; genus UBA6249. The sequence goes on along the minus strand of JBAZUE010000001.1, from coordinate 558,965 downwards.
CGACGCCAAGGGAAAGATTCTTGGAAGATTGTCGGCAAAGGTAGCCTCTATCTTAAGAGGCAAGCATAAGCCCATTTTTACTCCGCACATTGATACGGGTGATGGAGTGATTGTGATTAATGCCGCTCAAATCAAGGTTACCGGCCGCAAGCTTAAACAAAAGACTTACAGCAGGTATTCCGGTTTTCCCGGAGGCCAGCGTGAGATAGTTTTGGAAAAGCTTTTAGCTAAAAATCCAACCACGGTTATACATTTAGCGGTGGAAAGGATGTTGCCTATTGGTCCGTTAGGCAGGGATATGATCAAGAAATTAAGGGTTTACCGGGATGATAAACATAAATTGACCGGGTTGAAACCGATTGTTTTGGAGGTTTGATAATAAATGACTGAATTAACTAAATATGTAGCGTTAGGCAGGCGCAAGGAATCAACCGCCAGGGTCCGTATGGAAGCCGGCGATGGCCAGATTACGATTAACGGCCGTCCTTTTGAGAAATATTTCCTGCGCGAAACTGACCGTATTATCGCTAAGCAGCCTTTGGCGGTTACGGAAACCGCCGGCAAGTTCAATATCGCAGCCAGGCTTAACGGCGGCGGCTTAACCGGCCAGGCCGGAGCTTTGCGTTTAGGTATTGCCAGGGCCTTATTGATTACTGATTCTAATTTTAAAGATATCTTCCGTAAGAACGGATATTTAACGCGTGATCCGCGTATGAAGGAGCGCAAGAAGTACGGCCAAAAGGGCGCGCGTAAGCGCTTCCAGTGGACAAAGAGGTAAAAGGGGCAGCTCCTTTTATATAAAAATAATTTTCGCAAACGATCCCGCTTCCAAAGCGGGATTTTTTGTTTATACGGCTATAAAATATTCTTAAGCTTTCCGTCTTTTGCTTCGGCACGGAAGATTTTCGCCGTGTGCTGCGGTTTACGACTCACTCTCGGACTGACTTACGCTTATAAGAAAGTCCTCCGTTCGTCGTAATTCCTTGCACACTTTTGCCGAAAATCTTCTAATTGTGCCTTCAGCAAAAGCCGGAAATCTTATGTTACATGTTATTATCCGTTAAGGCTTATCTTTAGTTCCGACGAGAAAAATCCTTGACGGAAGATGGATTTTATTCTATTATAACTTAATTATCTTTTAACAGGTGTGCCTTTCCAGGCAAGGAGAATTAATGATTATCAATGTCGGAATAATCGGGGCGACCGGGCATACGGGTGAGGTGCTTATCGAGCTCCTGCTCAATCATCCCAATGTCAGGATTACGCGACTTTTTAACTCCGGCAAAAGCGGCCAGGGTGATCAGGTCATCTCCGATGTGTTCCCAAAATTTAAACACCGCTTAGACTTGGTCTGCACAAAGCCTGATTGGCTTAAGATCAAGAAGGACTGCGACCTGGTTTTTCTGGCTCTGCCGCATACCGTATCCATGAAATTTGTGCCGAAGCTTTTAAGCCTGGGCAAGAAGGTCATAGATTTAAGCGCCGACTACCGGATCATTAACCCGTCGGTGTATGAGAAATTCTACAAAGTAGCCCATGAGGATAAGTCTAACTTAAAGGGCGCCATTTATGGCCTGCCGGAGCTTTACCGGGAAAAAATTAAGGCGGCTAAGCTCCTGGCTAATCCCGGTTGTTATCCTACTTCGGTAATTTTAGCGCTGGCTCCTTTACTTGCGGTAAATTTGGTGGAGCTGGATTCTGTAATTATTGACGCTAAATCCGGCGTAAGCGGCGCGAGTAAAAAATTGGAAAAAGAATTCTTGTTTTCTGAAATACAGGGGGATTTCCGGGCTTACAAAGTCAATGTGCATCAGCACGCTCCTGAAATAAACCAGGTACTTTCAAAACTATCCGGCAAGAAAGTGGAAGTGGTCTTTGTCCCGCACCTGCTGCCTATCGAGAGGGGGATACTTTCGACTATCTATCTTAAGAAAGCTCCCGGGGCTAAGCTCAAGGCTAAAAGCATTGCAGATTTATATAAGAAATTCTATAAGGGCGAGCCTTTTGTCCGTATTAAGCCGGATGGTGTTTTTCCTAGGATCAAAGATGTGGTTAAGACGAATTTTTGCGATATCGGGGTCAAGGATTTTGGCCGCACGATCATTGTTATCAGTGTTATCGATAATTTATTAAAGGGCGCTTCCAGTCAGGCAGTGCAGAATATGAATATTATGTATAAGCTTCCGGAGACCGCCGGTCTACTATGAAAAAAATTTTAAAAGCGATTTTACCTGCGGGTTTTAAAGCTAACGGCATTGCCTGCGGATTAAAGAAATCCGGAAAACCGGATTTGGCTTTGCTGTATTCTGAAATCCCGGCTCTTGCCAGCGCGAAATTTACCACCAATAGCATAATCGCTGCGCCTCTTATCGTCTCCAAAAAACATCTTAAGTCTGCCAAGAAAATTCAGGCTGTGCTGGTCAATAGCGGTAACGCTAATTGCTTTACGGGAAAGGCCGGGCTTAAGGATGCGCAGGCGTCTGCTGCTTATGCTGCTAGAGAGTTAAAGATTCCGGAGAACGCTGTATTGGTAAATTCAACCGGCATTATCGGAAAAAGGCTGGATATAGCTAAAATTAGGCAGGGGATTCCGGAATTGGTTTCCGGTTTATCCTACTCTGGTATACATAAAGCTGAAATAGCGATTATGACCACGGATACCTTTGCTAAAGAGGTAAGCTTAAGTTTAAAAATCGGTTCTAAACCAGTGCATCTTTGCGGGATTGCCAAAGGCGCCGGCATGATTGCCCCGGATATGGCAACTATGCTTTGTTTTATCATGACCGATGCTAAGATTACTAAACAGGCCTTAGATAAGGCTTTGGGCGCTGCCGTGGATAAATCCTTTAATTGCATCTCTGTCGACGGCTGCATGAGCACCAATGACACGGTTTTGGTTTTAGCCAATGCCGCTTCCGAAAACAGGGTTATTTCCGGAGGCAAAGATTTAGAGGATTTTTCAAAGGCATTAGAGTGTGTTTGTCTGGATTTGGCTAAGATGGTGGTCAAGGATGCCGAGGGAGCCACCAAGTTCATTCAGATCGATGTCTGCCAGGCAAAGGATTTTCAAGAGGCAAGAAAAATAGCTTTAAGTATTGCCAACTCCGCGCTTTTTAAAACCGCTGTTTTTGGCGAAAATCCAAACTTCGGCAGGGTAGCCGCCGCAGTCGGCTCAAGCGGCTTTAAGATTAAAGAAGGTCAGCTGAAATAAAATTGGGTTCTTTAAAACAAAAACAGGTAAAGCTGAAGGTAAGTTTATCGCACGGCAGAGCCGGAGCAACTGTTTATACTTCGGACCTTACTCCGGAGTATATAAAAATAAACGCGCAGTACAACTAGAGAGGAACAATGGAAGAAGCCATTAGGAAAGCGGAAGTTTTGATTGAGGCATTACCTTACATAAAGAAGTTCCATAAGAAGGTAATCGTGATTAAATACGGCGGAAGTATTATGGGGGACGCCAAGATTCGTAACGGCGTATTGGAGGATATTGTCTTTCTGAACTTTATGGGGCTGCGCACGATCCTGGTGCATGGAGGCGGGCCGAATATCAGCGATCGTATGCGCGCTTCAGGCAAGAAGACGGAGTTTGTCGAAGGCATGCGCGTCACCGATGAGGAAACTTTGCAATTGGTTGAAGAAGAGCTGTTGGTATTAAATGAGATGATTGTAAAAGAGATCAATGATCTGGGGGCAAAGGCTGTCGGTTTGAACGGCAAAGACAATGATTTGATCCAGGTAGAGAAGAAAAAAACCAAAATAGATATCGGTTTGGTGGGAAATATCAAGGAGATTAATACGGAGTTATTGAATGAAGAACTTAAAAAAGATAAAGTAGTTGTCGTTTTGCCCATGGGTAGGGGAAAAGACAAAAAGACTTATAATGTGAACGCCGATGAGGCTGCTGCCAGCATTGCCGCGAGCATCCAGGCGGAAAAGTTCGTTCTGATGACTAACGTCAAGGGGATTATGCGTAACGCCGAAGATAAGAACTCCTTTATTTCCACTCTGACGGTTGAAGAAGTAAACGGGTTAATTGAACATAAAGTCATCCAGCAGGGGATGATTCCTAAGGTAAACGCTTGTGTTTCGGCATTGAGCGGCGGAGTAAAGAAGACGCATATTATTGACGCGCGCACGCCGCATGGCCTGCTTTTGGAAATTTTCACTGACAAGGGTATTGGAACGGAAATTATAAAATGAAGCTGGATGAGATATTTGAAGTTTATAAAGAAAACATAATGCCCACCTATAACAAGGTGCCGATTGTTTTTGTCAAGGGCAAGGGCTCGCGGCTATGGGATATAAAAGGCAAGGTTTATCTTGATTTCTTCCCGGGCTGGGGTGTGGGCAATTTAGGGCACTGCCATCCTAAGGTCATGCAGGGGATACGCGACCAGGTGGGTAAATTGATCTTTGTGCCGAACAATTATTACCATCCTTTTCAGGCGAAGCTGGCAAAAGAATTGATTTACTGGAGTTTTCCGGGAAAGGTATTCTTCGCTAATTCCGGGGCGGAGGCTAATGAAGGGGCAATAAAATTAGCCAGGAAATTTGGCGCAACTTTTGCCTCTGAAACAGGCCAGGCGAGGTTTGAAATAATTACTTTTGAGAATGCTTTTCATGGAAGGACCTTGGCTGCTCTGGCGGCTACGGGGCAGAAAAAATACCAGAATGGTTTTCTCCCTATGCCGGAGGGTTTTAAGCAGGTTAAATTTAATGATATCGCCGCTGTTAAGCAGGCGATTACGGATAAGACCGTTGCCATTATGCTTGAGCTTGTCCAGGGTGAGGGCGGGATAAATATCGCCAAGCGGGATTTTGTCCTGGAACTCAGGAAGATATGCGACGAGAAGAAATTACTTTTAATCGTAGATGAAGTGCAAACCGGCCTCGGCAGGACAGGAAAAATGTTCTGCTATCAGCATTACGGTATAACTCCTGATGTAATAACTTTGGCTAAAGCCTTAGGCGGAGGCCTGCCTATTGGAGTCATGATAGCTAAAAAAGAATTAAGCGATCTTTTGACCCCCGGTATGCACGCCTCTACTTTTGGCGGCGGTCCGGTAATCTGTAAAGCGGCTTTGGGGGTGCTTAGGGCGGTACAGAAGGAAAAGCTGCTTAAGAATTGCCAGAACATGGGAGAGTACCTTCTGGAAAAACTAAATCTTTTAAAGGCAGCTTATCCGGTAATCAAAGATGTCCGGGGGATGGGTTTGATGTTCGGTGTGGAGTTAAGCATTGATGGAAAGCAGGTATACGAGAAATGCGTAGAGCGGGGTTTATTGATTAACTGCACGCACGAAAAAGTCTTAAGGCTGATGCCGGCGTTAAATACCGTCAAACATGAGATTGATAAGGCGGTAAAAATATTGAAAGAAGTTTTCAAGGAGTGCGCATAATGAAAAAAGATTTGCTTTCAATTGGGGACCTGTCTTTAACGGAGATTAATTCTATTTTTAAGCTTACTGAGCAGCTTAAGAAGAATAAAAAGAAGTTTGCTAAATCTTTATCCGGAAAAACCCTGGCTTTGATTTTTCAGAAACCGTCGAACAGGACGCGGGTCTCTTTTGAGGTCGGCATGTACCAGTTGGGAGGTAATTCACTTTATTTGTCTCCGCAAGAGATTAACCTTGGTGTCAGAGAAACCATCGGGGATGTGGCAAGAACCATCTCCCGTTATGTTGATGGAGTTGTCTTAAGGACTTTTGAGCATAAGAATTGCCTGGATATGGCGCAGGCTGCGACTGTCCCGGTGATAAATGGTTTGTCGGATTTCTCACATCCCTGCCAGGCCTTAGCGGATCTTTTTACGATTAGAGAAAAACTAAAAGACTTAAAAAAAGTTACGCTTGCCTATGTCGGAGACGGCAATAATGTTTGCAACTCGTTGCTTTTTGCTGCGGCTAAAACCGGCATGAATATCTCCGTGGCTACCCCTCGAGGATATGCGCCCGCCGAGAATGTTGTAAAACTCTCGCAGGCCATTGCCAAAGAAACAGGCAGCCGGATAAAGATTACCGAGGATCCCTTTAGCGCGGTTGACTCTGCCCAGGTAGTTTATACCGATGTTTGGGCCAGTATGGGCCAGGAAGAAGAGATTAATAAGAGAAAGATTATCTTTAAAGATTTCCAGATTAATGCCAAACTTTTATCCGGCGCCGCTAAGAACGTTTTGGTTATGCACTGCCTGCCCGCGCATAGAGGCGAAGAGATAACCGATGAGGTTATGGAAAGCAAGAACTCCATTGTTTTCGACCAGGCGGAAAATAGAATGCATGTGCAGAAAGCGATTTTGATAAAATTATTAAATTGAGGAGTTAAGATGAAGAAAGTAGTGTTAGCATATTCGGGCGGTTTGGATACCTCTTGTATAGTCAGATGGTTGAAAGAAAAAGGATATGAGGTAATCTGTTTTGTGGCTGACCTGGGCCAGGGCCTGGGCCAGGGTGAAAACTTTGAAGCGATTGAAGCCAGGGCCTTGGCTGCCGGAGCAACCAAAGTTTATATCCGCGACCTGCAGGATGAATTTATCAAGGATTTTATTGTCCCCGCTTTGAAGGCTAACGCTGTTTATGAGGGCAGATATCTCTTGGCAACGGCATTAGGCCGCCCATTGATCGCCAAATATTTAGTGCAGATCGCGCATAAGGAAAAAGCGCAGGCTGTTGCCCACGGCTGTACCGGAAAAGGCAATGACCAGGTAAGGCTTGAGGTTGCCGTAGGGATACTGGACCCGAAACTTGAGATTATCGCCCCGGTGCGGGATTGGGAATTCAAGTCGCGGGAAGAAGAGATTGATTATGCCTTAAAATATAATATCCCGATAGACGTTACCAAGAAAAAGCCTTATAGTATTGACCGTAATATCTGGGGTATAAGTATCGAAGCCGGTATTTTGGAAAATTTGGAGCAGGAGCCGCCCGAAGATGCTTATTTGATTACCAAGAGTCCGACGCATACCTCGAGTTATCCGCGGTATATTGAAGTGTCTTTTGCGAAAGGCCTGCCAACCAAGATTGACGGCAAGACGCTTAAATTAAAGGAGCTGATTATTTACTTAAACGAGGTCGGCGGCCAATTCGGGGTCGGCAGAAGCGATATGGTTGAGAACAGGCTGGTGGGGATTAAATCCCGGGAGATTTATGAGGCTCCCGCGGGCACTATTCTTTATACGGCGCACAAGGAATTAGAGGCTCTGGTTCTTGACCGGGAGCTGGCCCATTATAAGGAGATGATCAGCCTTAAATACGCGGAGCTGGTTTATTATGGTTTATGGTTTTCCGCTTTAAAAGACGCCTTGGATGGTTTTGTGGAGAAGACGCAAAGATTGGTAAGCGGTACTATCAGGTTAAAGTTATCAAAAGGCAGCTGTGTTGTCGTTGGCAGGAAATCCGCGAATTCCCTTTATAAAAAGGAATTAAGCACTTACGGTAAAGAAGATAAATTTGATCAGAAATTAGCCGAAGGTTTTATCAAACTTTGGGGTATGCCTTACAAAAGATAGGAAAGGCACCCCGCGCTGATTTGTATTGCGCGGGTGTCCTCCTCGTGGAGGAAGAGAAGATGGCGAAGAAACTTTGGGGAACAAGGTTTAATAAGAAGACAAATGCTTTGACCGATAAATTCACTTCATCGATAGCCTTTGACCAGAGATTGGCTAAATATGATATTTTAGGCAGCATTGCCCATGCCAAAATGTTAGCCAGACAGAAGATTATTCCTCAAAAGGATAGTTCGCGGATAGTTAAAGGTTTAAATGCGATACTCAAGGATGTAGCCAGCGGAAAATTTAAGTTTGATCCCTCCGCTGAAGATATCCATTCTAATATCCAGGAGCTTTTGAATAAGAAAATCGGCGAGCCGGCTCATAAATTGCATACCGCAAGATCCCGGAATGACCAGATTGCTTTGGATACCAGGATGTATTTAAGAAGCGAGGTGGATAACCTGGTGGAGTTTAGCGCGCAGTTACAGAAAGCAATACTAAAATTCGCTGCCAGTAATTCTAATGTTGTCATACCGGGATATACGCATATGCAGATTGCTCAATGCGTGCTTTTAGCGCATCATTTATTGGCATACATAGAGGCATTGGAAAGGGACAAGCAGAGATTGCTTGACGCCAAGAATAGAATTGATTCTATGCCGCTGGGTTCCTGCGCGTTCTCCGGAACGGGGCTTGCTATTGACCGGAATTTTGTGAAGAAGGAACTTAAGTTTGCCGGCCTGACCGCTAACAGTATTGATTCAGTCAGCGACCGCGATTATATAATTGAAGTGCTGGCGGATTTAACGATACTTTCCGTGCATTTATCGCGCATAGCCGAAGATTTGATACTTTGGTCGACAAAAGAATTTAATTTTATCGATATCGATTTTTCTTTTTGCACCGGCTCCAGTATTATGCCGCATAAAAAGAACCCGGATATATTAGAGCTGATCCGCGGTTCAGTAGGGCAAATTCAAGGGAACCTCTCCAGCGTAATAATGCTGATGAAGGGGCTGCCTACTTCTTATAACAGGGATATGCAGTTAGATAAGCCTCCGCTTTTTGACGCGATTGACACGATTAAGAATATCCTTGAGATTTTTATGGCGCTCTTTGCCAATATTGTGATTGAAAAAGAAGCGATTGCCGCCAAAGTTCAAGATGAATCTTTGTTTTCGGTGGATATCGTGGAGTATTTGATTAAGAGGGGAATTTCTTATCGTCAGGCGCATGATATTGTAGGCAGAATGGTCAGGGACTGCCTGGATAAGGGTAAAAAGATATCTTCTTTAAGCGATAAGGAGCTGAACAAATATTCCCCAAAACTTAAAGCGGATGTGAGAAACATACTTAATGCCTGGGCATCGGTAAATTTAAAGCAATCTTTTGGCAGCACGAATCCCAAGCTGGTTAAGCAGCAATTATCTGCCTGGCTCCGCCGATTGTAGACAGTGTATATAACTGTATGCAGTAGATTAGGTTAGAAAACAAATGCACGAATTTAAATATAAGAATACCCGGCTTTATTGCGAAAATGTTTTAGTTGGAAAATTAGCTAAAACATTTGGAACGCCGCTTTATGTCTATAGCTATCATACGTTGATTGATCACTATTTAAAATTAAAAGCCGCGTTTTCTCAAATCAACCCTCTTATCTGCTATTCGGTAAAAGCCAATTCCAATCTGTCCATACTAAAAGCTTTAATTGCCAAAGGCGCCGGATTAGACATTGTCTCCGGTGGCGAACTTTTTCGCGCCTTAAAAGTTGGCTGCCCTGCCAATAAAATTGTTTATGCCTCTGTGGGTAAAACCGAAGCGGAGATTGCCACGGCAATCACTAAAGGAATACTTTTCTTTAACGTAGAATCGCTTCCAGAATTAAGGAGCATCGACCGTATTGCCGGTAGGCTCGGTAAAATTACCCGGGTAGCTATCCGCATAAATCCCGATGTGGAAGCCAAGACGCATAAATTTATCACTACCGGAAAAATTACCAATAAGTTCGGCATTGATTTAAATAACGCTTATAAAATTCTGCTCCTGCGTAATAAATTCAAGAACGTGAAAATCTGTGGCTTGCATATCCACATTGGTTCGCAGATCACCGAAAGCGCTCCTTTTGTGGCGGCTCTCAAGAAGGTGGGTTGTTTTATTAAAAAGTTAGGCGCAAAAGGTATTAAGCTTGAATACCTGAATATCGGAGGGGGGATGGGGATTATTTATGATCAGGAGGCCCCTCAGACCGCCCAGGTTTATGCCGATGAAATAATTCCTCTTTTAAAGAGCACTGGCTTAAAGATAATTATGGAGCCGGGCCGCTTTATTGCCGGTAATGCCGGGATATTGTTAACGAAAGTTTTATATATCAAAAATACCCCGAAAAAGAAGTTTATTATCGTTGACTCCGGGATGAATGATTTGATCCGTCCGGCCCTTTACGGGGCATATCACAATATCCTGCCTTTGCGCAAGATTGCTAAGGCTGAAAAAGCCGATGTGGTCGGCCCGATTTGTGAAAGCGGGGACTTCTTGGCAAAGGAACGCCTGATCGCTGATGTTAAAGAAGGCGATTATCTGGCGGTGATGAGTGCCGGAGCATACGGGTTTAGTATGTCCAGCAACTATAATTCCCGCCTCAGGGCCGCCGAAGTCATGGTATCTAAGGATAAAGTGCGTGTAATCAGAAAAAGAGAAACTTACGCGGATTTGATCCGCAATGAGTTTAATAAATAATATGCAAAAAATAAAATTTACTAAAATGGTCGCCTCCGGGAATGATTTTGTGGTTATTGATAAGAAGCCGGCTGGTAATCTATGCGCTTTAACCAGGGCCTTATGCGACAGGAAATTCGGCGTAGGAGCTGACGGTTTGTTATTGATCAGCAAAGCTAAAAATGCGGATTTACGCATGCGTATTATTAACGCCGATGGTTCAGAGGCGGAAATGTGCGGCAATGGGGCCCGCTGCGCCGCCTTATTCAGCGGTAAGAAAGAAGCTAAAATGCTTACTCTTGCCGGCCTGATTAATACCCGGGTTTGCGCAAGCCAGGTAAGAATTCAGCTTACCGATCCTAAAGCAGTTAAGCTGGATATCCCTTTAAGAGTCAATGGCCGCCTGATTAAAGTGAACTTTATCAATACCGGTGTTCCCCATGTTGTGGTTTTTGTGGATGGCCTGGATAAGATGGATGTTGATAGCATCGGCTGCTTGATAAGATGGCATATTAAGTTTGCTCCCGCCGGCACAAATGTGAATTTTGTGCAAGTTAAAGAAAATAATCTTATTGACGTGCGTACTTATGAAAGAGGGGTTGAGGGTGAAACCTTAGCTTGCGGCACAGGCAGCACAGCCGCCGCCCTGATTTTTGCTTTGAAAAATAATTTAAAAGATTTGGTCAGGGTCAAAACCCAAAGCGGCCAGGTCCTAAAAATATATTTTAATAAAGAAAATAATAAATTTAAAGATGTTTGGTTAGAGGGCAGCGCGAGGATAGTCTACAAAGGAGAGTATTATGTTTAAGGGCTCGATTGTAGCCATAGTTACGCCTTTTCATAATGGTAAAGTCGATGAAAAGAAGTTAAGGGAATTGATCGATTTTCAAATTAAGAACGGTACCAGCGGTATTGTGCCCTGCGGCACTACCGGAGAATCAGCAACCCTTACTTTTGACGAACATGAGAAGGTAATCGAAGTTACTATTGATCAGGTTAATAAAAGGGTTCCCGTAATTGCCGGCACAGGCTCTAATTCTACCGAAGAGGCGATAATGCTTACCAGACAGGCAGCCAGCTCCGGAGCGGATGCGTCTTTACAAGTTTCGCCGTATTACAACCGTCCGACACAGGCCGGCCTGTTCAGGCATTTTAAAGCTATTGCCGAGTCGGTAAAAATACCGATTATCCTTTATAATATTGCCAGCCGCACCGGAGTCAATATCGAGCCGGAAACAATCGCCGGTTTAGCCAAAGACTGCAAGAATATTGTGGCGGTGAAAGAGGCTTCCGGGAGCCTGGACCAGATGTCGCGGATTAAGGCGCTTTGTCCGCCGAATTTTCAGCTTATGTCAGGGGATGATTCTCTTACCCTGCCTGTTTTAAGCATTGGAGGCACGGGGATTATTTCTGTCGTGGCTAATATTGTGCCGGCTGATGTGGCGGGTTTAGTCAGCGCGTTTGAGAAAGGTAATATTAAAAAAGCTCAAAACCTGCATTATAAATTATTGCCTTTGATTAAGGCTTGTTTTGTCGAGACTAACCCGATTCCTATTAAGACCGCGATGGGCTTATTGGGAATGTGCGAGCCGGACCTCCGCCTGCCGATGTGCAGCATGTCGCCGGTAAATTTGGATAAACTGAAAAAAGCCCTCAAAGAATACGGTTTATAACCAGGGACGTTTCTTAACCCAATCGGGGAACTGTCCCCAAGAAGGAGTTGCAATGATAAAATTAGGAATTACTGGAGCCTGCGGAAAAATGGGCAGGCGGATTTTTGAGCTTGCCGGTTTTGATAAAGATTTAGAGGTAGCTTTGGCTTTAGAAAAGAAAGGCACTCCTTTAATCGGCAGGGATCTTGGGAAATTGAAAGTTTCATCGAACCTGGACGGTTTATTCCTGGTTGATGTTTTAGTGGATTTTACTTTGCCGGAGGCAGTTGATGAGCATTTAGATTATGTCGCTAAATATAAGAAGGCCCTTGTGCTGGGGACTACAGGCTTAAGCGATGAGCAAAAAAATAAAGTAGCGGAGATCTCCGGGGTAGTGCCGGTAGTTTTTTCTCCGAATATGGCCATAGGGGTAAATGTCTTGTTTTCGATCCTGCCTGAGATAGCTAAGAAGCTTGGGCCTGATTACAGCGTGGAAATCATAGAAGCCCATCACAAGGCGAAAAAAGACGCCCCCAGCGGTACAGCCAGGAAGATGGCCGAAGTTATCTCGCAGGCTGTTAAAAAAGATATCCCCATGCATTCGATCCGGCTGGGTGATATTTTTGGCGATCATACGGTAGTTTTTTGCGGGAACTCTGAACGTATTGAAATTAAGCACCAGGCGCACACGCGCGACCTGTTTGCCATAGGCGCCTTAAAAGCAGCTAAGTGGATTTTTCAAAAACCGGCCGGGCTTTATTCTATGCAGGATGTATTAAACAGCAGGTAGAATATAAGGAGCGTTATAAAAATATGTTTAAATTTTCGAAAAAATTACAAGCATTACCGCCGTATCTATTTTTAGAGATTGATAAAGCCAAGCGCCAGGCGCGCCAGGAGGGAAGGGATATTATTGATTTAGGAGTCGGAGACCCGGATCAGCCTACGCCCGCCTTTATTATTGAAGCTTTGAATAAGGCCAGCCAGGATCCGGCTAATCACCGTTATGCCCTTGATCAGGGGATGCCGGCTTTGCGCCGGGGGATCCAGGGTTGGTATAAGCGCCGGTTTAATGTTAATTTAAATCCGGATACTGAAGTATTGCCGTTGATCGGCTCAAAAGAAGGCATCGCGCATTTTCCTTTGGCTTTTTTAAATCCCGGGGATATCGCCCTTGTCCCTGATCCATGTTATCCTCCGTATAAAGGCGGTACGATTTTGGCAGGAGGCTCACCCTATATCATGCCTTTATTGGAATCAAACCATTTTCTTCCTGATTTAAAGAAGATTCCGCTTTCAACGCGTAAGAAAGCGAAGATGATCTTCGTTAACTACCCCAACAATCCCACGAATGCCTGCGCTGACGATGATTTTTACCGCCAACTCATTGAATTCGCCGCCAAGAATAAGATCATAATCATTTCAGATTTGGCTTATTCTGAAATGACTTATGATGGTTATAAGGCTCCCAGCCTCCTGGAGTTTCCGGGAGCAAGAGAGAGGGTAATTGAGTTTCATTCCTTGTCAAAGACTTATAATATGACCGGCTGGCGTATCGGCTGGGCAAGCGGGAACACGCAGTTAATTTCCGCCCTGGCTAAAGTAAAATCAAATATTGATTCGGGGATATTTTCCGCGGTCCAGCTGGCAGGTGTGGCGGCTATCGAGGGGCCGCAGGATTTCTTGAAATCCATGTGCGAGCTTTATCAAGAAAGACGGGATATTTTAGTTGATGGGCTTTCCGCCCTGGGCTGGAAGGCCATAAAGCCGAAGGCTACCTTCTATGTCTGGATAAAAATCCCTGTTAAGGCGGATTCTATAAGTTTTTCCGCCAAGCTGCTTAAAGAAGCTGACATAGTGGTTACTCCCGGAGTGGGTTTTGGTAAATATGGCCAAGGCTATATTCGTATGGCCCTTACCGTATCGAAAGAGCGGATAAGGCAGGCCTTGGAACGCATAAAGAAGATATCTTAATGGCGGTTTGCTATCTCGGTTTAGGTACGAATTTGGGCAATCGTAGAGAGAACATAAAATTGGCTATTAAAAAGATCAGCGCGTTGAGAAATACCCGGGTACTTAAAGAATCCGGGATTATGGAAAGTTCTCCTGTCGGCGGGCCAGCCGGCCAGCCCAGGTTCTTAAATGCCGCGTTAAAAATAAATACAAAATTATCCGCCTTGACTTTGCTTAAAAAATTAAAAGAAATTGAAACCCTGATGGGCAGGAAGAAGGCAGTGCGCTTCGGCCCAAGAGTGATTGACCTGGATATCCTCCTTTACGGGGACAAGGTTAAGGACAGTAAGATATTAACTATCCCGCATCCGCGGATGTTCAGCCGGGATTTTGTAATTAAACCGTTATTAGAAGTCTTATGAAACTTATCTCTGAGCCCGGAAAATTTAGCCTCATAACAGAAAAGGCCAGGCAGCTTAAAAAAAGCATAGGCTTTGTCCCTACGATGGGGGCTTTGCACGCCGGACATTTTAGCCTGATTAAACAGGCGCGCAAAGAAAATGATATAACTGTAGTGAGTATTTTTGTTAACCCGGAGCAATTTGGGCCGGGAGAAGATTTCAAGAAATATCCCCGCAGGCTTAAGAAAGATGCCGGGTTCTGTCGTAAACTGGGAGTGGATTTTATATTCCTGCCGGATAAGGATAATATGTATCCTCAGGGGTATTCTACTTTTGTTAATGTGGAAGTTTTGAGCGGTCTTCTCTGCGGCTCAAGCCGTCCCGGGCATTTCCGGGGGGTGGCGACAGTTGTGGCCAAACTGCTCAATATCGTGCGGCCGGATACGCTTTACCTGGGGCAAAAAGATGCCCAACAGGCAATTATTATTTCCAGAATGGTTAAGGATTTGAATTTTCCGGTTAAGGTAAAAGTTATGCCTACAGTGCGCCAGGAAGATGGGTTGGCGTTAAGTTCACGCAACGCTTATTTAAGCAAAGATGAAAGAAGCAGCGCGCTTGTTTTATACAAGGCCCTGCGGCTTGCCCAGTGCATGGTCAATAATGGCCAGCGTAATGCCGCCAGGATCATAAGCAGGATGAAGCTGCTTATCGCCAAGAACAGGCATGCCAAGGTTGATTATATCGCTATTGTTGAGCGGGAGCAGCTTAAAGAGGTAAAGAAAATTATACCTGGAAGCTTGATTGCTTTAGCGGTCAAGGTCGGCAGGATCAGGCTTATTGATAACATAATTATTGAGTATATCTAAAATGAAAAAACGCAGGCGGCTTAAAATCGGGATTGTTGGTTGCGGGGCTATCGGCAGCTCTTTGGCAAAGGAGATAGTTAACGGCCTGCGTAAAGATGCTTCTCTTGTAGCCCTTTATGATATAAAGCCGGAAAAAGCCCAGGCGCTTTCCAGGAAATTAACCGCTGGCAAAAAATTGTGCGCAGATAGTTTAAAGGATTTGATCAAGCGTTCAGAATTGGTAATTGAGGCTTCTTCTGCCAGGGCCTCCTGGGAAATAGCTTCACAATCATTGTCCGGCGGCTGCAAAGTTATGGTTATGAGCGTAGGCGGCCTGGTTGGGCATTTAGATCAGTTGTATTCGTTATCCAGGAAAAATAACGCCATGGTTTATTTCCCCAGCGGAGCTATCTCGGGGGTAGATGCTTTAAAAGCCGCCAACATAGCGGGGGTGCGCAAGGTAACTTTAACCACGCGCAAAAACCCTAATGCTTTTAGCGGAGTTGAATATGTGGCAAAGCACTTTAAGCTTGCCGGATTAAAGCAGGATAAACTGTTGTTTAACGGCAGCGCCGCCCAGGCGGTAAAATATTTCCCGCAGAATATCAATGTTGCCGCAGTCCTGGGGTTAGCCGGCATAGGTATGCACAAAACCCGGGTGCGCATAATCGCCAGTCCGCGGGTCAATAAGAATATTCACGAAATCGAGATTGAATCCAAGGCGGCAAAAATTTTTACGCGTACCGAGAATATCCTTCATCCGCAGAACCCGAAGACCAGCTTTTTGGCGGTGCTTTCGGCAATCGCGACTTTAAAGCAAATTTTGCAGCCGATAAAGATAGGAACATAATTAATAAAAAGAGAGGGGGTGAATCGGAAAATGGCAGATAAAGTAATGAAAGTGGGAGTAAAGAGGGAAAAAGGTTATCTCTATTATATTGACAAGCAGGGTGATGTCTCTTGCGCCAAGATGGCCAGAGGCTCTAAAAAGGGAGGTAGCCCCAAGAAGGTAGCCAAATGCGGTATTAAAAGAAAAGTAGGTTACTTGTATTTCTTGGATAAGAAGGGCGATGTTTCTTGCGCTAAGATGAAAAGAGGCGGAAAGAAGAAAAAGAAGTAACTTTCCGGCTTTAAAAAAAGTAATGCCCCTGTTTAAAATGGATTAATCATTCTAATTTTACAGGGGCTTACTTTTCCGGCCGGACCATCAAAAATGAAAAGCGAAAACATAATTATCCGCGGCGCCAGGGAGCACAACCTTAAAAATATCAACCTGGATTTGCCGCGCAATAAACTGATTGTTGTAACCGGTTTATCAGGATCCGGAAAATCAAGCCTGGCGTTCGATACGATTTATGCCGAAGGCCAGCGCAGGTTTGTGGAAAGCCTCTCCAGCTATGCCCGGCAGTTCCTGGAGCAGCTTCAGAAGCCGGATGTGGATTTTATCTCCGGTTTATCCCCGGCGATTGCCATTGAGCAGCGTTCTGCCGGTGGGAATCCCCGTTCGACCGTCGCTACGCAGACAGAGATCTATGATTACCTGAGGTTGTTGTTTGCCAGGATAGGAAAGGTCTACTGTTATAAATGCGGCCGGCTCATCCAAAGCCAAAGCGCCCAGGAGATAGTTGAGTCGATTATGATTTCTCAGGCAAATAACGATATTCAGATCCTTGCCGGCCTGATCCAGGGGAAAAAAGGGGAACATAAAGATATTTTCTCTCAGATTCAAAAGTCAGGGTTTGTGCGCGCCAGGGTAGACGGCAAAATCTATGAACTGCCCGCGGAGATAAAATTAGCTAAATATAAAGCCCATAATATAGAAGTAGTGGTTGACCGCCTTAACATCAAACCAGGCATTTTAAAGCGGCTTACAGATTCTGTAGAGACAGCCCTTAAGATAGGAAAGGGCTCGGTTATTATCACTAAATCAGGTGTATCTGGCGACCTGGTATTTAGCGAGCAATATGCCTGCGCTAACTGCGGTATAAGTTACGCCGAGATTAACCCGCGAAATTTCTCTTTCAATTCCCCTTATGGGGCCTGTCCCGAATGCAACGGTTTAGGAATTAAGCTTGAATTTGACCCGGATTTAATTATTCCCGATAAAAATAAAAGTATTAATGCCGGTGCGCTTGAACCGTGGAAACGCGGCGGCAGAGGCTATATTCTTTATTACCGCTGGCTGATACGGGAGTTAAGCATGCGCCTGGATTTTTCTTTAGATGAACCTTTTAAGAAATTACCCAAATCTGCGCAAAGGGCAATTCTTTATGGCTCAGATGAAGTAATCGGCAGCAAGCCATTTGAAGGGCTAATCCATAATTTAGAAAGGCTTTTTAGCCAGACGGACAGCGATTATTTGAAAGAAGAGATCAGTAAGTTTATGTCCAGCCTTCCCTGTCCGGCATGTAAAGGCGCCAGGCTTAAACCGGAAAGTTTAGCGGTAAAAATTAATCAAAAGAATATTTGGGATATTACCTGTATGTCTATAAAAGAAGCGATAAACTTCTTTTCCGGGCTGAAATTAACCGAAAAAGAAAAATTAGTCAGTTACCAGGCGTTAAAAGAAATAACCCAAAAACTTAAATTTTGCGTGGACGTCGGTTTGGATTATTTAACTCTGGACCGTAAAAGCTCGACTTTGTCCGGCGGGGAGGCGCAAAGAATACGCCTGGCTACGCAGGTTGGTTCCGGCCTGGTGGGGGTTTTATATGTTTTGGATGAGCCCAGCATTGGCCTGCATCAGAGGGATAATGAAAAGCTGCTATCCACTTTAAAGGCCTTGCGTGATTTAGGCAATACCCTGGTGGTTGTCGAACATGATCAGGCTACTATTTTGAGCGCGGATCATATCGTGGATTTAGGCCCCGGGGCAGGCAGGCACGGAGGCAGGGTTATTTTCTCCGGGAATAAAGAGGAGCTTTTAAAAAACAAAGATTCCCTAACCGCAAAATATATCCGTAAGGAGCTTGTTATCCAGCCGCCTGTAAATAGACGGCCCTGGCGGAATAAGAAATGTATTGAGATAAAAGGGGCAAGCGAACATAACCTTAAAAATATTGATTTGCGGTTTCCTTTAGGTACCCTTATTTGCGTAACCGGCGTATCGGGTTCGGGTAAGTCTACTTTGATTACGGACATACTCTATCCCGCTTTGGCCCAGAAAATATATAGATCCAAGTTAAAACCCGGGGCATTTAAAGCTATAAGCGGAACACAGGAGATTGACCAGGTAATTGTTGTTGACCAGCAGCCGATCGGCAGGACCCCCCGCTCAAACCCGGTAACCTACACCGGGGTTTTCACTCATATAAGAGATTTATTCTCTCAGCTTCCGGAGGCCCGCCAACGGGGTTATAAGCCGGGGAGATTTTCATTTAATGTTAAAGGCGGCCGCTGCGAGGCATGCGGAGGAGACGGGATAAAGAAGATCGAGATGCACTTCCTGCCTGATGTATATGTAAAGTGCGAGTTGTGCAGGGGATTAAGGTTCAATAACGCGACTTTAGATGTAAAATACAAAGGCAGATCTATTGCCGATGTCCTGGAGATGACCGTTGAGGAAGGCCTGGAGTTATTCAGCAATATCCCGAGGATAAAAAACACTTTTGAATATTTAAATGATGTCGGGTTAGGTTATATCCAGCTGGGCCAGAGCGCCACCACCCTTTCCGGAGGAGAGGCACAGAGGATCAAACTTTCTTCGGAATTATGCAAGCGTTCAACCGGAAAAACACTTTATCTGCTGGATGAACCGACTACCGGCCTGCATTTTGCCGACGTAGCCAGGTTGATATCCGTGCTGCAGAAATTAGTTGAGCGGGGCAATACTGTTGTGGTAGTCGAGCATAATTTAGAGGTAATCAAATGCGCCGATTTTATTATTGACCTGGGTCCGGAAGGCGGGGACAAAGGGGGAGAGCTTCTTGCTTCCTGCAGCCCGGAAGAGCTGATTAAAATAGATAAATCTTTTACCGGTAAGTTCCTTAAGGAAGTTTTGAGAGGAAAATGAAAAGAGCGATAACCTGCGCGTTAATTTTAACCATGTTTCTAACATCTTTTGCTTTTGCCCAGGAAAGCGCCGCTAAAGAAACAGAACTGCTTTTTATGGCCAAGAAAGCCTATGAAGATGGTTTTTATGAGGTTGCCCTGGGTATGCTGGATAAGTTCGGCAAGGATTTCCCTGATTCCGCTAAGACAGCAGAAGCCCGCCTTTTGGAAGGACAAAGTTATTTTAATCTGGGCCGTTACATGGAGGCATTATCTACTCTTGAGGCCTTGCAGGTTGATCCTAAAGCCGCCAGCCTTAAGGATGCTATTTATTTTTGGCTGGCGGAACTGCATTTTAAAGCCAATAATTTTGAGAAAGCCGTTGTTTTTTATCAGAAGCTGATCAATGATTTTCCGTCTTCATCTTATGTCCCTGCGGCATATTATTCATTGGGCTGGTCATTTTCGTACCTGGGTAAATACAGCCAGGCTTTGGAAAGCTTAAAAAGCCTGCTGGATAAGTTCCCTAACGAACCGCAGAGCAAGGATGCCGCTTTTAAATTGATCGAGTGTTTATATAACCTCAAAAAGTATCCTGAATTAAAGGATAAAGTTAAATCTGTGCTTAAGCTTTATGCGAATGACACATTGCGCCTGCCGTATCTGTATTTTTATCTGGCAGAGTCCGAATATTATCTGGATAATTTTAATGAGGCATCCAGGGATTATCTTAAATCGGCGCAGGCCTTTAAGGATGAATTAGCCCGGGCTTTGGCAAAATTGGGGCTGGCCTGGTCTTATCTTAAGCTCAAGAAATATGATGAAGCTGAAGAGGTTTTTGCCGATACTAGAAAAGATGTCCTGGATCAGAAGAGCCTGGATATACTTATATTGGGGCAGGCAGTATTAATGTCGCAGTCCAACCGGGTTTATGAAGCAAAGAAACTATATCAACAGCTTATTGATGCCAGCGATGATCCTTTGATACGCCTACAGGCATATATAGGTAAGGCGGATGCGTTTTATAATTTAGCCGAATATGCCCAGGCTGTTAAAGCATATGAGGAGGGGCTTAAGGATGCGGCTAAAGCAGGAAAACAAATTAACGGCTCAACTGAATTGCTGGCTAAGTTACGTTATAATTTAGGCAGGGCGTATATAAAAGAAGGAGCCTTTAAGCCCGGGATAACCCTGTTTGAAGATATAGCCGGAGAAAGTGTTGACCCGGATACTAAAGTTAACGCGCTTTGCCAGATAGCTGATGCGTATCAGGAAGCGGCTGATTACCTGAAAGCGGAAGAGGTATACTCCGGGATTTTAAAAGAATTCCCCGATTCATCTTTTGCTGATTACGCGTTATACCAGGCCGGGCTTTCACAGCTAAAAAGATTGGATTACGTCTCCGCCGTTGCTTCATTTAAACTTCTGCCAAAAAATTATCCGCAATCAAAGTTTCTGGAAGGGGCGGCCTATTCTTTAGGGGCTGCTTACTTTCAAGAAAAAGATTACGCTTCAAGCTCTGAAATCTTAACCAGATTCAGGGATGAGTTTAAGGGCAGCAAACTGTCCGGGCAGGCCATTTTTATGCTGGGATTAAGCCTTCTAAATTCAGGTAAAATCGATGAAGCGCTCGATATTTTCAAGGATATCTCCAGGCAGTATACTAAGGAAAGCGAATTAATACAGAAGGCCGAATATGAAATTGCCGATTGTTATTACAAGCTGGGTCGGGAAAAAGAGGCCCTCGGGCAGTTTAAGCTCTTGCGCGCTAAATATCCTGATTCCAAGATTACCCCGGAGATTATGTGGTGGCTGGGGCAGTATTATTACCGCCTGAATGATTTAAACCTCGCAGCCAGGTATTTTAGCTCTTTAGCGAAAGAATATCCGGACAATAGCTTAGCCGGGGATGCCTTATATGCTTTAGGTTTAGTTTTTAGAGATGAAAACAAGCTTGACCAGGCAGTTGATAATTTCAAAATGGCATTTAAGTTTAAAGAAGGAGAATCAAGGGATGAGGCTGCTTTAGCCGTAGCGGACATTTATGCCCAGCAAGGAAAACTTGAAGAGGCTATTAACCAATACAAGCAGGTTATTGAAATTTCTCCTGATTCAGGTTCCCTGCTTTTTCCCAGGATAGCTAAATGTTATTATAAATTACAGGATTATGAGCAGGCGAAGCTGTTTTATCAAAAGGCCCTGGAGTCAGTTGAGGCCAAAGATGCCGGAGATATCCAGTTTAGTTTAGCCGAGGTATATGAGGCCAAGAATGAATTGGAGACGGCAATTGATACTTATCTTAAAGCAGCTGATGCTTATAGCTTTGATGCGCAGTTATCAGCCCGCGCGTTTTTACGCGCCGCCAAGCTTTATGAAGACAAAGATGATTTCAGGAGAGCTTTAGATATATACGGAAAAATCGCCCAGAGCAAAACCGAAGAATCAAAGTTCGCTCAGGAGAGGATTGAAGCGATTAAAGCGAATATTAAATAAAGTAGTTGACTTATCCTGGTTTATTTATAAAATACATCTATAACCTACCAGCCGGTAGCAAATGGAGGAGGAGATAAAATGATAATTGAAATCGGTATTGTTGCGGGTGAAATATGGCATTACCTGGATCAGCACGGAGAGGTCAATTTTTCTGATTTAGCCAAGGGGATTGAACGCAACCCTGATTATATATTGATGAGCTTAGGCTGGCTTGCCCGTGAGGGGCACGTTATTTTAGTTAAAATCAGTAATGATTACCGTATTTCTTTAAGGAAAGATGCCTGATCGTAGGAGAAAAGGAGTAGTTCTTTTTATCGTCTTGGTGACCATAATCCTGGTTTCTATCTTGTGCACCGTGATATTAAGAATATCGCTTAGCCAATCACGCTTAAGCCACCATCAGATAAGCCGGATTCAGGCTCAATATGCTGCCAGGGCCGGTATGGTTTATGCGTTAGAAATGCTCAGAAACAATGTCTGGACCTATTCACCAACCAACTCTTGCCCTAATCCTGCCGGCTGTCTAGTTTCCGACCCTAATTTTCCCTCTTCAATCGTTGGCCGGCAGTTCCGTATTATCTTTTGTCCATCTGGAGGAACCTGTAATGCCGCCCTTTGTTCTCCTCCAAGCGGTTCAACCTTTTGTATCAATTCCACAACTGTTTTTACTTATACCCCGTAGTTTCTGAAGAATCGCCGTTTTCCTTATTCCTTATCCTATATTAGAACTGCTTCCAAGAATATAAGTAACATTAAGTAAGTCTATTATATTAAACAGCGAAGCAAGTAAACTATCTTCCGACGACAATATTCCCCATAAGTAAGTTTGAGTAAGTCTATATAAAAAAACACTTGACAAAAGATATCCATTATGTTTTAATTAAATCCACAGTAATTTAAGGGTAAAGCAGGTAAAACTATGTCGAGACTAATAGATATTGATGAATTAGCGGAATACCTGAAATTAAAGAAACAGACTATCTATAACTGGCTTAACCAGGGTAAGATCTCTGGAATTAAGGTAGGTGGAGTTTGGAGATTTGACCGCCGTGATATCGATACCTGGTTAAGGAGCAAAAAACGGACCAATACTTCAGGAGAACAGGTATGAACTCTTTAGGTATATATTTTGGGACTGATTCCATTGGTCTGGCAGAGCTAAACAACAAGAAGCTGGTCAATAGTGTGGTTATCTCCCAGGGGGGCTTGTTTTCCGGTAATTTTGAGGAAAAAGTGCCCACAGACGTAAAGATAACCGCTTTGGTCAAGGATGCCTTGCGTACCAACCATATAGATGTCAACCATGGGGTTATCTGCATATCCGGACAGGACCTTATTATCCGTACTTTTGAGATCCCCAAGTTGCCGTCAAATGAGATGCAGAGCGCGATTAATTTTGAAGCTAAGAAATATATACCTTTCAAGCTGGAGGAGTTAGCCTTTAGTTTTCAGGTAGAGGCCGATAACAAGACTAAACTGAATACCGTATTATTTGTCGGCATAAAGAAGGAAATATTGGAAAAGTATATATCTATTTCCAGGCAGTTAAATATCAAGATCAACGTTATTGAATATTCAGCTTTCAGTCTTTTACGTTTTCTAAAATTATGCGGAGCAAAGGAAAAAGGGGTTATTGCTAGCCTTTGTTTTGATTTGGATAATAGCGATGAAATAAATTTCATGGTTTCTGAAAACGGTTTTCCTTTTTTCAGCCGCGATATAGTACTTACCACCGGAATTAATGATTTGGACACTGCCGCTGAGAACGACAGGATGAAGAAGTATGATAAGTTAAAGAACGAAATACGCGTTTCCCAGGATTATTACCGCCGTAAATTCCCGGATAAAGGGATTAAAACTATTAATGTGCTTTCCGGAAAGGATATGCACGAGGACCTCAAGAGTTTCTTCGCCAGTTCCGGAATTTCAGCGAAATTCATTGATAGCAGCAAAGTTTTAGGTAAAGGGGTTAAGTATTCTTCAGTCATTGCCAAAAGCTTCGGGGCTGTTCTTTGCAAAGATTTGCCTTTAAAAGTAAAAATTAACCTTTTTAGCAGCAGGGTAAGGTCTGAAAGCGTTAAAAACAAAGAAGATATCCTTGCTTTTATGGAAGGGGTAAAGGTAGATTTCAAAGTGATTGCCTTGAGTCTTTTAATATGCGCGCTTACCTTTGGTTATGGTATATACAGGACTATGCCGGTGCGTGAAGAATTAAACGTCATAAAAGATAAAAGGCCGAAGCTTGATTCTATCTCTGAGGCTGATGATTCCATAGTTTTAGCTGCCCGTGATAAAAATCTTAAAAAGAAACTGGCTAACCTGGATAGTTTGATAAAAGACCAGCTTTATGCCACTTATTTCCTGGATATCATGCCCCGGGTTCTACCCGAGGGGGTTTGGCTTACCAAGTTTGTTTCTACGCGCAAGGAAGACGGCCGGCCTGAGGTTATTCTTGAAGGGGAGGCTTATCTTGGTGACAGCGATAAGGAATTCGAGGCCGTAAGTACATTATTGGGCAATCTTAAGGCAAATAAGTTTTTTACCAGTAATTTTAAAGAGATAACCATCACTTCTGTTGACCGTAAGGCGGTTTTGGATAAAAGCGTGGCGGTTTTTAATATCGCATGCAGAAATTTTCCGGAGAAAAAGAAAAATGATAACGATGGACTTCTTCAGCAAGAATAAAAACAAGGTTATAAATGCTGGAGTAATATTGCTGGCGCTAATCGTGGCTCTTTTTCTGTTTAACATGCAAAACCAGCAGCTTACTACTTTAGAAGAAAACAAAAATGAAGAGATAAAAAAGAGCGAAGTAATAGATAATTTAATCAGGGTGGAGAAGAGGATCAACACTTATAAGCAGGCTTTTAACAGGAAGGACCTGGGTTCGGTTATCGACGCGATGACCGATATTTCAAAGGGGACCAAAGTTAAGATTGTTTCGGTTAAGCCGGGTACGGAGCAGAAATATCCGGAGTATATAAAAACTTCGTTTTTGATCGTGGTCAGGGTTGAGAGCTATCATGCCCTGGGGCAGTTCATCAGCAAGGTTGAAAATTACAAGGATTTGTTTATTGTGGAAGATGTCAGCATCTCCACGCCTACTAGTACTCAGTTGAATAGGAGTGAAGAGGCGGGTCTGGATATCAGTTTGAAGATAAGCACAATCATTTGTATATAATATGAGAAGAACGGATAAATTTCTATGGTTTATTTTACTATTTGCTGCGGGCTTTGCGCCTATTGTCTTTGCGGATAGCAATCCCGACGGGGTAATTTCTCGCCCAGTGATGGAATATACCTCCGGAGACCTTCGCGATCCATTTGGAGACCTTTTGCAGTCAGCCATAGAAAAAGAAAAAAAAGAAAAAGAGGAGAAGGCTGCCCAGGAGCCGCCAGAGGATGCAAATTCGGAGAAATCAGCGATTGATTTGGGGCAATTTAAAGTGCAGGGAGTAATCTTGGGCAGTAAAACTTCGCAAGTCATTATTAATAATAAGATATTAGGAGTTGGGGATACTATAAACGGAGCCGAAATAGTAAGCATAGAGAAAAAGGGAATTACTTTGAATTTAGGCGGAAGGACGGCCAATCTGGCTGCCCCCGGTAATGATGCGTCTTTACGTAAGATAAAAGGGAATAAGGAGGAATAATGAAAAAAACTTTTTTAACTTTAGCTTTTATTTTTTCAATAGTATGCGTATTTTTTATCCCGCATCTAAATGCGCAGACGCAGCAGCCTCCCGCTGAAACTGAGCCGATCATCTCTATGGATTTCCAGGACGCCGGGATAAAGGACATACTCAAGATTTTTTCCATGCAGTCAGGGATGAATTTTATCGCTTCCGAGGGCGTGGCTGACAGGAAAGTAACTCTTTACCTGGATAAGGTCCCCTTGAGCCAGGCAATGGATAAGATCTTTAGCGCGAATAACCTTTCTTATGAACTTGACAAAAAGGCTAATATTTTTGTGGTTAAGGATTTGGGAAAAATAGAAATTGAAACAACCACCAAGGTGTTTTATTTAAAACATGCCAGCGTATCATCTTCTTCACTGAAGGATGAGGAGTCAAAAAATATAGTCACTAGCTCTACTTCCGGGTCCTCCGGGTCTACTTCCGGGTCCTCAAGCAGTTCTTCTTCAGGGGATAGTTCAACCGGTAAATGGAAAGTGGAAGATGAATCCGGGATCACTTATGCCGTCAAGAAGCTCCTTTCCGCTAATGGCTCATTAATTGAGGATTACCGCACTAACAGCTTGATTGTTACGGATACGCCTGCGCGGATGAAGGTCATTATCCAGGTAGTTACCGCTCTTGATATTGAAATTCCCCAAATTATGTTAGAGGTGGAAATGCTTGATGTAAGCAAGAATGCGATAGATAAACTGGGGGTAAAATATGGCCAGACACCGTTAACAGCATATATATTTGGCGCTGCCGCAAGTACGGGGTTCCCCTATGCCGGTTGGACCAAGCTTTTTAACACCGGTGATGGGACCTTGAATATTAATCCGGGTTCTATTGACGATACGGGCACTGCTCAAGGCAATCCTTATCAGATCCAATTTGACTTCTTGAAATCGCAATCTGATACTAAGATATTAGCCAGGCCGAGGATTATGACTCTAAATAATGAACCCGCGGAAATTAAGATCACTACTAATGAGGCTATCGGCCAGATTACCGATACTCAAGGCCAGGGCACGGCTTCAACAACTACCACCAGCGCCGAAAGAGTGGAGACCGGCGTTTCCCTCAGGGTAACTCCTCAGATTAATTCCGATACCGGGGAGATCACCATGTTTATTTATCCTAAGGTAAAGGATGCATCTACCAGCACTTTTAACACTACGTTTAAAGATCCTGAAGAACGTTCCACAAAATCCATAGTAAGGATTAAAGATGGTGAAACAGTGGTTATCGGAGGCCTGATACGTAATGATACCTCTGAAACTATAACCAAGCTGCCTGTTTTAGGGGATATTCCTATAATTGGCTTACTGTTCAGGCACAAGAATAAAGATAAGGACAGAGAAAGGGAGCTTTTGGTGTTTATTACTCCCCGGATTGTCAAGAGTAACCAGGTAAAATTAGAGCAGATGCAGAGGTTCAGCCTGCCTATTCGTGAACAGAATGTAGTTACGCATATTAACCGTGATTATTTGATTAATTCCAGTTTGAATAATTTCGACAAAAATGCAAAAAGATAAGTATTTAAGACTCGGGGAACTCCTTATCAGGGAAGGTTTGATTACGCCCACCCAGCTGGAAAAAGCTATCAGCGTTCAAAGGAAAGAATCCGGCAGGTTGGGAGAGGTCTTGATTAAACTGGAGATGGTTAAAGAGGAGCAGATTGTAGCTGTTTTAGGTAAACAGTTGAATGTCCCATTTTTTGCTCTCGGCACAGGCATGCTCAAACCAGTGGCTGGCCAGGGATTAGAGCATTTGATCTTGCAGGAGTTCGCGTTTAAGAATTATGTGTTGCCTTTATCGCGTACGGCCAGGTCGCTTACAGTGGCAATGTTCGATCCTCTGGATTTCATTCTTATAGACAATCTAAAGAAACTCACCGGGTGTGAAATTAACCCGGTTATTGCCACGCGTTCGGATATAAAGAAAGCAATTGAGGAATTTTACGGTAAATCCGCGATGTTGCGGGATGCTGTCGAGTCCAGTTATGATATTGATACAACGGAGCAGGATACAGGGGATGAGTTAGGCCAGGAGTTAAGCCTTGACAAGCTGATTGCCCGCGCTGAAGAAGCGCCAGTGGTCAAAATAGTGGATTTAATTATCCGCCAGGCAATTGAAGAAGGCGCTTCGGATATACATATCGAGCCTTTTAAGGAAAGGACTTCCTTAAGGTATCGCATTGATGGAAAACTTTGCGAAATACCTCCTCCGGCAAAACATCTGCACCTGCCGATTGTTTCACGCGTAAAGATCTTATCGAAGATGGATATCGCGGAGAAGCGACTTCCGCAGGACGGAGCAATTTTGGTGCGTATCAATGACCGGCCTATTGATATCCGTGTTTCTATTATTCCGACTATCTATGGTGAAAAAGCGGTATTGAGGATATTGGACCGCGGCAACAAAGTTTTGGATTTAAGCTCTGCCGGTTTTGATGCTACGCAGCTGGAGCATGTGCGTAAAGCAATTAACCAGCCGTATGGTTTAGTTTTTGTTACCGGGCCTACCGGGAGTGGAAAGTCAACTACTCTTTATGCGATTTTAAACGAAATCAAGAATCCTTCGAAGAATATTGTTACCGTTGAAGACCCGGTAGAGTATAAAATGGACGGGATCAACCAGGTTCAGATCAAGCCTGAAGTCGGCCTTACTTTTGCCGCTGCCTTGCGCAGTTTTTTGCGCCAGGATCCGGACATTATGATGGTGGGGGAAGTCAGGGACTTGGAAACTTCCCAGATCTGTATCCGTTCAGCGCTCACCGGGCATTTGGTTTTAAGTACTTTACATACTAATGATGCTCCTTCAGCGGCAAGCCGCCTTATGGATATTGGAGTTGAGCCGTATATGCTCGGCCCGTCGTTATTGGTGGTTATTGCCCAGAGATTGATTAGAAAGCTATGCCCGGAATGTAAAGAGGCTTATGAACCTACTATCGAACAATTAAAGGGCGCTAAAATTAAAGGGGATTTAATCTATCGGCATAAAGGATGTCCTAAATGCAATAATACAGGTTATAGGGGCAGGACCAATATTTGTGAGGTTATGCCTTGTACTATAGAAATTCAGGATTTGATTAACCAGAGGGCTCCTTATCTAAAAATACGTGAGGTAGCCAGGGCTGCGGGTATGCAAACTCTATATGAATCAGGGATTAAGAAGGTTGAAAGCGGGATAACTTCATTAGAAGAGGTTTTCTCCGTGACATTGGGAGTGGAGTAATGCCGAAATTTTATTATATTTCCAGAGATACTTCGGGAAAGAAAGAAACCGGGATAGAAGAAGGGCTGGATCAGGAAGATGTGGTAAGCAGGATTCAATCCCGGGGATTGATTGTAATCAGTGTTATTCCTGAGAATACCGAAGCTTTTAAGAGCAGCACAATTAAGCCGGTTATCAAAGACAAAATCAAGCAGAAGCGTAATAGTATCAGCGCTGATGACCTTACCCTTTTCTGCCGGCAATTAGCAACTTTACTTGGGGCAGGGGTTACCATTCTTAAAAGCCTGGATATTATCTCTAAACAGGTAGTCAGTAAAAAACTTTACTTTGTTGTCCTGGATTTACAAAAAAACATGGAGTCCGGCTTAAGCTTCCATGAGGCAATGGCCAAACATCCAAAAGTTTTCACGGATCTTTGGGTAAACCTTGTTGAGAGCGGGGAGGCCAGCGGAAATTTGGCAGTAGTGTTAAGCCGTCTGGCTACGTATTTGGAAAGGGACGCCGAGTTCAGGGGCAAGATTATCTCGGCTTTGATTTATCCGGGTATACTTTTGACCGCGGGTTTAGCGGCGTTGTTTTTAATGGCGGTAAAAATAGTGCCTACTTTTGCGGAGATATTCAAGGGGTTCAATATCACCCTGCCCGTGCTTACGCAGATATTATTAAAAGTAAGTGATTTCTTAAGGTTTAATATGATTACGATAATCCTGGGTATCGCCGGAATTATCTTTGCTTTTAAGAAATACGTTAAGACTAAAACAGGCAGGAGAAATTTTGAGAATTTTAAGTTTAAAATTCCGGTATTTGGCGAGTTTTTTGTAGCTTTGAACGTAGAAAGATTTTCATCGGAAATGTCCACGCTTTTGGAATCGGGGGTACCCATTCTTTATTCTCTGGAAATATCCGAACGCAGCGTGGGCAATTTGATTATGGCTGATATCATCCGTAAAGTTAAAGAAGATGTGCGCGAGGGAAAATCTTTACGTGAACCTTTGGAGAAAAGCGCTTTTTTTGACCCCATGTTCGTGCAAATGGTAAGCATCGGGGAAGAGATTGGAGAACTGCCCCAGATGTTTAAAAAGATCAACACTTTTTATCAGGATTATTGCGAGGTCTTCCTGGCGCGTTTTGTTTCTATGTTTGAGCCTTTTGTGCTGGTTTTTATCGGAGGGGTTATAGGTATTATGATTACGGGTATCTTTTTGCCGATATTTGAGATTTCAAAAATCGGAGGATAATTATTGACATTTCCAAAAATATGGTTTAAAATGTTTCCAAGCAACGGAGGAGTTAAAATGAGAAAAGGAGGAGTTAAGATGAGAAAAGGTTTTACGCTTATTGAACTTATCGTAGTTATCATTATCGTCGGTATCCTGGCCTCTGTAGGTATGACGCAGTATACTAAGGTAGTTGAAAAAGGCCGTGCTGCTGAAGCAAGGTTGATATTAGGTTCCCTTAGAAGCGCCGAAATAGCTGAAAACATGGAGAATGGAGCATATGCGACAGTAGCTAACTTAGGTGTGTCGGCTCCTTCAGCCTGTGCCACTACGCATTATTTTTCTTATTCATGTTCTGCGGCTACCGGGACCTGTACTGCAACCAGATGTACTGCCGGTGGAAAAACTCCCCAAGGCGCAGCAGCTTATACCAAGACTGTGGATGTTGGCGGTACCTGGGGCGGTTCTGCGGGTTATTAAGAGGAGTAGTTAAAGAATGCTGATTAAAAGAAGCTTTACTTTAATGGAACTGTTGATTGTAATCGTTATTATTGGTGTCCTGGCTGCTTTGGCCTTGCCTGGTTTTGCGACCAGCAGGGAACGGGCATTGGATAGGGAAGCCAGGGCTAGCCTCGGGCTTATGCAGGCAGCGGAAAAGATTTATAGGATGGAGTCAGGAGGTTCTTACTATCCTCCGGGCGGCGCTACCAGCGTAATTGCTGATATAAACACTTATCTAAAGGTTAACCTGCCTTCTAGTGGAGTATCTTGGGGTTATACTGCGGATGGAATTGGAAACCAAACTACTGCTACGCGCGTAGGCAGTGGCGGCAGGGTTTGGACTTTAACTAATACTGGGAGCGCTCCTACTTGCTCTGGTACGGGATGCCCGCCTTAATCTGCGGTAAGCGTTCTACTACGCTGTTTGAGGTAATTATATCAACAGTTATATTTGCTCTGGTAATGGGCGGATTAGCTAGTGTTTTTGTTTCTGGTAAACGCCAAGTCCTGCATTCCATGGAGCGTATGACCAGCAGTGAAATGGGTAAGCTTTTTCTTGATCCGCTCCAATTAGCCGTGCGGCAGGACAACTGGGATACGGTTAATAACGCTTTGACCGTTGGCACCACTTATTGCGATGCAAGCGGGACTAACCAAAATCCAGCGTGTCCTTCGTTGGCACTCCATAGAAAAGTAAATAATATTGATTACACGGCGCGATATGATGTTGCTACTTTTAGCACAAATTTGCGCAGGGTAAAAGTTACGATTAACTGGACCGAAGTCTCTCCTTAACAAATGCCTAAGAGCAAATCTGCTTCAAGCCTGATAGAGTTGATTATGGCGATAATTTTGATGTCGCTGGTTCTTTTGGGTTTCTTCAGCATTGATTTATTCAGCAGGAATCATGTAATCAGTTCGGATAAGCGGGTTAAAGTGCAGAATCAGATTTCTTATGCTCTTGACTATATAAGTAAATATGTGCAGCAGGGTGTCGGAGAATTTGACAACCCTGCGATCAGGAGGTATCCTGCTGCGGGAGTGCAAACAGGTTTTCAGGTACGTGTGGATTTAAATACCCCCAGGACTCCGGGTAACTTAGTTGATGATCCATGGATCACTTTTTATTTAGACGGTAATGCCTTAAAGGTTATATTCATTGCTACTACCGAAGTTTTAAGTGAAAAAATTATCAGTAATTTTTCGGCCACTGTAATGCCGGATTATCCAACCGCAGGTTTTTATGCCCGGATTACTGATAATGGCATGGCAGTTGATGTTGGTTTGGTAGGCAGGTATGATCCTGCTGTTGCGGTTAGTTCAGACAACCCCCAAATTGCCATGAAAACGCGTTTAGTTTGCCCTAGTTCTCCCGCGCAATAAAAATTCGTATCCTCTCACCTTTAAAAAAGGAATAAAATGGAAAAAGGTAAACTTGAAAAACAATTTTTGAAATACTGCCCCAAATGCAACGAATATTTTCCTACCCCCTGGAAAGTATGTCCTACCTGCAAGAAAACGTTAAGAAGTTTTTTTTGGCGGTATTATCTAGTAGAAATATTTAAGACAGCAATAGGATTATTTAAGAAAATATTATCACCTATTGTTATTCTCTTGGTCTGCGCGTTTGGCACATATGGTATTCAGGTAAATGAAAGATCTCAATATACCAATGGGTTCAATCTGTTAATAAATAAAAAATTCCAGGCAGGTTGGGAAGAAATCAGGGGCGCTTTAACTAAAAACCCTTTGTACAAATATGTAAAATCAAAGATAGAAGGAACAAAGGGGAAGAATTTGGAGATTAAAAAAGAACAATATGCTCTTCAGGATATATATTTTGACGCTAATAACAAGAGAAATTCGGTTTTAATAAATAATAAAGTTGTTTTTGAAGGGGACACGATGGGCGATTTTAGGATTATTAAAGTTAATGTTGATTCTGTGGATATAGAAATTAATGGTAAGCAGGAAAACGTAAGATTTGGCAAGACCTGGAATTAGTTAGAAATTTACGGGTTTTAATAAACCGGGGCTGTAGCTCAGTTGGGAGAGCACCTCGTTCGCAACGAGGGGGTCGGGAGTTCGATTCTCCCCAGCTCCACTTGAATTTTCCGGCAAGGAAAATTCAAGTGGCACTTAAGCGAGCGTAGCGAGGCGACAAGCCGAGCAGCGAGCGTAGTGCCTTAAGTCAACATCCATGAAACTTAAAACAATCTCCTTATTATTTTTATCATTATTCCATTTTTCTACTTGTTTTGCCGGAACAAAACAGCCTGATTTTTCCGGAGAGTTTTATCCCGACGGAAAAGCAGCATTATCTGCAATGCTGGGTAATTTCCTGGAAAAGGCATGCCCTAACCCCGTACTTGGACAGGTTTTTGTCCTTATCAGCCCTCATGCGGGGTATGGTTATTCTGGCCAAACCGCCGCATATGGTTATAAGCTTATCAAAGGAAGGCCTTATAAAACCGTAGTTATACTCGGCACCAGCCACCATAAACCTTTCAGCGGAGCCGCTGTCTATGCCCAGGGGTCTTTTAAGACAAGTCTCGGCATATTGAAAGTAGATGACCAGTTCACTAGTAAGTTGATCGGTAAGAGCAATGATATTTTTGCTGATGAATCCGCTTT
This sequence comes from Candidatus Omnitrophota bacterium, assembly GCA_041661605.1. GTDB lineage: Bacteria > Omnitrophota > Gorgyraeia > Gygaellales > Profunditerraquicolaceae > UBA6249. Next base: position 526,161 of record JBAZUE010000001.1, on the reverse strand, counting down.
TAGCCAAGAGCATTCAGTCGAGGTGCAGCTGCCGTTTTTACAAAGCGTGCTTGGTGATTTTAAGATTGTCCCGGTAGTTATCGGAGATTGTTCGTTTTCTGCTTGTAAAATCATTGCCTCTTTGCTTAAGGAGGCAATAGGCAACCGCAAGGATGTTTTATTGGTTGTATCTACGGATTTATACCATGGTTATAATATTAAAGAAGCGGATCAAACAGATATGTTGACCCTGGAACTGATTAAGAAAATGGATTATGAGGGCTTATATTATTCTTTACGCGATGAAAAGGCGCAAGCCTGCGGCGGGTTTGGCGCGGTGATTGCCTTAAATATAGCAAAGGAAGCCGGATATGATAAAGTTGAAATCTTGAATCATACGAATTCTGCGGTAGTAACCGGCCGCAATACTGATGGCCAATGGACAGTAGGTTATACTAGTATAGCCATTTATAATCCGGAAGGAGACCATATGTTGAATAACCAGCAAAGAAATAAGCTGCTTGAGATTGCCCGCGGCTCGATCGATACATATCTGCGTACAGGCAAGAAAATGGAACTTACCGGGGATGAGCCGGTATTAAAACAGGAAATGGGAGCTTTTGTCACGCTCAATATGCATGGCCAGTTAAGGGGTTGTATCGGTAATCTTTCCGCCAGCCAGCCTCTTTATCTGACTGTGAGGGACATGGCGGTTGAAGCGGCATTTGATGATCCGCGGTTTTCCCCGCTTACTTCATCGGAGCTTAAGGATGTGGAAATAGAAATCTCCGTTTTATCACCTTTAAAAAAAGTGGATTCGGCAGAAAATATAGAGTTGGGCAAACATGGAGTACTTGTGCGTAAAGGTTATCAAAGCGGTGTTTTCCTGCCTCAGGTAGCCATGGAGACCGGCTGGAGCAAGGAAGAATTCTTGAATAATCTTTGTGCCCATAAAGCCGGCCTGCCTCAGGATGCCTGGAAGGACAAGGATACCGAGCTTTATATATTTAACGCCGAGGTTTTTTCTGAGAAAGAAAAAGCAAAATGAACCGTTTCTTCGTCGATAAAATTGATGTAAAAGATAAAAACATCTTTTTGAATGATCCTGAGCAGCTGCATCATTTGAGGGATGTGCTCAGGATAAAACTTTCTGAACAGGTAGCGGTTTTTGATAACCGGGGTAATGAATTTATTGCCGCGGTGGTTGAAATTGGGCCTGGAGCGGTAAAACTGGAGATAAAAGAAAAAAGGCCTCCTAAGGTTCTGTCCTTGAGTCTGACAGTTGCCTGCGCTATCCCCAAGAAAGTAAAGATGGATGATATTGTGGATAAGCTTACTCAATTAGGAGTTGAATGTATAATACCGCTTGAGACAGAAAGGGTAATTGTCAGGCTGGATAAACAGAAAAAAATACAACGATTCCAGCGTTGGGAAAAAATTGCTTTGAGTGCTGCCAAACAAAGCCAGGGGAGCAGGCTTGCGGTGATTAAACCGGTAAGCCCGCTAAAGGATGTGCTTTTGTCTGTGGATGATTTTGATTTAAAATTAATGCCTACTTTAGAGGGTAAACGCAAGAGCCTCAAGGAGGCGCTTGCCCATGAATGCAAGAATATTAAAAAGATAATAGTTTTGATTGGTCCGGAAGGTGATTTTACTCCTCAGGAGGTTGCCCTGGCAACAAAAGCCGGGTTTCTTCCTGTCTCGCTTGGTGAGCGGGTCCTGCGTGTAGATACGGCAGCTATAGCAGTCGCCAGTTTTATTAAATTAAATGAAACTTGTTAAACTTTTTACCCTCGGATGTAAAGCCAACCAATATGATACGCAAAGTATCCTGGAAAGATTTTTAAGCAAGGGGTTCAGAGAAGCCGGCAAAAGCCAAAACCCGGATTATTTTCTGATAAATACATGCACTGTTACTTCCGGGGCTGACCGGAAATCCCGCAATATTATCCGTAGATGCATCCAATCAAATCCAAAGGCGAAAGTTATTGTTACCGGTTGCATGGCGGAAAAAGACTGGGATTTATTGGCGGATATCAAAGGGGTTAGTTTAGTCGTGAAAAAAAGTTTTTTCCCCGAAGGCATAAGCGGCTTTAGCAGGCATACCCGCGCTTTCTTGAAAATCCAGGATGGCTGTGATAATTTCTGCACATACTGTAAAGTAGCCCTGGTAAGGGGCAAAAAACGCAGCAAAAGCTTTAAGCAGGTATTAACAGAAGCAAGAAAGCTGGTTGCCTGCGGGTTTAAAGAGATTGTTCTGACGGGAATTTGCCTGGGCGAATATGGTAAGGATCTTTCTCCTAAGAAAGACCTGGTTGATGTTGTCGATTCCCTGTCGAAAATAGAAGGATTATCCCGCATAAGATTAAGTTCAATTGAAGCAGGGGATGTTTCTGTCAAGCTGATTAAGCTCCTGGCAGGCAGCAAAAAATTTTGCCGGCATCTGCATATTCCCATTCAGAGCGGAGACAACAGCATACTCAAACGCATGAACCGTAAGTACACCAGAGAGAATTATGAGGATTTAATTTCCAGGATTAAGTGTAATATCCCCGGAGTTTCCATTACCACGGATTGCTTGATTGGTTTTCCCGGAGAGATGGATGAGAATTTTGATAATACCGTTAGTTTGGTCAGAAAGATAATGCCTTTAAAGGCGCATATATTCCCTTATTCCGTCCGTCCGGGTACAAAAGCTGCCTGTTTCAGCGGATTAGTTGATGCGAAAACAGTTAATGCCCGTTGCGCTGATCTGGAAAAGGTCTCTAAGGAGTGCCGGGATAAATTTATGCGCCAGTTTATCGGTGAGGAGTTTTCGGTTTTGATAGAGGGTGTTGCCAAAGACCAAACTTGCTATTTGGAGGGCTTAACCGATAATTACCTTAATGTCAGGATACCCTTTAAACCCGGGTTCATCAGCAAGATTGTGCGGGTGAAGTTAAAACGCATTGCGGGGGATAGTTTTCTTGGGGAATATATTGACAATTATTAGTTTAGAGCTATATTTATAATAATATGAAAACGCGAATCTACTATCATCATACTGACTGCGGAGGGGTAGTTTATTACGCCAACTACCTTAATTTTCTTGAAGAGGCGCGTACAGAATATTTTGCGTTAAAAAACGCTTCTATCAAGCAATTGTCTGATTCCGGGATTATGTTTGTGGTCGCCCGGCAGGAGATAGATTATAAATTCCCGGCTGTATACGGCGATGATCTGGATATTTTGACCCAGGTAGGAACAGTTAGCGGGGTACGCATCGAATTCTTGCATGAAATATACAATCAAAATAAACAGCTTATTGTTAAAGCTAAAACCCTCCTTGTTTGCGTGGATAAGCATTTAAAGCCGCAGGCCATTCCCGAAGACCTCCGTAAGAAACTGACTTAGCCAAGGCATTTAATTTTTAATAATATTGGAGAAAAGAATGGAAAACTTAGAGTTATTACGCTCCAGGCGCAGTATAAGGGTGTTTCAAGATAGAAGTATCGACAGTAAGGATCTGGAGAAGCTTATTGATTGCGCCAGGTTTGCCCCTACGGCAAGAAATGTGCAGCCTTGGGAGTTTGTGGTGGTCACGGATAAACATAAATTGACTGAGTTGTCTAAATTAGCTGAAAATGGGAGGTTTATTGCCCAGGCAGCTGCCTGCATCGCGGTTTTTTGCCTTGACACAAAATATTACCTTGAAGATGGATGCGGGGCTACTTGTAATATCCTTTTAGCGGCTACAGCTTTAGGTATTGGTTCTTGCTGGGTAGCCGGGGATAAAAAGCCTTATGCGGGACAGGTAAGTGTTTTATTGAATGCACCTATAGAGATGAAATTGATCAGCTTGATTGCTTTGGGCTATCCGCAAGAAAAAGATTCTTTTAAACAAACAGATAAACGCCAGCTTAAAGAACTTTTGCATTGGGAGAATTTTTGATGCCTCAAATTATCTGGTCAGGGCAAACCGGTTGTTTGTTGCCGTTGCTTATTATCCTTAACCTTTTATTCGGCAGGGCAATCTTTAATTCAACTTATCTTTGGCTGGGTGTTGAAGCAGTCCTTATTCTAATATTTCTTATTAAGATTCATATCTTTATGCGGAAAATCCTCCAGCAGTTCGGACCAGCGGCCCGTGGTTCGGCTTCCGGTAGCCGAAGCCATCGTCCAGGGGGTCCTCATGGCAGGGTTATTGATGTGGAAGGCAGGGTAGTTGAGGAGGAAAAGAAACTGGAGTAATTGTTATTGACAAGTGTCACGGTTATGTTAACATATTGCCTAATTTTTGATAGGCTGCACAGTAGCACAAAATAACAAATGTTTCTGAAAGGAGCGGAGTAAAAATGGGTTTTGATTTGTTGTTGTTGGCACCGGTAGGTTCGATTCTAGCTTTAAGTTTCGCGTTTTATCTGGCCTTAAGTATCCTGAAGATGGACGAAGGAACGGATAAAATGAAGGAGATTGCCCAGGCTGTGCGCGTGGGGGCTCAGGCATATTTAAAAAGGCAGTATCTTGGCGTTTCCATGTTTTTTATTGTGGTATTTTTTATTCTTCTGGCTATGGCCTTGAAGAATTACCTGGTTATCTTTGTCCCGTTTGCTTTCTTAACCGGAGGATTTTTTTCCGGTTTATCAGGTTTTATAGGCATGACCATTGCCACGCAGTCATCTAATCGTACTGCCCAGGCAGCTTCTAAAAGTTTGAATTCAGGTTTGCGTGTGGCTTTTTCCAGCGGCGCGGTAATGGGGCTTACCGTAGTCGGCTTAGGCCTGTTGGATTTAAGTATTTGGTATTATTTTCTGAATTGGTATTATTCCTGCCACTCTATTCCTATGGGAACCGATAAAATTGCCGCCATTACATCTACTATGCTTTGCTTTGGTATGGGCGCCAGTTCTATGGCTCTTTTTGCCAGGGTAGGCGGCGGTATTTTTACTAAGGCCGCTGATGTTGGCGCTGACTTAGTAGGTAAGGTGGAAGCCGGAATCCCCGAAGATGATCCGCGTAACCCGGCAGTTATTGCCGATAATGTAGGTGATAATGTCGGTGATGTCGCTGGAATGGGAGCCGATCTCTATGAATCTTATGTTGGTTCGATTGTCGCTACTTCTGCTTTAGGTGTTGCTGCCGGTCTTGGTGTTGCCGGAGTAACTGTACCTATGGTTATGGCAGCGGTAGGCGTTATTGCTTCAATCATCGGAACCTTCTTTGTAAAAAGCGGCGAACAGGCAAGTCAAAAAGTCCTTCTGGCAGCTTTACGTAAAGGTGTATTTACCAGTTCATTTATAGTTGCGATAATCTCATTCTTCTTGATCAGAAGTACTTTAGGTATTGCTCATATCGGCACTTACTGGTCAGTCCTGGCAGGTTTAATTGCCGGTGTGTTGATTGGCTTGTGCACTGAGTATTATACTTCCAGCGGTTTTAAACCTACGCGTACAATTGCCGATGCTTCTTTAACCGGGCCCGCGACTGTAATTATCAGCGGTATTGCCGTAGGAATGATGTCTACCGCGATTCCGGTAATTATTGTTTGCGTTGCTATCTTGATTAGCTTCTTTGTGTCAGGTGGAGCGGCGAATTTTAATGCGGGATTATATGGTATCGCGATTTCCGCGGTGGGTATGCTTTCAACCTTAGGTATTACGCTGGCTACTGATGCTTACGGGCCGGTTGCTGATAATGCCGGTGGAAACGCGGAGATGGCCAAATTACCTCCTGAAGTACGCAAGAGAACTGACGCATTAGATTCATTAGGTAATACTACTGCGGCAACCGGTAAGGGTTTTGCTATAGGTTCGGCAGCCTTAACCGCGTTGGCATTGATTGCTGCTTATAAAGATCAGGTTTTGCTTTTAGGAAGAGAAGTGAATACGAGCATGATGAATCCAACGGTATTGGTGGGTTTATTCTTAGGCGGGATGTTACCGTTCTTATTCTGCTCTATGACTATGCGCGCGGTAGGCAGGGCAGCAGGCAAGATTGTCGTAGAGGTGCGCAGGCAGTTTAAAGAGATTATTGGCCTTATGGAAGGTAAAGCTAAGCCGGATTATGCGCGTTGTGTAAGTATCGCAACCGCGGCAGCTCAAAAAGAAATGATTGCCCCGTCCCTTTTGGCAATTGTTGCTCCTATAGCCGTAGGGTTATTAATAGGTATCGATGCGGTTGCCGGTCTGCTTGTCGGGGCAACTGTTACCGGGTTTGTGTTGGCAGTTATGATGGCTAACTCCGGAGGCGCTTGGGATAATGCCAAGAAATTCGTGGAAGAGGGCCATCATGGCGGCAAAGGTTCGCTTGCGCATAAAGCCACGGTGGTTGGCGATACTGTTGGAGACCCGTTTAAAGATACCTCCGGACCAAGCTTAAACATCTTGATTAAGCTTATGTCTATGGTTTCTATCGTATTTGCTTCATTTATCATCAAAAACACCTTCTTTAAATAGGGACAGGTCCCTCCCCAATCGAGGGACGTTTCTGGACCCAATCGGAGGACTGTCCCCAACCGGGGACAGTCCTCATTTCTTTATTTGACAAATTAATTTTAGTGATATAATTAAAGCTATGGACGACTTAAAGTTTGTCCAAGCTTGCGTCAAAGGGGACAAGCAATCCTGGAATGAATTCCTCTCACGTTATTCCCGCCTGATTTATAACTATATCTATAGTGTTTTAGCTGTAAAAGGCCGCTCCCTCACTGAAGAGCAAATTGAAGATATTTTTCAGGAGATCTTTTATTCCTTAATTAAGGATAATTATAAGAAATTATCCAGCTATCAGGGAAAAAACGGCTGTTCTTTAGCCAGTTGGCTTAGACAGGTCACGATTAATTTCACAATTGACTATTTGCGTAAGCTTAAGCCCATGTTTTCAATTGACGCTGAAATTGAGCAAGGCCTTAGTTTAAAGGATGTCCTTAAGGATCTTTCGAAAGACGCGGTTGAGTTTTTAAGCGATCAGGACAGGCGTAAGACCCTGCGGGATTGCGTTGATTCACTTGAGCCCGCAGAGCAGTATTTTATGGAGTTATTTTTAAATCAAGGCTTAAGCCTGGAGCAGATAAGGGAATATCTCAAAATTAACCGTGGAGCGGTAGATATGCGAAAGAGCAGGATATTTCAAAAATTGCAAGATTGCTTTAAAGTGAAAGGTTTTAGGTTAGATTTTCTGAAATAATACGTCTATTGAGCCAGGAGAAGGTATATGTTTAATTATTTTGAGAGGATAATCAGGATTATCTATCTGGAATGGAAAGGTTCCCCCTGTTTTATTGAAAAGGAGCATCCTAATGAAGAAACCCTGGTTTCTTTTCTTGAGGATAAGCTCCCTAAATTAGACAGGGATTTGATCCAGGAGCACTTGCTGAAATGCGATATATGCGCCGAATATTTAGGTACCCAACTTAAAATAGAGGCACATTTAAGCAAAGATGTCCCGCTTGTCCTATTAGAAAGAGTCAGGAAGATGATTGATAGCGATGTTAAGGATAATATATTGGAGATATTCCTTATGCTTAAGGAAAAAACCCTGGAGATTATCCAGACAAGCGGGGATGTGCTTGTGGGCCAGGAGTTAATTCCTGCGCCGGTTTTACGCAGCAGGCAGATAAATGAATTTAAAGAAGAGGTAAGTATCTTGAAGGACTTAAAAGAATTCAGGGTTTTAGTCAAGGTGGAGAATAAAGGTGATAAAATTTTCAACCTTGCGGTTACTATTAAGGATAAACAGGGCAGGCAGATTGATAAAACTTTGAGGATAACGCTTATAAAAGACGGAATTGAGCTGGAGTCTTATGTTTCAGATACCGGAAACATTTTTTTTGAAAATATTTTGCCGGATAATTATAAGGTTGAAGTATCACAGGGATCCCGGATATTGGCTGTAATTAATCTTAAAGTTAAGGCTTAGCCTTATGCCTTGCGCGGAAGCGTTAATCTTAGAGGTTTTTAAGCAGAATGATTCTCTTAAGATGAGCCTTTTTGGGCAGGGTCAAACAGCCCCTACTTTACGGCATTACAGCTTAGTTGCCGTTTCTTTTGATGAGTTAATAAGTCTAAGCGCGGATTTAATCGGTATTTTAAACCGTCCTGCCAAAGATCAAGCGGCCAAGTTTGATCAGCTAAGGTCTTTACAAAAATCCGGTCAACTATTCTGGAATCATTTACTGAGCCGTTCGATCAAGGAAAAACTTAAAAACACCCCGCCTTGCGTATTAACCCTTTCTTTGGATGAAGAGTTGATTTATCTACCATGGGAATTAATCTTTGACGGCACGCAATTTTTATCTCTTAAATTCAGCCTGGGCAGGTTGGTGCGCAGCAGGGGGGATCCGGCCCTGCTGCAGTACCGTGATTTAGCTGAAAGTTTAAAAATGCTGATTTTGGCTGATCCGAACGCCGATTTAAAATCCGCCTATACCGAAGGCCTGAGTATTAAGAACCAGTTTAGCCATAAAACCAGAAAGGTATATATTGATTTTAAATCAACCGATATAAGTAATGCCTATGTCAAAAAAAATATTTGTGATTATGATATTGTGCATTTTGCCGGCCATTGCGAATTTGATAAAAAAGAGCCGCAGTTAAGCGGTTGGGTTTTAAGTGACGGGTTATTTAAGGCTGAGGATATCCTTAAGATGGGCCAGAGCTGCAGCCTGCCGGCCATGGTGTTTTCTAACGCCTGCCATTCAGCCGAGGAAAATACCGGTTTGATTGATTCGGGATACCAGAAAGCAGGTTATGGGATGGCCAGCGCATTTTTGTTCGCGGGAGTCAGGCATTATATAGGCGCAATCCGCAAAATCGAAGATAGCCCCAGCCTTGTATTTGCCCGGGAATTTTATACGCAGCTTATTTCAGGCGTCAGCGTGGGGGAGTCAATGCGTTTATCAAAATTGAAGCTGGTGGATGAATTCGGACTGTTTAGTTTGCATTGGGTAAACTATCTTCTTTACGGAGACCCCGGGTTTGTTTTCTTCAAGTTTAAGCGCCATAGAGAACGTAAGTATAAAATACCTGTTATCCATAAAGGGGTTATGATGAAAACCGCTCTGGCGGTATTTTTTATTTGTTCCGCTGTCCTTTTGGCAGTTTGGTTGCCTAAGCTTAACCCGGCTAAGATTTATCTGTTTCTTAATGCGCAAGCTGAGTATCGCAAAGGAAATAATCAGTCAGCGATAGGCCTTGGGGAACGTTTGGTTTCCAAAGATCAGAATTTTTTACCGGTTTATCCTGTAATTGCCAATGCCTATCAACGCCTGGGTAATAAAGAGAGGGCCCTGAAATATTATTTTGATTACGTGCTTAAGAGCGGCGGGCTTAATAACAATAAGCATCTTATCCAGGCTTATATTAAGCTGGGGTGGTTTTACCAGATGGATGGCCAATATACTAAAGCGTGGGAGTTCTATGATAAGGCAATGAATTTAAGCCGCAGGCTTAATGATAAAACCAATGAGGCGGTGGTTTTAAGAAAATTGGCGGTTTGGCATATAGATAAAAATAATTTTGATCAGGCCCTGGACCTCTTAACTAAGAGCGTTTCCATTAATTTAGAGCGTTCGGGCAATTTTGAAAATTCCAGGAACCTGGCCTGCGATTATTTTGATATCGGTTTAGTGTTTGTAAATAAAAACGATTACGCCGCGGCGGAAAATTTCTATGAAAAAAGCCGGAAAATATTTGAGCGCTTAAATTTAAAGAATGAGTTAAGCGACTGCTATTTTAATTTAGGAGAGATCTATCTTTTTGAGAAGGAGTATGGAAGGGCGTTAGATTATTATTTCAGGGGCCTGAAGATAGACCAGGAACAAAATAATAAGGTAAATTTGTCCGGCGGCTATAATATGATCGGTGAACTTTATATGGAAATTGATGATCTGGCAAAGGCGGAAAAGTATTTTAAGGATTCAGCTAAACTCTCGGAAGAGATTGATAACCGTATGGATTTAGCCGATGTTAACTTTAATCTTGGTTTGTTATATAAAAAACAGAGGAGAAAGAATATGGCCAGGGAGCATTGGCGCAAGGCGCAAGAGATATATAGGCTGGTTGATTCTGACAAATATCTGGAGGTACGCAGGCAATTACTGGAGCTGGATATTATTTAATAAATATTCCTTGACTTAATATTTTTTTTGGGTTATACTCTACTATGTTCATAGGGATAATAGAGTAAAGCCTGCCTTTGGCAGGTAAGGAGCTAAAATGAGAATAACTTACAAAGGTGATTACGCGTTAAAAGCGCTGTTAGATTTAGCTGTTCATCATGATTTGGGGGTATCTACGATTAATGATATTGCTAAACGTATTGATGCGCCGGTTAAATTCCTGGAACAGGTTCTTCTGGATTTGAAAAAGGGTGGTTTTGTAGAGAGCAAACGCGGCAATGTCGGCGGTTACCATTTAGCCAAGGACCCGGCTAAGATTACTTTAGGCCAGGTAGTGCGTTATATTGAGGGCCCTATTGAGCCAATCTCATGTGTAGAAAAGGGCTATACCAAATGCAGTGATTTGAGTTGTTGCCTTTTTAAAGATATTTGGCAAAAAGTAGCCAATGCTACTTCCGGCATAATTGATAATGTTACCTTCGGCGATTTAGCCAATCAGGTTAACGCTAAGAAAGAAGTTTTTGCTTATTCAATTTAGAAATAGGGGGGGCAAAATGAGTAAGATAGACAGCAAATTAAGAATAGAGACGCTGGCTTTGCACGGTGGGCAGGAGCCTGATCCTGCAACAGGTTCCCGGGCGGTTCCGATTTACCAGACAACATCATACCAGTTTAAAAGCACGGAGCATGCTGCTAATCTTTTTGGTTTAAAGGAGTTTGGCAATATCTATACGCGCCTGATGAATCCTACCACTGATGTGTTTGAAAAAAGATTAGCCTTATTAGACGGGGGAGTGGGCTCATTAGCTGTAGCAAGTGGCTCATCGGCAATAACTCTGGCTTTGCTTAATATCGCTCAAGCCGGAGACGAAATTGTTTCCGCGGATAATCTTTATGGCGGTACCTATAACCTTTTTCATTATACTTTCTCCCGGATGGGAATAAAGGTTAACTTTGTGCCTTCAAATGATCTGAATGCCTTGGAAAAAGCCATAACTCCTAAAACTAAGGCAGTTTATGCCGAATCTATCGGTAATCCTAAGTTAAATGTGGCCGACTTAGAGGGAATCTCTAAAATTGCGCATAAAAATGGCCTGCCTTTTGTATTGGATAATACTGTTTCGCCGTATTTATTGCGGCCGATTGATTTTGGCGTAGATATCGTAGTCTATTCAGCGACTAAGTTCATCGGCGGCCATGGTACAAGTTTAGGCGGCATAATTGTTGATTCCGGCAAATTTGATTGGACCGGCGGAAAGTTCCCTTTGATTGCCGCTCCGGATCCAAGCTACCATGGGATCAATTTTGTCGAAGCGCTTAAGCCGCTGGGTAATATCGCTTATATTATCAAGGCGCGGTTAACTTTATTGCGGGATTTAGGGCCGGCATTGTCTCCGTTTAATTCATTTTTGTTCTTGCAGGGTTTAGAAACTTTGCATTTAAGGCTGCCCCGGCATTCTGAAAATGCGTTGGCTGTTGCTAAATTCTTGAAAAAGCATCCAAAGGTGAACTGGGTGAATTATCCGGGTTTAGATGATAGTCCGGAAAAGGAAAGAGTGAAGAAATATCTTTCTAAAGGGGCAGGGGCGATCATCGGTTTTGGAATTAAAGGAGGGCTTGAGGCGGGCAAGAAATTTATCGATTCTCTTGAGCTGATTTCGCATCTTGCTAATGTCGGTGATGCTAAGAGCCTGGCAATCCATCCGGCGACTACTACTCATCAGCAGCTATCCAGCCAGGAGCAGTTATCTACAGGTGTCACCCCTGATTTTATCCGTTTGTCCATAGGCATTGAACATGTTGATGATATAATCTCTGATATTGATAGGGCTTTGGTAAAAACAGTATAGGGCAGTAAAAGGAGGAAACGATGGGAAGAATATTTTCAGACATTACGGAAACTGTTGGTAATACTCCATTAGTGAAATTGAATCGTATTGCTGAAGGGGTTCAAGCAACGATATTGGCAAAACTTGAGTCCTTTAATCCGCTTTCAAGTATTAAGGATAGGCTGGGAGTTGCTTTAATTGAAGATGCAGAACGCAGAGGTCTTCTCAAGAAGAATACAATTATTATTGAACCTACCAGTGGCAATACCGGAATCGCTTTGGCATTTGTGGCCGCGTCAAAAGGTTATAGGTTGGTTTTAACTATGCCTGAGACCATGAGTGTTGAGCGCAGGCAGCTGCTCAAAATTTTGGGTGCTGAATTGGTATTAACTGAAGGAGCGAAAGGAATGGAGGGAGCGGTGGAGAAGGCTGAAGAGATAGTAAAAGCTACTCCAAATAGTAGTTTCATGCCGCAGCAATTTAATAATCCCGTTAATCCGGAGATCCATCGCAAGACGACTGCCGAAGAGATCTGGAATGATACTGATGGTGAGGTTGATATCTTGGTTTCTGGAGTTGGTACAGGAGGCACTATAACAGGCATTGCCGAAGTCATTAAGAAGCGTAAACCTGGGTTTAAGGCAATCGCAGTTGAACCTGACGCTTCTCCGGTTCTATCCGGAGGCGCTGCCGGACCGCATAAGATTCAGGGAATAGGAGCAGGGTTTATCCCGCAGGTTTTAAACCGTGATATAATTGATGAAGTTATACGGGTAACTAATGATGATGCCGGAACCACTGCCCGGGCATTGGCCAAATCTGATGGGATTTTGGCTGGTATCTCAAGCGGGGCGGCGTTATGGGCAGCTTTAGAAGTAGCAAAACGTAAAGAGAATAAAGGAAAAACTATTGTGGTTATTCTTCCTGACACAGGGGAGAGGTATCTGACTACCTGGCTTTTTCAAGAGGGGAAGGTATGAATAAAGAAAATAAAATAATCCAAAATAACAGTGTAGGCACTGTGAAGACTCAAACCTTTACTTTTGATCCGCTTAAACTTGAAAGCGGGGAGAAGTTTGGCCCGGTCAGCCTGGCTTATGAGACCTATGGCTCTTTAAATAAAGACAAGTCTAACGCCGTTCTTATTACGCATGCTCTTTCAGGGGATGCCCATGCTGCCGGGGTTCACGAAGGCCAGGATAACCCCGGATGGTGGGATGATTTTATCGGCCCGGGAAAAGCATTTGATACGGATAAATATTTTGTGATTTGCTCGAATATACTGGGAGGCTGCAAGGGTTCAACCGGTCCATCAAGCATAAATCCAAAGACAGCCAAGCCTTATGCTTTGGATTTTCCTCTGATCACCATCAATGATATAGTTAATGCCCAGAAGCGTCTGGTTGATTACCTGGGGATAGAGAAATTGCTTTCAGTGGTTGGCGGTTCAATGGGAGGCCAGCAGGCTTTATCCTGGCTGGTTAATTATCCTCAGAATTTACGCAGCGTAGTTCCTATTGCCACGACAATTAAACATTCGCCCCAGCAGATTGCTTTTAATGAAGTAGGCAGGCAGGCGATTATGGCTGATGCGCATTGGAAAAGCGGCAACTATTATGAAGGCCAGGCTCCGTCTAAAGGTTTGGCGGTAGCCAGGATGATAGGCCATATTACGTATATGAGCGATAAATCCATGGCCGAAAAATTTGGCCGGGCCAAGAAAGACGCTGGGGAGCATTTTAAATTTACCGCTGACTTTGAAGTGGAGGGATACTTGCGTTACCGCGGGGATAATTTTGTAAAGCGTTTTGACGCCAACTCTTATCTTTATATTACCAAAGCAATGGATAATTTCGATGCTTCAGGAGGACAGCGTTTTGAGGAGGTTTTGGAAGGCACTAAAGTAAAGGTTTTGGTTATTTCTTTTAAATCTGACTGGCTGTACCCGGCTTATCAGTCAAAAGAGATAGTCAGGGCCTGTAAGCTTGCGGGGGTGGAAACAACCTACTGTGAAATTGCCTCAACCTATGGGCACGACGCTTTTCTTTTAGAGGTTGAAGAGGAAACACATTTGATCAAACATTTTCTTAAAAAAATGCTTTATGCTTATGAGGTGACCGGTGATTATGGCGCGTAAAGATATCCAGCTGGACCATGAGGTGATCCTGGACTTGATTAAACCGCAATCTACTGTTTTAGATTTAGGCTGCGGTAACGGAGACCTTTTGTATTTGTTAATTAAGGAGAAGAATGCGCGTGTCCAGGGTATCGAGATTGACGAGCAGGCGATTTATAAGTGTGTAGCCAAGGGCTTAAATGTTTTTCACGGAGACGTTGACAGCGGGCTGGCTGAATTCAAAGACAAGTCTTTTGATTATGTGGTGCTTAACCAAAGCCTACAGCAGATCCTTCATGTGGATAAAGTCCTTATCGATGCTTTGCGGGTGGGGAAAAAGGTAATTGTCGGTTTTCCCAACTTCGCGCATTACAGATCAAGGCTGCAGATGCTCTTTCTGGGGAGGACCCCGGTAACCGGAGCGCTTCCTTATCAGTGGTATGAGACGCCTAACCTGCATTTCCTGAGCATATCTGATTTTAAGAATTACTGCCGTATTAAAGGCATCAATATCGAGCGCAGTGTCTGTACCGGACAGCTAAGGAGAGTCCATTTCTTGCCTAATTTGTTCGCCCAAACCGGGATATTCTTAATTGCGAAATAGCAGCGGCCAAGGTTCTAACTATTGGAGGGGGTATGCCATATATTAATTTGAAATTAGTGGGAAAGCTGAGTAAAGATCAAAAAGAAAAGATTGCCAAAGAATTCTCTGAAACACTTTTGAAAGTAGCGGGAAAACCCAAAGACAGCCTTTATCTGGTTATCGATGAGGTAAGCGGGGAGAATTGGGCTAAAGGCGATAAGTTTTTTGGCTAATTAATTTAATTGGCCAAAATTATAATTAAACTGCTGTTAATTAAATAAACGGTATGGTAAAATTAATATAATTATGACCATATTGAAATTAAACGCAGGCTGCAAAGTTCTCCCGTTATTTTTATTCATTTTCCTTGTTTCTTCTGCGGTCCAAGCCGAAAACACCCGGCCCTACACTCTTGACTCCCTGATAAAAGAAGCTCTTATTTTAAATCCCGAAATCCTCTCTACCAAAAATGCTTTTGAGTCCGCCAGCGCGCGGATTCCCCAAGCCAGAAGTTTAAACGATCCTACGATTGAATTTGAATACGACCGGATAACTGCCGATAGAATGTTGACCGGAAAACCAATGAATACATATTCTATTTCTCAGGATATCCCATTTCCCACCAAGTTATATTTACGCGCAAAGATCTCATCAAAACTTGCCAAAATGGCGTATGAAAACTACAAGGCAAAGGAGCGGGATGTTATTGCCCGCCTGAAGAGTGCTTATTCTGAACTTGCGCTTATTTATAAAGCAATTGAAATCAATAATGAAAACAAGGATTTCTTGGATCAGCTTTCGAAAACTGCAACGACCCGATATGGAGCCGGCCAGGGAACACAGGCAGATGCCATTAAGGCTCAGGTTGAGCTTGCAAGAGTCGATAACGAGTTGATTATGCTTGAGCAGAAGCGGCTCACCGCGCAGGCGAAATTAAATGTATTACTTGATAGAGACCCTAAGGATGATCTCGGGGTTCCTCCTCCTGAACCGGTAATTAAATTTAACCACACGTTAGATGATTTTTACCGCCTGACCCGTGATAATAATCAGGAGCTTAAGGCGTATCGGTATGCGATTGATCGCGGTAAAGCGGCGTATGATCTTGCGCTTAACGAATTCTTGCCTGATTTTAGTATTAGATTTAAACAGATGATTGCTAATGGCCGTCCCGAAAGCGGCTCCTGGGCGGGAATGATAGGGGTCACCATTCCATTATGGTTTTTTGAAAAACAATCTTTCGGTGTCAAAGAGATGAAAAGTGATCTTGCTATGGTACAAGCCGAATACAAGGGCAAGGAAAATTCTGTTTTATTTGAAGTCAATGATGCTTATGCAAGAGCTGTGGCAAATAAGAAACTTATTGAGTTATATGAAACAGCTTTTATCCCTCAGGCATTTGAAGCGGTAACCGTTGCCATAAAAGGGTATGAAACCGAGAAATCGGATTTCCTGACCGTTCTTGACAGCCAACGGATGCTGATAAGCTTTAAATTGGAGCATTACAAAGCAATATTGGATTTGAGAATTGCCTTAGCTGATCTTGAGAGAGTTATCGGAACTGATGTGGATTTTTAATGCAAGGAGAGAAAGATTATTATGAAGACATATAAAAAAGGTTTATTTTTTATCGCGGCAGTCATGTTGGTGGGGGTGGTTTTTGTGTTTGCGGGTTGCGGAAGATCAGGAGACCGTGGCGCAGAAACAAATACACCAGCGTTATCTAAGGAGAAGGCTTTGGAAGAGGTTTGTGTTACATATAAATGTACTGTAAAGAATTGTCCGATGACTATTAAGGCACATTTAAAGCCCGGTGAGCGGCTTGTCTGTCCAGTCTGCGGAGAAGTCATCGCCACGACAAACGGGAAAGTCGTGGAAATTCCTAATGAGAGACTGCCTAAGGGGCCTGTTTCAGCAAGTATCAAGAATGAGCGGAAGCTCCTTTACTATAGAAACCCGATGAACCCCCTGGCTACGTCACCAGTGCCTATGAAAGATTCAATGGGAATGGATTATGTCCCTGTGTACGCAGAGGAAGCTCCAACAGCGACCTATGGAGGGCCTACCGTCATCATAACCCCCGAGAGGCAGCAGATGATCGGCGTTACAACAGATCCAGTTAAGGTAATGGATTTAACTAAAGTAGTGCGGGTGTCCGGCAAAATCGCCTATGACCCGGAGTTGGCCATAACACAAGAGGAGTTTATTCAGGCGTTAAACGTCCAGAATAATGTCAAAGATTCTCCTTTGCAAGATGTTATTGACAGGGCCAAAAGCCTTACGCAAGCCAGCCGTAATAAATTAAAACTTTTAGGGATGAATGATGATCAGATTGCGGCTCTTGAAAATTCGCGCAAGGCAGAAACTAACCTCTACCTGCCTGGCAAGGGAGAAAACGTTTGGGCTTATATTAACGTATACGAATATGAAATAGGATTTATTAAAGTCGGTGACTCTGTGGATATTGAAGCAGTTGCCTATCCTGGGGAGAAATTTACAGGCAAGGTCGTGTCTATTAGTCCTGTATTAGACCCGAACACAAGAACAAATCAGGTGCGTGTTGAAGTTCCGAATCCGGATAATAAGCTAAAGCCGGAGATGTTTGTGAATGCCCTGATAAAAGAAGGCTTAGGGTCCAAATTAGCAGTTCCTGAGACAGCTGTTTTAGATACCGGTTTAAGAAAGATTGTGTACCTTTCGGAAGAAAATAGCGTGCTTGAATCTAGGGAAGTAATGCTTGGGCAGAAAGCAGGCAATTATTATGAGGTCTTAAGCGGTCTTAAAGAAGGTGATGTTGTTGTTACCAGTGGAAACTTTCTTGTTGATTCCGAGTCAAAGTTAAAATCTCCTTCTATAGAGAAATAATATGATTGAAAAGATTATTGAATTTTCAGCAAAAAATAAATACATCGTTATTATCATCGTCATAGCGGCGATGGTTGGCGCGGTATATAGTATAAAAAATATACCTTTGGATGCTATCCCGGACCTTTCCGACACGCAGGTCATCATTTATTCCCGTTGGGATAGGTCTCCCGATATTATAGAAGACCAGGTGACGTATCCTATCGTCAGCGCAATGCTGGGAGCGCCAAACGTCAAGGCGATCAGGGGATTCTCTGATTTCGGGTTTTCCTACGTTTATGTTATTTTTAAAGACGGGACGGATATTTATTGGGCGCGTAGCCGCACGCTTGAATATCTTAGTAAAATCATCCCCAGGCTTCCTGAAGGTGTTCAAACCGAGATGGGGCCAGACGCCAGTTCCGTTGGCTGGGTGTATCAATATGCCCTTGTTGATAAGACAGGCAAAAACGATTTAGCAAAACTTCGTTCATTCCAGGATTGGTACCTGCGCTATTGGATTCAGAGTGTTCCCGGAGTAGCTGAAGTTGCCTCTGTGGGAGGGTTCCAGAAACAATATCAAGTCAATATTGATCCTAATGCGCTTCTTTCCTACAAAATACCGCTTACTAAGGTTGTCGATGCTATTCGTGACAGCAATAATGATGTGGGAGGCCGGCTTGTAGAATTTTCCGGAGCCGAGTATATGATCCGGGGCAGGGGGTATGCGAAATCCACTCAAGATATTGAGAATATTGCCGTAGGCTCTGATGCAAATGGCACGCCAGTCCTCGTAAAAAATATAGCCAAGGTTGTTTTGGGGCCGGATATGAGACGCGGGGTGGCAGATCTTGATGGGCAAGGTGATACTGTCGGTGGAATTGTCATTATGCGCTATGGTGAAAACGCCCTGAATGTAATCAACCGCGTAAAAGTTAAGATTGAAGAAATTAAGCCATCCCTTCCCGAAGGCGTTGAGATCGTCACCACCTATGACAGGTCGGATCTGATTAAACGTTCTATGGAAACGTTGAAACACCAGTTGATCGAGGAAATAACCGTCGTAAGCTTGGTTATTCTCATTTTTCTCTGGCATTTCCCATCCGCGATCATTCCTATCGTCACTATACCCATAGCGGTATTACTCTCATTCATTCCTATGTTAGGGATGAAACTGACTTCGAATATTATGAGCCTTTCGGGTATAGCGATCTCGATTGGCGTATTGGTCGACGGTGCCATTGTAGAGGTTGAGAATGCCTATAACAAAATACAGCTTTGGGATGCCGGAGGGCGCAAGGGCGATTTCCATGACGTAAGGCTCACTGCGTTAAAAGAAGTCGGGCCTTCCGTATTTTTTTCTCTTCTGGTGATCGCGGTCGCTTTCCTGCCGGTATTTACTCTTGTGGATCAAGAGGGCCGGCTTTTTAAACCGCTGGCTTTCAGTAAAAACCTCGCAATGGCTATCGCGGCGCTTCTGGCTATAACTTTCGATCCCGCGGTCAGGATGCTGTTTACTCGGATGGACTATAAGCATTTTAAGCCGCGCTGGCTTTCTAATTTGTTCAATACTGTTGCCGTAGGCAAGTATTATTCCGAAGAAAAACATCCGATCAGCAAGATGTTATTCCGTATTTATGAACCAGCCTGTAAGTTTGTATTAAAGTATCGAAAGGCCACGATCATAACTGCGGGAATATTAATGCTCACCGTTATTCCGGTATATTTTCAACTGGGTTCCGAGTTTATGCCTCCGCTTAATGAGGGTACGATATTGTATATGCCCACGACGTTGCCGGGTATTTCGGTTACCGAGACCCAGAAGCTTCTCCAGTCGATGGACAAGATTATTAAGGATACTCCTGAGGTTGAAAGGGTTTTTGGCAAGGCAGGCCGTGCGGAGTCTTCTACTGACCCGGCGCCGTTTTCGATGATGGAAACCACGGTTGTATTAAAGCCGGAGAGTCAGTGGCGGAAAGTCCACCGCTGGTATTCTTGGATGCCATCTTTTATGCAAACACCTTTTCGGCCTGTTTGGCGCGACCGTATCACCTACGAAGACCTGATCGAAGATCTGGATCAGAAGATGAAATTCCCCGGCGTATCGAATGCTTGGACCATGCCTATCAAGGCCAGGATCGATATGCTGTCCACGGGTGTGCGTACTCCGGTGGGGATAAAGATATACGGCGCCGACCTTAAAGAGATTGAAAAGATTGGCCTGAACCTTGAATCAACCATGAAAGATATTAAAGGCACGCGTTCTGTTTTTGCCGAACGGGTTACCGGAGGATATTTTATAGATTTTGAAATAAAGCGTGAACAGCTCGCACGCTACGGTCTCACGATAAAAGAGGCGGAAATGATTATTACATCGGCTATCGGTGGCGAGCCGGTCACTACAACTATTGAAGGACGGGAGCGCTACACCGTTAACGTCCGTTATGCCAGGGAATTTCGCGATGATTTGGATAAGTTAAGGAGAGTACTTGTGCCGACGATGTCGGGAGCGCAGATACCGCTTGAACAGCTTGCCGATATACACTTGTCATTGGGGCCGGCTATGATCCGGGATGAGAACGGCATGCTCGCAGGATATGTATATGTCGATATTGCCGGGCGCGACGTGGGAAGTTATGTTACAGAAGCTCGCAAAATCGTCCGCCAGAAGATTCAACTGCCTGCCGGCTATGCGCTTGCCTGGAGCGGCCAATACGAGAATATGCTGCGGGTCCGGGAGAGATTGAAGATAGTCATTCCTATCACTATCTTTCTGATTTTTATTTTACTGTACATGAATACCAAATCTCCCATTAAGGCTTCCATAGTCATGCTGGCGGTGCCGTTTTCTTTGGTCGGCGCTGTATGGTTCCTGTATATTTTACATTATAATATGTCGATTGCGGTTTGGGTGGGAATGATTGCGTTGATGGGGCTGGATGCTGAAACGGGAGTTTTCATGTTACTTTTTCTTGATCTCTCTTATGATGAGCGCGTGAGGGCAGGGACGATGAAGACACGCGCTGACTTGCATGAAGCGATTATGCATGGTGCCGTAAAGCGCATCCGGCCTAAGATGATGACCGTGATGACGACATTTATCGGTTTGATTCCTATCATGTGGTCCATGGGCGCAGGAGCCGATATGATGAAACGGATCGCCGCGCCTATGATTGGCGGCATATTTACCAGTTTTATTATGGAACTATTGGTATATCCTCCTATTTATTCAATATGGAAATGGAAATATGAAATGAAGTTTGGGGCGGTTGATCTAAATAAACTTCTCATGCCAGAATTACAGAAACATTAAAAATTTGGAGAAAAGATAATGATAGTTCGGGCTGCTGTTGGCGCTCACAGCATGAATTTTATTTGTTTCCTTACTTTCCTGGTTTTTATTTTTATATTCGGATTGATTGTCTGGGAAAAAATCCCGCGGATGTATCTGGCGATATGTGGGGCAGTTTTTGTTATTGCTTTGGGTGTTTTTGACATACAAGAAGCCATAAATACGGTAAGTTGGGAAACTATCGGATTCTTGGTGGGAATGTTTCTTTTAATCGAAATATTGATTGAATCAGGTTTCTTCCGTTGGGTAGCTTTAATTTTAGCCAAAAAGTTAAATTATGAACCGATAAAGATTCTTATTTTCTTTCCTTTGCTGTCCTTTGGCTTATCTGCTCTTGTTAATTCCATAACCGTGATGGTTTTTTTAAGCGTAGTTACGCTAGAGTTAAGCAGATTGCTGAAATTTGATCCTGTGCCGGTGATTATTAGCGAAGTGGTTTTAGCTAACATCGGAGGCGCAGCCACGCTAGTAGGCGATCCGCCTAATGTTATATTGGGTACGGTACTCGGGTTTAATTTTAACGATTTTCTTATACATAATGCGCCGATTGCAATAGCAGCTGCCTTGGCTGCTTTGGGAGTTAGTTTTTTAATGCACAGGAGGGGGTTTTTAAAACTACATCCACATCTAGAGTTAGAGGGAATAAAAAATATCGAACCGCGTTCTCAGGTAAAGGACTGGTTTCTGCTTAAACTTGGCTTGATCGGAATGGCTGCGGCATTGATTTTTCTTATCGGAAGGCCATTTTTTGAAAAATTAGGTATCCCGATGTATGTTTCTACATCTTCACTGCTTCCGGCATTTATTATTCTTACCTTTGGCGGGAAACGTGTGTATAGGCATCATTTTATGCGCCGTATTGATGCGGAAACAATCATGTTTTTCATCGGGTTATTTATACTTATTGGTGCTTTGGAAAAAAGATTTATTATTCAAATGGCAGCGAATTTTCTCGGAGATTTATTTAAATCTCCCCCAGGTTTTGTAAGTTCTATTTTCTGGGGAACAGGCATAATCTCGGCTTTGGTGGATAATGTGCCTCTGGCGATGGCTACGACTTTTATTATTAAACAGGCGGTTGCCGCTAAGATTGTTTCAGGCGCCGGGATTTTAGTCTGGGCAACCAGTTTAGGGGTTGATTTGGGGGGCAATCTCACGCCGATTGGCGCTTCAGCTAATGTAGTTGCTTATTCTTCTCTGGAAAAAGAAGGCATAAAGATTGGTTGGGGCCGCTGGATAAAATTAGCTTTGCCGCCCGGAATAGCTGCTCTGTTCGTAAGTTATCTGGGTATTTTGTTTAAGTTGCATTTTAAGTTCTATTAAATATGTCGGCTATCATTACAAAATAGTTTGACAATCGGTTGTTAAAATTGTAATATTATAAACAGAAACGGGGAGGCTGTCAAGCAGCCTGAGAGTTCCGCGAAATAAGCGGATTACCCTAAAATACCTGATCTGGATAATGCCAGCGGAGGGAAGAAGAGATGGTTTTTTATAACCCTTATGCATTTGGCTTAAGGGTTTTTTGTTTTTATTATTAACAAGGAGGATATTATGCAATTAGATGAGATAAAAATTTCTAAGGCAATTATCGAATCGTACAACAAAAAGTTAATAAAGGCTCTCGATGTTGATGTCGCCATAGTCGGAGCAGGCCCTGCCGGTATGGTATGTGGTTATTATCTGGCTAAGGCAGGTAAAAATGTAGTACTCTTTGAAAGGAAGCTTTCGGTTGGCGGCGGCATGTGGGGCGGCGGGATCATGTTTAATGAAATAGTGGTCCAGGAGAAAGCCAAGGGTATCCTTGATGAATTTGGCATTAAAAGCAGGCGTTATGAGGAGGGTTATTATTTAGCTGATTCCATTGAATCAGTTTCAACCATCTGCTCCAAAGCAGTAAAGGCAGGGTTAAAAATCTTTAATCTGATGAGTGTCGAAGATGTAATGGTGCGCAGTAATAAAGTGAAAGGATTAGTATTGAATTGGAGCGCGGTTGAGATGGCGAAATTGCATGTTGATCCAATTACCATGCGGGCTAAGGTCGTCGTTGATGCAACAGGGCATCCGGCGGAGGTAGCCCGTATTGTTGAAAGAAAATCAGGGATAAGGCTTAATACTAAAACCGGAAAAACCCTGGGAGAGCAGTCGATGTGGGCAGAGGCAGGGGAAGAAACAATCGTGAAGAACTCAAAGGAGATTTGCCCAGGTTTATATGCCTGCGGCATGTGCGCAAACGCCGTATTTGGCGGTCCGCGCATGGGCCCGATATTCGGGGGGATGCTTTTGGCAGGTAAAAAAGTTGCCGGAGATTTGATTAAAAGGTTTTAGCCTGTTTTAATGGATTTTGAAGAATTTCCTCTCCCGGGGGGTGGGCTTGAAAAATAGCTCAAAATATGTTATAATTCTGTGTAAATTGACATTTTGACAATTTGGTATTTTAACACACACCTAATGATAAGGGCTAACCAGCAGTAATGCTGGGTCGCAAAGCTTCCGGTCCTCTTAAAAAGAGGAAAGCGGGGTTGCCAAGTAGGGATAAAACCCTAAAATATGCCTTTTAGGGTTTTTTGTTTATGGGGGGCTCAATTTAGGGAAAGGGGGGTTAAGATGAAAAAGATTTTACATAGGGCCTTGGCAAGAGCCAAGAAGCAGCATAAAAAGCATATGAATTTTCTTAAAGCATTGAGGTTATTTGAGGGTATGCCGTTGTTTGGGATTCGCCGCTAAGGAGGTGGTTAAATATGCATGATAATAAAGGTCAAGTAACTACGCATAGAGTAATCACCATGTTGGGTCGTCAGGAGATGGATTATCTTGATAAACTAGGCAAAGATGCCTTGTTTTCTACCGGCCATAAGCTTTCCTATAATGATATCTTGCGCGGTCTTATTGATTTTGCTATGGAGGCGGGGATATCTGGTGAGAAAATAGATTCAGCTAAGACTTTTAAAGAGAAATTATCATATCAATTAGGCAGAATAGGGATTAAACAAGGAGGAAACTGATGAAAAACTTGATTTTGATTCTAAGCGTACTCGTATTGATCTTTGGGGGGTTGGCGATTGGATATTGCTATGATTACGGAGCTGATAGTGAGGTTGATTATCCTGCTCCTGTTATGGAGATTGACCGTGATCAAATCCCATATGGCAATACTCCGATTAATAAGCTTGAACGCGGGGTAATTAACATGGCTACATGCTGGATGGAGTTGCCTGCTGAAGTAGCAAGAGTTTCTAATGAGCAGGATCCTGCGGCTGGAGCCAGTATAGGAGTGGTCAACGGAACAATCACCAGCGTTATACGCGGCTTGGCCGGAATCTATGATACAGTTACTTTCCCAATCCCCTCGTATACTAAGCCGGCGATGAAACCGGAATATGCCTGGAAAACAGCGGATGATAAGATAAGGGCCTTGCTCTGGTAGATAAAAGGCAATAATCTTGAAAAAAAGAGCGTCCTTTTTCAGGGACGCTCTTTTTTTTGGTTAGATTTCTTCGCCTTCTGCGTCAATTATGCCAGGAGGTGTAAAATGCGGAAGAAAATTATTAGCTTTGTAACGGCCTGGTTAATTATTCTGCCGGGTTTTCTTTTGGCTCAGGATTTTACCTGGGAGGATATAAGCGGGGGCAATCTTAATGTGCGGGTTATCTTGGTAAATCCAGAGGATAGCGGTATTATCTTTGCAGGCTCCGGTGGAAGCGTGCTGAAGAGTGAGGATGCGGGTAAAACTTGGCGCAGGGTATTATCGATAAGAGGAGGATTAAAGAATATTAATGCTTTGATGTTTGCTCCTTCCAACTTAAACTTTATTTATGCGGGTACGGATAATGGTTTATACCTAAGTAAGGATTTAGGCGAACGCTGGGAAAGGGTATTTCGGGGTAAAAATAATAAAGAGAATCAGTGCATTGCTGTGTTGGCTGCTCCTTATGCTGTTTTCGTGGGGACAAGAGCAGGGCTTTTCATAAGTAATGATAGCTGCCGGCACTGGCGGAAGGACAACGGTGAAATAAATAATTCTGTTATCTTTAATATTGATTTTAACCCCAGTCTGAGTAAGGTTGTTTACTTGGCTGCTGCTTGCGGAATATTTAAATCCTTGGACAACGGGGAAAGCTGGAAAAGGGTTTTTGTGAGTTATCTTAAAGAGGATAATCAGCAAGGGGATGTTGATATTGATAAAACTGACGAGGAAAGAGGTTTATCTGATATACATTTTGTAAAATCCGATATCAATGATGTTAATTGTGTCTATTTTTCCAGTATTAAAGGAGTTTATAGAAGCCAGGATCAAGCTAAAACCTGGAACAAGTTAGGCGAATATGGTTTATTGGACCGCGATGTAAAAATGTTTTGCTTATCGGTTGATTCCGGGATTTTTGGCCTTAGCCAGTCGGGTGTGTTTCTTTATCAAAATGACCGCTGGAATGAGGTTTCTTTCGATTTAGCCGCGGGGAAATTAAATTATCTCGCTTTAGATAGTAAGGGTGATATTTATGCCGCAGGAGAAAAGGGGGTATTTAAAAGCAGCCGGAAAAGTTCTACTGCTATTCTCGGGCAGATTATAGTCCAGGAATATTTTAAATACGAGCCAAAAATAACGGATGTGCAAAAAGCGGCAATAGAATATGCTGAAGTAAGCCCGGAAAAGATAGCTCAATGGAGAAGGAAGGCGGCGAAAAAAGCATTATTGCCGCAGGTAAGTATTGGCTTAGACCGCAATTCAACTGATCTTTGGCATTGGGAGACCGGTTCATCAACTAAGAATGATGATGATATTTTGCGCCACGGCCAGGATAGCATTGATTGGGATGTTGGTTTGAGTTGGGATTTAAGCGACTTGATCTGGAATGAGGCCCAAACGAGCATTGATGTGCGTTCAAAGCTGATGGTAGAGCTGCGTGATGATATTTTAGACCAGGTAAATAAACTTTATTTTGAGCGTATACGGGTGAAATCTGAGCTGGATAATCTGGCTATTGAGGATAGGAATAAAAGGTTTGATAAACAGTTGAAGCTTGAGGAGCTGACTGCCTCCCTGGACTCGCTTACGGCAGGGTATTATTCAGACCAACTGCAATTGATAAACAAGGGACGTTTCTGAATCCAATCGCAGAAGTGTCCCCTTACTCACTCTGTTATTCCTCAAGTTGTGGATATCCCCGCAGTTAACCGCTTCGCAAATCCCTTCGGAATTTGCTCGCAACTTCGGGGATTCATTCGCGGACGCTTCGCTATAACTTACGTCGCTGTCGCTTCCGTAAGTTATCCGCTCATGAAATTTCTTGCAAATAGCCCCTGTTTGTGATAATTTATTACGACCTGCCATTTTATTAACCCTTTTATTGTGAAGGATTTCATCTATGAGCGCACTACATTTTACGGATGCTAATTTTAAGAAAGAGGTATTGGAATCCAGCCAGTTGGCCCTGGTTGATTTTTGGGCTGCCTGGTGCGGGCCTTGCAAGATGATTGCTCCGCATATTGATGAATTGGCTAAAGAGTATGCCGGCAGGGTAAAAGTCGGCAAAGTAGATGTCGATACCAACCCTAAGGTCGCCACTGAATATGGGGTAATGTCGATTCCTACCATCATTTTCTTTAAAAACGGTAAGGTTTTTAACCAGATCGTTGGCGCGGCCAGCAAGCTTGATATAAAGCGTAAAATAGAAGAAAATCTTTGATGCGTAAAATATTTATTGCCGCCACCAAGCAAAATGACGGCAAGACTACGGTTTCTCTGGGGATAATCAAAAACCTGCAGGAAAAATTCGGCAAAGTAGGTTTTATTAAGCCTATCGGCCAGAGATACCTGGAGGAAGAAGGTTTAAAGATTGACGAGGATTCTATCCTTATCGAGGAGGTTTGCGGGATAAAATCCGGGCTCAAGGATATGAGCCCGATCGCGGTAGAGAAAGGTTTCACTGAAAAATATATTATGAAGCCGGACAAGAAGAATATTACCGGCCAAATTCAGAATTCTTTCCGTAGGATTTCTAAAAATCAACAATTAGTGGTAATCGAAGGCACGGGCCATGCCGGGGTTGGTTCAGTATTTGACCATTCCAACGCTTCAGTTGCCAGGCTCTTAGGTTCAAAAGTAATAATTATTTCTTCGGGTGGAGTGGGACGGCCGATTGACGAAATTATTTTAAATAAGGCTCTTTTTGAAAAAGAGGGAGTTAAGGTTTTAGGTGTAATTGTAAACAAGGTCCTGCCTGATAAATTTGAGAAAATCAGCCGCCTGGTAAGGAAGGGCCTGGAAAGAAAAGGGATTGACGTATTGGGTGTTTTGCCTTTTAACCCCATGTTGGCGCGGCCTACGTTTGAGCAGATTCTGGAGGAAACCGATTTTCAGGTACTTTGTGGAAAAGAGTATTTGGAACGCTCTGTTGCCAAGGTGATTGTTGCGGCAATGGAGGCCCGTGACGCAGTGCGCTATATCTGCGAAGACAGCCTTATGATTACTCCCGGGGACCGTGAAGATATGATTATCTGCGGACTTAGCAGTTTTCAGGATGCCAGTAATAATAAGTTAAAAATCTGCGGAATGATTTTGACCGGTGGGATTACTCCGGAGCCGCCGATCATGAACCTTTTGTCAAAGGCTCAGATTCCGGTTTTGTTGGCTAAATCCGATACTTATGATGTGGCTACTTGCCTGCATGACCTGACGGTAAAGATCCGGCCGTGCGATAAGGATAAGATTAATACTGTAATTAAATTGATCAGGGAAAACGTTGATTTTAAGAAAATTTTGAAAGGAATTTAAAATGGATGCGATTACCCGGATTCGAAACCTTGCTAAAAGAAAGCTTATGACAATTGTCCTGCCGGAATATGAGGACAAAAGGACCTTGGAGGCTGCGCGCATTGTCCAGGAGGAGAAAATAGCTAACCCGTTGGTTTTGACCCCTGATATGATTGATAAAAACCAGTTGGATAACTATATCCAGGAATATTATCAATTATACCAGTCCAAGGATGTCAGCCTGGACACAGTAAAAAAACTTTTCTCCGATAACATTTATTACGCGGCGATGATGACGCGCCACGGAAAAGCCGATGGCCTGGTTGCCGGGGCAGTTCATACTACTGCTGATGTAGCGCGCGCTTGTATACGCTGCATCGGGATGGATGAGCGTTTTACTATTGTTTCCAGTTGTTTTATTATGGATCTTCCGGGCAATCAGTATGGGGATAACGGGACATTTATTTTTGCGGATTGCGGGATTATCCCTGATCCTAATGCCCGTCAGTTATACTGTATTGCTTTGACCTCCGCGGAATTAGCGGGTAAGGTGCTGGATATTACTCCGCGCATAGCTTTTTTAAGTTACTCTACCAAGGGTTCAGCCAGAACAAAGTCTGCCGAAAAGATAGCTGAAGCTCTGGCTTTACTTAAGGCGCAATCTCCCGGGATATTAGCTGACGGAGAATTGCAGGCGGATGCGGCAATCGTGCCGGAGGTAGCTGAAATAAAATGCCCGGATAGCCCGATTCATGGAAAAGCCAACGTGCTTATTTTTCCTAATCTGGAGGCCGGAAACATTGGTTATAAGCTTTCACAGCGGCTCAGCGGCTGCCGGGCAATCGGGCCGTTGTTTTTGGGTTTGAATAAACCGGCAAGTGATTTATCCCGCGGGTGTTTTGCGCAGGATATCGTTGATAGCGTGGCGGTTTCGGCAATAAGGGCCCAATGATGAAGATATTGGTAATTAACAGCGGAAGTTCTTCCATCAAGTATAAGCTTTTTGATATGCCCGCGGAACTTTTGATTTCAAAAGGTACACTTGAGCACATAGGAGAGAAGGGTTCCGAATTTGCCGACCACTATTCCGGTTTAAAAACCATACTGGAAAAAGTTGATTCTGTCCAGGCCATAGGCCACCGCGTAGTCCATGGCGCCGAAAAATTTAAAAAGCCGGCGCAAGTTAACGCCAAGGTCATAAACGGAATTAAAGAATGCTGCGCTATCGCTCCTCTGCATAATCCGGCGAATTTATCCGGCATACTTGCTTGTCAAAAACTTCTACCCGGGGTAAAACAGGTTGCGGTTTTTGATACGGCGTTTCATCAAAGTATCCCGGCGCATGCTTATATATATGGCTTGCCTTATGATTATTACCAGAGGCTAAAAATAAGAAAATATGGTTTTCATGGTACCAGCCATGAGTATGTTGCTGCCGAAGCCGGCAGGATACTTAAGAAACCGCTTAAAAAATTGAAATTGATTAGTTGCCATTTAGGCAATGGCTGTAGTATTACCGCTATTGATAAGGGCAAGTCAGTAGATACAAGCATGGGATTTACGCCTTTAGAAGGTTTAGTTATGGGCACGCGCTGCGGTGATGTTGACCCGGCGCTAGTCACGCATATTATGGGTAAGGAGAAAATAAGCAGCCATGAAATGGAGCGTATTTTAAATAAAGAAAGCGGGCTGAAAGGAATATCCGGCATCAGCAATGATATGCGCTCTCTTGAAATAAAGGCTAATGCGGGCAACAGGCGCGCCAGGCTTGCTATTGATATATTTGTTTACAGGATCAGGAAATATATCGGGGCGTATCTGTCGGTTTTGGGAGGTTTAGATGCCTTGATATTTACCGCCGGTATAGGCGAGAATCAGGCAAGTGTCAGGAGGAGTATTTGCAACGGATTATTCAGGTATTTAAAGAAGAAACCGGCGATTATAGTTATTCCTACAAATGAAGAATTGATGATTGCCCGTCAGGCCTATAAATTGATTGGGGGAGGGATAAAATGTTAAGGACGATGTTAAAATCTAAAATTCACAGGGCAACGGTAACTGAAGCCAACCTTTACTATGAAGGGAGCATTACCATTGATGCTCGCCTGATCCAGGCTGCAGATATGCTGGAGTATGAAAAAGTCGAGGTACTTAATCTCAGTAATGGGCAGCGTATTGAAACTTATGTGATTAAAGGTAAGCCCGGAAGCGGAGTGGTTTGTTTGAATGGCCCGGCTGCCCGGGGGGCTTGTGTCGGAGACCAGGTGATTATTGTTTCTTACGTTTTACTTGAGGATGGCCCGGCAAATAAAATTAAACCAAAAGTCATAAAAGTAAATGCCAGAAACCAGATTAAAGGTTAGAATATTAGGGGATCCTGTATTAAGGAAGAAAGCGAAACCGGCCAAAGAGGTTACTGCTGAACACCGCAGGATTCTGAATTTAATGGCGGAGTCTATGTATGGGAGCTCCGGGATCGGCTTAGCCGCTCCGCAGATTGGCATAAGCACGCGGTTAATTGTGGTAGATATAGGAGAGGGCCTTTATAAACTGGCCAATCCTAAAATTGTAAAGCGCCAGGGCTCTCAAGCTATCCAGGAGGGTTGCCTTAGTGTACCGGGAATATGTATCAAGGTAAGGCGTTCAAAGCAAGTTTGGGTTGAGGCGCTTGATGAAAATAACCGGCCGCTGAAAATAGAAGCCAAAGACCTCTTTGCTTGTGTTTTGCAGCATGAGATCGACCATTTAGAAGGAAAACTGATAATTGATTACACATCATTCCTGGAGAAGTTGAGAATCAAAAGGAAATTGGCGGTATTAAAGAAAAACGCAAAGGCCGCTAAATTGCAGCTTTAACGAGGTTATTAAATGATATATGATTTAATTATTGTCGGAGCTGGTCCTGCAGGGCTTACCGCAGCTTTATATGCCGGCCGCAGCCGGTTAGAGACGCTTTTAATCGAGAAGATGGCTCCCGGCGGCAGGATCCTGATGAGCGAGAGTATTGAGAATTACCCGGGTTTCCCTGGCGGTATATCTACGGTTGAATTGATCAGCCGCATGGAACAGCAGGTAAAAGAATTAGGCGTAAAGATCCAAAGTGATGAAGTATTAGATTTAGATTGTGAAAAAAAGACAATTACGGCCTCAAGCGGTACATATGCGGCTCGTGCGGTTATTATTGCCAGCGGGGCGCATCCGCGTAAATTAAATGTTCCCGGGGAAAAAGAGTATACCGGCCGTGGGGTTTCTTATTGCGCTACCTGCGACGCTCCTTTTTACAAAGGGAAAAAGGTGGTTCTTGTTGGAGGCGGCAATGCGGTTGCTGAAGAGGCAATATATCTTAGCCGCTTTGCCAGTTCAGTAAATATAATCCACCGCCGCCAGGATTTGCGTGCTTCAGAAATATTACAGGAAAAGATGCGGCAGGATAAGAAAATCAGTTTTATTTTAAGCAGCCTGGTTACCGAAATTAAAGGGACTAAAAAAGTTGAGGCAGTAAGGATAAAAGACTTGTTATCCGCTAAAGAAAGCGATTTTGCATGTGATGGCGTCTTTATTTATATTGGTTATGATCCTGAGACGGTATTTTTAAAAGGCAAGCTGCAGATGGATGAAGCCGGTTTTATTATCTCAAACGAATCTATGACTACTTCAGTTGAAGGCGTATTTGCCTGCGGAGATTGCCGTAAGAAGAGTTTATACCAGGTGATAAACGCCTGTGGGGATGGGGCAGTGGCAGCTGATTCTGCGTACAAATTTATTGCGGATAGGAGCAGGTAGATGAAAAGCTTTCCTACGTCTAATAAGAAATTGACTGATTGGGTAGTTAAGATGGCTAAACTCTGCGGCCCTGAGCGCATTGTCTGGATTGACGGCTCCGAGGAGCAGAAAATATTTCTCGAGAAAGAATGCGTTGCTTCGGGAGAATTGCTGCGTTTAAATAAGGATAAATTACCGGGTTGTTTCCTTCATCGCACTGCCCATGATGATGTTTCGCGCACAGAACATTTAACTTTTATTTGTACTAAGAAAAAACATGATGCCGGTCCGAATAATAATTGGATGGCTCCGGTCAAGGCTTATCAGAAGGCAAGATCTATATTTAAGGGGTCTATGGCGGCAAGGACCATGTACGTAATTCCGTTTTCCATGGGGCCGGTAGGTTCGCCTTTTAGCAAAATCGGCGTGGAATTGACAGATTCGCGTTATGTTGTGTTGAATATGTTAATTATGGCCCGCTGCGGCCAAGCCGTATTAAATCATTTGGAGAAAGAGGGTGATTTTACTAAATGTCTGCATTCAAAAGCCCAGTTGGATATCAATAAAAGATTGATTTTGCATTTTCCGGAAGACAATACCATCTGGAGCGTAGGTTCAGGCTATGGAGGAAATGTTCTCCTGGGTAAAAAATGCCTCTCTTTGCGTATTGCCAGCTATGTCGCCCGGAAAGAAAAATGGATGGCTGAGCATATGCTGATTATGGGTATTGAGGAACCTAACGGGCATGTTGAATATATTGCCGCGGCTTTTCCCAGCGCCTGTGGTAAGACAAACCTGGCGATGTCTGTGCCTCCGGAAGGGCTTAAGCAGAAAGGTTACCGTATCTGGACATTAGGCGATGATATTTCCTGGATGCGCGTTGATTCAGACGGTTCACTATGGGCAGTCAATCCCGAAACAGGATTTTTCGGGGTAGCCCCTGGCACGAATTCTAAGTCCAACCCTAATATGATAGAGACAATCAAGAAGGATACTATCTATACAAATGTGCTTCTAAAACCGGATAATACTGTTTGGTGGGAGGGCGCAGACGGAGAAATTCCTAATCAGGGTATAGATTGGAAGGGTAATCCCTGGAAGCCGAATATGAAGGATGCGCAAGGCAATATAATTAAGGGGGCGCACGCAAATGCTCGGTTTACCGCTCCTATTGTGAATTGCCCTTCGGCTTCCTTTAGGTTGGAGCAGCACCATGGGGTGCCGATTTCAGCGATAATTTTTGGCGGCAGGCGTCAGCATGTAGCTCCGCTGGTATATCAATCATTTAACTGGCAGCATGGAGTATTTGTGGGGGCGACTATGGGCTCTGAGTTGACCGCTGCCCAGGTAGGCAAGCTGGGTCAGGTACGCAGGGATCCCATGGCTATGTTGCCTTTTTGCGGCTATAATATGGCGGATTATTTTAAACATTGGTTAAATATGGGCAAGCTTATGGCCAAGCCGCCTAAGATATTTCATGTTAATTGGTTTAAGACAGATGAGCACGGTAAATTCCTCTGGCCGGGTTTTTGCGATAATTTGAGGATACTGGAATGGATAATAGACCGCTGCAATAATAAGGTAAATGCCATGGAAACTCCTATTGGCTATCTGCCGTATCCTTTTGATATTGATATGACCGGGTTAACTCTTCCGGACAAAGCATTGGAGAAGCTGCTTAAGGTTGAAAAGACCGAGTGGCTCGATGAATTAAAGGGGGTAAATAAATTCTTTGGGGATTTTAAAAAGGACCTGCCAAAAGAGCTTTGGGATGAATACAACGCATTGATGGAAAGATTAAAGAAATATGAGAAGTAATGTTTTGTTAAAAACAGAATTTAGTGATCTCAAGCTTTTTCGCAGAGGCAAGGTCAGGGATGTTTATGATTTGGGGGATAAGCTTTTAATTGTTTCTACCGACCGCATATCTTGTTTTGATGTGGTCCTGCCTTGCGCTATACCGTATAAGGGTGAGGTCTTAACCCGTATATCCGTTTTCTGGTTTGATTTTATTAAGCATATAATCGCGCATCACTTGGTAACCCCGGATGTGGAAAAATATCCGCCTGAGCTGAAGAAATATAAAAATGATTTAGCCGGCCGTTCAATGTTGGTTCTAAAAACTAAACCCCTGCCGGTTGAGTGCGTGGTAAGGGGGTATCTTTCCGGTTCAGGCTGGAAAGAGTATAAGCAAAAACAGTCAGTTTGCGGAATAAATTTGCCCG
This sequence comes from Candidatus Omnitrophota bacterium, assembly GCA_041661605.1. Lineage (GTDB taxonomy): Bacteria > Omnitrophota > Gorgyraeia > Gygaellales > Profunditerraquicolaceae > UBA6249. The sequence goes on along the minus strand of JBAZUE010000001.1, from coordinate 492,621 downwards.
CGGGGTTAAGGGAGTCAGATAAGCTTCCGGAAGTTATATTTACCCCTTCGACTAAAGCGGATGCAGGCCATGATGAGAATGTAAATCAGAAGTACGTTGAAAGCCTCTTGGGCCGGGATATGGCCGATAACTTGAAGAAAACAAGCATAGAAGTTTATGAACACGCAAGGGATTATGCCCTGCAAAAAGGGATTATTATCGCGGATACAAAGTTTGAATTTGGAATTTATAATAACCGGATGATTATTATTGATGAAGTCCTTACCCCCGACTCATCGCGCTTCTGGCCGCTTGAGCAATACCAGCCAGGCAGGCCCCAGCCGAGTTTTGATAAGCAATTTGTGCGGGACTATTTGGAAACCCTGGATTGGAATAAGGAAGCTCCTGCGCCTACGCTGCCTGAAGAAATAATTTCCAGGACAACAGAAAAATACCTGGAAGCCTATCGTAAATTAACCGCTAAGGAACTTAAATAGAAATGTCCGGATTTAAAAAAGCGTTATCCTTTTTATTAAGAATCGTTATTAGCGCAGCGTTTCTGGTACTCTTGTTTAAACTAAACAAGATTGATCTTGTTGTTTTAGTAAATGACATAAAGGGCGCGGACAGATTATTATTAGCCCTGGGTTTCTTAATTTTTTCTCTGAGTTATGTTCTTGGCTTCTGGCGCTGGCAGATGCTGGTTAAAGCTGCCGGGATCAATGCTCCCTTAAAAAAACTAATCAGTTCTTTTTGCGGGGGTATTTTTTTTAGTATTTTTCTTCCCTCTACTATTGGAGGAGACCTGGTAAGGACGGCGGACATTGTTTCGCATACCCAGAAAGCCAAGCAGGTTATCGCTACGGTTTTTTTGGATAGATTGAGCGGCTATATAGGTTTGGTGATTATAGTCTTGATTGCTGTTGTATTGGGTGGCACGATTATAAGCGATAAAATAGTTTTCTTTTCTGTCGCAATAATCACAACTTTGCTGGTGGTTATCCTTTTGTTGCTATTCAATAGTTTCATATATGCCAGAATAACCAGATTCTTGTCTGTGCCTGGCGCAGGAAAGATAAGGGAGATGATTAAGGATATGCACCGGGAAATCCACGTTTTCCGTAATCAGAAGAATATAATTATCGCTAACTTGATTCTTTCTTTTATCATCCAGATAATCTTTCCCCTAAGCGTGTATTTGATCGGGCTTTCTTTAGGCGTAAAAATAAAGTTCAGCTATTTTCTTATTTTCTTGCCGATAATCAGCGCGATTACATTGCTTCCAATTTCTATAGGAGGCTTGGGGTTGAGGGAAGGCTTATTCGTAGTTTATTTTGCCAAGGCCGGAGTAATAAAACAATTAGCCCTGGCCATGTCTCTTTTATCATTTTCTTCCATGGTTTTTTATGCAGCTATTGGAGGGGTTATTTATGTCTTTACAGTACATCATCGACGCATACAACCTAATCAATCATCCCCGGTTTAAACCAGGCGCAAAAGTTCACTCAAACATCCAAAATTCACTTGCAGAATTTATAAAATTAAATAGATTGTCCGGAAGCCCCAAGAACAGGGTTATTCTTGTTTTTGATGGTTATCCTCCTGCCAGGGGGCAGGTTCCTGAAGAGGATGGCCTGCTCTGTCTGTTTTCGCGCATGATTGAGGCGGATGAGTTGATAAAAAGATTGGTTGAGGAATCCGGCAATCCCGGAAATATCGTTGTAGTTTCGGATGATAAGGGCGTACAAATGGCTGTCAGGTTTTTAAAAGCTCGGGTTTGTCCGGTAGAAGAGTTTATCTGCGGCAGTAAGATCGGGAGGGCGCTTGATTCCTTGCGTCGGGAAAAAGAAGAAAAAACAATCCCTTATTCTCAAATACAGGCAATTAACGCGGAACTTAAGAAGAAATGGTTGGAGTAAGGCAGGAGAAAGAAAATTATATTAAATTTCTGGGTACTGCAGGGGCGCGTTTTGTTATGATTAAGCAGCTGCGCGCTTCCGGAGGCTTGTGGGTTTCTTCCGGCCTGACTAATATCCTGATTGATCCCGGTCCGGGAAGCATTGTGCGCTGCGCCTCAAGCCGGCCAAGGCTTGATCCGGGAAAGCTGGATGCTATTATCTTGACTCACCGTCACTTAGACCATGCCAATGATATAAACGTAATGATTGAGGCAATGACTGAAGGCGGATTTAAGAAAAGGGGGATAGTCTTTTGCCCCTCTGATGCGGTTGGTAATGATTCGGTTATCCTCAGGCATGCGGCCAACTTTCCTAAAAAGATACAGATTATCAAGGCAAACCATAATTACCGGGTAGGGGATTTTAGTTTTCTTACTTCTATGCGTCATATCCATCCATGTGAAACTTATGGCTTGAAGTTTAAAATTGGAAAGACGACTGTTGGTTTGATTTCTGACACCAGGTATTTTCCGGAATTAGCCGATTTTTATAAGACAGATGTCCTGATTATCGCGGTGGTATTTTATGAACCGCGTCAGGGCATTGACCATCTTAGTCTGAATGAAGCGGGGATGATTATCAGCACGCTGAAACCCGGAAAAGCCGTGCTTACCCACTTTGGTATGACGATGCTTAAGGCGAATCCCTTAAAGCAGGCGGAAAAATTATCCAAAGAATTAGGGGTAGAGGTAATTGCCGCTTATGACGGTATGAAGCTGGATTTCTAATATGAAAGCGCTTTCCTTTTTGCCCAAAATTCATCTTGACGAATAGCCAAAATAGTGTTAAATTTATAACACACAAGTGAAAGTAATATATTCGGGATCCTTTGCTTGGAGGAGTAAAGGAGCCATGTGATCTAACCGGATAAAACCTAATATGGGTTTGTCCGGTTTTTTGTTTTATTGAAATTTAAGCTAAAAAATGTTACAATAATGAAAATGAAAAAATTATTTGCGGCAGTTATCTTTATTCTTACGTTGGCAGCTTCCGGAATTTTCTGCCAGGAAGCCTTTGCCATATTTGATTTGAACTTCATACTTGATCAAGGTGGAAGCCGGCTTGAGTTTGACCGGAACAATTTTTCGCGCGGGATAACATTTACGACTTCAAATGATACGGTTAATAATCGTTATGAGATACGCCAGCGTATTGAAAGCCCTTTGCGGAACCGTGACAATCCCTCGGTTACCATAAGGGATAATTTTGTAGTCAGGGGGTTTCGCGGTTCGAATAGATTCGGCGATTTACGTATTCCTCCCGGAGATATCGTAGTAAGGAATGATGAGCTTATCTATGTCTCCAATCCCGCCGGAACAGCCGATTCATTTACTTTGGTATATGCCATTAAAAATACACAGGAGTTGGCTCCTGGATATTATACCGGAAGGATTAGCTTGGTTTTAAACCCAATCGGTTCATCTGCTCTCCCGGTAACCAAAATTATTGAGATATATGTGTTTATTTCCAATGATGGCGGCTCTTTGTCGGTTTCTGTTGCCCCGGCAGAAGGAGCAGGCTCTATTATAATTAATCCTTCGGATACTAATGATATTCGTGGATCAGCCAAGGCGGTAGTTACAATTAACAGTTCTTTTAGCGGTCCGTTTAGGATCATGCAAATGCTCTCAAAGTCGGTTCAATCCCAGGAGGGAAAATTTATCAGCAATAACAACCTTCTTTTTAGTGTCCCTGATGCCCAGAAGGGGGTGGCCATAAATCAGCCGGTTCCGGTTTCAGGCAATATCCAGACAATATATTCTTCGCGGCCTGATGGCAGCGCGGATAAGGTTTTTATAATTGCGTATTCTTTAGCTGATCCATTAAGCCTGGTAGCGGGTAATTATCATTCGCGTATCCAGTATCTTCTGGAATCCGCGGGCAAGCAGATAAATTTGGGGGGCCTGGATTTAGAGATCAGGCAGGAGCGTATCTTTGAGATTTATATTTCCCCCCAGGATCAACGTTATAATATTGATTTCGTGAATATAAAACCCAGCGATGGGCCGCGTTTAAATGAGGTGCTCATTGAAGTAAGATCGAACCTCGGCCGGCCATACCAGGTAACGCAAAACGTCCTTTCGGAATTGGTGAATGACCGTGGGGACAAGATCCCCTCTAAAAACTTTTCTTTGCAGACCCTTCCGGTGGATAAAACTAAAGGTAGTTTGAGGATTCCTGGTAAAGAGCCGGTAAAAAAAGGCAGCCAGCTTTTATTTATTTCTGATTCATATGGCTCTGCAGATAAATTTAAAATAATCTATGAATTAATTTGCCCGCCTGATTTAGGCGCGGGCAACTATTCATCGCGGATAACTTATACATTAACCGAAATTTAAGGAGGAGGGATCGGGATGTTTGAGAATAATAATTGTAAAATGGAAAAATCAATAAAGGAGGTGATAAAAATGAAGAACATATTTATTTCTATGGTTCTTGTGGCTGCTGTTTTTTGTACGACAAGCGCCTGGGCTGCGGCAAGCCAGACTGTTACTGTTAATGCCACTGTCCCTACCATGACCGGGGGATTAACTGTTACTGTCAGTAAAGTTACCGGCACTGTCTGGACCACTGCTTCAACAATTAGTTTTGGTACCTTGACCTGGGACAGCATAAACAAGATATTTTTACCTGCAAGTTATTATGCTGTGGATGTCGGGGTAACAGATAATTCCGGCACTGTCTGGACCTTGACGCATACACGCGTGTCGCTTCAGAAGGATGCGACTAATAATTTAAACGGTAAGGTCAATGTTTCTTTCAATAAGCAAACCAGCAGCACTGTCAGTACTGAGTTAGCTAAGTATAGTTTTGGAAACAGCCAGAATATTGCTTACACCAAGACGCAGTTATCCGGCGGCTGGTTGCGTATATATTACGGAATCGGCACTGGAGAAGCAGGTAAAGATGCTACGGGAGTAACGCCGATCGGCCTGGATACACCGGCAGGCACATATATTGGTTCTGTCACCATTACACTTACGCCGTAATCAATCAGCAGTCAGGCTTAAGTATTGCAAAAGGGGGTATTTTGTTATCATTAATGCGTCTTATAAGTACTTGTTTATTTCTTATGGGCAGCCTTTTTGTTTCTGTTGCCCAGGCGGATAAGTTGCCTTTTATGAATCAGTCAAAAATCAGGGTTGTGGCAGCTCCCGGAGAACGTGCATTCGGAGAAATTATGCTTGATAATCCGACTGATGAAAGTAAAAGCATGCGGCTTTATCTTGAGGATTGGTATTATTTGCCTGGAGGAGAAGGGGCCAAGGAGTTTCTTCCTGCCGGCTCAACTCCTGCTTCAGCTTGTTCATGGATAACCTTTTCTCCGGCAGAGGTAACTATGCCGGCATTCGGGAAACAAAGGATAAGCTATTCAGTCAATATCCCTTCTGATGCTACCGGAGCGCGTTTTGCTACCTTGTTTTTTGAGACAGCAATAGGGAAAGGTTCTCTGGCGGACTCCGGCCGTTCCGCGGGGCTGGATGTTAATGTCAGGGTGGCTACTTTATTTTATGTCGAAGTAAAGGGGACGGTCTCAAGGAGAGCTGAAATAGGCAATTTAAATATTCAGCCTTCAAAAGACGCAAAAGATGGTTTGGATATAACCCTGGATTTTGAAAATACCGGCAATACAGACATAACTACTTCTGGTAGTTTCAGCCTTATGAATAGCGACGGGATAGTCAGCGCCCGGGGGGCTTTTAATAATGTCTATACTTTCCCGGGCGGTAAGGGAAGTTTATTGGGTGTCTGGAAAGATGAAATCCCTGCCGGAGATTATGATCTGGTAATAACCGTTGATCTTGGTAAAGCGCTTACAGACGCAGGAATGGGCAGGGGGCCTGTGATTACCAAAGAGGCCTCGGTTACAATAGGAGAGAATAATAAAATTGTCCAAGTCGGCAAGCTTCATTAAAATCTTGTTTATCTCTAGGAGATTACCCAAAAAACTTTCTTTTAGCCTGGAATCATCCTTCCTGATTTTTGCATTTTTTTTTTCTGCATTATCGTAAATCCTCAACCGGTTTTTGCTTATAGCCAGATTGCCGGATACCTCTGTGAAGAAGGTATCAAGGATCTGAAAAAAGGTAATTTTCAGCAGGCTGAAGATGAATTCAATAGAGCCCTTATTGCTGAACCCGGTTATCCTCCCGCAATCTACTATCTTGGGCTCATCGGCGAAGAATTAAATAAAGATACCGGTAGCCACAAGCCTAACGTCTCTACTCATCCTTCTGCTGCCAGATTGGATAGGCAGGCAGTAATGGAGAATACCCTTGACCAGGTTAAGGTCAAGAAAACTATCGAAAAAGAGGGAATAAGCCCTTCCCAGATCTTTATCCCGGAGTTGACAGAAGCAGGCGAATCCGATACTAACGCAAAAATAAAAACCCAGGCAATTTATTTACTTAATGACCCCAGGCTTTCTATGCAGCAGCCTATTGAGATTGAAGAAGGCAAGTATGTTATTATCACCGGCAGTAATATTAAACGTTTTCTGGTTGTTCAGCCGGATATCCTCTATGCGGAAAGGTTAAATGATAATGAGATTTCTGTTATGGCTAAGAATAGGGGCTTAGCCTCAATTATCGTCTGGGATGATAATGGCCGTACAAGCATTGAATGTACCGGTATTATGCCGGTCACTGATTCTCCGACCCTGGAAGAAACAATGCGCAAGGAAGAGGAAAACATGGGTAATTTCAAGTTCCGCTATAATTTAGACTGGTATTCTTATTATACTGGCCGCAGGCTGCAAACAGTCAGGCGTAACGGAACTTACTCTTGGATCCATAATTTAAATATGTATGGGGCCACTCCTTATGGGTTAGTTGACGCGGCGATAACAGAGAGGACCCTTTCTACTTCCACTGATATGACCTATGTCAGCGCGGGCCTGACTAATGGTAAACTGGGTGATTTTAAAGGATTTAACCTGCGGGCGGGAGATTACAATCCTTATTTTAATAATCTGGCTATACCGGGGGCGGATTTAAGGGGCGTTTATTTTTATTCGCCTGCTTTCAATAATAAATTTGATTATACCTATTTTTGGGGAAGGGAAAACGGCGGCCGTTACGGGACATTAGCTACGGAAACCTTTAGCAAAGCTCAGCATTCATTTATGAGCGGTATTAATTTAAATTTCTCTCCCGAAGTATGGCAAAATTATAAATTTAGCGTGGCTCACGGCTGGGGCCGCGACCGGCAGGATTTCCTTAAAGATTATGCCTATGATTTGATTGGAGGTTGGAATTTTAAAAATCACGGTTATAGTTATGAAATTGCCAGCGATACTAAGAACTTAGCCCAGTTATTTACCAGCCGTTATAATGGTACCGACCTTTATGCGGACCTGCAATTCAGGGATATCGATAAGGAGTTTGTGAGCCTTACCGGTCCTGGATGGCGGCAGGGTGAATTTGGCGCCCTCTTAAACTTAAACTATAGGCCTACGGATAAGCTTACTTATATTCAGCGTTTTGATATATATCGCGACCGGCTTTATCCGGCGGAAGATAACCCTAATCGTTTTAACGAAGATTTGGATGCTACGCTTGACTACAAGATGGATCCGTTTACTAATTTTGAGATCAGTTATACCCTTCAGAATGACCTGGGTAAGTTATCGCAGGTAAGATACCAGTCTTCCGGCTTGGGCGTGGACAGGCTGCTCTCGGTATTTGGTAAAGAGGTTTCTACTTATGCAAAATATTCTCATCAGGATAATAAAAATTTTTCTGCCAATTCTTTGGATTATGCTAATGAAAAGTTTTTTGCGGGATTGCGTTTCAGCGTTATCGGCTCCTTATACTATTATTTTAATAAAGAATTGAATTGGCTTACTGAACGCTCTACCAGTAACCACGTACGGCCCAATGTTACGGAAACCGGGCTTGATTGGTATGACCGTATCGGTACGTCTCCATTTTGGGGGTCAATGCGCTTTGCCTGGCGCGATGAAGAGCGCGCCAATTCCCCGTTATCGTTTCTTTCTGGGGAAGATTATATCGAGGGATATGGGGAGCTTTCATACCGGCCTGCTGATGGACAGGAGGTTTATGCTTCTGCCAGGATCAGAAATGTATGGAAAGAAAATCCTACGGTTCTTAGCAGGGTGGAAGCCAGTTTTAACGTAGGGATGAAGCTGCTTTGGGATACCGGCCTGCGTTGGGACGCGGTTTCTACCATCCAGGGGTATGTCTTTAAAGATTATAATTCCAACGGCCTGATGGATCGTGATGAGCCTCCGGTCTTTGGTATTAAGATTTGGCTGGGCAAGAAACGGAACCAGCTTACTGATGAACTTGGGTATTTTAAATTCGACAAGGTTCACGGTAAGATGGCTTATGTAACTTTGGATACCGGTACTCTCCCGGCAGGCTATATGCTTACCGTTCCGGTGACCCAGGGGGTTGCTATTGCAAATGCCGCCAGCTCCAAAGTTTATTTCGGGATTACCTCGCGTTCGGAGATCCGCGGTATTGTTTTTGAGGATTTAAATGAAGATGGTGAATATTCGGCGGGAGAAAAAGGCGTTTCTGGAGTAACAATAACCCTCGATGGGGATAAAACAATGACTACCGGAATAGATGGCAGCTATATCTATCCTCAGGCGCAGCCTGGAATCCACGAATTATCCGCGGACTTAAACTCGATCCCTGTTTATTATTTGCCTTTAGTTGCCCTTAAAAAAAGATTCCCCCTTCAAGAGGGGGAATCTTCTGTTTGGAACATTCCTCTGCGTAAAATACAGAAATAGGAGGAGGGGGTTACCGGCTATAAATTGTTCTTACTTCTCTGGTAACTTTTTCTCCTTGGGCAAGAAGGTTTTCTTTTCTCTCCTCCTTTTCTATAATTTCTTCATCTACCGTGGCAGCTGCGTTGTTATTGATTACATCTTCTCTCTGATGATTACTGACTAATCTCTCCGACATACGAGCAGGAGCATTCACTCCCGGAATAGAAGGAATAGTGCAAGACATACTGATCGTCACACTATCACCAGCCCAAACAGTGGAAGCCATTAAAAGAACCAATAAAACCGTTAAAATCTCTTTTTTCCCCATCTTGCACCTCCTTGCCCATTAAAAAACCCCGGTTCTTGACTGAGCCGGGGCCATAAAAAACCCTAAAAGGATATTTTAGGGTTCTCATCCTTTGGCAATGCAGCCCTCCAAGAAAACTCGGAGCTGTCATTTTGCGCCCCAGCATTACTGCTAGTTAGCCTTTTTCAAAGCTGTTCCTGATTGTATTAAAAGTATAACACATAATTTGAAAATTTCAATAAGCCGCGAAAAAATATTTATTTACCTAACTTATTGATAATACGATATTTATGGCTAATATCGGTTGATGTTATAAAAAATTCTAAAGTTTTCTTTAGGCCTATACGAGAAGTATTGAATAAGGAATATTCTTGACATAACCGCTTAAGTATGTTAAAGTTATTAAACATAAATTAAAAAGGAGGCAGATATGAGTAGTTGGCAAGTCGTGTTACTTGAACCGGCAAGAAATGTACTCACCCAGATCAGCCAGTTTATGCTTAATGTGCTGTTGGTTATTGTTATTTTGATCATTGGCTGGTTGATTTCTAAGTTAATTAAGGCAGTAGTAAGTAAAGCTTTAAAGACAATAAAAATTGATGCGCTCTCCAGCCGCATTGAATTGGACAAGATCCTTGGCAGAGGCGGGATTACTTATTCGCTTTCTGATTTAATCGGGGTAATCTGTTATTGGCTTGGTCTTTTAGTTACCTTTATGGTGGCGATTAATGCCATAGGCCTGACTGTAGCCGCGGATTTATTGAATCAGATTGTCCTTTACATCCCGAATGTTATTGCCGGTATATTTATTTTGATTATCGGTATGTTTGCCGCTACGGCGCTGAAGAATATTGTGATGACCGCTGCTAATAATGCCGGGCTTAGCCAGGGTAAATTATTAGGGCAAATCGTAGAAACCGTTGTTGTGGTTTTTGCGGTAATTATAGGTTTGGAACAGCTTAACATCGGTATGCGTGTTACCGAGCTTACCATAGGAATTATTTTGGGTTCGCTTGGTTTAGGCCTGGCTTTAGCTTTTGGGCTTGGCTGTAAGGATATAGCAGGAAAGTTTGTAGCTGAATTAGTGGAAAAACTGAAAAAGAAATAATGCAGTTTTTTTGCCAATCTTAAACCCCGCGCCGTCTTGGTGCGGGGTTTAATTTTTAGGGGGTGGATGAACTATGAATAAAGTATTCCTAAGGTGGCTCTACCAGGAATTGCCCGGATTAGTAGAAAAAGGCGTTCTTTCTCAAGAAGCAGCTGATAAAATACGGCAATTTTATGGACAAGTAAAAAATCCCGGGAGAATGAATGTGGGGTTGGTTATTTTTGGCACTATCGGGGCTTTCTTAATAGGCTTAGGCATAATTTTATTGTTCGCGCATAATTGGGATCAGCTGTCCCGCCTGAGCCGGGCGGTGCTGTCCTTAACCCCGTTAATTATTGGGCAGCTCCTGGTATTATGGGTTTTGCTTAAAAGGCCTCAATCCAGCGCGTTAAAGGAAAGTACGGCAACTTTTTTAAGCCTCATGGTTGGTGCTGCGATAGCCCTGATCAGCCAGACATATAATATACATGGCGATGCCGGAACTTTTATCTTTACCTGGATGTTGCTGATCTTGCCCCTTGTTTATATTATGCAGGCATCTTTGCCGGCAGTAATTTACTTGATCGGTATAACTGCCTGGGCTGGGAATAATTGGGATAATCCCGTGAAGGCGGTTATCTTCTGGCCATTGGCAGCTGTAATTGTTCCTCATCTTATCTGGGCGTTAAAGCGGGAGATTTATGCCTTGCGTGCCGCGATAGTTTCACTGGTTATGGCTGTGTGTATTTTATCCGCCGCAAGCTTTAGCCTGGGAAGGAACTGGCCTGGTTTATGGGTGGTTATTTTCCCGAGTATTTTTGCGGTTATTTATTTTACCGGGAATTGGAAATTCAATCAAATAACTACCAATTGGCAAAAACCTTTACGTTTTATAGGAGGCATAGGCCTGTTCATACTTGTTTTCCAATTTACTTTTAAATATTGCTGGCAATATCTGGGCAGCTATACTTATGGGGTTAACCGGGATATTTCTTTTATTGGTTTATTGCCTGATTACATAATAACCTTGGCAATAATAGGAACGGCGGTATTGTTATTCTACGATAATCTCAAGCGTAAGAATAATCAGGTTGCAATGTTCGGGGCAGTTCCTTTGCTGGCCGTAGTTGCTTATTTTCTTAATATGCAATCAACCTTTCTGCCGTTATTGATTTTTAACCTCTATTTATTTGTTTTAAGCCTCAGCCGCATAGTTGCCGGATTCCGCCTTAATAATCAGGCTCTTCTTAATACCGGGATGTTGATGTTATCCGTACTGATTATCGCCAGGTTCTTTGACAGCGATATCAGTTTTATAGTTAAAGGCCTGGTGTTTATAATTGTAGGTATAGGTTTTCTAACGGCTAACCTGGTATACACCCGCCGCTTAGGAGGTGTAAAATGAAGATTAAATTAATTATTGGTTTGTTTCTGTGCGTCTGCTTTGCGCAAATTATAACGCCTTTGTCCATGATAGCAAGGAGGGAGTTTGTTCTTAAGCATGGAGCGCAATATAAATTTAAAGTTGCCCCGGTTGATCCCTATGATGCCTTTCGGGGCAGATATGTTGCTTTGCGTTTCGAAGAAGATTATTGTTTATGCGCGAAGGAAGATAAGCTGAATTCAGGTCAGCAGGTTTACGCGTTGATAAACGTGGATGACCATGGATTTGCAAAGTTTTCCGGATTGGCTGTGAATAGGCCTGATACAGGGCCTTATATCAAAACAAGGTTAAACTATATTTCCGGAGATAAAGCGTATTTGGATATCCCCATTGACCGCTATTATATGGAAGAGTCAGCTGCACCCCGGGCGGAGAAAGTTTACCAGCAGCACGTCCGCAGCGGCAAAGAAGATGCTTACGCGATTATCAGGATACAAGATGGCATGGCGGTAATCGAAAGTTTGTATGTTGCAGGGGAAAGAATCGAAAGCTTAGTAGACAGTTTATCTAACTGATTCTTACACATAGAGTTATACAAGAAATACATCCACGGGTGTAGGAAAGGATTAAAGGCTGCATTGGATAAGCAAAATAAATAGGCGAAGCCATCCATCGGTTTTAACAATTTTATGTAAACTATGAACGAGACAAATAAAAATCGAAAAGTGTTTGGCAAGGGAAAAAATGTTTATATCAAAACCCTGGGTTGTCAAATGGATGCAGTTCTACGTTACGGCTGTTTCGTTCTTGATGGAGTTATATAACGTGGGTTTAAATAAGGATGGTATATTCCGGGGAGACTGGAATTTAGAATTCGATTGAGGTTGTATATGGATGGCAAAGTTGCTAAAGAGTTGCATGATTTGTGGGTAAAAATCGAAGAAAAGTGGTGTCAGCCTTTGGCAAAAGATAAGCGTTTTGTTAATCGGGATAAGCTGCTCGATAAATTTCGCAAGGATAAGAGACCTCAAATAATTAATGAAGTAATTTTGGCAAATTTAATTTTGAATAACAATAAATTTACATGTGAATCGTTTGAATATGAGCCTTATTGCTCTAGATCAAGTAAAACAATTGATTTAGTCTATAGTATATCCGGTGGGGCTACTGTATTGTGCGATGTTAAAACAATTAAACCGGATATGGTTGATTCTTGGGAGAAATTTCAAAAGGAACAAAAGTATTTCCCTGTCAACACGCATATTGAGCTTGAGCAAGAATGGATGGGTGGGGAAATATACCATAACATGCGAAGTGCAAGATCAGCTATGTTGCAGTATACTCTTGAATGCGAGAGTAAGTTGGTTGCTTATAAAACAGATAATACGATGCGCTGTATTCTTATGTTTTGTGGTAATGGTTTTCATTGGCACTTAGATGAGCTCGAAGATTTTGCCGATTTTTATTTCACTGGTAAGCACAATCCTGGCGATCAATTCAGTGAAATGGAAAAAGATTTTATGAAAACGAGAAATATTGTATTTAAGAGGAATATACATCGTTTTGGTTACTTTGAACATAAAGAATATGAAGTTGATTATCGTCAGATTGTTTGTCCAGTACAAGGACCTTGGATTACCGGTCGTTGGAAGGGGATTAATTAGTTAGAAATCTAATCTTAGTTCATGGCCGATGGATGTGCGAGACATTTTGACTCAAAATTATGAAAAGTAGAGACTTGTAAGTTTACGTAACCAATGGAAAATAAAACAGTTAAAAATAAAACGGTATTCCTGAGATCGTTCGGTTGGCCGTTGGGTGCAGTATTATACGACTATCCTGAACTATTTAAGTAACATTTGGTAAATGGGAGGACAATAATGAAACAATGGTACGAAGCATTATTTGAAAATTACGCGCGCAAATACGATAAAGAGTGTTTTGTTCAGGGCACTGCGGGTGAATGTAATTTTATCGAAGAGGAGATAGCCCGCGATAAGTCCTTAAAGATCATCGACATCGGTTGTGGTACCGGCCGTCATGCGATTGAACTGACAAAGAGGGGATATAATGTGACCGGCGTTGACCTTTCCGAGAATCAGATCAAAAGGGCAAAGGAAAAGGCGCAAGAGACAGGGGTGACCATCGACTTCCAAACACAAGATGCCCGCAATCTTCCGTTTGACAGTGAATTTGATCTGGCAATTATGCTATGCGAAGGCGGGTTTTCTCTTATGGAAACAGATGAGATGAATTTTGAAATCCTCAAGAACGCAACAAAAGCGCTGAAGGATAAAGGCAAGCTCATTTTCACCACATTAAACGGATTGTTCCCGCTGTTTCATTCTGTCAATGACTTCTATAAGTCGGCGCAGAAAGAAGGCCAGTCCCAGTGTAAGGAGTGCTCCTTTGATCTGATGACTTTCCGTGATCATAACACTGCTGTTTTTGAGGACGATTCCGGCAATAAAAGGGAGCTTAAGTGCAACGAGCGTTATTACGTGCCCAGCGAGATAATGTGGCTTTTAAAGACGCTCGGGTTCAAAAAGATCGACATCTTTGGCGCGAAGCTTGGGGCATACTCGAGAAACGATAAGCTGACTACAGATGACTTTGAAATGCTTGTTGTTGCGGAAAAATGAATAAAGATATGAAAAAAATTTTATACGGACTCTGGGCTGACCGTTGGGTGCAGTATTGTACGACTATCTTGGAATTTCTTAATATGATATATGAGAATGAGTTGGGTGATAGAAATTATGAAAGAATTTATTAAAAACTGGTTAAAGCCGAGAGGTACCATTTTATATAAATATTTTCCATTAAAAGAAAATAACCAAGATGACCTATTGCGCGTGAGAAATGTAGTAGAGAAGAACGAGCTCTATTTTTCACGCTTAGCTGATTTTAACGATCCTTTTGATTGTTGTCCTATTTACGATGCGCCACCTAAGGATTTCCAATATTGGCATGCTCAATTGTCTAAAAGTGGTAACTATGCAGTAAAAGATTTAGAAGAAGTCAAAAATAATTGGCTGGAAAACAGAATAACTTCAGATAAACTTGTTGAGAGCGAAAAATCAAAAATGCAAAAAGCCATCAACGAAGAACTAGGAATTTGTTGCTTTTCTGAAAAGCCAGACAGCTTATTGATGTGGGCCCATTATGCTAGTTTTCATACAGGAGTATGTTTCGAATTTGCAAGGACACCCAATACACCGTTTTTCGGAGAAGCATTGCAGGTTTTTTATAAACCTAACCGCCCAAAAGTAAATCTTTTTAAACGGAAAAAAGATGCAATTAATGATGCTTTCTTAACAAAAAGTTCTGATTGGAAATACGAATCAGAGTACAGAATAATAGGTCCAAACCGCCAGCCAGGGACGGCTTACGGGTTTCCCGGAGAGTGTCTTGTTGGGGTTATCTTAGGTGCCAAAATGAAGCAAGAAAATGAAAATATACTAAAAAGAATTTTAAGGAACAGGAATAACAATCCAATTTCAATCAAAAGGGCTCAATTAGACGACATTGCATATAAGATAAATATCGAATCTTCTGATAGCGCGTTATAGTTAATCATTAAAGGAGGGTAAATAAATGGCTATATTTTTTATTATTGTTATAGGATTGCTAATATATATCGCTATCAACTTAGAGCGCAATACAACTAATACACATACGTTGAATCGGTTACTCAGTGATATCTTAAAAGTTTTGGAGAAAAAGGAACAATAAATAGTCTTTTAGGCATTCACAAGTAGATTATTCAGGGAGTCGTTCTTTCCCTTAGCGTAATAATTCCGGGGACACGTACATAATTAATTTCGTACATGTCATCGGGATTTGGCCACGTGGCAGATGAAATAAGGAATAAAAATGGAAAAAACTTTAATTTTTGTGAGTTGTGGACAGAATACTCCCGATGAAATACGTATTGGTCAGGCAATCAAGAATACTATTGATAACACTGCGGGTTTTGAGGGCTTCTTTGCGGAAGGAGAACAAAATCTTACTCCTGCTAACACGCATATATTCGAGGCATTGAGATGTTGTTCAGGTGCAGTGCTCTTATTCCATGACCGCGGGGAAATCATTGATTCTTCCGGTAAATCACGTCGACATTATTCTTCTCTTTGGGTTAATCAAGAATTTGCGATTTTGGCTTATCGAAAACATTTTGAAGGCGTTGATATCCCAATAATCACTTTTGCCGACAAAAGTGTTAATAAGATGGAGGGAGTGGCAAAAGGGGCAATAGTAAATCCGCAGCCATTATTGGATGAAATAGGATTGGTTCAACAAGTTAATAATTGGTTAAACAGTACACATTTCCTCTCAGTTGCTTCTGATCAGAAGTTTCGACAAAAATGGGATTCGCTTTCAGTAGAGACCAAACAGATGCTCGGAGTCCTTGTGGAGGAAGGCGGTTTACGGGTGAAGGAGTTTACATTGAAGAGAAGCGTTAAGTCAAAGTTTTCATGGGATGATAACAAGGTTCATCAAGCAGTAAGGACAGCAATAGCCCAGTTAGGCGTCGTCAACTTGGTAGAGCGTATTCATAATCTTAACTCTGGTGATGAGCTTTCTTTGCATCCTACCTGGGAGTTTCATATTAAACGTGCGCTGAAGGATGACAAAGTCCTATGAGTTCCGGAGGCACGCACCTAATTAATTTCTTACATGTACCCATAATTCCGTAATTTAGAGCCGATGAATGAGCATGACTTTTAAGGCAAATTTCCATGACCATATACGACTAAAAATATTCCATAACCAATGACAAATAAAAGCGATACACAAAAGAAGGTTTTTGTGCGCACCTTCGGTTGCCAAATGAATGTGCGTGACTCCGAGCTGATCTGTGGACTGCTGAAAAACGCGGGTTACAAAATTTGCGCTTCTGACAAAGAAGCAGATATTATTATATTTAATACTTGCTCTGTGCGCCAGCATGCCGAGGACCGGGTTTGGAGCTTGATTGGGAGTTATAAGGGTTCTAAAATAATCGGTTTAGTCGGATGTATGGCCCAGAATTACAAAGAACGCGCCTTCCAGCGTGACGGCAATGTCAGCTTTGTCGCCGGCCCGCAGGATATCTATAAAATACCGGAAATATTGGATAAACTTTCTTCGGCAGGACTTCTTGAGCGTAAAATTTGGGAGGTGGATAGTTCTCAGCGTCCGGAGGAAATTTACCACACAGGTTTTTTCCAGGATAAAGATCATGCGTATGTGGTTATATCCGAAGGGTGTTCTAATTTTTGTTCTTATTGTGTAGTGCCGTATGTCCGCGGGCCCCTGCGTCACCGGAAGAATAAAAACATACTTACGGAAATTCAGGAGGCTATCGCCGGAGGAATTACTAAAATTACTCTTTTGGGTCAAAATGTCAATTCGTATCTGGAGGATGGGGTTAATTTTACAAAACTGCTAACGCAGGTTAATGCGTTAGAGGGTTTAAAAAAGTTTGATTTTTTTACCTCTCATCCTAAAGATGCCAATATTGATCTTTTCCAGGCTGTCAGTGATTTAGATAAATTGAACAAATCATTGCATTTACCGTTACAGTCAGGAACAGACAGGATCCTTAAACTTATGAACCGGGGGTATTCGGTAAAAGAATACTTGGCTTTAATTGATTCTTATCGTAGAATTGTTAAAGGTGGTCTTTTGACTACAGATATTATTGTGGGATTTCCTACTGAAACTGATAAAGAATTTAAAGAGACTTGTGATTTAATTGAGAAAATAGGATTTAACGCTGCCTACATTTTTAAATATTCCCCCAGGCCTTATACGGCAGCGGCAAAATTTGCTGATCTATTGACTAAAGAGGAGAAAGAGAAGCGGCATAAGAAGATTCTTGATTTACAGAGAAGGATTTCAAATAAACTGAGGGCCAAACACAAATATGCAAAAGCTTAAGCTGTATTTTTTAATTTTGGCTGTTTTTCTTTTTCCGGTTATCTCTTGGGCGGCTAATTTGGATAATTTAAAAGCTGATTTCCTGCAGGGAAATTACCGCAGGGTAATACTTGAGGCGCAGACTCAGGCAGATTGTTTCAATATCCAGGGTACGGATGAGCTGGTCTATTTATTAGGTTTGAGCTATTTAAAAGAGAATAAGCTGGACCAGGCGCAGGAATGTTTCCGGAAGATTTTAAACAGTCCCTTTAGTAAATTTAAAGAGCAGGCAGCCATGGCTTCAGCGGATACTTATTTAATTAAAGGGCAATTTCAGGAGGCGGAAGATATTTATAACAAACTGCTTGAGGATTACCCCAATATAAACTTGAAGGCGGCAATATTGTATCGTTTAAGCCAATCAAATTATAGGAAAGGTAATAATCGGCAGTTTAATGAATATCTGATGAAGTTAAAAAGGGATTTTCCTTTAAGCCTGGAATTAAGGCCTTCTAAGGGCATACCGGCAAGCGTTCCTGTTGTGAATGAAACCGGTGGATTCTCGGTACAAGTGGGGTTTTTTGTGAAGAATTTGAATGCCGTTAATTTTAAAGATAAACTGGCGGCTATGGGGTATCCTGCTTATGTAGATGGCTCAAGCGAAGGTTACCGGGTTAAAGTCGGCAGATTTAAAACACAAACAGAGGCGTTGGATACAGAGAGCAGACTTTCCCGGGAAGGTTTTTCAACCAAGCTCTGCCCGTAGTATTTATGCTCAAGAAAAAGATTATTTTCCTTATCGGCCCTACCGCCGTAGGTAAATCCGCGATTGCGATTCATTTGGCCAGGAAAATCAACGCTGAGATTATTTCCTGCGATTCCATGCAAGTATATAACTCCATGGATATCGTTACTTCCCAGCCAAGCTGCGCTCAAAGAAAAAAGGTAAAACACCATTTGCTTGGCGTAATCAATCCCGCTAAAGAATATAATGTTGCCAGGTATCGAAAAGATGCCCTGTCGATTTGCAACAAATTATTTTCAAAAGGCAGGTTCCCGTTGTTTGTGGGGGGTGCCGGGCTTTATTATTCTGTTATAATTGACGGGATTTTTCCGTCAGGCCCGGAAAATAAGTTAATCCGCGCCAGGCTCTATAAACAGCTGTCCCTTAAAGGAAATAAATATTTGTATGAGAAATTAAGCAAAGTCGATCCTTTGTCCGCTCAAAAGATCCATCCTAACGATGCCAGGAGACTTATCCGGGCCTTGGAAGTTTATATGGAGACAGGACTGCCTATATCTGTTTTACAAAGGAGCAGGGTTGGCCTGGGTAATGAGTATGAAATTAAGATATTCGCTTTAAACACAAATAGGCAGGACCTTTATGATAAAATTAACCAAAGGGTCGGTAAAATGTTTAACTCCGGATTGATTAATGAAGTCAGGAATCTGCTCAAGCATAAATTAAGCAAGACTGCTCTTTGCGCTATAGGGGTGCCTGAATTGGAAGGTTATTTTAACGGGAAGTATTCTTTAGATGACGCCAGGAGTCTTATCCAGCGTAACAGCAGGCGCTATGCCAAGCGTCAGCTTACCTGGTTTAGGAAAGACAAGCGCATAGAATGGATTAATATCAGGAATAAAGAAACAGCCAAGGAGGTTGCTAAACGCATATGGAAAAAGCTCTCTTAGTCAGCATTCAAATTAAAACAGATAAACATCACTGGCGTATTGAAGATACCTCTTCGGAGTTGGAAGAGTTGGCTGTTTCAGCCGGTGTTGAGGTAGTTGAGAATATAATTTGTATCTGTGAAAGGGGTACGGCAAATTTCCTTATTGGTAAAGGTAAGGTTGAGGAGATTGGTATTGTCGCCAGCGAAGAGGCTGTGGATACGATAATTTTCAGCCATGACCTATCCGGTACGCAGCAACGCAACCTGGAAGATGCCCTAGGCAGGAAAACTATTGACCGCACGCAGTTGATCCTTGATATTTTCAGCCGCAGAGCCAAAAGCCCTGAAGGGAAAATGCAGGTGGAGTTGGCTTTGCTCCAATATTTGCTTCCTCGCCTGGTAGGTAAGGGTGTAATGCTTTCGCGATTAGGCGGCGGAGTCGGTACCCGCGGCCCGGGTGAGACTAAGCTTGAGATTGACCGGCGTCAGGTCAGGAAGAGGATTGATAAGCTAAAGGAGGATTTGAAGGCGTTCAGGCTGCATCGTTTAACGACGCACAAAAAAAGAAAAAGCAATAACCTTCCCCTGGTAGCTTTAGTGGGTTACACTAGCGCGGGCAAATCTACGTTGCTTAACCGCCTGACTGATGCCGTGCAAGCCACCTCAGGGAAATTATTTACTACGCTGGATCCGCTTTCCAAGAGTTTGCAGCTGCCTAATGGACAAAATATTATTCTCTCCGACACGGTAGGTTTCTTGCATGATCTTCCGCATCATCTGATTGAGGCGTTCAAAGCTACTTTGGAAGAAGTCTCTGACGCGGATTTATTGATCCATGTTTTAGACCTGGCTGATCAGCGGATACTCCAGCATAATCAGGCTGTGCAGAGTGTCCTGGAAGAATTAGGCTTAAAGGATAAACCTGTCCTGGTGGCGCTAAACAAAATAGACCTGGTTTCTGACCGCAGCTGGCTGCAGGTGCATAAGAATGAGTTTGCCGATGCTGTTATTTTATCAGCCAAAACAGGGGAGAACCTGGGAGCTTTAATTGAACGTATACAGGGATATTTTTCCAGCCTTATGTTAAATTTAAAAATAATCATACCTCACAGCCGCATGGAATTGGTCGATTTCTTTTATCGCCAGGCTAAAGTGGATAAAATTGATTATTTGCAAAAAGGGGTTAGTATAAGCCTCAGGATTTCCCGGGAACTCTTCAACAAAATAAATAAAGATAAGGATATAGAGGTTATCAGTTAGGTTATCTAACAAAAATAATCATTTCACTTGACAAGATACGGCTATTGTGTTAATCTATTCTCGCGGGAGGCCTGATATGCCAATGCTCAGGATTAAGATAGCCCCTGAAGAGCCGGTTTATGTAATCGGAGTGGTTTGCAGGTTGGTTAATATCCCAATTTGGACATTGCGCCAATTGGACAAAGCAGGAGTGGTGCGTCCTAAACGGATAGGTAAGAAAAACCGTTTGTATTCTTTGAAGGACTTAAAAAAGCTTGAGTATGTGCATTATCTAATGGAAGAAAAACGCGTAAATATTCACGGGGTAAAAGTGATACTTGAAAAGGAGGGATGAATTTTTTTTATTATAAGATTAGCACTCTCTATATTTAAGTGCTAATCTTATTGACAAAACAACAAATTGTGTTAAAATTACGGCTTAGTATTGGCAGTTTGAAGGTAATAATAGGAGAATAAACCGGTGACTAGTGTTGATTATGGCTCTCGCAGAAAATCAATTTTAAACTCAGCTATCAACCGTTATATCAAGAACGCGGCTCCTGTAGCTTCCGAAGATATTGCCGATGAGTTTGATTTAAGCTCGGCGACTATAAGGAATATATTCTCTGAGCTTGATGAGTCCGGATATTTAAAGCATCCATATACTTCAGGAGGCAGGATTCCCACGGATAAAGGTTATCGCTATTATGTGGATTTCCTTGTGCAGCAGATTGAGCTTCTTGATGAAGAGAAAAAACGTATACTTAAGGATTGCAAGAAGAAGATCCGCCGCCTGGATGATGCTTTGGAAAATACCTCTGAAGTGATCTCCGAGATTACGCATTACGCCGGAATTGTTTCGTTTCTGGAGTGGCAGGACAAGATATTTTACAAAGGGATCAGCCGCATATTAGACCAGCCGGAATTCAGGGATGTTGATAAAATCCGTCTGTTGGTCAGGTTAATGGAAGACAAAAACCGCCTGTTGAGTATTATCAACCGCGATTTTTCCGGCAAGGTAAAAATTTATATTGGCAGCGAATTGGGTTTTCCCGAGATGGAAAGCTGTTCTTTAATCGTCACTAATTATAAATTAAAGAATCAGCCTTCCGGTCGGATCGCGGTATTAGGGCCTATGCGCATGGAGTACGATCATATTATCCCTGCCTTAGAGTATATTTCTGATGTTTTGACGGAAGTGCTCAGCACATTTTAACGATGAATGAGATAAAGAATAACCATAAAGATAATAAAGATAACAAAGATAATCCTGAGTTTAAAGATTCGGATATGGTGACGCTTAAAGATATCCAGGATAAGCTTTTGCGTTCCCAGGCAGATTTTGAAAATATGCGCAAACGCCTTGAACGGGAGAAGCAGGATTTTATTAAATATGCCAACGAGGGGATAGTCTTAGAGTTATTGAATGTACTTGATGATTTGGAGCGTGTGATAAATCTGGCTGAAGATAAGCATGAAGATCTTAACGCTTTCTTAAAAGGCGTAGAGATGATCCTGGCGCATCTTTATGAACTGCTTAAAACGCATGGAGTCAAACCTGTTGAGGCCGAAGGTAAGGTTTTCGATCCTAATTACCATGAAGCTCTTATGCAGGTGGAGAACAAGGATTTACCGGATAATACGATAGTTGAAGTTTTACAAAAAGGATACTTAATGTATGAGCGGGTAATCAGGACCGCTAAGGTTAAAGTCTCTAAAAAACAATAGGAGGATAAATATGGCAAAAGTTATCGGTATTGATTTGGGAACATCTAATTCAGCGGCTGCGGTTATGGAAGGCGGCAGGCCGGTGATCATTCCTTCGGCTGAAGGAGCCGGTGTTGCTTCGGGTAAGGCGTTTCCTTCATTTGTCGCTTTTACAAAAGACGGCCAGCGGCTGGTGGGTGAGCCGGCAAGGCGCCAGGCAGCTATAAATGCTGAAGGCACGATTCAGGCCGCCAAGCGTAAAATGGGCACAGACTACAAGTTCAAGGCCTATGGGAAAGAATATACCCCCCAGCAGATATCTTCTTTTATCCTGCAAAAAGTTAAGCAGGACGCCGAAGCTTATCTTGGGGACAAGGTGGAAGAGGTAGTAATTACATGTCCTGCGTATTTTGATGACAACCAGAGGACAGCTACTAAGGATGCCGGAGAGATCGCCGGATTAAAGGTATTGAGAATTATTAATGAGCCTACTGCTGCCTGTCTTGCTTATGGTTTGGAAAAAGCGGGAAAAGAGTTAAAGATCCTGGTTTTTGATCTGGGAGGCGGAACCCTCGATGTTACAATTATGGAGATGTGGAAAGAGGGCGGTTTTAAGGTTATGGCAACCAGCGGCGATACCCAGTTAGGCGGTACGGATATGGATAATACCCTGATTGATTATATTGCCAAAGAGTTTAAACGGGATACCGGCATTGATCTGAAGGGCGATAAAATGGCTATGCAACGCTTGCGTGAAGCCGCGGAAAAGGCCAAGGTTGAACTTTCCAGCACGCTTACTACTGATATTAACCTTCCCTTTATTACCGCGGATTCTACCGGTCCTAAGCATTTAACTATGTCAATTAACCGGGCTAAACTTGAGGAATTGGTTGGCCCGATTATCGAACGCTGTAAAGGCCCTTTGGAGCATGCCTTAAAGGATGCAAAAGAAGCGTTTGAAAAAGAAGGTATTAACTTCAGCGATAAAGGCGTGGATAAAATTATCATGGTTGGCGGGCCAACACGGATGCCTATTGTGCAAAAGTTTGTAGAGGAATATACAGGTAAGAAGATCGAACGCGGGGTTGACCCTATGGAATGTGTGGCATTAGGGGCGGCGGTGCAGGCGGCAATCATCAAAGGCGAAGTCAAAGATGTTTTGCTGCTTGACGTTACTCCTCTATCTTTAGGAATTGAAACTTTAGGCGGAGTAAATACCAAGTTGATCGAGAGAAATACTACAATTCCTACGCGAAAATCGCAGGTTTTCTCTACTGCCGCTGATAACCAGACAGCAGTAACTATCCGGGTTATTCAGGGTGAGCGTTCTATCGCCGATGCGGAAGGTAATGTTGAGTTGGGCAGGTTTGATCTGGTGGGGATTCCTTCGGCTCCGCGCGGAGTGCCGCAAGTAGAGGTAGCTTTTGATATTGACGCAAACGGGATTGTGCATGTTTCCGCTAAAGATCTAGGCACGGGGAAAGAACAGTCCATCAAAATCACTGCGCCTAAGAAACTTTCCAAGGAAGAGATAGACAAAATGGTGCGCGATGCCGAGAAATATGCGGCTGAAGATTCAAAAAAGAAAGAAGAGGTAGAGGCTATAAATCAGGCGGATAATCTTATCTATGCTACGGAGAAGTCGTTGAAAGATTACGGTGATAAAGTCAGTCAGTCTGAACGCGCGGATATAGAAGTTAAGTTGAATGATTTAAAATCCGCGATAAAAGATAAGAATATTGAACGGGTTAAGAAGGGGATGGATGATTTAACCAAGGTTTCGCATAAGCTTGCGGAGGAGATTTATAAGCAGGCGGCTGCTAAACAGAAAACAGACGCTAAGCAATCTTCCGATGCCGGAGCTCAGGAAAATCCTAAACCTCATCAGGAAGGCCCTTCTCAGCCGGGCGCTGAAGATATTATTGACGCCGACTTTAAAGAAGAGGACGATAAGAAATAAATGATCAGTAGAGAAAGTTGGTTATGACCACTAAACGTGATTATTACGAGATTCTGGGTGTTGCCAAAAGCGCTTCTTCGGAAGATGTAAGGAAAGCTTACCGGGAGATGGCGCTTAAGTTCCATCCGGACCGTGTGCCTGCGGAGCAAAAAAAAGAAGCGGAGGAGAGATTCAAGGAAGTTTCCGAAGCGTATGCCGTGCTTTCGGATTCTTCTAAACGCGAGCTTTACGATAAATACGGCCACTCCGGGATCGACCAGAAATACGCCCAGGAGGATATCTTTAAGGGCGCTGATTTCAGCAGTATCTTCAGAGAGATGGGTGGTGGTTTCGGCGCTGGCGGCAGTATTTTTGAAGAGATATTCGGAGACCTCGGTTTCGATATTTCAGGGACACACCAATCAAAGTCTCAATCTGCCAGGCGCCGAGGCAGGGATTTACAGATAGCTATTGATATTTCATTAGAGGAGGCGGCGCAGGGCGTAGAGAGGACAATTACTGTGCCGCGTTATGAAACCTGTGCAAACTGCGGCGGCAGCGGAGCTAAGGCCGGAACAAAAAGAAGCACCTGCCCTCAATGCAAAGGTTCAGGCAGGACAGTTGTTTCAAATGGATTCTTCCAGTTAGCGCAGACTTGTTCCCGTTGCGGCGGCGAAGGATCGATTATTCAATCTCCCTGCCCGGATTGCCGTGGAGAGGGCAGGGTTAAAGTTGTTAAGAAGATAAAAGTTAAGATTCCGGCAGGTGTTGATAATGGTTCGCAATTACGCGTGCGCCAGGAAGGGGAAGCCGGCGTTAACAGCCGCGGGGATCTTTATGTTATTATTGAGCTGAGGCCGCATGATACCTTTGAAAGGCATAACAATGATATCTCTACATCGGTTAGTATCAGTTTGGCCAAAGCAGTATTAGGCGGAGAGGTAGATGTTCCTGCTTTAGAAGGCAGGTTAACCATGAAGGTTCCTCCGGGCACGCAGGCCGGTAAGATTTTCCGTCTCAAGGGGAAAGGAATACCGGATTTGCATTCCCAGGATATAGGAGATGAACTGGTGAGGGTCAATATTGATATCCCGGTTAGGTTATCCAGCCGGCAAAGACAGCTAATGGAAGAGTTTGCCCGTCTAAGCGGAGAGGATTTGGGGGCTAAGGATAGTTTTACGGATAAGTTTAAAAAATCATTCAGATAAAAAGAGGGGAAAATGCCTACGTATGAATATGAGTGTTTAGCCTGTAAGCATAAATTTGAAATTTTACAGAGCATAAAAGCGAAACCAATAACTAAATGCCCAAAATGTTCAAAGAAGGTTAAGAAATTAATCAGCAGTACGGGAGGTTTTATCTTTAAGGGGCCGGGTTTTTATGCTACAGATTATAAGAAAGCGGATAAACCTTCTTGTCCCAAAGCGCATCAAGGCTGCTCCGGCTGCGCCGGCCACTAAAGCGGATAAAAACTTTAAAATTATTGTTTTTATTCTTTTATGTGGTAAAATTATCTTTATGTTGCTAAGTTAACTTTTTCTGGTATTGCAAATTTAATGACCAAGATAAAAGCTTTTAAAGCAGTAGTTTATAATCCGGAAAAAATCGAGGATTTCAATCAGGTTGTTTGCCCGCCGTATGATGTAATTTCTCCGCTGGCTCAAGAGGAATACCATGAGCGCTCAGTTTATAATTTTATCCATATACTCCTGGCTAAAGATTCATCCTCTGACGATAAATACCGCAGGGCTGGATTAATATTCAGGGAATGGCTTAAAGATAAGGTGCTTATCCAGGATGAGCGGCCGGCTATTTATTTTTATAGCCAACAGTATGTTATCAGGGGGGAGAAAAAAACCCGCTTGGGTTTTATTTCTTTGCTCAGGCTTGGTGATGATAAAGGATCGGCTGTTTTTGGCCATGAAAATACGCATATGGAAGCCAAACAGGACCGTTTTAAACTGCTCAAGCAGGTAAAAGCCAATCTCAGCCCTATTTTTGTTATTTTCTTGGACAAAAAACGGATTATTCAACGGATATTCCAGAAGCATATCTCTGATAAGGATGTATTTATCGAAGTTGTTGATGCTGAGAAAACCCGCCATAAATTATGGTGCCTTGACAGCCCGGAGGTTTTGGAAACAATTGAAAACAGCATGAACGATGAGAATATGTTTATTGCCGACGGCCATCATCGCTATGAAGTAGCCTGCGCCTGGCGGGATCTTATGCGCGAAAAACTAGGCGCCAGTTTCACGGGAGAAGAAGATTTTAACTATTGCCTGTCATATTTCACCAATACGGATTCCCGCGGCCTGTCAATTTCCCCTATCCACCGCTTATTTAAGCTGGACAATGAATTAAACCTGCCGGATTTTATTTCCCGGGCTAAAGAGTACTTCGACATAGACCAGGTTAAAGACAAAACTCGTTTCTTCTTCCTTCTGGAGAAAGCCGGATGCACCGAGCACCTTTTAGGGGTATATAAAGATAAGAAATATTTTCTTTTGCGCCTGAAAAATATAAAGATCCTGGATAAATTAATTGCCGATAAGCCTAAAGAATACCGAACCCTGGATGTTGCCATTCTAAATTACCTTGTATTGAAGAATATTCTAAATTTTGACCTGGAGAATCTTCCCAGCGTAAGATATGATCCTGATCCTGAAGAGTTCATTAAAGAGGTTGATGCTGATCCGTTGAAGGTGGCCTTTTTCTTAAACCCGGTAAAGATAGGCCAGATTATTAATGTTGCTTTAGGCGGCAATAAGATGCCTCCCAAATCTACTTATTTTTATCCCAAGGTGCTTTCGGGGTTAGTGATTAATAAGCTGGAAGATATAAACATTTAAGATTTATAAATATGGCCCTGTTCGGTAAACCAAAATATACCATCGTACGCATAAAGAAAAAAGAGATACCGGATGGGCTATGGACAAAATGCGAAGAATGCCTGGAAACGCTTTATAACAAAACCCTCGAGGAAAACCTTAAGGTTTGCCCTAAATGCAACTATCATTTTGGGCTGACTGCTTATGAAAGAATAAATATTTTATTTGATAAAGATACTTTTGTTGAATTTGATAAAGATATGATTTCGGTTGATCCGCTTGATTTTAAAGGTCCGAAGACTTATAAAGAGAAACTGAAGCAGGACCAGGAATCAACCGGGTTGAAGGACGCGGTTATTTCCGGAGAAGGTAAGATTGACCAAAGGCAGGCGGTCATAGCCGTTACTGATTCGCGTTTTATCATGGGGTCTATGGGTTCAGTGGTAGGTGAGAAAATAACCCGGGCTATAGAACATGCTACCAAAATGAAGCTTCCCATGATTATTGTATCCGGTTCCGGAGGCGGAGCGCGTATGTATGAAGGTATGTACAGTCTTATGCAAATGGCTAAAACCTGCGCAGCTTTATCTTATCACCGCAAGGCGGGGTTATTGTATGTGTCTGTGCTTACTAATCCCACGATGGCCGGGATTATGGCTTCTTTTGCCGGCGTGGGAGATGTAATCATGGCTGAGCCTAATGCCCTTATTGGTTTTACCGGGCCCCGGGTTATTGAACAGACCATAAGGCAGAAACTTCCTGCTGGTTTTCAGCGTTCGGAGTTTTTGTTAGACCATGGGCTTATCGATATGATCGTGCATCGTAAGAATATGAAAAATAATATTATCCAGTTGCTTGATTATTTTAGTCAGAGGAGTAATTAAAAATGGCTCAGGTAAGTTTAAAGAATGTTTGCAAAACTTTTCCGGGGAATGTCTCGGCGGTTAACAATGTGAACATGGGTATTGAAAATAAAGAATTCATGGTCCTGGTAGGGCCTTCGGGCTGCGGTAAATCCACTACTTTAAGGATGATTGCCGGCCTTGAAGAAATAACCTCGGGAGATATTTTTATAGGCAATAAACGGGTTAATGATGTGCCGGCTAAGGACCGTGATATTGCCATGGTTTTTCAAAATTACGCCCTTTATCCGCATATGACTGTTTTTGAGAACATGTCATTTGGCCTGCGGCTCAGGCATATCCCTAAGCAGGAGATTATCCAGAGGGTAGGTGAGGCAGCGGATATATTGGGGATTAAGCGCCTGTTGAATCGTAAGCCGCGCGAGCTTTCCGGAGGAGAACGCCAGCGGGTGGCGGTAGGAAGAGCTATCGTGCGTAAACCAATGGTTTTCTTGTTTGATGAACCCTTAAGCAACCTCGACGCCAAGATGCGCGTACAGATGCGCACGGAGATTCATAAATTGCACATAAGGCTGCAGACTACAATCATATATGTAACTCATGACCAGGTTGAAGCTATGACTATGGGAGATCGTATCGCGGTAATGAAAGACGGAGTACTTAACCAGCTGGAAGATCCTATCGACGTTTACGACCACCCGAAGAATAAGTTTGTCGCCAGTTTTATCGGCTCTCCGCCGATGAATATTATGCAGGGGAAGATTATCAAGAAAGAAGGAAGGTTGTATTTTGATGAAGGAAAAATCCAGGTTAAACTGGTTGAGGATATGTATAAGAAGATGGGCAATTATCTTGGTAACGAGGTATTTTTTGGTATCCGTTCCGAAGATATATATGATAAATTGTTTGTTTCTGATGCGCCGCCTGAGAACATTGTCAAGGTAAACTGCGAGGTATTTGAGCCAATGGGTTCGGAGGTTTATCTTTATCTTAATACCGGCAGGCATACCTTTATTGCCCGCGTCGGTGCGCATGACCGGCCGAAAGTCAACCAGGAGATGGAAGTAGTCTTTGATATGAGCAAGGTTCACTTTTTCGATAAAAACACCGAAGAGACTATTGTCTAGGTTTTTAAAATTCCTGGCTTAATTAAAAGGCTATATGCAGCAGGGTATCTTTCGAAAAAAGATCTGCTTACTTTTATCGTTAGCCTGTGTTATTCTTCTGATAATCTGTCTTTTTTTCTCTCGCCAAAGAATTAATCTGGTTATCCTTTTTATTTTTATATCAATAAATATCCTTATTATTTCCTCGTTACTGCGTTTCTTTTCCGACAAAGATTCTTTGGCTGCTTCCCGGATTGAAAATATTAAAGAGCAGATAAATCTTGCCAACGTTGAGATCAAAAAAGCCCGGGAGTTCGGGGCCTCGTTAAAATTCAAGATCACCCGTTATGACAACCTGAAGAACTTTATTGAGGAACTTAACCGCAGCTTAAGGCTTGAGTTCGTTGTTAACGTATTAACCTCCACTGTTTATAATTTAATTTCAAATTCCCGGGGAAATGCGCTTTTCTATCTGCTGGATAATCATGGCCAGAAATTAAACCTCATCCATTCCATAAAAGAAGACAGCCATATAGTTATTCGCTCCAAAGAGGGCGATATCTTTGATTATTGGGTATTAAGGCATTCCCGTGAGCTTATCATAGAAGACTTAAAAAATGATTTTCGTTTTGATTTAGATATGGTGCGCGCCCAGCAGATGCGGCCGATTTTATCCTTGATTAGCTCTCCTTTGATCAGCCATCATTCCCTGCTTGGCCTGCTGCGCCTTGAAAGCGGCAAGAAAGGTTCTTTTGATCAGGATGACCTGCGTTTTCTTTCTTTAGTCTCAGGGCTTGGCGCGGTAGCCCTGGAAAACAGCCTGCTCTTTCAGAAGACCCAGGATCTGGCTATACACGATGACCTGACCGGGCTTTATACCAAACAGTATTTTATCAGCAGGTTAAAAGATGAAGCCAAAAGATGCCTTCGGCTGGATCAGCGTTTGTCTTTAATGATGATCGATATTGATTTCTTCAAGCAATATAATGATCAATTCGGCCATACCGCCGGAGATATTGTTTTAAAGAAGGTAAGTTTTTTACTGAATAATACCTTAAGCCAGTTTAGGCCTCTTTTATGCCGGTTTGGCGGAGAGGAATTTTTGGTTATGCTGCCGGGGTTAGATAAACAAAGATCATTGGCGATAGCCGAGGATCTACGCCAGAGGATTCAAAGTGAAAAGATCCTGCTGCGGCGTCAAAATACATCTGTTACGGTTTCCATCGGCCTGGCCTGCCTGCCGCTTGACACAAAAGACGAAGATGAATTAGTCCAAAAAGCGGATAAATCCATGTATGATGCTAAGCGAAAAGGAAGAAACAGGGTATGTTATATATAATATTATTTTTGATTTTAACAATTAGCTGGGCTGTTTATCTGCATGATTTATTATCCGGCCGCCTTAAGCGTAGGAATTCCGCCTCCGCTGATTTATTTAAAGAGCTTAATGCTCTGGAGGAGGAAAAACTATCTTTGGATGCGGAGAACACCGGGCTTAATAAGATTTTTGCCGAGACCCTGGCGCTTTATGAATTAACCATGGATATCTGCAAGAGCCTGGATGAGGAAAAAGTTTTCGCTATCTTTTGCGATAACCTGAAGAAGCATATCAACATTAAAGACTGCCAGTACATCAAAGATAATTCGGGCCTGATTAAATATAAGGATTATATGATTTTGCCCTTGAATACAGAGGAGAACCAGGTTGCCGGTTATCTTGCAGTGGACGGTATTTTGGATACGGACAAGGAGAAGTTCGGGATTCTCTCGCAGCAGTTTTTGATCGGGTTTAGAAGGGCGCTTTTTTACCAAAAGGTTCAAGACCTGGCGATTACCGATTCTCTTACTCAGGTTTATTGCCGGAGGTATTTTCTGGAACGTTTCAGCGAAGAGCTTAAGCGCTCCAGGAAGAACAAACTGCATCTTTGCTTCCTTATGATTGATTTGGATAATTTTAAACAATTTAATGACCATTATGGGCATTTGGTCGGTGACGCCATATTGCGGCAGGTCTCCAAGACCATAAGTGATATGGTCAGGCAGATAGATTTTATCGGCCGTTATGGCGGAGAGGAGCTGGCGATAGTTTTAGCCGAAACTGATAAGGAGCAGGCTTCTTTTGCTGCTGAACGTATCCGGCAGGCAATTGAAGCATCAGTGATTAAGGCTTATGATGAGGAATTGAAGGTTACTGTAAGTATCGGTGTTTCTACCTTTCCGGAGAACAACCAGCAGCATATGCAGGATTTAATTGAAATGGCGGATAAGGCTTTATATCTGGCGAAGGAAACCGGCAAGAATAAAGTTTGTTTTTCTCCAGCCTGATTGCTCAATCAGTCTGACTTACGATAGAAATAATCTCCTTGAAAACCTGAGTGTTTTAATATAGAATACCACAATGGTTAAAAAATTTATTATTGCGATAGACATAGGCGGAACCAATTTAAAATGCGCTCTGCTTAACAGCAGTCTTAAAATTAAAGCTAAAAGTTCATTCAGCACAAAGAGTTTTAAAAACAAAGAGGAGCTTGTCAGCAGTATAGTTGCTGCCATAAATAGTTTTATTTCGAAGCTGAAATTATCCAAGGGTTCTATTTTGGGCGTAGGTATCGGTTTACCCGGGCCGGTTGATACTTTTAAAGGAGTAGTGCATTTTCTACCGAATATCCCGGGGTGGAAAGATGTATGCCTTAAAGAGATCCTGGAGCGGAAAACTAACCTGCCGGTTGTTATTGATAATGACGCTAAGTTAATGGCCCTGGCAGAGTATAAGGCCGGCTCGGCAAAGGGCTACAGCAATGTTTTATGCTTGACATTAGGTACGGGAGTTGGCGGCGGTTTGATTATCGGCAATTCTCTTTATCGCGGAAAAGATAACGCTGCCGGTGAAATCGGCCATATTCCGCTTAATGAGCGCGGGCCTGTTTGCGGCTGCGGCTCTCAAGCCTGTCTTGAGGCGTATGTGGGAAATGGCAGAATTATTAAAGAAGCCCGCAAATTATTCGGTTCTGATATTACCCTTGAAAAAATAAGCCAATTGGCCCGAAGCAATAATACTAAAGCGGTAAGATTCTGGGATGAAGTTGGTAAAAAGTTAGGTTTAGTTTTAGCTGGGATAGTGAACCTGCTTAATCTCGATGCGATTGTAATCGGCGGGGGTATATCTTATGCGGGCAAGGCGTTGTTTGAGAGTATCAAACAGGTTATCCGGTTGCGCGCGATGAGCGTACAGGCAAAAAGGGTAAGCGTATTTAAGGCCGGTTTGGGCAGCGATGCCGGCTTGATCGGCGCCGGATATTTAGTCAGGGAGAGGTTATTAGCATGAAAATTTTTATTGATACGGCAAGCGTTAAAGAAATTAAAGAGGCTTCCAGCCTTGGCCTTATTGACGGAGTCACAACCAATCCTACCCTCATGGCTAAGGAGGCGCGAAATCCTGAGCAGGTATTAAAAGAGATATGCGCCTTGGTCAGCGGCCCGGTGAGCGCTGAAGTAATCAGCCTTGAATCTGCCGGGATGATTAATGAAGCTCATCAGTTGGTTAAGCTGGCAAAAAATATTGTAATTAAGGTTCCGCTTACCAAGGAGGGGTTAAAGACAGCCAAGATTCTTTCATCGGAAGGTATTAAAACCAATGTTACCCTTTGTTTTTCTCCTGTCCAGGCATTGTTGGCAGCTAAGGCCGGGGCAACCTATGTTTCGCCTTTTATCGGCAGGCTTGATGATATTGCCCAGGAGGGGATCAATCTGATTAGTGATATAAAGAAAATTTACGCCAATTACGGCTTCAATACCCAGATAATTGTCGCTTCTGTGCGTAACCCGGTGCATGTGCTTAAAGCGGCTTTAATTGGAGCGGATATTGCCACAATACCTTATTCAGTGATTGAACAGTTGATTAAGCATCCGTTAACGGATATCGGAATAGACAGGTTTCTGCAGGACTACAAGAAAATCCCCCAAGCTAATAATGCTAAATAAGTCTTTTAATTTCTCCAAATTTAATTTTCTGCTGGTTTTACTGGCCTTTGTTTTTCTTCCCTGCGCCAATTTATTATATGCGGCGGATAACAAAGAATCCCCTATAATTATTAACGGTGATAATGTGGAGTATTCCGCTGATAACAAAGAGGTTGTTGCTACCGGAAACATTGAGGTTATTTATAAGGGTTCAAAGCTGACCTGTAATAAGCTAAAGGTAAATATGCAGTCAAAACAAGGTTTAGCCGAAGGTAACGCCCGGCTTGAGGATGAAAAAGGGGTAGTTACCGGAGAAAGAATAGTTTATGATTTTGCGAATAAAACAGGGGTAATCTATAACGCGGATTTTCGCGCCAACCCCTATTTTGGAAAAGCCAAGAAAGTGGAAAAGGTAAGCGACAGCGAATTTGTATCAAAGGGCGGTTATTTTACTACCTGCAATTTTGACCATCCGCATTACCGCATGGCATCAAAAAAGATTAGCATGTTTCCCGGAGAGAAGGTGCAGTCTAAGCAAACCACCATTTATCTTGGTGCGGTTCCGGTGGTTTATCTCCCGAGGTTTAATTATTCAATGAAAGAGCCGTTTATGCATGTGCAGGTTGAACCCGGTACACGTAAGGATTGGGGCCCGTATCTTTTGAGCGCCTGGCGCATAAATCTTACGGATAAAGTAAGCGGCAAGGCTTTCCTTGATTACCGCAATAAATTAGGCTGGGCCGAGGGTTTTGAGCTGAACTATGTAAAAACTCCGTTCGGAAAAGGGGACCTTAAATTCTATTATACGCTAGAGACGCCTCCTGACCAGCCGACAGGGCCTCCCAAATCTGATTATAACCGTTATTTTACGCGTTGGCGCCATAAATGGGATATTGATGAACGTACTAATCTTAGCGCAGAGTTCTTTAAGATTACCGACCAAAGAAGAAAAGAGGATACAAGCTATCCTTCTACCCGTAATTTCCTGCAGGATTATTTCTTCCGCGAATATGAAAAAGATGCCCAGCCGTTGAGCTATGCGTTGTTCCACCATGCTTTTAATTATTCCAGCCTGGATGTTCTTTTGCAAATGCGCACTAATAAATGGTTTAACCAGATAGAGAAGAAGCCGGAAATAAACTATAATCTCCCCAGCTTGCAATTAGGCGAAAGCCCGTTTTATTTTGAAAGCATAAACCAGTTAGGCACTTATAATAGTAAAAAGGGCGATTCGGTGGATCCCGCAGTTAATAATGGCCTTACTGATACTAGACTAGATACTAAAAATACCCTTTCCTTACCCACCAAGATAAGTTTTATTCAATTTAAACCTTTTGTCTCCAGCCGTCAGACTTTTTATGATAGAGGAGCTAACGGCCTAAACGGGTTTGTGCGTACAATCTTCTACAGCGGCGCTGATATGAGCACTAAATTTTACCGTATTTTTAATGTTAATTCCAACTTTCTCGGTTTGGATATTAATGGATTACGCCATATTATTACTCCTACTATCGGGTATTTGTATACGCATCCGCCTACTATTCCTATCAGCAATATAAAACAGATCGATACTACCATTGACGGGATAAACCGGGGCAATACCGCTACTTTGGGTTTGTCCAATAAATTACAAACTAAGCGCAAAGGCCAGAGCGTAGATTTTGTAGACCTTTTGATTACTACTGACTATGTACTTGATCCAAAGTTAGGGGATAATGCATTTTTTCCTGCATCTTCTCGAAGGGCAGGTGAAGGAGTAAAAAGTAATTTTGATGATATTCTTTTTAAATTAAAGATATTGCCTTATTCCTGGATAAGATTTGAATCCGATGCAACCTTTGAGCACTCGGACCATACAAATATTAATTACAATAAGTTTTCTTTATTTAATTATGATGTCTCTTTTGATTTTGCCAAAGATCGTTCGTTTACTATGGGACAGCGCTATGAAAGAAAAGGCAGTAATGAAATTACCTTAGGTTTAAAGTGGCGACTGAACCCAAAATGGAAATTTGGTATTTATGAGCGGTTTAATCTTAAAAACTCTAAAGATGGTTCTAGCGGACTTGATTACGGATTCCAGGAGCAGGAGTATACCTTGACCCGCGACCTGCACTGCTGGGAGATGGACATCACCCTTAATAAAAAAGAGATTTCCGGAACGACTATATTCTGCGTCTTCAGGCTTAAGGCCTTCCCTGAAAATGAATTCGGCTTTGACCAGTCAGTGACTGAAAAGAAATCCGGCTCGCAATAAAATATTTTAATTTAAGAGGCGTCTAAATGAATATTTCGATCATTGGTTCAGGTTATGTAGGTTTAGTTACCGGTGCCTGCTTTGCCGAATTAGGCAATAAAGTTATCTGTGCTGATAATGACCCCAGGAAAATATCATACCTTAAAAAGGGGATAGTACCTATTTATGAGCCTGGTTTAGAGGAGATGGTTAAGCTCAATCTTAAGAACAAAAGGCTAAAATTTAGCTCAAGCATCAGTTTGGCTGTAAAGTCCAGCGAGGTGATTTTTATCGCCGTAGGTACCCCCGCCCTTGAAAACGGCGAGGCGGATTTAACCGGGATAGAAAATGTTGCCCGCAGTATTGCTTTGAATATGGACGGTTACCGTCTTATTGTCGAGAAATCCACTGTGCCGGTTGAAACATGCGCTTGGGTCAAGAAGACAATTTCCACTTATGTCAAGAAAGGCCATAAATTTGATGTAGTTTCTAATCCGGAGTTTTTAAGAGAAGGCTCCGCGATAAATGATTTCACTCATCCTGACCGGATTATTTTGGGCGTAGAGAGCGCTAAGGCAAAACAGATAATGAGCAGCCTGTATCAACCTTTGAACCGGCCGATTTTAGTCACCAATATAAAATCCGCCGAGTTGATAAAACATGCCTCCAACGCTTTTCTGGCTACTAAGATTTCATTTATCAATGCTATATCCCGTATTTGCGATAAGGTGGGGGCCGATGTTAAAGAGGTAGCCGAGGGTATGGGCCTGGATAATCGTATCGGCCGGCATTTTCTACACGCCGGAATCGGCTATGGCGGGTCTTGTTTTCCCAAGGATCTGGAGGCTTTTATAAATATCGCTGAAAAGTTAGGCTATGATTTTGGAATCCTTAAGGCTGTAAGAAATACTAATGAAGAGCAGAAGAAATTTGTTTTGCAGAAGATTAAAGATGAACTCTGGGTTATAAAAGATAAGACCATAGCGGTATTGGGTCTTTCTTTTAAGCCCAATACGGATGATTTAAGGAACGCCCCGAGTATTGATTTGATTAAAGCCCTGATACAAGAGGGCTCAAAGGTAAAGGTTTACGACCCAAAGGCAATGGCGAAAGCAAAGGATTTCTTAAAAGATGTTATTTTTTGCAATGATCTATACCAGGCGGCCAAGTCCGCTGATTGCCTTGTTGTGGTCACTGAGTGGAATGAATTCAAGGAGATGGATTTTACCAGGTTAAAGAAGCTGCTCAAGCGGCCGCTGGTTATTGACGCGAGAAATATATATGAACCCAGGCTGCTTAGAGAGAAGGGTTTTACCTATATTGGAGTGGGCAGGGGAAATGGATAAGGTTATTCAGGATTTAGGCAGGAAGATTAAAAACAGGCAGCTAAATATAGCCGTGATAGGTTTAGGCTATGTGGGTTTCCCTTTGGCCCTGGAGTTTGCCAGGAAAAAAATTTCGGTAACCGGTATCGAGATTGACCAGGACCGGCTTGAATCCATTATAAATAAAGTTTCTTATATCAGCGATATCAGCAATAAAGAATTGAGAAACATTCTGGCCGGCGGTTATTTCAAGGCAAGCGCGGACTTCTCGGATATTGAAGATGCGGATGTAATCCTGGTTTGTGTGCCTACTCCGCTTAAAGGCAAAAACCTTCCGGATATCTCCTTTATAAAAAACGCGGTAAAGGAAGCGGCCTTACACATAAAAAAAGGGGCGCTTGTGATCTTAGAAAGCACTACTTATCCCGGGACAACAGAAGAGGAGATCCTGCCGATTTTTCAGGCCCGTGGTTTTGTGCATGAAAAAGATTTTTACCTTTGTTTTTCTCCTGAGAGGATTGATCCGGGAAATAGAAAATTTCCCGTGCATAAGATACCTAAGGTTATCGGAGGCTTAAGCCCCAAAGCTACCCGTCTGGCTGGCTTGGTTTACGGTATTATTATTAAACAGGTGGTTCCTGTAAGCAGTGCGCGCTGCGCCGAAACAGTAAAACTTCTTGAAAATACCTTCCGCCTGATTAATATCGGTTTAATAGATGAACTTTCGATGATGGCGCATAAAATGAAGATTGACATCTGGGAGGTAGTTCAGGCCGCCAGCACCAAGCCTTTTGGTTTTATGCCTTTTTATCCGGGGCCTGGGGTAGGAGGGCACTGTATTCCTAAAGACCCTCTGTATCTGCATTGGAAGGCCAAAAGTTTTGGTTTTCACTCACGCTTTATCAGCCTTGCTTCAAACATAATTAATCATATGCCTGAATATATCGTAAAAAGAATCGAAGATGCTCTCGCCCGGCGCAATAAGAAGATCAAAAACTCAAAGATATTAATCATGGGGGTTACTTATAAAAAGGATGTGAAGGATTTACGTAAATCTCCGAGTATTGATGTGCTTAACAGCTTAAGAAGGCATGGTGCCAGGGTAGCTTATTCGGACCCGCTTATACCTTTTCTTAAGCTAAAGGATATCGACTTAAAATCAGAGGCGCTCAACGATAAGAAGATCTCTGGTTTTGATTGTGTTTTAATCGCTACCGATCACTCCGGAGTGGATTATGCCGGGTTGTTAAAAAACGCAAAACTTATATTTGACTCCAGGAATGTTTTTAAGGGGGCGCATAAAGAAAAGGTGGAGCGGTTATGAGCAGGTTTTTGGTGACCGGAGGCGCCGGTTTTATCGGTTCGCATATTGTTGAGGAGTTAGTTAAACAGAAGCATTACGTGCGAGTGCTGGATAATTTTTCAAGCGGCAGGATCTCCAATCTTAGGGGCTTGGAAAAAAGAATTGATTTAATAAAAGGAGATATCTGCTCTCCCGGTTCATGTTTTAAAGCGACGCGGGGAATCGATTTTGTGCTGCATCAGGCGGCATTAAGAAGTGTCCCTAAATCCATGGGTGAGCCGCATGCGTATAACCGGGTCAATATCGACGGCACATTGAATATGCTTGAGGCTTCAAGAGGCAACAAGGTCAGGCGTTTTGTGTTTGCCTCATCAAGCTCGGTTTATGGCCAGGTAAATACTTTTCCCGAAAAAGAAAACTTCATTCCTGAGCCTATCTCGCCTTACGCTTTAAGCAAATTGGCAGGTGAATATTATTGCAGGATATTCAGCCTGCATTTTGGGTTGCCGGCAATTGCCCTGAGATATTTTAATGTTTTTGGCCCGCGCCAGGCCCTTGATGATGAATACGCGGTGGTTATCCCGAAGTTTATTAATTGCCTCTTGAAAGGCCGGCGGCCGCCGGTCTTTGGCAACGGCAGGCAGTCGCGCGATTTTACTTTTGTCAAGAATGTGGTGGAGGCTAACCTGCTGGCTGTAAAGGCGAATAAACTAAAATACGGCGTTTTTAATGTTGCCGGCGGCAAGGACACTACAATATTGGATTTAGTTAAGCTATTAAATAAGATATTAGGAAAAAATATCCCGGCTTTACTGCTTAGCAGGCGGCCGGGAGATGTATTCAGGACATTGGCTGATATAAAGGCGTCTGAAAAGATGCTGAAATTTAAGCCTGTTGTTGATTTTGTAAGCGGTTTAAGGATTACTGTTGATTATTGGAAACAAAATGCGTAAAAAAACAGTCTTAATTACAGGGGGGGCGGGTTTTATCGGTTCGCACATGTGCGAGAAGCTGCTTTGTAATAATTATGCGGTTATCTGCCTGGATAATTTTATCACAGGCTCCCCGGAGAACATCAAGGCGTTATTTAAACATAAAAATTTTCGATTTGAGCGGCGCAACGTCTCGGATTATATCGATATAGCGGGTAAGCTGGATTATGTTTTACACTGCGCTTCATTAGCTTCACCTAAAGATTACCTGGATTTTCCTATCCAGACGCTAAAGGTTGGTTCTTTAGGTACGCACAACGCCCTGGGTTTAGCTAAGAAGAAAAAGGCTGTATTTTTGTTGTTTTCTACTTCAGAGGTTTACGGTGACCCATTAGTGCATCCCCAAAAAGAAACCTATTGGGGTCATGTTAATCCTGTGGGAGTACGCGGATGCTATGATGAATCCAAGCGTTTTGCAGAAGCCCTTACTATGGCTTACCTGCGCGTGCATAAACTGGATACAAAGATTGTCCGTATCTTTAATACTTATGGCCCCAGAATGCGCCATAATGACGGCAGGGTAGTGCCGAATTTTATATTTTCGGCGATAAAAAACAGGCCCTTAACCGTTTATGGCAACGGCCGCCAGACGCGCAGCTTCTGTTATATTGATGATTTAGTCGAAGGGTTAATGCGTTTAATGCTTTCAAAAATTAATCTGCCTGTAAATTTAGGCAATCCCGGTGAGTTTACTATAATGCAGTTGGCTAAACTGGTTTTAAAGATAACCGGTTCAAAAAGTAAAATAATCTATAAACAGCTTCCTGTTGATGACCCTCGCCAGCGCCAGCCGGATATAACTAAAGCCAAAGAATTGCTTTCTTGGGAGCCTGCTATTTGCCTGCATGAGGGGCTCAAGAGTACCATATCCTGGTTTAAGGGATAAAGGCGCCTAAAGCCAGGCCCCTTCCTTGACAAGCCAGCCGAATATATGTTATACTTCTTGATAATCCAACCATAGGAGAATATTGTGGATTCCGCTGTTTTTCGTCACTTCAATTTTCTGGACATTATTATTCTAATTATATTATTTAGAATATGTTATATTGCTCTTAAAGACGGTTTAGCTATGGAGCTATTTAAGCTCCTGGGTGTATTATCCGCAATATATATATCTTCTCATTTTTATACTTCTTTCTCGCATATAGTTAAGCTTCGTTATGTTCCGGAGGGTATATCCCTGGAGTTTGTGAATTTTGTAATTTTTATCCTTTTGGCATGCGTAGGTTATACTGCTTTGGCGTTTTTACGCGTCGCTTTTTGCCGTTTTATGAAAATGGAGGCTGCCCCCAAGCTTAATAAATACGGAGGGCTTCTTTTAGGTCTGGCACGCGGGTATTTTACCATAGGCTTATTAATTTATGTGTTGATGATCTCAAATGTAGGCTATCTTACCAGCTCGGTTAAGCATTCTTCTTTAGGCAGCAGGGGAATTTCAATTTCTTCTCAAACATATAATTGGATTTGGGAGAGCATCTTTTCTAAATTCTT
Source organism: Candidatus Omnitrophota bacterium (assembly GCA_041661605.1). Taxonomy (GTDB): domain Bacteria; phylum Omnitrophota; class Gorgyraeia; order Gygaellales; family Profunditerraquicolaceae; genus UBA6249. The sequence continues at coordinate 452,595 of JBAZUE010000001.1, read as the reverse complement.
CCCGCAGGAAAAATCTAACTCTGTTGTACGTGAAACCAGCGATAATCTTGCTCAAAAATGAAACTAATTGATTTTTACAAACAAGCGGTCCGTTTTGGACGGGCTGCTGATCCGCGCAAAGATAAGCGTAAAATTGTTTCTTTTCCGGATTCGGCGATTCTTTTTGGAAGTTTCGCCACGGAAGTAAATAAAGTTATGGTGGGTATTGACATTGAGGTTGCCGAGCTTATGCTGGCCGAGCGCATCCGCGAAAAAGAAGGATTGGATTTGGTAATTGCCCATCACCCTGAGGGAAAGGCATATGCTGGATTGCATGAGGTCATGAGGCTGCAGGTGGATTTACTAAGCCAGGCCGGCATGGCTTATAAAACAGCTGCCAGGCTTCTTGAGGAAAGAATGCTGGAGGTAGAACGCAGGATATTGCCTCAAAATCATACCCGCCCGGTGGATGCTGCCAGACTGTTAAATATGCCTTTTATGAATATGCATACTCCGGCAGATAACCATGTATATAGTTTTTTAGACAAACTTTTTAAACAGAAGGCCACTACTCCTAAATTGGTCGGGGATGTAGTTGATATTTTAAAAACTATCCCTGAGTATCGAATTGCCGGTAAATTCAAAACCGGGCCGCGCATAATTCTGGGAAACGCAAAAAGGCCCGTAGGCAAGATCCTGCTTGAAATGACTGGCGGTACAGAAGGCTCAAAAGATGTTTTTGGCAGGTTATATAAGGCCGGAGTCAGGACCTTGGTTTCTATGCATTTAAGCGAAGAGTATCTTAAGAAAGTTAAGGACGCCAACCTTAATGTTGTTGTCGCAGGGCACATATCCAGCGATACCTTGGGGTTGAATTTGTTATTGGATAATATAGAGAGGGCCGCAAAACAAAAATTCCAGGTGATTGCTTGTTCCGGTTTTACCAGGATTAGAAGGAGTTAAGATGTCTGCGCGCATACCTGAAAATTTATTGGAAGATATTCTCAGCCGGGTCGATATTGTTGAGATTATTTCCGGTTATATTCCGCTTAAGAAGGCAGGGCGGAATTTTAAGGCTAATTGCCCGTTTCATCATGAGAAGACCCCTTCTTTTACAGTTTCTCCGGACCGTCAGATTTACCATTGTTTTGGCTGCGGGGAATCAGGGAATGCTTTTAAATTCTTGATGCGCCATGAAAGGATGGAATTCCCCGAGGCCGTTGAGATACTGGCAAAAAAATCGGGGGTTATCCTGCCTGAACAAAATAATCCGGATATGACCAGGCAGGTTAGTTTAACCAGCCAACTTGCTAAAATTAATGAATTGGCGGCGAGCTTTTATGAAAATAATCTCCAGGCTTACGAAGCATCAACCTGCCGCAATTATCTTCTGAATAGAGGTCTCAAGAGCCAGACAATCAAAGATTTTCATCTGGGGCTGGCATCTTCAGGCTGGGATAGCTTGATTAACTACCTGAGATCAAAGGGCATTAGTCTTTCTTTGATGGAAAAGGCCGGATTGATTTTACCTAAAGACGCCGGAGGCTACTATGATCGTTTCCGTAACCGTATCATTTTCCCGATTCGCGATGTCCGCAGCCGCGTAATTGGTTTTGGCGCCAGGGTAATGGATAAAACTCTGCCTAAGTATATTAACTCACCGGAGACTCCGGTTTATGTCAAAGGTAAGAATCTTTTTGGTTTGCATTTATCAAAAGATTACATACGGGACAACGATTTTGCGATAATTGTGGAAGGTTACCTGGATTTTATGATTCCTTACCAGGAGGGGCTCTGCAATATCGTGGCTTCACAGGGGACCGCCCTTACTTTGGAACAAATCAGGCTGCTTAAGCGTTACACTCATAATGTGGTAATGATCTATGATGGGGATACTGCCGGTGAAATAGCTACTTTAAGAAGCCTGGATATACTTATTGAAGAAGGTGTGAATGTGAAGGTTGTTCCTCTTCCGAAAGGTATGGATCCTGATACCCTGGTTCGCCAGGAGGGGATTGACAGCCTGAAGGCTAAACTTAAGGATGCCAAAACCCTCTTTGACTATAAACTTGAAGTATTAAAATGCCGTCATAATATAAAGGATGCCCATGGCAAAAGCCGGATAGCTTCCGAGATGCTCTCTACCATCAATAAGTTTGAGAATGCTATTCTTAGAAGCGAGTATATAAGACGGCTTTCAGAGGAGATTAAGATACCGGAACATTATATCCTTGAAGAGTTGAATAAATTGAAGCCAAACCCTGCCGTCCGCTCAGAAGAAGGTTTAAACGTCAAGAAGGCCTCTTCAGGGATAAATCCGGCGGAAAAGCTTTTGATTAAATTCATGCTTGAAGAAAAAGAGTTAATTGAAAAGATTATGCAGGAGCTTTCTCCTGCTGATTTTGCCGACCTGCGTACCGCCAAAGTCGTCTCGGTCATGCATGATTTGTTTACCCGCGGCAAGAAAATAGAGCCCAGTATTTTGATGAATTATTTCAGCGAAGATGACGCCAGCCAGCTGGTTTGTGAATCTATGTTTATGCCAGAGCTGCTGGATCAGGATAGGGAAAAAGCCGTCAACGACTGTATTACGCGTGTTAAAGTGCAAAGATTGAAATCCCAGAGAGAGCACTTGCATATACAGATACAAAGCGCCCAATCTTTGGGTGATGAGCAAAAGTTGAACAGTCTTATCAAAGAATTTCATAATCTAATAAAGAAAGGCGACTAAGGATGAAGAAAAAAGAACAGCCTACTAAAGATATGGAGAAGTTAATTGCCCTGGGTAAGCGCAAGGGGTTTCTTACTTATGATGAAGTAAATGATCTTCTGCCCGAGGACCTCTCAAGCACGGTAGCCATTGACCATCTTTTTGAGCTGCTGGGTAATGAGGATATCCAGGTAGTTGAGGGGGAGACTGACGCCGGTTTATCGGTGAACAGGGCGCAGCAGGATAAACAAACATTGGCTCAGGCCCGGGATGAATTGTTAACCGAGCAGCTTAAAAGCGAAGAGCGTTTTATGCCCCTGGATGACCCGGTAAAGATGTATTTAAAGCAGATGGGGTCTATTTCTCTTTTGAGCCGTGAAAATGAAATTGAATTGGCCAAGAAGATCGAAGATGCCGAAGATAAATTTAAACGCGTGGTCCTGGCTACTAAGTTTGCCAGGAATGAGGTATTAGCTGTTGCTAACGACATTCTGGAAGATAAAATCAACATGGAAGAGGTAGTCAAAGAAGACATTAAAATAAAGAAAAATAATGTTATCGGCAGGTTCAAGCGTTTCCTGGCAAAGGCCAAACATTCGCGCAGTGAGGGTAATATCATCAACCTTATATTGCAGCTTAATTTTACCACTTCCGTAATTGAAGCTGCTGTGCGTAAGCTAAGTGCTTTGCTTAAGGAGCTGGAGCATATAAAACGTTCCGGCAGGGCTGATAAGGAGCGTAAATCCCAGATACTTAAAGAGATCGCCGAGCCGTACAGTAAGATCAAAGAGCAGATGAAATTGATTAAATCTGCCCATCTTAAGTTTAGCCGCACAAAAAAGAAATTAGTGGAAGCAAACCTGCGGCTGGTTGTAAGTATCGCCAAGAAATATACTAACCGTGGGCTATCTTTTCTTGATTTAATCCAGGAAGGCAATATCGGCCTTATGCGCGCCGTGGAGAAATTTGAATATAAGCGCGGTTACAAATTCTCAACCTATGCTACCTGGTGGATCCGCCAGGCGATTACCCGTTCGATCGCCGATCAGGCGCGTACGATCAGGATACCCGTGCATATGACCGAGACGATAAATAAAATAATCCGTTTTTCCAGGGTCTTTGTGCAGAAGAATGGCCGTGAGCCTACCCCTGAGGAGATCGCGCATAAAATGCGTTTCCCGCAGGGTAAGATAAAATCCATATTGAAGATCGCCCAGGAGCCTATATCTTTACAGATGCCTATAGGTGATGAAGGCGATACGCATTTTGGCGACTTTATCCAGGATAAAAAAGCGGTCTCTCCGGCAAATGAAACTGTGCGTTCGATGCTAAAAGATGAGATGAACTCCGCTTTGAGCACATTAACGGAAAGAGAGAAAAAAATACTCATCCTGCGTTTTGGCATTCAAGATGGATCTTCCCGCACCCTGGAAGAAGTAGGTAATGTTTTTAAAGTTACCCGTGAAAGGGTCAGGCAAATTGAGGCCAAGGCGTTAAAGAAACTGCGCCATCCTTCGCGTTCGCGCAGATTGCGTACTTTTATGGACATGACTTTAGCGCATCAGAGGGAGTATTAATACTTTCACAAATGGGGTCCTTGCTCTAAAAGGCGGGGATGAATAATGTCTGCTCAAATTTATAAAATTAAAAGCAGCCTTTCTTCATTGGATGGCTGCTTTTTTTATTTGGTTGGCTAAATATGGAAAATCAACAGCAGAAAGATCAGATTAAATTAAACCGGGATGAGCTTAATAAGCTCAAGAATCTTAAAGATAACCCGGAGTTGGCGGTTATGAAACTGCGTAATACGCAGCTTCAGCAGAAAGCGATTTTGAATAACATCCCGGATATCGCCTGGCTTAAAGATACCGATAGCAGGTTTATCGTGGTTAATGAAGCTTTTGCCGAATCTTGCGGCTTTAGGGCTGATGAGATTGTAGGAAAGACTGATTTTGACCTTTGGCCTGAGGATTTGGCGGAGAGTTACCGCGCTGATGACCGCGAAGTGATGAATAGCAAGAAGCGTAAATGTATTGAGGAGAGGCTGGTTAGTAAGCAATACGGTGAAACCTGGATAGAGACTGTTAAAACGCCGATTTTTGACGATCAAGGAAATGTAATCGGCACCACCGGCATAGCCAGGGATATCACTCAGCGCAAGAAAGAAGAAGAAAGGCAAAATGATGTTCGTTCCGAGCTTGAGATAAGGGTCAAGGTCAGGACAGCGGAGTTGACTAGCCTTAACGAGAACTTGCGTAAAGAGATAAAAGACCGCGTAAGAATTGAAGAAGAGCTGCGCGTAAGCGAGGAGAGATTCCGTACCGTAGCTGATTTTACATATGACTGGGAATATTGGCAGGGTCCGGACAATAAAATGATTTATGTTTCTCCTTCATGCCAGCGTATTACAGGGTATTCACAAGATGATTTTATGAATGACCCTGAATTGATTGAAAAGATCGTGCACCGGGAGGATATTGAAAATCTGCGTAAGAAAGCAAATGAAGCAGTCGACAGCTGCTCCAAACTGGAATTGGATTTCCGCATAATTAATCGGGACGGCCAGATCCGCTGGATTAGCCATGTGTGTCTGCCCATCCATAATAAAAAAGGGGTGCTGCTTGGGCGCAGAGCTAGTAATCGCGACATCACGAAAGATAAAGAATATGAGTTTGAATTACAGATATACCGCGAGAAGCTGGAGATTTTAGTAGCGCATCGCACAAAAGAATTGGAATTAGAGGCTAAATCAAAAGAATCTGCGGAGTTGCTGGCTAGAAAATTGCGTCAGCAAATTGAGTTTATACTTGGGGCAACTAAGACCGGATTGGATATTATCGATAAGAATTATTACATCCGCTATATTGATCCGGAGTGGGCCAAAATTTACGGAGCCTGGGAGAAGAAACAATGTTTTGATTATTTTATGGACCGTAATAGCATTTGTCCGGGTTGCCCGGTAGAGAAGGCCTTTAGGACAAAAAAAACTGCAGTCAGCCATGAGGTGCTACCCAAAGAGAATAACCGGCCGATCTCGGTAACTTCTATACCGTTTCAGGATGAAAATGACGAATGGCTGGTTGCCGAGGTAAATATAGATATAAGCGAAAGAATAAGGATTGAGGAGGGGCTGCGGCGTTACCGTGAGCATTTGGAGGAGATTGTAGAGGAGAGGACCGGTGATCTTCTGCGGGAAGTATCTTTGCATAAGAAAGCGGAATTAGAGAAAAGCAAGCTTCACCAACAGCTGCTTAAGTCCTACGAAAAATTAAAAAGCATTTCGCTTGTTGATTCGCAGACCGGTCTTTATAACCGGCGTTACCTGCAAGACGCTGTTGAAGTGGAGTTTGACCGCGCCCGCAGGTTTGCTCATAGCTTGGCGGTTATTATGCTCGATATTGACTATTTCAAATCCATAAATGACGTTTACGGAATTACTTTTGGTGATCTGGTCTTAAAACAACTCTCCAGGCAGCTCAAGCGCATGGTACGCCGTTACGATACGCTTATCCGTTATGCCGGAGAAGAATTCCTGGTTATTTCTCCGAGATTAAACAGGGATGCGGCTTTTAATATGGCGCAGAGGCTGCTTGAATCCCTGAATTTTATTAAATTTGGGAATAAAAAGCACAGCGTACGGCTAAAATTAAGCCTGGTTGCGGTTTCTTTCCCGGAGGACAGGGCAAGAAGCGGGACAGATTTAGTCAATTTGGCTAATGCTGTACTTAATAAGGCTAAAGAGCAGGGAGGAAACCGTGCTTATTCTACTTTAGACTTGAATAATTTGCCCAAGAAAAACAGCTCTTCTAAGAAAGCCGGGGTCAGGAGCTTAAAGAAGACCATTGATAAGCTTACCATGAAATCAAAACAGGGCCTGACAGAATCAATCTTCGCTTTTGCTAAAACTATTGAATTAAAAGATCACTATACCGGTGAACACGTTGAAAATACCGTGCATTACGCGACAGAAATTGCCAAGGGCTTAAATCTTCCCAGGGAAGACGTGGAATTGATCAGGCAGGCGGCTATGCTGCATGATTTAGGAAAGATCGGCATTGGCGAAAACATATTGCTTAAAAAAGGCAAGCTTAATAAAAAGGAATTTGACGAGATTAAAAAACATCCGCAGATCGGAGCAGATATAATCCGCCCTATACAGTTTTTGCACGCGTTAATCCCGTTTATTTTTTATCATCATGAAAGATGGGATGGTAAAGGCTATCCTATCGGCATAAAGGGCGAGGAAATACCCGTTGGGGCCAGGATTATCGCTATTGCCGATGTTTATCAGGCTTTAATCAGCGATCGGCCGTACCATAAGGCTTTTGCTAAGGCCAAAGCCATAGAAATGATTAAAAAAGCCTCAGGGACTCAGTTTGATCCCCGGATCGTAAACAACTTCCTTACTGTTATAAAAAAGGAAAAATAATCCCTTTTTATCTTGCTAAAATCCGCTAAAAATAGTAATATATAGTATTATTTTTTAAGGGCCCATAGCTCAGTCGGTTAGAGCAGTTGACTCATAATCAATTGGTCCGGGGTTCGAGTCCCTGTGGGCCCAGTTGAGATCTGTTATGGGCGATTGGCTCAGTTGGTTAGAGCGCTACATTCACATTGTAGATGTCAGAGGTTCGAGTCCTCTATCGCCCAAATTTAATTAGAGGAACCTGTCAGGAGGCAAGTTGGCCGCAGTTGATTTAAAAACACAGATTATTGGTTTGGTAAAATTGCAGGAAGTAGATAGCCAGATCTACGCTTTAGAAAATGAAAAAGAATCCAAACCTCTGGAATTTAAGGCAATAGAGGAGGCTTTTGAAGCTAAAAAACAAAATTTGTCCCTCCTTGAGAAAAACTCTTTGGAGCTGCAAAAACAGCGTAAGGAAAAAGAGCTGGAGCTGGCGACTAATGCTGAGGCTGTAAAAAAACTGCAAAGTCAGCTGTATTCTTTAAAAACCAACAAAGAATTTCAGACTATGCTGCAGCAGATTGCCGATGCCAAGGCTGACGGTTCTTTGATTGAAGAGAAGATCCTTATATCGTTTGAGGATTCAGATAAAATAAAAGCGCAGATTGACCAGGAGAATATCAAACTAAAGTCAGAGGAGAAGGTTTTTCTGGATAAGAAGAAAGATATAGAGCTGCGTATAAAAGAGATTGATGAACGCTTGAACCAGCTGCAGGCGCAAAGAAAACAAATTGCCCCGGGGGTAGACCCTAAAATGCTGGCTGAGTATGAAAAGATACTCTCTAGCCGTGACGGCTTGGCGATAGTTACGGTTTTGGATAACTCCTGCGGCGGATGCCATATGTTAGTACCTCCTCAGGTAATTAATTTAATCAAAATGTACGAGCATATCGTTACCTGTGAAGTTTGCAACCGTATTTTTTATATTGCCGAATGAGTTGTTTGAAGATTTATATCGATGGCGCTTCAAAGGGAAACCCCGGTCACAGCGGTATCGGTATCGTAATTTACCGTGATGGCCAAGTGCTTAAGCGTATTTCAAACTATATCGGTAAAACTACAAATAATGTAGCTGAATATACCGCTTTAATATATGCGTTAGAAGAGGCCATGTTATTAAAAGCCAGGAATTTAGAAATTAATACAGACAGCCAGCTCCTGGCCAGGCAGATAAACGGGATTTATAAAGTTAAACATGAAGGGTTAAAAGGTTTATATGAACGGGCGGTGCGTCTTTTGGGTGGTTTTGAAAAAGTCATAGTTACGCATATCCCGCGCGAAAAGAATACTTGCGCAGATAAATTGGCGACAGCGGTAATAAAAGAAACTTTGATAATGAGCAGGCAGAATGTGGCTGCCCTATGTAAATAGGGAGGAAAGTCCGGGCTCCGGAGGATAGCGCAACGGGTAACCCCCGTCCCGTATATGCAGATATACGGAGGATACCCGCCACAAATCGTGGAGGGCCCGTTATTTTTTTTAACGGGAGAGCCACAGAGACGAGTAGCAGCCGTAAGGCTAGCGAGGTGAAACGCGGTAATCTCTGCGTGGAGCAATGTAGAATAGGAGATGAGCGCTGATCCGGCGCGCTTCCCGCAAAAGTGCGGGAGAGAATCTCGGGTAAGCTGCTAAAGTCAGCGCGGTAACGCGCTGATTGAGAGGAATAGCCACTAATCGATGCGCAGATTCGCATCAAGACAGAACCCGGCTTATTCTGCCTGCTTTAAATTGGCCACGAGGCCACACTAGCGCAATATCAATCTTAAAGGAGGAACTTATGTCAGGTCATTCAAAATGGAAGACGAATAAAGGCAAAAAAGGCATAGCTGATGCTAAGAGAGGGGCAACTTTTACTAAAATCATCAAAGAGCTTGTTGTGGTAGCCAGGGATGGCGGTGGAAACCCCGATACAAATCCGCGCCTGCGCGCGATAATGCAGAAGGCCAAGGAAGCGAATATGCCTTCGGATAATGTAAAGATGGCGATTAAGCGGGGTACCGGAGAGCTTCCCGGGGTAGTTTATGAGGCGGTGATGTATGAGGCTTATGGCCCGGGAGGCGTGGCGATTTTGGTTGATTCGCTTACCGATAACAAGAATCGTACAACTGCTGAGCTGCGCAATATTATGTCAAAACGAGCCGGAAATATGGCCGGTGCCGGTTCAGTCAGCTGGATGTTCACGCAAAAAGGTTATATTTCAGTTTCTAAAGATACGGTTAAGGAAGATGAGCTTATGAATATTGTCCTGGATGCCGGGGCTGAAGACATGAAGCATGAAGATGATCTCTATGAAATTTTTACCTCGGTTCAGGATTTAGAAAAGGTAAAACAGGCGCTTCAGGACAAGGGGATTAAATGGGCTGATGCTGAATTAACCATGATTCCCTCTTCTACCGTAAAGGTTACAGGAAACGAGGCAAGACAGGTGCTGGCTTTAGTGGAGACCCTGGAAGAACATGACGATGTGCAGCAGGTTTACGCTAATTTTGATATCCCGGATGAAATTATGAATGAGGTTGCTTCTGAAGGATGATTATTTTAGGGATCGACCCTGCCTTAGCTACCACTGGCTATGGCCTGATTCAGGTAAAAGGAAATTGTTTAGTTTTAGTTGAAGCGGGAATAATCCAGACTCAGGCAAAAGAGGATACTTCAAAGCGGCTGGAAAAAATATACCGCGGGATTATTAAATTAATTGATGATACGTCTCCGCATTGCCTGGTGCTCGAGAAAATATATTCGCATTACCGGCACCCCACGACATCTTATATTTTAGGCCAGGCAAGAGGAGTCATTTGCCTGGCGGCGGCAAACAAGAAGATTCCTTTCTTTGAATATAGCGCCACTCGTATAAAAAAGGCAATAGTCGGCAAGGGGCTGGCTTCTAAAGCCCAGGTTCAGAGGATGGTTGCCAATACTTTAGGCCTGAAAACATTGCCATCCTATATGGATGTTACTGACGCCTTAGCCTTGGCTATAGCGCATAGCTATATTATGAAGTCAAGAATATGATCTCTAGAATTACTGGCAAGATCTCGGAAAAAGGGACAAATTGTTTAGTCCTGGACTTAGGAGGAATGGGTTATGATGTGCTTATTCCTGCCTGCGTTATGCAGCGTATTGATGAGTCATGCGGTTCGGACGGTAAAATTACCTTGTTGACCTACCATTATTACCAGGTAGATCAGGCCAAGAGTCTTCCGATACTGATCGGATTCTTAAGCCAGGTAGAGAAAGATTTTTTTGAAGTTTTTATTACTGTTTCGGGGATAGGCCCGCGCGCTGCGTTAAGAGCGTTGAATAAGCCTATTTCATCGATAGCCAGGGCGATTGATGAAGGAGATTTAGTCTTTCTTAAGTCCCTCCCCGGTATAGGCGAGCAGAGGGCTAAAGAAATTGTGGCTAAGCTGCAAAATAAAGTAGGTAAATTTGGTTTGATCCAGGACCGCGATATGCAGGTAAAATCTGCGGCAAAAGATATATCTGAAGAAGCTTTAGATGTATTGTTACAGCTGGAATATAAAAGAGCCGAAGCCACCAGTATGATTAAAAAAGTTCTGGAATCAAATACTCAGGTTGTTACTACTGAAGAATTATTGAATCTGGTTTATAAACAAAGGCGTTTAAAATAAAGCCATGGAAGAAAATAACCTGAAATCAGCCATAGAAGCCTTGATTTTCGCATCGGATAAGCCGTTGACTATGGAACAGATAAAAAAAGTCCTGGATATTCCGGACGCAGCCGGCGTGCGTAAGAATATCGATGAGTTAAAAACAGAATACGAAGCTCAAAACCGGGGCCTGCGTATAGTTGAAATTGCCGGAGGGTTTCAAATGATTACCTCCACTGCTTTTGCGCCGTTCTTAAAGAAACTATTTAAATGCCGGTTCAGCGATAAATTATCCAAGCCTGCTCTTGAAAGTCTGGCGATTATCGCTTATAAACAACCGCTCACCAGGGCTGAAATTGAGTCTTTGAGGAATGTAAACGTCGATGGCGTAATGAAAAGCCTCCTGGATAAAAATTTGATTCGTATCTGCGGCAGGAAAAAGATCCCCGGCAGGCCTTTTGTTTATGGCACAACCCGGCAGTTTTTAGAGCATTTCGGTTTGAAGTCCTTAGATGATCTTCCTAAAATGGATGAATTTAGCGCCATGGCTAAGGAAATGGAAGCAAAAACTGATATTGAACCGGTACCCGATGAGAATCTGGAGGCTAAAAATGACCCTGGACAAAATGCGTAAGAAGATTGATATGCTCGACCGGAAGCTGATCAATTTATTGAATTTGCGGGCTGAAACAACCAAGGATATCGGCAAGGAAAAGATTAACACCGGTAAATGTATTTATTCGCCCGAAAGAGAGATGCAGGTTTTGCGTAGAATCTCCAGTTTGAATAAGGGGCCTCTGAAAAAGAGCGCCCTTGAAGCAATATACCGGGAAATTATGTCCGCCAGCCTTGCTTTGGAAAAACTTTTAAAAGTTGCTTATATGGGGCCTCAGGCTTCTTTCAGTAACCTGGCGGCTTTAAAAAGATTTGGTTCACAGATGGATTATGTTGCCTGCGGAAGCATCCCTGAAGTATTTCTGGAGGTAGAAAGAGGAGCGGCGGATTACGGAGTTGTGCCTGTGGAGAATTCTATTGAGGGAGCGGTAACTCACACTTTAGACATGCTGGTAGATTCAGAACTGAAGATTTGTTCGCAGGTTATCTTAAATGTGTCGCATAATTTGTTAGCAAATTGCCCGAAAAATAAAATCCATAAGATTTATTCTAACCCCCAGGTTTTTGGCCAATGCCGTATCTGGCTGCAAAAGAATTTGCCTAATGCCGAGCTGATAGACGTATCCAGTACTACCCGTGCGGCTGAACTGGCAAGAAAAGAGAAAAACAGCGCGGCTATCGCTTCTCTTTTGGCTTCTAAGGTATATGGATTAAAAGTGCTCTCTTGCGGCATTCAGGATTCTTTACAAAATATCACTCGTTTCCTGGTGGTGGGCAAAAATGTTGCAGCCCGTACAGGGCATGATAAGACTTCGTTACTCTTTTCAATTAAAGACCACGTAGGCGCTTTGTATGAGATGCTTTTGCCTTTTCGTAAATATGGAGTTAACCTTACAAAGATTGAATCCCGGCCGTCAAAAAAGAAGGCCTGGGAATATTATTTCTTTGTTGATATTTCAGGACATCAGGATGATTATAAGATTAAGAAGGCGTTAAAGGAGTTGGAACGTAGATGTACATATTTAAAGATACTGGGTTCTTACCCTATAGGAGAGTGATAGTAAAGTGAAAGAATTGGTGCGTAACAGTGTTTTGAATGTAAAACCTTATGTTCCCGGAAAGCCGATTGAGGAAACCAAAAGGCAGCTAGGGTTAAAGCAGGTAATCAAGCTGGCTTCTAATGAAAATCCGCTTGGCCCTTCACCCAAAGCGGTCAACGCGATAAAAAAGTGCTTGAATGGAATCAACCGTTATCCGGATGCGCAGGGGTTTTATTTGAAGAAGCGCCTGGCCAGGTATTTTTCCCTTGAGCCGGAGAATTTTATCCTTGGTAATGGTTCTGATGAACTTATCGATGTAGTGATTAAGACTTTTGTGGAGCCCGATGAAAATATCGTTACTTCTGATACGACATTTCTGGAATATGAAATTATCGCGCAGGTCAATGACCGTAAGATCAAGAAGGCGCCTTTACGTTATTTTAAATATGACCTTGCTGCGATGCTTAAGCTGGTAGATAAAAAAACAAAGTTAGTTTTTATCGCTAACCCTAACAACCCAACCGGCACATATGTAACTAAATATGAAGTCGCCGATTTCCTGAGCGCCCTGCCTGAATCAGTAGTGGTTGTTTTTGATGAAGCCTATGATGCTTTTATTGATGTTGACGATTACCCGGATTCCTTGTCTTATTTGAGAAGAAAAAAGAAGATTATTATCCTTAAGACTTTTTCCAAGGCATATGGCTTGGCAGGATTACGACTGGGATACGCTGTTGCCGAGGGCGAACTTATTTCTTACATGGAAAGGGTCAGGCAGCCCTTTAACGTTAATATGCTGGCGCAGGAGGCAGGGCTGGCCGCTTTAGACGACAAGGATTTCCTTAAGAAGTCGCGCAGGATGGTGCTGACGGGTAAAGATTTTATTTATAAGGAGCTTTCCGGGATGGGGCTCGGTTTCCTGCCTTCAGTGGCGAATTTTATCCTGGTTGATACAGGCAAAGATAGTTTGGAAGTTTTCAAAGCTATGCTTAAATTTGGAGTAATTGTCCGGGACATGAAACAATATGGCTTAAAAGATTTTATCCGTGTAACTATCGGTACCCAAAAAGAAAATGAAAGATTCATCCGTGTTTTAAGAAAAGTGCTTAAGGAGAAAATCTAATGATTATTGTTCTAAGGCCGCAGGCTACCGAAGCAGAAGTTAACCATATTATTGAAAAGGTAAAAGGGTTGGGTCTAACTCCTCATGTTTCTAAGGGTTCAGAGAGGACAATCATCGGGGTTATCGGCCCGGAAGATGTCTTGCGGGTTACCCCCTTAGAGGTCTTCCCGGGAGTTGAGAAAGTCATTCCCGTGCTTGCTCCATATCGGCTGGTTTCCCGTGAGTTCAAAAAAGAGGATTCGGTAATTGATCTTGGTAAGGGGGTAAAAATAGGGGGCAAGGCTTTAGTGATTATGGCCGGGCCCTGCTCGATTGAGAATATCGACCGCTTGTTTGAAATCGGCAGCCAAATAAAGAAAGCCGGCGCCACTGTCCTTCGCGGCGGGGCTTTTAAGCCCAGGACATCTCCTTACAGTTTCCAGGGATTAGGTAAAGCAGGCCTGCAGATGCTTAGGGAGGTAGGTACTGAATTAAATTTAGTCACAGTAAGCGAAGTAATGGATCCGCGTGATGTGGGGCTGGTGGCTGATTATGTCGATATCCTGCAGATTGGCTGCCGGAATATGCAGAATTTTAATTTGCTAAAGGAGGTTGGGGCTGCCAAGAAACCCGTACTCTTAAAACGCGGGATGGCCTCTTCTGTTAAGGATATGCTTATGTCCGCTGAGTATATATTAAGCGGAGGCAATTTCTCGGTGATTCTTTGCGAAAGGGGAATACGCACCTTTGAAGATTCTACGCGGAATACTCTTGATATAAGCGCAATTCCGGTTACCAAGCAGTTGTCTCATCTGCCGATTATAGTCGATCCGTCACATGCTGCCGGCAAATGGGGATTGGTGCCGGCTTTGGCTAAGGCAGGAGTTGCCGCCGGTTGCGACGGTTTAATTATTGAAGTCCACAATCATCCCGAAGAGGCTGTTTCTGACGGCGAACAGTCGCTTGTCCCTGATAAATTTTCTACCCTTATGGGCGAGCTTAAAGGAATTGCTGATTCTGTGGGGAGGACGATTTAATGCGGCTGTTTAATAAGACAGTAATTATCGGGACTGGTTTAATCGGGGGATCTCTGGGGCTGGCTTTAAAAGAAAAACATTTAGTTGCCCGGATCACTGGATTAAGCCGCCATCAAAAAAATGCCAGCTTAGCCAGGAAATCCGGAGCCATTGATTATGCAGGCAGGTCCCTGGAAGCGGTAAAAGACGCTGACCTCATTGTATTGGCAATGCCGATTAATGCAATCATTGATACCGCGTTTAAGATCGCAAAAAAGATAAAGAAAGATTGTATAGTTATTGACGTAGGCAGCACTAAAGAGGGTCTTGTTTCTAAAATAAGTCCGCTTATCCCTAATTTTATCGGATGTCACCCATTGGCGGGTTCGGAACGAAAGGGGGCAGCTAATCTTCAGAAAGATATTTTCAAAAATTCCATTTGTATTATTACCCCCAACGCTAAAACCAATAAAATGATTTTGAAAAAAGTTGTTCTTCTTTGGCGTAAATTAGGCAGCCGGGTAGTCATTCTTTCCCCGGAAAAACATGACCGGATTTTAGCTTTTACCAGCCACCTGCCGCATGCCGCTGCCTTTTCCCTTATCGGTTGTATTCCAACGCAATATTTAAGTTTAAGTTCCGGAGGACTAAAGGATTCCACGCGGATTTCGGCTTCAGACGCCAATCTTTGGAGTGAAGTTTTTTTAAACAACCAGAGGAACTTGTTGTCTTCTATATCAGCCTTCCAAGCTAAGCTTACCGTTTTAAAACTTGCCTTGAAAAGCAAAAACAAGAAATTATTAGTAAATATCCTTTCAGCCGCCAATAAAAAAAGAGAGAAACTGGGATGATTGTTGCCATTGATGGTCCAGCCGGAGCTGGAAAGAGTACGGTAGCCAAAATCCTGGCTAAAAAGCTGGGTTTCCTTTATATAGATACCGGTGCGATGTATAGGGCGTTGACTTTGAAAGTACTGGAAAATAACATCGATGTTAGTGACGAGAATAAAATCAACGAGCTGGCTTTAAAAGCAAGAATAGATTTACGCAGCAATCATGACGGCTCATTAAGCGTTTTTCTTGACGGCAGGGATGTTTCTTTGGATATACGCCAGCCCCGGATTACCAGGTTTGTTTCCGATGTTTCTAAAATTAAAGGTGTGCGTCAGGTGTTGGTTAAGCTGCAAAGAGAACTCGGGCAGAAGGGTGATTGTGTTTTAGAGGGAAGGGATATAGGCACGGTAGTTTTTCCTGATGCCCAGAAAAAGTTCTTTATTGATGCTTCTTCAGAGGTACGCACGAACAGGCGTTTCAAAGAATTAAAAGGGTTAAACCAGGATGTCGCCGAAGTTGATGTCGCTAAAGATCTGGCCAATAGGGATAAAATTGATTCCAGCCGGGAGGTTTCCCCTTTGCGTAAGGCCATAGATGCGATTTATATCGATACTACGGAGCTTCCCATAGAAGGGGTTGTAGAGAAGATGCTGGAGTTATGTAAAAAAAATGGATAGATCGCTGCTTAGGAATTTTTCAATTATCGCTCACATTGACCATGGTAAATCTACTCTGGCCGACAGGATTCTGGAACTTACCGGAGCTGTTGATATCCGTCACAAAGGAGACCAGCTGCTTGATGACATGGAATTGGAGAAAGAACGCGGCATAACCATTAAGGCTTCCATGGTCAGGTTAAATTATTTCTCTAAGAAATTCAATAAAGAGTACATCCTGAATTTAATCGATACTCCTGGCCATGTGGATTTTACTTATGAAGTGTCCAAATCTTTAGCTGCCTGTGAAGGCGCTATACTTGTGGTGGATGCCGGTCAGGGCATAGAAGCCCAAACCGTAGGCAATTATTATCTGGCGTTGGAAAACAACCTTCATGTTATTCCGGTAATTAATAAGATTGATTTGATTTCCGCCGATGTAGCGCGCGTCAAGACTCAGGTAGAAACTGTCCTTGGATTTAAAGAAGAGGAGATTATCCTGGCATCAGCGAAAGAAGGTAAAGGGGTTATCGAGATTTTAGACAGGATCATTGAAACAATCCCCGCCCCTGGAGGAGAAATCGATGAACCGCTTAAGGCTTTAATTTTCGATTGCCGTTTTGACGCTTTTAAAGGGGTGGTCGTTTTTGTAAAAGTTATCGATGGGCAAATTACTCCTAAAACCCAGTTAAAAATGTTCCATGCGGGTAAAATCTATAAAATTGAAGAACTGGGAGTCTTTAAAGATTTGAAATACACAGCCGTTGATTCCCTGACCTGCGGGGAAGTCGGTTACTTTACCGCGAACATGCGTGATCCCCGGGAAGTGATTATTGGTGACACGATTACCGATCCCAAGAATCCCTGTTCCGTTGCTTTACCGGGTTACCGTAAGGTCAAGCCTTTGGTTTTCTGCGGCATCTATCCGGTTAACCCGGCTGATTTTCCGGAATTACGCGATGCTATGGATAAATTAAAGCTTTCAGATGCTTCTTTTGTATTTGAACCGGAGAATTCCCAGTCATTCGGGACGGGTTTTCGTTGCGGTTTCCTGGGGCTTTTACATATGGAGATTGTCCAGGAACGCCTTGAGCGTGAATACAATCTGAACCTTATTCTTACTGTTCCAAATGTAGTTTACCGTATAAAAACTAAGGATGGCCGGCTTATTGAAGTGGATACCCCGACTAAACTCTGCTCCTCCCAGGATATCGCCGAAGCACAGGAGCCTTATGCAAGTCTCTTGATGATTGTTCCGGTTGATTCCATTGAAGCGGTATGCGATTTTACAAAATCCCGAAGAGGGATATTTGTTTCAAATGAGTACCTGAGTGAAGACCGCGTAAAAGTGATCTTTCAGATTCCTCTTTCTGAAATAATCGTTGATTTTTATGACCGGATTAAATCGATTACCCGCGGATACGGCTCTATGGATTATGAATTTAAGGAATATGTGCCGACGAAATTGGTGAAACTTGATATATTGTTAAACAGCCAGGTCTGCGATGCTTTTTCATCGCTGATGTTTAAAGAAAAGGCGACTTCACGCGCCCATCTTTTAGTAAGTAAATTAAAAGAACTGATTCCCCGTCAGTTGTTTGAAGTGGTTATCCAGGCGGCTATAGGCAGCCAGATCCTGGCTTCTGAAAAGGTCAGGCCGGTTGGAAAACATGCCACGAGTAAATGTTCCGGAGGGGACATTACCCGTAAACGCAAGCTCTGGGATATACAGAAGAAAGGCAAAAAACGATTAAAGCAGTTTGGCAAGGTTGAGATCCCGCAAGAGGCATTTCTGGAGGTATTAAAAATATGAGTTTAAAAAAGAAATCTGTATTACGTGATTGGGTTGAATCTATTGTTATAGCTTTCTTACTGGCTATGGTTATCCGTACATTCCTGGTCCAGGCTTTTAAAATTCCCACTGGATCGATGCGCATGACCTTGCAGGAAGGAGACCTGATATTAGTAAATAAGTTTATTTACGGCGCCAAGGTACCGCTGCTTGATTTTTATCTGCCGGCCCTGAGGGAGCCAAAAAGAGGAGAGGTGGTAGTTTTTATTTACCCTGAGGATAAAAATAAAGATTTTATCAAGAGATTAGTCGGCCTGCCGGGTGAAACCGTGGAGATTAAAGGCGGCTCAATCTATATTAACGACTTGCCTGTGGAAGAGCCTATTTTTAAACAGATATACTACTATAATAGGGGGGATTTTGCTGCGGAAGGACAAAAAATTGTTGTGCCGAAAGATTCCTATTTTGTTTTAGGTGATAACTCTCTTTCTTCCAAGGACAGCCGTTACTGGGGGTTTGTGCCTAAAAAGAATTTACTTGGCCAGGCTATGGTTATTTATTGGCCGATACACCGCATAAGGATAATTAAATGAATATAGCGAATAAAATCTCAACGTTCCGTATTTTAAGCGTGCCATTTTTTATTGCCTGTCTTGTGTATTATACTCCCGAAAGACAATTTTTAAGAATCCTGGCTTTGGTTATATTTATTCTGGGGGTTATTTCCGATGGCCTGGATGGTTTTATCGCCAGAAAAGCCAAGTTGCAGTCAAAGGCGGGATTAATTTTAGACCCTCTGGGGGATAAGCTTTTGCTGATGAGCGCTTTTATTTTTTTATCACCCATAAGCAGGCTTGCGTTAAAATTCCCGCTTTGGGTAAGTTTTATAGTTATATCGCGGGATATCATTATCATAATAGGGGCAGTGGTCATTTATATGGTTAAGCAATCCTTAGATGTCCATCCTACAAAATGGGGTAAGCTTACTACCACCTTTCAAATGTTTTCAGTGCTTTGCGTATTGCTGCAATATGAATTAGCTGTTTTTGTCTGGTGGATTGCGGTAATCTTTACCGTTATTTCAGGGATAGATTACGTAAAAAGAGGGTTTAAAATTTTATATGCTTTGGATAATCGCCGCCTTAATAATTAGTTATTTGTTAGGATCAATACCTACAGCCTATCTTTTTGGCAGAATTCTTAAGGGTGTTGATATACGCAAGATTGGTTCAGGTAATGTTGGCGCAACTAATGCCATGCGCGCCCTGGGTAAGGGCCCGGGAATTACGGTTTTGTTGTTAGATATCCTGAAAGGTTTCATAGTAGTTGTCTTCCTGGGAGATTTATTCTCCAGTAAAACTATTTTATTAGAGAGTCAAAACCTGCGTATTATCATGGGGTTATGCTCTATTTGCGGGCATAACTGGACTATTTTCCTTAGATTTAAAGGCGGCAAAGGCATTGCGACTACATTTGGCGTCTTGCTTGGATTGACTCTAAGATTACCCGGATTAAGTATGGTAATAAGTATATTAGTATTAACCTGGGTAACCGTCTTTATGGTTTCAAGAATAGTTTCTTTGGCTTCGATTACGGCGGCAATTGCCCTGCCGGTTTCTATCCTATTCTTTAAGCAGCCGGTTATATTGACGGTTGCCAGCACAATACTTTGTCTTTTTGTGCTTATCCGTCATAAATCCAATCTTTCAAGGATACTCCAGGGCAAAGAACCCCGCCTGTATTTTAAAAAGCCCGGTAATTAATCCCTTCGTCGATAACTAAAGCAACCGCTTTCTTTTTAAGGCCATTTCCTATTGAAATGGCCTTTTTTTAATTGCATAATTGTCTTGTAATTCTAGTTTCACTATTATCCCCACTAGCCACGAAGGGGAGCTGGATTGCCAATTGGCAATCCAGCTAATTTTAAGGAAGATATGCGTGATTTACTTTATAAGAATTTGACCTCCGCCGACAGAAGCCGCAGGGTGATCGCCAGTTCAGAGGTAACCGATAAAGAAGGCGTTCACAGCGTGGTGCGAAGGCATTTTGGCTGCATAGTAAAACAAGTCGAAAAAGCTGATGTAGAAAAACCAGCCCCGTATCTCTATGTCCTGAAAGAAAGAAATACCCTGGAGAAAAGAGAACATTTCTTTTGTAAAGTTAAGGGGAGCCTGCTGGCAGTAAACAAAGGAAAGTTCTTTCTCGTTGTTTTTGTGCATACCTTGAGTATCCGGCTTACCGCTACTGAAAAATTAGGCGGCCAGGTCGGTTAACCATTTCAAGTTTATAGCCTGGTCCTTTAGTCATAGATATTGACTAAATTTTAAGTTTTATATATAATATTTGCTATATGATTAGGCAATTATTTATATATAAAACTGCGGCGCTAGCTTCTTTAGCGCTTTTATTTTTATTCGCCACCCCCGCGTTTAGTCAAACCCTGGAAGTAGATTATCTTTGTGAAATAGGCAAAATTCTTTATATCCAGGATAAAACCGACGAATCCCTTTCAGCCTTTACCAAGGTACTCTCAATCGACCCTGACAATCAGCAGGCTAAAGAATACATCAATAAAATATTCAATGTAGAGCTGCGCAAAAAAGGCAAACGGCCTATTCCAAAAGAGGCTCCCCTGGTTAATCAGGTTCAGATACCTGTGTTATCAAAGGAAGAGGCAATGGATGAAGCGCTTAATAATTTAAAAAGCCCTGAACCAACCTGGCTGCCTGCTTATGCTTCTGCGCAGGATATTGAAAAGAAAGAAGAGGAAAAAAGAGGTTTTAAAGCCGGGCCGTTAAGGGTAAGCGGAGACATGCAACTTAGTTTTGGAGTTACTCCGGATGATTTTATCTGGAAACGCGCCAACTTTGATTTAAATGAAAAATCAAAAAGCTTCCGCATGAGCTCAGATGCGGCATTTGATAACAGGTTCAATACTTTTGACCCGCGGATTTATGATTCCTTGAGCGTAAACCTGGATACTGAAAATAAGGAAGGTTTTAATTTTCACTCCAATATTACGGTAGATCCCTGGAGCTTTGTGGGCAAAGGCGACAAGACTACCATTACCGGTTCAAACGGAGATACCGCGGAGATACAGCTTTTGTATTGGTCAAATACAGCCCATGTGGTTAATCAAACCGCCTATACTTCAAGGTTAGGGGATACTTTCCAGATTCCGGAGATTAAAGTAAATGACGAGTGGACTTCTCCTCTTACGGCAACCGGCAATAGATTTACCGCAGCTACTTTTGACATACCGGAAATGAAAATTCACCGCCAGTTTCAGCCTTTACGCGAGTTGTGGCTGGATTATTTTAATGACCAGGTAAAATTCCGCGTTTTCCCCATGGCTTATCAGGACCAGGCTTACACATCTGATGATCCAATGGGGATATCTAACCACCATATTTGGTGGCAGGACAGTCCATGGTTACGCAGCTATAAACCGGGCAATTTTAATTCCGCCGATATTCCTGTTCCCAGTTTCACTAAAGGTTTATGGGATGATTCGCTTTCGTTCCTTTCAAAGGATTCCACGGGTAAATATTTAACTGCCTTGCGCGGGTTCTCGTTTTCGTTCAAGCCGGCGGATGAAACAAATTTTGATACCACGGTTGCTACACCCAAAAACCTCTGGCAGGATTATGGAGAGGTGGATAACCTGATTACCGCCAGCCGCCTTAAGCATTATTTGGCTGAGAATTTTATGGTTGGGGGGACGCTCACCAGCCGTTTAGGATTTAAGGTTAATGATAATAATAAGCTGGACAGCCAGAATTATGTAGGAGGAGTAGATTTAGGATATGAGTTTGCTGACGGTTTAAAAGCCCAGGCAGAGGTATTGAGTTCAAAATCATTTTATGACCAGACTAATTCCATTTACAAAACTGAATCCCGCGGAAATGCGTATTACTTTTCGTTTATCACCCGTTATCCGCAGCAAAGCATTATGGATTTAAAATACGGCTATGATGAGATAACCCTGGATAAGGCTGAGACGTTTCTGGTTAAGAGCAAGTTTTTCGCCAGCCGCATGGATGAGGGTTTCGATTCTTCTTTATCCAATTATCATAATACCCGCCAGGATACTTTCTGGAGCAGGCATATCCATTTCCGCAAGCCGTTTGATTATTATTCTTCCGGTTTGTATAAGAATGCTACTAAGTGGGATGAACTTAATGCTACCAGGATTGGAGACGGCATTGACACCGGCAGGAATGTCTGGGGTTTCAGGGTCGAGACCATTCTGGAAAATAGATTATCCAACCTTTTTGATGTGCGTAACGTGCATAATGTTAACGGAAAATTCATTGAAAATGTGGTGCGCGATGAATTGATGGTCATGGTTACGGACAAACTTAGCGCTAAAGCCCTGGGTATTTACCAGAAGCTGCCGCATACAATAGCCGGAGTTGACCCGTTTATCTATGATGGCAATACGGGAAAGTTTTTTAACAATTCCGCGGTCCCGGACGGAAATGACCCTACGCTTAAAACCGGCTCTTTCGGGCTTAACTATGACTTCTTTGACTGGTTAAGCCTGGACGGTATATATGAGCGCACTAATGATTATAGCCTGGCGTATGATGGTTTCCCGAGCAATACATTAAGAAATGATACTACGCTTTTCGGGACTCTTACCCAGAATGGGAATCTTTACCGTTTCCGCGACCCGTTTCTTTTCAGCCAGGGGGTTTTCCCCCAGGCCCCCTATGAATTTTACAATGTTTTTAAGACAGGGCTGAAGATCCAGCCCTTAGACAGGATGGAAGTTTACCTTGATTATGCGCGTAATGAATTTGAAAGTGCGGGGCAAAATTCGGATAGCATGAATCATGTGGGTATTGAAATGACTTACCTGCCTTGCGAGAAGATTGGCCTGGCCTTTAAATATACTTATTCCAGATGGCAGGATACCGATCGTTTGGTTGCCGGTGAAACCAACCCACTTGGCCACCATAATTTCTTCAGCGAATTCAGGTATATGCCTTCAAAAGACGATGAATTCACCCTGCAATATGGAGAAGGCAATACCAGTAATTTGGGCAATATGACGCTTGACCCTTATGGGGGTACTTTGCTTACTATAGATACCGCGCATATTTTCCGCGCTTATTATCGCCGTAAATTCTAAATACTATCTACCGACTGCTATCTACCCGGATTTCTTATTTGAGATATATATCAATTTTGTCGATTTGGCGGGATCTTATTTTTTGAGCGTAGGGCGAGGGGATGGTTGCGCCGCTTATCTGCGTAGGGGCTCCATTCTCAAAAAGGATTATTTTGGATATTTCGGCCCTGTTTTTCCCGAAGGTGTCTTTTTTCCCGGGGTTATAATAAGTTAAGCGGATAGAACTCAGGAAATTAAAAGAATACCTGCCTTGACGGTCAAATAACCAATTCGGCAGTAAGGGTTTAAAGGTCAGGTTAAGCTGTTTGTTATTGTCTAAATAAAATGGCTCGGTTCCGGTATTCATGATCAACCAGATTTGCAGGAATTCTGCGGTTGAACCGGATAATCTGGCTACAAAGCCATTGCCATGTAAATTGCTGTTTGGGAAGGCACTGCTTGCTAAAAAAGAAGAATTTTCCAGGATACTGCGCCCGTATCTTTGCGGGTCCTGGAAGGGTATAAGCACATTCTTAAATTCTGCATAAAATTCCTTAATCAGCCCGGTTTTAAGCAATTCCAGCATATATTTATATTCCATATGCAGCCAGATGGACTCATTCTCCAGCCATCCCGGAGTAAATATCCGGCACCTGCCGATCTCTTTCGGCATACTCTCTAACGGAGCAGTTACTTTATACATCAGTAATTTCTTATCAAAAAGCGCGCTTTTTTTGGTAGCCTTATAAATACCGGCAGCCTGATTAATATCCCTGGATAACCTTAATGCGTGCATTTGCCCTTCCAGAAATAAAGGAGCGGGCTTTTGTACGAATTTCCTGGGTTTTATGTAGTGGTCTTTGATCAAGTCAAACTCAGTAACTTCGTTGATAAAATATGAATTGTAAGTGCCCTGCGTTTTATTGAATGCTTTGTTCAAGCCGGCTTCAACTTTATTTAAAGCGGCATTTAAAAAAGAGGCCAGCTCTTTGCTTTGCATATATACTAGATTACCTGAAAAACCAAGGCGGCTATTGAGCCGGTAAGTTTCTTTTATTGTATTGCTTTTATCCCAGTAGGAAAAATCTTCTTCGGGTATGATAGCAGAGAGCTGCTTAATAAATTCAGCTATTTCTTCAGCAAGCTCAATTTCATTAACTTGAGAAGTTTCTAAAGCCCCCTTGATTTTCTTAAGCAGGCGCTTAAGTTCAAAAGTTTCGCAGGTTGATGACCCAAAGAGGGCAGGCAGCCCGTTAAGTGAATCAAACCAATTAGGTTTTCCTGCCTCCATTTCAATGCCGCAGCCGCAAGGGTCCAGGGAAGCCAGTTTATTGGCCGCCAGGCACAGAAGCTTGCCAATAAGCGTGGTATAATAAATTTCACCGCTGCCGTTTTTAGTTCTTAAGATATGCGGGTTGTTTGGCCGTTTGCGCAAGATCTCTTTTTTTGCGCCATCCATCACCAGGCAGTGCAATTGCCGGGGCTTGCCGTTATAAAGCATATATTTTTCACTGCGAGGCCTGACTAATTCGGCATTGTCATAGAAAGAAAAAACTTTTTTCTCAAAGAATAATTCGTTAAATTTTTCCGGGTAAATTCTCAGGTAGCTGTCGATTAAATCTAAATTATAGGTCCAATGGTCAGTCCAGTATCCTTCCGCATGCTCTGCCTCCTGGGTTTTTAAAGAAGAGGAGAGGATTACTTCGAGGAAATCATCGTAAGAAACATTCAGGGAAATCTTATTTTCCTCAACGAAGAAGATTAGTTCCCCCGGAGTAAAAGGCGTCTTTAAATAAACGCCGAGTTTTTCAATATCATTCTTTTTGGCTATTGATTGCAGCAGTTCATCTAAATCAAGGCCTTCTTTAAACAGGAAACTGTCAGGTTTTATTACCAGGGGGTTAAAACCGTCAGCCTGTAATAAATTCATAAAAAAGATCACATTTTCGTCTTTTACTTCAGGATTAAACCAACAATCATTGCGCCGGTTCTGGTTTATATCCCGGTAGTTGCCATTGCCCTGCGAGAGATAGTTTGGCTGCAGTTGAAATTTATTATAGTCTCTTTCCAGGTCACCGTGTTTGCGCGAATAAAGATAAAAAACCAGTCCGGATTTAAAGATTTCCGGGTAACCGCCGCGCATAATGTTATCCAGGTAGGTCTGACCGGCGTATAGATTGAATTCCCTGGAACTGCTGTTAGTAAGGATTCCTTCTTTTAATTTATGGATAAGCCCGAGGTTTTCGTCTAATTTCTTTTCTATATAGCCAAGTCTGGTAATCTTGGGAACTAAAATATTTAAGGTTTTAATATTGCGTGCCTGGCCGATTATCGAGTAGAATGTTTTTTGTTCTTTGGGCTCCAGCTCCAGGTTCATCAAAAGGAGGGAGCCGGGAGTTTTGCTTTTAGTCATCTGCTTTGCCGGATATAAGAATTTGGGGACAGCCAGAAATTGCGCGGGGTAGGAAAAATCAGTCACGGAGCCAAAAACAGCTTCCGGGTCAACAATGGGACGGATGATCTCTGGCTTGGAGCCTTTAAAATGGTAGCCAAGGTAAAAATTTCCCCCTTCGATATGTATTACTTCCGGCCGGTCGGTAGGATCGACCTCAAGTTTGTAAAAGGGGATGTCATTGTCCAGGTTGTCAACATTCATCCATGCTTCAATAGTCCGGCCGAGTTTTTTTAAGAAGAAATTATGCGTGCCGAAAGGGACAACCTGAGGCAGGCCGTCAATAAGTTGTATGGATTTGTTTTTTTTGCCGGTGTTCTCAATGGTTACTGTGCGGCTTAATCCGGCATAAGCATCATTAGGTATGTCAAAATATTCCACCCGGCTCCTAACCCCTAAAGTAAGGTTGTCTTCTTCTATAATAAGCCGGCTTGAATCTATGCGCATAGAGTTGGTTATTTGATACCTTAGATTTATATACCCGTTATGAAAGGGCTCATAATAAAGCGGTCCTTTTGGGGTTTTAATTTTAATAAATGTGCGGAAGCCCTGAGTTGAGACAAACTGCCAGGATTTATTTGCCGGGAAGAACTCAAGGATCGCTTGATCTTTATCTTTGATCCCGAAACTGGAGATACATTGGCCGCGGTTAACATAGAAAATCCACATGGGGATACCGTATTTTCCGGCAATCCCCGGGAAGAAATTTGCAAAAGGCTTTGCGTAGTTATAATTTTCAATAACGAATTGGCCTGCTTTGTTTAAATAGTATTTTGGTTTTAATTTCATGGTTTTTTTGTCCATATTTAGTAAAGTTAATTAGTAGTATTTTACAGGTTTTATTCCCTTTGTCAACTTAAAATGGGCTGATGGCCTGATCCCCGCAGCTAAACGCTCGCAAATTACTTTGAAACTTGCTCGCAGCTGCGGGGATTAATTCGCACATTGACTTTTGAAATAAAGGATGTTAAAATATTTTTTAAACGGAGAGAAGATGGCAATAGATAAAAAAACTGTCGAGCAAGTTGCGCATTTGGCCCGGATTGAATTACAGCCTGCTGAATTGGAAAAACTATCCCTGCAATTGCATGATATTTTGGGTTTTATAGACAAGCTGAGTGTTTTGGATACGGCCCAGGTTAAACCTGCCAGCCATATCTTGCCTATAAGCAATGTATTGAGGGAAGATAAACCGCATATTTGCTTAACTCCCGATAAAGCCCTGGAAAACGCTCCAAGCAAAAATGGGAATTTCTTCAGCGTCCCGAAAATAATCGAATAATCATGGAATTAAATCAGCTTACAGCCCACGAATTACTGGATAAACTTAAAAACCGACAGGTTATTCTTAAGAGTATCCTGGATGCGCTTTATGCGCGCATACAGGCGGTTGAACCTAAAGTTAAGGCTTATGCCAGGTTTAAGCCGAATGATGATGCCGGTTTAAACCCGCAGGCCAATGGTTTCCTGGGCGGCCTGCCGATAACAATCAAAGATAATATTTGTACCGAAGGATTAAATACGGAATGTTGTTCAAAAATACTTTGTAACTTCCGTCCGCCATACGATGCGACAGTTATCAATAAACTAAAGAGCTCCGGCGGAAGTATTTTCCCTTTAAAAGCGAATATGGATGAATTTGCTTTTGGTTCATCCACAGAAAACTCTTGTTTTGGTCCGACGCATAACCCTTGGAATTTAGAATGCGTACCTGGAGGTTCTTCAGGAGGTTCTGCCGCTGCCGTGGCAAGCGATGAAGCGGTTTGGGCCTTAGGTTCTGATACGGGCGGCTCAATACGCCAACCGGCGTCTTTTTGCGGGGTGGTAGGGTTAAAACCGACCTACGGCAGGGTTTCGCGTTTTGGATTAATTGCTTTTGCTTCAAGCCTCGATCAGATCGGCCCGATTACAAAAGACGTAGAAGACGCTGCAATATTAACCCGGATTATCTCGGGTTATGATCCTAGCGATTCAACTTCGGTAAATCAATGCGTTCCGGATTACACTGATAGTTTAGGCAAGGATATCAAAGGGGTAAGAATCGGCATCCCCGGGGAATATTTTATTGAGGGAATGGATGCGGAGGTTAAGCTTATTATCGAAGAAGCGGTAAATAAGCTTAAATCCTTAGGAGCTGTTTCCGGCCGGGTAAGCCTGCCGCATACGCAATACGCTGTTCCGGTTTACTACATTGTTGCTACCGCCGAAGCCAGTTCAAACCTGGCCAGGTTTGACGGAGTCCAATACGGTTACCGTGCCAAGTCAGATAATCTTATTGAAATGTACAAGAAGACCCGGGCGCAGGGATTTGGAGAAGAAGCCAAACGCAGGATAATCTTAGGCACATTCGCTTTATCGCATGGATATTATGACGCGTATTATTTGCGCGCTTTAAAGGTACGTACTCTTATAAAAAATGATTTTGATGCGGTCTTTAACGATTTTGATTGTATTGTCGCCCCTACTTCACCAACCCCTGCTTTTAGAATCGGTGAAAAAGCGGCTGACCCTTTGCAAATGTACCTCTCGGATATATATACTATATCTGTAAATTTAGCGGGGATACCGGCAATATCTATTCCCTGCGGGTTTACCAAAAACGGCCTTCCCGTAGGCCTGCAGATCATGGCTAAGCCGTTTAACGAAGAGATGCTTTTCAGGCTGGCCCATGCATTTGAACAGAATACACAATGGCACAAAATTAAACCACGGCTATGAAATATCAGACAGTTATCGGCTTGGAAGTTCACCTGCAGTTAAAAACTAAAACCAAGGCATTTTGCGGTTGCGCAATTGATTTTGGCCAGACTCCCAATTCCGGAGTTTGTCCGGTATGCCTGGGATTTCCCGGAACCCTGCCGGTCTACAACAAACAAGCTCTGGGTTTTGCGATTAAGTTAGCCTTGGCCTTTTCATGTCAAATACAAGAGCATACCAAATTTGACCGGAAGAACTATTTCTATCCGGATTTGCCGAAAAATTACCAGATTTCGCAATTTGATTTACCTTTATCACGCAACGGCTATCTGGATATACTCAGCGGAGATAAAATAAAGCGTATCGGTATTACCCGTGTGCATTTGGAAGAGGATGCCGGTAAGCTTATCCATGAATCAAACTCAAGCCTGGTGGATTTTAACCGCGCGGGAGTCCCATTGCTTGAAATTGTAAGTGAGCCGGATTTAAACAGCCCTCAAGAGGCATTTGATTATTTAACCAATTTAAAAAATATTATTGAATATTTGGATGTCTCAGACTGCGATATGGAAAAAGGGTCTTTACGCTGCGATGCCAATATTTCCTTACGGCCTGAAGGAGCAAAAGAATTAGGTGTTAAAGCGGAGTTGAAAAACATGAACTCTTTTAAAGGAGTCAAAGACGCTTTGACTTTTGAAGTAAGCCGCCAGACTGGATTGCTTGAATCCGGACAAACCATGTCTCAGGAAACCCGGTTATGGGATACAGATAAAGGAGTAACTGTTTCCATGCGCAATAAAGAGGGGGCTAAGGATTACAGGTATTTTCCCGACCCTGATTTGACGGTTTTTATCATTGAGCAGGCCATGGTTTCTCTTATTAAATCGCAATTACCGGAGCTGCCTCAGGATAAAATGCGGCGGTTTATGCAGGATTACGGACTATCTGAATATGATGCCAAAATCCTGGTCAGCTCTAAGAAAAATGCTCAATTCGCGGAAGAATGCATCCGGAAGTATCCCGGGACAGATAAAAAAAATATGGCTAACTGGTTGATCGGCCCGTTGGCCTCCGAGGCTAACTGCCGGAAAATTGACCTGCATGAGCTGAATGTTAATAAAGATGAGCTGATCAGCTTGATTAATTTTGTGGAAAATCAATCAATTTCACATCTTTCAGCCAAGCTTGTTTTGGCGCAGATGATCGACTCTCAAAAACCGGCAGCGGTTATAATCCGGGAAAATAACATGTTGCAGATATCTGACACTGCCGAGCTGGAGGAGATTATTTCCGGGGTTATCCGGGAGAATGAAAAATCCGTAAATAGTTTCAAGTCGGGAAAAACAAACGCGCTTATGTTTTTAGTGGGCCAGGTTATGAAAAAAAGCGCCGGTAAAGCTAATCCAAAAATGGTCGGGGAATTAATTATGCGGAGGTTGACTGATGCGTAAGAAGATACTGTTCGGTATTTTATTAGTTGTGCTTTTGTTTGCCGGCCTAACAGGGGCTTACTCCTCCAATAAAAAGAAGAACCAGGATGATCTATACCGGCAGGTAGAACTGTTTTCCGACACCCTGGCCATTATCAACAACGAATATGCTGAAGAGACAAAGCCCAAAGATTTAATCTATGGGGCATTAAAAGGAATGCTTGCTTCCCTTGATCCGCACAGCCAATTTATGGATCCGGAAACTTATAATGAACTAAAAGTAGACACAGAAGGTAAGTTTGGCGGGCTGGGTATAGAGATCACCATAAAAGACGGGTTGTTGACTGTGATTACCCCTATTGAAGATACCCCTGCCTGGAAAGCCGGTATAAAAGCAAATGACCATATCGTAAAAATTAACGCTGAGTTGACCCGCGAAATGACCCTTATTGACGCTGTTAAGAGGATGCGCGGGAAGCCGGGTGAGGTTGTCAACCTGACCATATTAAGGGATTCCGAAAAGAAGCTTATGGATTTTAAAATCATCAGGGACATCATAAAAATTAAAGATGTTAAACAGGCGCGGATATTGGAGGATAGCATTGGTTATATACGTTTAGCTGAATTCCGCGAAAACACCTTAAGGGAATTAAATAATGCCTTGAGCAGTTTGTCCAAACAAAATATGAAGGCATTGATTATAGACCTGCGCAATAACCCTGGAGGATTATTAGATGTTGCCGTAAAGGTTGCCGGAAGGTTTATCCCCGCCGACAAAATGATCGCTTATACTAAGGGTAGAAAGCAAGGACAGAATTTTGAATTCTTTTCTAGCGACAGGAATGCGATAGTGGATTTGCCGATGGTAATTTTGATTAATGAAGGTTCCGCTTCGGGAAGCGAAATCGTTGCCGGTGTCCTGCAGGATTATAAACGCGCGATCATTATCGGGAATAAATCTTTTGGCAAAGGTTCCGTTCAAACAGTTATCCCCCTGGGGGACGGCTCGGCATTACGGCTGACTACCAGCCATTATTTTACTCCTTCAGGCAAAATTATTCATGGCAAGGGGATTACCCCTGATATTTTAGTAGAGGCTAAAGAAAGCGGCGATAATAAGCTAGAGAAGGAAACCAGCAAGAGCGATGAGATATTTAAAGAGATCGAACCTGGAGCCAAAAAGAACAAGGCCCCGGAAGATGCCTTTGACTATAAAAACGATCTGCAAATAATGCGCGCAATCAATACTTTAGAAGCCATAGAGCTTTATAAGAAAACTGAAAAAATCTAACTTTATGAAAAAAAAGCTGACAATCGCCATAGCTTTAATTTTATCGCTGCTTATATTTATTGCGCTTATCTTGACTTCGGTATATAAAAAACTTCCTCCTAAGCAAGCCCCTGTGAAAGGAAAGATCGCTATCGTAATAGATGATTGGGGGTATCATTTGAATAATCTTGAAATCGCCGCGCGGATAAGACAGCCTTTGACTTGCGCAATCCTGCCAAACCTGAATAATTCCAGGCGGGTTGCGCAAAATTTGCATAATCTTGGATTTGAAATAATACTGCATTTACCGATGGAGCCTAAAGAAAAATACCGCTTGGAAAAAAACACTATTACAACAGATATGAACGCCGGACAGATCCATGGTATTCTTGACCGGGACTTAAACTCAATTTTATTCGCAAGAGGCATATCCAACCATATGGGCTCGCGTATTACCGAAGACAGCAGGGTAAGTGCTTTAATTTTGTCTGAAGCTAAAAAACGTAAATTATATTTTCTGGACAGTTTTGTAACAGCTAAATCCGTCTGCTCATTGTTAGCTAAAAGAATTAAGATGAGGTTTGCTAAAAGAGACATATTCCTGGACAACCTGGATGACCCGGCTTATATAAAAGATCAGATAATTAAATTAAGGGATTTGGCTAAAAAAAATGGCCTGGCCGTAGGCATAGGCCATGACCGCAGGAATACGCTTATTGTTTTGAGTGAAGCTATACCGCAATTGGTAAAATCAGGGTATAAACTTGTTTTTGTGTCGGAGATAGCCAAATGATCGTTCTGGGAGTGGAGACATCTTGTGATGAGACGGGAATCGGCTTAGTTAAAGACGGAAAGGCAATTTTGGCTAATGTCGTTGTCTCAAGTTTGAAAATTCATAGTAAATACGGCGGGGTAATCCCTGAAATTGCTTCACGCTTGCAATTGGAAAGTATATCCGGAGTTTACCGCGCGGCAATTAAACAGGCCGGGATCAAAGCGGAAGACATAGATCTGATTGCGGTTACTAAGGGACCTGGACTGCCGGGTTCGCTTTTAGTAGGGGTATCTTTTGCCAAGGCATTAGCATTGAGTCTGGGAAAACCTATCCTGGGCGTTAATCACGTCCACAGCCATATTTATGCCAATATCCTTTGCCATCGAAATATAAAACTCCCCTGTGTAGCCTTAGTGGCCTCTGGCGGCCACACAAGCCTTTTTTATGTTAAGGATTTTTCTAATATAGAAGTTTTGGGGCGTACCCAGGATGATGCCTGCGGCGAGGCTTTTGATAAAGTAGCTAAAATCATGGGGCTGGGTTATCCCGGCGGCCCCTTAATTGAAAAATTAGCCAAAAATGGCAATAAACATAAAATTAAATTCTCCTGTTCGGGCACCAGGGGTCAGCTGGATTTTAGTTTTAGCGGAATAAAAACGGCTGTTTTATATTATTTAAAAGATAATAAGCCGCATGACCGCAGCTTGGTTTCCGACCTGGCTGCTTCTTTCCAGGAAAGCGTAATAAATGTGCTGGTAAAGAAATCTTTACTGTCCTGTAAACTTAAAAATGCGAAACAGCTTTTAGTTGGTGGAGGCGTGGCTGCGAATAGCAGCTTACGCCGGGAATTACTTTCGGCTGCCGGGGATTCGGGTATTGAATGTTTTTTCCCCAGCCTTGGCTTATGTATGGATAATGCCGCTATGATTGGCGGGATCGCTTATTTTCTTTATAAGCAAGGCGCAAGAGATAACCTGTATTTAAATACTCAGCTTAATAATTAGAGGGAGGGCCAAATGCCTACTGATCTTCAAATGATTACACGTTTATTATTAACTTTGGCCTTAAGCGGGTTAATCGGCCTTGAAAGGCAGGTGCATCGCAGAGAGGCCGGCCTGCGCACTCATATTTTAGTAGCTTTAGGTTCTTGTCTTATCATGTTGACATCTTTATATGTTTTTGATATATATAAAGATAAGGTTGCGCTTGACCCGGCCCGTATTGCCGCAGGGGTAATTACGGGAATCGGGTTTTTGGGCGCCGGAACAATTATCCGCGAACCGGAAGGCATAAGGGGCCTGACTACTGCCGCCAGCTTATGGGTGGTTTCAGGGATCGGCCTGGCAGTGGGATGCGGATTTAACAAGATGGCAATTTATGCCACAATATTAGTTTTGATTGTTTTATATTTGTTACGTTATATAGAGGGCCGCCTTTTGAAAAATCCTATGTTTAAAAACAAGGAGGGTGCGCATGGCATT
This sequence comes from Candidatus Omnitrophota bacterium, assembly GCA_041661605.1. Classification (GTDB taxonomy): domain Bacteria; phylum Omnitrophota; class Gorgyraeia; order Gygaellales; family Profunditerraquicolaceae; genus UBA6249. The sequence continues at coordinate 419,555 of JBAZUE010000001.1, read as the reverse complement.
TAAAAAGAAGCTGGAAGAAAAGACTTTGGATGTTGATGCCGCAATGCAGGGAAGCTTATCTTTTAAAGACCCGGTTAATCTGCGTATTAACGGTAAATTTGAAGGCAACCTTGACACCCGGGGCAATCTTACCATAGGTTCTACAGCTTTGATTAACGCGGATATTATCGGCGATAATATAATTATCGGGGGACATGTCAAAGGAAAGATTACCGCCAAAGAAAGGCTGACACTTCTTCCACAAGCCATTGTTGAGGGGCATATTTATCCAGCCAAACTTAATGTCGCTGAGGGCGCGATCCTGGAAGGACAGTGTTCGATGCTGCATGATTTTCTTAATTCTGAGCAGCTGGCAAAATACCTGGAAGTGGAATTAAATTCAATAATGGAATGGGCTAATTCAGGAAAGATGCCGGGTAACAAAGAGGGCAATGACTGGAAGTTTGAGCGTAAAGCGATTGATAGCTGGGTTGCCGCGGGTAAAATAGGAAAATAAACTAAAAATGGCTGAAGAAAAATTGCTCACAGTCAGGGATGTCTCGGTTATCCTGGGGGTATTTGAAAAAGACGTTTTGGACCTGGCAGAGAAAGGAATAATCCCTGCCTATAAAATAGGCGGGTTATATTTAAGATTTAAGAAAGATCAGGTAGAGCTGTACAAAAAAGATCATCATCAAGCGCATTCAGGAAGCCAGACGAAAGAAGAAAAGATCCTGCCGGATATGCTGCATGATTTCTTTTATTTTAATGATTTCTATATACTTGCCATATTTTTAATCGCCCTCCTTGGTTTTCTTATTTACCGGGGCTTATAGATAAATGTCATTAAAAGAAGGTTTCTGCGACTTGGGTTTTGCCAAACTTGACACTGACCGGAAGAAGCGTAAGGGGTTTGCGGAAGTAATTTACTGTCCGGGAAAAAACAAAGAGCACCTGCAAAAAATAGCTAAAAAAATAGTTAAGTTAAAAGAGGATCTGCTCTTAACTAAATTAGACAAGGCGGCATTTTCTTTCTTAAAAAAGTCAATTCCTGTTTTAAAATATAACCCTCTGGCGAAAATCGGTTATTTTTTGGCTAACCCCAAGAAATCTTTAAAGGGGCATGTTTTGGTGATTTCCGCCGGCACCAGCGATATTCCGATAGCTGAAGAAGCGGCGCAAACCCTGCAAGTAATGGGAAACCGTGTTGAAAGACTCTATGATGTCGGTGTCGCAGGCGTCCACCGCTTAATGAGTAACGTTGATAATTAGAAAAGGCTAACGTAATAATAGTAGTAGCGGGTATGGAGGGAGCTTTAGCGAGCTTGGTCAGCGGGTTGACTAAATCGCCTGTTATTGCCGTTCCGACCAGCTGTGGATATGGTTCCAGTTTTTCCGGCTTAGCTGCGCTTTTGTCCATGCTAAACGGATGTTCACCCGGAGTTACAGTAGTCAATATTGACAATGGATTTGGCGCAGGTTACTTCGCCAGCTTAATTAATGGGAGATAATTATGGCACTTTCTGGTTTGGATATTTATAAGTTACTTCCTAAGACAAATTGCCGCAAGTGCGGCCTGGCTACCTGCCTTGCTTTTGCGATGCAATTAGCTAAGAAAACACTGACTATTGAGAAATGCCCCTTTATTTCACCGGAGGCCAAAGCCGCCTTAGAGGAGCAGGCTCTGCCTCCAATTAAACTTATCACTTTAGGCAGCGGTGATTCAAAGTTTGAAATTGGAAATGAAACAGTAATGTTCAGGCATGAGGAGAAATTTCGCAACCCTGCGGGCCTGGGTTTTATTATTGAAGACAACCTGCCTGACATTGAAATAAAGACGCGGCTTGAAAAGATTAACCAGCTGAAGTTTGAGCGCATAGGCCAGCTGCTGGAGGTAAATCTTATCGCAATAAATAAGAATACGGATGCAAAAAGATTCCTTGAGGTAACCGAATTAGTCTTAAATAACACTCTTCTGCCGATTATGTTAATGAGTGCTGACCTGGTTGCTTTAAAACAAGCCGCTTCCGCAGCCAGGGAGCGTAAACCCCTGCTTTATTGCGCGACAAAAGATAATTTCAGCCAAATAGCGCCAATAGCCAAAGAATTTCAGCTTCCATTAGTTGTAGTTGCGCAGGATATTTCCGGCCTTGCGCAACTGGCCAAAGAACTTAATTCATTAGGAGTCCGCGACCTGATTTTAGATACCGGCGTAAAACCGGTCAGTGATAAGATTTGGGATTTAACTCAGCTGCGCCGCCAGGCCCTTAAGAAATCAAACCGTTCATTGGGATATCCAAGCATGGCTATCGTGGATAAAAATGATCTTTACGAAGAAGCTGTGGAGGCTGGAGCCTATATAGCTAAATATGCCGGGCTTGTTTTGATTAAAGGCGTAGAAGCCTGGGAGGTTTTGGCTATCTTGACCTTAAGGCAAAATATTTATACTGACCCGCAAAAACCTTTGCAAATTGAACCTAAGCTCTATCCTGTGGGAAAAGCAACCGCAGAATCACCGGTCTTAATAACCACTAATTTCTCATTAAGCTATTTTACTGTTTTAGGCGAAGTAGAGGCCAGCAAGATACCTTCCTATATTTTAAGTGTGGATACCGAAGGAATGTCTGTGCTTACCGCCTGGGCCGCGGAAAAATTCAATGCCGAATCCATCGCTAAATCATTGGATAAATTTGGAGTTCAGGATGCGGTAAAGCATAGAAATTTAATTATCCCGGGTTACGTGGCCGTCTTAAGCGGCGACCTGGAAGAGAAATCAGGTTTTAAGGTAATCGTAGGCCCCAAAGAAGCAGCAGGGATCCCCGCGTTTTTAAAGAATTTAAACTGACTCTAACCAATGCAAAAATTCAAAGTCACTTTCATGCCGGATAATAAATCCATTCTTGTCGAGAAAGATAAGACTATACTTTCCGCGGCCATCTCCGCGGGGGTATATATTAATTCTGTCTGCGGCGGCGACGGGGTTTGCGGGAGATGCAAGGTAATCCTTAAAAAAGGCCAGGTTAGCACCCAGCCTAACGGCATAATTACTCCGGAAGAAAGAAAAAATAATATATACCTTGGCTGCCTTACAAATATTCATAGTGATTTAGAGGTGGAGATCCCTAAAGAGTCGCGGCTTAACCTTGATAATCTTTCTCCTTCAGAGCTTGAAGAGCGCTTAGGCAGCCTTTATTCAAAGGCGGAGGACATCCAGCCGGTAAATACAAAATTTAAAGAAGGCCTTTTCAAACATTCTCCTTTTGCTACAAAATTATATCTGGAATTGTCTGCTCCGACCCTTAATGACAGCATAAGTGACTTAGAGAGGCTATACCGCGCGCTGCGCAGCCTTGAGGATTTCCCCGTAATACAAACCGGCTTATTTAATATCCGCCAATTGGGTGAATTACTACGTGATTCCGACTGGAAGGTCACTGTCACCTTAGGTAAACGCAACGATACCGTGGAGATTGTCCTGGTTGAATCAGGAGATACCACAGACAGGAATTTTGGGCTTTGTTTTGATATCGGCACAACTACAATTTCCGGCCAGCTGGTAGATTTAAATTCAAAAAAGATCCTGGGGACAAAAGCGACTTATAACCAGCAGGCTACTTTTGGAAATGATGTAATCACGCGCATTGTCTATGCCGGCCAGAGCGACGGATTAGAAAAATTGCACGAAGCTGTTTGTAATACAATGAATCAGATAATCCGCGACTTGACCCTTGAGAATAATGTTGATTTAAATGATGTTAATTGTATTGTTTGTTCAGGCAATACCACAATGGTCCATTTGCTCCTAAGCGTTGACCCGGGGCACATCCGTAAAGAACCATATGTGCCTACGGCGAATTTTCTGCCTGTTTTACGCGCGGCAGAGGCGGGGATAAATATTAACCCCAGAGGGCTGCTTTCATGCGTGCCAGGAGTTTCCAGCTATGTTGGAGGAGATACTACAGCCGGAGTCCTCTCTAGCGGTATATATCAAAAGGACAAACTTTGCATATTAATTGATATCGGCACAAACGGAGAGATTGTCCTGGGCAATAAAGATTTTCTGGTCGCTTGTGCGGCTTCCGCCGGCCCGGCCTTTGAAGGAAGCGGGGTAACCAGCGGCATGCGCGCAAGCAGCGGGGCAATCCAAAAGGTAACTATAAATAAAACCGATTTTAGCGTTAAATATTCTACTATCGGAGATAAAAAACCGAAGGGGATCTGTGGTTCAGGCTATATTGATTTACTCAGCTCAATGTTAGAAACAGGAATAATCGATAAGGGGGGTAAAATTAAAGCCGAAGGCAGCCGTATCCGGCAAACAGATACCGGCAAAGAGTTTATTGTCTGCTTTGAAGAAGAAACCGATAACTCATTAGACATCGTAATAAATGAAGCGGACATTGAAAATCTTAAACGTTCAAAGGCAGCGATATACTCGGCTACCGCTATTTTAGCTAAACATCTTGGTTTAGGGTTTCCCGAAATCTCTAAAATATTTATTGCCGGAGGATTCGGCACGTACCTGGATATAGAAAAGGCGATTAGGATCGGATTATTGCCGGATCTCGAGCGCTCTAAATTTGTCTTTATCGGAAACAGCGCCCTGGCGGGAGCAAGACAGATCCTTTTATCAAATCAGGCTATGCTTATGGCCAATAACCTTGCTTCTAAAATTACCTATTTTGAATTATCCGTTGATCCGGGATATATGGATGAATACAGCCAGGCTTTGTTTTTTCCTCATACGGACTTAACAAAATTTCCTACGGTGAAGTTTTAAATGGGTAGCGTTATCGCGATGGCCGGAAAAGGCGGCACGGGAAAAACTACAATCGCCTCCTTAATTATCCGCAGAATTAAGGAAAAGAAAATCGGTTCAATTTTAGCCGTTGATGCGGACCCGAATAATAACCTGGGAGAGGCCTTAGGCATAAAGGCCGGCCGTAACATAGGGGCAATCCTGGATGATATATCGCTAAATCCGGCAATAGTCCCTGCCGGCATGCCGAAAGAACGTTTTATAGAATACCAGGTGCAATCAGCCATTCAGGAAGAGGATGGATTTGATATCTTGAGCATGGGCAAGCCTGAAGGCCCGGGATGCTATTGTTACGTAAACAATGTTTTAAGGGCTGTTATGTCAAAATTGATCAAAGATTATGATTACATAGTTGTTGATAACGAAGCTGGCTTAGAGCATTTATCACGGCGGACTACCAGGTTTGCCGATATGCTCATAGTTGTATCGGATTCCTCCAGTATAGGGTTAAAATCAGCGCAGAGAATTAATGAATTGGCTTCTCAATTAAAGATAGAAATAAAGAAAAGGTTCCTTTTAGTGAACCATTTCAATGAGAATATAAGAAATGAAAAAATAAAAGAAACAGGGCTGGATTATCTTGGTTGTCTGCCGGAAGATTCTTTAGTTGAAGAATTAAGCTTAAAAGGCGCTTCGGTTTTTAACCTGGATAACGATGCGCCGATATTGACGGCGCTTAATTCATTGGGAGAAAAAATATGGAAACGCAATTAGTGCTTGAGAAATGGCCGGGTGTGATTTCTACTGTAACTATTGGAGCGGATAAAAAGGATGGCGCCTCCCGTATTAATACGGTCAAAATCGGAGGCCAGAACAGCCTGCCGTTGTTATTTAAAGAAGGCGATATTCCTAACCGGCCTGCGATTGCCTTTGAAATTTGGGACATTCCGCCGCAGGATTGGGATGAAGAGCTGGCTTTAGCTTACGGCAAAGTCTTAAATGACCCGTTTGCCTGGGCTGATAAATGTGTAAACGAATTTAAGGCGCAATTGCTTTGCGTAAGGATGCAGGGGACGCATCCTGATTCCGGCAATAAAACTCCTAAGGAAGCGGCAAAATTTATTTCTACGCTTTTAAGCAAGGTAAAAGTACCGTTAATAATTATTGGAAGCGGTGATGATGCCAAAGACAACCTGATTTTACCTGCTTGTTCTGAAGCGGCTAAAGGAGAGCGTTGCCTGATCGGCTGCGCGGTCCAGGATAATTATAAGACTTTGGTTGCCAGCGTCCTGGCGGATGGGCACTACATTATTGCCGAAAGCCCTATAGATATCAATATTGCCAAACAGTTAAATATATTAATCTCCGATATGGGATTAAGCCTTGACCGGATTGTAATTAACCCGACTATCGGAGCGTTAGGTTACGGGCTTGAATATGCTTATTCTATCATGGAAAGAGCAAGGCTAGCCGCTTTATCGGGCGATAAAACATTGGCTTCTCCATTTATTTGTTTTGTGGGGCAGGAAACTTGGAGGACAAAAGAAGCCAAAACCGCTCCTAAACAGGGTATTATCTGGGAAATAATTACGGCTACCAGCTTTATACAATCAGGCGCTGACCTTTTGGTTATGCGCCATCCGGCTGCGGCTCAAAAACTGTCGGATTACATAGACACTCTTTTTAAGAAATAACGCGGCGTTTAAATAGGGATATATTATGTTTATTATTGGCGAGCTGATTAACGGCATGTACTCTAATATAGGCGTTGCGATCAAGGAGCGTAACAAGAAAGAGATACAAAACTGCGCCTTAACACAAATAGCCTGCGGGGCCGACGCTTTAGATATTAATTGCGGGCCGGCTTCCGGGCAGCCATTAGTTGATATGCCTTGGCTGGTTGAGGTGGTCCAGGAAGTAACTGATGCGCCCCTTTGCCTGGATTCAAGCAAGCCCATGGTTATCCGGGAGGGGTTAAAAGCTTCCAGAAACAAAACAATAATTAATTCTACTACAGCTGACGAAGAAAAGCTGGAAACGTTAATACCGTTGGCCAAGAAGTACAAATCTAAATTGATTGGTATCGCTATCAGCGCAAAAGGCATTCCGCAAAACAAGGATCAGCGCCTGGAGCTTGCGGTTGCCATTGTGGATAGCTGCCTAAAGGAAAACTTTCCTATGGAAGATTTGTATCTGGACCCTATAGTTTTGCCGGTTAACGTCGCTCAGGCGCAAATGAAGGATATACTTGAGTCTATAGCTGAATTCAAAATTATTGCTGACCCCGGGCCTAAGACTACCTTGGGGTTAAGTAATGTTTCTCAAGGCACTCATTTAAGAAGTCTGATCAACCGCACATTTTTAACCATGGCAGTTGCATATGGCCTGGATTCTGCTATACTTGATCCGAAAGATAAAGAATTGATTGATACTTTGATTACCGCGGAGCTTATTTTAAACAAAAATATTTATTGCGATTCGTATTTAGAGGCGTACAGGAAGAAATAATTTAACCTGAAGCTAGTTTTTGGCGGAGTAGCTTGAGCCTGATCCCTGCCGGTAGGCAGGGGCACGCGGCTCTCCTCGCAAGTTTGCAGTTTCGGGAGGACTACGCCGATAGGATAGATGTAAGGCGGCTTGATACTAAAACAAGCCGCGTAATAATACTTGATAATTTAATTAGTTTTTGGCGGAGTAGCTCAGCCTGATAGAGCACGCGGCTCATACCCGCTTGGTCGGTGGTTTAAATCCACTCTCCGCCACCAGATATACACGAAATAGTGGAGAGAGGCAATCCTCGCTAGCCCTCAGCACAGTGAGGACACTCTCCGCCACCAGTCTTTAACTTCTTCCTGAAAATTTCTTAGCTAATTTTTCGACAATCAGCGATGTGACAACAAATACTCCCGCCTCAATCAACACCGTGGCAAATGCAGCTCCCACATAAGAAAATTGATAGATTAATATAAATATAAGCGGCAGGCCGATAAGAGCGGCGCCAATATGGATCCTTGCGTATAGGTCCTGTTTGCCGCATACAAGCAGAAATTGAACCTTGAAATTATTGGCTCCGACAAAAAATACCGCAGCAAGTAAAAGCCTTAAGGTGACAACTACTTCTTTATAGGCAGCTCCGCATACCAGCTGTATAATCCAGGGAGCTAAAAAAAAGGCAATCGGCAGGCTGATTACAAAACCCAGGGTAATTCCATCCTGGATCCTGTACATTATAGCTATCGCCCGCTGTTTATTCTTCGCGAAAACATTGCTGATCCGGGGGAACACCGCCCTGGTAAAAGAATCCATGGGGAATGTCTGGATGTAGTTGGCGATTTTTTCAGCCAGCGAATAATACCCGGTAACCACATTATTAGTCAAGAGGCCTATGGCAAAAACCCTGCTGTTAGTGTAGGCGTTGACAGATAAGATAGAGATAAAAATATCCCATCCGGTTTTGAGTTCCTGTTTTATGGTCGCGTATTTTTGTAAAATAAACTTGATGCGGAATTTTCTAAAAGCGATATAAAGGCCGAGTACTCCGCCGATTATCGAAAGGAGCGAATTCAAAATTGGCACTAGCAGGAAATCCTGAGGGCTTTTTATTAAAACAAAAATACAAACCGCGTAAATAAAACCTCCGGTTACATTAACTATTGAAATATAGCTCATCTTTTCTTTGCCCTGGAAAAACCAGACAGGAAAAAGCGTGCTGCCGATTACTGAGCCGAAACTTAAAATATAAACCGGCCAGTCTGCCCTAAATTTTGGGACAAAATACAGGATAACGCTAAGCATAATAAAGCTTACGGCGGCAAACATAAGTTTTACCGTCATTACCGAAGAGAATACCTCGCTTACCTTTTGTTTATGTTCGCCGATAAGTGAAATAGTTTTGGTTGCCGAAAGGCTGAATCCGTAATCCGTTAAAATCATGAAATATTGCACAAGGCTTGAAGCAAAGGCAATCAGGCCGAATTTTTCCATTCCGATTACCCTGATAAGGTATGGAATCACGACCAGCGGCAGGATATAACTGATAGTTTGCAGGGTAGTAAGGGAAATAAAATTTCCAAAGACAATTCTTCTTTCTTTATGGGTTACGATTCGTTTTGAGCTCATTGTATTAATTTACACTTTTGTCAGCACAAAGTCAATTTAAATAAGCCGTCAGTAAAATCAGGCTATAAATATCATGGTTATTATGGTAAGATAATTTTCAATGAAAAAGGTAAGCGAAACGATTAAAAAATACAGGTTAATCCAAAGAGAAGATAGGATCCTGCTCGGAGTATCCGGAGGGCCGGATTCTATGGCTTTGCTTTTACTGCTTTTTAGCCTGAAAACTAAATTTGGTTTAAAATTGCATATTGCGCATGTGGACCATGGTTTACGCAAGGACTCGCATTTAGACGCTCTTTTTGTAGAAAAGTGGGCCAGGAGGCTCGGTATCCCCATAAGCATCATAAAATTAGATCCGAAACTTACAGAAAAGAAGGGTTCTCTTGAAGAAATATGCCGGCAGGCAAGATTAGATTTTCTCATTAATACTGCGAGGAAGATCAAGGCGGATAAAGTCGCCTTGGGCCACAATCTTGATGACCAGGCAGAAACCGTATTGATGCGCATTTTACGGGGGACCGGATTATCCGGATTATCCGGCATATCCGCAAAGCGCAGGATTAAAAATATTGTTTTTATCCGGCCGCTCTTAGAAACCAGCCGCAGGGAAATCGAGGTTTTTCTGAAGCGTAAAAGGGTCAGCCCCCGCATCGATTCTACTAATAAAGAAGAGGTATTCTTTCGGAATAAGATCCGGCATAATCTTATTCCTTTGCTAAAAAAGGAATATAACCGCAACATCGCAGAGGTTTTAGCCAATCTGGCTGAAAGTATTTCATATGATTATGAATACCTGGATCAGGTTGCCCGCAAAAAAGCAAAAGGGGCTAACCTGCGGCTTAAAATAGGTATGATCAAAAAATTGCATCCGGCAATTTTACGGCTTACGATCAGGCAAAGCATCGCTTCTTTACAGGGGGATACCCGCAGGATAGGTTTCCAGCACATTAAAGAGTTGGAAGACTTGCTCTATAACCGGCCAACCGGCTCCGTTGTTGACCTGCCCAAAGGAACCTCGGTGCAAAAAACCCGCAATACTCTGCGATTTTACAAGCGCTAAATCCGTAAAGTACTTGATTTTACATCTTTTTAAAGCTATAATAACAATTCTAAATTTATTAAAATCGACTACCGCCAAAAACGGTTTTCTTAACCCCGGAGAACTAAATGCCTCTAGAAAATAAACCTAAATCAAATAAAAATAATATATTTAAACGTTCCCCTCTTGGCTGGCTTTTGATAATTTTCTTATTCATTATGCTGGTCAATACTATTAATAATATTCCTACAAATGGTATCCCTAAGGAGATTTCGTATAGCCAGTTTTTCCGGACCTTAAGGGATAACCCCGGGAATATAAAAAATGCCACTAAAACAGAGAGCATTTTACAGGGGGAATTTTCTGACAATTCAAAATTCTTTGTTAATCTTCCGGATAATGACCCGGAGATGCTTGCGCTTATGCGTCAAAACCTGAAGAATTTTGAAGTTAAACCGGCGCGCACCTTCTGGATTTCATTGCTTTTTAATTTAGGGCCGATACTTTTGCTGATTTTCTTCTGGTGGATGATGGCTGCCCGCGGAGAACAACTGGGAAGCAGGATTATGAGCTTTGGAAAGGTAAAATCCAAAATTCAGAGCGATAATGAAAAGGCTACTTTTAACGATGTTGCCGGAGTGGATGAAGCGAAAGAAGAACTAAAAGAGGTAATCGAGTTCCTTAAAGACCCTAAAAAGTTTCAAAGGCTGGGAGGAAAAATTCCCAAGGGCGTTCTTTTAGTCGGACCTCCCGGATGCGGCAAAACATTGATCGCCCGGGCAGTAGCCGGAGAAGCAGGAGTGCCCTTTTTTAGCATATCCGGTTCCAACTTCGTGGAAATGTTCGTAGGAGTGGGGGCCAGCCGGGTGAGGGATCTATTTGAGCAGGGCCGTAAAGCCGGAAAGGTCGAAGGTAAAGGAGCGATAATCTTCATCGATGAAATCGATGCCGTGGGGCGCCTGCGTTTTTCCGGTATCGGCGGCGGTAATGATGAAAGGGAACAAACCCTCAATCAGCTATTAGTTGAAATGGATGGTTTTGATTCCCAGCAAGGACTGATACTTATTGCCGCGACTAACCGTCCGGATACATTAGATCCGGCGCTTATGCGTCCGGGCAGATTCGACCGTACCATTATCGTGAATCTTCCGGATATCAAAGGGCGGGAAGAAATACTTAAGGTGCACACCCGCAAAATAAAACTTGCCGAGTCGGTTGATTTAAAATCCGTTGCCAGCCAAACTCCCGGTTTTTCCGGAGCTGACCTGGCTAATCTTTGTAATGAGGCGGCGCTTATGGCGGCGCGTAATAATAAAGAGGCAGTAGAAGAGGTTGATTTGGATAAATCGGTAGAGAGGGTATTAATGGGTCCGGAAAAGAAAAGCCATATCATCTCTAAAAAAGAGAAAGAGATTACAGCTTTACATGAATCCGGGCATGCCTTGCTTTCTTTGCTTCTGCCTGAAGTTAACCCTTTGAAAAAAGTTTCCATTATCCCGCGCGGCCTGGCTGGAGGCTATACTTTTACCCCTCCTTTAGAGGACCGGCATTATTGGACCAAAAAAGAACTGTTGGCGGAAATTACTATGATGCTTGGAGGCAGGGCTTCTGAAGAGATAAACCTAAACGAAGTAACCACCGGGGCGCAAAATGATTTAGAGGTAGCTACGGCCATGGCCAGGCGCATGGTTACCCAGTTCGGCATGTCCGAAAAGTTAGGGAACATGACTTTAGGCAGAAGAGAAGGGCTCGTATTCTTGGGCCGCGATATCATGGAAGAGAAAAATTACAGCGAGCAAACTGCCAGGATTATCGATGAGGAGGTCAAAAAAATCACTGATGATGCTTATAATAAAGCCTTGGATCTGTTAAGGGCCAGCCAGATTAAGTTAAAACTTCTTTCCGATACCCTGTTGGTAAAAGAAGTTTTAAGCGGAGAAGAAGTAAAACAGATATTGGGAATACAAAAAAGCGACCGTACTTAAAAGATTATGCGCATTTTTAGTTTTAGCGGCGAGAGTGAAGTGAAAAAGGTTATGCGTGAGATTGGCGTTGATCCCTGCGGGATCAAGATTATGCTGCCCAAAACCGTTACCTTTTTAATCCGCCTAAACTCAATATCTAACATTGCGGCCAACATCTTAAAACAAGAGATGCTTTCTCTGGGGGGCGATGTTGCGATAGCCCGGGGGGCGCTTACCGGCAAAACAAAGAATACCAGCTGTCTTATTATTGGCCAACCCTGCCAACTCAGCTCTCTTATCCGCAAATTAAAGCTTCAGCCATTCGGCCTGAACAAGCTCGCTGATGAACTGGATAGCAGTATAAAAAAATACACCCGGGATAATTTTATTGTACCCTTAAAAAAAGGTTCTTTGAATTTTAACGGAAAGATTTATGTTATGGGGGCCGTTAATTTAACCCCGGATTCATTCAGCGGAGATGGTTTATACGGCGCCAACTCCAATGATTATCCCGGATTGGCTTTAAAGAAAGCAGAAGCTATGCTCAAAGACGGAGCTGATATTATTGATCTTGGAGGAGAATCCAGCCGGCCGGGAGCAAAAAATATCAGTGTCAGGGAAGAATTAAAACGTGTTTTGCCGGTATTGAATAAACTGGCTAAAAATATACCTGCGCCTATTTCCATTGATACCACTAAAGCAGAAGTAGCCCAGGCTGCCCTGGACTCCGGAGCCCAGATTATCAACGATATTTCCGGCTTAAGGGATAAGCGCATGGTTAAAATAGCTGCCAGGTATAAAGCCGCGGTGATCATTATGCATATGCTTGGTAAACCGGTGAATATGCAGAACAGGATTGTGTATAAATCTTTGATTGAAGATATTGCTTCTTGGCTGAAAAATTCTATTGATTCCGCCGAATACGCCGGTATAAAACCCGATAAAATAATCATCGACCCAGGGATTGGATTTGGTAAAACTCCCGGGCAAAATCTTGAAATTATAAAAAGGCTTGCGGATTTTAAAATCCTGGGGAAACCTATACTTGTAGGCCCCTGCCGAAAATCGTTTATTGGCCGGATCCTGCAAGCAAAGCCTCAGGAAAGAACTATCGGCACGGTATCAACATGCCTGATGGCTGTCGAACGCGGCGCCAATATTGTGCGCGTGCACGACGTAAAAGAGGTAAGTCAGGCTTTAAAAATGGCTCATGCCGTAAGGAACAGTATTTAATGCATAATTTATTTTTACACTGGAAACCCATAACCGAAGTTCTGGTTTTATGGTTTTTTATTTATCATATCCTGCTTTTCTTCGAAGGCACCAGGAGCCTGCAGGTATTACGCGGAATAATTATGCTCCTGTTTGTTTTTATTATTTCCCAGAAATTTGATTTTGTCGTTTTAGATTGGCTGCTTAAAAAGCTGTTCGGAATATCGGTTATCGCGATATTGATCATTTTCCATCCGGAAATCAGGCAGGGGTTGGCTCAATTGGGAAAACGTAATATTTTCAGAAGTAACCTGAAGGAAGAAGATATTCACTTCTTTGTTAAGCAAATTGCGCAGGCCTGTGAAAACCTTGCTGCTAACAAACTCGGGGGATTAATCGCCATAGAGAAGAACGACTCCTTAGCAACTTATATCCAAAACGGAGAGATTATAGACTCGCGTGTTTCAGCGGATTTAATGCAGGCGATATTTACCCCTAATAATCCTCTTCATGACGGCGGACTAATTATCCAGCATGGCAGGATTGCCGCTGCAGGATGCATCTTCCCGCTTGCCATAAACCAGGAACTAAGCAGGGTTTTTGGGACCCGTCACCGGGCAGCATTAAGTTTGAGCGAAGAAACCGACGCTATCCTGATCGTGGTTTCCGAAGAAAGACATGACATATCCGTTATTTACCGTAAGAAATTCTATAGAGACCTGGGTGGTGCGGAGTTAGAATTAAAAATAAATGAATTAATTAAAACAAAAAGAGATGAATAAAAATAAAACAAATATTTTTTTACGCCTGGCGCGCTTAGTTACTATCCACCCCTTGTTAAAGCTTATTGCGTTACTGCTGGCGATTGCCCTCTGGTTTTACGTTACAGGTGAAAAGACCTAAAAAACTATGCCTAAATTAGGTGTAAATATTGATCATGTAGCGACATTACGCCAGGCGCGCCGGGGAGATTTGCCTGATCCTGTTTATGCTGCTTTCTTATGCGAAGAAGCCGGCGCTGAGAGCATAGTGGCGCATTTAAGAGAAGACCGCAGGCATATCCAGGATGATGATATTAAACGTTTGCGCCGGAGTCTCAAAACCAGGCTTAATCTCGAAATGGCTGTTTCACCGGAGATCGTCAAGATTGCCTGTAAAATAAAGCCATACCAGGCCACACTGGTGCCCGAGCGCAGAAAAGAATTAACTACCGAAGGCGGCTTAAACGTCTTGGATAATTTAAAAAAGATTTCCTCCGGTATGCTCAAACTAAAGAAAGCCGGTATCCGGGTAAGCCTGTTTATTGACCCGGATAAAAACCAGATTGATTCTGCAAGCAAAATTGGCGCTAAGATTATTGAGCTGCATACCGGCCGTTATGCTGACGCTAAAGGCCCCGAACAGAAAAGAAGATCTTTTAATGAAATAAAATGGGCTCTCAATTACGCAAAACTGCAAGGTTTAACGGTTAACGCCGGCCATGGCCTTAACTATGCCAATGTAAAGCAAATTGCCGCCCTTGAGGGAATTGAAGAGCTTAATATCGGTTATTCCATTATTTGTAAGGCGTTATATGTAGGCCTATATAAAGCAGTCAGGCAGATGAGGGAGTTAATTAAATAATGTTTATCGGTACCGGAGTAGATATAACTGAAGTACGGCGCATCCGGGCGGCAGTTGAAAAATGGGGGGATGGTTTTTTAAAGCGGGTTTTTACCGATTCTGAACTTAAGAATGCCAAAACCAAGACTTCTTTTTATCAGCATTTGGCCGGCAGATTTGCCGCTAAAGAAGCGATTTTTAAAGCTGCAGGAGATAATTCTCTCTCTTGGCAGGATATTCAGATAAGCAATGATCAGACAGGTAAGCCTGTCTGTCTTTTTCTAAACGGCAGGGGAAAATTTATTAACGTGTGTATTTCAATATCGCATGTCAAGACTTATGCGGTTGCCAGCGCAGTTGTTACGAAGAAAAGTTGACTCTCATAAAGGGGATTATGGGCATATCTTGATCCTGGCTGGTTCAAGCAGGTTTTCCGGTGCTGCTTTGCTTTGTGGTGAATCAGCCTTGCGCTCAGGCGCCGGATTGGTAACATTAGGCATTCCTAAAAGTATTAATTTGCCTCTGATTAAGTCTAAACCAAAGGAATTAATGACCTTTCCTTTACCGGAAACCAATGAAGGGACATTAAGTTTAAAGGCATTTGAAAAAATGTCAGCTTTGCTTAAGAATATCGATGTTTTGATAATCGGGCCCGGGCTTGGCAGGAATAAATCAACTTACGCATTAGTGAAGAAAATTATGCGTAAAACTAACCAGTCAAAGGTCCTGGACGCTGACGCTCTTAATGCCCTAAGCAATCATCTGGAAATACTTAAGGCTCATAAGGGGCAGCTTATCCTAACTCCGCATCAAAAGGAGATGTCCCGGCTTTTTGGAGTAACTGCAGGCATTATAAAGAATAATAGAAAATTGATTGCGAAAAAGTTCGCAAAACATTATAATAGTGTAATTATCCTCAAAGGGCATAATAGCATTGTAACTGATGGAGTAAGAGGTTTTTATATAAACCGTTCAGGTAATCCTGGAATGGCAACTGCCGGCTCTGGAGATGTACTTAGTGGAATCGCTGGAGCGTTTTTGGCTCAGGGGCTGGATGCTTTTAAGGCTGCTAAATACGCAACCTATATTCATGGCTTAGCCGGGGATTTAGCAGCAGAAGAGAAGACAGAAATGGGATTAATCGCCTCCGATATTATTGAGCGGATCCCGGATGCGTTAAAAAAGTGCAGTTGATGCCGGCGTAGCTCAGTTGGTAGAGCAATTGTTTTGTAAACAATGGGTCGGGGGTTCGATTCCTCTCGCCGGCTTTTAAACGGAAGCTCAATTTTTTAAACGGGCAGGTACCCAAGTGGCCAAAGGGGACAGACTGTAAATCTGTTGCACCTGTGCTTCAGAGGTTCGAATCCTCTCCTGCCCATAAAATTAACGATACAACGATATGCCGTATAAGAAAACTCCAATCTTTATTCTTGGTTTACTATTTTTATGTGTTTCTTTGTTTCTAATTTTTGATATCAGTAAAGCAGGTAATCAGCCTACGGAGGTTTTATCCAGAGAAGAAACTGTAACCAGGGCAACCTGCTTATTGGGAGAAAAAGTAAAAGATTTCCCTTTTTACGTTTATAAGGATGCTAATGCCGGTGAAAATAAATTTTTCCCCACAGGCAATATGGGTGATTTAAGCGGTACTGAAATTAATGCTTTTTGCAAAGAATCACCTTATGCCGGTCCAACCTGTATAAAAATAGTGTACAAGGAGAAACCGGAGCAAATTTATGGTTGGGCAGGATTATACTGGCAATATCCTCCCAATAACTGGGGTACTATTCCTAAGGCCTACGATTTAAGCGGAGCAACGAAGTTGACATTCTGGGCGCGCGGTAAATACGGAGGAGAAGTAATAAATAAATTTCAAATTGGCGGTATTGCGGGAAGATACCGTGATTCAGGAGTAGCTTCTATAGGCCCGATAATTTTACCGAAAAAATGGAATAAATACACGATAAACCTAAAGAAGATTGACAATTTCATAATTACCGGATATGAGGATAAAGAATGCTGGCCGTTCATGGAGCCCTTAAGCCGTATTATCGGTGGATTTTGCTGGGCAACTAGCTTAAAAATTGATAACAGGCAAAACATTACCTTTTATCTAGATGAAATTAAATTTGAAAAATAAATAGATGGATAACAATTATATCGCGGGATACTCCCGCGAGTGACGCAACGAAAAAACCTGTATCTGCGGGAGTAGTTCAGTGGTAGAACAATAGCCTTCCAAGCTATATATGGGGGTTCGATTCCCCTCTCCCGCTTTTTTTAAAGAAGAAATTTTAATTATGAGCCCTGCTATTAAAGAAACCAAAGAAACACTGCATGACTTGCTGGATAATGCCGGAGTAGCGGTAATTTATTTGGATCTCAACGAAAATATTATCTTTTGCAATAAGAAAACCGAAAAACTAACCGGACTCAAACACGGGGATATTCTTGGCGCTAACTGGCTCAAAGTTTTATTTTCTAACAATAGCAGTATTATTAAACAGGATATGTTTAAAGCGGTTTTAGATGAATGCATGAGGCATAAGAGGGAGAAGGACTTTGAAGGGGTAATTTTAGACAGCGATAAGAATAAACGGCTTGTATCCTGGAATTTTACCCCAATAATGGCTGATAACAATCAAATCGGAGGAGCCATATTAATCGGGCATGATATTACAAAAATCAGGGAAGCGGGAAATTCTGCAAAAAATATCGATGAAACGCTTAAGAATATTCTCTCCAGCCTTAAAGATTACGCTTTATACGTGATTAACCTGGAAGGGAACATAACTTATTTTGGAATGGGCTCAGAGATTATGTTTGGCTGGGATAAGAAGGACATAATTTTTAAGCATGCCGGTATTCTGCATAATACCGATGATACCGGCAACAACCTTAATTTTATTCTGGAGCAGGTGCGTTTGTTTGGGAAATTCGAGAAGGAAACAATCTTAACTACTAAAACCGGAGAGGCTATCCCGGTCATCCTGACTGTAAATAAATTTTTAGATTCAGGAGGCAAACATTCGGGGTATATATTTATCGCAAAAGACATAACTGAAAGGAAGAAACTGGAATACCAGGCTTTTCAGTCCGAGAAATTAGCAGCCCTTGGGCTTCTCTCCGCGGGTATGGCCCACGAAATAAATAATCCCCTTTTGGTGATTTCCGGCCGCTCAGCCTTGTTAATGGAAGAAAATCTCAACCAGAAAATCAAAGACGATCTTAGCCTGATTAATTCCCAGGCTGAGCGCATTCATAAGATGGTAGACAGAATCCTGAAATTTTCTCAAAAAACAAAACCTGCTTTCAGTCCGGTAGATGTAAATGAAGCTATTGAGTTTATTTTACCGTTTGCCCAATATAGTAACTTGCCGAATGTCAAAGTTGAGATAGAAAAAAGCTTTGAAAAGGATATACGCCCGGTAAAAGCCGACCTGCATCAACTGCAGGAGGTATTTCTTAACCTGATAATAAATGCTTATCAATCCATGCCTGAAGGCGGGATAATTAAGATTACTACAAGCAGCCTTGATAATCTTTTTGCGCTCATCCGGATTAAGGATACCGGTATAGGCATCCCTGCTGACAACCTGAAAGATGTTTTCATGCCATTCTTCACGATGAGAAAAGATGGTAAGGGGCTGGGATTATCGATTTGCCATAATATTATTAAAAACCACAACGGTTCAATAGAATTGGACAGCCAGGTTGGCCGAGGCTCGACGTTTACTATTAAACTACCTTTTATTTAAAAGAGGAGCGCATATGACTCATAAAGTTTTAGTAGTTGATGATGAGATGCCGGTAAGGGACCTTTTAAACGATTTGTTGAAAAGGGAAGAGTACAAAGTAACTACTTGTTCTACGGGAGAAGAAGCCCTGGAGATGCTTAAAAAAGATTCCTTCGATATCGTGCTTTTGGATATTAAACTCCCCGGCATAAGCGGCTTAGAGGTCCTCAAGAATATACGGGATACTGACAAGTGCCTTCCGGTAATAATGATCACCGGATTTGGTTATAATGAGGACTTGATATGTAAAACAAAGGAATTTGGATGCTCCGGCTATATTGGTAAAAATATGCCTGTAGCACAGATTATAACTACTTTTAAACAATACGCAAAAGACGCCAAAAAGGAGAATAACCCGTAAAATGAGCGAAGAATTTTTGAAACCCGTGCACATAGATGCCTTTGACCTGGATGATGCATGGTTCCAATGTTTATCGGCAATATTAGATAGGGGGCACACATATACAATTACCCGCGGTAGTTACGAAGGCCAAAAACGCCTGGAGTTTGATTTTGTTACGGTAAGAGTGCGTAAACCGGCCCACCAGATAATACCGATTATACCTGAAGGAATGAACATACCGGCCCCAACGGATATGGACTATATACAAGGTTATTTAAGTTATCTGCTTACGGGCGCAAAGACAGAAACTGAAGATTATACCTACGGAGAAAGGCTGGTTGATCCAAAAGTTAAGATTAACCAGAATCTAAATGGTAAAGATTTAACTTGCGAGATGCCTTTAAATGTCAATCAGATTGAAGAAGTTATCAAGATATATAAAGAGAAGGGGCCCGGCACTAACCAGGCAGTTATGGAAATCGGAATGCCTTCCGATATAAAATTAGTCGATCCTCCCTGTTTAAGGCTGATTGATACACGCTTGCGTTACGGCAAACTGCATTTTATTCTTTATTTTCGTTCATGGGATCTCTGGGGAGGATTTCCCTCGAACTTAGGCGGGTTGCAATTGGTTAAACAATATATGGCAGAAGAAATCGGGGTCCAGGATGGAGAGATTATCGCGGTAAGCAAGGGGCTGCACCTTTATGATTACGCCTGGGACCTGGCAAAACTAAGGACAAATAAAAGTGGAAAATAATTATGTTCAGGATGAACGGCGTTCTTTTGTGCGGTTAGAATACTCTGTACCCCTGGGGTTTAAAATTTGCAATAAAGAGACTATCTCCAAGCTTTGCGCCGGCTACTCCGTAAATATCAGCCAGTCAGGGATATCCTGTAATATCCGGCAAAAGGTAAACCCCGACGATATACTATGGCTTTCTTTTGACCGGGCCACGCTGGATTTTTGCAGGGACCTGGAAAAGCGCGTATTAATTTATCAGAACGGGATCATTGGAAATGTTACCCGGGTCCAATCGGAGGAATCCGGTACCTATAATATAGGAATACGGTTTATAACCAGAGAGGAAAAGAACCTCGGCAATATTTATCCGCAGGTGTATTTCTTTGAAAGGGATTTTAAAACCAGGCATGAATAAACCACGCATAGCAGTATTAGGAGATGGCGGATGGGGCACAACTTTAGCGGTTTTGCTTTCTTCCAAAGGCTATCCGGTGACCCTTTGGGGTGCTTTTGCAGATTACGCTAAACTAATGGCTAAGACCCGGTTTAATCCTAAATTCTTACCAGGGCTAAGAATTCCGCAGGCAATCAAGATAACCGGCGATATAGAGTCTGCAGTTACCGGTAAGGAAATTATAGTACTGGCCATTCCTTCTCAATACACAAGAGGGGTATTAAATAAAATTAAAGGTAATTTTGCCAAAGGGACTATTTTCTTAAGCGTTACCAAGGGGATAGAGGTAAGTTCTTCTAAAAGGATCTCTGAAATTATTCATGCAACGCTTGGCCCGGTAAAATTAGCTGTCTTATCAGGTCCGACTATCGCCCAGGAAGTAGCCAGGGGTATACCTACAACGATAGTGGCCGCTTCACACGATAAGAAAATCCGCAAAACTATTCAACAAATATTCAGTACTGAAAGATTCAGGGTATATACAAACCCTGATGTTATAGGAGTGGAATTGGGAGGCAGCCTGAAGAATGTAATTGCAATTGCCTGCGGAGTATCCGATGGGTTGGGGTTTGGAACCAATACCAAAGCGGCAATCCTTGCCCGCGGGCTTGCGGAGATATCAAGGCTGGGTAAAGCTATGGGGGCTAGATCGGAAACTTTCAGCGGGATCAGCGGGTTAGGGGATCTGGTCACTACCTGTATAAGCAGGCAAAGCCGTAACCGGTTTGTGGGAGAACAGATAGGTAAAGGAAAAAAACTAAAACAAATTTGCGAGCATATGCAGATGATTGCTGAAGGAGTCTCAACCGCAAAATCCGCCTATGCTTTAAGTTTAAAATACAAGGTAGATATGCCGATAACAAAAGAAGTATACCGCCTGCTTTATTTAAATAAATCCCCTCGTCAGGTAGTCAAAGATTTAATGACGAGAAAAAGTAAAGAGGAATAAGTTTGATAGGAAACAGCACCCAACGCTAATCGGAATTGCGTTGGTGCGCGATTGGTACCGCGGGGCGTGGCTCAGCTTGGTAGAGCGCTTGAATGGGGTTTATAAACTCTTAACTCTAAAATCAAGCACCAGCGACGATAAAACAGGGTTCTCAATTCACAAGCTTTAACAAGATTTAACAGGCTTTTAGTTAAAAATTGATACCAAATTGATACCAAAGGGGGCGCTAAAATGAATATGAATACGGATGCAGAAAAATATTGTGAGTTTTGGGTTATTAAGAATATAGAAAATACTCTGATTTATATTAACCAATATCTGGCTGAATTAAAAATAGAAAAAGACAGACAAGATAAGTATCAAACCCTAAAAGATAACGATACAATAATGCTTGATCTTGATTATGCAGATATAAGTAAAGTAAATAGTTTACTTACAGAGATCAATGATTTAAAAAAAGATAACGATAATAATAAACATAAAATAACGTATAGACGCTTATTAAGAAGAATCATAGAGAAGGGGCGAAGTAGATCTGAATTAGATAAATTTATTTGGTAAGTATCAGCGCCCCGAATCCCGAATTTCACGCTAAAAAATAATATTTCTTGACAAGAGCTGTTTATTGTTGTATACTTATCCCATAAATCGCCTTTTGTAGCAGAATAGATTTTAGGGCGATTAAAAAATTTAAAGTTTTAAAGCAGTTAGCGCTGAGCAGAAGAAATCCCAGCAAAGCCCAAGGGGCACACATAGCGTGTGGAGATGGGCAGCGAGACCTAGAAGAGCGACTGTTATCGAATCGAAGGAAGATTTGATAGCGGTCGCTTTTTTTATTGCCAATTTTTAAACTATGAAAAAAATCTACACTTGCCCAGAAATAGCAACTCTATTAAATATTAAGGCGAATACTTTTTATAGCTATATCGTGAAAAGAAAAATTAAAGCCCCACGTAAAACTCTGACTGGCAGTTTTTATTATTCAGAAGTGGATATCCAAGGCTTGGCGGGTGCTGTAGAATTACTAAAACTTCGTAATACTAACTATTATAAGAAATATCAAATCGAAAGGTAGAAAATGACTTCTGAAAAGAAAATTTCAATGCGACAAATGAAAAAAGATTTAGCCGTTGTAATCAAAGCGAATATTTCTGAAATGCGAACTCGGTTCGATGTAGTTACTTCTTGCCTACGTGAAGCTGGCGATGAGATAGAACAGAAAACAGCTGGCGAGATCTGGAAAAGATTGCGAGAAGTTAGCCCAAAGCCAATTACAACTAGTGATACACTGAAAAGTTTAGATACAAAGAATCGTGCGCCAGCTCTTAAGGACGGCAAGATTGAATTTGCGGATTTTTATGCCTATGTTAAAAGTTTTAAAAAAGATGTGCGACCAGAAAAGGTGATCGGCTTGTTTACAAAAGAATTTGCTGGACTGGTAGCGACTAAAGCGCCATTAACTCTTTATCCAGCTGCGACAGATAAAATACATGAAGTTTTAGAATTTTTAAAATAAAGGGGATTATATGAAAAAGATAAAAGATGTAATAGAAGCAGAAACAAATTATAAGATTGCGATTAGTTTTAGATCGCCAGAAGATATTACCTTCAATAGCAAGCTTATCACAGCTGGCACAAAATTAGGTCCCGGTGAAGAAGTGCTTTTAAAATGTTTTAGTAAAGCTGCGCTTGATAAACTTATTCAGGGTGGCTTTGTTGCCGAGATCGGGGCAGGCGGTATTTTAATAAACAAAAGCGCTGGCATAACTTACTCTAAGAATTTTTTAGAAGGGTTAATAAATCCCAACTCACTCAACACCGCAATAAAGCTTTTAGCTGAAAAACGATTCAATGTTCAAAACTTGGAAATATTAAAGAATAAAGCGCAAGAAGTTATTGCGACGGGGATAAATTCGCCGACGCTGGAAATATTTTTAGAAAATGTTAGTAATGAATTATTTAACAAAGTGATTTTAAATGAAGCCTAATTGTATCACCCCAGCACCAGAGTGCGTTCCAAAGTTGACTCCTTTTAGCGCACAAGCAGGGGATTATGTTGCTTCGCATATATCCCCTGCCCTTAATTATGATTTAATAATCGATTGCGTTCAGGCATACCCAGCATATCAGAGCTATTTCTCAGAAAAGCTTGAGAAGGTGGCACGATTAGAAGATAGAATATCTGATCCAAAGCTTCGGGCAGAAGGTGAAACAAAAACATTCTTAAAGCAATGGCGTGAAAGATTTTTACAGCAAATAAATTTTATGATAACTCATTTAAAAAAGGATAAACAAAATGGATAAAATTAAAAAATTAATTAAGGATATGAGAGACGCCTATATATTAGTAGGCGATGGACGTATTTACATGACGAAACTTGGCGATAGAAAAGAAGTTACCCAAGACACGCAGGTTTTATCTTTTAGAGATCTGTTTTTAACGGTAGATTTACTTATTGATAAGGTAACGGAACTTGAAGATAAATTAACAAAACTGGAAAATGGGGTTAAGTAAATGGCAACAAAAACACGGGCAGAATTAATTTCGATTGGCGGTCTTCGAATTAAAAATGAATTCATTAAAACTATTATTCTGGAATATAAATGTTTACGGTGTGGGCAAATTTGCAACTACTTTTTGCCTATAAGCAAGAAATATGTTCGTTGTCCCAAATGTAATTTAGCTGCACTGCTGCCATGTTAAAATAAAAGGCAACAGGTTTTAAGAAAATTAATGTAAGTATCAAACAGTTGGCGCGACGCCACTAAGTAATCCGCCCGCCCAGGGGGCACACGGTAACAAGTGTGAGTGATGGGCAATAGACCTAGAAGAGCGACTGTTAATCGAATTGAAGGACAATTCGGTTAGCAGAAGATTTTCTAGGTTTTTTTATAAAGTGGACTAAATACATCTTGACAGAAAAATAAAATGGTATATTATGCAGATAATAATTTAAAAGGAACATTTCAACTTCATCGGTTCTTCTGTAACAGTTTTGAGAGAAGAAATCCTAGGTTGGATTTGCCACAGGAGCAACACGCACTGAGGGCAGAGACTGAACGTTAAAAGCGTTTAGACTCTGCCCTTTTTTTGTTGCCTAAATATTAAAGGAGATATAAGAGAAAATGAACTCACCTAGTAATTTTGAAACCGCAGATTTATACCTTAGCGCATTCCTGCGCAGTTACGATTTATTACCCAAAAACAAAAAAACAGAAAACAATAAAACCTTCTGGATTTATTCAGACAGCGAAGCTCTGCGAGATAAGGTTTATGATTATCAGCATGACGAGTGGGTGCGTAAATTTATTAGAGCAATTAGAGACCAAAAATATCAAATTTTTAATCCAAGTGAACTGATATTTTAAATTTAAAAGGAGATTTAATCATGCCACAGCTTTTATCACAACACAAACAGAACTTAAAAGAATCAACGCTTACTAATGAAACTATAGAGAAATATGGCTTTTATTCTGTAAGTAAAGAAGAAGCAGAAAAGATTTTAGATACAGAAACTAACTCTGGCGGTTATGTAATCAAATATCCTGATTCACACTACTTAAAGATACGCCTTGATAAAAAGAAGGGTAAGGCAAGGTATTTAGGGCCCAAAGGTATGAGTTATGATTTATTTATTACTAATACTGCTAAAGATAATGATAAGGATAAGAACTGTTCTTTTTTCTTTACCGAAGGCGAGAAAAAAGCTCTTGCACTTGAACAGTTAGGTTATGCTGCTATTTCATTAAGCGGTGTTTGGGGCTTCAAATCTAAGGGGCATGAAGTAGAAAAATTACTTTACTTAAATTTAAGAGATAGAATCTGTTATATAGTTTTTGACGCTGATAAAACTACAAAACCACAGGTGCGCAAGGCAGAAAAAGCTTTAGCGCAGAATCTCAACTCTCTGGGCGCAATTATCAAAATCATTAATCTTGATAAAGCACTCGGCAAGGGTATCGATGATCAAATAAAAAGTTTTAAAGATAATGGCAACTTAAGCGATTTTAAAACCCACTACATAGATACCGCAGTAAATTACAAAGATTATATTACTCAATCCAAGGATGATTCGGACAGTGAAAGCCTTACCCCAGCTAAATTCGCAGCTGAAATATGCAAGAAGCATTTTATTATCTATTGCGCTGAAAACTTTTATACGTATCAAAATGGCTTCTATCACAACATAAACGAAGAAGAAATCCAGCAGCTAATCGTAAACATAAACAATAAAAATATTCGCATGAGTAAAATTAAAGAAATTATTTTCTTTATGAAATCTCATGCCTTTATGAAAACGGATAGATTAAACAGCACAGAGTATTTAAACTTAAAGAATGGACTGTTTGATTTAGAAAATAGTAAATTACTATCACATACCCCAAATATATATTCTACGATTCAATTGCAGGTTGATTATAACCCAAAAGCAGAATGTGTTTTGTGGCTGAAAACACTGAATGAGATTTTTGAAAATGACGCAGAGAAGATAAATACTCTACAAGAATTTTTTGGCTTATGTTTTACAAAAGAAACTAAATACGAGAAGGCATTATTTTGTTTAGGCGAAGGCGCTAATGGTAAATCGGTAATTCTTAATACTCTTGGCACATTAATTGGTAAAGATAATTACTCAGCTATACCTTTGGAACAATTCTCAAATCTACACTACTTGGCTAATCTTTTTGGCAGGCTTGTTAACATCTCTATTGAAACAAACGCAAACTCTACGGTGTATGACAGTATCTTTAAAGCCATAGTTAGCGGTGATCCAATCGAAGCAGATCAAAAATTCAAAAAGCCAATTACATTTAAGCCGTTCTGCAAACTGATCTTCGCAGTAAACGGATTACCTACAGTTACGGATAAAACTATCGCATTTTTTAGGCGACTACTTATTTTAAAATTTAACAAAGAGTTTGAAGAAACAGCGCAGGACAAAAATCTAAAAACCAAACTTCTAAAAGAGTTGGACGGTATTTTTATTTGGAGTTTAGAAGGTTTAAAGCGATTGAAGGAAAGAGATTATTTTATAATCACCGAAGTAATGCAAGAAGAGATAACCAATTACCGCAGGGAAAATAACCCTGTAATTTTGTATATTAATGAAAAATGCAGCGTAGATAACCCCAATGCGTATGAATCCAAAGAATTTTTATACAACGACTACAAAACATTTTGCAAAAATTCTGGCTACCACGAGTTAGGCAATATAAAGTTTAATAGAGAAGTAAAAAGACAGTTTAAAATGATAACAGAATCAAGATCGGGTGAAGAAAAAGGTTGGCAAGGTGTTAAGGTTCTCATTCTTGGAAGAGATGTTAAAGCCAAAGATCTGCCAAAGACCGAAGAAAGCGATATTATCTTTAATGAGAAATGACCGGATGACCAGAATGACCGCTTTTCTTCTATTAACCTATATACACTCTCTCTATTATATAAAATACCTTAAAACTAGTTTAAATAGGGTAATCTGGTCATTCTGGTCATTTTTGTGCTTGGCAAGAAGAAAGGGGATCAAAAATGCAGTCATTATTTATTGTAAGTTGTTTATGTTTATTTTGTTCAATGTATGTGTATTTCTTTAGATAACACAGAATGCCACGGCGCAGCGCAAGATCGTGCAGCCTTGCCCGTTGCTAAGCGTAGGCATAGCGAAAGGATTAACACCATGGCAACAAAAGTAATCTGTAGAAATTTGAATTGCGAGCATAATAACATAGAGTTTGATTCTTGCGAGCTTGAAGCTATCACTTTAGGCTGTTCG
Organism: Candidatus Omnitrophota bacterium; assembly: GCA_041661605.1. Lineage (GTDB taxonomy): Bacteria > Omnitrophota > Gorgyraeia > Gygaellales > Profunditerraquicolaceae > UBA6249. The sequence continues at coordinate 392,825 of JBAZUE010000001.1, read as the reverse complement.
GGTATCTGTATTGAAGTGCAAAGCGCAGAAGATCAAGCCGAAGAGATTCGCCCTGTTAAGTTAGAAGAGAGCAAAGAGTTGTAATTATCTGCTCTGAACAGTAAATTATCTGTAAAGAACAAGCAATTATCAGTAAATTATAAATAATAACTGATCAGGGCCCGAAAAGAGCGATTCAAAGTTAGAACTTTTAAAAGCTGTTAAAGTTTGAACTTTGTGCTTAAAACTTCAAAACGCAGGGGTAACAATTCTGGGCGCAAAAACAGCGTTGCTGGCATTAAAAAAGCTGGATTTTTGATTAAAAACAGCTTAAATATTGAAATATTTAAATACAGAAAGCAGCGGAAAAATACTGGAATTTTTAGCGTGATTGAGTTGCCCGTGCTAAAAGCACAGGGTTTTGAAGCCAGAATGGCAAAGAACAGGGGGGTATCAAAGCAGCGCAAAATTAATACCAAATTGATACCAAAGGCAGTGTTTTTGAGCGTATATCGACGATAAAAGAGAGTTAGAACACTTGAAACACGATTAAGTGCTTATGAAATTAAGCACAAAAAACAGAGCTTCGCAGATCTAAACGCTGCTGCGTGCGCATTACAGCATTTAGATAAAATCAGCACTCAAATTTTTTCCTTTGATTGTTTTTGAAAAGCCGTGAAGTCTCTTTCAGGCATTTTTACGTATATGAAATTTTTTGATATTACTCAATGGTTCACGATTAGAAGCTTGCGATTCAATCCTTTGAGCGCAACACCCCAAGAATCACAAAGAATGGCAGGTCGGGATACCTGACCATAGCTGATCGTGAGCCTTTTATAAAAAGGCAGGTGATTAAATATGAATCAAGAATCTCAAAACTTAAATATTGATACGCTGGCAGATCTCAAAAGAATCAAATCCCAGCTGCGCTCATTACGTAAGCAACTGCGAGAATGTAAAGCGTTAATACCACATTCTCAATCAGCAATCGAGCAGTTAGATATTGAAGTTGCAAAGGCATTCTCAGAAAATAAGAAGGGCACAAAGCGCAGTTACGCAACTGCGTGTTTTCATCATCAACAACTGTTATCTTTACAACGCAGGCTTACTAATGATATTTATAAACTTAGAACACAAAAAGAAAGATTAAAAGGTTAAAGATTGAATGAGCGATAGGCAGTTGTTAAAAATTGAAGAAATAGCACAGAAACTTAGGTGCAGTAAAAGCTGGATTTATCAAAGCGTTGCGCTAAGAAAAATACCTTTTACTAAACTAGGTGGCATGCTTTTATTCGATGAATCGGTAATCGATGAATGGATACGCAAAAACACTTATGCGCCCGAAAACGCTTGACAATTTCATAGGTTGTGATAGTATAACTATCGAAAGAAGGTGAACTATGAAAAGAGCCGAGAAACTATATATTCAAAACGTAGAGAAGATTCTCAAAGTTGAGCGCAAGAAGCTTTATTATTGGGAAAAAGTAGGCAAGATACCCAAATCTAAAAGAGAAGTAATGAGCAACTATCGTTTTTGGACTCTTGCGGATGTAGAGAAGATCAAGCGTATCATTACAGGAAGGGAGATATAAAAATGAAAACTGAACAGAAGCGGGGCAGGAAATTGGGCGAAACATTTAAGAATGGCTATAGAGAAGATAAAAAATTCTTTGTATTTAAGAGACCACGCAGAAAGAACTGGTATTACTGTTACTATGATACTTTTGGGCGTAAGCATATAAAAGCAGGCTATGAGAATAAAGGATTAACAGAAATTGAACTCAATAAAAGAAGAGAAGAAAAGTTTGCTGGTAAAAATAGTATTGAAATGGTAAAGGCTGATAAAATGAAATTTGAAATCTTTGCCGAAACATTTTTAGAGAACTGGGTTAAACTTTATAAAAAAGAGAACACATACTTATCTTATAAAGCTTATATGATACCGCTAAAAGAATACTTTGCCGGTAAATATCTTTTTGAAATATCAAAAGAAAGTGTAGATAATTATGTTGCGTGGCGTTTAAAGCAGTATAATAAGAACATTAAGAAAGCAACAACGCCCAAAAAGCTGATCAGCAAATCAAGCGTGATTAAAGAACAAGCTGCGTTGCGTTCTTTGTTTGATTATGCGGTTGAACAGAAGATAATCAGCAGATCACAGAACACGCCCAAAGAAGTGCGTTTTTTGCCGAAGCCAGAAGCTCGAACAACCCGTCTTGCAATAAGAGAGATCCCATTAGTAATTAATAGCTGTTCGACCTATAACCCAAAACTTGGACATTTAAGAGTGATTGCCCTGCTTGCGTTGCATACTGGAATGCGCTTCGGTGAAATAGCAAAATTGCCATGGGATAAAATTAATCTTAAGGATAGTATTATTACTCTTACGGGAACTAAGAATAATGAATCACGAGAAGTGCCAGTAACTGAAGAACTAACGCACGCATTAGAATCTTGGCGCGATAAACCAGAAGGCAAGCGCTATATGCAAAGTAATGAAGTTTATGTTTTCTACAATAAAAAATCTAAAAAGCATATGGGGAATTGCCGCACGTCTTGGAAAAAGGCGCTTTTAGCTATTGGTCTAAAAGACTATCATTTTCATGATAATCGGCGCACGGTCGGCACGCAAATGCATATACAAGGTGAAAACGTATTTACGATTCAAGCACAACTTGGACATAAAGACTTGCGTTCTACAGCAATTTATGTTAAAATTTCAACTCAAGATAGGAAGAAAGCAATGGATAAATTATCCCAGCGTATCAGTGCTGAATACATACCGTTGCCAGTTGAAGCGCCTAAAATTAATACCAAATTGATACCACTTGCCAAAAATGAGAATAACGAAGATTCTAAGAAATTTAGTTTTAACGCAAGCATTTGAAAATAGAGCAGTTAGATAACAGTAGTTTGCAACGGGGCGTGGCTCAGCTTGGTAGAGCGCTTGAATGGGGTTCAAGAGGTCACAGGTTCAAGTCCTGTCGCCCCGACTTAAATGAGGCCCAAACTTACGGAACGATAGTGAACGTAAGTTTGTTGGCCGAATTTAATACTTGCGAACAAAGTGAGCAAGTATTAAAACGGAGTAAGGCCGTCTGTGAGTTTAATCCTTGCGAGGAATACGAGCAAGGAATAAGTTTTAACGAATAGCTGATTTAAAACCGGGAGAAGATATTATGCTGGAAAAGAGAAAATCCGTACGCATAGAAAAATCTTTTATAATCAAATACTCCCCGGAGACAAGCAATAAAAATAATTGGGATATTTCCTTCATCAAGAATGTAAGTGAAACCGGAGTCCTGTTTGATACAAATAAGCAGTTCCAGGCGGCAGAGACCATACTGGTAATGTTTAAAATCCCCTTTGACCCGTATAATTGGATAGAAGCAAAAGGCAGCGTGATTGAATCAGCTCCTTTTATAGGCGGTTCATTTTTAACACGTATAAAGTTTACTTCTATTAATGAAAGCCAAAGAAAGCTGATAAAAGATTATGTTGCCTGGTTTTCAAGAAAAGATAAGCCATGCAACCCAGTATCCTCATCAGATAACGAAAAAAGAAAAGCAGAGCGTATATATAAAAGTTTGATTGTCAGCTATGGTATTCAAAATCACCTGGGCGTAGTAGAAAAATGGGATATCACAACAGTCATAAATTTCAGTAAAACCGGGATGGTTTTTACTTCTAATTATATCTGTGGGGATATAATTGATTTTATGATTAAACTGCCTTCGCGGCCCTATGAAAACCTGTGTATCCGCGGCAGGATCATAGAATGCAAAACATTAAAATTGGAAAATTCGGATACTCCAACCGGAACATACTTTACCCGTGTTGAATTTGTTAATTTAGAAGGCGAGCAAAACAAATTACTTTGCGATTATGTTGATTGGGTTATTACTAACGATCCAGGCAGACCTAAAAAGGAGGATGCGTAAATGAGCTACTCAGGCCCGGAAAAAAGAAAAGCTCCCCGTGCGGACGGCCGGTTCATAGTTTCTTACAGGGTTATGGAAAACAGCGGTATTTACGATATAACTCAGACTAAAAATTTAAGCTTGGGCGGAATGCTGCTTACCACTAACTGTTCTTTTAGCCCCGGCACGAATTTGGCCCTTGAAATACGGCTGCCTTTTGACCCTAATTCAATCATGCTGATTGGAAAGGTTTTGGAATCAAAAGAGATAAGCAAGGGTTTAATTTATGACACACGGCTGGTTTTCCTGGCAATAGACGAGAGGCACCGCAAAGTAATCGGAGAAACAATAGGTTATTATATGAAGAGCAAGAAAGGCTAATTTATGAGAAGGATTAATGTTGGACTTATCGGTTTTGGCAATATTGGCTGCGGAGTGATCAAAATCCTTCAGCAGAGGAAATCTCTGCTTGCCCAGAAAATTGGCATTGAAATCGCAGTTAAAAAAATATGCGACAAGGATTTAACGTCAAAAAGAGATGTTTCTGTGGATAAGAGCTGCTTTACCCATAATGCCAGCGAGATTATCAACGATCCCCAGATTGACATCATCGTAGAATTAATAGGCGGTATCAACCCGGCTAAAGAATTTATTTTAGCGGCTTTAAAAAAAGGCAAACACGTGGTTACTGCCAATAAAGCCCTTCTTGCCGAGCATGGCAATGAGTTATTCACGGTTGCCAACGAAAAGGGGAAAAATATTTATTTTGAAGCTTCCGTGGGCGCAGGAATCCCCATTATAAAATCGATAAAAGAGGGCTTAGTCGCAAACAAATTCAGCTCTATTTTTGGTATTGTAAATGGTACATCGAATTATGTGCTAACGCAGATGTCCAAAGATAATTGCTCTTTGTCTGCCGCGATCAAGTCGGCAAAAATCAAGGGATTTGCAGAAAAAGACCCTACTTTTGATATTGAGGGTATTGATTCCGCGCACAAGCTGGTATTGCTTACTTATCTGGCTTTTGGCAGGATCGTTAGCTTAAAAGACATTTTTATCGAAGGCATATCTCAGATATCCGCGTCTGATATTGCTTATGCCAAAGAATTGGGATATGAAATAAAATTACTGGCTATTGTTAAAAAGGAATCCGATGAACTGGAAGTACGCGTACATCCGACATTCCTGCCTTGCGAACACCTGCTTTCTTCGGTGGATGGAGTTTTTAATGCTATATATGTTTCAAGCGATTTAGCAGGAGACCTTATGTTTTACGGACCTGGCGCTGGACAGTTATCCGCTGCCTCTGCGGTTGTCTCTGATATTGTTGACCTGACTCAGGATATCAAAGCAGGCTTGTTCCGGCCTACTCTAAACTCTATTGAAGACGGTTCAATCAAGGGGCTGCGTAAAATCAATGAATTTGAGAATAAATATTACATACGTATTATGGCGGTGGACAAACCCGGCGTATTAGCAAAGATATCCGGGATTCTGGCAAAATTCGGCATCAGCATTGCTTCTGTAACCCAAAAAGAAAGATTAAAATCTCAGGTTGTCCCGGTGGTCATGGTGACGCATGAAGTAAAAGAGAAAAACATGCGCGGCGCTTTAAAGATGATTGATAAATTAAAAGATATTAAAGAAAAATCCGTAGCTATAAGGATAGAAGGCGTCTAATGAACGAAAAGAGATATAGAGGGATAATCCAAAAATACAAAAAACTGCTTCCTGTCAGCGATAAAACACCGGTAATAACCTTAAATGAAGGCAATACGCCGTTAATTTATGCCGGCTACCTGAGCAAACTGGCCGGAAGAAATGCAGAGGTTTATTTAAAATATGAAGGCCTTAACCCCACTGGTTCATTTAAGGACAGAGGAATGACTTTAGCTATATCCAAGGCCTGCGAGGAAAAATCTACCGCAGTTATGTGCGCTTCCACCGGTAATACCTCTGCATCCAGCGCTGCTTATGCCGCGCGTGCCGGGATAAAATGTATCGTGCTTATCCCCAGCGGAGCAATCGCCCTGGGAAAACTCAGCCAGGCGTTAATACATGGAGCTAAAGTATTGGCAATTAAGGGTAATTTTGACGCGGCCCTGGATTTAGCAAAAGAAATCACCCGGCGTTATCCTATAAAATTAGTAAATTCTTTAAATCCCTACCGCATCGAAGGGCAGAAAACCGCCAGCTTTGAAATATGCGATTATCTTGGAGAGGCGCCGGATTTCCAGATTATGCCGGTAGGCAACGCGGGTAATATTACCGCTTACTGGAAAGGGTACAAGGAATACAAAGCGCTCGGATTAAGCGGGAAACTGCCGGTTATGCTGGGTTTTCAAGCAAAAGGTGCCGCTCCGATCGTTAGGAATAAACCGATTAAGGACCCGCAAACTTTGGCCACAGCCATACGTATCGGCAACCCGGCAAGTTGGAAAACAGCTATAGAAGCGCGTGATGAATCAAAAGGCTTAATTGATATGGTTTCAGATGCTGAAATATTGCAGGCTTATAAAATATTGGCTCTTAAAGAAGGTGTTTTTGCGGAACCTGCTTCGGCAGCCTCTATTGCCGGGCTGTTAAAATTAATCAAAAAGGGGTATTTTAAGAATAAAAAATGCAGGATTGCTTGTATATTAACCGGGCATGGTTTAAAAGATCCGGAGAGGGCGATTAAATCAGTTAAGTCGCCTAGACTGATAAACGCGAATCTTAAGTCAATAATTAAAGAAATTGGTTACTAAGAAGAACATCCTGATTACTGCCGGCGCCACCTGGATTGCTCTTGATAAAGTCAGGGTAATCAGCAATACCGCCTCCGGACAAACGGGTTTTGTCCTGGCAGATAAATTCAAGGAGCTGGGTGCTGAGGTTACATTACTGCTTGGCCCGGGTGATTTTTATTCATTAAAGCTTCAGGGTATAAAAATAATCCATTTTAAGTATTTTTCAGAGCTCGAGCAGCTTTTAAAAAAGGAATTGAGAAAGAGAAAATACGCGGCAGTTATTCATGCCGCTGCTGTTTCGGACTACCAGCCTGAGCAGGAAATTTATCACAAAGTCAGCTCACGCCTGGATAGCTGGAAAATTAATCTGGTACCCACGAAAAAACTGGTGGATAATTTAAAGGATTATGACCCTGAATTAATTTCCGTTGGTTTTAAATTTGAGCCCGATACGGGGAAGAACAGGCTGATTGAAAAAGGCAATAGGCTGCTCAAACAGGCAAGCCTGGACTTGGTAGTTGCCAATTCAAATAAAAACAAGGCTTACCAATCTTACATATTAGATGGAAAGAATAAATATGGTCCTTTTTTAAGTAAAACAACAATGGCTGACTGCCTGTCAAAGCTGGTAGAAAAAAGATTATGATGAAATTATCGTTACCTCCAAAGCTAGAACGGGAAATAGATCTTTTTATTTTAAATTTGAAAAGAATTTACAAAGAAGATTTATTAAGCATAACCCTCTATGGGAGCGCTGCCAGTTCAGAATTTGTCCCTGCGTATTCGAACCTTAATATTCTTGTGATCCTGAGATCCACGGCTCTGTCTGAACTCAAGAAAGCTACCCGGGAAGTTAATAAATTCAAGAATCTCACTCCGCTATTTCTTACTGAAGAATATATTTCCTCTTCTTTAGATATATTCCCGATTGAATTCCTGGACATGCGGGAAAATTATATAATTCTATATGGCAAAGATTTCTTAAAAGATCTCCACCCGGATTTAAAGAATTTGAGGTTTCAATGTGAGCAGGAACTTAAAGTAAAATTGTTGAGTTTGAAACAGTTGTATATGGGTTTAAATAATCATCCGGCAGGCCTAAAAGAGCCTTTAATCAAAACGTTTACTTCAGTATTGCATATTTTAAGAAATGTATTGCGCCTTAAAAACAAACAGCCTCCCTATAAAAAAGAAGATTTGCTTAAGGAACTAGCCGTACATTTTAAAATAGAGCTTAGCCGCTGGGAAAAAATACTGGCTTCTAAACTGAAGAGAACAAGAATTAGCGGGAAAGAAACCGAAGAATTATTTGTTGTTTTTGTAAGAGATTTGGAAGAAATTATCCGGACAGTTGATGCTTTATAGATTAATATCTAAACTGTGCTTATTCTCTGTTCTTTTATGTAGTGTATTGGTAAGCCCTGTTTTTTGCGAAGATAAAATACCCAGCCCCGAAGGGTGGGTAAATGATTTTGCGGGAATTATCAGTAAAGAATATACTGATAAACTGAACAACCTGATCGCTGAATTAGAAGAAAAAACCACCGCGGAGATTGCCGTAGTTACAGTAAAATCGATTGCGCCCTACGATGAAAAGGAATACGCGCGCATGCTCTTTGACAGTTGGAAACCCGGCAAAACAGGAAAGGATAACGGGGTATTGATTCTTTTAGCGTTAAAAGAGAGGCGTTGGAGAATTGAAACCGGCTATGGAATCGAAGGGACTATTCCCGATGGTTTATGCGGAGAAATTGGACGCAATTTTATGGTACCCTATTTTAAATCCGGGGATTATTCTAAAGGGTTATACCTGGGAACAGCTAAGGTCGCATCCAAAATATCCGAAAGCTACAATTTATCCCTTGATAGCTTAAGCGGTATAGAGCTTAATAAACAAAGGGTAAGAAATGCGCCTACGGAACCGTTTTTTTATTTCTTTCTTCCCGTATTTTTTTGTTTATGGAATATCCCCTGGCCAATTTTTATTGGGCTGCCTTTTACCCTAATGTTCATACTGGGGTATTCCAGAAAATCACCTGCTCTGGCTCTGCTTATTTGTTTAGGGTACTTGGTAGCAATGTTTTTCAGGTTTAATATATGGCAAGGCATGCAGTCAAAGAAAAAGACTAGCTTCTGGCATATTTTAATATTTGGGCTGCCTTCATCCGGTTCCGGTAGCAGCAGGTGGTCAAGTGGAGGTTTTGGAGGCGGCTTTAGCGGTGGAGGAGGTTTCGGTGGCGGCGGAGGTGGAGGAGGAGGCGGAGGAGGCGGTTTCTAAATAACTTACTTTCTGGAGGGAATTATGAAAAAAATATTACTTGGCTTGGTAGTAGCGGCGATATTCATCATTATCACTTTTATCGGTTCATATAATTCAATAGTCTCAAAACATGAGATCATCACAGCTAAATGGGCGCAAGTAAACAACCAGCTGCAAAGACGCAATGACTTAATTCCTAATTTGGTAAATACGGTAAAAGGATACGCAGCCCATGAAAAAAATGTGTTTGAAGAAGTTACTAATGCCCGTTCACAATGGGCTAAAGCCGGCTCGCTGGAAGAAAAGGTCAAGGCAGCTTCCGAAGTTGATACCGCTTTATCCAGACTGCTTTTAGTTGTTGAAAATTATCCTGATTTGAAAGCAAACGAAACATTCCTGAAGCTTATGGACGAGCTTTCGGGTTCAGAAAACAGGATTGTTGTTGAGCGTATGCGCTATAATGACGCAGTCAGGGATTACAATGTTACCGTAAGGATGTTCCCCGGAAATTTTATCGCGCAAATTTTCGGTTATAAAGCAGCCAACGAATATTTCGCTGCCGAAGAAAAGGCAAAAACAGTACCGGAAGTGAAGTTTTAATATGACAAAATATATTGTTTTAGTAGGCGATGGTATGGCTGATTACCCGATAGAGGAATTGGGTATGCGTACGCCTTTGGAAGCGGCGCGCACTCCTAATATGGATTTTATTGCCAAAAACGGGCTGCTTGGCCAGGCTAAAACTATCCCGGATAAAATGACTCCGGCATCCGATGTGGCCAATCTTTCTATATTAGGCTACGACCCAAGAAAATATTATTCCGGCCGGGGTCCGCTTGAAGCTGCAAATCTGGGTGTAGAAT
>JBAZUE010000001.1:128493-383064 GCA_041661605.1 Candidatus Omnitrophota bacterium | reverse complement strand
AGATGATGTAGCCTTCCGCTGCAATTTAATTACCGCTAGCGCCGATATGCTGCTTGATTACAGCGCCGGCCACATCAACACCAAAGAAGCCGAAAAACTGGTTAAGCTTCTTGACCAGAAATTAGGCACTAATAAAATACGTTTTTTTACCGGAGTCAGTTACAGGCACCTGCTTTTAGTTAAACGCGGTTCAGAGCTGAAACTTGAGAATTTAAGATGCCGGGCGCCGCATGATATCTCAGGGCAAAATATAAATAGAAACTTTCCTAAAGGCGACAATGCAGATATAATTATAAAGCTTATGCAGGATTCCCGGGAGATACTTGCCAATCATGAAATTAATCTGGTACGCCTGGATTTAAAAGAAAATCCCGCCAACATGATTTGGTTGTGGGGACAGGGTAAAAAACCAAGTATGCCGAAGTTTATAGATAAATTCAACCTGTCCGGCAGCGTTATCTCCGCAGTTGACCTGATCAAGGGGTTAGGACGGATTCTTGGATTAAATGTAATTAATGTTGCCGGGGCAACAGGCTATTATGATACTGATTATGCGGGTAAAGCCGGGGCGGGAATTAAGTCCCTTGAAAAGAATGATTTTGTTTTTGTGCATGTGGAGGCTCCTGATGAGGCCGGACATAATGGAGACTTGCGGGAAAAACTTATGGCGATTGAACGCTTTGACCAGATGGTAGTGGGTCCATTCCTTGAATATTGCAAAAAATCAGCTGATTCCCGCATTCTTGTATTACCGGATCACGCTACTCCGATCTCTTTAAAAACACACACCTCTGATTCGATCCCTTTTGCGATTTACGGCAAGGACATCCAAAAGAAAGATTTTCTTGGTTATAGCGAGAAAGAAGCGCAGAAATCTGAATTATATTTTGATAACGGTTATCAGCTTATGGAATATTTTATACTCAGGAGAACAAATAATGCATAAAGGTTTAGTTGTCCAAAAATACGGTGGCTCATCAGTAGCAAATGCAGAGCGCATCCAAAAAGTGGCTCAGCGAGTGGTCAGTTACCGTAAAAAAGGTTACGAATTGGTAGTGGTAGTTTCGGCTTTAGGAGATACTACCGATGAGTTAATCCAGTTAGCGGATAAGATTAATACCGATCCGTCAGAAAGAGAAATGGATATGCTGCTTTCAACAGGAGAGCAAATTTCAGTTGCCCTCCTGGCAATGGCTATCCATAAATTAGGCGCTCAGGCAATTTCTTTTACCGGGGCTCAGGTGGGAATTATCACTGATTCCAGCCACACCCGGGCCAGGATCATTAAGATAAACGCGGATAAGATCAAGGAAGAACTAAAAAAAGGAAGGATAGTTATAGTTGCCGGTTTTCAGGGGGTAGCCTTGAATCAAGATATTACTACCTTAGGCAGAGGCGGCTCGGACTTGACTGCCGTTGCCCTGGCTAAAGAACTAAATGCTGATTCCTGTGAAATTTATACCGATGTTGAGGGTATCTATACCACTGACCCGCGCATTGAACCAAAAGCCAGGAAAATTGAAGAGATTACTTATGATGAGATGCTCGAAATGGCTTCTCTGGGAGCTCAGGTCATGCAGGCGCGCTCTATTGAAGTTGCCAAAAAATTTAATGTGCCTTTACATGTACGCTCATCATTTTCAACCAATCCCGGGACGATGATTATCAAGGAGGTAAAAATGATGGAAGATGTGGTAGTAAACGGCATAACCCTAAATAAAAACCAGGCTAAAATTACCCTTTGCGGCGTCCCTGATCAACCGGGAGTGGCGGTAAGACTGTTTAAGGAACTTGCCATGGCGGGGGTAAGCGTTGACATGATTGTACAGAATGTAGGCCACACCCGCTCTACCGATATATCTTTTACTATTGCCAAAGGAGATTGCGCCAAGGCGGTTAAAATTACTAAAATGGTGGCCAGAAAAATAGGCTCAAGCGAACTGCTCCTTGATGAGGATATTGCCCGTGTCTCTATTGTAGGGGTGGGCATGAAATCGCATCATGGAGTTGCGGCCAAGATGTTCGGGATAATGGCTGATAATAAGATCAATATTGAAATGATTTCAACTTCTGATATCAGCATATCATGTATTATAAAGAAGAAATTCGCTGAAATAGCTGTGAAGAAATTACATAAAGAATTTGGGCTGGATAAACGAGGCTAACCATGGATAAAATAAAATTATACGATACTACTTTAAGGGACGGCTCCCAGGCAGAGGGGATATCTTATTCGGTAATGGATAAAATCCGTATAGCGGAAGAGCTGGATAAAGTCGGCATCCATTTTATTGAAGGCGGCTGGCCGGGCTCAAACCCTAAAGACCGGGAATTCTTCTTAAAAATAAACCAAAGCAAGCTAAGAAATTCCAGGATAGCTGCTTTCAGCATGACCCGCAGGCCGAACATTCCAGCCGCTCAGGATACAAACTTAAAAGCGCTTTTAAAATCCAACGCTCAAGTGATTACTATCGTCGGTAAATCCTGGGATTTTCATGTAACCGAAGTCTTAAAGACCACGCTGGAGGAAAATCTGGCGATGATTGAAGATACGGTTTGCTTCCTGGTAAAAAAAGGATTTTTGGTTTTTTATGATGCCGAGCATTTTTTTGACGCTTATAAGGCCAATAAGGTTTACGCCTTAAAGACTTTAACCGCAGCCCTTAATGGCGGGGCAAAAACAATCTGTCTCTGCGATACGAACGGCGGATCCTTAACTAACGAAATATCAAACGTAATAAAGGAGATTAGAAATAGAAACGAGGTATCAGGAGTAGAATTAGGCATCCATTGTCATAATGACGCGGGAGTTGCGGTTGCCAATTCCCTGGCAGCTGTAGAAGCCGGGGTAAATATTGTCCAGGGGACAATTAACGGTTACGGTGAACGCTGCGGTAATGCCGATCTGATTCCAATTATCGCCAATCTAAAAATTAAATTAGGAATTGATTGTATATCCGATACAAACCTAAAACAGCTTACGCATCTTTCACATTTTGTCAGCGAAATCAGCAATATGCGCGTAAAAAACGAGCAGCCTTTTGTCGGAGATTCAGCCTTTGCGCATAAAGGAGGAATGCATATTAACGCTATAATGAAAAATCCTCTGACTTATGAGCATATTGATCCTTCTCTGGTGGGGAACAAACGCAGGATCCTGGTTTCTGAATTGGGAGGCAAAACCGGAATCCTCTTAAGAGCAAAAGACCTAAACTATGATTTAAGTAAAAGCGACCCGCAAACCAAGAAAATCCTTGAATTAGTCCAGAATCTTGAGCATAAAGGCTTTCAATTTGAAGCTGCCGAAGCATCCTTCCAGATATTAATGCAGAAGCATTTGAAGAAGTTTAAAGGCTTCTTTGAGCTTGAAGGGTTTAAGGTAGTCATTGAGAAAACACACGATAAAAAGATTTCATCCGAAGCAGTGATAAAGTTAAAGGTCAACGGGATCAAGGAGCACACCGCTGCTGAAGGGGATGGCCCGATTAACGCGTTAGACAATGCCCTGCGCAAGGCTTTAAAAGAATTTTATCCGACTCTGGCTAAGATGCACCTGACTGATTTCAAGGTGCGCGTCCTGGAAGAAAAGGCAGGCACAGCCGCTAAAGTACGCGTGTTAATCCAATCGCAGGATGAAAAAGACACCTGGAACACTATCGGAGTGCATGAAAATATAATAGAAGCCAGCTGGCAAGCCTTGGTTGACAGTGTCGAATATAAACTCATAAAAGATAAACAATGACCGAAGAGCTGTCCAAGCAATACAACCCCAAAGAAACAGAAGATAAATGGTACAAGGTTTGGGAACAAAATAACCTTTTTTCCGCTAAGATATCTTCCTCAAAACCACCCTATTGCATAGTTATCCCTCCGCCGAATGTTACCGGGATACTGCATATGGGCCATGCTTTAAATAACACTATTCAGGATATTTTGATCCGCTATAAAAGAATGCGCGGGTTTGCCAGCCTGTGGATGCCGGGAACTGACCATGCGGGGATTGCTACGCAGAATGTAGTGGAAAGGTCTCTGGCTAAAGAAGGGTTAAAACGCCAGGATTTAGGCAGGGAAAAATTCATTGAAAGGGTCTGGACCTGGAAAGAAGAGTATGGCTCAACTATAATTCATCAGCTAAAAAAACTTGGTTGTTCATGCGACTGGGAACGTCTGCGTTTTACCATGGATCAGGATTATTCGACCGCCGTAACTGAAGTTTTTATCAGGCTCTATGAGAAAAAATTAATTTATCAGGGCAGTTATATTATAAACTGGTGTCCAAGATGCCAAACGGCATTAAGCGACGAAGAAGCCAGCCACGCGGAATTACAAGGAAACCTTTATTACCTTAAATACCCACTAAAAGACAAGCCTCTTGAATTCCTTACTGTTGCTACGACCCGGCCGGAAACTATGGTTGGCGATACTGCTGTAGCCGTAAACCCAAAAGACAAGCGTTACAAGAAATACATAGGGAAAATATTGATCCTTCCGTTAATCAAGCGGGAAATAAAGATTATCGCCGACCCAGGCGTTGATATGGAGTTTGGCACAGGGGCGGTAAAGGTCACTCCTGCCCATGACCCCAATGATTATATTCTGGGCAAAAAGCATAATCTGGATTTCATCAATGTTATGCATCCGGATGGCCGGATGAATGAATCAGCTCAAAAATACTCCGGGCTTGAGCGCTTCAAAGCAAGAGAAGCGGTATTAGAAGATTTAAAAACACTGGGGTTACTTGAAAAAATAATACCCCATAGGCTTTCTGCCGGGCATTGTTACCGCTGCCACACCATTGTTGAACCGTATTTATCCAAACAATGGTTTGTGAAAATGAAGCCGCTGGCAAAACAAGCGATTGAGGCGGTAAAAAAAGGAGAAATAAAATTTTACCCCGAACGTTGGACTAAGGTCTATTTGAACTGGATGGAAAACATCCAGGACTGGTGCATATCCAGGCAGATTTGGTGGGGACACCGCATACCAGTTTATTACTGCAGAAATTGCCAGACAAAAAACACTGCCAAAGGCATTATTGTATCCAAAACAAAGCCGGAAAAATGCCCAAAGTGCGCCTCGACCGATATATTTCAGGAGGAGGATGTCCTGGATACCTGGTTTTCTAGCTGGCTATGGCCATTTGCCACTTTTTACTGGCCGAAAGAAAACGCCGATTTAAAATATTTTTATCCTACTTCAACCCTGGTTACCGCCCCGGAGATTATATTCTTTTGGGTGGCGCGCATGATTATGGCAGGTTTAGAATTTAAGAAGAAAATACCTTTTAAAGATGTTTATATCCATGGCACTGTCCGCGATATTGAAGGCAAGAAAATGTCCAAATCGCTGGGCAATGTCATTGATCCCCTTGAAGTGATCGCTGAATATGGCACCGATGCCTTACGTTTCAGCCTTATATCTATTACTTCCCAGGGCCAGGATGTTTATTTATCTAAAGAGAGATTTGAACAGGGCAGGAACTTTGCCAACAAAATTTGGAATGCCTCGCGGTTTATTTTAATGAATCTTAAGCCTGAAAACTCAAATGCGGATTTATGCGTTTCCTTTAAAGAGGAAAAATTCGATATTGTCAACCGCTGGATAATAAGCCGATTTTATTCCACGCTGAAGAAAACAAATGAAGACCTGGATGCCTATAGGTTTAATGAAGCGGCTAACAACTTATATTCATTTTTTTGGCACGAATTTTGTGACTGGTACCTGGAATTAATCAAACCCCAGATTGGTCAAAAACAAACCCAGCTAATCATGTACAAAGTGCTGGAGAAAACCTTAAGGCTAATTCATCCTTTTATGCCTTTTATATCTGAAGAGATATGGCAGCGCCTGCCGAAAGCGCAAGGCTCAATTATGCAGCAAAATTGGCCGCACCTGCAGGCCGATTTAATTAACGAAGATGATGAAAAACAGATGCAGGTTGTTTTTGATATTATTAATGCGATAAGAAATATGCGCTCTGAAATGGAGCTCGGTTTGGCCAGCCGCCCCGAAATTAAGCTTACCTTCGCGGACAAGTCCATGGAGGAATCTTTGCGCCCCTTGTTTAGCCACATAAAGAACCTGGCAAAGCTGGATCAATTAAGCATAGCTGAAAATTACCTCCCGCAGGAAAATGAATACACCAGTATACTTAAAAATATGCATATCGTAATGCCGCTTAAGGGGATAGTAAACGTAGCGGAACAAATAAATAAAAATCAGGTGAAAATCGATAAAATAAAATCTGAAATTAAAAATAAGGAGATTATGCTGGCTAACAAGAATTTCCTTAGCCGGGCCCCTAAAGAAATCATCGATGCAGAGAAGAATAAATTAAAAGATATGCATGAGCAGGCCGCTAAACTGGAGGTGATTAAAAATGGGTTACGATAAATATTTTTTATCGGAAGGCAAACCTGAGATTAACCCTGAAAAACTGGAAACAATAGTCAGGCACGCATTGATCGAGGATATCGGCCGCGGGGACATCACCACCCAGCTTACCATCCCAAAGGATAAAGTTATTAAGGCAAATATTATTGCCAAGGAAGATTTCCTGGTTTGCGGTATAATTGCCGTAGAAAAAGTATTCAAATCCGTGGATCCGTCAGTGGAGTTTATTCAAAAGATCAGGGAAGGCAGGGTGGTTAAAACCAAGAAGACAATTGCTGTTGTTTCCGGTAAGGCCAGCAGTATCCTTACCGCTGAACGGGTAGCCCTGAATTTATTATCCATGCTTTCCGGGATCGCTACAAAAACGCGTGAATTTGTCAAAAAGATTGAGCCATATAAAACAAAGATCACTGATACGCGCAAGACTATGCCCGGATTAAGAGAATTACAAAAATACGCCGTAAGGATCGGCGGAGGGCTTAACCACAGAATCCGCCTGGATGAAATGATTTTAATCAAGGATAACCATATCAAGGTTACCGATGGCTATTCCAAATTACCCAGCGTGCCAAAAGGTTATAAAATTGAAATAGAGGCGCAAAACCTGGAAGAATTTAAACATGCCCTGTATTTTAAGCCGGATATTATCATGTTAGATAATATGAAAATCGAAGATATCAGGGAAGCGGTAAAAATCAGGAACAGCACCGAATTCAAAAGCCATCATCTCCCCAGTAAATTGGAGGCATCCGGAGGCATAAACCTTGAGAATATAAAAGAATTCGCCGCTACAGGGGTAGATATAATCTCGGTAGGAGAGCTGACCGATTCGGTAAAGTCCGTAGATATAAGTTTGGAAGTTGTTTAAGGATGGAATTCAAACTTGTTTCCGATTTTAAACCCTGCGGTGACCAGCCAAAAGCAATACAGGACCTTAGTAAGCAGATACTTGCTAAGAAGCGTTATACTACACTCTTAGGGGTTACCGGAAGCGGCAAGACCTTTACTTTAGCTAACGTCATAGCCAAAGTAAATAAGCCAACCCTGGTAATTTCGCATAATAAAACTCTGGCGGCACAGCTATATTCTGAATTCAAAGAATTCTTCCCGCATAACGCCGTTGAATACTTCGTAAGTTATTACGATTATTACCAGCCGGAAGCATACATTCCATCCACTGATACCTATATAGAAAAAGATTCTTCGATAAATGAGCGGCTGGATCGCCTAAGGCTGTCGGCAACTACCTCCTTGATGAGCCGCCAGGATGTAATTGTTGTAGCCTCGGTTTCATGCATCTATAACTTAGGTTCCCCTCAGGATTATGAGCAGCATCTACTGATGTTAAGCAAGAATGAGCAAATCCCGCGCGAAGAATTAATAACCAGATTAATCCAGGTTCAATACGAAAGAAACGACTACGAATTTAAACGCGCCAAGTTCAGGGTGCGCGGTGAGGTTATAGAAATTTTCCCTTCTTATAGCGAGAAGGCGATTCGCGTAGAATTAAGCGGAGATAAAATAAGCAGGATTTCCGTAATTGAACCGGTATCCGCGAAAATATTAAGCAACATGGAAAAAATAGCTATTTATCCGGCAAAACATTTTATTGTTTCCGGTGAAAAAATTAATTCGGCGGTTCTCTCGATAAAGGAGGAATTAACCGCGCAGCTTGAAGTTCTAAGAAAAAGAAATAAACTGCTTGAAGCCCAGCGCCTGGAATCGCGCACAAATTATGATCTGGAGATGCTCAGGGAAATCGGCTATTGCCATGGCATAGAAAACTATTCCCGTCATTTAAGCGCAAGGCCTCCAGGCAGCCGGCCATACTCAATGATTGATTATTTTAAGGGTGATTTTCTGGTTATAATAGATGAGTCGCATGCTACCATCCCGCAGATAAAAGGGATGTACTCCGGAGACAGGGCCAGGAAAGAAACTCTGGTTGAATACGGTTTCAGACTGCCGTCCTGCCTGGATAACCGCCCTTTAAAATTCAACGAATTTAACCAACTCGTAAAACAAACAATTTTTGTCTCAGCTACGCCTGATGAATATGAGCTTAAATTAAGCGGGAATAAGATTATTGAGCAGGTTATCCGGCCAACAGGGCTGGTTGATCCTGAAATTATAGTTAAACCCTCAAAGGGGCAAATAGAAGATTTAATAAGCCAAATCAGCCGGCGCGCCAAAAACAAAGAAAGAGTATTAATAACTACCCTTACCAAAAGAATGTCTGAAGACCTGGCTAATTACCTGGCGGAAAAAGGAATAAAGGTAAAATACCTGCACTCTGAAATAAAAACCATAGAACGTTCCAAAATATTAAAAGAACTAAGGGAAAGAAAATTTGACTGCCTCGTAGGAATTAACCTGCTTCGCGAAGGTCTGGATTTGCCCGAGGTTTCATTAGTAGCAATTCTGGATGCGGATAAAGAAGGATTTTTGCGTTCAGCCACAAGCCTTATACAGGTTGGCGGTCGTGCCGCGCGTAATATTAACGGAACGGTCATTATGTACGCCGACAGCATCACTGGTTCCATGAAAAAAGCGATCAGCGAAAGCAGGCGCAGAAGAAAACTCCAGCTTGAATTCAATCAAAAAAATGGAATTACCCCGCGTTCTATCCAGAAATCTATTAAAGAGGGAATTGAAGGCATGGAGGAGACCGATGAGTTCCTTCGCGAATTGACCGGCCAGCCCCAAGAAGAATATCAGTTGCATAAATATATTTCCGAGTTAGAATATGAAATGGAGTTGGCAGCGCGTAATCTCTTATTTGAAAAAGCAGCCAGTTTAAGAGATAAAATCAAAGAAATCACCATCCTGCGGAAAACAAGTGATCTTCATAAAAGGAATTAAGATATGCTGCTGGCAATTGATATTGGCAACACCAATATATCCTGTGGTATATTTAAAGGGCCAAGATTAATTAAACAGTTTGATGTCCCCACAAAATCCTGCCTTAAGACCGATTTTTCTAAAAAACTTAAAAATCCGGCTAAAATATCCGCCACTATAATTTGCAGTGTTGTGCCTGCGCGAACCGGTATTATCTTGCGAAAAATTGCAGCCCTTACCGGCAAAACACCCTATGTAATAGGTAAGGACTTAACCGTCCCCATAAAAAACCTTTATCAGAAGCCTGGCCAGGTGGGAAAAGACCGCCTGGTGAATGCTTATGCGGCAAGCATCCTTTATCAGGCCCCGTTTATTGTCATAGATTCAGGCACGGCCATTACCTTTGACGTAATCTCCAAAAATAAAGCGTATTTGGGAGGCTTGATTCTTCCCGGCATGGAAATTTCTCTTAAGGCATTGAAAGAAAATACAGCTTTGCTGCCGCAGGTAAAATTAACCAGGCCGCAAGCCCTTATCGGCAGGGATACTAAAAATAGCATATTAAGCGGTATTGTTTTTGGTACCGCAGACTTATGCGACGGATTAATCAAAAGAATAAAACATAACCTGGGAAGAAATGCTTTAGTTATCGCGACAGGAGGCAATATCCGCCTGATTAAAGAATACTCTAAGGTTCATATGAAAATTGACAAAAACTTAACTTTAAAAGGGATTAATTTTATTTACAACCATGGGACTAAAAACCATATTTAATCTTATAATTATTTCAATAACAGTTTCTTTATTGTCTGCTTTCTTAAAGGTTTCTTATGGACAAATAACGGATAATCCTAAAGCGGGGGGTGAGCCAAAAACAGTTATTGAGCAGGCGCTTAAGAATTATGAAACACAAAAACAAAGCGAACAGGATGAATTAACGGCACAGCTTAATTTTCGCCTGGGGCAGGCAACTGAAGTCTGGCTAACCTCGATTAAGAAAAACAGGGACAATGAACTAGGCACATTTATTGAACAAAGCTGGGATAAGCAAGCGCGGCTATATACGATAACTCCAGTCCGCTACGATTATTATTTAAGAGGATACAATTACAGCGTAGCTGACAGTGATGTAATTAAAACCGATTCCATGACTTCACCGTACAAAGGCGCGGTAGTCGTAAAAGAAGAACTTTACGCTGAAAAATACCATCATCCTAATATCAGCGATACAAGCTTATACTTCTATACGGTTACCAGTATTTATACCCTGGATTTTGCGTATAAAGGGGGCGAGTTTGTGCTGGTTAACACCGATAACAAGATGTCAAGTATCGTAAATGAAATTCCCGCCGAAGTACGCAGGCAGTGGTTGTAACGAAATAAACAAAAAACTCTTGACAAGAAATTTTTTTTGTTTATAATTAGCACTCTAGGGAAAAGAGTGCTAAACTTTTATTAATAACAATAACACCCCGCGCTTATAAAGTATTGCGCGGGTGTGCCCATGTGGGCTAGGAGGTGACGAAATGGATCTTAAACCATTGAGAGACCGTATAGTAGTCAAACCTTTAGAAGCAGAGAATAAAACTAAGGGGGGAATTGTCTTACCGGATACGGCTAAGGAGAAACCACAGGAAGCAAAGGTCGTTGCAATAGGAAAAGGCAAGGTACTGGAAAATGGTACCGTGCAAGTTCCCGAAGTAAAAGTCGGAGATAAGGTATTATACGGAAAATATTCCGGCAATGAAATTACTACCAAAGAAGGCGAAGAACTGCTCATCCTGCGTGAAGATGACATTTTAGCTATTATTAAGTAAATGAGCGCTTAAGTTATGGAGATACCTGTTAACTGAATCGACATAACTTAATACGCGAATTTATCCCGGCGAATACGTAAAATTTTACATAAGATTATGAGCCGGGAAAACACATTAAAGGGAGGAACTGATGGCAAAGCAATTGTTGTTTAGTGATGATGCGCGCCGCAAGATTTTAAGCGGAGTAGAACAGCTGGCCGCCGCTGTAAAGGTAACCTTAGGGCCTAAAGGACGCAATGTGGTTAATGATAAGAAATTTGGCTCGCCTACCATAACCAAAGATGGCGTAACAGTAGCTAAAGAGATTGACCTGGAAGACGCTTTTGAAAACATGGGCGCGCAGATGGTCAAAGAAGTCGCTGAAAAAACTTCAGAGATTGCCGGCGACGGGACTACGACTGCCACAGTATTAGCTGAATCAATTTACCGCGAAGGATTAAAAAACGTAACCGCCGGATCAAATCCGATGGAATTAAAACGCGGAATTGAAAAAGCTGTGGTAAAAATAGTCGAAGAATTAGGAAAACTTTCTACCCCCATCAAAGATAAGAAAGAAATTGCCCAGGTAGCCAGTATCGCCGCTAATTCAGACACCACTATAGGCGAATTAATTGCCGAAGCAATGGATAAAGTGGGAAAAGACGGAGTAATTACGGTTGAAGAAGCTAAATCTACCGCTACTACTCTGGACGTAGTTGAAGGTATGCAGTTTGACCAGGGGTATTTATCTCCCTATTTCGTAACTGATGCCGAAAGAATGGAAGTGCTTTTAGAGGATCCTTATATTCTAATATACGAGAAAAAGATATCTTCAATTAAAGATATTCTCCCCTTATTAGAGAAAATTGCCCGTGTTGGAAAGCCTTTATTGATCATCGCCGAAGAGGTTGATGGCGAAGCTTTGGCAACCCTGGTAGTCAATAAGATCCGCGGCACCTTTGTTGCCTGCGCTGTAAAAGCTCCGGGCTATGGCGACAGACGCAAAGCCATGCTTGAAGATATCGCTATTCTTACCGGTGGCAAGGCTTTAACTGAAGACTTAGGGATAAAGCTTGAAAATGTTGATATCGAAGACCTTGGCCGGGCAAAGAAAGTAAAGATCGACAAAGAAAATTCCACTATTGTTGAAGGCGCGGGAAAGAATACGGCAATTAACGCAAGAATTTCCCAGCTTAAGAAACAGATTGAAGACACTGATTCGGATTATGATAAAGAGAAACTGCAGGAACGCCTGGCTAAATTAGCCGGCGGAGTTGCCGTAATTAACGTAGGCGCAGCCACAGAATCAGAAATGAAAGAAAAGAAAGCGCGCGTTGAAGATGCATTACACGCTACCCGCGCAGCTACCCAGGAAGGTATTGTTCCGGGAGGCGGGGTTGCATTAATTCGCACCATTGCTGCTTTAGATAAACTAAAGCTGGAAGGTGATGAGAAAATCGGCGTCAATATAGTAAAACGCGCCATTGAAGAACCTTTAAGGCAGATAGTCCAGAACGCAGGCCTTGAAGGCTCAGTGGTTGTACAAAGGATCAAACAGGAAAAAACCAATATAGGTTACGATGTAAGCCAGGATTCTTATGTAGATATGATAGAAGCCGGCGTAATTGACCCTACAAAAGTAACCCGTTCAGCGCTTCAGAATGCTTCCAGCATTGCTGCGCTGTTACTTACAACTGAAACCCTGATTACGGATAAGCCGGAAAAGGACGAGAAAATGCCTCCAATGCCAGGTGGTGGAATGGGCGGAATGGGTGGCATGGGCGGAGGAATGTATTAAGCCCTAAATAAGTTATAATAGCAAAACGGCTGATCTTGCAAAAGGTCAGCCGTTTTTGTTAGAATACTATCGCCTGCCGAGTGCTCATTAAAATAAATATTGACAAGCTGGTTCCTTAGGTGTAGAATTTAATGTCTTTTCAGTTTTTTCCCAAAAACCGTAACTTATTACAAAACAACAAGTTAATGCAAGGAGATTTGTAAAATGGCAGAGTGGATAGGTATAGGAAGGCGCGCAAGAAGATGTTATGGTTTTGATGAAATTGCCTTGGTGCCCGGAGCGCAAACCGTAAATCCAAATGAAGTTGATGCAAGCTTTGAATTTATGGGGAGAAAATTTAAAATACCTATCTTCGCGGCGGCCATGGACGGCGTTGTTGATGTCAAATTTGCCATAGAGATGTCACGCTTAGGCGGTTTGGCGGTTTTAAATCTGGATGGAATTCAAACCCGCTATGAGAATCCTGATGAAGTATTGGAAGATATATCAAGGGCTACCCCTCAAAAAGCTACCGAACTTATACAGACAGTCTATACTACGCCTATAAAAGAAAAACTGATCACAAAAAGAATTGCCGAAATCAAAAAGGCAAAAGCCATGGCGATAGTCAGCTGTATCCCGGCTAACGCGGATAAGTTTTCAAAATTAGCTATTGCCGCAGGGGCGGATATATTTGTCATTCAGTCCACAGTTACCACCATTAAACATCTTTCTACTCAATATAAGACGCTTGACCTGATAAAATTCTGTAAATCCTTAAAAATTCCGGTTATCCTGGGTAATTGCGTAACTTATGAAACAACCCTGGAGCTTATGGAAACAGGGGCCAGCGGCCTGCTTATCGGAGTAGGCCCGGGTGCCGCTTGTACTACGCGCGGAGTATTAGGTATCGGCGTTCCTCAGGTTACCGCAACTGTTGATGCCGCGGGGGCCAGGGATTTTTATTTTAAACGTACCGGAAAATATATTGCCATTATTACCGACGGAGGGATGAACCGGGGCGGGGATATCTGTAAAGCGTTTGCCTGCGGGGCAGATGCGGTCATGATCGGATCAAGCTTTGCCCGTGCCAAAGAAGCCCCTGGAAGAGGCTTCCATTGGGGAATGGCCACCTCTCATGTCAACCTGCCTCGCGGAACTCGTATCCAAGTAGGCACTACGGGAACCCTGAAAGATATTTTGCTGGGCCCGGCAAAGGTCGATGATGGTTCACAAAACATTTTAGGAGCGTTAAAAACTTCCATGGGCTCCCTGGGGGCATCCACATTAAAGGAAATGCACGACGTAGAGATTATTATCGCTCCTTCAATCCAAACTGAAGGGAAAATCTTTCAGGTAGGCCAAAGAGTAGGAATGGGTAAATAAACATGAATAGACAAACAATACTTATTTTAGATTTTGGTTCACAATATACTCAATTGATTGCGCGTAGAGTAAGGGAGCATAAGGTTTTCTCAAAAATAATCCCTTACAATACCCCTGCCAAGGAGATTGCCGCTTTAAGCCCCAAAGGCCTGATCCTATCCGGCGGGCCTGCCTCGGTAGTTGATAAAAAATCGCCTTATCCTGATAAAGGTATCTTTAAATTAGGCATACCTGTACTTGGCGTTTGTTACGGAATGCAGGTTATCTGCGAGATGCTGGGGGGCAAAGTAAAACATACCCGCGAGCGTGAATACGGAAAAGTTGAATTATTTATAGATGATAACCGTGATCTCTTTAGCCATATGCCGGGAAATTTTACCTGCTGGGCCAGCCACGGGGATTTTGTAACCAAGATACCTCCGGGATTTCACACCAGCGCGCATACCACCAACACCCCGATTGCCGCCATATCCAATCAGAAAAAAAAGATATTTGCGGTGCAATTCCATCCGGAAGTTACGCATACTGAAAAAGGCAACCAAATTTTAAGCAATTTCTTATTCAAAGTCTGCGGTGCTTTAAGCAGATGGACCATGCAATCATTTATCAAAGAATCCGTTGAAAACATCAAAAAGGTTATTGGAAAAGATAAAGTGGTGCTCGGCCTAAGCGGAGGCGTGGATTCTTCCGTTGCCGCTCTATTAATCCATAGATCAATAGGAAAGAATTTACGCTGTATTTTTATCGACAACGGATTATTAAGAAAAGGCGAAGCGGAACAGGTTAAGAGTGTTTTTAAAGACATGTACCATTTAAATTTAAGCTATGTTGACAGGAGTAAAAGGTTCCTTGAACGCTTAAAAGGAATAACCGACCCTGAAGAGAAACGAAAAATAATCGGTGACGAGTTTGTAAAGGTCTTTGAAGAAGAGGCAAAAAAGACAAAAGGGGTTAAATTCCTGGGGCAGGGGACGCTTTACCCGGATGTTATCGAATCGGTCTCGCCCACAGGCGGGCCAAGCAGGAGAATAAAAAGCCATCATAATGTCGGAGGCCTGCCTGCCCAAATGCAGCTTAAACTGATTGAACCGCTAAGGGAATTATTTAAGGATGAAGCGCGCGAAATCGGCAGGCAAATGGGTTTGCCTGAAAACATTATACAACGCCAGCCATTTCCCGGGCCGGGTCTTGCCGTCAGAATTATCGGAGAAATTACATTAGAACGCCTGGAACTTTTACGCGAGGCGGATAAACGTGTAATTGAAGAGATCTCCAAAGCCGGACTTTATGAGCAAATCTGGCAGTCATTCGCCGTTTTACTTCCTATAAAGAGCGTAGGGATTATGGGGGATGAACGTACATACGAAAACGTCCTGGCCCTTCGCTGTGTATCCAGCTTTGACGGCATGACAGCTGACTGGGTAAAACTCCCTTACGAAGTCATGGAAAAGATATCTAACCGTATCATCAATGAAGTCAGGGGGATCAACCGGGTAGTCTACGATATCAGCTCCAAGCCTCCTGCAACCATTGAGTGGGAATAAACCGCTAAGAAACCTGCGCCTTAAATAATTAACACATGCCTCACTCTGATTTTGTCCATCTCCATCTGCATACGCAATACAGTCTTCTTGACGGAGCCTGCCGAATCCCTGAAATACTAGCCATCGCCAAAAGCTACAAGATGGATTCTCTTGCAATAACCGACCATGGGAACATGTTTGGGGCAATTGAATTCTACCTGGAAGCCCGAAAAGCCGGGATCAAACCTATAATCGGCTGCGAAGTTTATGTTGCACCGAAAAGCAGGCTGGACAAAGGGGGAAGCGGTATTGAAGATGCGGCTAATCATTTAATCCTGCTGGCGCGTGATGAATCCGGATATCAAAACTTAATCAAACTGGTCTCAATCGGTTATTTAGAAGGGTTCTACTACAGGCCGCGTATTGACAAAGAAGTCCTTTCCTTACATGCCCAGGGATTAATCGGATTATCCGCCTGTTTAAAAGGTGAAGTTGCCTGGCTTATCCAGCAAAAACGTTTCAATGATGCTTTAAAAGCCGCAGATAGCTATCAGAATATACTTGGGAAGGGGAATTTCTACTTAGAGCTCCAGGCTAATTCTATCCCGGAACAAAAAGTTGTAAATGACGCATTGATTAAAATCTCCAAAGAACTCGGCATCCCCCTGGTTGCAACTAATGACGTGCATTACCCCACCAAAGATAAAGCCGAAGCCCATGAAGCTTTATTATGTATCCAGACACAAGCCACCCTTGATGACCCCAAACATATGCGTTTCCAGACGGATGAATTTTATTTCCGCTCACCCGAAGAGATGAAAGAGGTATTCAAGGATTGCCCCGAAGCAATAAAGAATTCCATAGAAATAGCCGAACGCTGCAACCTGGAGCTGGATTTCACCCAAATGCACCTGCCTAAATACACTCCGCCGGACGGCAAAAACAAGGAAGCCTACCTGCTTGAACTCTGTGAAAAAGGGCTGGGAGAAAAAGGTCTTAAAGGCGATCCGGAAGCACAATCACGGCTTGAACATGAACTGAAGATTATCAAACATATGGGTTTTATCAGTTATTTCCTTATTGTCTGCGATTTCATTTCTTATGCTAAAAACCAGGGGATACCGGTCGGGCCGGGAAGAGGTTCAGCCGCAGGCAGCCTGGTAAGCTTTCTCTTAGGGATTACCGACCTCAACCCGTTAAAATACGGGCTGCTTTTTGAAAGATTTTTAAATCCCGATCGGTTAGGAATGCCAGATATTGATATCGATTTTTGCTATGAACGCAGACAGGAGGTTATTGATTATGTAACTAAAAAATACGGACGGGAAAACGTCGCTCAAATTATTACTTTTGGAACCATGCAGGCGCGCGGAGTAATCAGGGATGTCGGCAGGGTCATGGCCATCCCTTACGCGGATGTTGACCGCATCGCCAAACTAATCCCGGCTGAGCTTGATATGACCCTTAAGAAAGCCATGGAAAGCGAGCCGGAACTAAGTAACCTCTATAGGAATAACCCGCAAATAACCAAGCTGATCAATACGGCTTTATCGCTGGAGGGACTAAACCGGCATGCCTCCGTACATGCCGCAGGAGTAATTATCACGGATAAGCCATTAAATACCTATATGCCCATATTTAAAACCACTGATGACCAGGTTACTACCGGCTACAGCATGGGTACTTTAGAAAAAATCGGGCTGCTTAAAGTGGATTTTCTTGGATTAAAAACGCTTACAGTTATTGATGAAACACTCAAACTCATAAAGAAAACACGCGGCATAGAAATCAATATTGAAACTCTTCCGCTGGATGATCCAAACACGTACAAATTGCTTGCCTCAAGCCACACCATCGGGGTGTTCCAGGTTGAAAGTTCAGGGATGCGTGATTTACTTAAGAAACTTATGCCTGAACGCTTTGAAGATTTAATCGCCCTTTTAGCCCTTTACCGTCCGGGCCCAATTGGCTCAGGCATGCTCGATGATTTTATGAAACGCAAACATGGGTTAGTTCCCATTAGATATGAACACCCGAAGCTGGAACCCATACTTAAAGAAACTTATGGAATCATGGTTTACCAGGAACAGATCATGCAAATTGCATCCGCCCTAGGCGGATTCTCGCTTGCCCAGGCGGATATTTTACGTAAAGCAATGGGGAAGAAGATTCCCGAGGTCATGGAGAAACAAAGAAGCAACTTTATCCACGGCTGCCTTAAAAACGGGATAAAAGAATTAACCGCGACCAAGATCTTCGATTTGATAGAATATTTTTCCGGATACGGTTTTAATAAATCACATTCAACTGCTTATGCCTTGATTTCTTACCGCACTGCTTATTTAAAAGCAAATTATCCCGTAGAGTTTATGACCGCGCTGCTTACCTCTGAACGCGACAACACCGACAAAATAGTAACCTATGTGAATGAGGCCCAGCAAATGGGCTTAAAAGTCGAACCTCCGGATATAAATGAAAGCGAAGTGCTTTTTAAAGTCCAGGATGAATCAACTATCCGCTTTGGGCTGCTGGCGATAAAAAATGTCGGTAAAGGAGCTGCTGAATCCATTGTAAGCGCCAGGGAAAAAATAAAATTTAACTCGTTAGAAGCACTCTGCGGCCAGATAGATTTAAGGCTGGCAAACCACAAAGTCCTGGAAAGTCTGATCAAATGCGGAGCCCTGGATTATTTCGGCGCCTCAAGGGCAAAAATGTTTTCCAGCCTCGATACAATACTGGGAAGGGCGCAAAAGATACAGAAAGAAAAATCCAGCGGGCAGCTTTCTTTCTTTGACCAGTCAATAACTAATAACGGTTTCGGGAAAACCACCGAGACTTTATCTGATTGCAAAGAATGGCCTGAGCCGCAGCTGCTTTCCTTTGAAAAAGATATGCTGGGTTTTTACGTCAGCGGACATCCTTTGGCGCGTTATTCCAAACAACTTAAGCGTTTTACCTCTTGTTCCACAGCCAACCTGCATGAGCATAAAGACCAGGACACAATAAAAATAGTCGGTTTAATCGCCAAAATCAAACAAACATTAACCCGCGCCAAGCAAGAGAAGATGGCGATACTGAAACTTGAGGATTTAGAAGGCTCGATAGAAGTACTGGTATTCCCCCGCGCCTTTGCTAAAGTAAGCCGGTATATTTTACCCAATACGATAGCTCATGTCCGCGGTACGCTTAACCTGACAGAGGATACACCCAAGATAATCGCGGAAGACCTTTTTCCTTTTGAAGAAATTTATAAACTGATTACCGCTATGAACATAAATCTTTCAGGAATTAAAGAAAACATATTTGAATCCTTAAAAACCCTGCTTTCTGAACATAAAGGCAACGTGCCTATATATTTACGCCTGGATACCCCTGCGAAATCACGGGTGCAAATGGTAGTAGGCGAAAATCTTTATGTTTTACCATCAGAAAAGTTAATCCAGGATCTCGATGAATTACTGGGGGAAGAGCGATTCTCCCTGGTTCTATAAACACTTGACATCGTAACTTTTTGCTGTTATTATGTTTAGCAAATACACCCAGCGATAGCAAAGGAGGCACCCAACGCTAATAGGAAATTGCGTTGGTGTGGCCTCGTGGCCAAATTGGGCCAGTGTTCACCTCGCGGTAAAATTAACCGGTGTGCCCTGGTGGGCTACACACGGTCTTAAAGGAACGACCGGTGTGCCCTGGTGGGCTAGGAGGATTAGAGATGACCAAGAAGGATATTGTCTTAAAAGTATCAGACGAATCAAACTTAAAACAAATAGACGTAAAAAAAGTCGTACAAAGAACATTTGATTGCATTGTTGATGCCTTAGTCAGAGGCGAAAGGATTGAATTACGCAACTTTGGCGTCTTTAAGATAAAACAGAGGAAAAGCCGCACCGGCAGAAATCCGCGCACCAACCAGGTTATCCCTGTCCCCCCCAGAAAGGTCGTGATCTTTAAAGCCGGCTTGGAAATGAAACAAAAAATTAGGTAATCCCGTATAAACCTTTTTTAAAAAAACCGAAAATAACTCATGTTCAAAAGGGTCCCTGGCACCAAAGATATCCTGCCTGATGAGGCAGGACAATGGCAAATAATTGAAGCGGCTTCCCGCGGCACATTTTCTCTTTATAACTACCATGAAATCCGCACTCCCATAATTGAAGAAGCAGCGCTCTTCAACCGTACTCTTGGAGTTACCGCTGAAATAGTGCAAAAACAGATGTTCCTTATTCATAACCAGCAGGATGTGTATGCCTTGCGTCCCGAAGGTACTGCCTCAATTGCGCGCAGCTACCTGGAAAACAATTTAGATAAGACCGGCGGATTCACAAAATTATACTATATAGGCCCAATGTTCCGCCTTGAACGTCCGCAAAAAGGAAGACTCCGCCAGTTCCATCATATTGGCTGCGAAGCAATCGGCTCTCAAGAAGCAATCCTTGATATAGAAGTAATTAGTCTGGCCGGACAGTTACTCAAAAGTTTTGCTATTTCAGACTATAAAATTAAAATCAACAGCCTGGGCTGCCCAAAAGACAAACAAGCTTTAAGTCTGAACCTGAAACAAAACCTTCAGAAAGAAAAACAGAGGCTCTGTGCCGACTGCCAGCTTAGGCTTGAAAATAATATATTAAGAATACTGGACTGTAAAAACGAGTCCTGCCGGGAAATAGTCAAAACGCTTTCCCTTGGAAATGCTCATCTTTGCCCGGATTGCCTGGACCATTTTAAAGAAGTAACAGACGGCTTAAGCAGCCTTAACATTTCTTTTGATGTGGAGCCGCAGCTTGTGCGCGGACTAGACTACTATAACCGGACAGTATTTGAATTTACCCATTCTAATTTAGGCAGCCAGGATGCCATTGGTGCAGGCGGCCGTTACAATAATTTAATTAAGGAATTAGGCGGCCCGGATATAGGAGGCATCGGCTTTGCCTTCGGGATAGAAAGGCTGCTTTTGGCATCTAAAATAACCGGAAAGAAACCGCTAAACAGGATGGTATACCTGATTACTCTCGGAAAAACGGCAAAAAACGCCGGCATAAAAATATTAAACCAGCTGCGCTTAAGCGGCATACCCAGCGATATGGATTATTTGAACAGGTCATTAAAAGCGGCAATGCGCGCCGCCAATGACGCCGGCGCCCGGTACGTTTTGATTTTAGGGGAAGATGAATTAAAAAAGAATGTGATTTCCCTCAAAGACATGTCAAATAGCACCCAGAGAGAAATAAATATAGAAGAACTAACCAAGGAACTAAAATGTTAAGAACGCATACTTGTGGAGAACTTAGCGGGGCAGATAGCGCTAAAGAAGTTACCCTCTGCGGCTGGGTTGCCCGCAGAAGAGATCACGGCAAACTGATTTTTATTGATATGCGCGACCGGACCGGCTTTACTCAAATAGTTTTTATACCTAAAGAATCCGGGGAAGCTTACAAATTAGCGCAGGATCTAAGAAATGAATTTGTAATTAAATTGAAGGGAACAGTGAATAAGCGGCCTGCGGGCACAGTTAACGAAAAACTTGCAACCGGAGAAATAGAAGTCCTGGCAAAAGAACTGGAGATATTAAACCCAAGCTTAAACCCTCCTTTTGAGATCGAAGAAGAGGCTGAAATAACCGAAGAGATGCGCCTTAAATACCGCTACCTTGACTTAAGACGCAGGAGAGTTTTTAACAACCTTGTCTTAAGAAGCAATCTTTACAAGCTTATCCGTACGTATTTAGGAGACAGAAGCTTTATTGAATGCGAAACTCCGATACTTACAAAATCCACTCCTGAAGGCGCCCGGGACTACCTGGTTCCTTCGCGGTTAAATACCGGGCAATTCTTTGCCTTACCCCAGTCTCCGCAATTATTCAAACAGATTCTCATGGTTGCCGGAATAGAAAGATACTATCAAATCGCCAAATGCTTCCGTGACGAAGACCTGCGTGCTGACCGCCAGCCGGAATTTACCCAGTTGGATATTGAAATGTCTTTTATCAATGAAGAGGATATCTTCTGTTTAACCGAAGGATTGATGAAATTAATACTTAAAGAACTAAAAAATATCGATATCCAGATACCTTTTCCGCGCATAAGCTATAAAGAAGCAATGGAAAAATATAAATCGGATAAACCGGATTTAAGGCCTGAGCAAAAAAATGATTTTGCTTTTTGCTGGGTAGTAGATTTTCCTCTTTTTAAATTCAATGAAGAGGAAAAACGCTGGGACAGCGAACATCACCCCTTTACCGCTCCGGCAGAAGAAGACTTAATAAATCTGGAGAAAGACCCGGGCAGGGTTAAATCCCGCTCATACGACTTAGTCTTGAACGGCATGGAGCTGGGAAGCGGTTCAGTGAGAATCCATCGCAGGGAACTCCAGCAAAGAATTTTTAATATTATAGGAATAAAAGAAGAGGAGGCCTCTAAGCGCTTTGGCTTCCTTCTTGAAGCTTTTCAATTCGGCGCGCCTCCGCACGGAGGAGTCGCTTTTGGGCTAGACAGGCTGTTAACTATTCTTTCAGGAGAAAACAGTATCCGCGAAGTTATTACTTTCCCAAAAACTTCGGCTGCTTTCTGCCCGTTGACCAGCGCGCCTTCGGATGTTGAAGATAAACAACTAACAGAATTAGGTATAACTATTAAAAGGAGGAAACAAAATGGACAGGATTAAGTTATCAGCTATTTGCATATTAACCTCATCCCTGGCTTTATCAGGCTGCGTAGCCAGGACGTATAATTTAACCCGCGACAGGCTTGATCAGGACCTTTCCTCAACATCAGGCAACCGGGGTTACATCATGGGAACAGCCCCTATTGAGTCAACGGAAAGAAAAACTACCCGCACCACCAGGGTTTTTGAGATAGAACTGGGAGTTGCCAAACCAACACAGGCAAAATGCCCGTCTCTTGCTCCGATAGCAGAGGTCGCTACAGGCCAAACAGAAGAACCTGCGGCAGCCTATGTGGAACCAGCCGAAGAAACCCCAAATCAAAGTTTTGAAAATTATACCGTAGGTAAAAATGATACGTTACAAAAAATCTCCAAGAAATTTTACGGTACCACAAAAAGATGGATGAAGATTTATGAAGCGAATAAAGATGTTTTACGTTCTCCGGATAAACTTTATGCCGGCCAGATTTTAAAAATACCCTCCAGCCCGGAACTAAAGGCCGAGCCTGTCAATATGGCAGAACCAAAAGAAAACCTCAAATAGTGGACAAAATAATCAAGTTCGAATCTCAAAAGGAAGCACAGGGGTTCTTTGGGGCTCATGATTTCAACACACGCAGTATTGAAAAAGAGCTTAAGGTAAAACTTACCCTGCGGGGAGATTACTTGAGAATTAGCGGTACTGCCGCCAATATCAAAAAGGCAGGCCAATTGGTAGAGCATCTGCTTGGTGGCCTGCGTTCAGGAAATGAAGAGATAGGCAGAAGCGATCTTTCTTGCTTGATATCTAACCTTAAAACAAACAGCCAAAAACAGCAAGTTACGGGACTAGACACCGGGATCACACGCACTTCCGGAGGTAAACAGATCGGTCCAAAGACCGCCGGCCAGAATGAATATGTTGAAGCAATCAAAAAAAATGATATCGTTTTTGGTATTGGCCCGGCTGGAACCGGAAAAACTTATTTAGCTATGGCTTGCGCGGTAGAAGCACTGAGAAAACAAGAGGTCAGGCGTATTATCTTAACCCGCCCGGCTATAGAAGCAGGCGAATCTCTGGGTTTTTTGCCCGGGGATATGCAAGCAAAGATATCACCTTATCTTAGGCCGCTTTATGACGCCCTATACGATATGATGGAGGCTGAACGCATTGAGAAATATATAGAAACCGGCATAATCGAAGTGGCCCCGCTCGCTTATATGAGAGGCAGAACGCTTAATGACGCCTTTATCATCCTTGATGAAGCACAGAATTGCACTGCCGAACAGATGAAAAT
Source organism: Candidatus Omnitrophota bacterium (assembly GCA_041661605.1). GTDB lineage: Bacteria > Omnitrophota > Gorgyraeia > Gygaellales > Profunditerraquicolaceae > UBA6249. The sequence continues at coordinate 359,411 of JBAZUE010000001.1, read as the reverse complement.
GTTTTTAACCCGGCTGGGTTTTGATTCTAAGGCGGTGATCACAGGAGATATGACCCAAAGCGACCTTCCCAATGCCAGGCCCATCGGGCTGCTTCAGGCACAAGATATACTTAAAGAAATTGAAGGTATAAAATTTATTTATTTTAGCGGTTCCGACGTAGTCAGGCACGCCCTGGTACAGAGAATAATTGAGGCTTATGAGAAGACTATTCGTTAAAAACAACTTTTTACTTGCCGGGCTTTGTGTTTTTATTTTTCTTTTTAGCTATCTTATCAACATAAACCTGGCTATCCCGCTGTTTTTAATCATTCTCTACCTTTCCTTTTACAGGAAGTTCTCTAAAATCAAGAACGCTAATTTAAGAAATTTAAGCCTTCTTTTTCTGATCTCTTTCGCTGTCGGGCATGCCTTGCTTGAACATGGGTTATCTTTTTACTTTATCCCCATCGCGATTATCCCCATGCTTAGCGTATTATTATTCAACAATCTTGAAGTAGCTTATTTCTTATCGCTGGGGACTTCTTTGTCGCTGGCATCTTTAACTCCAGAGCCATTTAAAGCCTTGCTTATTTTCATGATTTTTTGCTCATCTGCAATACTGCTGTTAAACAAAGCGCATAAACGTACCACGGTCATCCAGGCAGGACTTATAGCCGGATTAATTCAGTTGACAAGCCTCATCCTCTTTGAACACTTCTGGATAAACCAGCCTGAAAGATATTTAATAATCCTGATTAACAGCCTGATTTCCGGGATTATTGTCCTGGGAATCCTGCCTGTATTCGAATATCTCTTACGCACAGTAACCAATATCAGCCTTCTGGAGTTGGCAGACACCCACCATCCGATTTTACAACGCATGGTACTTGAAGCTCCGGGAACATACCACCACAGCCTTATTGTCGGTAATTTATCAGACACGGCCTGCACCGCCATAGGGGCCAATGGCCTCTTAGCCAGAATCGGAGCGTATTATCATGATATCGGCAAGCTCCAAAAACCGGAGTATTTTATTGAAAACCAGCAGATAAAGAAAAATTTACATGATACGCTTTCTCCTACAATGAGTAAACTGATTATCATGAATCATATAAAAGAAGGCCTGGATTTGGCTAAAAAATACTCTCTAAGTCCGGTACTCTGGGATTTCATCCAACAACACCATGGAAGCAGCCTGGTTTATTATTTCTACCGCAGGGCCCTGGAGGACAGGGAAGAGAACCAGGAAGTAACCGAAGAGGGGTTCCGCTATCCCGGCCCAAAACCAAACACCAAAGAAACAGCTGTCGTCCTCCTGGCCGACTCGGTTGAGGCAGCCACGCGCACCTTAAAAGACCCTACTCCCGTGAAAATAGAAGAGGTGGTACGCAAGGTAATAAACAATAAATTTATCGATGGCCAGCTTGACGAATGCGAGCTCACCTTAAAAGATATAGAGAAAATTTCCAGCGTTTTTGCCAAAATATTAAGCGGCATATATCACAGCCGGGTAAACTACTCCTAAAGTGAGCACCTTATAGTTTTGATTCAACGAAATACTTACGAGCGTAGATGGTAAATATAACCATAACCAACCTGCAAAATAAACTGCCGATCCCTGAAATTCGCATAAAAAACCTTATTCTTAAAATTATTAAAGGTGAGGGTTTTAAAAAAAGCGGTTTTATCAATATTTGTTTTACGGACAACATCCTGATTAAAAAGCTTAACCTTAGATTCTTAAGAACCAATCGCGCAACCGATGTATTAGCTTTCAATCTAAGCAATAACGAAACCAAGGGCAGGCTACTAGCCGATATCGTAATTTCTACAGACACTGCGATAACCAACGCCCGGAGCTTCAAAACTACCGCGTCAGATGAATTACTGCTCTACGTTAGCCATGGCATATTACATATATTAGGATTTAATGACCACACTAAAACCGACACGCGGCTAATGCGTAAAAAGGAAAAAGAATATGTCAATAGATAGGGCGCAGGCCCTGGTTTTAAACAAGAGGGATATCCGTGAAACCTCGATAATCGTAGATTTTTATAGTAAAGAATTTGGAAAGCTTAGCGGGCTGCTTAAAGGAATACGCAGCGATCCGGAAAAGTTCGCCTCTAACTTAGAGCCATTCTCCTTAAATGAAATTATCTTTTATAGAAAGACCCACTCAAACCTGCATCTGGTAAGTCAGGCGGACAAACTGGATAATTTTACCCAAATACGCTCCAGCATCGACAAAACAACCCAGGCGGGCTTCATGATGGAGCTGATTAACTCCATAATGCAGCCTGAAGATATAAATGAAGATATCTTTAACCTCGCCTTGACCAGCCTTAAAGAACTGGAAACCAATTATAACCCGGCTAAAATAGCAACTATATTTAAAATCAAAATGCTTAACTTCTCGGGGTTTAAACCTCATTTTGATTCGTGCGTTTCCTGCGGGGATATAATTAACGGTCAGGCGCGTTTCAGTCTTTCTTTAGGCGGGCTGCTCTGCCCGCGCTGCATGCAGAAAGACCCCGCAAGCCGTTTGATATTCCGCGGGACCATTGCTACCGTACTGCACATTGAACGAAACAACTTCAACGCCAGCCTTAGCCTGGGAATGAACCCCCAGATAAAAAAAGAACTGGATTTAATCCTGAATGCATTTTTAAGTTTTCATTTAGGGAAAGAGTTAAAAAGCCAAAGGCTGCTTAACAAACTGGAGGTGGCTGTATGAAAATAGTCATTGTCGGGCCAGGAGCAATGGGATGCCTATTTGCCGCTTTTTTATCAAAATCAAAGGAAGAAGTCTGGCTATTGGATAAAAATAAGGAAAACGCCGCCAGGATAAATGAAAACGGCATCTTTCTGGAAGGGATATCCGGCTCTTGGCAGGCAAAACCAAAAACCACGGCAAATGTTCAGGATATCGGTAAGGCCGATCTTATACTTATCTGCGTGAAATCATTCAATACCAAACAGGCAGTTGAACAAATCAAACCGCTTCTGCAGGAAAATACCAAGATAATGACCCTGCAGAACGGAATCGGAAATATTGAAATTATCTCTGAGTTAGCCGGAGAAGATAAAGTAATCGGGGGTATCACCAGCCAAGGGGCTACTTTAATCGAAACAGGCAAAATCCGCCATGCCGGCCACGGCGAAACCATTATCGGCACGATAGACGGCAAGATGCCGGTTGAAATACGCAGTATCCGGGAAATATTTAATAAAGTAGGTTTGCAAACAAAGTTATCACGCGATATAAAAGGCCTTGCCTGGTCAAAATTAATTATCAACGCAGGGATCAACGCTTTAACCGCCATTACCCGGCTGCCTAACGGTAAGCTTATGGAATTTGAAGGCACAAAAAGAATTTTAAGAGACGCCGTTACCGAGGCAACCCGTATTGCCAAAAGAAAACGCATAAAACTGATTTATGATGACCCATTGGCAAAAGTCGAAGCGGTTTGCGAAAGCACATCCGGTAATATTTCTTCGATGCTGCAGGATGTATTAAAAAAGAAACGCACGGAGATTGATTTTATCAACGGGGTGGTCGTGCGCCTCGGACAGGAATTGGGTATTGCCGTACCAACCAACAAGTTCCTGGTTGACCTGGTAAAGACAATTGAATCAAGCTATAAATTGAGACTCTAAAAACCTAAACATATGGCTTTTAGTCCAAAAATACGCAGATATCTGGTTATCTTCTTACTTATTTGCTGGGGCATTAGTTTAAGTTATTCTGCATTACACCATAAGAAACCAAACCGGCCCCGGAAGAAAGCTATCCAGCTTTATCGGGATAACCGCCTGCTTATGGGAACATTCTGGGAAGTGCTTTCTCCGGACAAAAGAGCCAGCTCAATCGTTTTTGCTGAAGCAGGACGCATCGAAAACCTGCTAAGTAAATATATCCCGGACAGTGAGATCTCCCGGCTTAATCGCTCTGGGAGCCTAAAGGTAAGCCCGGATACTTTCTATATCATAAGAAAGGCAAAAGAGCTTTGTCAGGCCAGCGCGGGAGCTTTTGACATTACCGTTGCCCCTTTAGTTGATCTTTGGGGATTCACCAATCAGCAATACAAGCTGCCTGGCGAAGACTCAATCAAAAACACTTTAAAACTTGTGGGTTGCGATAAAATTATTTTGCATGAAAAAGATAATGTGGTAGAATTTAAATTTCCCGGCATGAAGATTGACCTGGGGGCAATAGGCAAAGGGTTTGCCATTGATTGCGCGGTTAAGATTTTAAAAGAGAATAATATCAATAGCTGTCTGATTAACGCCGGGGGGCAAGTTTATGCTTTAGGAGAAAAATCCGGCTCACCCTGGAAGGTCGCTATTCAAAATCCGCGCAAACCGGAAATCACGGGAACCCTGGAATTAAAGGACAAATCCGCCTCCACAAGCGGAGATTACGAGCAGTTTTTTTTTGAAAATGGAAAACGCTACTGCCACATCATTGATCCTAAAACCGGATATCCTGTTACAGGCGGAGTTTCTTCCGTAACGGTAGTTGCTGATTCCGGTTTAGAGGCTGACGCCTTATCTACGGCGGTATTTGTCCTTGGTAAAAATAGGGGAGAAGAGTTATTGAAAAAATTTCCCCGGGCAACAGCAAAAATATTCTGATGAACATATTTAATCAAACGTTCCAAAAAAATATTTCCGCCGCGAAGATGTTCGTTTTCTTTTCGCGATTAATGGACCGGCCTGTTTTTGATAGTCAAGACAGGGAAATCGGTGAGATTTATGATATCGTAGTCAAACCCTCCCAGGTATATCCGCTTTCACACGGGTTAATTATCCGCAAAGGTTTTCCTAATAGAAAATATGCCCTCATAGACTGGAAAGACATAGAAAAGCTGGACAAGGATGAAACCCGGTTAAAGATTGATAAATCCAAGATAGATTTCGGTGAAATTCATGATGAAAGAAAAGAGCTTACCTTAAGACGCGATATATTAGACCAGCAGGTAGTAGATACCCATAACCATAAAGTTATCCGTGTAAATGATATCCAGTTATTGGCTGTTGAACAAGCCTTGATGATCGCTCATGTGGATATCGGCACCCGCGGGCTTTTCAGGCGGCTGGGCTTTGAAAGAAGCGTTGATTGGGCCGTAAAAATTTTTAACCCCAAAGCCAAATACCTTTCGGATGAACGTTTAATCTCCTGGAAATACATTCAACCCTTGACTATTAATCCGGTAAGCATGACTATAAAAATAGACGTGCCGCAAAAAAACCTTGCTAATATACCCGCGGCAGACTTAGGGGATATCTTCCTGGATTTAAATGCCAAGCATCAAATCGCCCTTTTTAAATCCCTAAACCTGGCAAATAAGACCAAGATCTTTACCAATATTGATTTTAAAACCCAGCATTCCATTTTAAACGAAATGAATGACCTTGAAATATCCGAACTGCTTAATAATATCCCCTCTGACGAAGCCACGGATTTCCTGGAAAAATTACCACGCGAAAAAACCAAACACATCTTAAGCCTGATTGAAAACAAATATTCCAGGAGGCTTTCGCAGCTTTTAGGGTATTCCGGAGATTCTGCCGGAGGCCTGATGACTACCGAATATATCGCTTTTACAAAAGAAACAACTGTCCAATCAGCCTTAGACCAAATAAGGGAATTTAAATTTAAATCCGAACCCGCCCAGTTTATCTATATAATCGACGAAACGCACCATCTTCTCAGCGCGACCAATTTCCGCAGGCTTATCCTGGCGAACCCGCAAGAGCCCATTCTAAACTCTGCATTCCCTAAGACATATTTTGTGCACCTGGATTCAAGCGTCAAAGAGGTCGCCTATTTGATGGAAAAATATAAATATTTCGCTATACCTGTAGTAGATGAAGGCAATGTTTTGCAGGGGATTATAACCGTTGATGACATCCTGAGCCAATTGATTTCTTTTGCCTGGCGCCGGCTGAAGAAAATAAAAATAATCCAAAAAATATGAAAAACCTGAAAAGCTTCTGGGCAAAAACATTAATTTTTCTCTCGGTAATGGGTCCCGGAATTATCACTGCGAATGTGGATAATGACGCCGGAGGTATTACCACCTACTCGGTTGCCGGAGCCCATTTCGGTTATGCCCTGATATGGTCATTTATTCCGATTATCATCGCCCTGGTGATCATCCAGGAGATGTGCAGCCGCATGGCAGTAGTCACCGGAAAGGGCTTGGCGGATTTAATCCGCGAGGAATTCGGGGTCAGGGTAACTTTTTACGCTATGGTAGTTTTGGTTTTCTCCAACATCTTTAACACTATTTCAGAGTTCGCCGGCATTGCCGCCAGCGCCGAACTCTTCGGAATCAGCAAATATTTATTAGTGCCCGTCTGCGCGTTATTTGTCTGGTGGTTAATAGTAAAGGGGACCTATAAATCGGTAGAGAAGGTATTTTTGGTAGCTTGCTTGTTTTATGTTTGCTACATAGTCTCGGGGTTCTTATCTAAACCTGACTGGAAAACAGTCGCCTCAAGTTCGATCTCGCCAAGTTTTCATTTTGACCAGGCTTATATTTTTATGCTTATCGGAGTCGTAGGAACCACAATCGCGCCCTGGATGCAATTTTATCAGCAATCTTCAGTGGTCGAAAAAGGCATCCGGATTGAAAATTACAAATACAGCCGCCTGGATGTAATTATCGGAGCCTTCGTAGTCAATATTATCGCCATCTTTATTGTTATCGTATGCGCCAACACACTTTTTATTCATGGCATAAGGATTGAGACGGCTAAAGACGCGGCCCTTGCCCTAAAACCGCTTGCCGGACAATACTGTTTTTATCTTTTTGCTTTCGGACTTTTGAACGCCTCGGTTTTCTCCGCCTGCATTTTACCACTGTCAACGGCGTATTCAGTATGCGAAGGTATGGGCTGGGAGATCGGGGTAAACCGCACCTTCAAAGAAGCTCCGCAATTTTACAGCTTATATACTGCCATCATTGCTATTGGAGCGGCAATTATATTAATCCCGGGCGTAAAACTTGTGCCGATTATGCTTGTTTCCCAGGCCACAAACGGGATTCTGCTTCCTTTTGTATTAATATTTATGCTGCTCCTGGTAAACAATAAAAGACTGATGGGTAAATATACTAACTCCAAATTCTATAATTTCTGCACCATATTGATAATACTTGTAATGATCATTCTTTCTCTGATTTTATTCATTACTGCATTTATACATTAGGCAATAACATGGATATAAATGAAATAAAAAACTTAAAAGGCAGGCGCAAAATTACCATGCTGACCGCCTATGATTTCCCGATAGCGGAATTAGTTGACCAGGCAGGCATAGATATGATCCTGGTAGGGGATTCCCTGGCTAACGTGGTCCTGGGCCTTGATTCAACTACTAAAGTCGGGATGCCGGAAATGCTCCATCATACTAAAGCTGTAAGGCGAGCAGTTAAAAATGCCCTGCTCATTGCGGATATGCCTTATGAATCGTACCAGCTTAACCCCGAAGATTCCGTTAAAAACGCGCAAAGGTTCATCAATGAAGCGGGCGCTCAAGCGGTAAAGCTGGAATGGTTTGAGCGCTGTTTAGAGGTAACCGAGAAAATTACTAATGCAGGGATACCTGTAATGGGCCATATCGGCCTGACCCCACAAACCGTAGACAAAATTGGAGGCTTCAAGGTCCAGGGAAAAGACGCCGCAGCCGCTCAACGCCTGATTGAACAGGCAATAGAATTAGAAAAGAGAAAGTGTTTTGCCATAGTCCTGGAATGTGTTCCGGATAAAATTTCCGGGTTGATTAGCAGTAAAATAAAAATCCCCACTATAGGCATCGGAGCAGGGGTCCATTGTGACGGCCAAGTCCTGGTTATCCATGATATGCTTGGCTTATTTAGCCGCTATACCCCGAAGTTTGTCAAGAAGTACGCTAATCTTTCGCCGTTGATTACAAAAGCAGTTGAGGATTTTAAAAACGAAGTTATACAGGAAAAATTTCCTTCTGAGCAATATTCTTTCAGTATAAAAGAAGAGGAGTTTAAGAAGCTAAATGGCATCTAACCGGTTCTTAAAATTTATAAGCAGCCTGATTATACTTGCCCTTTGTATAGGTTTCATCATCAAGTTTGGAGGGCCAAATATCCTGAGACAATATATTTCATACGGGATTGGCGACTGCAAAACCGTTCCTATACTGTGTATGCAACCGGATGAAAAAGCTTTAGCTCCTGAACTCAATAAAGAATACATTGATACTCTAATCCCGCAAAAATTCCCAAAAATGTCTATCTCCATACCTAAAGGTTTTAATTTAATACAAGAATTGATTAAAAGAAGGTATTACAAAAGAAGACGGACAGAGAATACCCCGGTTATTTACCTTTTGCGCCAGGAGCCGAATGCCTTTATAAAACTTTATCCGGACGTAAAAAAACAGGGGATACTCAATAATTATGAATTTATCCGCAGGCTCATGTATGCTAACCTTAACAAGGTAAATAATATTACCGATGCCTTCTTTACCATTATGAAAAGCGTCTTCACCCCGGATATAGGCCCCCAAAATATCTGCCGCTTGATCGAATTTAAACTGAACGAAAAGAGGGGATTTATTAATTACACCATGACCAAACCGAATAATTATTTTGACTGCAATGTGCTTGATGCCAAAGACAACTTTTTTAAGGTGTATATAAAAGATACCGGCGGCCACCTGGATTTAAATAACGTGTTTGCTATAATTTCAACATTAAAACCTATAGACTGATGCAAGGATACTCAAAATCTTCTTGCTCTTTAAGTTATACTGTGCTAAAAATATAGAACTATGACTGAAAACTTAATGGATAAGGTGGTTTCCCTGTGCAAACGCAGGGGGCTTATTTTTCAAAGCAGCGAGATCTATGGGGGCCTGGCCAATACCTGGGATTACGGCCCTTACGGAGTGGAACTGAAAAATAACCTGAAGCGCGCCTGGTGGAAATCCAATGTCTATGAACGTAATGATATCCTGGGCATGGATTCGGCTATACTCATGCATCCGACGACCTGGGAGGCAAGCGGCCATGTACATAACTTCTTTGACTTAAAGAGCGACTGTAAAAACTGCAAGCGGCGCTTTAAGAGCGCTGACTTAAAAGATAAGGCTCATTGCCCGGAATGCTCCGGAGAACTTACCGAATCCCGTCCGTTTAATTTGATGTTTAAAACCCACCAGGGTCCGGTTGAGGATACTTCAAATATAATTTATATCCGTCCGGAAACAGCCCAGGGGATGTTTGTCAATTTTCTGAATATCCTTGATTCCCGGCATCCCAAGCTTCCTTTTGGCCTGGCTCAAATCGGAAAATCCTTCCGCAATGAAATAACTCCGGGTAATTTTACCTTTCGCACCCGTGAATTTGAGCAAATGGAAATAGAGTATTTCGTAAAACCCAGCGATGCGGATAGGGCGCTTAATGAATGGATAGAATACCGCTTCAACTGGTATTTAGCCCTTGGGATGAAAAGTGAAAACTTAAGAAAACGCCAGCATGGTAAAGACGAGTTAGCCCACTACGCCCATGCCTGTATGGACGTGGAATATAATTTCCCTTTCGGCTGGAGCGAATTAGAGGGGATCGCTAACCGCGCGGATTTCGATTTAAAACAGCATTCCCAATACAGCGGCAAAGATCTTCAATATTTTGACGACTCCACAAAAGAAAAATTTTTTCCATATATCATTGAGCCTTCAGGCGGAGTTGACCGGGCGGTCCTGGCATTTTTAGTTGATGCCTATCATGAAGAAAAAGTCAGGGACGATTTACGTGTGGTCCTGAAAATCCACAAAGACCTTGCGCCTACGAAAGTGGCGGTGTTGCCACTTTTACGCAACAGGCCGGAAATCACCGAACTTGCCAATAAAATCTCCCGGGACCTGAAAAAATCTTTTGTGACGGTTTATGATGATACGGGATCTATCGGCAAGCTTTACCGCAGGCAGGATGAAGTGGGCACGCTTTATTGCGTGACCGTGGATGTGCAGACATTGGAGGATAAACAGGTAACCGTACGCAGCAGAGACACCATGTTACAGGAAAGAATTTCGATAGACAGGTTAAAAGAATATTTAGTAGAACAGCTTCGTTAGAGAACAATGGTTTGGCTTACTATAGCCAAAGCCATTAGCTAAGAAAGGAAGGGTTTAAAAAGTAATGGCAAAGAAATATGTTTACAGTTTTGGCGGCGGCAAAGCAGACGGCAATGAAAGCATGAAGAACCTCTTGGGTGGAAAAGGCGCAAACCTTGCTGAGATGGCCGGGAATAAAAATTTATTACTCCCGGTGCCTCCAGGGTTCACCTGCACAACAGAGGTCTGCACATATTATTACCAGAATAAAAAGAAATACCCTAAAGAACTAAAAGCCCAGGTAGAAAAAGCCCTGGAAAAAGTTGAAAAACTGATGGATAGAAAATTCGGGGACACCAACAACCCGTTGTTATTTTCCGTACGAAGCGGAGCAAGAAAATCTATGCCGGGAATGATGGAAACAGTTTTAAATGTGGGGCTAACCGAGAAGACTATCCCCGGCTTAATCAAACAGAGCGGCGGAAACAGCCGTTTTGTTTATGATGCCTACCGCCGCTTGATCATGATGTATTCCGATGTAGTCATGGAAAAAGCTGCCGGCATTGAACCAAAAGGCGAAGAGGGAATCCGTAAACAGCTTGAAAAGGTCATGGCTGATTTAAAAAAGTCGAAAAACTATACCAGTGACACGGATTTAAATGTCGAGGACTTAAAGAAACTCTGCGCCCAGTTCAAAATTAGAATCAAAGAAGTACTGGGGAAGGAATTCCCTGACCAACCTATGGAGCAGCTATGGGGAGGCATCGGCGCCGTATTCTCATCCTGGAATGGAAAACGCGCCATAAGCTACCGCAGAATTGAAAATATACCGGATGCCTGGGGCACTGCGGTAAACGTGCAGACCATGGTCTTTGGAAATATGGGCAACGACTCGGCAACCGGCGTAGCCTTTACGCGTAATCCGGGAAACGGGGAAAATAACTTCTACGGAGAATACCTGATTAACGCCCAGGGTGAAGACGTAGTTGCCGGTATCCGTACACCAGCGCCGATTAATGAATACTCTACCAGCAGCCACAACAAAGAGCTGCTTACTTTAGAAAAAGCAATGCCGAAGATTTACAAAGAACTTTATGCTATCCAGGACCGCCTGGAAAAACACTACCATGATATGCAGGATATCGAATTTACCATTGAAAAGGGCAAACTGTTTATGCTGCAATGCCGCATAGGCAAACGTAACGGCCCGGCAGCGGTACGTATGGCAGTAGATATGGTCAAAGAAAAAATGATTAAAAAAGAACAGGCTGTAATGCGGGTTACCCCGTCACAGCTTGATGAATTGCTTCATCCGATTATTGACCCGAAAACAGAATTGGGTGTCAAGCCTTTTGCTAAAGGTTTACCTGCCGGCCCGGGCGGCGCTTGCGGACAGATTGTTTTCTCTTCGAGCGATGCGGTAGAATGGGCAAAAACAGGCAAACAAGTAATCCTGGTCCGCGAAGAAACTAACCCGGAAGATGTTGAAGGTATGCGCGCTGCCCAGGCAATCCTTACTGCCCGCGGCGGGATGACCTCACACGCGGCATTAGTTGCCCGCGGCTGGGGTAAATGCTGTATTGTTGGATGCAGCGGCATGCATGTAGAAATCGAAAAAAAATTAGTGCATGTAGCGGATAAAACCCTTAAAGAAGGAGACTGGATTACCTTAAACGGCACCAAAGGCAATGTCTATGAAGGCAAACTGCCGATGATGGATGCTTCTGAAGAAAACACGATACTTTCGGAATTCTTGAGAATGTGCGATGCTGTAAGAAAATTAGGCATACGCACCAATGCTGATACTCCGGAAGATGCCCAAAAAGCACGCCAATTCGGAGCCGAAGGCATCGGGCTTTTCCGCACTGAACATATGTTCTATGGTAAAGGTTCTGATCAACCTCTGTTCTTGCTGCGTAAAATGATTGTTTCCAATACCCTTGAAGAAAGACAGAAGGCGCTGGATGAATTGTTCCCCTTTGTGAAAAAAGACATTAAAGGCACAATTGAGGCCATGGACGGCTTTCCGGTTGTAATTCGGCTGCTGGACCCGCCATTGCATGAATTTGTGCCGCGTGAACAGGCAAAACTTGAACAGCTCGCCAAAGAACTGAACATCAGCATGCAGGAACTTTCCAAAAGGGCTGAGGCCTTGCATGAATCCAATCCGATGATGGGCCATCGCGGAGTTCGCTTAGGAGTTACATATCCAGAGGTAAGCTCCATGCAAATCCGCGCAATCCTGGAATCTGCGGCTGAATTGCTCAAAGAAGGCAAACATCCTTACCCGGAGATTATGATCCCGGTTGTCTGCGATGTAAAAGAGCTCGAAGATCAGCTCGTTATTGCCAAACAAATATACAAAGAGGTATTGGCAAAATACGGGTTAAAAAAGATCAAACATCTTTTTGGAACAATGATTGAAATTCCGCGCGCTGCCTTTGTCGCAAATAAACTGGCAACTGTCGCCCAATTCTTCTCCTTTGGAACCAATGATATGACCCAAATGGGTTTTGGTTTCTCAAGAGATGACATCGGCGGTTTCCTGCCGGATTATATTAAAAAAGGCATCCTGCCGGAGGACCCGTTTCAAAGCATCGACCAGGAAGGTATCGGAGAGCTGATCAAAATGGGCATTGCCCGCGGCCGTTCGACCAACAAAAACCTTGAGGTCGGCATCTGCGGAGAACACGGCGGAGAACCTAAATCCGTGGAATTCTGCCACAAGGTAGGCATGGATTACGTAAGCTGTTCACCGTTTAGGGTACCGATTGCAAAATTAGCAGCAGCTCAAGCAGCATTAAAGTAAACTATGGAAGCATTAAAAACGTATCTCAAAGAAGTCAGGCAAATCCCGCTTTTAACTGCCCAGCAGGAAATTGACCTGAACAAAAAGATCCGCCGCGGGGATGAAATGGCGCGTAAGGAAATGATCCAGGCAAACCTGCGCCTGGTAATCAATATCGCAAAAAGATATATGCGCCTGGGTACCCCATTCTTGGATTTGATAGAAGAAGGCAACCTCGGTTTAATGAAAGCGGTAGAGAAATTTGACCACCGCAAGGGTTTTCGTTTTTCAACCTACGCCGCCTGGTGGATCAAACAGGGGATTACCCGTTCTATCAGCGAACAAGGCAAGATGATCCGCGTGCCGGTATATATGAACGACCTGATCACCAAGTGGAAGAAGTGCAGGGAGCGATTAAGTCAAAAACTAAAACGTGTTCCCAGCGATGAAGAGATTGCCAAAAAATTAAAACTTTCTCCCGAGAAAACAGGGAAGATTAATTTTTGGATGTCCAGCACCACATCCTCGCTTGAAGCTCCCATTGGCGAAGACAACGATAACCAGATATCGGAATTAGTGGAAGATAAAAATACCGCTCCCCCGGACGCGGAGATCGAACATTTTCTTGACCGGGAAAGAGTTGACAATCTCCTGGAGGTTATGTCTGAGCGTGAACGGGAAATTCTGGACCTGCGCTTCGGGTTAAGCCACACCAAGCCGCAGACACTGGCTGAGGTTGCCAAAAAAATGGGTGTTTCGCGCGAAAGGATCCGCCAAATCGAAGAGGCAGCCTTAAGAAAATTAAAGAAATTCGTCATCGGGCAGGAGAAGGAACTATGAAAAACAACTCTTTATTGGAAAAATCCATAAGAAATATCCCTGATTTCCCCAAACCCGGAATCCTTTTCCGCGACGTGACCACTTTAATCCAGAATAAATCCGCGTTTAAAAAATCAATTGATTTGCTGGCAAAGAAATACAAAGGGAAGAAAATTGATAAAATAGTCGGGGTAGAGGCGCGTGGTTTTATTTTTGGCGCGGCGTTAGCGCATAAAATCGGAGCGGGTTTCGTACCAGTGCGCAAAAAAGGCAAACTGCCATATAAAACTATTTCTGCCTCCTATGAGCTTGAATATGGCACGGATACCTTGGAGATCCATAAAGACGCTATAACCAACGGTGAAAAAGTTTTGATTATCGATGACCTTTTAGCTACCGGCGGGACAGTAAAAGCAGTGGTTGAGCTGGTAACCCAGCTGCGTGGGAAGATAGTAGGGATAGGGTTTGTCATCGAACTGGTTGATTTGCATGGCAGGGATAAATTAAAAGATTATCCGCTATTCTCTCTGATTAAGTTTTGCGGTGAATAATAGCCCGCGAGGGCACAATCTGCCCCTGTAGCTCATAAGGATAGAGCAGCAGTTTCCTAAACTGCGTGCGGCAGGTTCGATTCCTGCCAGGGGCACTAAATATTATGTACGATTATAATTTACACGCACATACATTCTTAAGCGACGGAGAGCTGCTTCCCTCTGAAGTCGCCGTACGCTATCAAGACAAGGGTTATAAGGTAATCGCCATAACCGACCATGCTGATTACAGCAATATCAGGCAGGCTGCCAAAGCAATTGTTGAGTTCTGCCGGCGCTGGCCAAAAAACTCAAAGATCAAAGTACTTCCGGGAATTGAATTAACTCATTTGCCTCCGGAGCAATTTAAGCCTTTAGCTAGCTTAGCCAGAAAAGAAGGAATCAAAATTATTATTGCCCATGGAGAAACTCCGGTTGAGCCAGTGGCAAAAGGTACCAATCACTTAGCTTTAATGGCTGATATTGATATCCTGGCGCATCCCGGGCTGATCTCTGATGAAGACGCAAAGCTTGCCAAAGATCGCGGGATATTCCTTGAAATTACCAGCCGGCGCGGCCACAGCCAGACTAATGCCCACGTAATCAAACAGGCCAGAAAATCCGGAGCAAAATTAATTTTAAATAATGACAGCCATGCCCCGGAAGATATTATTTCACCGGATGAATTAACCAGGGTAGGATTGGATTCAGGTTTATCCCAAGCTGAAATCGATAAAATTTATGAAGATGTTAAAGCTTTTTTAGCCAAAAGGGAGGGGAGATGAAAGTTATAAAATTGTTTTCCTTATTTATTACTTGCTGCCTGCTAACTACTGCCCTTACGGGTTGCTCAACCTTATCAAGCAGCAGCGACACCAAATCAATTAATCCCGGCTTACTTGAGCCCCAGGCAATCCTGAAATTTAGCGATGTGCCGGTTCCTGTCGGCTTAAAAAGCCTGCCTGCCCAGTCATACTCTTTTGAAAGCTCCGGAGTGCGCGTAGGCGTATTAAAATACCAGGGTAAGGTTAACCCTGACCAGGTAGTTAACTTTTATAAAGAACAAATGGCTATGTATAATTGGAACCTGGTAAATATTGTTGAATACGGCCAAAGGCTTTTAAACTTTGAAAGAGAAAATGAGACCTGCATTATCACCATGGAACCGAAGGGAAGCACCATTATTTTAACTATTTCATTAGGCCCCAAATCACAGGTAGCGGCTAAAAAAGCCAAATCCCCGGTAAAGTAAACGGAGTAAAAAACTCTTGACAATTAAAGAGTTGTATGTAAAATAATCCTTAAGCTTTGATATAGAAAAATCCTTGCGAATAAAAATTATCCTAGGCGATAAGTTTATTGGCCTAGTTAACCATATAAAAAACAGTTAACAAAAAAGGAGGAGTAAAAAAATGGGTAAACGCTTGATTTTAGTATTAGCGCTTGCTTTGCTAGTCGGGCTGACATTCAGCGCCGCCTACGCCGAAGTACAGAACGTAAAGGTAAGTGGAGACATTATTGCAAGTGGAGTTGCAAGAAACCATTTTAATTTGACAAACACCAACACTGCCGATAAGAGCATTTTGAAACAAAATTTCTTAATGACTCAAACAAGAGTGCGCATTGATGCAGATCTTACTGATAATGTCATGGCCACCGTAAGGTTAATCAACGAAAGAATCTGGAACGGACAAAATGATGGCGCTACTAACTCCGATATTGATCTTGACCTAGCTTTTGTTACCTTAAAGGAATTTTTATATTCTCCTTTAAGCTTAACTATCGGTCGTCAAGAAATCAGCTTCGGTAATTCGCTTATCATAGGAAATGCAAAAGTAAATAGTACTTCAACAAGTATTCCTACTGATCTAAGCGAAAGAAAAGGTTTTGATGCTATACGCGCAACTTTAGACTATGACCCATTAGTTGTGGATTTAGTTTATGCTCAAGTTAAACAAACCAATTCTACTGATAGAAATACTGTCAGCTTAACCGGTATTAATGCTAACTATGCATTAAACAAAAAAACCAATGTTTCTGCATATTACTGGCTTAAAAAAGATAATAACCAACCTATTGCTAATGGCTCCAGGACAGATCAACTTTCAACCATCGGTGCTTTAATTTCCAGTAATCCGATTGAGAATCTGTCTACATCTTTAGAAGCCGCATATCAGTTTGGAAGAAACACTGCATCAGCTACTGGTCAGAAAAGGCATGACGCATGGGCTTTACAAGCAATGGCAGATTATACCTTTGCTAAAGTAAAAACCACTCCTAAGATTGGTGCTTCTTATACCTATCTTTCTGGAGCTAACACTGGTGGCACTAGAAATCAGGGTTGGGACCCTATGTTCTATGATCAAAAACTCAACAATATCGTTTACACGATTCTGCCTTTCTCAAACATGAATGCTTTCAATTTAAAAGGTAGCTGTAAACCTGTTGATGATGTTACTGTATCTGTTGTTTATGGATATTATGATGTAGCTCAAAAGAACAGTGCATCATTTACTGTTCCGCACACCTATGACGGTGGATCTACATATTACACTGGTACCTATACCGGTAAAACACACCTCGGTAGCGCCATTGATGGCACTGTCACCTATGATTACACTGAAGATGTACAGTTTGGCTTAACTGCTGGGTTATTCTCACCAGGCAACGCATTAACTTCTGATACAGCTAATGCAACTCAGTTGATCGGTTCAATGAAGGTTACATTCTAATACAACTTATGTAGAAATACTAAACCCTCGGGGGATGCAAATCTCCCGAGGGTTTTTTAATAATTAAATTTATGCTAAACCTCGCCTTTATCTTCCATATGCACCAACCGTACTACAAGAACCTCTTGACGCAGGAGAGCAACTTGCCCTGGGTCAGGCTGCATGGGGTCAAGGATTACCTGGATATGGTGCAGATTTTGGAAAAGTTTCCAAAGATCAAACAAACCTTTAATGTAGTACCATCCTTGTTTGAACAAGTAGAAGACTATAATAACGGCTTAGTTAAAGACAAATTCAGCGAACTGACCAAAAAACCCGCCTCTGAACTGACTAAGCACGATAAAGATTTCATCCTGCAGAATTTCTTCTCCATAAACAAAGAGAAAGTCATCGCAACTTTCCCTCGTTATTATGAACTTTACCTTAAAAAACAACGTAATACGGAATTCTCCACCCAGGATTATCTTGACCTGCAGCTTTACTTTAACCTGGCCTGGATTGATCCATCATTCCGGCAGAAGATTCCCGAACTAAGAAAAGTATCCGCCAAAGAAAGGTTTTTCAAAGAAGAGGACAAGCATATTGTTTTAGATAAACAGCTGCTAATATTAAAAGAGATCATTCCTGCATACCGGCTTTTTAAAGAAAATAAACAGATTGAAATAAGCGTTACTCCATATTATCATCCAATTCTTCCTTTATTGTGTAATACTAATATTGCCAAGGAAGCAAACAAGAAAACAATCTTGCCAAAAAAAGAATTTAACTACCCGCTCGATGCAAAAAAACATATCGACAGCGCGGTAGAATTCTACAAACAAAGATTTGGCGCATCCCCCCAGGGCATGTGGCCGTCGGAAGAAGCGGTGAGCGAGCATATCCTGCCATTCATTATTGAATCCGGCATAAATTGGATCGTTACGGATGAGGCGATCCTGTTTAAATCTTTAAAATTGAAAAGGCGCAACACTAAACTCCTGTATCAACCCCACCTCTTAAAAAGAAAAAAAGGAGAACTTAGCATCGTTTTTCGGGACCGGAATCTTTCGGACTTAATAGGCTTTAATTACCATGGCATGAAAGAAACCGACGCGGTAAATAATTTCATGGGGCACTTGGAAAATATTGACAAGGCATTTTCCGCCAAAGGCGGATCCGCCTACGGCGGAAAGGATAAGGACATTTTAGTTACCATCGCCATGGACGGAGAAAACGCCTGGGAATTCTTCCGCAATGACGGCCATGATTTCCTGGAATTACTTTATCAGCGGATTTCAGACAGCGATTTCGTAAAGACAACAACCGTAGAGGAATACTTAAAACATAACCCTGCAAAAACTGAAATCAAACGCTTAAGCGCGGGTTCCTGGATTTATGGTGAATTCGGCAAATGGATAGGTAACCCCAGTAAAGTAAAGTGCTGGGAATGGCTGACTGATGCCAGAAAAGCCTTAGAACGATCCAAGGAACCGGTAAGCGAACTGGCCTGGAAGCAAATGTATATCTTAGAGGGAAGCGACTGGTTTTGGTGGGCAGGTGAAGACCCAGATGGTTCATTTGACCGTCTATTCCGGCTGCACTTAACTAATTTCTATAAATTGATTAAACAGGACGCGCCAGCCTATCTAAACCCTTGACACAGCTTGGCTTTTGTGTTATAAAATAGACTCAAATGGACAAGAAAGAAATCTACGAGCATCTGGCAAATATTTACCTGGATGCCTCTTCTAAATCATCAAAGAAAAAACGCAAGTCAAAAGCGTATCCAAAACCAATCCGCAATTTAATCCTCGTCGGAGTACTGTTGGTTTTAGGTTTAGGCAGCGGCATCGCTTACTCCAACCTTAATTATCGTAATCATAACGCGCATATCGCCTTATTTTTATTCCAGGACACCGCTAAATTAAATTTTAATTTTGACCCCGCTAAAAAAGAAACTTTTTCCCTGGAACTTAAACAATTAAACCTGTCTAAATATAAAACTTTGGTTTTCGCGGCGAGAAAAACCAACCCTAAGGATATATTTGCCTTAAGGGTAGAGTTTATCAACCGTTTTAACGAAAAAGCGGAGATTTACATTAAAGATATTTCGGGAAAATGGGGAAACCATGAGATAAATTTAAGCCGGTTTGCCAAAATCAACGACTGGGGCCAGATGAAAACATTGTCTTTCAGCGTTGAAGAATGGAACGCAAAAGAAAAATCCGGTGTTGTTTATATAGATGATGTCAGGGTAGTTAAATAGCTAACTAAGAAAGAATAATTCTAAGGAGGAAACGCTCATGCGCATTATATCAATCGCTAATCAAAAAGGCGGCTGCGGCAAAACAACTACATCCATAAATTTAGCGGCTGCTTTAGCGTCTAATAACCGCAAAGTCCTGCTTATTGACCTTGACCCGCAAGCGCATGCGACCAGCGGCCTGAATATAAAAGCCGATTTAAGTATTTATAATGTACTTTCCAAAATCACGCATAAAAAATGCCAGCTGGAAGAAATCATCCAGAATTTAGGCGAGAATTTTGATATCGCGCCATCCAGCTTGATCCTGAGCACTTTGGAACAAGAACTAAGCGGCGAAATCGGCCGGGAAAGCCGGCTGCGCGATACCCTGACTGCATTTAGAAATAACTACGACTATATCTTAATTGACTGCCCGCCGAACCTGGGAATTTTAACCATTAACGCTATTCGTTCAGCAAGCGAAATAATAATACCGGTTGAAGCCAGCAGGTTTTCCCTGGAAGGCTTAAGCCAATTAACCAGCATTGTCAACCTGGTCAAAGAGAGATTAAATCATGAAGTTGATTTTCATGTTTTAGTCACTAATTTTGATTCACGCCTTCAGCATTCATTTAAGATGCTTGATAAAATTAAAACTGATTACAAAAATAAGATGTTTTCTAATATTATTCATGTAAACGTGAAATTGAAGGAAGCCCAGAACGAAGGCCTGCACGTATTTAACTATGATAAATACTGCCGCGGAGCAAAAGATTATTTCAGTCTTTCGCGGGAAATCATTACCCAGGAAAATGCTCCTGCCGGACAGGTTACCGAGAAAAGCCTGGAAAAACGCATGAAAGAGATCTTAAAAGAAACCCTTCCAAAATTAAACGAAATCACGCTTACAGTTAAAGCCCCGGATGCAAGAGAAGTTTACCTTGCCGGTGAATTCAATAACTGGAAACTGGATGAAAATAGCCGCATGACTCAGAATAACGGCAGTTGGACTAAAAGTATAAACCTCAACAACGGCAAATACCGGTATCGTTTTGTAATTGACGGGAACTGGTCCGAAGACCCCGGCAACCCGTTAAAGCAGGTAAACCCGTACGGGACTATGGATTCTTTGCTCGAAATTAAAAAATAAGATAAATGGAAAACCCGGAAAATGAAAATATAATACGCGAAGGTAAATTCTTCGCCATAATTTCATATGTTTGTTTCCTTTGTATTATTACCCTGATTCTAAAAAAGGACAACAAATTCGCTCTTTACCATGCCAAACAGGGCCTGGTACTTTTCGTCATGGAAGTTACGGCTTTTATACTATCGATAATACCTTTGTTAGGCTGGTTAATCGGAGTATTCGGCTACGCTTTATTTTTCTTAATCTCCATCTGGGGTATTATGCAGGCTGCCTTAGGCATATATTGCCGCATACCGGTTATAACCGCAATATCTGAAGAGGTAATCCTTTAAACTCTGTAAAAGGAGGTGTCGCCATGGCTTTGAAAAAAAAGTTGAGCACCCGCAAATCCTTGCGCAAACCACAAGGGAAAAAAGTCAAGAAAGCGGCTAAAAAAGGGGTCAAAAAAACAGTAAAAAAGACGCCTAAAAAACTCCCGATTAAGAAAGGGGCAGCTAAAAAAAGAGCTGTATCAAAGAAATCGGTTAAGAAGCAGGAGGGGAAACTTGTTGGTTTAATCACACATTATTTTCCTCATGTACAAGCCGCGGTAATTAAATTAAAAGAACCTTTGGTAATGGGTAATACAGTAAAGATAAAGGGACATACCACTGATCTTACTCAAATTATAACCTCAATGCAAATAGACCGGGTAGACATCTCGAGCGCCAAAAAAGGCGATGAAATCGGGCTGCAAGTCAGCTCCCGGGTCAGGCAGGGCGATAAAGTTTATAAATTATAACTCTTAGGGCCTGTTGAGCACAAGCAGGCCCTAAAAAATAACCATTTATAAGTAAGTACCCATAATAAATACCAATTGACTGCGAGTAGGTACTCATAATAAACCCGGCGTTAAACGTAGGTAAAACTAAGTAAATGCGTCCTCGAGGAAGGCCCAGAAAATATAGAATAGTCAAAATTGACCCTAAAATCAGCCAATTTAGCCCCAGAGGCAAACCAGGAAGGCCTGATGAAGTGGAGCTTAAAATTGACGAATTTGAGGCCTTAAGATTGGCAGATTATCAGGGTTTGGCACAGAAAGAGGCAGCTAAATCCATGCGTATATCCCAACAAACCTTTAGTCGGATCCTTAGGAGGGCGCATAAACTAATTGCCCAAGGGTTAACTACCGGATCGTTAATTAGAATACAAGGCGGCCAGTATATAATCAGTACAAAAAATACTCTGCCAACGGAAACAAAATCAGAAGAAAAAGCAGGGTAATTTGAACTATTCTCACCAACCAAAACATATAAACCTCCAATAAACCATTAAAATTTTACTTTAAACCATTATAGCGTGAGCTTGGGCCTTGTCAAGCAACTTCCTATAATATATCTTATGTTAACTTCCTTATCTTGCGTAAGTATATATAAGTCTATAGGGGATAATGAGTTATCTAAGGCTGTTTTTAAACTGTGGAAAAGGCATTTCCTCTTTACTTAAACTTACCGCTATTCTATAAGCTTAACACTTGTAGGAAACTTTATATATGCGGCTATAAGGATTTTTTACGTTTAATTGAAGATTTTTTAGCGGGTTAAAGCAGTAATTGCGGGATAAATTACCCCCTCCCCAAAGCGGTTATTTATGCGATCCAGGGCCTGAATAAGCCCCTCTCTGCGTATTTCTTCGCTAAGTAGAGGTTGATAGCTGTTCCAAGAAAGGCCGCTGCAAGTGACCCCAATTGCCCGGATTTTGGGCTCCTTAAGGAAAGATTTTGACATTATCTTAAAGGCTCTTTGGCAAATCTCATAGCCGTCATTGGTTGATGTCTGGTGGGTTCTTTGAGCCCCAAAATCACCAATTTCAGGGCCGTTTAGCCAAAGATGAACAGTTGCGCTGGTTAGATTTTGCTGCCTAAGCCTTGTGGCAACCATTTCAGACAGAAGCCTGACCCAGGCTTGGATAACCTGGGGGTTTATTTGATCTTTGGGTAAGGTATATGAATGGCTCACCGACTTAGGCTTTTCACTAGACTTACCGGGATTTTCATCAAACTTACCGGGATTATTATTAAAAAATCCCGGTAAGTCTAGGTATAAGTCCCAGCAGGTTTTTATCCCTTTAGCCATTAAAATCTGGCCGCCTTTACCACCCATACCGCAAAGCTTATCCAGGCTGGCTTTACGTAAAGTTTGTTCAAAGTTTGAATCATCAATCAGGGTTAAGCCATCCGGTTTATTTAGCTTGGAAGCCAGCTTAGCCAATAGCCAATTTTTAGCTATACCCACCGATGCGCTAATGTTAAAGTTTGCATATATCTGCGTTTTAATTTCTTTACCCAAACTTACCGGGTTTAGGTGGCCGGAAAGGTCCAGCTGAAATTCATCAATTGAAGCATAGTTTAAGGGGAACTTAAACCCCTTCAGAAGCTCGAAAATCTGCTCCGAAGTCCAGATATATTTAGCTTGATCAGCTGCCACAAATTCCAACTTAGAGTAAATACTATAAGCTCTCCTGGTAGGCATACCGGAGTGGATGCCTAAGGCTTTAGCCGCATAATTGGCCGCGCAAACTACAGTGTGCATTCTATTGCCACGCGAGCCGACAATCAAAGGCTTGCCTTTAAGCCTGGGGTTAATTGCCTCTTCAATTGAAGCAAAAAAAGCATCCATATCAACATGTAAAATCATAAATCAAACCTTAAGATGTTCGAATTTTTATTGTATAAGTTTGTCAATCTGCCAGCGGAAGGTGGAATTATTAAAAGATATCTGGTATATCTGGTTTGCGCAAAGCACGGAAAAGTAATTGATCAACGCCTGACCAATGCGCTCCTGCCAATTATAAGTAATATTATCGATGACATATTCTTTGCCATGCCAGACAAAACTTTTAGGGAATATCCTGGCATGTTTAAAATTAACCAAAACTTCGATACGCTCATTTAAGGCATCGGGATTAAAGCCGCGTGTTTCCGGTTCAAACCTGTCCCAGCGGGCCTTAGGGCTAAAACTATTCTGATTCATCCGGCACCAAATTAATATTTTCTGATTACTGTAATAAGCTTGCCGATAACTTTAAACTCTTCGAAAATTGGCGGGTAATTTGCATTCGCGGCTTCCAGATGGAACTTACCAGCGCGATTACGCAGTCTTTTTAAAGTAACCTCATTATTATCCAATAACGCGGCAACTATATCGTTATTGTCGGCATTAGGGCGCTTCTTGATAATGGCGACATCGCCATCAAGGATGCCGGCATCGATCATGCTGTCACCTTTAACCCTTAAAGCGAACACATCGTCAAATCCCAAACGCCCAAGAAACAAATCATCTGCATCAACATAACCCTGGATTTCTTCATAAGCCAAATTCGGTTTACCGGCCATTATGGTGCCGATTATAGGTATTTTAAAAGATGCCCGTTCAGTCAATTCAATTGCCCTGGACTTATTATTCATACGCCTCACCAAACCTTTCTGCATTAAAGCCTTTAAATAATCCCTTACTGTGCCGGTGGACTTAAACCCCAGCTCCTCTCCTATTTCCCTGATTGTAGGAGGGAGCCTCTCCCCTACCCGTTTTCGGATAAAATTAAGCACCCTTTCCTGCTTTGGCGTCAAATACGGCTTCTCTTCCATGGGCATAGATATACCACACATTTGTGTGGTTTGTCAAGAAAAAAAATTAGAGATAATAATAAAGTTATATTCTACTGCCTTCTACTTTTGAGCGTTATCTAAACTTTGAAGGGCATATTCTGGTTCCATGATCGGCTTAGAATATGAAGGAATTAAGAAGGTTGCTGTATCATATAGACCTGATAAGGCCCTGAATAAAGTTGTAAATAACCCTTCAGCTGTACCAATAAAAAAACCAAAGATTTGCCCTTTTTCGTCAGCAACACTAAGCATACTCGCAGGCAATTCCACCGGGCAAGTAACAATATTTATCAGGCCTCTCTCCAGCTTATGCACAGGCGTCCCTGCCCACCTGGTATCTTGCTCACCAAGTTCCGCCCTTAAAATTCCTGAGAAATTAAAGAAAATAACCATGGTCAAACAAAATATATATATAAACCTCATCTCCCCCTCCTGCTTCTTAAACTATTTCAGTTCAGCTTTTATTTGTCTTTCCGCCTCAAACCAATCTGCCCAATCATTTCCCGGTACACAGCCCCTTTTTTCATAAAGTTCCTGCGCCCGCCTGCGGATCTTATCCGTAATACTCTCACCAAAAAGAAGTGCCGAACCTTTCTTTTTATTCTTCCCTTTAATTGCCATATCTTAATCCTCCTCTTTTTCCCAGGCGTCAACGAATCTTTTAACTGCTTGAGAGATAGACTCAAAATCACCTTTAGCCAGCCAATCCTTTCTAAAAACGCTGGCGCCAAAAGATACGGCGCTGGCGCCATTGGAAAAATATTCCTTCAGGTTATCAGGAGTAACGCCGCCGCAAGCCAAAAGCTCTATGTTATTAAAAGGACCTTTGAGTTCGCGGAAATATTCCGGGCCAAAGAATCTTGATGGGAAAACTTTAACCATACTAGCGCCTGCATCATGCGCCAGATATATTTCCTGGGGGCTAAGCGCTCCGGGAAAAACGGGTATTTTATTATTTACGCAATATTTTACGATATCATTAATCAGTACCGGCATGACAATAAAACTGGCGCCGCTTTCTAAGGCCGATTTTAAATCCTGCATCGTAAGTACTGTCCCTGCGCCCAAGTTCAGTCGGTTCCCGCAGGCTTTTTTTGCTTTGCGGATTAATTCCGGGGCACCCGCAGTATTCATGGTTATCTCCAGAGTTTCAAGGCCGGCGCGAATTACCGACTCCAGCAATGGCTCAATAATATCAGCCTTGACCCCGCGCAAGATACCAAGAATGGGTTTTTTCTTAAAATTGGCTATATCCATAATAGATTATAAACCTCATTCCTCTACTTCACTGAGTAAACTCTCATAGTACTCGCGGTAATTCTCTTTTTTATCACTTTCCCGTAAAGCAATCGCCGAACGCGGATGTTCATCAAGAATTCCGGTTATCGCGTAAGGAATAAAGTAACCCCATTCTATCTTCTTCTGCAAAGGGATAAACTCCTTGGAGATAACATCCAGGATTGGCCGGATGTCATATTTGGGATTTTTCAAGAATCCCAATATCAGTTCCGTAGGGCAATTACCCGCAGCCCTGCCCAGGCCAAAAATAGATCCATCCACATAATTGGTATCATGAATGATTGCCTCAATAGTATTGGCAAAAGCAAGTTGTTGGTTATTATGCGCGTGCATTCCGATTTCCTTGGTCTTTAGAATACTTTTTGCTTTTTTAACCAGGAATTCGGTTGTCTCCTGATATAAAGAACCAAAACTGTCCACGATATATACAATCTGCGCTTTAGATTCTTTTTCCAGCTGCTGCAAACATTCCGTAAGCTCATTATCCAGGGCGCGGGATATTGCCATGATATTCACCGTAGTCTCATATCCTTTATCGGCAAAATGGTTTACCAGGTATATCGCCTTATCCACATCTTTAACATAAGTAGCAACCCTGATCATATCCACGGGGCTGTCCTTCTTGGGCAAGACATCCTCCACATCTACCCTGTCTACATCAACCATAACCGAGATTTTAGTTCTGGATTGGATCCCTTCAGTTACCTTCCTTATATCTTCATCATCGCAGAATTTCCATTTGCCAAACTCTTTGC
This sequence comes from Candidatus Omnitrophota bacterium, assembly GCA_041661605.1. Lineage (GTDB taxonomy): Bacteria > Omnitrophota > Gorgyraeia > Gygaellales > Profunditerraquicolaceae > UBA6249. The sequence goes on along the minus strand of JBAZUE010000001.1, from coordinate 333,386 downwards.
TGTTAAAAAGCCGCCTGGAATTCTTGTAACCAATTTCCATATAATCTACGCCCGCTTCTGAAATAGCTTTATAAACCTCACGCACAAAACGCGGCTCAAATTCATGCTTGTTCATTAACCCGCCATCCCTGATCGTACAATCCAAAACCTTAATTTTCTCCCTAAACATCAACTCCTCCTCTATCTCACCTTTGTTTTAAAGGTATATGGCATGTTGGTTTAATGCCTTGTTTCTGAAAATAACGCTGATGATATTCTTCAGCCCGGTAAAACACCCCCGCGGGGACAATCTCTGTCACAATCGGCCTCTTAAGCCTTCCTGATTCCTGAAGTTTCTTTTCAGATAACAAAGCGGCCTTCTCCTGCTCAGGAGAATTATAAAAGATTGCCGAGCGATACTGGCTGCCGATATCAGGACCCTGCCTATTTGGAGTAGTGGGATCATGAATACTCCAAAAAACATCCAAAAGTTTTTCATAAGAAACAACGTTTGGATCAAACTCTAATTCCACGGACTCCGCATGAGCGGTCTTGCCAGTAGAGACATCTTCATAACTTGGATTCTTTAATCTGCCTCCGGTAAAACCAACAGCAGTTTTAAGTACCCCTTTTATTTCCGCAAAAGCAGCCTCAACCCCCCAAAAACAACCTGCGGCAAAAATAGCTTTTTCTAACTTTTCTTTTTTAGGTTTATCAATCTCCACAAATTTAAGCGCCACTAAATTTATACAATACCTCTTTCCTGTTGGCGCAGGTCCATCCTCAAAAACATGGCCCAGATGGGCTTCGCATCGAGCGCATTGTACTTCGATTCTTTGCATCCCCAAAGTATTATCAACTTGTTCTTTGACATTCAACTCTGAAACCGGCTCCCAGAAACTAGGCCAACCAGTTCCGGATTCAAACTCTTTCTCAATTAAAAACAAATCTGTGCCGCAACAAACGCATTGGAATAATCCCTGCTTGCCTATTTTAGGAATAGCGCATTTCCCGCTAAAGGGCTTTTCTGTGCCTTTTAACCTTGTGACTTGATACTGCTCAGGGCTAAGAATTTTCTTCCATTCTGCGTCAGTCTTATAAACCCTATCAACTTCTTTAATCTGCCCTGATGAAGCATCGAATATTTTTATATCTTGAGGCTCTTTCACAAAACCCTCCATACGCCACCACAATAATAAAACAAGCGAAAAAATAACCCCCCAAAGATAGACACGTCCGCTATTCTTCATTATAAACTTTATTATTTTATTATACCACTTCAGCCGCTATAGTTCTATCAACTCGTAATCAAGGCTTCCCAACCCTATTTCCTGGGCATACTCAAGCTGTCTTAATCCGTCTCCTTCAGGATGGGTTGCTTTAAAAATATCCTTACCGCAGGCCTTATTTACCAGATCAAAACTTGCTTTGTCTATGCTTACGGGATCATTAGAGGCCAATATCCCGACATCCGGGGCAATGCGCGGATTCTCCATACCCCAGCAATCACATTCCTTGTTGATTTTAACGGCAAAGTTTATAAATCCTGTTTTATCTTTTCTGTCCTTAAGCACAGCCAAGGCATATTCAACCATTTTATACTGCACTTTGTCTCCGGCATTAAAATCAATAAACATGGCCATAGTGGGGCAAACAGCCAGGCAGCTAGCGCAACCTATACACTTGAGCTTATCCACTACGGATTTTTTGTTTTTAAGAATAATAGCGCCCACCGGACAAATTATTTCACATTCCCCGCAGCCGATACACCTATCAGAATGAACAACAGGAGCAAGATCGCAATGCTGCGCAAGTTTGCCCTCTCTTGTAGCACAACCCATGCCGATGTTTTTTAACGCGCCTCCGAAACCAGTTAAGATATGCCCTTTAAAATGGCTCACTGCAACCAGCGCATCTGAATCGGCAAAGATACGGGCAATTTTAGCATCCTTAATGTGCTTCTGGTTAATTCCTACAACAGATACATTTTCTTTTTTAGTATCATCCGGAATAATCACCTCCACTCCGGTTGCCTCCTTTGTAAAACCATGTTCATAGGCAAGCTTTAGGTGGTCGGGGGAATTCAGGCGCCGGCCGCGGTAAAGCGTATTTGCGTCTGATAAAAATGCGCTGGCTCCCCTGCCGGCGATCTCATCGCAGATTACGCGCAAATGTTCCGGCCTTACAAAACCGGTGTTTCCTTCCTCGCCAAAATGAACCTTTATTGCCACCCTGCCTGCTTTAGGGATGAAATCAAAAACCCTGCTTTTATCTAATAAATTTTTAAGCTTATCATTAATTAACTGGAGATTATCAGAATCTTTTAGTGAAATAAAATATACTTTACTTTTCACAGCTTAGCTCTCCTTCATCGATCTGTCTGCCTATGGCCATCAGATAACCCCTGGCTCTCTCAGCAAGCCTATAACGGTAAACAATCTTCCAAAATTCCCGGCCATGATTCGGCTCTATCAAATGCGCCATTTCATGGATTACAACGTACCTCCTGACCCACTCCGGCATCAGGCCTATTTTATGCGATATACGGATTCGGCCGGAACTATAATTGCAGCAACCAAATTTACTATTCTGGGTAGTAACATATTCTATGGATTCAATCCTTAACTTATTGTCGAAATAGATTTTGTTAAGCTTGCTGGACAAATCCGAAAGATTACGCTCTTTTCCCAACTCTTCCTTAAGCCTCTTCCTGGCGAATTTTAATTTAAAACCAGCGACAATTTTATCCAAACGCTCCTGCGAAAGCATTAAGGGCGCGCTAACCAAAAGCGAATCTTGAACCAAACGCGCGCTTACTGTACGTAAGCGCTTCTTGCTGCGGATTATCTTTACTTCCATGTTTAAAGGAATAGCTTAACCGTTATTTTTTAAGTATTATAACACAATTAATGCGTAGTTTTATACAATTCGTGACGCTGGGCAGTAATTTGTTCATTGGCAAGATATTCGTCAAAACTGGTATCCATCCGGTCAATATACCCTTTAGGGCCAATCTCAATAATCCGGTTAGCTACAGTCTGCACTAACTGATGGTCATGAGAAGAAAACAAAATTGTGCCGCGGAATTTCTCCAGGCCCCGGTTTAAAGCAGTGATTGATTCCAAATCAAGGTGGTTAGTCGGCTCATCTAAAATAAGCACGTTAGGGCAAGCTACCATCATGCGCGTTAACATGCATCTTGCCCTTTCACCTCCGGATAAAACATTTACCGGCTTAAGTGATTCTTCTCCCGAAAAAAGCATGCGGCCCAGGAAGGCATGAATAAATTCCTTATCAGTATTGGTTGAATATTGCTTAAGCCAATCAGCAACACTTAACTGCGCATTAAAAAAAGCGGCATTGTCCCTGGGGGAATAGGCCCGCTTGGTTGAGAAACCCCATTTGAAACTTCCGCTATCAGCCTGGGTTTCATTCATCAAAACCTGAAAGAGCACTGTCTTAGCCAAATCATTTAAGCCTACAAAGGCAATTTTATCCCCCTTCTGAACGGTAATATTCAACCTTTCGAACATCTGCTGTCCTTCAACTGCTTTAAACAGATTAGAGATGCTCAACAGATCATTTCCAGCCTCACGTTCCGGTTCAAAATTAATATAAGGATACTTACGCGAAGACGGTTCTATATCCGGTACGGTAAGTTTTTCAAGGATCTTTTTTCTGCTGGTAGCCTGGCGTGATTTAGAGGCGTTATTGGCAAAACGCATAATAAACTCTTTTAACTCCTTGCGCTTCTCTTCTATCTTTTTATTCGATTCACTGCGTTGCCGCGCGGCAAGCTGGCTTGCTTCTGACCAAAAAGTATAATTTCCGGGATACAGGTGGATTTTACCAAAATCAATATCCGCGATATGAGTGCATACTTTATCCAGAAAATGGCGGTCATGCGAAACAACAATTGCGGTATTTTCGAAATTACACAAAAATTCCTCAAGCCACATGCTTGATTCAACATCCAGATAGTTAGTAGGTTCATCTAACAGGAGGATATCGGGATTTCCGAATAAAGCCTGGGCTAATAATACCCGCACCTTCTGGCCGGCTTCAAGCTGCTTCATTTGCGCTGTATGCAGCGATTCTTCAATACCCAGTTCGCTTAACAATTTGGCCGCTTCGGATTCCGCGTTCCAGCCTTCCAGCTCAGCAAATTCCCCCTCAAGTTCCGATGCGCGAATACCGTCGGCATCCGTAAAGGGAGATTTGGAGTACAATTTATCTTTTTCAACCATAATTTCATAAAGCTTTTTATGCCCCATAATGACTGTAGTCAAGACAATATAATCATCAAAAGCGAATTGGTCTTGTTTTAATATGGATAGTCTTTTCCCTGGAAGGATAGCAACCTCTCCTGCAGACGAATCAACTTCTCCGGAGAGGACTTTTAAAAAAGTGGATTTACCCGAACCATTGGCGCCGATCAATCCATAGCAATTCCCCGGAGAAAAAACAATGTTTACGTTAGAAAAAAGCTTACGCTGCCCGAATTGTACCGATACATTATTTACAGAAATCATATATTTTTTAGGTTGGTATCCGAAAACTGGTAAAAGAAGGTTGTTTGGGGACAGGTTGGATCAGTTAATCCAATTTTTAAAACCTATGTATCAACTTCCAGTAATCCGTATATTCAGCTTCGGAGATCTGGCCATTCTTATCTTTATCAATTTCTTGGAAATATTCCTTAAATTGCGAGTCGGATTCTTCCTGGGTAACCTTACCGTTCATATCTTTATCCGCTGCCTGTTGCATTTTGGTTGTATCCGCTGCTAACTCCCCTGTGTCAAGATCCCCGCTCTTATCTTTATCTAACTCATTAAATTGTTCTTTCTGATATAGCTGCATCTCATCAGGAGCAACCATTCCATTCTGGTCCCTATCCATTTTCTGAAATTCCGTAACAACCTGCTGGGTAGGATCCTGCTGTGTGAAACCATTAATACCGCTAAAAAATATAATACAAAAAACTACCATACTAATCTTGGCGTAATTTATCATTATCCTGTCCTTTCAGCTTATTTGTTATTATAACATAATTAACTCAATATTAAACCGGTTTTTCCCGATCAGCCTTTACCTGTAATTACAAAAATTAAGAGGCAGGGGAAAATCCAGACTCCTGAGGTGGCTGATAACCGTCTGCAGTTCATCTTTCTTGGCTGAACTAACCTTGATCTTTTCCCCTTCTATCTGAGCCTGCACCTTTAACCCCAGGCCTTTTATAACAACAATAAGTTCCCTAGCTCTCTCTTTATCAATACCCATACATATATCGACTATCTGGCGCAAATAACCTTCAAATGCCTTTTCAGGTTCATTAAACTTAAAGGCCTTAATCGAAACTCCCCGTTTTGCTAAACGGGTTACCAGGATATCCGTGAGCGCGCGCAGCTTGAAATCATCATCCGCGATTAAAGTAATCTTTTTCTCTTTGCGATCAAAGGCAATCGAAGCCTTGCTGTTCTTAAAATCATAACGCTGGCTCAATTCTTTAATTGCCTGGTTTACCGCGTTGTCCGTTTCCTGTAAGTCTACCTCTGAAACAATATCAAAAGAAAAGTTTGCCATATTTAATATCCGTTAAACAACTCCAATTTCTTCATGCGCGGAAAACGTTTGATCTCTGCTTCCCTTATTAAAGCCTGAGGCCTGCTTCTGACTCTTTCGCTATGCATCAGTTTAACCGGCGCCCTATACCTGGTAAACCGGCAGCCATTTCCGCTGTTATGCTCTTTAACCCTGCGTTCTAAGTCTTTAGTAATGCCGGTATAAAGCAGGGAATCCTTACACTCAATAATATAAACATACCAAGACATAAAATATCTATAATCCAAAAAACTTCATTTTCTTTGATACAGGCCGATTAATTCGGCCTTATCTAATAAATGAGCGGCAATCTCTTTTTCCAGTTCAGATTTACTCATTCCCTCCCTTGAATTTAACATTTTATCCAAGGCATAGACTTTAAAGAAATAGCGGTGCGCTCCTGTTGGCGGACAAGGACTGGCATAACTTAACTTACCTGAAGAATTAAGTCCTTGTTTACCGGGAATAGTATTCTCGCCTATACGGTTGGTAACCGGGATATCATAAAGTACCCAGTGGACAAAATCGCCGCTTGGTGCATCAGGATCATCCATAATCAAAGCCAGGCTTTTAGCATTCTCAGGAATACCTTCAATAATTAACCCGGGATTTATACCTTTGCCCTGACAAGTAAATTTCTGAGGAATAAATGTTTTATGCTCAAATTCGGGGCTGGATAACCGCATATTTAAGCCTCCTTCTGCATTAATTCCTGATGATAACAACACAAAACCACAGAAGATAAAAATAACTTTTTTGAATATTTTACTCATTTACCTCCGGGGGCTAACTTAGGTTTTCCTGGCCCGGCGCCTGGTCCGCCTTTGGGTCCCGGAGGATTAACCAATCCGGGTTTTTTATCAGGCGAAGCCCCTGGACCGCCCTGTGGCCCGGGCTTGTTTTCCCAATTAGTGCCTGCTCCACCTTTAGGCCCGGGAGGATTATTATCTTTATCAAGTGCCGGCTTTATCTTGGGACCGATACCCGGCCCACCTTGAAACACGGGCGCATTTTCCAAATCAGGGCCTGCGCTTGGCTTGGCTATCGGCAAAGATTTATTTTCCCAATCAGGGCCTGCGCTTGGCTTGGCTATCGGCGCGTCAGGGAAAAAATCATCCGCTTGCTGTGCTTCTCCAATATCGCTTCTTAGCTCTTTTTTAGCTGCCTGCATCTCCTGCTTGTCTTGCGTTTTTTCTTGTAAATTTTCCTGATGGATAGCCCTGAGCTGCTCTCTAAGCTGTTGAGCTGTCTCTGTATCGCCTGAATCCATGGCAGCTTTTATTTGCTCTTTCAATTTAACTTCTTCCTGTTTAGCTGCCTGGGCATTTTGTGATATCTCTTGTTTTTGCGCCTTAATCTGCTGCTTATCATAGCCTATTTCCTGCCTGGCTTCCTCTTGAGCGAATGCCGCATAAGCGCCAGTTAAAAATAAACAAATAGCCATGCCGCTAAATATCAAAAACATTTTCCTCATCTATGCTCCTTTCTTAGCTTCATCAATATCCCTTAATTAATAATTCTCTGCAAGAACTTCAAAAAAAGCCTGCGGATGTTTACAGGCAGGGCACTCTTTAGGAGCTTCAACTCCTTCAAAAACATAACCACAATTAGTACAGTGCCATTTTATACTTGATCTCTTCTTAAATACCTCGCTGTTAACAAGATTATTAATTAATTTGCGATAACGGAATTCGTGAAACCTCTCAACCTTGGCTACTTGTTCAAATGAGCGGGCTATCTCCGGGAAGCCTTCATCTTTTGCGATCTTGGCGAAGTCGGCATATAGCATAGTCCACTCCATGTTTTCGCCTGCTGCTGCTGCTTCTAAATTAGTTTTTGTATCCTTTATGATGCCGGCAGGATAAACCGCGGTAATCTCCACATCCCCGCCTTCAAGGTGTTTAAAAAATACCTTGGCGTGCTCTTTCTCGTTTTCCGCGGTTTCCGTAAAAATATTGGAGATCTGCACCAGGCCTTCTTTTTTGGCAACTGAAGCAAAATACGTATAGCGATTACGCGCCTGAGACTCACCCGCAAAAGATTTAAGTAAATTCTGCTCTGTTTTTGTACCTTTGATTGATTTGCTCATTACATACCCCCTATTTTGCCTTGCCCTGATTTGCCACAGCATCCATAGCCTTCTTTACTGCTTCAGGATCACCAAGGTAATAACTTTTAATCGGTTTTAAGTTATCTTCCAGTTCATAAACCAGAGGCATGGCTGTAGGAATATTTAAATTGACTATTTTATCTTCGGAAATATTATCCAGGTATTTAACCAAGGCGCGCAGAGAATTACCGTGAGCGGCGATGATTACGCGCTTTCCGCTTTTCACGGCCGGAGCAATAGTTTTATGCCAATAAGGCAGGAAACGCTCCACTGTGTCTTTTAGACATTCCGTAAGAGGAATCTCTTGTGATTTGAGCTCTTTGTATCGCGGATCATTACCCGGATAACGCGGATCATTTTTATCCAAAGGCATAGGCGGGGTATCATAACTTCTTCTCCAGATCAAAACCTGCTCTTCGCCATATTTAGCCGCAGTCTCGGATTTATTTAATCCCTGCAGAGCCCCATAATGCCTTTCATTAAGCCGCCAGGAATTATAAACCGGTATCCACATTAAATCCATTTCATCAAGTGTCAGCCAGAGGGTACGGATGGCTCTTTTTAATACTGAAGTAAAAGCTATATCAAAAACAAAACCTTCCTTTTTAAGCACCTCTCCGGCTTTCTTTGCCTCTTGAATACCCTGTCCGGATAAATCCACATCAGTCCATCCGGTAAAACGGTTCTCTCTATTCCAGGTGCTTTCTCCGTGGCGCAGCAAGACTAACTTCTTCATGAAAACCTCCCCTTAATCTTAAATTTTTACTTATTTTAACTCTTAATTTTATTTTTAGCAAGCTTAAAAAATCATTCTATTATAAGACTATCTTGCTAAATATAACTTAAGAGTCAGTTGTAAATTTTAGGAATCCAAAAACAGTTATGGATGGATTAGAGGATGAAAACGGTTTACTGCTGCAGGTATTCTTTAACGTAATTTATAGGAATAGCAAAATTCAGGTTCTGCGCCTGATCATAACCTGAAGAAGTAATTCCGATAGCCTGTCCGCGCATATTTATCAGCGCGCCTCCGCTTGAGCCATGGGAGATAGGCACGCTAATCTGAATTTGTTTTACACCTCCGGCATCACGCACCGCGCTCACTAGTCCGTCAGATACTGTATTCTGTAATCCCTGCGGGTTACCAATAGCAACTACACGCTCACCTACAGATATTTGCTCTGAATCTCCCAAAGACAAAGGAGCGGCATTAACCGGGGTGTTGATTTTAATCAAAGCTATATCCCGGATAGCATCGGTTTTTATTACGCTTACATTGGTAATTAACTCTTTTTCCTGTGCAAATTTTACGCCCAGGCCTTCCGCTCCCTTAATAACATGATAATTGGTAACAATGGTTCCATCAGAACTAATAAGAAAACCGCTGCCCAGGGCGCCACCGGTATTGCTGACGGTGGTAATCATAACTATTGCCGGGCTAGCAAGCTGAACCAACCCTTCAATTGACATGCTCATATTTTCGGCGGAACTATCAGAGGAAGAGATAGCACCCTTAGATGCTTCAGTCTTAGGCTTATCTAAAGAAACATCTCCATAAATTTTCTTCCATTTTCCTGCCTCATCAGTGCCGGCATCCAGCGTTGAGCTTGCCTGAACAATAAAATCCGTAGTAATAGGTTCCGAAGACTCCAAAACTCTAGCTTTGGACAAATCAGGACTCAAAATATCAACTATCTCAAGCCTGCCTATTCTTGTCTTATCTGAACCTAAAACTTTGTTTGTTTCAGGATCAACGATCTTACTTTTTAACTTATAGACCTCCAATACATCTTTATTTTCTAATCCCTCGGCGCTTCCTGCGCCAAGATATACAAAACCTTCTTCAATTTTAATAATACGCGAACTCCAAGGTTGGCTATTAATTTTAGAAGAGAAATCCTTTACGGCATTAATAACCGCATCTCTTACTGTCTGGCCATCGCCCTGTCCCGTAGAAGATATATTGCCGGTTTCAACTTCGCACAAACGTAAAGCCAAAACATAATTATTCGGGGCAACCCTTTCCCCTGCTTGCCCCTTAAGCAGATTCGCAATTATAATATATTTAACACCATAGATATTTCCTATTTTAGCCGCCTGCTCAGAATTAACCCATTTAGAATTACTAAACTCCGCCTCTCGTAAAATAGCATTAATATCCTGCCGTTCAATAACGGAAATTTTCCCGCTTTCACGCAAAGCGTTAGTTAAAAGACCGGTTACCAGTTCCGAATCAGTTTTCTTTTCTGGTTGTTTCTGACTATTATCAATTTTAATATCAGCCCTATCTACAGAAATAGCGTTTGCCTGAAGCAATTCCTCTTGCGGAGGATTAAAGAGGCTGTCTTTATATTTTAGATTGTTCTCGGATACAAAAACCGCAGCCGTAATCCTTAAATCCTTCTTAACAATTTTACTGACGGCCTTCTGCTCATAGTTGTATGTTTTATTCTCTTGCTGCTCCTGCCCAAAAACTCCGGATCCGCTTAAAATTAAAAAGCCTAACCCTGCCAAGAAAATTGAAATATTTTTAACCATAGCTATTTTTCCCCCTTATTCGGCATAACGGCAGCGTGTAACATACTTCTCGGCCTTTGTATTCATAGCTTTAGCTTCATAGTAATAATAAGCATTATGCGGAATGACAACTAATTCCCAGTTCGTCTCATCACCGGTAGGATAACCGTCTTTATCTTTAAAAATGGTCTGGATCTGCGCGCGCAAATCCTCAGCCAGTTTATTAAACAATTTGGCTTTTACTACTAACCTGCCGTCTTCGGTGGCTGATATTGCCTGGTCTGCCAGCATCAGCTGTTTATTTAAACCCTTACTGAGATAGACAAAGGTTTCAGTCTCTTCATAAAGCTGGGATGCTTTTTTAGGCTTGATCCCTTTAGCCGGAACCGACGCACAGCCTGCGATTGAAATCGATAAAACCAACAACAACATTTTTTTCCACATAGCTGTTATCTCCTCAATAAAGTTTATTGATAAACAACCCCTGCCGTTCCTACGCGCTTGACTTCATATTCATTTTCCCAGACAACCTCTGAAGTTTCGGCATCAATAAGCTGGAATGACATTGAGATATAATCCGACCTATCCCCGTTATTAGCCTTGCTCAGCCCCATTAATTCTCCGGTAAGATAGAAATCTACCCCCTTTATATCTTCTTGTTTACTTGAGCCGACTAAACCATCGCGCTTGGCTTGCCTTTCCTTTAAAATATCATCCATCCGGTCGCGGGCAAGAAAAGTAATTTTACCCATTGCGTTTTGATTAAGCTCAATACGGATTTTCTTGGTAAATATATCTTTATTGATTATAAAACGCGTAGAGTTCTTCACGGGCAAAAGCGCTACTTTAGGCGCAGCGCCTTGAACCCTTGATATTTGCGGAACATCCAATATTGAAGCAGCCATATTTCTGGCAACAGTGCGGATATCCGTAGATTCTATGCCTGTTCCGCCCAACCCGTCATCCTGGTCAGGCTGGATAGTTTTAGTATAAGAAGTCTCTACTGTTGAACATCCTGCCGCTAAAAATAAACAAAACGCCCCAAAAATAATCACTGAAAGCCTCATTACCGCTCCTTTCTAATAGAATAAATCTTTACCGATTTCTTTATCTTTTAACACCGGAAAGATTTCCTTAAATTTCTTTACATCCTGCTCGTAGCTATCTTTCAGTCCTTTTAAAGAGATAAGCGCAATTTTAGTGTCTAAATCGCCGAAGTCAAGACTGCCTATATAGTTTATCTTATTGGGATACACGTCAAAAATCTTATCACCTTTTAGCGTATACGGAGCACTAAAAAAAGAATTAGTCAATCCACTAAACGAATCCAGCCGGTATATACCCCTGGTGAGAACCGCGGTGCAAAAATATAAGTCGTCCGAGGCAGAATAGTTTTCCCCGGTAAGCGGTATATAATAATAGCCTAATGTGTTGTAAGATTTATACTGATTGGCTTCGCGAACCGCAAAGGACGACAAAAAAAGGTGGTCGCTCCCTGAATTCTTTATTCTTAAGGTAAATAGGGCTACTCCCCGGTTATTGCTCAAATCAAGATTAGTTTGATTCTTAGTCAAGACATACGGGTTAACGACAGCGCAGCCGGAAAGGAAGAAAACCGATGCAATAATAAGGAATGTTTTTTTCATTTTATAATGTTTTCTCGCGGAATCGTTTAAAAATAATGTTATTAGGAATATCCGTAATTTCAATCTCTGTTTTATAACTCTCAATTATTTTTCCAGCAGAATCATATGCATCAATTTGTATCTTATGCTTCCCGGGATCTAAGTGCATGGGGACCAGCTGAATTTCCGCAGGCAGTAAGCTCCAATGCCTAGCGTCAGCATAAGGATTAGTAGCGTTACTGACAGCCCCCGCAGCTAAACTAAAAAGCGATAATACGCCGTAAGGATCATATACCTGCGACACATTAGAAAGTAAATTCGAAACATCCGCGGTCGTCTTCTTAAAATCTGCCTTACCTTTTAATATGCCGTCCATAACCCTGCCGCCACGGGTAGAAGCCTGATAATAAACGTCGTTGTTTTTAAGGAAACTCTCCGTTTTAATCTTGATAAAATTATCAACAGTAACGCTAAATCCTCTGCTTCGATAAGGTTTTATAGTAAAAACCGCCTTTTCTCCATAGTTGCCTACCTGATATTTAAGCGGGCTCCTTCCTGTTTCAATGCATAACAAGGTATTATTATTAAGATTAACTAAATCATTTAGGCTTGTTGTTGCAATCTTACGGCCATTTTCCTCTATCGTATCCGCTAACGCCTTAATATCAGCTTCAAGTTTAGAGATATCTGACTTTAAAACATTAATTTCTTTTTCCTCTTTAGCAGGCATCTTCTTTGCCTTCTTTTCTCCAGCGGAATTCTTTCCTTGCCCCTGAGAGGCAGCTTCTGCCACGGCCCCATTTTTATACGGAGCTTCTTTATCAGAGAGAATTTTCTGTTTCTTGGTTAAATCATCCAATAAACCCTGTTCTTGTGAGACGAACTGGCGGTTATCCGGGTAAGAAAGATTAAAGGCTTCTTTGGCCTGCTTAAAATAATCATCCGCCAGGGATTGGTTTTTCTGAAGGGATTCAAGACGGGAAGCCATCAAATAGAGCAAGGTTACGTCACTCTTATAAAGATTACATTCTACATCGGAATCGCATAAGATTCCGTTCTTAAAAGCAGCCAGCGCATTTTCAAAATCGTTACTTGAACAAAGAAGGATTCCTACATAAAAAGAATTAAATACTTTCTCGTAGGGGTCACCTTTATACGCCTTAGTCGCCTCAGCTCCCATTAACCCCACAGAATGTAATTCCAAATCCTTAAAAGCAGCGATATTATTCATCACAAGATAGGCATCCATAAAAGACTCTTCGGCTTCCTTGGTTTTGCCCTGAGTCAAATACAAGGAGCCCAATTGATTGCTCCAGAGCGCGACATCGTGATCTTTTTTTGCTTTCAAACCCTTAAAGATCAACTCTGCTTCATGGTCATTACCGGCATAAAAATCCATCTCTGCCTGCATGGCGTCTTCATCAACCAGATTTTTTGGGCTGTATTTTACTTCTTCGGGATTGGAATTTTGAGTTCCTTTAGCAAAAACAGGAAAGGTAATTGAAAAAACGATAAGGGTAGCGAGGATTAACTTACCCACTCTAAGATGCATATTTTTGTCAATCTCCAATAACAAAAGATTATTGATTCATTATAATATTATAAGTTACAATGTCAAATAATTAATTATAAAAATACCCCCACGGTTATTCTCTCAGGGACAATAAACGCTAAGCTGCTGATCCAGGGTTACTTTTATAGAAGCTTCTTCTGATTATCAGAAGAGATACCAGGTAGCTGGCCAGCCCTAAAAATAAACCAATAATCAAATATCCGGTCATAACCGGCAAAACCACATCCAGTAAAGAAAGTTTCAAAAAACTCCCCCAGTGAAAACCACGGATTAGGCCTTGAGCCTTCTGATATACTTCCTGCCAATGCCTGCTAAGTACAATAGAGCCGATTTTTATCGCTAAAATAAAAGTTACCACGCTAAGCCAGGTATTGGTCAATATGCTCCCCAACAACGCGGCAGCCCGGTTAGCCCGGAAAACAAAGGCCAAAAATAGTGCCGCGGCCGGGCCGGTTCCCGGGATAATCCCTGAAAATACACCTAAACCAACCCCTAAAGCGATCTTCTGCGCAGAGTCATTGATCTTAAATAACTTGGCAAAGATGAAATTAATAATCTTCCTGAAAATTGATTCTTTACTCATATTTAGACAGGTTTAATATTTACTCCGGCAAAACGCTCTGAGCCGTATGATTCCTGGATCCAGCCATTAAGCAGATTATATCGTTCAAGTATTTTTTTGGCCTCTTCATATTCCTCATTATTCAGGCGCCGGCTGATCTGCGGATAAGCAGAAGCCTTATAATAAGGCAAATACTGGCTCATTAAACTAATATACGTATCCACGGAAATATCTTTGGCAATAAACTGCATAATTTTGTCCGTTCCAGAAGCATGGTTTGGTAATACAAGATGCCTTATAATCAATCCTTTTTTAATTAGCCCTTCTTCATTAAACTCTGCCAGACCAACCTGACGGTGCATCTCTTTTATCGCCTCCTGGTTGTATTGCGGATAGTCAGGAGCCGATGAAAGCTTACGCGAAATCTCTCTATCTGCGTAACGCATATCCGCAAGATATATATCCACTATCCCATCAAGCAATTTTAAAATTTGAGACGATTCATAACCGCTGGTATTATAAACCAATGGTATTTTTAATCCTCCTGCAATAGCCAGCTCCAAAGCTTTAAGTATCTGCGGCAAAACATGAGTTGGCGTAACAAGGTTAATATTATGACAACCTGATTCCTGAAGAGTCAACATTATCTGCGCCAGCTCCGTAAATTCATACTCCCTGCCTTTTCCTAATTGGCTGAATTCATAATTCTGGCAGTATACGCAGCCCATATTGCAATGGCTAAAGAATATTGTGCCGCTGCCCTTGGAGCCTGATACAGGCGGCTCCTCGCCGTAGTGGCACATAAAACTATAGACCTTCGGCAATACAGCGGTCTTGCAAAAACCGACCTTACCTTCCAGGCGGTTAACCTTACAACTCCGGGGGCAGATATCGCATGATTTAAGACCGGCAAAAAGCTTTTCAGTGACTATCTTTAATTTACCGTTTTTACTTGACTCAAGATATGAAGGATATTTTAACAGGGGGCCATTTTTATGAGGCATAGAGTTTCCTTACTTTATTAAAAATATCAATATACTCCTGGCTGCGATAATCCGGATAGGTCCAATCATTAGGAACAAATGAGTTACTTCTGTAACTTAGCGTTATCTCGGCAAAAATACCTTTACGTAAATATATCCTGTGAGCGTAATCTTTAGTCGAGGCAAGCACTAGTTTGGCCAAATCCACATACCCCGGATCAATGTTCACCTGGCGCTTCCCGGAGTTTGAGAATTTTGCTTCAAGCCTGTTGGTATAAAGTTTGATGCGGTATAAATCCTGGATAGGGATTAATTTGCCAAAACTGATAAACCTTCTTTTTAATCCAGCCCCCATCTCCTTTTCATAATAATGAGTGTAATTGAAATCAATGGGGCCAGATTCTAAATCAATCCTACCGAATATCTTTTTTAATTTATCCCTGGATTTTATAAAAATAGCCTCATCCTTATAGATGAAGCCTATGATAAGCTTGCCGAGCTGATTGTATTTTCTGGCTTTTCCCAATAGCAATTAATGCAGGAACCTGTTTATATACGCAGTGATTTTCTTACGTTCCCCATCGCGCATTTGATTAAAGAATATGGCGATGTTAAAACCGCCTTCGGTCTCATCTTCGCTTCTTACAACCACGCCCTTACATTCGACAATGGCATTTTTGTCTGCCTGGCCCTTGCTGGGCAGGCTCAGTTTTACGGAAATCTTAGTAAAAGGCGGGATATACTTTTCCAGGTGGCAATAAGCCCCGACGCAGCTTATGTTATGCGTAGTAGTGGAGAAATCATATCCGTTTACCGCGACATTAAACGGCAGCTTATGCTCTAAACGTGGATGAACCCTGCGTTCTTTAACAGTCTTCATTATTTTTTATCTTCTGCTGCCCCTGCCTTGTTTTTATCAAGAAAGGCGCGCCAGCATTTTTTACTGCAATAGAATTTCCCGTTACGATAATATCTTTTTAACTTTTTAATCAATTTATTACAAGCCAGACAATTAGTCTGTTTTTCTGCCTTTGGTTTTACTTCCGCCTGCGCCTCTTTAACTGCTTCAGCTGCCATTTATAATTTTCCTTTCATTGAGTTAAATTTGCCCCAACTGCATGTTCACAAAATCTTTAAGATAATTTCTTTCCAGTACATTAAAATCCGTAAATTCTATACCCATTTGATTGCGGTCAGAATGAGCCAGCGGAGTTGACCAGGATATCTTGCCGATAGGCCTTATCAGGCGGTTTAAAACATTTATTTCAAGCATTACCGGGGTAGAAGTAGGAATAAACCTTTCGCTGGTGAACTTTATACCGCCACAGCTGATGTCGTTACAGAGAACATTATCAAAATCCTGGCCGCCGCCAAGCTGATAACGAACCGGCAGGCGGGAATCCACCCTCGGGAAACGACGATAATCCTTTTCTTTTGGTAAAATGGCCATTTGTGCCTTTTTAGCTTTGAGGCAGCCGTGGCTATTTCTCTTACCTCTGATTGAAAAATATAACATATATTCATAAATATGTCAATACTTTACAAACTTTTGTGATCCTGTTATAATAATTCAGAGGTGAGCAAATGTATTGCCAATTTTATGGGTTAAAAGAAAGGCCTTTTAATGTAACCAGTGACCCTGCCTTTTTTTTCTCAAGTAAAAAACATAAAGAAGCCATCTCTCATTTGGTTTACGGGGTTTCCCAAAGAAAAGGGATTATCGTTTTAACCGGAGAAATAGGCACCGGCAAAACAACCACCTGCCGTTTCTTCTTAAATCAGGTAGGCAAAAACGTAAAAACAGCCTTTATCCTGAATCCTGCCTTCTCCGAAACCCAACTCCTGGAATCAATCATCAAGGATTTCGGAATCTCCCCTAAAAACAAGGTTAAACTGGATATGGTTTGGGAATTAAATAATTTTTTATTGCGCGAGTCGAATGCGGGAAATAATCTGGTGCTTATTGTCGATGAAGCGCAAAATCTAAAACCCAACCTGCTCGAACTGATCCGCCTGCTTTCAAATCTAGAAACAGAAAAAGATAAGCTGCTCCAGGTAATACTAGTGGGCCAGCCTGAATTAAACAACCGGATCAATTTATATGATTTACGGCAGCTGCGCCAAAGGATCATGGTCAGGTACCATATTGGCCCGCTTGATGAGGATGAAATAAAACCCTATATAAACCACCGCCTGCAGGTAGCCGGCGCACGAAATATTAAATTCAGCGATGAGGCCATTGATGCGGTAAGCCGTTTTTCCGCAGGCACACCCAGGCTGATCAATATGCTCTGCGACCGGGCACTGTTAGCAGGTTTTGTCGTGGAAACTAATAATATCGGTATTGATATTATAAAAAGATGCACCGAAGAGCTGGACAGCTATTCGGTGAGTGCGGAATAATTTATGAGTATAATTAACGAAGCTCTAAAGAAAACCGAAGAATCCATCCAAAGAAATTCACTTAAGAAAACGTCCGGCTGGGATAAAAAACCCAAACTCAAAACTTATCTATTATATTTTTTAATATGTGCTGTTATCCTGCTCCTGGGCAGCTATATATTTAAGATTACTAACCGCAAGGTTTCCTCCCCCCATGTATCCGAGCCCCCTCAAACAGCTCCGGCTCAACCACCGCTTGCCGCTCCTGTCTTAGCGCCTGAAGAACAACCAAAACCGGAAAAGAAATTTATCTTAAACGGAATATTCTTTTCCGACGATAACGGTTATGCTTTAGTGAACAACCAGATTGTAAAGGAAAATGACTCAGTTGATGGAGCTAAAGTAGAGAAAATTACCATGGATACCGTAGAACTAAATAACGAAGGTTTGATTGTTACTCTTTCCACCGGCAAGTAGGCTTAAATTATTCCGCCAACTGCTTCTTTTATCAAATTCAACGCGACATTCTTTACAATTACCGGCTTAGCTATCCCCCGGATTAAAACCAGCTTATTCTGCTTACCGGTAAATTTCTTATCATGATAATAAGCGTCAATGACTTTATCGATGGATACACCTTTAAGCTTTACAGGCAAACCATAAAGCTTGATTAAATTCTCAATACGTAATGATAGCCTGTTTTCAATTAACCCAAGCTTACAGCTTAAATCTAAAGCCGCAATCATTCCCAGGCTTACTGCCTCCCCGTGATTATAATTTTTGTAAGCGCAAGCGGACTCAATCGCATGCCCGATAGTATGGCCAAAGTTTAGAATTGTCCTTAAACCTGATGCCTCTTTTTCATCGCGGCTGACTATTGCCGCTTTAATATTACTGCAAGCACTGATTATTCTTTCCAGGACTGCAGGATGGCCGTTAAATACATCTTTATGTTTTTTCTCCAAATAACAAAATAAGCTGTTATCCTTGATAATAGCATACTTTATTATCTCTGCCATCCCCGAAGCAACCTGGCGCTTATCCAGCGATTTTAGAAAATTGATCTCGCTGAATACAAGGTTGGGCTGATAAAACGCGCCAACCAGGTTCTTTCCCAAATCCAGGTCAACTGCGGTTTTTCCTCCGATAGCCGAATCCACCTGGGCCAACAAAGTCGTGGGAATCTGCACATAAGCAATCCCCCGTTTATACACCGAAGCGATAAAACCTGCCAGGTCCCCCACTACTCCGCCGCCGAAAGCAATGATAAAAACTTTTCTTTTCCGGTCAAACTTAGCCAGATCATTGATTAGGCATCCGGCACTTTCCAACGACTTGCTCTTTTCGCTGTCCAAAACAGTTTTAAAACGGCAGTTAAATCCATTTTTTAACAAGACGCTGGACAGGATTGCTCCATATTTATCTTTTAATAAAGTATTGGTGACAATATAAGCATCCAAACCAATATTTAATTTAAGTAAATACGGGCCCAGTTTTTTAATGATAGAGCTGCCGATAATTATATCATACGATCGCCTGCCCAAGTTAACCGTTACCTTATGCATTAATAGCTTACCCCCATTAACCTGATTACTAAGCCCACCATCGGCCAAAGCAGGCGGTCAAATACACCCAGCCATATAAACAAGAACAGGATAATAAAACCATAGCGCTCAAGGCTGGTATACATCTGCGATAACCCTTCAGGCAGCAGCCCCATCAAAACACGCGAACCATCTAACGGCGGGATCGGAATCAAATTGAATAAAGCCAAAACGACATTAATTAAGAGTAAATTCGAAAACAAATAAACCGCAACAGCCGGCAGCGGAATGAACTTTAACACCTGGGCGGTAATAAAAGCGAGGATAAGGTTAGCCAGCGGCCCGCTGACTCCGATCCAGATTATATCTCTTTTTGGATTCTTTAATGCCCGGTAATCTATAGGAACGGGTTTGGCAGCCCCAAAAACAAAATGCCCGGAAGTGGACAAAAAAAGTATAAGCGGCAAGAGTATAGTCCAAAAGGGATCGATATGCGCCAGGGGATTCAGGGTAAGCCGGCCGGAGAATTTGGCTGTAGAATCGCCTAACTTATAGGCAGCCAGACCATGCGCAAATTCATGCACAGTCATAGCAATTAATAAAAGACCGAAAGAAATGATAAAAGAAATAGTTAGTTGCGGCAGGCTCAATTCAATACCTCGATAATAGCTACCTCAATAATCGGGTACTTGTTATTTTCCGGGCTGATTAATTTACCGGTAACTTTTACTTTGTGGTAATTAAGGCTGTCCAAACCTTTTCGGTTGCCTTTTAAAAAGTATATCTCTTTATTAGCAGTAACTAATTTATGAGTTGCCTTGCGCCATAAGACTACGCCATACGGGCTGATTGTGCCTTCAATAACCAATTGGCCGCTTGACTCCAAAGCCGCAGGCTGTGAAACCGCAACCGGCTTATCCTCTTCTTTAGTAACAACTATATCTTTATTGATGAACCTTTTATTCACCCAGCCATAACTCTGATGCACCGGTTCAATCTTATACCAGTCGCCTTCCTCCTGAACAATATTTACCACCGTTGACTTATCTGCCTTCCCCAGGATCCAGGATGATTCACTTGGGCCAAGCCGGATATTTACTCTGTCTCCGGTAACCTTGGCATTAAAACATTTTTCCGAAGCATTCTTAATGCATTCGACCAGGTCTTTCTTTATATAAGAAGGCGCTTGCCTGGGAAGACGGATCTTATACCAATCGTAAATCTCAGAAACTACCTCTACCAGTTGCCCCTTAGAAAGCGTACAGGCGGCTGCTGAATTTACCGTAGCATCAACACGCACATTTATAACATCTGCGTTAATCTGCCCGGTAAAAGCAGCAAACTCAGCCGCAAATACAGTTTTTAAGAGAAAAAAGGTCAACAGAAAAATTGATCCCGTCTGCCGCATTTTATTTCTTCTCTTGCGCTTTAGACTGCGCTTTAGGCGCAGCCTTAGACGCGTCTTTTGCCCCAGGCGCAGCGGGTGCCGGAGCTGCTCCAGCCTCAGTGCCCGGAGTTTCTTCCTTGACTGCCTTTTCTTTCTTAATCTTAATCCTTAAGGTTTTGATCTTTGGCAACCCATAAACCGAGTCCCCTTCTTTCCACTTGCCCTTTTCATGCATCTGCCTGATACGTTCTGTGCGCTTCAATACCGAACGAACCATTTTGTCTTTCTCCGAGATAACTAATGACGGATGTATTGACATGATTTTATAGCCTCCTTATGCGGCAACCAGCGTAGGTTCTCTGCAATTGAATCAGCAAAGGTTGCGCGCTCTCTTGATTAGAAAATTTGCCTACGCACAAAATGACATAATTACCTTTTGCAAAAACTAACGGGGACAATCCTGCTTTTGCCAGCATCTGGGCCTGGCGGAGAGCAAGATTCCTGTTTTTAAAAGCCGCTACCTGGATAGTATAGCTTGCCGGGTCAACATTATTACTTGAAGTCAAAACGACGCGTCTTCCTTTTTCTACCCCCAAAGAAAAAGAAATAATGCTCAGTAAAACCAAGCCCATGATTAAAAGCAATATCTTTTCATAACCCCGGATACGCGTAAAAAAATGGTTTGCCGGCACGCGCGCCTTATACTGGCCGCTGTCCAAAGATTGCGTGAATAGCTCGTTTTGAGAATAGTCCTGTTTATCCGCCATAGAATAATATTATAATTAAGGTTTATCCTGCTTCAGATAAATCCTTTTATTGAATTTTTTAATTACCTTTAAAAAGGCCTCCACAATCTTAGGATCAAATTGCGTACCGCTTTTTTTCTTTATTTCTTTTATGGCAGAATCAATATCCATCCTCTGACGGTATGGCCGGCCGTAAACCATTGCCTCAAAAGCATCCGCCACAGACATAATCCGCGCGCACAGAGGGATCTGACCGCCCTTAAGATGAGAAGGATAACCTGTACCGTTATATTTTTCATGATGATGCATGATAATCGGAATAACCGGACGCAAAATCTGTAAAGGCCGCAATATCTGGGCCCCCTTGACCGGATGCTTTTTAATAATATCATATTCTTCTGAAGTAAGTTTGGTAGCTTTAGTTAAAATCTCAGAAGGTATATCAATTTTACCGGTATCATGCAGCAAGCTGGCATATTTAAGGCTTTCAAGCTGTTTTTCCCCCAAATGGAGCTCAGTACCCAGGGCGCAAACTAATCTGCTAAAATGCGGCGAATGCGTATATTCCTGCGGCACGCGGGTATTTAACAAAGTGACTAATGATTTAATGCTGCCAAAGACTATCTTTTGCTGTTCCTCGTATAACTGTAAGTTTTTAATCCCGATAACCGCTTGTTCCGCCATATTCATAAGCATCTCCTGATCAAACTTATCAAATGGCTGATGGGAATTGGCGCGTTTTATAATAATAAAACCCAAAACATCTTCACAGATAAGCGGAACGCCAAGAAGCCCGCCTTTTCTGACCGCGGATGAGCTTTTAATTATCTTTTCTTCAATCCTTCCGTGGACCCTGGTCTTTTTATCAACGATCAGTTTATTGTTATCTTTGATTAAACATTTAATGCTGGAATATTTCTTGTTTGGCTCAAGCAAGACAATCAGGCAATATTGGGCATTAAAGAATTGGCAAAATAACCTGCCCATACGACTAATCAATTCCTTAAGCTCGTAAGTAGAGTTAAGCAAACGGTAAATGCTATGTACCGCTGAAACTAAAAATCTATACTTTTTCGTAGGGGTTGAATAATTTTTTATATTCATCTAAGGCATATCGGTCAGTCATACCGGCTATATAATCACAGACTGCCCGCTTTACTCCTTCTCCAGGGATCCTAAGCTGCACTTCAGAGGGCAATTGTTTAGGCCGTATGGCGTACTCACAAAACAACTCCCGTATAAAACGCTTGGCCTTAATACTCATGCGCATAACCCGATAATGATGATAAAGCTTCTGCATGAGAAACTGCCGGAGCGGTTTTCTCAATTCCTTAACCTCTTTGCTAAAATCAACTATTTTATAATTAATCTTTTGCAGCTGAGCATAACTATTAATCTTGCTCCGGGAAATAACCCTCTGGGTATGCTCAATCAAATCCGTAACCTGTAAATCAATTAACCCCCGGATAACCAGATATTTCCGGCTGGACAAATCAATTTTAGCATATTTCTGATTAATTTTGCGATTTATTTTTTCCCAGATTTCAAGCCCTTCCAGATCTTTTTCCTTTATCAAACCCGAAGTCAGGCCGTCATCAAGATCGTGGTTATCATAAGCAATCTCATCTGCAGCGTCAACCAGCTGAGTCTCTAATGAAGGCATCTTTTTTGGGGAAAACTCTTTAATCTTGACCGCGATATCAAAAACCGAAGAATGTTTGATTATGCCCTCTCTTACCTCCCAGCTTAAATTTAATCCCGGAAACGCAGGGTAACGCTCTTCCAGGCAATCTACCACTCTCAATCCCTGCAGGTTATGGTTAAACCCTCCCCACTTAGCCATCAGCTCATTAAGCGCCTCTTCTCCGGAATGACCAAAAGGGGTATGCCCAAGGTCGTGAGCTAAAGAAATCGCTTCAGTCAAATCAGTGTTTAAACGCAGCGCCCAGGCAATCGTGCGG
The DNA here is from genome assembly GCA_041661605.1 of Candidatus Omnitrophota bacterium. GTDB lineage: Bacteria > Omnitrophota > Gorgyraeia > Gygaellales > Profunditerraquicolaceae > UBA6249. The sequence goes on along the minus strand of JBAZUE010000001.1, from coordinate 310,416 downwards.
GCAATCTGGGAGACCTCAATGCTGTGAGTAAGCCGGGTCCGGTAATAATCCCCTTCATGGTTGACAAAAACCTGGGTCTTGTATTCTAACCTTCTAAAAGCGGCAGAATGTATAATCCGGTCACGGTCACGCTGATAACATGACCGGTAAGGATGCTCGTCTTCTTTATGCACCCGGCCAAGTGAATTACAACTCTTTGCTGCGTAAGGAGCAAGAAACTTATCTTCGAATTCTTTAATATTATTTATCGGCATTTTTTAAAGATTTAGCTAATTCATCTAAAGATTGAGAAATAATCTTGGTGTTTGAAACAACAGGCATAAAATTAGTATCGCCTGACCAACGAGGAACAATATGCAGATGCAGGTGCCCGGCAATACCTGCTCCGGCTGCGCGGGTCAGATTAATCCCTATATTGAACCCTTCCGGATGCAATACCTTTTGCAGCAGGGATTTTGCCTTATTTAAACATTTAAATAAATCTACCACCTCCTCCTGGCGCAACTGAGATATGTCGCGGATATGTCGCAGAGGAGACACCAAAAGATGCCCGTTATTATAAGGATAGATATTTAACATAACAATAGAAAACCTGCTTTTGAAAATCACATAATCCCTGGAAGCGCCTGACTTGGCATAACAAAAAATACACTTTTTCCCTTTCCTTTTTGCGCTTACATAATTAACCCTCCAGGGCGCCCACAGTTTATCCATTCTTAAACCTTAATTATCCTGGCATTAACCTCTTCATTAATTTCGATTATGCCGTAAGAATTATATTCTGCCGTAAAATCAGTCGCGCTGCCGGGGTTAAAAAACAATACCCCGTCTATAAATTGATTCATCGGCTTATGAGAGTGGCCAAAAATAATAATATCAGGATTATCATTCTTGAAAGCTTCTTTAAGCAGTTCGACCAGCTTCAAAGGTGAGCCGCCGCCATGCATAAGGCCAATCCTATGGCCCGAAATTTCAATGAGTTCCTTTATGGGGTATTTCTTTTTCACCGGCTCCAGATCCATATTACCGGATACGGCAACTATTTTTGGACAGACGGATTTTAATTCATCAATCACCCTTAAATCCACCATGTCACCGGCATGCATAACCATATCCATCTGTTTAAAGACATCAAGTATAATTCCGGGTATATGCTCGGATTTATTCGCGATATGCGTATCAGAAATTACACCTATTTTCAAGCGATCACCCGTGGTTTTGAGAACAAGTCCAGAATCTGGTTTAGGCTATTTAAGTCCCAGGTCCAGACCTTTTCCTCCAGCGCCCTCAACCTGGTATTAGGATCAACTTCCCTTAAAGTAACGATAATTTTACGCTGGGATTTATGATGATATTTCTTGCACTCTTTGGAAAATTCCGAGATATCCTGCTCGGTAAGCGCTTCCGGTTTAATCGCCATAATCCACAGTGAATCACTGGAACGGCCCAATAAACCGTCTTTTAGGGAACGGTGATTAAACTCTAAAGGCTTTACCTCGCGGAAATGATTAAGCCTGATTTTCTTACGCTCAACCTGCATAAGATCATCCTCAAACAGCTGTAATAGCTCAAAAACGCGGTTAGAGAGAGGCTTCTGCGACTGCTTCAGGAAATCCTGGATGAGACCTTCAATGCTATCACGAAACTTTTCTTTCTGGTTCTTGGCATCGTATGACAAAGAATGCATTTTCTCCTGGTAAACAAAACGCATCCAATAAGCAAATAATCGGTCATTTACTTTAAGAAAATCTCCGCTTCGCGTAATAGCATCTAATTCCAAGAGGTAATTAATCTTAGAGGACAGTTCCTTTATTTGTTTGCGCAGGATATGGGCGATATCTTTAATGCGATTGCGCCCGCTGGCAACTAAATACAATATAGATATGTAGTCATTACTGGCCGGAGAATCCAGGAAGCGTTTGATATAATTAGAGAACCTCTGGTTAAGGATACCTGAAGTATCAAACAGCAGTCCTTCAAAGATATCTGCAAGATTTATGCAGACATGGTCCGCTGGCCTTTTAGGCAAAGACAGGGCGTCTGAAATAAGCTCCAAATAAAGCGGATAACCTCCGGTAAAATTAATTATAAAATCTTTTAATCCCGGCTCCATTTTAATCCCGGGTAGACGGTGATCGAGATAATGTCCGCTGGTATGCATATCAAAAGGCTCTACATTAATTACCTCGAAGTTTCCAAACAACAAAGAAAGCTGCTTGGAAAGGATAACCCTGGTTTTAAACATCATTGAACTGGTTATTACATAAAGGGTATTTTTCTGCAGGATAAGCAGTTTACTCCATTCGCGGTATAAATTCTTAATACCGATATTCTCCAGATTATGAAATTCATCCAGGAAAAGAACGGTAAATTTACCTGTTTCCTGGTGAATTAATTCAGGAAGGCTGAAAAGTTCGGTAATAATATTTATTTTCTTTCTTCGGGACAGGTCGCCAAGGATGGAGTTTATCTTAAGCGCAGTATTAGGGATATAACTGGCAGACCTGGTAACCAGAAAATCCAGGTCTTCCCTTAATTCCAAACCGCTATTTAACAGAAAATTATATAGCAAAGCGCCGATAAACCTTTTGGCAAAATCCTGGAAAGATCCCGGCCTGACTTCCAAAAACACTGTAATTATCCTCGGGTCATAGAATTTATCCAGGAATTTATAGACAATGCTGGTCTTACCGACGTTCTCTTCACCGATAATGGCTATATTTTGCCGGTAACCATCTTTAAGGCTGCTGACGCGTTTTTGCAGTATCTCAATATAATTTCTTCGGTCAAAAAATTTATCTTTTATCATGGCAAATAAAACAAAGGATTCTGGGGCATAGCGCCTTTACGGATCTCAAAATGCAAGTAATTATTCCTACCCTTGGAAGTTGAGCCGATGCGCCCAATCAAGGCTCCCCTTTGAACGTTTTCTCCCGGCCGGACAAAAAAATCTGAGGCCCCGGAGTAAATGCTGCGCAGGCCGTTTCCATGGTCAATAATCAAAGTCCTCCCAAAATTGCCGAAATCAGCGGCGTAAAAAACTACCCTGCCGCTGCGCGATGCCAGGATATCAGCATCCAGGGATATCTGAATGTTAATTCCCTTGTTGATCAGATTCCGGTAATTGACTCCGAAGCCGGCAAGTACCTTCCCTTTCAGGGGCCAAATAAAATCATCTCCGCTGGAAATTACCGGCTCGCTCGAAGGTTTTAAACGTCCGGGTATTAGTAATACCTGCCCAATTTCAATAGCAGCGTCTTCTGAAATATTATTCGCTCTTAAGATATCGTCAATATCTACATTATACATCCTGGATATCTTCCAGAGCGTTTGTTTAGGCTCTACGCGATGGTGCAGCCCGGAGATAACCTGGTGCGGAACAGGCGGCCTTGTCACTGTATAAGTCGGGCTGGTTGCGCAACCGGATACAACCAAAGCCATCAGAATCAAGATTATTCTCTTCATCATACTGATTTTATAGCGGGTGAGCGGAATCGAACCGCCATATGCAGCTTGGGAAGCTGCCATTCTACCACTGAATTACACCCGCGCTACCTAGCGCGCACTCGCGTAACTCCGATAAACGCGAGGTGCTGCGATACCTTATTATGCGTACCCGCGCAACCTTACCTTTCCTTACACTCTTCCATCAATTTAATAGAGCAATACTTCCCGCACATCGTGCATACGTCATCAAGTTTTGGCTTACTGGATAAACGGAATTCTTTAGCTTTATCAGGATCTATAGACAGCTGAATCTGTTTTTTCCAATCCCTGGCTTTGCGGGCAGTTGAAATATCCCTATCCCAGCCTATAGCTGATTTCCTGCGTTTTACCAAATCTCCGGCGTGAGCGGCAATACGCGAAGCGATTACCCCTTCCCGCACATCATTAACCGTTGGGTGACGCAGGTGTTCAGCCGGAGTTACATAACAAAGAAAATCCGCGCCAAAACCTGCGGCTAAGGCTCCTCCGATCGCAGAAGTAATATGATCATAACCCGGGGCAACATCCGTAACTAACGGTCCCAACACATAAAAAGGCGCCCCGTGACAATACTCCTTCTCAAGTAAAATATTTTTCTTAATCTGATCCAATGGAACATGCCCCGGACCTTCGATCATAACCTGCACGCCTCTGGCTTTAGCGCGTTTTGCCAACTCTCCAAGGATCTTTAATTCCATAATCTGCGCTCTATCTGTAGCATCTAAAATTGAGCCCGGCCTTAACCCATCCCCCAAACTTAAAGTTACATCATATTTATTGGCGATATCAAGGATCTGTTCAAAATGCGTGTAAAAAGGATTTTCTTCATTATGGTATTTTATCCAATTAGCGATAATTGCCCCGCCGCGCGAAACAAGGCCCATAAGCCTTTTTTGCTTCTCTAAAGCTTTCAGGCTCCTGCGCGTTACCCCGCAATGTATGGTAAAAAAATCCACCCCCTGGCCGGCCTGCTCATTTAAAACATCCATGATATCGGAGGCGTTGAATTTAACAAAATTTTTATTCTTTTTCTGCGCCCTGACCGCTACCTCATATACCGGCACTGTGCCTAATGGTATGCTTGAATATCTCAGAATCTGCCGCCTTGTTTTAGCAAGGTCTCCTCCTACGCTTAAATCCATTAAAGCATCTGCCCCATGTTTTATGGCAACTTTAAGCTTCTCTATTTCATCGGAAATCCTTGATTCATCCGTAGAGGTGCCGATATTAGCGTTAACTTTAGTAGACAGCGTGCTGCCTACTGCGCAAGGTTTCTTGATTTTATGATTTTTATTTAAAGGGATGACTGCCTTGCCTTGCCGGATAAGCCGCATTAACTGAACCGGCTCGATACCTTCAAGACGGGCGACTTTACGCATAATTCCGGTTACGATATTTTTCTTTGCAAATTCCAGTTGAGTCATTTTACTCCAGGGTGATTTTCTTTAATCCCCTCAAACAATCTGCTTGCCGCGCATTCAGGATCATCAGCTCTCAAGATTGCCCGGCTTACTGCGATACGGCTGATTCCGCAAGCAGCGACTTTTTTTATGCTTCCTTCATTAATATTACCTATTGCAAAATAAGGTATTTTGATCTTACCCTTTAACTGCCGCAAAACCCCTAACCCGATTGCCCTGCATCCGGGTTTGGTGGAAGTAGGATATACCGGGCCAATCCCAATGTAATCAGCCCCCTCTTTTTGCGCTTTCAAAGCCTGACTCAGATTATGGCAAGATATGCCGATAATCTTATCCTTCCCTAACAGTTTCCTGGCTTCTTTTAACGGAAGATCTTCTTGTCCTAGATGCACTCCGTCCGCGCCGGAAAGAATAGCTATATCGATATAATCATTGATGATAAAGAGCGTTTTAGTTTTCTTTAAACGTTTTGCCAGCTTAAGCGCAGAACTTAATATATGGGATTTATCAGAAAGCTTATCCCGCAGCTGAATTAACCCGATTTTGTCAAAAGGAAACCCGGTAAAATCCGCTCTATCCAGAATCAGGTAAAGAAGAGACTTTTTTAAAAGAATCCTTCTCGATCGCATAAACTTTATACCTAAGCTCTTTAAAACTCAAAGCGGCTTTGTCATCTGCCAGCTTACTAAACTCTTCAAGTACGCGCAGGGATTCTTTAACCCTTTGGATATTGGCCCAAAAAATATCTTTGCAACTGGCGCGTTTCAGTTCTCCGCGGGAATTCAGCCTTCCAACATCTCTATTGCTGTTACGATCTTTAAGCAATTGATAGACAGGATAAGTTCTTTTGATAATACTATCGATCTCATGCCTGATTTTCTTAAAATCCGCCGTAAATCTATGATTATCCAGGATAAAGCGGGTTATCTCCTCGCAAACACGCAACCCCTCCTTGACCCGGTTCAGATTAGCGTCAATTATACGATGAGTGCTATTTTTTCGCGAAATCCCTGACGATTTTTTCAACTATTGCACTGGTTGAACGGCCTTTAACGGAATCAATGATAATAACCTTGCCGCCATAACTCTCTACAAAATCCGCGCCTATAATTTTTTTCTTGGCCCAATCAGATCCTTTAACCAAAATGTCCGGCTTAAGGGCCTTGATTACTTTAAACGGATTATCTTCTTTAAACAAGACTACAAAATCTACACATCCTAAAGCGGCTACTACTCTTAAACGGTCAGCCTGGCCAACCACCGGACGGTTATCAGCCTTAATTTTTTTGATGGAAGAATCGCTATTAACTGCTACAACCAGATAATCCCCTTTATTTCTGGCATCCTGCAGGTATTTGGTATGGCCATAATGCAGGATATCAAAACAGCCGTTGGTAAAAACTATACGTTTACCAAGCTGCTTAAGGCGTGCTATTTTACGCTTGAGGTTTGAAAGCGAGGTTATTTTTGTTCCTGGCAAAGCTCTTGCTCGATCATTTCGCATATTATATGGGCAATGGTAATGTGCGCTTCCTGGATTCTTGCGGTTATCTTAGATGGCACTAACAGGGATAAATCTGCCAGCTTTACAATCTCCCCCCCGTCTCCGCCGCTTAAAGCAACAGTTTTAATCCCCATCTTCTTGGCCTGTTTAATTCCCAGAGCCACGTTCTTTGCTTTTCCACTGGTGGATATCCCCAAAACTACATCGTTTTTCTTGCCTAAAGCTTCCACTTGCCTGGCAAATACTACATCATAGCCGTAATCATTAGCCAGAGAAGTTAATATTGAGGTATTGGTAGTCAAGGCAATCCCGGCTAATGCAGAACGGTCCTTTTTAAAACGGCCGACAAGCTCTGCGGCAATATGCTGGCTGTCGCTGGCTGAACCGCCGTTTCCAAAAACAATTACCTTACCGCCCTTCTTAAGGCAATCAATCATAAGCTGCGATATTTCAAAAATTGAATCTATCTGATTACGGAGAATCTCTTCTTTAACCTGGATGCTTTCTAAGAGTATATCTTTAATTCTCTCACGCATGCGCTCTTCCTCTCTTTATCCAAAAAACACCTTAGCGATATCATAAAGCTCCGCATCAACAGTCTTTAAAGCCTTTACTGCCTCCTCAAGGGACACATCGATAATCTTGATACCGGCCAAAGCTACCATCCTGCCGAATTTCTTATTCTTAATCAGCTCTACTGCCTTTACCCCGAGACGCGTGCCCAATACACGATCAAACGCAGTGGGCGAACCACCTCTTTGTATATGCCCTAAAACGCTGACCCTGGTTTCATAACCGGTCCTTTTTTCAATCTGTGCGGCTAAATCTTCCCCTATGCCGCCCAAGCGAACATGGCCGAATGAATCAAGTTTCTGCTCTTGAGTAACCATAGTGCCATCCTTAAACTGTGCTCCTTCGGCTACTACAACAATGCTGAAAGTCTTGCCTCTCTCATGCCTTTTCTTGATAATTGCGCATACTTCATCTAAATCAATAGGTATCTCCGGAATCAAAATCACATCTGCGCCACCGGCAATCCCGGATTCTAAAGCAATCCAGCCGGCGTGACGGCCCATTACTTCAGCCACAATAATGCGATGATGGCTTTCGGCTGTGGTATGCAGACGGTCAATGCACTCCATGGCCACATTCAAAGCTGTATCAAAACCAAAAGTATAATCAGTAGCCGACAAATCATTATCAATGGTTTTAGGCACACCCACGATATTCGGCAGGCCGTCTTTAACCAGTTTAGAAGCAACACCCAAAGTATCTTCCCCTCCGACAGCAACCAGGGCATCAAGGCCTATTCTTTTAAAATTATCCCTAAGCTTCTCAAGGTCACCCGGTTTTTTATACGGGTTAGTACGGCTGGTTCCCAGGATAGTCCCACCTTTAGGCAGGATTCCGGAAACGGTGTTTATATCTAAAGACATAGTGTCATTTTCAATTAATCCTTTCCAGCCATTCTTAATGCCTATTATTTCATAGCCTTCAAGCAAGGCCTTACGCACTACCGCTCGGATAACCGGATTTAATCCCGGACAATCACCGCCACCTGTCAAAATCCCAATCTTTGCCATTTCCCTGATCCTCCTTTATACTCTTCCATACCCGCTAAAAGGTATTGCCGACGGGTCTTCTTTGTCAAAATCTCTTTTTTTGCGGTTATCTTTTTCATCATGCGAGATCTTTGCTACATGTATCCTTATAATAACCTGTTCTTCAAGGCCTAAAATCTCCTGGATCTTGGATTTAGTGATATCCTGCAGCCTTGAGGTAAGCTCGGGGATATTGGCTTCGGATCGCAGGATTATACGCATATCCACAATAATGCCCTTTTTGTTTACCACAACATTGGGCCTTAACTCTTTTACCTCCGGGATTACCCCTGTCAGCCTGCGGATTAAATCCTCAACGGCAGAAAGTGAAATAGTTACCTGGCCGCTGGAGGTAGTAAAAGCGATAGTCTTTTCCCTCTGGAATCTGCCTAAGATAATCTGGGCGAAAGAAAAACTTATAAGAATTAAAAGCACTCCTGAAAATCCGATAACTAACCTGGAATTCGGGCTGGTTTGGGCATAAATAAGTAAATTATTAATATCCTGGGGTAATAGCAGATTTAACGAAAAAACAATAAGGGCCAAACCAATAGCGGTAATAATAATGGCATAAAACATGATCCCTAATACAGTAAAAAATTTCATTATTTACCCCCTCTCTATGCCCTGCACATTTACATTAATATCTTTCACTGAAAGATTGCTCATTTTCTCTAATGCCAGATGAACATTCTCCTGGACGCGGCCGGCGGTATCCGGTATGTTATAACCGTATTTAATAACCACGGGGATCTCCACCTTTACTTCTCCATGCTTAGATATATCCACTTTTATAGCAAGGAAGGACTTCTGCCCAATCAATTCAAGAAGGCTGCTCTTCAAATTTGCCCCTACCTTCTTTACCCCTTCAATCTCTAAAGCGGCAATAGAAGCTATAGAAGAAATTACATTCTTATGTATTCTTACGCTACCAAGCTCATTCCTGGAGTCATCGCGATTCACTTATTCTCCTTTGGCATCGTTTATTAAAAGGTCTTGCACAAAATGCGTGGAAATATCCCCTTTCTTAAACAAAGGGTTATCCATCAGCTTGAGATGAAAAGGAATAGTAGTCTTGATAGGAGCGATATAAAACTCGCTTAACGCCCTGCGCATAGTCCTGATTGCTTCATAACGGTTAGCCCCATAAACAATAAGTTTAGCTACAAGAGAATCATAATAAGAAGGCACTTCGTAACCTGCATAAATATGCGTATCAAGACGTACATTAGGCCCTCCGGGAAGGATCAAAGCCTCAATCTTGCCCGGAGAAGGCATAAAATTATTATCCGCGTCTTCGGCATTGATACGGCATTCTATTGCCGCCCCTTTGATCTGTACATCCTCCTGTTGGATCTTCAGCTTCTCTCCGCTGGCCACGCGGATCTGCTCCTTAATCAGGTCAATACCGGTGACCATTTCAGTAACCGGATGCTCCACCTGAATACGTGTATTCATCTCCATAAAATAAAAATTGTTGGTTTTGGAATCCAGTAGAAACTCAATAGTCCCGCAGCTAAGATAATTTATGGATTTCATTCCTTTTAAAACCAACTCCCCCAGCTTACGCCGCATTTTACTATCCACTGCCGGAGAAGGAGATTCTTCAAGCAGCTTCTGGTGTCTTCTCTGGATACTGCAATCCCTCTCCCCAAGCTGCAAGATATGGCCCAAGCGGTCAGCGATAATCTGCACTTCAATGTGGCGCGGTTTCTCAATATATTTCTCGATATAAACGCTGGAGTTGCCGAAATTCGCTTCGGCCTCGCTCTGGGCGGTTAAAAGGCTGGAAACTAAAGTTAAATCATTATGGCAAATACGCATTCCCTTGCCTCCGCCTCCGGCAGCTGCCTTGATTATAACAGGATAACCGATCTCTTTGGCGGTCTTAAGCGCTTCTTCTTTATTTTTAATAATCGCCCGGCTTCCCGGCACAATAGGCAGGCCGGCTTTTTGCATAGTCGTGCGCGCGGCCATTTTATCTCCCATAAGGCGGATATTCTCCGGGGTCGGACCGATAAAAGTGATTTTACAGGATTCGCATATCTCAGCGAAATGCGCATTTTCAGCTAAGAAACCATAACCCGGGTGGATAGCTTCTACATCGGTAATCTCGGCTGCGCTGATAATTGCGGGGATATTCAAATAGCTGCTGCTGCTTGACGCCTGGCCGATGCAAATTGCTTCATCGGCAAAACGCACATGCAGGCTGTTGCGGTCGGCCTGAGAATAGACGGCAACGGTACGGATACCCATCTCATGACAGGCGCGGATTATTCTTAAGGCGATTTCGCCTCGGTTGGCAATGAGGATTTTAGAGAACATTTTTTAGAGTGGATCAATAAGGAATAAAGACTGGCCAAACTCTACCGGCTCAGCGTTATCTACCAATATCTCAAGGATTTTGCCTTTAATCTCTGATTTTATCTCATTCATCAACTTCATCGCTTCTATAATACAAATTACCTGCCCTGGTTCAATAACCTGCCCAACCTCAACATAAGCGGGAGATTCCGGGCTGGGCGCGCGGTAAAAAGTTCCTACCATTGGGGCCTTGATCTCTACTGTCTTTACTATAATCTTCTCTTCAGGCGCAGGAACATTTTGGGCTTTATCTTGGGCCAAAGGAATATTCTGCCCCTGAAAGACTACCGGCCCGTTAAAACCTTCAATGCCGCTGGTTGTTTTCTTAAGCCGGATGCGCATATCATCCTTTTCTATCTCCAGCTCAACAAGGCCATTTTCATTCATCAGATTAATCATCTCTTTGATTTCCTTGATGTTCATCAGTTGATCCTTTCGGTATAGGTCCCGCCTGTACGCGTATCTACTTTGATCTTATCTCCCACATTAATGAATAAAGGAACCAGTATGATTGCCCCGGTATCCACCTTAGCCGGCTTATTGCCGCTCTTGGATGAATCGCCTTTAAAACCCGGCTCAGTTTCTATTATATTAAATTCAATAAAATTCGGCAAAGTGACGGATAAAGCAGCGCCTTTAAAAAAATACCCCATGATCTCCAGGTTATCTTGTAATAATTTCGCTTTATCCCCGATAATATCCTCAGAAATAGCAATCTCCTCAAAATTATCCTGGTCCATAAAATGGAACATCCCGCTGCTTGAATACTGATATTGCAGCTTACGCTCCTCAACAAATGCCTGCTCTATCTTTTCTTCACCGCGGAATGTCTTTTCCTGGATGTTATTTGTTTTCATGTCGCGCAGCCTTGCCCGCACAAAAGCTGCGCCTTTGCCGGGTTTTACATGCTGGGCGTCAACACAGACATAAACAATATCATCCACTAAAACAGTTACCCCTGATTTGATTTCATTAATTGATAGCGCCACTTAAGACCTCGCATCCTTTACTGGTTACTAAAATCATATCCTCTATTCTTATCCCGAACTTTCCCGGTAAATATATCCCCGGTTCTATCGTAAAAACCATGCCCGGCCTGACTGCGCTTGCTTCATTTCCTGAGATACGCGGATCCTCATGCACTTCTAAACCAAGGCCATGGCCAAGGTTGTGGGTAAAATATTTCCCGTACCCTTTTGAAGCTATATATTCCCGCGCAACTTTATCAATCGCAGCCATTTCTGCGCCTGAGCGAACCCTTTTTATCGCCAATTCCTGGGCTTTGAGCACAATATCGTAAACCTTGCGCACAAGAACTATTATTTTACCCAAAAACAAAACTCTTGTCAAGTCAGATTTATACCCCTGGTAGTCAACACCTAAATCAATAAGCACCGGCTCATTATCCTTTAACCTTCTCTGCCCGCAAAGGTGGTGCGGCTGGCTGGAGTTAGGCCCTGAAGCTACAATTATATCAAAAGCAGAAGCAGTACAGCCATGATATCTTATAAAACGCTCAAACTCTGCGGCTACTTCGATTTCCTTTATCCCGGGAACAAGAAACTTCTTAATATGTTCCAAAGCCATCGCAGTAATTTGGGTAGCCTGTTTAAGCTTTTTAATCTCCTGGGGATCCTTAACCTGCCTTTTATCTTCAACTATGCTGTGCGTAGGAATCAGCTCAAGGCAGCCATGAACATACTCTTTGATCTTAGTAAACTCCGCGTATGCAAGATTCCTCTCCTCAAACCCCAGCTTTTTTAACCCCAGGCCCAGGGATGTTTCAGCGATATGCTTAAACACCGAACCATTACACTGTTTAAGCTTAATATTGCTGCTTAGTGAAGCCCCTGCTTCTTCAGTATAACGGGAATCGGTAAAATAAATATTCTCTTTTTCGGAAACTAAAAGGTAAGAATCACGGCTTAAAAATTCAGTAAGGTAGGAAATATTAGCCGGCAAAGAAACCAGCAGGCCATCAAGCCTTCTTTGCTTCAATTGGGAATATACGTTTTTTAAACGGGAGTTCATTTTGCCTCGATCAGGTCAAGGATGGCAGCTAAACCTAAAGTATAACTTTTTGCCCCAAAGCCCATGATAGTACCTTTAGCTACAGGGCTGATCAATGACTTATGCCTGAACTCTTCGCGGGAATAAATATTAGAGATATGCACTTCTACCACGATTAAACCGCATGCGGCTATGGCATCGCGCACAGCCACGCTTGTATGAGTATAAGCCGCCGGATTAATCAAAATGCCCTGAAATTTATTTTTACGCGCGCTGCCGATTAAATCCACAATGGCGCCTTCATGGTTAGACTGCCTGATAACCAAAGAAACCTTATCTTTCTTGGCCTGGGCTTTAAGCATCTGGTTAATTGCAGCTAAAGTCAGATGGCCATAGATTCCCGGCTCCCTTTTACCTAAAAGGTTTAAATTAGGCCCATGTATAACTAATATCTTTTTCATGCCTCTTCTGCCTCATCAACCAACATTACCGGAACACCTTCACGCACAGGATATCTTTTACCGCATTTTTTACAAACTATTTTCTTGTCTTTTAACTCCACATCGGATTTGCAGGCCGGGCAGGCCAGTATATCCAAAAGTTCCTTATCAATCATCTTATATCTCCCTTTTCCGGGGCAAGATAAGCCAGCCGTAATTCATAAAGCAGGTTTTCAAGCAAAGTGGTTTCTTCCGGAGACAAGTTGCCCTTGGTTTTTTCCTGCAGCATTCCCAGGGTATCAATAATAAATTTTGCCTGTAGAGGTTCCTTTTGAGTTTTTTGAGTCTCAGGATTAACCATATGGCCTAAAGCAATAGAAGCCTGCAAAGCCAGAGTAGTGACAAAAAATTTAAAATCCGGTTCGGGAGGGGCAAATTTACCTTCCTCTTTCGGAGCCTGTTTTTCCTTCTCTATCTTTTGTTTCCAGTCTTCGTCAACCTTCTTCTTAATCTCATCCATTCTCTTAATTGATTGTGATTCCGGCGTAGCCAACAACACTGCTTGTGTCACCGCTGGCCTCACCGCTGGTTTGATATTTAATTAACCTGCCCTTTTTTGCCCCAAGAATCCTGGCAGCCCTTAATAAAACCACAACCGGGGCAAAGCCACACATGGAAATAGCTGATTTTCTAACCACGAACTCAAGCTTATCTTCATCTAAAGAAGTTATTGCCTCTATCGCCAAAGCATCTTTTTTCTCTGCGCTTGATTGCGGCTCATAATGCGTCATATCAGAGCTGGCAATAAACATGGTTGAACTTTTAAGATTGTTTTTAATAATTACTCCTGCCAATTCTTCCGCAACTACTTTAAGACTATCTAAATCGTCGGTTTTAATAGTAATGGGAACAATCTTAAAACTTTTTTTAAAATACTGCAATATAGGCAGCTCTACTTCCAGTGAATGCTCATCCATATGGGCGGAAATATCGGCTTTCAGGTATTTTGAAGCCTCCAGAAATAAATTCGCCACCCGGGAATCGATTTCAACATTCCCCAAAGGAGTCTGCCAATACCCCTGGGGCATCAGGCTAAAATCAGGCCCATTTCCGTAATGATTAGGCCCTAAAAGAATGACTGTATCTTTAATATTTATTCCCGATAGGGTTTGGGTCGCTACTCTGCCTGAATAAATGTATCCGGCATGAGGCAAGATGCATCCAATTACATCCTGCTTTTGCGCTGGCTTAACCTTAAAAGAAGAAATTAACTCAACAATAGCCTCCGGGTCTGACGGATAAAACTGCCCGGCCACAGAAGGCTTTCGGATATTAAGCTGGTTCATCATAAACCCGGGATATAAAGTTACGGCTCTTAATTAATTCTTCCGCGGTAGCCGGCTGATGCGCCTCGATAACTTTTAAAGTATTTTTCTTTAAATAAGGCTTGAGCATGCTAAAATCTAATTTTCCCTGCAAAGGCGCAAGGTGATCCTGGCAGCCCAGGATATCATGCAAATGCACTCCGATCATACGCCGGCCAAAACGATCCAGGAAATCTTTATGGCTTGCCAGCCCTAAATTTTCCATTAATTGGGCATGTCCGGTATCATGCCAATAATACACCTGGGAGTTGTTAAATTTATCAAGGATAATCCCTATTTCGTCAATATTGGGAATTTCCCGGTAATAGAACCTTGTTTCTATCCCCAGCAACAGCCCTTTTATTTGCGCGTAAGCATTTAATTCTTCGATACTAAATAAAGCCTGTTTCAGGAATCTTTCGGATTCAAGCGCGCGCTCCCGGATCATCTTCTTTTTCAGTTCCCGGAATTCAGCTGAATTATTCTTGCCCTGATTATACGAATCAATCAACTTACGCGTATAATCAGCAACCTCAACCCTGCCGCAATGCAAGACAACAACCTTAGCTCCTAATCCGGCGGCCGTAGCAATGCTGCGTTTTGTATATTTTACTGCTAAAGCACGCTCTTCTTCATCCGGGGATGCCAGAGAATAATAATCCGGTAAAGCCTTCTGCCGGCTCAACCCGTCCGGAATAGGGCAATAATTATGCACGCTTTCAATACTGATTTTCAGCCTCCGGGCCAAGGCTGAAATCTCTTCTACCATCTCAGAGCTAAGATTAAAGCTTAACTCAACGGCATTAAACCCAAGCCGGCTTATTTCAAAGAGCAATTTTTCCCCGTCATTAAAACGATAAGCGTTCCAAGAGGTGGATATCGCTAAAGTCATGCTTATTTTCTGGTTTTAGCTTTTTTTCTTTTGCGCTCGCTGGGTTTTTCGTAATGCTTGCGGTCGCGGACTTCACGCAGGATGCCGTCCTGTTCAATCTTCTTCTTGAAACGGCGCAAAGCAGATTCAAAAGACTCATCTTTCTTGACTTCTACCTGTGACAATATGATCATCTCCTTTCATTGTAATTTAGATAATTAATATACCACTCTTTTAGAAAGGTGTCAATAATAGGGTATTATTCAATCTCAAAAGAGATAATAATATTAAAGGAAAGCTGGGGATAATCCAATTCTTTGGGAAAGTTGGGAAATGGCGATGCATCTTTAACGCTTCTCAAAGCGATCGCCTTCAAATAATCGCTGGCGGAAGTCTTTGCTTCAATTAAATGAAAAACTTTGAGATACCCCTCATTCGATATAATAAAAGAGATACAAACTTCCCCTGTTTCATTGTGAGTATAATTCTGGTAAGCGCTGCGGCGGATTTTTTCCCGGACAATCTGATAATAGCTTATGTAGCTGGGATTATTGATCCTGGCCATCTCTATTTCAGGCAGCGTAATCTTCTTTTTTATCGCTATAATCTCAGGGCTGCTGAATGCTGGCTTGGCAAATTCCGGGGACTTATTCGTTAAAGCCCTGGTATCTTTTTTAAAAACATTTTCTCTTTCAATATAGGGCGGCGGGACACTGTTGCCGGAGACCCTATTGACAATTTTTGAATCAAGCCTTAAGAATGGATCAAGCTTAGAAAGTGATTTTTTCGCTTCCGCATTTAACGGCTGCTTAAGCAAAGACTTAGACGGGGCCTCCTCTTTTTTAAGGTAACGCACCTTTATGACCTGTTCTTTTGGAGCAGGCACAAAAGGATTCAGGTTAGGGCTTTGTAAAAGCAGCGCCCCGTGCGAAAAAATGGAGACAACAAGAGTAATCCATATAAGCCTGCTAGAATTCATGGCTTAGTTTATCACATTAGAACTCAGCTTTCAAGCCGCCGGTAAAAGAAAAACCAGGCATGGGATAACCCTGAATGACCTGATATTTGCGGTTTGCAAGGTTATCGATGTAGGCAAAACAGGTAATTCCGGTTTTGAATTTCTTTGATACGCTAAGGCCGAAAACAAAAAAATGTTTTACCTTAATCATATTTTCCGCATCCTTAAACCTTTGGCCAGTAAATTGCCCCCTTAATTCAACTATCAACCCATCGTAACTATGGTATTTCAAACAAGCATCAACCTTATTCATCGGTTGATATACAAGATATTTATGAGTATCTTCATCCCTGGCGACCAAGTATGTATAATTAATATTCAAGTCGAGATTATCTGAAATGAATATCTTGTTTCCGAATTCGATGCCATCAATTTTCGCGGAGTTGACATTTTCCGGACGATATATATTACTTACATCTGGAGACCATTGTATAAGCTGCTTAAAATCACTGTGGAAATAAGTAAATCCTGAAGAAAGATACTTATTAATTCTTACCTCAGCCCCTAATTCTTCCGTGATCCCTTTTTCCGGTTTTAAATTTGGATTTCCTGATTCCCCACCCTCCCAAGGGGGCGGATAAATGGTCGTCGGCCAATACAAATCATTAAAAGTAGGCGCGCGGAATGAACGGCTGATCAATCCGTGGAATTTTATATCCTCATTGAATTTATAGAGAGCATTCAAACTTGGATTAACCTCTGTGCCGAAATTTGAGTAATCGTCAAGCCTGGCGCTAAGGTTAACATTCAGTTTTTTTTCAAATAAATCCAGCCGGTTTTCCAAGTAGCCTGAAGAAACAATATATTTATGCTTTGCGCTTGTAGTAGAGTCATTCATATTCTTCGTGTAATTAAAACCGCATACTATCCCATAGGCTTCCAGTAGCTGCTTATCAAGCTGCAGATCAAAGCCTCTTGCTGTAGTGCTATGGATATCTTTTTGGTTAGCAGGATTTGAACCATCGGAAGAATTCTCCATAAATTCCAACCTGTCGTAATTCTGATAAGCCCTGGCTGATATCCCGGTTTGTTCATCCGGTTTGAAATTCCAATTAAAATCAAAAAAACGGTTCAGAGTATTTTGCTTATCATCAGAATCAAAATATTGTATTGATCCTGGAGTCCCTGCCCTGCTTTTGTAAAAACCGGAATTAAACTTTAAACTATTTTCCCTATTTAGTTCATATTCCAATTTAAGATTGCAGTCTTTGGCGTTCAGTTCGGAGTTCTCCCGAAAGCCCTGGGAGCTTTGGTATCCTCCGCTGATAAGATAGCCGAATTTTGAGATCCTTGCCCCATTTAACATACGCTCAACATAGGTCCTGGCAGTGCCAAAACTGCTGTAGAGCTCAGTCTTCATCCCTTCTTTGGGCGGTTTCTTGGTAATGATATTAACCACCCCTCCCATTGCCGAGCTGCCATAGAGGCTGGAACCAGGACCGTGCATAACCTCAACCCTGGCTATATCATCTAAAGGTATATTGGATAAATCCGCTTCGCCATCTCTTGGATTATTTATCGGCCTGCCATCCATCAAAACTAAAACTTGAGCAGAGGTGGAACCCCGCATCCTTACTGATTTCGTTGCATTTGGCCCGCCGTAATTGCTTATATTGACGGAGGTAAAATCCGTGAGGGTATCCGCTAAATCCTGCGCCCCTTCCGATTCCATTTCTTGCGAGGTAACCACATCAACTACGCGGCCGGTATCTCCTGAAGATTCTTCTATTCTTGAGGGAGTAACTACGATTTTATCCAATTCAACATCTTCTGCGCGGGCTGTACCTGATAAGATTATTCCTAGTAATGCGGGTATAAATAACTTCCTGCAAACATTTTTCATGATTATTTCCTTTCCCGTTCCTCGAAAGTACTATCCGAAAACAGATGATCGGCCGGGCTCCTGTTTAAAACCACAAACAGTTTACCGTTGCGGGACAGCGCCTGGAATTACACCAGGACTTCCTTCACCTATCCGGTTTTGTATCTTTAGAAGTTTAAGCGTATTTTTTAATATCTAAAAACCAGTGTTTCCCAAAATTCTCTCTTAATACAGGTTGCGTCTCCAATATCTTGATCGACTCCCTGAACAATGGCCCATCAACCACTAAAGTATGGAATTCTCCTTTCTCCCCGCAGGGGTCAATTCCCGATTTCAGCTCTTCTATAAATTTCCTGTCCATAATGCGGCCCAACCATTCCTTGCCCAATAGGTCGGCTTTGACAGCTACCACCATGGCCTTAAAATCGGAATCAATGATTTCTAAGATCAATTCTTTTGTGTCCCTGCCCCATAATGGCATGATTGGCTTTACCTCTGCTTCGAGACACACCGCGTCAATCCACTCTTTGTGCTCTTTAAGATATATATCCCCAAAAACTATCCCAGCTATACCCGCCTTCTTTTTCCAGGCACAAACCAAAGCCTTAAATTCCTCACGGTAGGCTTCGCTGCTCTTAGGCATTGCCTTCTGGGCTATCGGGATTCCGGTAAGCTGGGCCTGTTTTAAAATAAGAGACGCAGTTAGGCCGTGAGAAAGTGAATTTTTGCCTTCATGATCTGTAAAATTGAATAATACCGAAAGATCATGCCCCATAGAGATAGCTTTATAACAGGCAAAACAACTGTCCTTTCCCGCGCTCCAGAGGCCTGCTACCTTCATCGCAGCCCTTTCGCAAGTATCTTGCGCAATAACCCCATATCAATATTATCCCTTACCAGCTGCGCAAGTTTATCAAACTCCTTATCCGGATTGAAATTTTCTTTTACCGGTAAAGCAGGCCATCCTTTTTTCCTTCTTAGCCTGTTCAGGAAGCTTCTTCTGAATGCTGCCGCGTCAAATATGCCGTGTATATATGTGCCTAAAATACGCCGGTCTTTACTTATTGCCCCTTCCGGATATTTTGCTTTCTTGCCGTTAGATTCAAAAACCTCAAAAAGAGGATCACACTTTCCTGTAATCCGGGTTAGGCCGTGATGGATCTCATACCCTGATAATTTTAAACCCGAAGAAAGCTCTTTTGCCTCAACCCGAGCAAGGGTTTTATCCGGCTTTAAGCTGGTTTCAACCGACAGGAGATTTAATCCCGGTATTTGCCTGCGCTTTGATTCCAGCCCATGCTTATCATGTATCCTCCTGCCCAACATCTGATAACCGCCGCAGATCCCCAACAAAGAAACCGGCTTTCCAGAGTTAATAATGGATAATATCCTCTTAATAAATCCCGATTTTATCAGGTATCTTAAATCCGAAATAGTATTCTTTGTCCCGGGGATAATGATCATATCCGGCTTGTTTAATTCTTCAGGGCTTTTTATGTAGCGTAAGCGCACATCCGGCTCTTTTTCCAGACAATCGAAATCCGTGAAATTGGAGATATGCGGCAGATAGACTACATCAATATTAAGTCTGCGCTGTCTGCCGGAAAGATTATCCTTAAAGTTATCTAAAGGCACAGCGTCCTCTTCGGCGATTTTTATATCCTTATAATAAGGAATTACCCCCAGCACCTTGATGCCGGTGCGCCTCTCCAGGAAATCTATTCCCGGTTTAAGCAAAGTTATATCCCCCCGGAATTTATTTACAATTATACCTTTAATCATTCTCCGTTCATTGGGAGTCAATAATTCCAGTGTCCCGACAATCCAGGCAAAAAATCCGCCTTTATCAATATCGCCTACCAGGATAACAGGAGCTTTGGCGTAAGCGGCCATTTTCAGGTTGACTATGTCGTGCGATTTCAGATTTATCTCCGCGGGGCTGCCTGCCCCCTCTATTACTACAACCTCATAATCAGCGGCCAATCTTCGGAATGAACCTCTCACTACATCCAGAAGTCTGCTTTTATATTTTGTGTAACGCAAAGCATTCATATTCCCGATGGGCTTGCCCAAGACAATAACCTGGGCGCCTACGTCGCTGGTCGGCTTGATCAAAACAGGGTTCATATCTATTGTCGGCTCTATGCGGCAGGACTGGGCCTGGGTTGCCTGCGCCCGGCCGATCTCACCCTGCTCTCTGGTAACAAATGAATTCAGAGCCATATTCTGAGCCTTAAAAGGTGCCACACGGTAACCCTCCTGCAAAAATATCCTACATAAGGCAGAAACAATCACGCTTTTACCTACCCCTGAACCTGTGCCGCAAACCTGCAATGTTTTGGCTTTCATCTATTTTCCCAGGATAAATACCGACAAAAGAGTAATTATCTCCGTTAGTTCAATCCCCGCTCCCAAAGTATCACCGGTTATGCCCCCTATCTTTTTAGTGGAGAATTTTCCTGCCAAGTAGCTAAAACCGGTAACGATCAATAATATAATCAGCCCTCTTACTTGCCAGGCTATAGAAGCACAAAGAACCACCGTAACTGAAGAAAGGATAAATATATTCAGGTTCATACCTTTGATAAATACCCCGGCCTTGCCTTCCTTGCGGGCATAAGGAAAAAAGAATACTGTTGCTACCGCTGACCAACGGCTTAAGCTGCACATCAACATCAATGCGATAGGCTGCAAAGATACACTTATTGAAAAAAACAGAACAATCTTTATCAATATTACGCTTATCAGGCTTAAAACACCCATTACCCCGGTGCACGAATCACGCATTATCTCAAGCATTTGTTCCTTAGGTTTTCCGCTTAAGAAGGCATCGGCAGTATCCGACAAGCCATCCAAATGCAGGCCTCCGGTAATAATGATCAAAACAACCACGGTAATCACACTCATGGCAAGGGAAGAAAAATTCAAGAAAGAGACAGATACGTTTACCCCTGCCAAAAATAACCCCAGGAGCAGTCCGACAACCGGATAAAACACCAGTGAGGCTGCTATTTTTTGCTCCTTAGCCTCTTTTAACCTAATCGGGATGATTGTTAAAAATTGCAGCGCTAAAAAAAATGATGCGATCATATATTCTTCTCCGATACGTTGGCGCTTTTAAATGTCGCCATCTGGGTAAGGATTTTTATCGCGGCGTCAGCTAACCCTATCCCAAGGGCTCCTCCAGTGCCTTCACCAAGCCTTAAATCTAAATCCAGCAACGGCCTTAATCCAATGTACTCAAGAATAATTTTATGGCCCCCCTCCTGAGACTTATGCGCGGCAATCATATATTCTTTTACTTTAGGCTCAATTTTAAAAGCTACCAAAGCAGCGGCCCCGGATATAAATCCGTCAATAACTACAGGGGTTTTATGGGAAGCAGCAGCCAGGATTATACCCGCCAGGCCTGCAATCTCAAATCCGCCTACTTTGGACAAAACATCAATTGGATCAACCGGGTCAGGTTTATTAACCAAAAGGGATTTTTTAATAACCTCAATTTTATTCATTAGCCCCGGTTCATCCAGGCCAGCCCCTTTTCCTGTAATCTCTTCAACCGGCTTACCGCAAAAAGAAGCGGTTATCGCACTGGCTGCGGTAGTATTGCCTATACCCATTTCACCAGTCCCGACAATATCAATTCCGCGCTTAAACTCTTCTTCAAATAAATCTATTCCCCCCTCTATCGCTTTTATCGCTTCCTCTCTTGACATCGCCGGGCCCTTTGCCATGTTTTTTGTCCCGTAACCTATCTTCCTGACCCGCAGCATTGGTCCGGGTTTAAGCTCTGCGGCCACTCCGATATCCACAACCACTACCCTTGCGCCAACATGTTTTGCCAGTACATTTATTCCGGCTCCGCCGGCGATAAAATTAGAAACCATTTGAGCCGTCACCTCTTTAGGGTAAGCGCTTACCCCCTCATCAGTAACCCCGTGATCAGCGGCTAAAGTAAAAATAACTTTATTGGTTAATAATGGATTAATCTTTCCGGTAATACCGCAGATTTGTTTAGCTATCTCTTCCAATCTGCCTAAACTTCCCAACGGCTTAGTTAAATTATCCAATCTTGTCTGCGTGTTTTTTATAATAACAGGGTCAATTCCTGAAATATTTTTGATTACATTATTTATCCTCTCCACTTATTTGCCTCCTTTTATCTTTAAGGCTATTCCTGAAACAGTGAAAAACACTTCATCAGCTTTATTGGCAACCATCTGATTCACTCTTCCTGCGATATCGCGAAACTCTCTGCCCAGCTTGTTGGCGGGGACCAATCCCAACCCCACTTCATTAGAAACCAGAATTACTTTTACTTTCTTCCTATCTAAAACAGATAATAATTCTTCAATCTTCTTAAGGACCTGCCCTTGCTTATCCCCGGATAAAACTAAGTTTGAAACCAAAAGAGTCAAACAATCAACAAGCACACAATCAAAACTATTGCTTAATTTTCCTATTAGTTTTCCCGGCTCCTTAGGTTCCTCAAAAGTCTCCCAGTGTTTTGGCCTTGCTTTTTTATGCAGCCTGATGCGCTCCCGCATCTCTTTATCCAACCCCTGACAAGTGGCTACAAAGGCGACTTTCTTATATTTCTTAGCCAGGCTCAAAGCATAGGTGCTTTTTCCGCTGCGCGAGCCTCCAAGTATCAACGTTATATTCTTCATATTCTTTTTAGGGACGTTTCTGAACCCAATCGGAGAACTGTCCCCATAGGGGACACATCTCCGATTAACTTAAGAAACGTCCCTGCTTTAGGTTGAGAAACGTCCCTGAATCTGGTTAAATTTCTTTAAACTAAGCTTATTCTTATTGTGTTCCACAACAGTTACGCTTGCCGGAGAAGGAACGAATTTCCAAAAACTCCTGCTCTTCAATATGCTGCTGACAAATACACCGATCACCCCGCCGTGACAGACCACGGCAATGGTTTTTCCGCGGTTGGCCTGAAGTATTTTTTTTATGGCTGCATGTACTCTTTTTTTAAAAACTCGCATAGGCTCTGCTTCCGGGATCCGGCCCTTATAAGGATCTGCCAGCCAATCTTTATAGAGCTTTGGATATTTCTCCAAAATCTCATCATGCCTTAACCCCTCAAACACTCCAAAATCAATCTCCCTTAATTCTTCCACTTTTATAAAATCTCTTTTTCCAAAGAGTATGGTTCTTGTCTGAAGCGCGCGTTTTCTGTCACTGCAATAGACCTTGTCAAACTCAAATCCATTAAATCTCTTCCGCAATTTCATAGCCTGGATTTTACCATGACTGCTTAAACCTATATCCCTGCAGCCGCAGTATCTTTTCTGCTTATTCCATTGAGTTACCCCGTGACGGATTAAAATAAGTTTTGTCAACATCACTTCTCTCCCGGGACCAAAACCACATTGGGCTTGCCTGTGATTGAATTATTATTCACCAAAACAATGGTTTTATAAACTGCCTCAATATTTTGATAAGTTAAAACTTCTTCAGGCTTGCCTTCTTTAAAAATAACACCTTTGTCCAACAAAACAATGCGGTTAGAATACGCGCTAGCCAAGTTTAGATCATGCAGGATCATTACAATCGTAAGGCCGTTCTTCCGGTTGAGCTTCTTCAGTAAATCCAAAGTTTGCACCTGATGCCCGATATCCAGATGGCTGGTAGGTTCATCCAGGAATAGAAGCTCAGGCTCCTGTGCCAAGGCCCGGGCAATAATTACCCGCTGGCGTTCCCCGGCGCTCAACTCATCTATACGTTTATCTTTTAAGCTTAAAGTATCGGTTAAGAAAAGTTTTTCCCGGGCAATCTCCATGTCTATCTTGCCTTCAAACTGCAGCCTCTTTAAATGCGGGATCCTGCCCATCAAGACCAGTTCCATAACCGTAAAAGAAAAACCTGTTGATACATCCTGGGAGACAAAAGCCACCTTGCGGCAGAATTCCTTAAGATCCATGGCCGAAATACACTTATCCCTATAGAGAATTTCTCCTTTTCTTAAAGGAATAATCCGCGTTGCCAGCCGCAGAAGAGTGGTCTTTCCTGAACCATTAGGCCCGATGATCCCCAGGAAATCCCCTTCCTCCACATCCAGGGATACACCCTTAATGACATCCTCCTTATAATATCCGCCACTTACATTATTTATTGCCAATAACTCACTCATTTAGATCCTTTTTCCTTTTTTCAGGAGAATAATGAATACAGGGGCTCCGATTATCGCCGTGATCACACCGATAGGAATTTCAACAGGCGCAAAAAGCGTGCGCGATAAAAGGTCGCAGAGGACCACAAATATGGAAGCAGCAAGACAAGTTACCGGTATCAGAAGCTTATGGTTCGGCCCCACAACCAGGCGCATCATATGTGGCACGATCAGGCCGACAAAACCGATTATTCCGCATATACATATCAGGCTGGCGGTAATTATTGCCGTAATAAGTATTAATATTTTCTTTATAGCCTGCGTGTTTATACCCAGATGCATGGCTTCCTCCTCGCCCATACTGATAGCATTTAAATCCTGGGCAAAAAGATAAATCCCGCATATACCCAATACGACTGGGAGAGCAACCAGGAACAAGAGTTTGTAATCATAGACCTGCAGGCTTCCCCATAACCACCAGTTCATCTCATGCATTGCTTCATTGCCGAACAAAGATACCAGGAACACTATTATTGAAGAAAAGGCTACCGAAACAATTACCCCGGATAGGATTAATGATTTATCAGCGATCAGGCCCCTTTCTTTCGCCAGGCTGTAAACCAGGATAATACTGAGCATTGCCCCCAGAAAAGCAGCCAGCGGCATATAGAGCCTTGAAAGGCCCAGTATCGCAGCAGTTACTGCCGCAAGGCCTGCCCCGCTTGAAGTTCCGAGCAAATATGGCTCAGCCAAAGGGTTCCTCAAAATCGCCTGGAGAGCTATACCGGAAACCGCCAGGCCGCTTCCCACAAGGATAGCCGCAGCTATGCGCAAAAGGCGCAGATTAAAAATAACCTGGTTATCCTTAAGCAGAAGATTGCCTAAAGGAATGTTCACCGCCCCCTTAACCAGGCCGAAGATTATCGCTAACCCAAGAAGAAGAAATAAAATCACGAACCTTTTTTTAAAATACATATTCATCCTCCCGGATACAATCTCTTATAAACCTCAGTCAGCCCCCGGGTAATTCTTGGGCCCGGCCTAAGCAGGGTATCCGGGTCAATATCATTAAACACCTGTTGATTCTTTACCGCCTCTATCTTATCCCAGCCAAAACGCTGTTTGGCCAATTTCAAAGAAGGCTCCTTATCCATATACGCCATAATAATGCACTGCGGGTTAAGGCTGATCACCTTCTCGGCGCTGATATTACAGTAAGGCCTGGGAAGCTCATGGGCGATATTGATCCCGCCTGCCAGGGTAATCAACTCATCAACAATAGAGCCCTTGGCCGCAGTCATCAGCGGTTCATGCCAGATCTCTATAAAGACCTTGACTCTTTTCTCAAGCGGGATAAACTTTAACTTTAAGCCTACTGCATTAGCCTCCTCATCCATTTTCTGAGTCAAGGCAACAGCCTCCGCGGATTTGTCCGTCAATTTGCCTATTTCCCTGATGGAATCAAAAAGTTCCCCCATACTCGTTGGGTCAGAAACATAGACATTTAAATTAAGCTGCCTTAACTGGGTAACAACCGGAGCCTGCTCAAGGCCGGTACAAAAAATATAATCCGGTTTTAAAGCAATGATCTTTTCAATATTCGGAGAGCTGAAACTCCCGACCTTAGTTTTATTTCTTACCTCCGGTGGATAATTACAGTAAGAGCTTACCCCTACGATCTCCTTATCCAGGCCAAGGCTAAAGAGGATTTCAGTTGTTGACGGCGCAAGAGAGATATAGCGCGGCCGCACGGCCGCGGTTTGGCTTCCGGTAGCCAAAGCCCACACGGCAAGAAAATGGCCGATAAATAAACTTAACAGGATAATTTTCTTCATGATAGGACGCAACAATAAAAATACCCGACCTGGTACTTTTCGTACCCGGATCGGGCTTCACCCTTGTATTACTTTTGGCCCATTCCGCGAGGCGTTGCTCTTCTTTATATAGGCAGGTCTTCTGGCTTGAGTCTCAATCTACTTGCTGCGCCTTCCCATGCTGATGCGTCTGAGCACAGTGGCATTTGGCAGCTTTCGTCAACTCTTACAGCGGCGGGACCGCATCCGACTAAACGGATTTCCCTTAACCTATATGCTTAAATTTTCCTCTTTACTTTAACATCCAATAATAATTTGTCAACTTAAAATTCTATTCCTTTTCTTGCCTTAACCCCGCGTTTATAATAATGCTTAACCTCATCTATGCGGCTGACCAGGTCAGCGCATTCAATAATCTTTCTTGGCGCGCACCTGCCGGTTAAGACCAACTCAATGGTTGCCGGAGTATGCTTAATCAACTCAAGCACATCTTTAAGGCATACCAATCTAAGCTTTAAGGCAACATTAATTTCATCTAAAATAATTACACGGAAATTTCCGCGGGCAATAACTTTCTTTATCTCCTCCATGGCCTGCCGGGCCGATTCTATATCACAAGAGCGCGGCTTATGAAGAATAAAATAATCCCTGCCGAATTGTTCAACCTTTATATTTTTTATTTTCTGCAGTGCTTTATGTTCACTGCAGACACGGCCTTTGGCAAATTGGGCGATATAAACATTTAAACCTGCTCCTGAAGCCCTCAAAGCCAGGCCAATAGCCGCGGTGGTCTTGCCCTTACCGTTACCCGTATAAACCTGGATCATCCTGATACCGCCTTCCAGCTCATTATCCCTAAAGCGCATAAAGCCGACACGATAAGCCCTGCGCAAATAACTCCGGCAACTATAGCCATGAACGCGTAACGAAAACGAA
Organism: Candidatus Omnitrophota bacterium; assembly: GCA_041661605.1. GTDB lineage: Bacteria > Omnitrophota > Gorgyraeia > Gygaellales > Profunditerraquicolaceae > UBA6249. The sequence continues at coordinate 283,638 of JBAZUE010000001.1, read as the reverse complement.
TCTTGAATAGAGAAGCCGCGATCACTCCGCTCCAGGCGCCGGTCATTGGAAGCGGAATAGCCACAAAGATAGCCAGGCCCAAAGCCTCATATTTCTGAATCGAGTCTGAATTCTTCCTGGTGCGTTCAAATATCCAGTCAAAGAACCGCGACCAAATCTTAAATTTTCGTAAAAACCCGGTAATTGGCTTAAAAAGAAAAAGGGCCGGAGCCACAATAATACAATTTCCCAATACTGAAAGCCAGAAAGCTTTTGTCAAGCTCATCCCGAATGACAATGCCAGAGGTATCGCCCCCCTTAATTCAGAAATGGGTAAAGCCCCCACGATAATTACCACGTAGTCTTTAGGCAAATCTTTTAAGTAGCTTAAAATAACATCAACCATATTTAAGGCTCCTGATAGATTCTAAGATTATAAAACGCGTAAATCTCAATGTATCAAGGAAAGGATTGATCCGGCTCTTCTGCCCTGAATAGATAGTCTTAACCGGCACAGATTCAATCTTAAATCCTAAGCGCGATGCCTTAATCAGGATTTCTGACTCGGTTTCATATTTAGTTGTAGATAAATCCATTTTCTGGAGGACTTCTCTTTTTACCAGGCGGAATCCGCATTGAGTATCCGGTATATGCTGTTTGGCAATTATTGAAATTACCCACGACATAAAGTGATTGGCGCCAATACGCAAAAGCGGCATATTTTTAGTCATGGCCATGCGGTTACCGACGATAATCCCGCAGTCCGAAGATTCGGCCTTCTGGATGAAGCTCTTGATATCGTCTGCCGAATGCTGCCCGTCCCCATCCATGCTGATTACCGCGTCAAAACCCTGGGAGACCGCAAATGCGTATCCCTTGATTAAAGAAGCGCCTTTGCCGGTATTCGACGGATTACGTAAGACCTCTGCGCCAAACGCCTGGGAAATCTTTACGGTATCATCACTTGAGCCATCGTCAATTATGATCGCCTTCAGCCCTATTTTGTGTATCTGCTCAATCAGGCCGGCAATCGCTTTGGCTTCATTATAAGTTGGAATTATTACACAGGTATGCATTTATTCAACCCAAAATCTACGGAAGACATACCACTGGTCAGGGTATCTACGTATATAATCTTCAAAGATATTTTTGTAGACCTTAACCAGGCTGGCTAGGTCTTTTGATTTATCACCGGTAGGTATAAACTCAACGGGCTTCTCTATGCTTAAAGTAAAACTGTCATCAGGGTTCCTAAGCATAAAACCCGGTACAATAGCGGCCCCGGTCATCAGGCTTAAAGCTGCCGGCCCCTCAGGAAAACGAGTTGGTTTGCCAAAGAAATCTATAATAACCCCCTTCTCGGTAAAATCCCGGTCTCCTACTAAAGCAACCATATGGTTATTCCTGATCTCCGAGATACAACTCCTGATTGCCTTACCCATAGCGATAACATTAACTCCTTTTCTGGCCCTTTGGGAAACAAAAAAATCGTTAACTTTAATATTCTTATGCGACAAAGCTACTGCCCAGAACGGGTAACCTAACTGGGCCAGGACAACTCCTCCCAGTTCCCAATTACCCAGATGAGCGGTCAGGACAACCACCCCCTTACCGGCTGCCAATGCCTGGTCAAAATAATGCAGGTTCTTTAATTTTATATTCTTGTCGATGTAAGTACGGTTGAGTTTTTCAAAACGGAAAAAATCCACCAGGTATTTGGCGAAATTTCGAAAGACCATCCTGCTTATTTTACGCAACTGCCTGTTTTCTTTTTCCGGGAAAATAATCTTCAGGTTGGCTTTTACGAATCTTCTATCGCGGAAGGCAAAAAAATAATGCAGATCAGCCAGAAAAACTGCAATGGCATAAACTAATCTTAACGGTGCGATCAGCGCGATAAATTGGCCGAAGCGGTATAAATAATAGTTTAACACGATTTATATACTCAAAAGAAGCCTGGCGACATCCATGCTCGCATTAGGCTTAGCAATCTCCGCCGCAGCCTGCCTTAGTTTCTCCAACTTTACCCTGTCTTCTAATAATTCGTCAATAACCCTGTATACTTCTTTAGGATCATCCACTTTGACTGCTGCGCCTTTATGCGTAAGAAAGTTAGTATTATTGATTTCCTGTCCCGGGATAGGCTTAACTATAATCATAGGCAATCTTGCGCTTAATACTTCAGCGGTAGTTACCCCACCGGGTTTAGAAATAATCAGTTTAGAAATATGCATTAATTCATGGATGTTCTGCACAAATCCAAAAAGATGAATCTCCTTCTTGTAACTGCGGATTTTACGTTTAAGCGAACGGTGTAACTTTTTATTTGTGCCGGTAATGATCAATTCCTGGATATCCTGCTTAACCTTCTCAAGCGATTTAACTATAGTCTTAATCGGCCCCAGCCCCTGTCCTCCCCCCATAATTAATACTACAGGTTTATGCGGATTCAGGTTCAATTTACGAAAAATCTCCTCACTATTCAGTTTTTGGTTAAACTTATGGTCAAAAGGTATCCCATATGGCTTAATTTTTTCAGGAGCAACCCCCTTTTTTTCCAGCCGCTCCGACACATCTTCCGAAGGGGTTATATAATAATCCACTGTATCATAAACCCAGTAAGAGTGCGGTATGTAGTCCGTAAGCACAGCCACCAGCGGCAAGTTTAAACCGCAAGCTTTCTTGTAATCGGCGACCATGCCGCAGGGAAATGCCTGGGTGCAAACTACCATGTCCGGGTTGAAGCTATCAAAAAGTTTCTTAAGTTTTGGTGAATTTGATTTATGCACGCTTTTTTTGATTTTTTCAAGCCCCTTAACCACGCTGGGGTTATCATAAAGATAATCCCATACCTGGGGCGTATACTTGATAACTTCCATATAAATCCGGTTAATCACCTTCTCCGAGATAGGATTGGTATAATTAAAAGCATTGATATTTAAAATCTCACAGTCCGGGGAAAGCGCCTTAAGCGCCTTTTCAATAGCCATAGTGGCGCTGCGATGGCCGGAAACTTCCGATATATACATTAAGATTATACGTTTGGGCAGCATAATAAGAATTAAATCTTGCCTTCCTTGCAGAGCTCCAGAAAAGAATCGGTAATGCGGGGACAAAATTGCCGGCCGCTTAAATGCTTGATCTCATCAATAACCTTATCTTTAGGCAGGGCCAGCCGGTATGGCCGATCAGTGCTCATAGCATCAAAAGAATCCGCTACTGAAATTATAGAGGCGATCAGGGGGATCTGCTCTCCTTTTAAGCCATCGGGATAACCTTTTCCGTCAAAGCGTTCATGGTGGCTCCTGACTCCCAGCATCGAGCCTTCCAATTCCTTAATCGGTTTAAGGATATTCACCCCGATCATGGGGTGCTCTTTAATGCGATTACGCTCACCCACAGTAAGCTCATTTCTTTTGTTTAAGATGTGCTCCGGTACGCCGATCTTGCCGATATCATGCAGGAGGCTGGCAATATGCAAATTCTCTAAGAATTTAGCGTCAAAATCTTTCTCATCTTTCTGGCCAATCCTGCGGGCAATTTCAAGGCTTAAATTAGTTACGCGGGTAGTATGCCCATGGGTATAGTTATCCTTCGCTTCAATAGCTGCGGCCAAAGCAATGGTTGTACGCACAAACAACTGATGTTTACGGTCTAACTCAAGACCTAACTCCCTGAATAACTGGGCATTCCTGACGGCCATTGCCACATTAGAATTAAGGGCGACAAAAAAATCCAATTCTTCATCTATAAAATCCCTGCCGCTATTCTTCTTTCCTAATAATAAAATCCCCAGCAATTCATCACGAAAATAGCTGGGGATGCAAACCAGGGATTCCAAAAGTTCCATCTGGTACAAAACATGGCTCAACTGCTGCCTGATCTCCTGTTTTATTTTGGAATTCTTCAGCGCGGATTTTGCTTCGCTATGGAGCAACACCTCCTTGCCAAATAAAGAGCGGTTCATACGGGACCTGAAAAAACGGATTAAGACATCATCTTTATCAATTCGTACCAGATCTAAGGGCAACTTCTTGCCTAATGAACCTTTTGAAACAGTAAGCAGGTAACTTTCTTTTCTTTTATCATGTAAAAAGAAACTTGCATGGGCAATCTTGGCCTTATTGACCATCATGCGCACCATCATCTTAATTAAAAGATCAGGATCGTGCACAAAGATCATGTTATTGGCTGCGTTTTGGAGTTCTTTCTTATAATCAATCGCCATATTTTAAATTTAATGAGGCCGCAACTTATGGAGCGACAGCGAACATAAGTTGTTTAGCCGAATTCAATGAACACTTGACTTACGAATACATCAGTTAGATATACTTATACTAGAAAAAACGAAGGTTGTCAAGATAGGCTCGGGACTCGGGGCTTACTCTTCATTGATAATCGCCAGGATCTGGCCAACTTCCACAGTAACTCCCTCGCTATACATTATTTCAGAGATTACGCCTGTGCAGGGACTGGGCAAATTAAAGGTGGCTTTATCAGTGGTCAATTCAACCAGGTCATCCTTCTCTTTTATCCTTTCCCCGTCCTTGGCAAACCAATACGAAACAGTCGCCTTAGTGATCCCCTCGCCTAATTCCGGCAAAACAACTTTTATCATATTATTCCTCCTATAGCGTCGGGTGTTAGGACATGCTTTCACGCAAAGATTCTGAAAGCGTTGGATGCGCGAAGATAACCGAGCGAATCTGGCTTACTTTCAAATGCAGCGAAACAGCCATAGTCAAAATAGCGATAAGCTCCGTAGCTTTCGGGCCGATTATACATCCTCCGATTACTTCTTCGGTATCCTGTTTAGAAACAACCTTGATAAAACCTTCATACTCCTCAATAATACGCGCCATTGCCGAAGCGCGGAAATCAAATTTATTTACTTTAACCGCAAAACCAGCGGCACGGGCTCTTTCTTCACTTAAGCCAACGCTGGAAATTTCAGGATCACAAAATACGCAAGCAGGCACAACAGAATTATCCGCTTTATTTTTATTACCTGAAATCATATTATCAACCGCTGCCACCCCTTGATAAGCCGCATAATGGGCGAGCATAATTTTAGACGCGCAATCTCCTGCCGCATATATATTTGTTAGACTGGTCCTGAGGCAATCATCAACAGCTATAGCTTTCTTATCTAGTTTTATCCCTAAATTTTCCAAACCTAATCCGGAAATATCAGGCTCTCTTCCCACACAAACCAGGATTTTCTCGTAAATATTCAAATCAAGGCCCGATATGTCTGAGTTAGTATAAACTTTTATTCCTTTTTTCTTAAAGGTTACCTCGATTTTTCTTGATATTTCACTGTCCTCCCCGGGCAAAAGTAACGGCAGCTTCTCCGCCATTGAAACCTCAACCCCTAAAGCTGCAAATAAACTGGCAAATTCACAGCCAATTACCCCCCCGCCGACAATCAACAAAGAACGCGGAAGCGACGTTAGGGAAAGGGCCCCTTCACTGGAAATTATTCTAACAGCATCAAATTTTAACTGGGGTAATTCAACAGGCCGGCTTCCGGTAGAAATAAGCATGAATTTTGCAGAAATTAGGCGGCCGTCAACTTTTATTTCATGGGGTGAAATAATCTGTGCCCTTGATTGAATGAAATCAATTCCGGAAAGCCTGCTTTGCATTCCTTGCGTAAGAACACGGACAAGGTTATCTTTTCTTTCCTGGATTTTACTAAAGTTAAAACGGGGATTATCCGACTCGACGCCAAAGCCTGATGATTTTTTGATGAGTGAATATGTTTTTGCGCAAGCGATTAAAGCTTTGGTAGGTATGCAGCCCTGATTAAGGCAGGTTCCTCCGATTTTATTACATTCAACAAGACAAACCTTAAAACCTGACTCTCTTGCCCTTAAAGCAGCGTTAAAACCTGCCCAACCTGCACCAATAACAACTAGATCATACATAGGCATGGATTAAGCCAATAATTGCGCTGCTGCCTGAGCCACCTGTATGGCCGATTTATTCAATCTGGTATTTTCTTCCTGCGAAAGTTCTAATTCAATAATCTTTTCTATGCCATTCTTGCCCAGGCGGCAAGGGACACCGATACAGGTATCCTTAATGCCATATTCTCCATTTAAATAACTGCATAAACCAATAATACGTTTTTCATCCTTTACGACAGCCTTAACTATCGCGGCAATTGCCGCCGAAGGAGCGAAAAACGCACTGCCTGTACCAAGGTTGGCAACAATCTCGGCTCCTCTGCCGACTGTGCGGCTGACCAAAGACTTAATTTTATCTTCATTCATAAATTCATCAAGCAGCACGCCTTTTACCTTTGTAAAACCGGGCAGAGGCATCATGCCTTCACCATGGGCGCCAATCACCAAAGCCTCAATATCTGTGCTCAACAAACCCAGCTCCTGGGCTGCTAAATTAGCAAAACGGGCGGTATCCAAACTAATCCCCATTCCAAAAATCTTTTGAGGTTTAAAACCAGTGATTTTTAAAGCATAAAGCGTCATAATATCCAAAGGATTGGTTACTATGATAACAATAGCATCTTTGGCCAGATCTTTCACATTTAAACATACATCTTTCAATATCTGGGCATTTTTTGCTAAGAGCTCTTCCCGGCTCATACCGGGTTTACGCGCCAGGCCGGCAGTAACTACCACAATATCTGAACCTTTAACCTGCCTGATATCATCACTGCCTTTAATATTATAGTTATATTTCAATATTGGCCGGGCATCCTCCAAATCCAGGGCCTTGCCGCATGCCAGGCCCTTCACTACATCTATAAGCATAATATCGCCCAGGCCATCTCCGGCGATACGCATCGCAGTTAAACTTCCCACGTTTCCAGCCCCAATAACGGAAATTTTCACTTTTAGCCTTCCTTAAAAATCAACGTTTGATCTTTTCAATGATTGCATCCGCCATCTCTTTGGTGCCAACCGCAGTTGGATCAAGCGGATCGGATTTTAAATCATATGTTACTGATTTACCTTCGGCAATAACCTCTTTTACGGCGTTTTCCAGGCTTTCTGCCGCCTTATCCTCTTTAATGTGATGTAACATCAAGACGCCTGATAAAATCATAGCCACAGGATTAACCTTATTTTGCCCTTTGTATTTTGGAGCAGAACCATGCACGGCTTCAAAAACCGCGCTATCAGTGCCGATGTTGGCTCCTGGGGCAACCCCTAATCCTCCAATCAAACCGGCGCAAAGATCAGAAAGAATATCGCCGTAAAGATTGGGCAGCAATAAAATATCGTATTTATTCGGCTTGACCACCAGCTGCATAGACATATTATCCACAATCGCTTCTTCAAAAGATACCCTTTCGGAAAACTCCTGGGCAACTTCCCTGCATACCTTCAAAAATAGCCCGTCGGTAAACTTCATAATGTTTGCTTTATGCACGCAGGTAACTTTTTTACGCTTGTTCTTCAGGGCATATTCAAAAGCAAATCTCGCTATACGCTGTGTCGCAAATTTAGATATAGGCTTAATGCTTATCCCTGAATCCGGGCGGATATCCTTATTTGTATCTTTTTTTATCTGGCCGATCAAGGCCTTGGTCTCGGGTTTTCCCTGCTCAAATTCAATGCCCATATAGAGGTCTTCGCTATTCTCCCTGATAATTACCAGGTCAATATCATTAAACCTGCTTTTTACCCCGGCATAGCTTTTTGCCGGACGCACGCAGGCAAAAAGTTCCAAAGCCTGCCTGATAGCTACATTTACCGAACGGAATCCAGTACCTATCGGAGTAGTTATGGGGCCTTTGAGGGCGACCTTATTTCTTTTAATGGAATCTAAAGCGCTCTGCGGCAGAAGTTCTCCGGTTTTTTCAAGCGCATCAGAGCCGGCCAGAGCCTCTTCCCATTCAATATTTACGCCTGTAGCTTCAATGCACCTGACAGCTGCCAGAGAAACTTCGCGGCCAATACCATCACCAGGAATCAGGGTTATTTTATGCAACATTTAAATCTTCAGCTCTCCATGTTTCTTATAATAATTAACTACCCCGCCTTCAGCCAAAAGCTCCTGCATAAATTTAGGCAAAGGCTTGATCTTTAAGTCTATACCCTTAGTTAGGTTCTTAACCAAACCATTGTCCAAATCGATCTGAAGCTGGTCTGATTCATCAATTTTAGAAGTGTCGGTTTCAATCAACGGCAGGCCGATATTAAAACTGTTACGGAAGAATATACGCGCAAACTGAGGGGACAAAACCGCCACAATCCCTGCTTCTTTAATAACCAAAGGGGCCTGTTCCCGGCTTGAGCCCATGCCAAAATTATTCCCGGCAACAATAATAGACTGGCCACGGGTAATCTTTTGAGGAAAACTCGGATCAATATCCTCCATTATATGTTTTGCCAATTCCGATAAATCCGTAATCGCAAATTTATATCTTCCGGAAATAATAAAATCCGTGTTTATATTGTCGCCTAATTTTACGCTTTTCCCTGAGATAATCATAAGAATAATTATAGCTGCTTAAATTCTTCCCTGTTTTTAACTTTAGACATAGCCATATCCAGAGAGATCAGGCCTTTTTGATGTAATGCCTTTAGAGATTTATCCATAGTATACATACCATGCTGCGAACCTGTCTGCATCAATGTCGGTATCTGCTCGATCTCCTGCTCGCGGATAAGATTGCGGATGCCCGGGGTAGCTACCATAACCTCTGTGCATAAAACCCTGCCCGTACCGGAAATATGCGGTAAAAGCAGCTGCGAAATCACTCCCTGCAAACAATCAGAAAGCTGCATTTTAACCTGTTGTTGCTGATGAGGAGGAAAAACATCGATAATCCTGGCGACAGTCTGCGGAGCGTCAGGCGTGTGTAAAGTCGCTAAAACAAGATGCCCGGTCTCGGCGGCTGTTAAAGCCGTCGAGATAGTTTCTAAATCGCGCATTTCACCGACGACAATAACATTGGGATCCTGGCGAAGAGCATGGCGCAGGGCCTGGGCAAAAGAATGGGTATCCGAATAAACCTCGCGTTGTTTAACTATACTCCTTTTATTGGCAAAGATAAATTCAATCGGGTCTTCTATACAAGTAATCAAACACTCCCGGTTGCTGTTTATATGGTTGATCATCGCCGCTAAAGTAGTGGTCTTACCCATACCAGTAGGACCGGTTACCAGAACCAAACCGTTGGGCTTATTCGCCAGATCAATCATTATCTGCGGCAGGCCTAATTTCTCAACACTGGGTATTTCTAACGGGATCCGACGGAAGGCCGCCTCAACACTCCCCTTTTGCGTATGGATGTTCACCCGGAAACGGTCCAGTTCAGGAAGCGCAAGCGAGAAATCCAACTCCAATTCACGCTCGAATATTTCTTTTTGCGAGTTGGAAAGGACGCCATAAACCATCTTTTTCAAATCCTGCTTATTTAATTTCTCCAACTCAGTTCGTACTAATCTGCCGTCGATGCGCAAAATAGGAGGTTCATTTTCTGTAATATGTAGATCTGACGCACCCTTATCAATACACATCAAAAGCAAATCACGAATCTCCATAGTACCCCCTATTTAGAAGTAACTCCTCGGATCACTTATGCAGCCTTTAATCGCTGAAGCGGCAACCGTAGCCGGAGAACCCAGATAAATAAAAGCCGCAGGATTTCCCATCCTGCCTTTAAAATTCCGGTTAGCGGTTGAAATAACCACTTCCCCGTCTGAAGGTATCCCGTTATGCGTACCAACGCACGGGCCGCAACCCGGAGAAACAACGACTGCGCCGGCTTTAATAAATATATCAATTAACCCCAACCTTAAAGCCTCCAGATAAACCTCACGCGAACTCGGGGCAATAATCATTTTAACCTCAGGATGGATTTTATGCTTATATAAAACTTTTGCAGCTGCCTTAAAATCATCTATGCGGCCATTAGTACAAGTGCCCAGAAAAGCTTCATGAATCTTTACTTTCTTCAAATCAGCCGCTTCAGCAACATTATCCACGCTATGCGGCATGGAAACCATGGGCTTGAGCCTGGAAATATCAAACTCATGAACACTTTCATAAACAGCCCCTTCATCCGCCGTGATTTGTTCCATACGCTTCTTGCTTCCAACCCTGGGTTTCAACCAGGCAAGAGTTTTTTTATCGACAGGCATAAACCCTGTTTTTGCCCCAAGCTCAACCAGCATATTAGCGATTGTGAAACGGCCATCCATTCCCATATTATCAATCACCGGGCCGGAAAATTCAACTGCTTTGTAGGTTGCCCCGTCACTTTTTAACCTGCCGATTATATATAAGATTACGTCTTTTGCAAAAACACCTTTCGGAAGCTTCCCCTTGATTACAATTTTTATAGTCGCAGGAACTTTAAACCAGTTTCTTCCGGTAGCAAGAGCTATAGCTAAATCGGTAGAACCTACTCCCGTGGAAAATGCTCCTATAGCCCCGTAAGTACAAGTATGGGAATCGGCGCCTAAAACCAGGTATCCCGGCAAGACATTTCCTGATTCAGGTATAACCTGATGGCAAACACCGCAGCCAATATCAAAAATTCTTGTTTTAAAGGCTTTCGAAAAATCACGCATCTTCTTATGCACACGGGAAACCCCTTCGCTTGGAGATGGCGCGCTATGGTCAATCACCATACAAAATCTGGTCTTAAAGTCTTTAACCCCTAATTCTTTGATCCGGTCAATTATTATCGAAGAAGTGCCATCCTGGCCAAAAGCAAAATCCACCTTGCATATAGCAAAATCTCCGGCGGACAAATCCTTCCCCGCGTGCTTACTTAATATTTTCTCTGCAATCGTCTTAGCCACTGATCTTCTCCAGCCATTTTTCTATTCTATCCATTCCTTTTTCCAACTCATCCATGCTTGTGGCAAAACTTATCCTGATATAGTCATCCCTGCCGAAACTGGAGCCCGGAATAACACTTACATATTCTTCATCAAGAAGCCGCCTGGCAAATTCCATAGAATCAAGTCCTGTTTTGGATATACCGCAAAACATATAGAAGGCTCCTTGCGGCAAAGTAAAACTCATTTTCTTAATTCCCTTTAACCTGGAGGCCAGATAATCTCTTCGCTTTTGAAATTCCTGACATAATTTCATTGTAAAATCTTCAGGAGCAGTTAACGCGGCCACCGCTGCCTTCTGAGCTATAGAGTTAGGATTAGAGGTTGAGTGATCCTGAAGGTTAGAAATGGCGTTAGCCACATCGCTGGGAGCCCCAAGATAACCAATGCGCCAACCGGTCATAGAATGGCTTTTGGACAAACCGTTTACTGTAATAGTCAAATCATAGATATCTTTGTTAAAACTGGCGATTGATTCATGTTTTGCGCCGTCAAAAATAATCTTTTCATAGATCTCATCGCTAACCACAAAAATGTTCTTACTTACACAGACCTTGGCAATCTCTTCAAGCTCAGCCCGGTTATAAACCGAACCGGCTGGATTTGACGGGCTGTTCATGATTAAAACCTTGGTTTTTGTACTGATATGTTTCTTAAGATCTGTTGCCGTAATTTTGAAATTATTAGCGGCGCTTGTTTTAATAAAACGCGGGGTTGCTTCGCAGAGATTGACCATTTCAGGATAACTCACCCAATAAGGCAGGGGTATAAGTACCTCATCTGCCTTATTTAACAGTACCATAAGGGTATTATAAATGCTATGTTTAGCCCCGCAAGAAACAATGATCTGATTGGGAGCATACTCCAGTGAATTATCTTTCTTGAATTTCTGAGAGATTATCTTTTTTAATTCAGGTGTGCCTGTAGTGGGGGTATACTTGGTGAAGCCTGATTTTATGGCTTCGATGGCAGCGTTTTTGATAAAATCAGGGGTATCAAAATCCGGTTCTCCGGCGGCAAAAGTAACTATGTCCTTGCCTTCGCTTTTAAGCTTTTTGGCTTTAGAAGTTATTGCTAATGTGGAAGAAGGATTTATCTTTTTTAAACGCTCCGCAAGCCTTGTATCTATTTTCATAGAAGTTTTTCATTACTTACAAAGAATCGCTTTTCTTTCTGAATATACTTCTTATGCCTCCGATGAATTTCTTCTGAGGTTTTTTATCTTTAGCCGGGCCTTCTTTTACCGCCGGCTCATGCTTCTTTTCCTCAACAGTCTCTTTCTCAAGAGATCCTTCTTCTATTACGGTTTCATCTGCGGCTTGAGCTGGCTGAGATTTTGCCTCCTTAGCGGGCTTGGCTTTTTTAACTTCTTTTTTCTTTATTTCAGTAAGCTCAAAAATTACCATCTCTGCGTCATCCCCTCTGCGCTTGCCCAGGCTGATAATCCTTGTAAATCCACTGCCGCGATTCGAAAATCTCGGGCCAATTTCATTAAAAAGAATATTGACCAGTTTATGCTCTCCTAAAACTTTCTGAGCCTGTCTGCGCGCAAAAAGTGTATTCTCTTTAGCCAGCGTTATAAGTTTTTCTATCGCCTGACGGCTCGCCTTGGCCCTGGCCTGGGTAGTCTTTATACTCTGGCAAATAATAATATTCCTTGCCAGGCTTCTTATTGTGGCTTCATGCCAGCTGGTAAAACGGTTTAGTTGCAATCTCCTTTTCGCATGTCTCATTTTATTTAACCCTTCTTTAGTTTCTTAAGGTCAACTTGCATACCTAAAGTTACTCCCATGCCAGCCAGCAGTTCCTGGATCTCAGTAAGGGACTTCTTTCCAAAATTCTTGAAATTAAGCATCTCTTCTTCGTTTTTCCTGACCAGATCAGCGATAATCTTTATCCCTGCTTCTCTCAGGCAATTAGAGCTTCTCACTGAAAGTTCCAGCTCCGAAATAGGCAGCCTTAATTTCTCGTACAAAGCTACTTCCTCCTTGGTCATCTCCGGCTCTTCTTCTACGATATCCTCGGGAAGCTGTCCAAAGTTTACAAAGATATCCAAATGCCGCTGCAAAATATTAGAAGCATAAAGCAAAGCATCCTTTGGGCTGATGCTGCCGTTAGTCCAAATCTCAAAAATCAACTTGTCATAATCCGTCCGCTGGCCTACACGGGTATTCTCCACGAAATAGTTGATCTTCTTGACCGGAGTAAATATTGAATCAACCGGGATAGAGCCGACCACTTTGTCTTCTTTCTTTTTCAACTCCGCCGGGACATATCCTCTGCCGCGGGAAACCTCCATTTCGATATTAAGTTTTGTATCTTTAGTAAGAGTGGCGATGTGCAATTCGGGATTGATTATCTCAATTGTTTCATCCGCCTCAATATCCTTAGCCTTAACTTCCCCCTTCTTATCCGCTTTCAAATAAATTGTTTTGGGGATTTTGGAATGAGAGTTTATTACCAGGCTTTTGATATTCAAGATTATCTCGGGGACGTCCTCTAAAATCCCCGGGATAGCGGAAAATTCATGCAATGCCCCGGCAATCTTCACTGCGCTTACCGCGCTTCCTTCTATCGAAGAAAGCAGGACTCTGCGCAGGGAATTTCCCAGAGTTACACCATAGCCTCTTTCAAAAGGAGCAGCCATGAACTTTCCATATGTATCCGTATATGTTGACTCATCGCATTCAAGTTTTTTGGGAAACTGAAAATCTCTCCATTTTATACCCATTTATTTTCTCCTTTATCTTTTATCCAGTAAAATCCTGATGAGCGCAGCGAATCAGGATCCTCCTTAGACGTTTACTTTGAATACAACTCGACGATTAATTGTTCCTGAATTGGTTGTTGGATATCCGTCTTTTCCGGAAGCCTCAAGACCTTACCCTTCATTTCTGCTGCTGAAAACTCAAGCCAGCTGGGAACAGTCCTATCCTTGGAAAGCTCTAAGTTATCCTTGATCTTAATTTTTGGCTTATCTTTGCATTTAATCTCAACCACATCATCTTTATGCACTAGATATGACGGGATATTGACTCTGCGGGAATTAACTGCGATCAGATTATGCCTGACAATTTGACGGCTCTGGGAACGTGAAATACCCAGCCCCATACGAAAAACCACATTATCCAGCCTACGCTCCAGCAGCTGCAAAAGCACCTTACCGGTTACGCCTTTAGTCTTGGAAGCAACCTCAAAATATTTACGAAACTGTCTTTCCAATACACCGTAAATTCTCTTTACTTTTTGTTTTTCTTTCAGCTGCACGCCATAGTTGGAAAGCTTTTTTCTCTTACCCTCTCCATGCTGACCAGGCGGATATGCCCTTTTATTAACCGCGCATTTCTCAGTCTGACATTTAGTCCCTTTTAAAAACAACTTTTCACCATGCCTGCGACATAATCTGCAAACTGCACCAGTATAGCGACCCATAAATTAAACTCTCCTTTTCTTCTTAGGACGGCAACCATTATGAGGAATAGGAGTTACATCCTTAATTAAAGTTACCACCAAACCTGCCGCCTGAAGTGCGCGGATTGCTGATTCTCTGCCAAAACCCGGCCCCTTTACATAAACTTCAACTTCTTTAAGCCCTACCTCTTTAGCCTTCCTGGCAGCATCGGTTGCAGCCACCTGAGCGGCAAAAGGGGTAGATTTCTTAGAGCCGCTATAACCGACATTTCCCGGAGCGCTCCAAGCTATAACATTGCCCTGCTTATCGGTTATACTGATAATTGTATTATTAAAACTTGCCTGGATATGCGCAACTCCGCTGGTTATCCCTTTAGCAATCTTTTTCTTTTTTGCCTTCTCTTTTGTTGCCATATTCTGTTTACTCCTTTATTTTCCAGCAGGCTTGGCTGTTTTAGCCGGTTCCACTCTCTTAACTACTGCCAGATTAACTCTCTTCTTCCCTTTTCTAGTGCGCGAATTGGTGCGCGTACGCTGCCCCCTGACCGGAAGCCCTTTCTTATGGCGCATCCCTCTCCATGAACCAATATCCATAAGCCTCTTTATATTTTGGGATATATCGCGGCGCAGGTCACCTTCGATTCTCAAGCTGCCTTTTTGAAGAATATCGGTGAGGCGAGAAACCTCTTCTTCACTTAAATCTTTTGCCCGCTTGTCCGGGTTAATTCCGGCCTCTTTCAGCACAACATTAGAAAGCGCCCGGCCTATACCATAAAAATAGGTAAGAGCAATTTCAATCCTTTTTTCCTTAGGTATATCAATACCCATAATCCTTGGCATATTAGCTCCTTTTAATCCGGGTGTTAGAGAAAATTAACCCTGTCTTTGTTTGTGTTTAGTAGTAGCGCAGATCACCCGGACTACTCCTCTTCTTTTGATTATTTTACACTTATCGCAAATCTTACGAACCGACGCTTTGACTTTCATTGTTATCTCACCCTAAAAGTAATTCTCCCCCGGCTTAGATCATAAGGAGAAAGTTCTAATTTGACTTTGTCGCCCGGCAGGATCCTGATAAAATTCATGCGCATCTTACCTGAAACATGCGCCAAAACCACATGCCCATTCTCCAACTCAACTTTAAACATAGCATTAGGCAATGCCTCGATTATCTTGCCTTCTGTTTCAATCAGTTCTTCTTTGGCCATCTCACTCCGTTAATATAACCGGTCCTTTGTCAGTGACTGCTACCGTATGTTCAAAATGCGCTGAAGCCAGGCCGTCTTTAGTTATCGCCGTCCAGCCATTGCGGGCAATAAGGCATTCCCAACTGCCGATATTAACCATCGGCTCAATAGCTAAAACCATCCCGCTTTTTAATAACGGCCCTAAATGCGCTTCTCCAAAATTCGGGATCTCCGGTTCTTCATGCAGGGCAGTTCCTATGCCATGGCCCACAAATTGCCTTACTACTGAAAACCCGTACCCCTCCACAAAACTCTGGATGCTATGAGAAATATCGCTTAAATAATTACCTGAGCGGGCCTGCTTGATTCCTATATCCAGGGCTTTTCTGGTAACCTCAATCAGTTTTCTCTTGGTTTCATCAACCTTGCCCACCGGCAAAGTAATCGCCATATCCGAGAAATAACCCTGATAGTTTACGCCTAAATCTATGCTTACGATATCCCCTTCTAAAATTACTCTTGGTTCCGGGATCCCATGCACGATCTCTTCATTTACGGAAACGCAAGCGGTTGCCGGAAACCCCTTATACCCCTTAAAAGCCGCCAAGGCATTTTCTTTAAGAATCAGTTCCTCGCTAAGGCGGTCAATATCCAGCGTAGTAATTCCTGGACGCAGGTTTTTCTGCACTTTGCGCATAACAGATGATAAAATCTGTCCGGAGCGCTTTAACATCAGCAGATCTTTTTCCGACTTGATAGGGATCACTTTACTTTGGCGCACAGCAGAATGACCTGCTTCAACACCTCAAGCGCATCTAAATCCGCATTTAAGCTATGCAGTTTATTTTGCTGATCGTAATATTTTATCAAAGAAGCGACTTCATTCTTATAAACTTCAAGGCGCTTACGCACCGTAATTTCATTATCGTCGGAACGCTGATACAGAGACCCCTGGCAGTTATCGCATAATCCGGAAATCTTAGGAGGCATATTCACTGCATGGAAATTCGCTCCGCACTTAGAACAAACCAGCCTGCCGGTGAGCCGCTTAATGATCACCTCGTCGCTTGTATTTAAATAAACCACTAAATCTACCGAAAGCTTCTTGCGGGCTAAAATATCATCCAGTGTTTTAGCTTGAGCCAATGTCCTGGGGTATCCGTCTAGAATAAAACCCTTTTGAATATCCGGGTTATTAAAACGCTCATCGAGCATTGCAGCTACTAAATCATCCGGCACAAGCAAACCTTTATCCATGATCCCCTTGGCTTTCTTGCCTAAAATCGAACCATCCTTAACATTCTGCCTTAAAATATCTCCGGTAGAAATATGCGGCAGGCCTAATCTTTCCGCCAATCTCTTTGCCTGTGTGCCTTTACCTGCCCCCGGAGGGCCTAAAAGTACCAGATACATTACCTTCTCCCTTTAATATGGCCGCTTTTTATAAAACCTTCATAATGATGCGTCAAGAGGTGCGATTCAATCTGTTTTAAAGTATCCAACATAACCCCGACAATAATTAAAATACCTGTGCCGCCAAAAAATGATGCTACCAGGTACGGAACTTTAAGCCAAGCCATAATAAAATCCGGCAAAATCGCGATTACCGCGATAAAACTTGCACCGGCTAAAGTAATCCTAGTCATTACATAATCAAGGAATTCCGCAGTAGGTTTTCCCGGCCGTATCCCCGGTATAAAACCTCCGTATTTTTTCATATTCTCAGACAGGTCATTGGGATTAAATACGATAGCGGTATAAAAATAACAGAAAAAGATTATCAAAAGAGCGTAAACTACTGAATATAACACCTGCCCGCGGATTAATCCCTGAGCCAGGCGCTGAAACCCGGGATTCGGAATAAAAGAAGCCAAAGTTGCCGGAAAAAGTATGATTGACTGCGCGAATATAATAGCAATAACTCCGGAGGTATCAACCTTAAGTGGTATATATGTGCTCTGCCCTCCGTAAATCTTGCGGCCCACGATACGCCGGGCGTATTGCACGGGAATCTTTCTTACGCCCTGTGTAATCATGATTACCGCAAACACCACTCCTACAAGCAATAAACCCATAACTAACAAGGTAACCGGCTGAATCTGCCTGCGGCTGGCTGCAAAAGGCGAAATTAAAACAAACAACTGATTAAGCGCGGTAGGAATCCTTGAAATTATACCCGCGGTGATAACCAGTGATATTCCATTTCCGATACCGCGTTCCTGGATCTGCTCCCCCAGCCACATGATAAAGATCGTGCCGGTAGTAAGAGTCAAAACCGTAAGTATTCGAAAACCCCAACCCGGATGCATAACAATCTGAAGCCCTTCAAAACGTGCCGGGTTTTCCAGCCATAAAGCAATAAAATATGACTGCACAACCGAAAGAAAAACAGTCCCGTAACGGGTAAATTGGTTAATCTTTTCGTATCCGCTTTTACCCTCTTTAGCCATTTTCTCAAGAGCGGGGATAACCGCGGTAAGCAATTGCAGAATAATAGAAGATGAAATATAGGGCATTATCCCCAGGGCAAATATAGTCAGCCGCTCCATAGCGCCTCCAGAAAACATATTAATTATGCCAAAGAGCGTGCCACCCTGTGTCTTAGCAATGCGGTTAAAGAAATCCGCCAGAGCCGCCCCGTCAATACCAGGAGTTGGGATATAACAACCTACGCGGTAAATCGCGATAAGGGCCCCGGTAATGATCAGACGCTTTTTCAGATCAGGAATCTTGAACGCATTAACTAGCGCGTTAAACATTTATTATTTCCGCTTTTCCACCGGCAGCGATGATCTCGGCAGAAGCCCGCTTAGAAAACGCATGTGCTTGTACGGTTACAGGATTCTTGATACCGCCGTTCCCCAATATTTTAATTAAAGCTTGCTCATCACGGATTAAACCATTATCCCTTAAGAGCTGCGGTGTAACTATGGCTTCTTTTATTTTACTTAAATCTCCAAGATTAACAATCTGATAAGTTTTCTTGAAATTGCTCACAAACCCGCGCTTAGGCATCTTACGTATAAGCGGAGACTGCCCGCCTTCAAAGCCCAAATAGAAATGTCTTCCTGCGCGCGAAGTCTGCCCCTTGCTGCCGCGGGTGGAGGTTTTACCATGTCCGGAGCCGGATCCACGCCCCAAGAGCTTTCTTTTTTTATGCGAGCCAAAAGGACGTTTCAAGTTGTGTAAAGCAACTAAATTTAACGCTGGCTTCTCCCCTGGATTCTCTAAAACCTGTTTTTTAACCACGACTCTTCTTGGTGCCGGCTTCTTGACTGTCTGTTCGTTCTTAGATTTTTTCTCTTTCATTTTATTATTTATTCTTTAAGGCTCCTTAACCCCTGCATCGTAGCCTTGATTACATTAATTGGATTATTAGATTTTAAACATTTAGTAAGGATATCTTTTATCCCGGCAGCTTCGCAAATCGCGCGAACCGCTCCGGCAGCGATAACCCCTGTACCTTCAGAGGCCGGCTTAAGCATGACACTTGCCGCTCCATATTTTCCGACTATCTCATGAGGGATAGTTGCCCCTTCCATGGGGATTTTAAAAAGGCTCTTCTTGGCTTTAGTCAAAGACTTACGGATAGCCTCGGCAACTTCATTGGCTTTATCGAGAGCAAAACCCACCCTCCCCTTGCCATCTCCCACAACCACTAAGGCGCTAAAATGCAGTTTTTTGCCGCCCTTAGTTACTTTGGTAACCCGGTTTATACTGATTACTTTCTCGACTAAATCTGACTGTTGTGCAATATTTAATTCTCGCATAATTTAAAACTCCATTCCACCTTTTCTTAATGCCTCGGCAAAAGATTTAATCCTGCCATGGTAAAGATAACCCGCCCGATCAAAAATTACTTTACTGAGCCCCTTTTCTTTCGCTGCCTTAGCAAAGATTTCTCCAAAAAGCGCGGATGACTTGAGGTTGCCTGCAGAAATAAATTTCTGTTTTAGTGCCTTATCTTTAGTGGAAAGAGAAAAGAGCACATGAGCTGTCGTATCATCCAACACCTGGGCAGAGATATTCTTTAAAGAGCGGTGTACAACCAAACGGGGCTTTTCAGGTGTACCCGACATCTTCATTTTAATTCTTTTATGACGCTTTAACCGTAACTCTTCTTTTTTTCTCATTTTATTTACCTGTTGCCTGCGCCTTTCCTACTTTCTTTTTAACATGCTCTCCTAAATAACGGATACCTTTACCTTTATAGGGCTCAGGAGGATAAATCGCGCGGATTTCAGCGGCGATCTTTCCAATTAATTCTTTATCCGGGCTTCTTAAGACTAATTGCGTTGGCTTGGGAGTTTCAATCTTAAGTCCCGCCGGAATAGTAATATTGACCGGATGGGAAAACCCTAAGGCCAAATTCAATTTATCTCCGGCTACCGCGGCTTTAAACCCTACTCCGATAATTTCCAGCTCCTTAAGATATCCTTCCACTACCCCTTTAATCATATTTACGATAAGAGCGCGAAACAAGCCATGCATAGACTTATCTATTTTAGTGTCAGAGACCCTTTTAACAAAAAGCTGGTTATCTTTAATCTCCACGCTAATACGATCAGAAAGTTTACGGCTTAGCTTGCCTTTTGGGCCCTCGACAAAGATTACTCCGTCCTTAACTTCTATCTTTACTTCCTTAGGTATTACTACCAGTTTTTTTCCGATTCTAGACATTTATTTTCTTCCTCAGCTATAGACCTATCTGCTACCACACATACCCGATAACTTCGCCGCCTACGCCTTTTTCTCTGGCTTCTTTATCGGTAATTACTCCTTTAGATGTAGAAATAATCGCCAACCCCTTACCGCGTAAAACTGAAGGAAGCTTTTTACCCGGGACATAAACCCTTAAGCCGGGTTTAGAAATACGCTTGATATTACGGATAGCGGGTTTGCCCGCTGTATATTTCAAATAAACCCTGACCATCCCCTGCTTTTTATCTTCAATCAGCTTAAAATTATCGATATACCCGTTATCTTTAAGAATAGCTATAATTGACTTTATATTGCTGGATGCAGGCAGATCAACAACATCCCTCTTAATTATTATTGCGTTGCGCATAATCGTAAAAACATCTGCAATTAAATCTGTCCTTGACATTTAACCCCCAATTTTAATGAGCAGACGACTTATGGAACGAAAGTGACATAAGTCGTAGGCCGTAAGGCCGTCTGCGAATTAATACTTTGCCGGACAGGCAAAGTATTTTGTATCTACCAACTAGCCTTCTTGACGCCGGGAATAAGCCCCTGCCAAGCCAACTCTCTAAAACAAATACGGCAAAGCTGAAACCTTCTTAAATAACCATTACTCCTGCCGCAGATTGAACAACGGTTATATTTTCGGGTAGAAAATTTTGCCGGCCTTTTCCATCTTGCAATCTGAGAATTCTTTGCCATTATTTTCTATTCCTTATCCTTAAAAGGCATGCCAAAATATTTCAACAGCGCCCTTGCCTGATCTTTATTCTTGGCGTTCTTAATCACAAAAGTAATATCCATACCCTGTGTGCGTGTAATCTTATCATACTCAATTTCCGGGAAGATAATCTGTTCACTTAAGCCCAGGGTATAATTATTACCCTTATCAAAAGAATTTGCAGATACACCACGGAAGTCGCGGATACGCGGCAGAGAAATATTCAATAAGCGGTCTATAAATTCATACATCATCGCTTTTCTTAAAGTAACCTTTACGCCTACAGCCTGGCCCTGGCGGACCTTAAAATTAGCAATAGCTTTTTTTGCCCTGCGGATAATCGGTTTCTGGCCGGTAATATTAGCCAGCTCGTCAGCGGCCTTCTCTAATATTTTAACATCCTGAGTACCCTCGCCAATACCCATATTCACCACAACTTTAACCACAGCCGGCACAGCCATTTTATTTTTAATTTTGAAATCCTCCATCAATTTAGGAACGATTTCATTGCGGTATTTCTCTAATAATCTAGGTATCATATTTACAGAGCCCCTTTACAACTTTTACAAAATCTGGATTTTGTTCCGTCCTTTAATACCGTTATGCCCACACGGGTAGGTTTGGAGCAGTGTTTACAGAAAAGCATCAGGTTAGAAATACTGATTGGCATTTCAATTGAAACTATACCGCCCTTCTGATCCTGACGGCTCTGGCGTTTATGTTTTTTAGCCAGGTTTAAACCCTCGACTAAAGCCCGGCCGTTATCTACGATGATATTTATCACCTTGCCCTGCTTGCCCTTATCCTTACCTTTGGTTACCTGGACGATGTCATTCTTTTTAATTTTTTGCATTAAATTACCTCTGGCGCTAAAGAAATTATCTTATTGAAATTCCTGTCCCTTAATTCCCTGGCAACCGGTCCGAATACGCGCGTGCCCCGGGGGTTATTTTTCTCATCAATAATCACTATGGCATTACGGTCAAATCGCAATATTGAGCCGTCTGTCCTTCTTATATCATGTCTCGTGCGAACGATTACCGCCCTGGCCTTCTCCCCTTTTTTTACAGTTGCCCCCGGGATAGACTCCTTGATATTGACATTAATCACATCTCCGATCTCGGCGTTAAAGCTTCCCTTTTTTCCTAAAGTAGCGATCATGGAAGCCCGGCGCGCTCCGGTATTATCAGCAACATCTAAAATACTGCGTAACTGGATCATTTATACAATCTCCTCGGGAGCAACAGCCTCTGTCTTCTGGAATTTTTTAATTACACTCTTAACAATAAAACGTTTATCTTTTGACAAAGGCCGGGTTTCCAAAATAACCACCGTATCGCCTAGCTTAGCAATACCCTTTTCATCATGCGCCTTGAACTTGTTATGCATCTTTATCGTTTTAGAATATTTTGCATGCCTGGACAAATGCATTGTCTTTACCACCACCGTCTTCTGCATCTTGTCGCTGACTACTACACCGGTAAATTCTTTTTGTTTACCCATCTTATTTATCTCTCTTTTCGTTTAAGATTGTCCTGATGCGTGCGATATCCTGTTTAATCAGGCCAAACTTGTGCGGCTTCTCTACGCTGCCCGTATAGCGCTGTATGTTCAACTTAGATAACTCATCAAATAAAGCCTTTTCTTTAAGCTTTAATTCATCTTTTGATAAATTTCTTAACTCTCCTGGTTTCACCCTGCACCTTCCCTTTATTTATGCGCCCTGATTACAAACTTAGTGCGCAGCGGCATCTTATATGCTACAAGACGAAAACAAGCCCTGGCGTATTCTTCAGGGACTCCGCCTAATTCAAAAAGTATACGTCCTCTTTTTACAACACAGACCCAGTGGTCAAGATCGCCTTTACCTTTACCCATGCGTACTTCTGCCGGCTTCTTGGTTATGGATTTGTCCGGGAAAACCCTGATCCATAATTTCCCGCCTTTATGCAGCTGGCGCGCCAAAATAACACGCACTGCTTCAATCTGCGTATTCTTAATCCATCCATTTTCCAGGCTCTTCAATCCAAATTCTCCAAAAGACAGGGTCGCTCCGCTGGTCGCAATTCCACGCCTCTGGCCTTTTTGTAATTTACGATATTTAACCCTTTTGGGCATTAAAACCATATTAGATTACTCCTTAGTGTTACCGTTGAGGCCTGAATGATTCTTTAGACTGCTGCTGTCCGGCCGTCTTTGTTTCTTCCTGTATAAACTGTTTTCCCAGGATATCACCCTTATATATCCACACCTTAACCCCGATAAGTCCATAAGTCGTAAGGGCCTCGGCAAAACCATAATCGATATCTGCGCGTAGAGTTTGTAAAGGAACCTTGCCAATTTTATAAGTTTCTTTACGGCTCATTTCTGCGCCATTAAGCCGGCCGGAACAACTCACCCTTATTCCTTTTACCCCTGAGGCAATAGATTGCTCCATGGCTCTTTTTACGGCACGACGGAAAGCGATTCTTTTCTCCTGCTGCAAGGCGATATTCTCTGCTACCAGTTGCGCATCCCAGGCAGGATTATTTATCTCATGTATATCTATAGAAAGCTCATTCTTTACCAAACCATTCAGGTCTGAACGCAACCGTTCAATATCCGAACCATGCCGTCCGATAATGATTCCCGGACGGGCGGAGAAAATCCGGACTTTGATCTTTTCTGCCAGTCTTTCTATAACTATTTTGGAGATCGCTGCCTGCTTAAATTTTTCTTTGATAAACTTCCTGATCTTTGAATCCTGCTGTAGAAATATCGGGAAGTCTTTAGGTTTAGCAAACCAACGAGAATGCCACTGTCTTATAAAACCAAGCCTTAATGCCAAAGGGCTTACCTTATGTCCCATAAATTATTCTCCTTACCCACAAAGGGTACACCGGCCACTTCCTTTAAGGCCGGGTGCTTTCTTTTAGATCCAACTCAATTTTTATATGCGCGGTACGCCTGACTATTGATGCAGCCCGGCCAAAAGCAGCCGCCTTAAATCTTTTCCACATCGGGCCGGGATTACAAACAATCTTAGAAATATACAGCTTATCTACGCCAAAACCTTTCACCTTAGCATTAGCAACCGCGGATTTTAATATCTTTAACAGATATTCTTTCGGCCTTTTATTTAAATGCAGCAAAATACTCTGCGCTTCAGCAGCGTCCTTGCCCCGGATTAAATCCATGACCAGCCGCACTTTACTGGGTGAAATTCTTAGAAATTTTCCTTCAGCTTTTGAAATCATTTTAAGTCTTCTCCAGAGCTTTCTTAGCTTTAATACCGCCATGCTTCCTGAATATTCTTGAAGGAGAAAACTCCCCTAATTTATGGCCTACCATATTTTCAGTAACAAATACCGGAATATGCCTTTTACCGTCATAGACCGCAAAAGTCAACCCTACAAAATCAGGAATAATGGTAGAACGACGGCTCCAGGTCTTAATCGCCTGACGATCACCAAGTTTGACATGCTTTTCAACTTTTTTTAATAAACTCTCTTCAACGTATGGACCTTTTTTTAATGAGCGCGGCATAATTATGGCTTCCTTCTTTTAATAATAAATTTATTGGAATATTTCTTGCGATTCCTGGTACGATAACCTTTAGTAGGCTTACCCCAGGGAGTAACCGGATGCGGATTTCCCTGGCCGCTTTTACCTTCACCTCCACCGTGAGGATGATCAAAAGGATTCATTACAACACCTCTTACGGAAGGCCTAATCCCCAGCCAGCGATTCTTACCTGCTTTACCAAGGATCAGCGACTCATGCTCTATATTTCCTATCTGGCCGATAGTCGCATGACAATCCAAGCTTACTAATCTCACCTCACCGGAAGGCAGTCTGATATGGGCAAAATCACCTTCTTTTGCCATGATCTGAGCGCTAGTGCCTGCCCCGCGTACGATTTGGCCTCCCTTACCCTTGAATAATTCAATATTATGGATCAGGGTGCCGGAAGGGATATTACGCAGAAGAAGACAATTGCCTGTTCTTATCTCCATATCTTTCTGGTTACTGGATATAATCATATCGTCAACATTAAGGCCCACCGGAGCGATGATATAACGCTTTGCCTTGTTTGGGTATTCGACCAAAGCAATTCTTGCTGAACGGTTAGGGTCATACTCAATTGCCAAAACCTTTGCCGGCTGGTCATAGATATCGCGCTTAAAATCAACTATGCGCAGCATCCGTTTATGCCCGCCGCCGATATGCCTGGTAGTGATGCGGCCATAAGAATTTCTTCCACCGGTTTTCTTGAGCGGCAGCAGCAAAGAACGTTCCGGCTTATCTTTGGTAATTTCGGAAAAATCCGGACCGCTCATATGCCTTCTTGATGGCGTCGTCGGTTTAAATTTTATTGTTCCCATTTTTATTTTCTCTTTCTAACTACTGAACTCTATTTTTTGCCCGGCAGCTAAAGTAACCACGGCTTTTTTTGTATCCGGAGTACGGCCTAACTGATGCCTTACCCTTTTTAGTTTGCCTGACGAAATAAAGGTATTTACATTCTTTACCTTAACTTTATATGCCAGCTCCACAGCTTTCTTGATTTGAATCTTGTTTGCAGAATTCACTACCAGGAAAAGATACTTCCCTGCAGGCTGATACGTGCTGGATTTTTCCGTCTGTAAAAGTGCCTTGATTATAATCTGACCCTGACTCATTATTTTAACCTCTCAGTCAAATCATTTAAACCGGCTTTGGTAATAAGCAGCTTCTGGTTATTCATAACCTCGTAAGCATGGCAGTCTTTAGCTAAATCAACGGTTAAGAAACTGATATTTTTCAAAGCCTTTTTTAATTCAGCATCCAATTTATGAGTTAGAAACAAAACCTTCTTTTCTTTCTTAATCTTGGAGGAATATAATTTGAGGTTGGCTAATATTTTTACCGCTAATTTGGTCTTAGGCGCTTCAACATTAAATTCATCCAGGACCAGGAAATTATTTTCTTTTAATCTCGTATTTAAGCTGGTTTTTAAAGCCAGTGTTTTAATTTTCTGGGGTATTTCATAAGAGAAATCTCGCGGGTGCGGCCCAAAGACTACTCCACCGTGTCTCCAAAGCGGAGAACGCGTAGAACCAACGCGGGCCCGGCCCGTACCCTTTTGCTTCCATGGCTTCTTGCCGCCTCCTGAAACCTCTCCGCGGGTTTTAGTGGCCGCTAAGCCTTTTCTCTGATTTGCCTTGTAAGCTTCAATAGCCTGATGAAGACAATCCGTATTTTGGGCTCCGTCAAATACTTCCGCATTAAGCTTTATGGTATCGACTTCTTTGCCTTCACAATTATAAACAGGTAAGTTAAACATATTATTTCTTAACCGTTGCTTTCTTAAAAGCCTTTTTCTTGGCTTTAGTAATCACCAAATAACCATTCTTGAATCCTGGAACTCCACCTTCAACCAAAAGAACGTTATTTGCTAAATCTACCTTGATAACCTTGAGATTTTGAATCGTAACTTTAGCGGTACCCATATGTCCGGGCATATGATGCCCTTTCCATACGCGCCCGGGCGTGGTAGTTGAACCAATAGATCCAACCCTGCGGTGCGAAGTCGAACCATGTGTTCTTGGACCACCCTTCCAATGCCAGCGCTTCATACCCCCCTGGAAACCTTTTCCAATGGAAATACCGCTGACATCCACAAAATCACCTTCAGCGAAAAGATCAACCTTA
Source organism: Candidatus Omnitrophota bacterium (assembly GCA_041661605.1). Classification (GTDB taxonomy): domain Bacteria; phylum Omnitrophota; class Gorgyraeia; order Gygaellales; family Profunditerraquicolaceae; genus UBA6249. The sequence continues at coordinate 257,137 of JBAZUE010000001.1, read as the reverse complement.
AGTTCATCTCCTACTTTATATTCAACATTAGCCTCTTTCGAGAGATCCTTAATCACCTTGCGCGGTGAAATATTCAATTTCTTGAAAAAGGCTGACTGGGGTTTCTTCAGGCTCTTTTCAGAGACTGCGTCAAAACCCAGTTGAATGTTTTTATCTTTAATCATCAAAACAGGACAAGGCCCGGCCTGTATGGCAGTAACCCCAACCTGGCTGTTATCCGCCGCAAACACCTGAGTCATTCCGATTTTTTTACCGATCAAACCAATCATTTTTAGTTTATCCGTTTTTTGATTTACTACTTGATCTCTACATCCACACCTGCGGGCAAGTTTAATTTCCTTAATGAATCGATGGTCTTAGCTGTGGGTTCAAAGATGTCAATAAGGCGCTTATGGGTAGATAAATCAAACTGTTCACGCGATTTCTTGTCAACATGAGGAGAACGCAGTACCGTATAAATCTCACGTTTAGTGGGAAGCGGTACGGGACCGGAAATCTTGGCCCCGGTACGCTTGACAGTATCCACGATCTCAATTACTGCCTGATCCAAAAGCCGGTGATCATAGGCTTTTAATTTAATCCGAATCTTCTGAGTATTCATTGATTATCCAATAATCTCCGTAACTACACCTGCGCCCACGGTATGGCCGCCTTCGCGGATGGCAAAACGTGATTCCTTCTCCATGGCAATCGGGGTAATCAACTCTACCTCCAATACCACATTATCGCCGGGCATAACCATTTCAATTCCCGCAGGAAGCGTAGCTGAACCGGTAACATCAGTAGTACGGAAATAGAACTGCGGCCTGTAACCTTTAAAGAATGGGGTGTGTCTTCCGCCTTCTTCTTTAGTCAGGATATAAACCTGAGCCTTAAATTTTGTATGCGGTAGAATGGATTTAGGAGCAGCAATGACCATTCCGCGCTCAATATCATTCTTTTCCACGCCTCTTAAAAGCAAGCCGACATTATCCCCGGCATGGCCTTCATCCAGTAACTTACGGAACATCTCTATCCCGGTAACTACTGACTTCTTAGCTTCAGGCCTAAGGCCGATAATTTCAACTTCTTCCCCAACCTTTACCTTACCACGCTCAATTCTTCCTGTTCCTACAGTACCTCTACCTTCAATGCTAAAAACATCTTCCACTGCCATAAGTAAAGGTTTGTCTAATTCTCTCGGAGGAAGCGGAATAAACTCATCAACTGCTTTCATTAAATCTAAAATCGGTTTAGCATCCGGGCCATTAGGATCAGTTGCAGCATAAGCCTTATTTGCGCTACCGCGGATAATCGGGGTTTTGTCTCCGGGATACCCGTATTTAGTCAAAAGCTCCCTGATCTCCATTTCCACTAGATCCAAGAGCTCTTTATCATCTACCAAATCAACCTTATTCATGAACACAACCATGGATGGCACATTAACCTGACGCGCCAGGAGAATATGCTCTCTAGTCTGAGGCATAGGGCCGTCAGCTGCTGAAACTACCAAAATTGCTCCGTCCATCTGGGCTGCGCCGGTAATCATATTCTTAATGTAATCTGCATGGCCCGGACAATCAATATGTGCATAATGGCGGGCGTCTGTTTCGTATTCAACATGGGCAACTGAAATAGTAACTACCTTTGTATCGTCTCTAACTGTTCCACCCTTGGCAATATCCGCATAGTCTCTATGCGCGGCTTTACCAAGTTTTGATAAAACGTTACAAATGGCAGCAGTCAGTGTAGTCTTACCATGATCAATATGACCAATGGTCCCAATGTTTACGTGCGGCTTACTTCTTACAAATTTTTCTTTAGCCATTTCTTATCCTCCTTGCCCCTACGGGGCATTTTTAAAAAGTTTTTCTTGCATTTGTATTCGCTGATCCTGAAATAACTTTATCCGCTACATGCGCAGGAACCTCGCTGTAAAAGGAAGGTTCCATTGTATACGATGCGCGGCCTTGTGTCAAGGATCTTGTTATAGTTGCGTAATTAAAAACTTCAGACAGCGGAACGTTCGCTCGGATAGTACGTAAATTTAATCTCTGCCCGAGGGCAATAATTTTTGCGCGACGGCTGCTTAAATCACCAATAATCTGGCCCATAAATTCCTCGGGCACAATTACCTCGATATCCATAATCGGTTCCAATAAAACCGGATGCGCTTTTCTCATTCCATCCTGAAAAGCAATGGAACCCGCCATTTTAAATGCCAGCTCCGAGGAATCAACTTCGTGGAATGAACCATCAACCAAAACAACATTTACGTCGGTAACCGGATAACCGGCTAAAACTCCGTTTTTAGCCGCACCCATTACACCCTGTTTTACCGCCGGAATAAATTCGCGCGGGATAGAACCACTTTTAATCTTATCTTCAAAAGTAATACCTGTGCCGGGAATTTCCTGCGGGCTCATTTCTATAACGCAGTGCCCATACTGCCCACGGCCGCCGGATTGCGAAATAAATTTACCGACGCTGGAAACACTTTTTCTGATTGTCTCCCTGTAAGCTACCTGCGGAGCACCTACTGTAGCCTCCACGTTAAACTCACGTAAAATTCTATCAATAATAATTTCCAGATGTAACTGGCCCATCCCGGCAATAAGGGTCTGTCCGGTTTCCTGGTTATAGGTAACCCTGAATGATGGATCTTCATCTTCCAGTTTATGCATCGCCAAGCCCAATTTTTCCTGAGCATCTTTTGACTTAGGTTCAATCGCCTGCTGGATAACCGGTTCAGGAAAACGCATTGCTTCGATAAGTATGGGATTTTTTTCAGTACATAACGTATCCCCGGTCTTGGTGTCTTTTAGACCTACGGCCGCAGCAATATCTCCCGTGGAAATGCTATCAATCATCTCCTGATGGTTGGCATGCATTTTAACAATCTTGGTAACGCGCTCTCTTTCTCTTTTAGAAGCATTATAAATATAGGTTCCGGCAGTAAGCGTGCCGGAATACATCCTTATAAAATAAATTTTACCAACAAAAGGATCTGTAGCTACCTTAAAACATAAAGCTGTAAAAGGACTCTTATCGTCTGCGGTAACCTCTTCGAATTCTCCTGTATCCGGATTAGTACCTTTTACTGGAGGCACATCAATCGGAGAAGGCAAATAATCCCTTACCGCATCTAAAACCAGCTGCACGCCCTTATTTTTAAAAGCGGTTCCGCAAAGCACCGCCACAAATTTATTTGCAATTACAGTTTTACGAATCGATACTTTTAATTGCTCATTAGTTACGCTCTTGCCCTGAAGATAATCTTCCATAATCGAATCATCTGCTTCAGCAAGCTTTTCCACCAGGATCATGCGGTACTTCTCAAAATCACCAAGCATATCCTCAGGCACATCTTTTATCTCTACGTCTTTTCCTAAATCATCTTTATATAAAACTAGCTTTTTCTCAACCAGGTCTACAACCCCTTTAAAATCCGACTCCTTACCAAAAGGAAGCTGAATTGCCGCAACATTGGCGCCTAACCTTTTATGCATCTGATCTATAACTTCAAAAAAATCTGAACCTGTGCGATCCATCTTATTTACAAATGCAATGCGCGGAACATTATAACGGTCTGCCTGGCGCCATACAGTTTCTGATTGCGGTTCAACTCCACCAACACCGCAGAAAACAACCACTGCTCCATCTAACACCTTTAATGACCGCTCAACCTCAATAGTAAAATCTACATGGCCCGGTGTATCAATCAGGTTAATGGTTACATCTTTCCAAGTACAAGTGGTAGCGGCAGCGGTAATCGTAATACCTCTCTCTTGTTCCTGAACCATCCAATCCATGGTCGCGGCGCCATCATGCACCTCGCCTATCTTGTAATTCTTACCCGTATAAAACAAGATGCGTTCGCTAGTCGTAGTTTTCCCGGCGTCGATATGGGCGATAATCCCGATGTTTCTTATTTTTTCTAATGGAATCTTTCTCATAATTTACCAGCGAAAATGCGCATATGCTTTATTTGATTCAGCCATCTTATGCGTATCATCCCTCTTTTTAATTGCCGAGCCTTCGCCTTTATAAGCGGCGATAATTTCATCGGCTAACTTTTCCTGCATAGGCTTGCCCTTTCTATTCTGGGCAAAATCCCTGATCCAGCGTAAAGCGATAGAAGTACCACGTTCCTGCCTGACTTCTATGGGCACCTGATAAGTAGCTCCTCCGACCCTGCGCGGTTTTACTTCCAGGCGCGGCCGGGCATTATCCAATGCCTTATAAAATACCTTCAGGATATCCTGTTCATTTAAATTCTTTTGGGCAATATCAAAAGCACTATAAACCAATTTTTCCGCGATGGATTTCTTACCCGCAAGCATAACCATATTGATAAACTTGGCAACTATCTTACTGTTAAATTTAGGATCTGCTAGAATATTCTTTTCCTGCGCTTTTCTTCTTCTCATTATTTATCCTTTGGTTTCTTTGCTCCATATTTTGAACGCGATCTTCTGCGTGCGTTTACCCCTGATGCATCCAGAGTACCCCTGACAATATGGTACCTTACGCCTGGTAAATCCTTAACCCTGCCGCCCCTGACTAAAACAATCGAATGCTCCTGAAGATTATGCCCTTCTCCCGGTATATAAGCAGTAACTTCGATGCCCGTGGTAAGCCTGACCCTGGCAATCTTTCTTAAAGCAGAGTTAGGTTTCTTGGGCGTCATAGTACGCACCTGGAGACAAACCCCTCTTCTCTGGGGACAACCTTTTAAAGCAGGAGACTTGCTTCTTTTCTTTTTGGAAATTCTACCGAACCTGATTAATTGTGCAATTGTGGGCATAGGTTATTCCTTTTCCTCTTTTTTCTCTGCGCTCTTTTCAGCGCCTGATTTTATTACCTCAATATCGCGGTGCGCCTTAAATCCCGTACCTGCGGGAATCAAGTGGCCCACAATAACATTCTCTTTTAACCCAAATAATTCATCCCGTTTTCCGCTGGTTGCCGCTTCGGTTAAAACTCGGGTAGTTTCCTGGAAACTTGCCGCAGAGATAAAACTTTCAGTCGTAAGCGAGGCTTTGGTTATACCCAAAAGCAAAGGAGTTGCCTGGGCGGGTTTTCCGCCTTTTTTAATTATACGGGTATTTTCCTTCTGGAATACCCACTTATCTACCTGCTGGGTAGCCAAGAATTCCGTATCACCCGGGTCTTCAATCCTTACCTTCTTGAGCATTTGACGGATAATCACCTCTATATGCTTATCATTAATGCGCACTCCCTGAAGCCGATAAACTTCCTGCACTTCATTAACCAGATATTCCTGCAAAACTTTGTCGCCGCAGACACTCAGGATATCCTGTAAAACTACCGGCCCGTCGGTAAGTTGCTGACCGGCGTTAACTTTATCCCCCTTATAAACATTCGGATGCTTGCCATGCGGGATAACATATTCCCTTGACATGCCGGTAACGGATTTAACAACGATTACGCGCTGATTTTTCTTGGTCTCGCCAAATTCCACGAATCCGTCGATTTCACTGATTACCGCAGGGTCCTTAGGCCGCCTGGCTTCAAAAAGTTCTGCTACGCGGGGCAGACCGCCGGTAATATCACGGGTCTTAACCACTGTGCGCGGGATTTTTGCCAAAAGGTCTCCTCCGCCTATCTGCTCCCCATCTTTAACAATAATATGGGCGCCGATAGGAATAGGATAAATACCTAAAACCTCTTTTTTATCATCTGTTATAACTACCTGCGGATGATACTCCGGTTTATGCTCAACTACTACTCGTTCAGTTAATTTTGTAACCGGGTTGACTTCATCACGCATAGTAATATTTTCACGCAAATCCTCAAAACGCACTATTCCGGCTACTTCAGTAAGTACCGGTAAGGTATATGGATCCCAACGCACAAAAACTATTCCCTTTTTAACCTCTTCTCCGTCGAGGATAGTAATAAATGCGCCCTGTGGAACAGGATAGCGTTCAAGTTCCCTGCCTTGGACATCATTGATACTGATCGCACCGTTTCTGTTCAAAGCAACATTCTCTTTATTCTTAAGCGTAACCCTTAAATTATGGTATTTAACTATACCGTCATTTTTGGATTTAACAAATGACTGCTCGATTGTCCTGGAAGCTGTACCTCCGATATGGAAAGTCCTCATGGTCAACTGGGTACCAGGCTCACCGATACTCTGGGCAGCCACAACTCCTATTGCCTCACCCAACTCGATTAACCTTCCAGTAGAAAGGTTGCGTCCGTAGCATTTAGCGCAAACCCCTCTGCCGGACTCACAAGTCAAAACACTGCGTATGCGTATCTTTTCAATCCCTAATTTTTCTATCTGCTCGGACTTTTCTTCGGTAATTTCATGCCCCTGCTCAACAATAATCTCATCGGTAATAATATCAACAACATTATCCAAAGCCACTCTTCCGATAATACGGTCCTTTAGACTGACAACTTCTTCATCGCCTTCAATAATTGCCGAAACCGTAATTCCATTAAGCGTGCCGCAGTCATCTTCGCAAACAATGACCTCTTGGGCTACATCTACAAGCCTGCGGGTAAGATAGCCGGCATCGGCTGTCTTAAGAGCGGTATCAGCTAAACCTTTTCGTGCGCCATGGGTAGAAATAAAATACTCCAAGACATTTAAGCCTTCGCGAAAGTTTGCAGTAATCGGATTTTCAATAATCTCTCCGCTGGGTTTAGCCATCAAACCACGCATACCAGCTAGCTGCCTAACCTGCAGACGGCTACCACGTGCGCCGGAATCGGCCATCATAAAGATAGGATTAAATGAATCCATCCCCTTAAACAACAAATCCGAGATCTTATCAGTAGTATGCGTCCAGATATCAATAACTTTGGATTTACGCTCGCTATCAGTAATTATACCTTTACGATATTGATCCTCAACCTTGGCTACTTCTTCTTTAGACTCTCTTAAAACCTCGGGTTTTTCCAAGGGGACAGTCATGTCATCTATACCGATAGAAATACCTCCCAGAGTCCCCATCTCAAAGCCTAAACGCTTAATATCATCCAACAATTTAATGGTTACACTGTGGCCAAACCTCTTGTAGCAGCTGACTACAATATCATTAACCCTGCCTTTATTTAACTCGCGGTTAACAAATCCGAATTCTACAGGCAGGACCTGATTAAATATTATCCGGCCGACAGTAGTAGTAATCAGCTGTTTTCCTTCAATAACTTTCTTTTGGTCAAAATCATATAAAGCATTAACGCGAAACTTGATTTTAGCGTGCAATTCCACCGCTTTATCATCATAAGCCACTAAAACTTCATCCGCGCTGGAGAACATCTTTCCCTCTCCCAATGCTCCCGGTTTCTCTTTGCTAAGATATGAAACTCCCAGGATGATATCCTGTGTGGGGGAAATTACCGGCCGGCCGTCAGCAGGAGAGAAAATATTGTTTATGGCCATAATCAGTACTTTGGTTTCTAATTGCGATTCTAAGGACAGAGGCACATGAACAGCCATCTGATCCCCGTCAAAATCGGCGTTAAAAGCGGTACAAACCAAAGGATGTATCTTTATTGATTTTCCTTCGATTAATAATGGCTGAAATGCCTGGATACCTAAACGGTGCAAGGTTGGTGCACGGTTAAGCATAACCGGATGATCCTTAATCACTTCATCCAGAATATCCCAAACCTCAATCTTTCCACGCTCAACCATCCGGCGGGCGCCTTTAATTGTATGCACAAAACCTTTCTCTCTCAATTTTTTGATAATAAATGGCTCAAATAGTTCCAAGGCCATCTGTTTAGGAAGCCCGCACTCATGGAGTTTTAACTCAGGACCTACGACTATAACGGAGCGGCCTGAATAATCAACGCGCTTACCAAGGAGATTCTGCCTGAACCTGCCTTGTTTACCCTTAAGCATATCAGAAAGCGATTTCAATGGACGATTATTAGCCCCATTCACCGGCTTACCGTGACGGCCATTATCCAAAAGCGCGTCCACCGCCTCCTGAAGCATACGTTTTTCATTACGTATGATTATTTCAGGTGCGCTTAACTCCATTAATTTTCTTAAACGGTTATTCCTGTTGATTACCCTGCGGTATAAGTCATTAAGGTCGCTTGTCGCAAACCTGCCGCCCTCAAGAGGCACTAAGGGGCGCAAGTCCGGAGGAATTACCGGTAAAATACTTAAAATCATCCATTCCGGCTTATTTCCGCTTTTCTTAAAATCTTCAACGATTTTTAAATTTTTAATCGCCTTGCGATTGCTTAAAACATCTTTGGATTTTTCCAGATCTTTTCTAAACTTACGGCAAACCACATCCAAATCCAGCTCTTTCAAGAGTTCGGATATCGCTTCAGCGCCTATTTTAGCCTTGAAATTCGCCCCATACTTATCCAATGCTTCCTGGTACTGTTCATCAGTCAAGAGCTCTTTTTTCTTTAAAGGAGTAGTTCCGGGATCAACAACAACATACTCCTCATAATAAATAATTCTCTCTAAGTCTCTTAATCCGATATCTAATAACGCGCTCATGCGGCTGGGGACGGCTTTAAAAAACCAGATATGCGTAACCGGGGTAGCTAAATCAATATGCCCCATCCGCTCACGCCTGACACTGGAACGATCAACCGTTACGCCGCAACGGTCACAGGTTATCCCTTTAAATTTTATCCCCTTATATTTACCGCAATTACATTCCCAATCACGCACCGGACCAAATATCTTTTCGCAAAACAAGCCGTCTTTTTCCGGCTTAAGCGTGCGGTAATTAATAGTTTCTGCTTTCTTGACTTCTCCCTTAGACCAAAGTTTAATGACCTGGGAGCTGGCTATCTTAATTGAAATACTATCAAATGAGACGATCTCTTCCATTATTTGGCCTTTTCTGTTTTGATATCAAGGCATAAGCCTTGCAGTTCTTTGATTAAAACATTAAATGACTCTGGAGTCCCGTGGGTTAAGCGCTGCTCACCTTTAACAATCGCTTCGTAGATACGCGTCCTGCCGCTGACGTCGTCGCTCTTAACAGTAAGCATCTCCTGTAAAGTAAATGCCGCCCCATATGCTTCCAGGGCCCATACTTCCATTTCCCCTAATCTCTGGCCGCCGAATTGAGCTTTACCACCTAATGGCTGCTGAGTAACCAAAGAATAAGGCCCGATAGAGCGGGCGTGTATCTTTTCATCAACCAAGTGGATTAATTTCAAAATATACATATACCCGACAGTTACTTTCTGGTCAAAAGGCTCCCCGCTATATCCATCATAGAGAGTAATTTTGCCGTCTTCCGGAAGCCCTGCTTTCCTCAATAACTCTTTAATCTCGCTCTCTTTAGCGCTGTCGAATATCGGACAGCTTACATTTAAACCTAAAGCCTGCACTGCCCAACCTAAATGACATTCCAGAATCTGGCCTACGTTCATTCGCGAAGGAACGCCTAACGGGTTTAAAACTACATCCACCGGCGTGCCATCAGGCATATAAGGCATATTCTCTTCAGGTATAATTCTGGCGACCACACCCTTGTTTCCATGGCGTCCGGCCAGCTTATCTCCTTCGGAAAGCTTTCGTTTTGTGGCAATATAGACCACGACTCTCTTTAAGATACCCGTAGGCAATTCATCTCCACGGCGCACCTTCTCAATCTCCTGCTCTTCTTCAGCCAGCAACTCTTGCATTTGTTCGTCAAAAGAAGCAGCTAAGATTTTAGCCTCGTCATTATCACTAAAATCATATTTCTCAACTTTCTTTTTATCTATACCTAAAACCTGGGCTAAACGCACAGTTTTTTCAATCTGTAAGAACTCAATCTCCTGCTTATAGTAGGCCTTGAGCTCGCGGATTTTTGCTAATTCTTTTGTCTTCTCTTCTTTGGTCTTACGGCCGCGGTCTTTGCGCTGAAAAACGTGCACATCGATAACCACGCCTTCAACTCCCGGAGGGACAACCAACGAAGTATCACGCACATCTCCGGCCTTTTCTCCGAAAATAGCGCGCAGTAATCTTTCTTCAGGGCTGGGTTCAGAATCAGTCTTGGGCGTAATCTTACCTACCAGGATATCCCCGGCGCTTACTTCAGCTCCGACGCGGATAATCCCATCCTCATCCAAATTCCTCAAGGCTTCCTCACTAACATTAGGAATATCGCGAGTAATCTCTTCATTGCCAAGCCTGGTTTCAGCAGCCTCAATCTCAAATTCTTCGATATGAATAGAGGTAAAAGTATCTTGTTTGATTAATTTTTCGCTAATAAGAATGGCGTCTTCAAAGTTATAACCTCTCCAGGGCATAAATGCTACCAGGACATTCTTGCCTAAGGCCAATTCGCCATCCTTAGTAGCAACCCCATCGGCAATCGCCTGGCCCGGCTCTATACGGTCACCTAACTTTACCAGCGGCCTTTGATTAATTGAAGTGTCTGCATTGGTACGCAGGAATTTCTTTAGATGATAAATCTTCTTACCGACGGTAATCGAGGAAGAATCAACACTGGTTACTTTACCGGATTCCTGGGCAATAACCACCGTACCGGAATCCTGAGCTACTTTTGCCTCCATATCGGTACCTACAAAAGGAGCCTCAGTAATCATTAAAGGCACAGCTTGGCGTTGCATATTTGAGCCCATAAGCGCACGGTTAGCATCATCATGCTCTAAGAAAGGGATTAACGCGGCAGCAACTGAAACCAGTTGTTTAGCGGAAACATCCATATACTGCACATCTTTTGCCGAAACCTTGGGAAAATCTTCCCTATACCGGCAGGTAACAAATTTATCTACGAATTTGCCTTCACTGTCTAAAGCAACATCAGCCTGGGCGATAATCTTGTCTTCTTCAATATCTGCGGTTAAATATTCAAACTTTTTGGTTACCCGGCCATCTTCTACTTTGCGGTATGGAGTCTCAATTAAGCCTAAAGAGTTAATACGCGCAAAACAACTTAAGGAAGCGATTAAACCGATATTCGGTCCTTCAGGAGTTTCAATAGGACAAACCCTTCCATAATGCGACGGGTGGATATCCCTTACTTCAAAACCTGCCCTTTCACGCGACAGTCCTCCCGGGCCTAAGGCGCTCAAACGGCGCTTATGAGTCATCTCTGCCAAAGGATTAATCTGATCCATAAACTGGGACAACTGGCTGCGACCGAAGAAATCACGGATCTGGTTACTTAAAAGCTTGGAATTAATCAGATAATGCACATTTAAATTATCAAACTCGCCTAAAATACTTAAACGTTCTTTAATTGAACGCTCAACCCTGGAAAGTCCGATACGCACCTGATTTTGCACTAGTTCGCCGACACTCTTGACGCGGCGGTTTCCCAGATGGTCTATGTCATCAATTTTGCCCGTACCTGCGTTTAACTTGATTAAATATTCAATTACCTTTATAACAGTATCGGAATCAAGTATCCTTTTTTCTAAAGACACGTTCATATCTAACTTACGATTCAGGATAAAACGGCCCGCCCGCTCCAGATCATAGCGGGCCGGATCAAAGAATAATCTATAAAACAGGCCCTCTGCGGCTTCTTTGGTAACCGGCTCAGTCGGACGCATCTTACGGTAAAAATCAAGATATGCCTCTTCTTTATTCTTGGTATAATCTTTTTTTAAGGTATTAATGATCTCAGGATGCTCTTTGCCAAAAGCGGCAAAAATCTGGCTGTCTTCGGAAAAACCAAGGATTCTTAAAATTTGAGTTGCGGGAAAATTTCTACGCCGGTCAACATAAGCGGTGATTGTTTCGGTAAGGTCATATTTAAATTCCAGCCAAGCGCCGCGGTAAGGAATAACCCTGCCGTAAAAAATCTTTTTGCCCGTAGGATGAAGTTCTTCTTCAAAGGACACACCCGGAGAACGCTGCAATTGGCTGACTACTACACGTTCATCCCCATTGATAATAAAAGTACCGGTTTCAGTCATCAGGGGAATTTCACCAAAATAGGCATCCTGTTCTTTTGTTTCCCGGGGGGTAGTTAAACGAAATTTTACCTTTAACGGAGAAGCGTAAGTCAATGAGCGGTTTTTGGATTCACTTATTGTATATTTAGGCTTGCCTAATGAATAGCTGATAAAATCTAACTTTACAGAGCGATCAGGACTCTCTATAGGGAAAATTTCTCCAAAAACTTCCTGTAGGCCCTGATTTTTCTTTTGATCTGCAGGCACATCGATCTGCAGAAACTCACGATAAGTATCAAGCTGCACGTCCAAAAGGTTAGGTAAATCGTAAACTTCTTTTATCTTAGCAAAGCTTTTACGTTTATTCATAATCCCTTATGGCTAAAATCAGCCTAGTTTTAAGTTACTTATAGTTAATTAAACTTACTTAGATTTACTTAATTTTACTTTAGTTCTACGGTTGCTCCGGCTGCTTCCAGTTTCTTTTTCATTTCAGCAGCTTCATCTTTAGTAGCGCCTTCCTTGATTGATTTAGGGGCAGCATCTACTAAATCCTTGGCTTCTTTCAAACCCAGGCTGGTAATAGTACGGACCTCTTTGATCACCGCGATTTTATTTGCGCCGGCGCTAGTCAACACTACGGTAAAGACGCTTTTCTCTTCAGCAGCGGCAGCAGGTGCTGCGGCTCCGGCAGCAGGTGCTGCGGCCATCGGCATATTTGCGCTTACTCCAAACTTCTCTTCCAAAGCCTTAACTAAGTCAGAGAGCTCTAAAACGCTCATCGTCTCTATTGACTTGATTAATTCTTCCAATTTTTCAGTTGCCATTTCTTCCTCCTTTGTCCACCTGGACAACACCCGCCCAATTCCGCTAAGCGCGGGGTGTCTATGTACGGATTGTTATTATTTTGATTTCTTCTGTCTGACCTGATCTAAGCAATAAACGAATTTTTTTATAGTTTGATTCAAGACAACGACTATCTTTACAATCGGCCCGTTTAATGCTCCCACCACCTGGGCCCTAAGAACTTCCTTAGAGGGAAGCTTGCTCATAGTCTCTATATCTTTTGAAGTCAACAGCTTTTCCTGCAGCATGCCGCCTTCTAATATAAGTTTTTCATGATCCTTACGGAAAGCGCATAAGATTTTAGAAATATCTACCGGCTCATCCTTGAAAAAAATCAACCCGCAGGGCGATTCAATAGCTTTGATCAGGTCAGTTAAGCCTAATTCTTTCATTGCTCTTCTAGCTACGCTATTCTTGACTACAAAAAGGTCCGAACCGCTTGCCTTAAGCGTTTTTCTCAATCCGCTCATGTCAGGGCTGGCCACTCCGGAATATTTTACAACAATCATACCCTTGGATGACTTAAAGCTGCTCTTTATGCGGTTCTCTGATACTTCTTTTACTAATAATCCTATTTTTTTCATATTATAAGCTCTCTATCTTAGCAGGTAACACGTAATCCCGGATTCATAGAAGTAGCGATGCTTAAACTCTTCACAAACTTGCCCTTTACAGAAACAGGTCTGGATTCATTAACAGCTTCTATAACTTTAGAAGCATTATCATTCAGTTGTTCTTCGCTAAACGAAATCTTGCCTACAGCCAAATGCATCCCACCCTGTTTATCAACGCGGAACTCAACTTTACCTTTTCTCACATCTTCAATAGCTTTTACTATATCGTTGGTAACTGTACCCGTTTTAGGACTGGGCATCAAACCCCGCGGCCCCAAAACTTTTCCCAGTTTACTCAGGTCTTTCATCATTTCAGGGGTAGCAATAGCACAATCAAAATCAAGAAATCCTGCCGCCACCTTATCAATTAACTCCGTACCCCCCACATAATCAGCTTTTGCATCCCTGGCCTGGCGCTCGTGTTCACCTTTACAAAACACCGCCACTCGCACTTTTTTTCCGGTTCCATGCGGGAGCACTACTGTGCCACGGACCATTTGGTCGCTCTTTTTAGTATCAACACTCAAATTAAAATGCAGGTCAACTGAGCCGTCAAACTTTGGTTTAGGCAGCTTCTTTAATAAGATAATTGCTTCCTTTAACTGATAAAATTTGTCCTGCTCAACCTGCTTAACCGATTCTTTATATCTCTTGCTGGATGTTTTCATGATTATCCTTCAACTGCAATGCCCATACTGCGTGCAGTGCCTTCAATAATTTTAATTGCCTGTTCCATATTGGCGGTATTTAAATCCGGAAGTTTAAGCTTAGCGATTTCTTCAATCTGTTTTTTTGTTACCTTACCGATAGTTTCTTTCCCGCTGGTGCCGGATGCCTTGGCCAAATTCGCTGCCCGTTTTAACAAAATTGATGATGGCGGGCTCTTAATAATAAAGGTAAAGGTCCTATCTTCAAAAACACTGATAACTACCGGCAGGATAAGACCGTCCCTGCCTTTAGTCTGGTCATTAAACTGTTTGCAGAACTGCATGATGTTTACCCCATGCTGGCCTAAAGCAGGGCCTACCGGAGGGGCAGGATTTGCCTGCGCTGCCGGTACATGCAACTTAATCTGTGCTTTGATAGCTTTTGCCATAGTTATACCCTCTCAACCTGCCAATACTCTAATTCAACCGGCGTAGAACGGCCAAATATAGAAACACTTACTTTAACTTTACCTTTTTCAGGATAAACTTCTTCAATTACGCCGTTAAAATTCAAAAATGGACCTTCATTGACCCTTACCTGTTCCCCTTTTTCAAAAACTATTTTAGGCGAAGGCTTGGTAACAGTTTCTTTGGAACGCTTAAGAATGTTATCCACTTCTTCCTGGGGGAGCGGTACAGGCTTCCTTCCTAATCCGATGAAACCGGTGACGCCGGAAGAATTCTTGATAAAAAGATATGTCTCTTCGCTTAAATCCATCTCTACCAGCAGATAGCCGGGGAAAAACTTTCTTTGGGTAATCTTCTTTTTCCCGGCCCGTACTTCAGAAACCTGCTCTGTGGGAATGACTACACTGGAGATTAAATCCTTAAGGCCGCTTGAAGCAATCTTCTTCTCCAAAGATGCCTTAACTTTTTCCTCTATTCCAGTCTGAGTATGGACAACATACCATTTTTTCATTTGAAAACCACGCTTAGAAATCTGGATAAGCCCAGATCTACTATCCCGATAAAAATTGCCATTATACCCGTTACGGTTATTACCAAAACCGTGGATGCCAAAAGTTCTTTCCTGGTAGACCAGGAAACCTTGCTTAATTCTGATTTTACTTCTAATAAGAAACCTTTAATCTTTTGGTAATTCTTTATTACCAATACCAGCACCACAACTGCAAATACAGTTAAAATTATTGTTTTCAAATTACTAAGCACAAAATCCATTCTTTAAGTCCCCTTTTACTTCCCTGCACCCCATAGAATTACAGGAGCGGCAGGACTTGAACCTGCAGTCACGGTTTTGGAGACCGTTGGTTTGCCATTAACCGACGCCCCTAAGATTAAATTTCTATCCCAATACCGACTCAGAATCTGCTTAAAAATTTAAATTCTAATTTTTAAGCTTTCGTCGGTATAAATTCGGCCACTAACTTATGTCGCGCTAAAGCGCTCCATAAGTTACGGCCTCATTTAATTTCCTTATGCGGGGTATGTTTATGACAGGAATTACAGAACTTACTAAGCTCAAGCCTATCTTGATGCAATTTTTTATTTTTACTCGTCGTATAATTACGATTCTTGCAAACCGTACATTCTAAAGTTATTGTTTCACGCATATTTTATTTATTCTTTACACCCCGCGCTTATAAGGTATTGCGCGGGTGTTCGTTAACTACGAAAGCTGGAGACGAGAATTGAACTCGTGACCCCGTCCTTACCAAGGACGTGCTCTGCCAACTGAGCTACTCCAGCAAAAATGGATTCGCTCCGTCGAATAAGCCTTCAAGCAAAAAAAAACCACACTCCAAGAAATTATTCAATTCTCTCTTTAAATACAATATTACCAAATTAAAAGTGGTGTTATACTAGATATTTACGTAAGGAGTGAGTTTATACCAAGATATCATGTTTGTCAAGACTTTTTTTAATTTTTTCCAGCTGCCTTTAATTCCTGGCAAGAACCTATGAAATTACTCAAACGGGCAAACTCATCCAGCGTGAGCTCCTCCGGACGCACATTAATATCAATGCCCTGTTCATCTAGAAATTCCTCAAGCGGAGCTAAAGTTATTAATCCTGATAAACTATTCCTTAAGGTCTTCCTTCTCTGATTAAAAGCGCTGCGTATTACTTTAAAAAGCATCTTCTCTTCTCTGACCTCAACCGGCGGCTTCTGCCTAAACTTTAAACTTAAGAAACAGGAATCAACTTTAGGAACAGGCTTAAAGCTTCCTTTTTTTATTTCGAAGATGATCTTAGTTTGAGCGTAATACTGCACAAAACAACTGAAGGATCCATATTCTTTTGAACCGGCTGCTGCATTAATCCGGCGGCCAAACTCTTTCTGCACAGTCATAAAAACTGTATCTATACCAGCACGGTATTGAATAAGGTGCTCGATAATCGGGCTGGAAATGTTATAAGGAATATTTCCAATAACAATTATTTTCTGCTTTATCAGTTCATTTTTCAAAAGCTTGTTTATATCAAATTCCAATATATTGCCCCATAATAGCCGGCAATTAGCGTGGGTTTTTATTTTTTCCTCAAGGGACGGAAAAAGCCGGCGGTCAATTTCTAAAGCATAAACTCTTTTTGAATTTATTGCCAGCTGTTCCGTCAGGTCTCCCTTCCCGGCCCCAATTTCCAAAACAATACGTTCATTGGATAAACCGCAGGCAGAGATTATTTTCTTTTGGATATTTTTATCAATAAGAAAATTTTGGCCTAGGCTTTTTTTTGGTTTAACGTACATTTTATAGCAAGTTTTACGGCTGCGATAAGAGAATTAGGATTAGCCAAAGCGGGGTTTACGGCCAGGTCAAAAGCAGTGCCATGCAAAGGCGAAGTACGCACAAAAGGTAAGCCAAGGGTTAGGTTTATGCCGGTATCAAAATCCGTCAATTTTAAAGGAATAAGCGCCTGGTCATGATATAAAGCAATTACGCAATCAAAATTACCCTTAGCCGCCTGATATACTGCAACATCGGCAGGAAGCGGACCTGTTATAACTGCATCTTCTTGTTTATTTCTTGAATTGAAGATTGCCGGTTTGATTATTTCCAACTCCTCCGTACCAATTACCCCGTTATCAGAAGCATGGGGGTTAACCCCGCAGACAACAATTCTGGGATGACGGATTAAAAACAAACGCTTTAGCCCTTTTATAGTATTCAAAATATTGTTTTCCAGGCCATTGCGGGTAATCTTTCTGCAAACATCTTTAAGCGGTATATGCCTGGTAAGCAGACTAAATTTTAACTTGTCATTGACAAGCATCATTACCAAATCTTTACAATTAAATTTATCGGCCAGGTATTCTGTGTGTCCGAAAAACTTTGGTCCCGCAAGAGTTACGGCTTCTTTTGAAACCGGACAAGTAACTAAACAATCTATCTCTTTCTTCTTGAGAAGCCCCACGGCTGCATCAAGATAGTCTAAAGAGGCTTTGCCGTTTAAGGCATTTACCCTGCCAAAACAAAAATTTCTTCTCTTTATATTATTTAAGTCTATTAGCTCAACAGGTAAAGACTTAATTTTTAAGGCCCTTGCAGCGCTGTCCAATACAAAGCTGTCACCGATAACTCTAAAATGAGCTTCGCCTTTTAATGCTTTAAGCGCTTTTAATGCAATGGCTGGTCCAATGCCGGCCGGATCCCCTATTGTAAGGCCAACCCTAATTGTCGAGGATTTTAATGTAGCTTTGTTTTTTGAGCTCATCTAACCACTTCGCTAATCCTTCCTGCATCTTTTTATCAAACAAATATGCCTGGATCTTATCCTGAGCCTGGGCGAGGCTTAATTGCTTGCTTCCAACAATATTATCTAATTTAAATATATAATACTGCCCATCGATCTTTACCGGGTCAGAAACTTCCGCTATACCTAATTTAAATACTACTTCTTCAATTTCACTGCGCAATTCCTGCCCCTGAGAAGCAGAAAACTTATCCACGGTAAAAGTATACCTGGCAGCCAAATCTTCCAGCTTATCCCCAATACGTAAATAATAGCTCAGGGATTTTGCAGCGCTTTCATCCTGCAAAACAATGACTGTAAGAAGCCGCTCTTCCGGTTTTATGAATTTACGCTTATTCTCATCATAAAAATCAGTTATCTCATCGGGGCGGATCATTATCTTGCTGCGCACCTTCTGTTCAACAATGCTAAATGTAAGCATTTGTTCCCGGATTTTATTCTCTAAATCCGCCTGCACCAATCCTTGCTTAGCCAGTTCCCGTTCAAAATCGGATTCCAATGCATAGCGCTTCTTGATTTCATTAATTTTTCCTTTTATCCTTGCAGGCTCAATATTTATCTTCTCATTTTTTGCCTGCTGGAGCATAATTTTATCCTCAATCAAACGTTCTAACAAATCCTGCCTGGTAGAATTTACTTTCTCCTCCAGGGCTTTTCCGTTTAGTTCACGGGAATATTGCATACGTATAAAGTTTAAAAAATCATTAAGATCTTTTTGTGTAATAACCTCATTATTTACCACTGCAACCATCTTATCCTGCGCGCAAAGGAAACAAACAGGGCCGAGGGATAAGATTACCAGCGTAGCAAAACTAATTATGCGTTTCATCAAAAACACCTACTTTCTTAAAATTGGCGATTGCTTCTTTTAACAGGCGGCAATATAAATCAAACCCCACAGCTACAATAAAACCATGCTGCTCCTGGCCGAGAAGATTCCCTGCTCCCCGGATTTCAAGGTCCTCCATGGCAATATTAAAACCCGACCCCAAACCGCTATGTTCTTCTATAGCAATCAGCCTCTTTCTCGCAACTGAGTCTAAAACCTCATTTTGGGAAATCATAAAATAAGCGTAGGCCAGGCGATTAAACCTGCCCACCCTGCCGCGCAGCTGATGCAAATCCGCTAACCCAAAATTATGCGCGTTATTTACAATAATGGTATTGGCATTCGGGATATCAATCCCCGACTCAATAATCATCGTTGAAACTAAAACGTCAATATTTCCGCTTATAAAATCCGACATCACCTGCTCTAATTGTTTTGCCGGCATCTGCCCATGAGCTATTGCTATACGCGCGTTGCTGAGCCTTAAGCTTTTGACAATTTTATCCCTGACTTTCTCCAAATCAAAAATGCGGTTATGTAAAAAGAACACCTGGCCTTTTCGATTAAGCTCGCGCTTGATTGCCTGGGCTACCAAGTCAGGGTCATATTCTACCACAACCGTCTTAATAGGCAACCTATTTTGAGGAGGGGTATTGATCACGGAAAAGTCTTTTGCGCCCATAAGGCTCATATATAAAGTACGCGGGATTGGAGTAGCGGTTAAGACCAGCACATCTATAGTGGTTTTTATTTTCTTTAGCTGCTCCTTGGCCTTAACGCCAAAGCGCTGCTCTTCATCAACAATGACCAAACCTAAATTCTTAAAACTTACATCAGGAGACAGCAGCCTGTGCGTTCCAATAACAATATCCACGTTTCCGCAACTCAATCCCTTAATAATCTCATTTTGCTCTGCGCCGGTCTTAAAACGGGAAAGCATCTCAACTTTAACCGGAAATTTCTTTAGTCGCGAAATAAAATTCTTGTAATGTTGTTCGGCTAAAATAGTGGTAGGCACAAGATAAGCAACCTGTTTATTATCCATCACCGCCTTAAAAGCTGCGCGCATAGCCACCTCGGTTTTACCATAGCCGACATCACCGCATAACAGCCTGTCCATGGGCTTAACCGATTCCATATCCTGTTTAACCTCGGCCGTTGCTTTGACCTGGTCCGGAGTTTCCTGATAGGGAAAAGTTTTTTCAAAATCAGCCTGCCAGTCCGTATCCGGGGAAAACTTAAATCCTTCTCCGGCCAAACGCATCGCTTGCAGGCTTAAGAGTTCCCATGCAAGTTTAGCAATGCCTTTGCGTGTACGCTCCTTAACGCGCTGCCACTCTTTATTGCCCAGCCGGTAAAGCTTTGGCTTACGAGAGTGAAATGCGATATACTTCTGCACCAAATGCATGGAATCAACCGGAACGAAAAGTTTTTCGTTACGGTCATACTCGATCACCAGATGGTCCTTAAGGCCCCCTCCCGCCTGGACCTTCTGTATGCCTAAAAATTTCCCTATTCCATGCTGATTGTGCACAACAAAATCGCCAACATCCAAATCTACAAAGTTTTTTAAAGGAAACTCTTCGCTAAATACGGTGGTTCTGGCTCCCGAAGATTTATAAGGAAGGATAATAACGATATTGTGCTGCCAAAGAGGCTGGCCGTTTTCAGGGTTAAATGTTTTAATTGAAGATACCTTTTCATTATGCAGATCTATACGAATAGGCAGCTCAAAGGAAAACGGAAAAATATCCACGATATCTCCGCGCAGGCTAAAATCTCCTTCGCCAGAGGACTGCTCCTGCCTTTTATAACCAAAATCAATTAAACCTTTGGCTAAGGCCTCCAGATCAATACCTTGATTAAGATACAACTTGATGGACTTAAACATAATTTTAAAAAATTAGGGGACGTTCCTATTTTTCTAAATCAAAAAATAGAAACGTCCCAATTTTTTAAGACATCCTCCGCCGGTTTCTATACTAGATGCTATTTAGCTTCCTTACGGCTCCAGGCAAGCACCAAAGGAGAAGCGATGAAAACCGTAGAATACGTCCCTGCGATGAAACCCACGAATAAAGCGAAGGCAAAATTACTTAAAACCTCTCCTCCGTAAAACAAAAACGCGACCACTACCAAAAGCGTCACTCCGGAAGTAAGCAGGGTCCGGCTAAGAGTCTGGTTCACGCTTAAATTAATCAATTCTTTCAAAGAAAGTTTCCGGTAAAGATGAGTATTTTCGCGCACACGGTCATATATAACGATAGTATCATTAATAGAATAACCTGCTATAGTCAAAAAAGCAGTAACACTTAGAAGGTCAATCTGACGGTTAGTAATTACTAAAAAACCCATAGATACCAAAACGTCATGTATAAGGGCAATTACGCCTGCGGCAGCAAAATTAATGTGTTTAAACCTGAAGCTCACATAAATCAAGATACCCACTAATGACCAAATCAATGCCAGGACAGCCTTTGTTTTAAGATTTTTCCCTGCCACCGGACCTACCCTCTCAATCCTTAGAATCTGGATATCCTCATCAGGGAAAACCGCTTTTAATTTATTGGTCAGGATCTGATTCTTGTCTTCGGATGTCCTGATTAAAACCACCCTCGGGTTTTCTTTAAATTGCTGTATGGTTGCATCCGCCAAATTAATATCTTTTAACACCTCCCTGACTTTATCTATGGAAGGGATATTCTTAAAGCTATATTCCTGAAGCTGGCCTCCGGAAAAATCAATGCCATAGACCGCCGGTCCTTTCTTAAAAAATGAGAAAATCCCCACCGCAATTACAATAATAGATAGCGCGTAAAATATCTTCCTTTTACCGATAAAATCAAGTTTAGTTTCTCCGATTAACTTTAACATCGGCAGGCTCTTGATCCATCCCAGGTTAAGCAAGATTTCAAAGATCACTTTGGTAACTACTATAGCCGTAAACATACTTGCCAATAAACCAATGGTCAGAGTAACTGCGAAACCACGGATCGGGCCTGTCCCGAATTGGAACAACAGAAATGCCGCGATCAAAGTAGTAAGATTGGAATCAAATATAGCGCTGAAAGCCCGCGAATAACCATTGCTTATGGCAGTACGCAAAACCCTGCCCATGGCAATCTCTTCCCTGATACGCTCATTAATCAAAACATTGGCATCTACAGCCATGCCCAAAGACAACGCGATACCGGCAATACCAGGCAATGTCAGGGTTGCCGAAACTCCCGGGAAAAGCGCCGGTAATAAACCTAAACCACCAAGAATTATTATAAGATTTAATAAAAGCGCGATGTCGCTGATAAATCCGGCTAAAAGATAATAGCCCAGCATAAAAATAAAAACCAATGCACAACCAACCATGCAGGCCTTAACTCCTTTATTTATGGAGTCCTGGCCCAAGAGAGGACCGACCGTCCTCTCTTCTTCAATATGCATAGGCGCGGGCAAAGCACCGACTCTTAAAATAAGCGCCAGATCCTGCGCTTGCTGTGCGTCAAACCTGCCGGTAATGACTGCCTCGCCTGAAGGGATTGCCTCTCTTATGCGCGGGGCTGACTGCACCTTGCCATCCAGAACAATTGCCAGACGCTTCCCTACGTTAGCCGCAGTCACTTCGGAAAATTTCTTAGCGCCTGCAGCATTAAACTTCAAAGAAACAATCGGTTCATTAAATTGGCTTTGGTCAAAGCGCACTTCCGCACCCGTCAAAGCATCCCCTACTAATTCCGCCTTTTTATCAAGCAGCAACGGCTCATTTTCATCCAGGGTATATTTTAATTCATACCCATCAGGGACCGTCCCCGCCAAAGCATCTTTAAGTTTAGCCGAATCATCGGAAACAATCTTGAACTCAAGCATCGCGGTTTTTCCGATAATATCAATGGCTCGTTCCCGGTCACTGACCCCCGGCAACTGCACAACGATCTCATCCTCGCCCTGCTTTTGAATGGAAGTCTCTCTTACCCCAAACTCATCTATACGGTTACGGATCACCTCTACAGCCCGATCACAGGCATCAAGCTTAGCCTGGCCTTCAAGGTGGGAAGTATCCACCTTAAGCAAAAGGTGCATCCCGCCTTTTAAATCAAGCCCCAGATTAATACGTTTATCCAAAGGGAAGGCATAAAATGAAAATAATCCTACAACCCCCAGGATAAGTAATATTTTATAGATCAGTTTCCTTTCCATTATTTTAAAACTCCTGTTTTTAAACGTTCTTAGGGTTTTTAATATAAGCGACGCTGTTTTTATCAATCTCCATTTTCACGTTCTCGTCAATTCGCAGGATCAAAGTCTTCTCTTTTACATTAACCACTGTGCCGTGTATGCCGCCTAAAGTGACAATTTCATCATTTTTATTAATTCCGGTTATCATCTTCTGATGCTCTTTTTCTTTTTGTTTCTGCGGCCGGATCAACAAAAAGTAAAAAATAATAAAAATTAAAACTAACGGAAAAAGCTGAATTAACGGACTGGCTGCGCTCTGCTGTGGCATATTAAGCTCCTTTATCTTTCTTTAGTAAACTTTTTACGGTAACCGATAACTGCGCGCCGTTTTTTACCCAGGCGGCAATACGCTCTTTTTTGAGCACTGCCTGGCCGGTTGTCGGCTTATAGTAACCTACCTCTTCAATTAACCGGCTGTCCCGGCCTTTACGTTCATCAAAAACAGTAACCCGAAAATGCGGTTTACCTTTAGGGTTTTTTCCTATCCTTCTTAAACGAATATGTACCGCCATTGTGTATCCTCCTTTGCCCACGAGGGCATACTGCGCTACCTTAGCGCACACCGACGCAATACCTATTGGCGTCGGGTGCCTTAGCGCGGGGTATCTTTACCTTTTAATTGCTTCCATCATAGCCTTAGCCTTATTCACTGATTCCTGGTATTCTTTCTCCGGCACAGAGTCAGCGACAATCCCGGCGCCAGCCTGCACATAAGCAAAACCATCTTTAAGCACTATCGTGCGGATGGCAATGCAAGTATCCATATTATGCGAGAAACTAAAATAACCGATTGATCCGGCATACAAAGAGCGCCGCAAATTCTCCAGTTCGTCAATAATCTCCATCGCCCGTATCTTGGGGCTCCCTGAGACTGTGCCTGCCGGAAAAGCGGCTTTTAATACATCATAGATATCAAACCTTTTTTTGTCAAGTACTGCGCTTACCCCGCTGACCAGATGCATTACATGAGAATATTTTTCCACGCGCATAAAATCATCAACCTTGACCATTCCCAGCTTGCTTATGCGGCCTAAATCATTCCTGCCTAAATCCACCAGCATTAAATGTTCCGCTCTTTCTTTCTCGTCGCTCAAAAGCTCTTTTTCTAAACGCATATCCTCCTGGTTATCCTTGCCGCGCCTGCGGGTTCCGGCAATAGGCCGGTTCTGCACCAGGCCGTCTTCACAGCGCACGAGCATCTCCGGGCTTGAACCTACAATAGAAAAATTCTTCAACTTTAAATAATACATATACGGAGACGGGTTAAGGCTGCGAAGAGCCCGGTAAACCTCAAAATGGTCCTTATGTGTCTTAACTTTAAATCTCTGTGATAAAACTACCTGGATAATATCACCCTTCTTTATATATTCCTTGCCCTTCTTAACTATTTTGATAAATTCCTGCCTGCTAAGGTTACTGCTGATGTTTAACTTGCCGGCCCGCTTAGACGGTTTACTCTGGACAACAAAACGGCTAAAATCATCATGGATTGATTCAATCTTCTTAATTGCCTGTTGGTAAAGCTGTTTTTTTCTTAAAACTCCTGCCTGTTTAGGCAAAATAACATTATTTACAATTTTCAAGGAGTGATTAAGCCGGTCAAAGATTAAAATTGTATCCGTTAAAATAAAAAGAGTATCCGGGATCCCCAAAAGGTCCTTGTTTTTATCAGGGATTTTTTCAAAAAACCTTACCGCATCATATCCAATATAACCTACAAATCCGCCGTAGAAACGCGGCAGCCCGGCTAATTCCACACTGCGCAAATCCTGCATTATCTTTTTAATTTCATCCAGAGGAGTTTCTTTGGTAGGAAAACTCCGGCTTTTATTTTTTCCGGGTTCGATAATTTCGATTTGCCTGCCCCTGCTTTTGAAAATCATGCTGGGATTGGTACCCAAAAAGGAATACCGCGCGATCTTCTCCTGCCCCTCCACTGATTCCAAAAGAAAAGAATAATCACCCTGCTTAATTTTTAAAAAGGCGGAAACCGGAGTATCCATATCCGCATTAACCTCCATATAAACCGGGATCACATTACCTTTTTTGCTTAACTTTAGAAATTCTTTGAAATCTGGTTTGATCATCTAAGTTCTCTATAAAAACAACTCCTGTTGCCTGTGTGGCAAGCCGCCCCCACCTGGCGCACCTTGATTAAAAGCGCGTCCATATCGCAATCATAAGCTATAGATTTGACAAACTGGAAATGCCCGCTGGTTAAACCTTTGACCCAATACTCTTTTCTTGAACGCGACCAAAAACATGTTTTACCTGATTTTAAACTCCTGCGCAACGACTCCAGGTTCATATAAGCCACCATCAAAACCTGGTTATTTTTATAATCCTGGATTATCGCCGGTATCAATCCGTTCTTATCGAACTTTAAATCTTTTAATTTAAATTTTATACTTTTCATAATCTCACGCTTATCCCTCTCTGACTTAAATATTCCTTAACTTGTTTTACGGAAAGCCTGCCATAATGGAAAAGCGAAGCGGCCAAAGCGGCATCCGCGCCTGCTTTCATAAACACATTATAGAAATCTTCAAGCTTACCTGCGCCGCCAGAGGCAATCACCGGGATGTTCACCTTGGACGTAATTTCCTTAGTCAGCTTCAAGTCATAACCATTTTTTGTACCGTCATAATCCATACTCGTCAAAAGAATCTCCCCTGCCCCAAGCCTGGCGGCTTTTTCCGCCCAGATCACGGCATCAATACCCGTAGGAGTCCTTCCGCCGTTAATAAAAACCTCCCAGAAATCACCCTGTTTCTTTGCGTCAATAGCTACCACTATACACTGGCTGCCAAATCTTTTCGCGGCGCTGCTGATTAACTCCGGAAATTTCACTGCCTGGGTATTAAGAGAAACCTTCTCCGCTCCGGCATTCAAAATATTGCGGATGTCTTCAATCTCGCTTATACCCCCTCCGACCGTAAACGGCATGAAAATATTACTGGCGATCTCTTCAACCAGAACCAGCAGGGTTTTCCTATTTTCGATACTGGCGGTGATATCCAGAAAAATCAGCTCATCGGCTCCCTGGGCATCATAAGCCTTGGCCACGCTGACCGGATCCCCGGCATCACGAAGCCCCAGGAATTTTACGCCTTTTACCACGCGGCCGGCTTTAATATCCAGACAAGGAATAATACGTTTACTTAACATATAACTTTCTTGTTTTATATAACAATATCCTTGCTCTCCTGCTCGCAAGGATAAGCTCGGCCAGATAACTTATGTCGGCTACGCCTCCATAAGTTATGGCCTCGCTTATTTTACTTTCTTCTGCAGATATTCTTTCAAGGCCGCCCAGGTCTTTTTTCCTACCTTGCCGTCCACTGAAAGATTATTCGCCTTCTGAAAATCTTTTATCGACTGACGGGTCTTCTTTCCAATTTTACCGTCAATAACCCCTTCATAATAGCCGGCATTTTTTAAAGCTGCCTGAATCTGCCTTGCGCTCGGCCGTTCCTTTACTTCTCCGGTTTTATCTAAACTCTCCGTTGATGCTTCCGTGCTTTTTGTTGAAACTTCCTCCGCGCTGCTTGTCTCTTCAGTTTTAGCGGGAGCCTGTGCTTCAAGAGCGGAAACCTGGTTTCTCAAACCCTGCATTTCTAAATCCTTTTTCTTACTAGCCGTAGAACACCCGCTTAAAGAAATAACAAAAAATGCCGCTACCCCCAACAACAATACTCTTTTTTCCATGCCTATCCCCCCTTAGTTTTTTAAAGCCTCGGCCAAAGTAAATTTACCTTCATACAAAGCCTTACCGATAATTACCCCCGACAAACCCTTCTTCTGCAAACTCTTAAGCTTAACCAGATCCTTTAAATCCGCCACTCCACCTGAAGCAATAACATTTAAACCGGTTTTACTAATCAATTCCTTTATCCCCAGAATATTCGGGCCGGCCAAAGCGCCATCCCTGGAGACATCCGTATAGATAAGCTGTTTAAATCCCACCTCCTTTAATTCTTTAGCAAAATCCAACGTTGTTTTGGAAGTAGCGCGGTTCCATCCCTGAGTTAAAACCTTTTCGCCCCTGGCATCGATACTCACAATAATCTTTTCGCCAAATTTCTTCCAGGCCTTTTTCAAAAACTGCGCCTCATTAGCCGCCCGCGTGCCCAAAACCACCCTCTCTACCCCCATGCCCAGTAGTTCGGATATTTTTTCCATGCTCCTTACCCCGCCGCCAAACTCAAGAGGAACACCCACCTGGGTTATTATTTCTTTTAAAACATCCAGATTTTTAGATACACCGCTGGAAGCCCCATCCAAATCCACGATATGCAGGAATTTCGCGCCCTGCCTGGCCCAATGCTTGGCCACTTTAACCGGGTCTTTGGAATAAATCTTTTCCTGATCGAATTTACCCTGGAAAAGCCTGACTACCTTACCGCCTCTTAAATCTATCGCCGGAATGATTAACATAGCTCTACAAAATTCTTAATTATCTTAAGCCCTGCTGACTGGCTTTTTTCCGGATGGAACTGCACGCCGTAAATATTCTCCCTGGCTAAAACACAAGCAAACTTTACGCCATAGCCGCAAGTCGCAGCGACTATAGAATTATCCGCGGGCTCAGGATAATAAGAGTGGCAAAAATATACCTGTTCATTATCGTTTATTCCCTTTAATAAAGGGCATCCGGACAAAATATCCCCCAGGTTATTCCACCCCATATGCGGAACTTTTTGTCCCAATTTAGCGCTGAACTTAACTACCTGCCCCTTAAAAACTCCCAGGCCTTCTTTATTCTTCGCCTCCTGGCTCCCTTCAAACAAAAGCTGCATACCTAAACAAATTCCCAAAAACGGTTTTCTTTTTCCAATCTGCTCCTTAATAACGGAAACTAACCCCAGCCTTTCCAACTCCGCAATCGCGTCATCAAAAGCGCCCACTCCCGGCAGGACTATTTTTGCGCAAGAGTTTAACTGGCTTTTTTTATTGGTTACAACGGGACTGGCTCCGCAAAGCTGGATGGCCTTGGACACGCTATGAATATTGCCCATCCCATAGTCAATGATCGCTATCTTCATCAGTCAATGACACCTTTGGTAGAAGGGATGCCTTTTCTGCGCGGGTCAATTTGCGTGGCTTGATCCAGAGCGATACCTAATCCTTTAAATACCGGTTCTAAATTAGTATGCAAATCTCGATTACCGCCTTTTAATTCAATTATCAAATTCAGGCCCATATTTTTCGCAAACGATTCAAAAAAATGATTTGCATATTCCAATGAATATTCTTTTGTCTCGGTAATTTCAGGATTCAAAAAGCCCGCGGGCCACTGAACCTGGATCCCCTTAAAGAAACCCCTGCCGCTTATATCAACTGTTACAGTAGCCGTTACTTCTTCCATGGGCACGCTTGCTGAACCGATACGATTAATTCCCACTTTTTCACCAAGAGCCTTTTTAAAAACTTGGCCTAAAACTATACCCACATCTTCATTAGTATGGTGGATATCAATATTGAAATCTCCCCAATTAACAATTGTCTCCAAATCAAAATGCCCCCAGTAAGCAAAAAGATCTAACATATGATCAAGCAAGCCTATGCCGGTTTTAATCTTTCTTTCTTCAGTGCCATCAATATTTAACTTAATAAATATTTCTGTTTCATTCGTTTTTCTATTGACTTCGGCAATTCTTTTTTCCATTTTTCTCCTTAAAAACGGGCTTTCACCGAATCCACATGCTTCTGCAGTCCTTCAATTCCGGCAATCTTCTCCAGCGGCTCGCGCATTTTTTCCAGCGCTTTCTTGGAATAACTGATAATATGGCAGCTCTTCACAAAATCTGACACGCTTAAGCCGGAAAAGAACCTGGCTGTGCCGCCCGTCGGTAAAACATGGCTGGGCCCGGCGACATAATCCCCCACCGCAGTAGGGCTGTAAGGCCCTAAGAATATCGCCCCGGCATTCTTTATATTCTTTAACAGCCCCTTAGGATTCTGCACCAGTATCTCTAAATGCTCCGGCGCGATTTTATTGGAAATTTCACAGGCCTGCTTTAAATTCTTAGTCAAAATAATGTAACCGTTATCTCCGTCCAACTGGGATTTTACCTCTTTAGCCAATCCCTTGGAATTAGTGATCAATATTGCCAGGCCTTTTGAGTGTTCAGCCTGCGCGCGCAAATCGGCGATAATGAATTTCGGGTCGCTGAAACGGTTGGCAATAACCACCAGCTCCGTGGGCCCGGCAATCATATCTATATCAATTATACCAAAAACCTGCCGCTTTGCCTCGCTTACATAAATATTCCCCGGCCCGACAACTTTATCCACCCTGGGAATAGTCTTAGTCCCATAAGCCAAAGCCGCTATCCCCTGCGCTCCTCCAACACGGTAAATCTCATCAACCTTAAGCAGGTCGGCAACTACTAATATGTGCGGATTAATATAGCCGTTTTTATCCGGAGGGCTGGCCAAAACGATCTTTTTTACCCCTGCCATCTTTGCCGGTAAAACCGTCATATAAACAGTCGAGACCAGCGGAGCGGTCCCGGCGGGAATATAAATACCCACTCTTTCCAGAGGGGTATAATTTTCACCTAACACTATTCCGTCTGCTCCTTTGATCCTCCAGGATTTACGCAGCTGCTTACGGTAAAAACGGTTTACGTTTTCTATAACTACTTTAAGAGAGCTGACAAAATTCGGGCTGATATTGGCGTATGCGCCGCTGATTTCAATCTCCGAAACCTTTAACTGCCTCGGCAGCATCTTTACGCCGTCGAACTTGCGGGTATACTTAATCAGCGCTTCATCCCCGAAAAGGCGCACATCATCAATAATCTTTCTGACCTTGTCCTCAACGCGCGCCTGCCGCGTTAAGCCCCGGTTATAAACCTTCTCTAACTGTTTACTTGCTGCCTTAATTATTCTCATTCCGCTATATACCCTCTCATAAAGCTTTAATTATAGCTCTTATTTTCTCAAATGCCAATGTAAAATTTTCCGGTTTTGTTCCTCCAGCCTGGGCAAAATCCTGTCTGCCTCCGCCTGAACCTCCGATATCCGGAGCAGCCTGACGGATTAACGCCCCCGCGTCCAGGCCTCTGGGTAATAAATCCTGCGTAACCGCGATAACCAGATATGCCTTTTTTTGCTGGCTGTCCTGCGAGCCTAAAACAATCACCCCGTGATTTAGCCCCTCTTTTACTTTATCCGCCAGAAGCCGCAAAGCGCTCATATCTAAACCCGCCTCAAGCGATAAAACTAAATTTACACCGTTTAACTTTATTGCCTTCTCTATAAGCCTGGGCGCCGCATCCCGTAAACTGTTACTTATTTCCAAGCTGCGTTTTTTCTCCTGCTCCTTTAAATCCTTTAACTTACACTTTTTCTTAGATTCTTCAATGGCTTTAAGCTCTTCATCCTGGATAAATCTCTCCGCGAAACTGTCAGTAGCCCCCTCAATCCTCCTGATACCGCTGGCTACTGAACCCTCGCTAATTATTTTTATAAAGCCAATCTGGCTGATATTATCAAGATGCGTGCCTGCGCAGAGTTCTTTTGAAATATCCCCCATGGTAACCACGCGTACCATCTCTCCGTATTTTTCCTCAAAGAACGCTAACGCCCCTGCCTTTTTCGCTTCTTTAAAATTCATCTCTTCGCAGTTTATCCGCTGACTCTTGGCTATACAGTTATTTGCTACCTCTTCAACCCTGGAGATCTCTTCTTTTGACAAACCTTTAAAGTGCGTAAAATCAAAACGGAATTTCTCTTCCGCCACCAGAGATCCCTGCTGCTGGACATGGCTGCCTAAAACCTCCCGCAAAGCCGCCTGCAATATATGCGTAGCAGTATGGTTCCTGGCAATGTTCAATCTGCGCTTGACATCAATCTGGGCCGTCACTTTATCGCCTTTTTTAAAACTGCCGGAGTTAACTTCTCCAATATGTAAAAAAACATTATCGATTTTCTGCGTATTTAAAACTTTAAAAATATTCGCTCCGCTTATTAATTCACCGGTATCGCCAACCTGTCCTCCGGATTCGGCGTAAAATGGAGTCCGGTCTAAAACAACCTGGAAAATACCTCCTGTTAAAGCCCCATTTACTTCTTTGCCGTCTTTTAAAATAGCCAGGATTTTGGCTTCCGCGGAGCTCTCTTTATAACCGACAAACTTCGTAGCATTTAGCTTTAAGCCCAAACCCTTAGCATCAAAAACATCGCCTTTCATTGTGCTCTGCGATCTGGAGCGTTCCCGCTGTTCTTCGAATTTCCTGCTTACAACATCAGCTATCGCAGCCAAATTATCAACATTTTGTTTTTTCAGGTATTTTTCTATCTCTTCCGAAGGGAATCCGTATGTATCATGCAGTTTAAAAACGGCTTCCCCTATTTCTTCTGCTCCGGAATTCAAAGGAATCTTAGCGAACAGAACTTCGCTTGAATTCAAAATATTAATAAAGTTCTTTTCTTCATTCAAAATTACCTGGGCAATATCCTCCTGCTTTTCTTTTAAATCCGGATAAGGCGCCTGCATTATTTGTGCAAGCTGGCCGACTAACTTATTTAAAAACGGCTTATTTATGCCCAGGCTCTTCAAATGCATAACACTTTTACGAATAATTTTTCTGACAATATAACCCCGGCCCTCATTAGACGGAGTAATCCCGTCATATATCGAGAAAACCACCGCCCTTAAATGGTCGGCAATTGCATAGAACATGCCATTACCGGCTCCCTCCCCATTAATATCTTGGCATCCTAATTCTATCTCTTTAATTATCGGCTGGAATAATTCCGTCTCAAAATTATTCTGCTTACCCTGCATAACCGCGGCCAGCCTCTCTAAACCCATGCCCGTATCAATATTCTTATTCGGCAGCGGCTCTAACAAACCATCATCCTTGCGGTTAAACTGCGTAAACACCAGATTCCATATTTCAACAAACCTTCCGCAACTGCAGGACGGATCGCAAATCTTCTCCCCACAGCCCACACCAGGCCCAAAATCATAAAATATCTCCGAGCATGGGCCGCATGGGCCGTTTGGCCCTTTTGTCTTAGCCTCGGCAGGCCAGAAATTATCTTTATCCCCGAGCTTTACAATCTTATTTACAGGAATACCTATTTTATCTTTCCAAATATCATAAGCCTCATCATCTTCCTGGTAAACCGAAACCCAGAGTTTATCCTGATCGATCTTTAACTCTTTGATTAAAAACTCCCAGGCCCAGGCAATTGCCTCCTCTTTAAAATAGTCTCCAAAGGAAAAATTCCCCAACATTTCAAAAAAAGTGTGATGAGCGCTTGTCTTACCGACTTTATCCAGGTCATCCGTGCGCAGGCAGCGCTGCGCTGTTGCCGCGCGCTTGAATCCCGAATCAAAACCCATAAACTCTTTTTTAAACTGGTTCATCCCGGCAGGAGTAAACAATACAGTAGGGTCATCCTTGGGAACCAAAGAATCGCTTTCAACAATCTTATGTTTCCTGGCCTTAAAAAATTCCAGGAATTTCTCTCTTAACCTATCTGCAGTCATATACAAGACGCTTTATGTATCTCTTTATATTTCTAATGGTTACAAAACAATTACTTCCTCAATACATTAATAATCAAATCCGGAGAAAATCCCCTGCGCATCAAATACGCGTATACCCTCGCCTTTGCCTTAAGCGGCTCTATGTTTTTTAGTTTAGACAACCTTAGCTCTGCTAACTGTTTAACTATGCTGGCTTCGTCGTAATCCTCTTTTGCCTGAACAAAAGCTTCTTCAATAACCTGCTTATCCAGCCCCTTCTGCATCAATTCCTGTTTTATCCTTCTTAAGCCAAACGGCCGCTTAAGCCGGCTGGAAACCCAGCCCCTGGCAAAAACGCGGTCATCAATAAACTGTTTATCTTTTAAGAAGTTTACCGTCTCTTGGGATAGCTCTTCGGAAAAACCCTTTCGCCTTAACCTCTCTATCAACTCCTTTTCACTGCGCAGACGAAACTTAAGCAGCAGAAAAGCATACTCTTTAGCTTTGGAGGCCAAACCATGGCCTTGCGGCCTATGGCTTTGGCTATCGGAAGCCAAACCATGGCCTTGCGGCCTAACCGGCGAGACTGAATTTCTTACGCGCTTCCTTTTCAATATCTTCCTGTAATTTAGGATTTTCTTTTAGGAATTTTATTGCCGCATCCCGCCCCTGGCCTAACTTTTTATCTTCAAAAGAAAGCCACGTCCCGGATTTAGCGATTACTCCTAAGCTTATCGATGCGTCAATCACCGCGCCTGTCTTGACAATCCCTTCGTTGTGCATAATATCAAACTCTGCCTCACGAAATGGCGGAGCGACTTTATTCTTAACCACCCTTACTCTGACATGATTACCAATAACTTTATCCCCTTCTTTTAAGTAAGCGATTCTACGCACATCCAATCTTACCGACGAATAAAATTTAAGCGCCCGGCCTCCCGGAGTCGTCTCAGGCGAACCAAACATAACTCCGATCTTTTCTCTTAACTGGTTAATAAAAATAACCGTAGTTCGAGATTTGCTGATTGAACCGGTTAACTTACGCAAGGCCTGGGACATTAAACGCGCCTGCAATCCCATATGCGAATCACCCATCTCACCCTCAATCTCAGCGCGCGGAGTCAACGCCGCCACCGAATCGATCACCACTAAATCCACCGCGTTGGAACGCACCAAGGTTTCTGCGATCTCCAAAGCCTGCTCCCCGGTATCCGGCTGAGAAATCAAAAGGTCATCTAAATTCAAGCCGATTATCTTGGCATAAGTCGGGTCAAATGCGTGCTCAGCGTCAATGAATGCCGCCACCCCGCCTTTTTTCTGAATCTCCCTTATCGCCGTTAAGGTCAAAGTAGTCTTACCGGAAGCCTCTGGCCCGAATATCTCAACCACCCTGCCGCGAGGAAGCCCGCCCACGCCTAAAGCAAGGTCCAAAGTAAGCGCGCCTGTTGATATAGTCTCAACATTAGCCTTGGTATGAGCGCCCAGTTTCATAATTGAACCCTTGCCGAATTGCTTTTCTATCTGTGCCAGCGCTAACTCCAACGCTTTCTGCCGGTCAGATGTCTCCTTTGCTTCTTCCTTCTTTTTTTCAACTGCCATTCTAACCTCCACTGTTTAAATTTAAAAAAATATTATAACCCACCCCCCTATTACTGTCAAACAATAAAAATCCCTCCTTCCTGCATTAATAGACGCAGAAAGGAGGGAAACCTCACAAGGAATCTTACAAACTATACCTATTACAGCATATTAGCGCAAACAGCCTGGATTTGCCAGTTCGCCCCCCACTGATCATTTTTATAACAGTGGAAGCCCGCGCCGCCACCGTCAATATACGTGTAAGCAACACCCGTTCCGGAACATGCCCCGCCCAAAACCCTCTTGCCTGCGGGACAATCACAGGTATACCATCCAATAGAATAAGTATTAGGGATAACCACCGTAACAATCTGATACCCCATCGTGATATGTCCACTAACCCATACATCCCCGTTAGTACCAGGCACATCGGAAGAATTCAAAACACCATCGGCATTATTATCTCCCACGCCAAGCCTGTTTGTCTGCAAAGCGTTATAACTTCCGTAAGGAGAAGGATAATAAGTCGTAATAGTAATATCTTCTGCAAAAACAACCGTCGCACAAAGGAATAAAAAAGAAAAAATTATTAAAACACTTTTTAATAATCGAGCCATTTCTTCCTCCTTACCCGCAAGGGTACACCGGCTACTTCCTTTTAGGCCGGGTGTTAACCTACAAAGGCATACCCGCGCAAATCATTATAAGCGCGGGGTATGGTAATATTTGATTAATTATATAGGAATGCCCGGGAAATGTCAACTAATTCCTGTCCAATATCAAACCGGCTTACTTGACATCGGCAAGAAATATGTTAGACTTAAAACATTATGGAAGAATTAAACAGACTAAAGATAGAACTTGAGCGCACCAAAATCGAACTGGGGATACTCTATGAGATCTCCAATGCCATGCGCACCACCTTAAAACTGGATGAGATCCTCTACATCATTCTTACCGGAGTAACCGCGCATACCGGTTTAGGCTTCAACCGGGCGATGCTTTTTCTGGTTAATGAAAAAGAAAAGATTATCGAGGGTAAAATGGGTATCGGCCCGGAAAGCGGCGAAGAAGCCAACGCCGCCTGGACCAAAATTGAAGAAGAAAAAATGGACCTGGAAGACTTAATCAACGCTTTTAAAAACTCCAGCTCGGTATTGGAATCCGGTTTTAACCGCCAGGTCAGGAACTTAAAAGTATCTATGTATGATAAAGAGGAAAACCCTCTTTCTTTAGCGGTCTTAGAAGGCATGCCCCTGCATTTGACCGGCCAGACTATCCAAAAATACCGCAACTCTCCTGTAATTAAAATGCTGGAAAGCAGCGAACTTTTGCTTATCCCTTTAAAGGCAAAAGACCGGGTAAACGGGATAATCGTGGCGGACAATTTTATCACAAACGATCCGATTACCAAAGATGATATCCGCATGCTCACCATGCTGGCTAACCAGGCAGGCCTGGCGATTGAAAACTCTCAGCTTTTTGAATTGACCGCAGAACGGGCGCACTCGGATTACCTGACTAACCTCTGGAATCACGGGTATTTTCAATATCTCCTGCAAACAGAGTTGGAAAAAGCCAAAGCGACCAAAACCAAACTTAGCTTAGTTACCATAGATATAGATAATTTTAAGATTTATAACGACACCCTGGGGCATCAGGCGGGAGACAAAATATTAAAAGATTTAGCGCAGCTTCTGCGCAATCAATCGCGCAAAATGGACCACGTCTGCCGTTACGGAGGCGAAGAATTCAGCGTCATCCTGCCGCAGACCGACCAAAAAGAAGCCTATATGATCGCTGAACGCCTGAGAGTGGATATTCAAAAATACCCGTTCTTAAACGAAGAGATCTTTCCTAATAAAATGCTGACAGTAAGTTTGGGGATTGCCACCTTCCCCGAGAATGGTCAGTGTCCTGCGGATTTAATTACCGTTTCAGATAAATCCCTTTACAAAGCCAAAAACCATGGCAAGAATACCACCTGCTGCGGTTAAGCTTTAAACCGTAACCGGCTGTTCCTGCTTTTGCTTATCCTGCGACAATTTTACCGAAACTATCTTTGAGACTCCCGACTGCTGCATGGTAATGCCATACATAACGCTGGCGTTCACAATCGTCTTCTTATTATGCGTAATCACGATAAACTGGGAAGTCTTGGAGAACTCCTGCAAAACCCTGGAGAACCTGTCTACATTAGCCTCATCAAGGGCCGCGTCAATCTCATCCAGTATGCAGAACGGCGAAGGCTTGACTTTAAAAATAGCGAAGATCAGCGCGATCGCCGACATACTCTTTTCCCCGCCGCTTAAAAGGAGCACATTCTGTAATTTCTTTCCCGGAGGCCGGCAGATAATCTCAATCCCGGACTCAAGCGGATCATTCTCATCGACCAAAAACAACTGGGCATCCCCTCCGTTAAAAAGCAGGCGGAAATAATTTTTAAACTCCACCTTCACCTTCTCGAAGGTTTCCATAAACATCTGCTTGGTCGTACGGTTGATTTTTAAGATTGCCTGATGCATCGACTCCTTGGCATTCAAAAGATCAGTCTGTTGCTGGATAAGAAAATCATAGCGCTGTTTTAACTCATCATACTCTTCAATAGCCACCAGATTAACCGTGCCGTAAGAATCCAGCTTTCTTTTTAATTCGCTGATTTCAGAGGACAAAGCCTGCCTGTCTAATTCTTTAGCCGGCTCCTCCAAAAGGTCTAAATCAATCTTATATGCCGACGCCATCCTCTCTTTTATTGCCGAATACCGGTAATCCAGATCCTTATCCTGCATCTCCAGTTCATGCAGCTGATTTTTTATCTGCTCTAGATGCTTACGGTCAGTCTCGATCCTTTTGGCCACCCCGACCGTACCGCTGGATACTTCGTTATATTTAAACTCGACATCCGATAGAGATACTTTCTTTTCTTTGATCTGCGCCTCTGATTCATGAATTTTATTCTGGCAATCAACGATCTCAGCCCTTAGACCCTGCTGGCGTTCTTTTGCATCAGATATCTGCCTCTCGATATTATCAAGGCTGGCCTTATCCTGCGCGTAAGTTTCATCGAGGATTTTTAAGGTTGCCGCGTCAGAACTAAAACGCTTGTTTAAGGCCTCAATCTCCGTCTTGGTCTGGGTAATTAAAACCAGCACCTCTTCACGCGCCTTGCTGTTTAAGGAAATATTATCTTCTTCCTGTACGATTGAATCCTGCATTAGCCTCTCTTCATTGTTTAAGCTGGAAAGCTTAGCCTGGGCATCGGCTAAATTTTGCTCGATCGTAAAGATTTCACGGGCCACATCCGCCAATTCCATAACAATAACATCCTCTTCTTCTTTTATTTTATTAAACTGCTCCAAAGTAGTAGCGTGGCTGGATTCCTTATTGGCTAAAGAAATCTCGTGGTTACGCAGCTCCTGCTCCAATTCATCCGACATCTTAGTTAATTCTGAAATACAAGTCTGGCGCAGCAGCTTCCTGTTCTTTAGCTCTCCGAGATTTTCTTCAAGGTTGGCGATCTTTTCGCTGATATTCTGAGTGTCTAACTCAATGGGTTTGGCCTCTCCGCTTATCCTGAAGGCCGCGGAGCCAAAATACGCCTTGTCCTCATCGCTTAAAGCCGATTGATTCTGGATCTTCACCACCAACCCGGTTGTACTTTCCTTAGGCAGGTTGTCCAGATAAATCACCGCGTTAAGTGACTCGCCGATATCATCATATTTATTCTTCAGTTTCTCCAGGAATTCTTTATGTGAAACCAGGGTAAGCTTTTCATTTTCAAGCCTGGTAATCTCCTGGGTAATCCCGTTTAAATTTAATCCTTCATGTTCAAGGCTGGTCTTTACATTAGCGATTTTTTGCCTGAAATCTTCCACCAGCTGCCGGGTGCTTGCCAGCTCCTGCGTAACCTTATTTAAGGCCTCCTCGGAAATAACCTTTTCTTCATAAACCTTTGCCTTCTCGATCTCCAGCCTCTTTTTGCGCGCCAGGAATACCTGATGTTTGGAATTAAACTCACCTACTTCATTATGGGTATTGGAAATCCTGGTTTCCAAATCCAGGATAAGCTTTTTGCTTTCAGAAATAGCTTCCAGTGAACTCTTAATCGAAGAGCCAAGCTTATTGATCTCCTCTTCTTTCTGCCATAATACAGACTGCTTCTCATCTATATTCTGTTTCAGGCTTGAGTATTCAACCCGAACCTTCTCCAGCTTTTCTTCATCCTGCAGCAGCTTGCTTCTTGCCTGCTCAATCTGTGATTCTAAAACCTGGCTATTTTCCTCGAGCTCCGCGATACGCTGCTGGTTAAAAACGATGTGTTCATTATTGCGCACCAGGCTGTTCTCCAGATTAAGTATCTGGCTGCGCCCCTCCATCAAACTTTCCTCTAATGCCTTTAATTCAGACTGGCGGTTAGCGATCTTAACCTCCAGTTCAGCGACCGCATCCGCTAATACCAAATCCTCTTTTTTTAAATCTTCCAGTTTTCCGGCAATCTCATTTTTTTGTTTAAGAAAATCCTTTTTATCCATGATTGCCAGGTCAGTTTCTTTTAATTTTAATTCCTCAAAAACCTCTTTGTACCTGCGCGCTTTATTGGCCTGGCGCTCCAGAGAGCTGATCTGCCGCTTGACCTCGGCGACAATATCATTTACACGCAGCAGGTTTTGTTCTGTCTCATCCAGCTTGCGCGTAGTTTCCCTCTTCTGGGCTTTATATTTACTTATGCCGCTTGCTTCATCAAAAACCATACGCCGGTCTTCCGGACGGCTGCTTAAAACCAGGTCTATCTTTCCCTGCGCGATAATGGAATAACTTTCCGCTCCTATCCCTGTGCCTAATAACAAATCCAGTATATCCTTAAGCCTCACAACGGCCTTATTCAACAGGTACTCGCTTTCGCCGCTCCTGAAAAGCCGGCGCGTAATCAAAACCTCCGGATGGTCAACATTAAAGAAACGGGTAGAATTATCAAAAGCCAGGCTAACCTCGGCCATACTCAACGGCTCCTTATTGTCCGCGCCGTTAAAAATGACATCCAGCATCTCTGAGCCGCGCAGCGACTTTGCCGACTGCTCTCCTAATACCCAGCGGATTGAATCAAAAATATTTGATTTCCCACAGCCATTTGGGCCAACCACCGCCGTAATCCCGGGCTCAAAGTTAAGCACGGTCTTATCGCAAAATGATTTAAAACCCAGAAGTTCTAATCTTTTAAAATACATGGTTAACTCCCTTTCTAATGTGGTTGCGACTGCTGGCCTTCAAGCCAGTCATCAATCTTATCTTTTTTAAAGCGCCATTGCCCGACGAGCTTTAGCGCCGGAATCTTATTATGCTTTAGCCAATCATAAATAGTCCTGCGCGTTACTTTTAAATAATCCGCCAGATCTTCAATAGTCATCAAATTTGTATTTACCATAACCCCTGTTCTCCTCGTCATTGCGAGCCACGAAGTGGCGAAGCAATCTGGAAAATATTATAAATAACTTCAGCAATCTTGTCAAGGAAAATCTTTACATTCTTTGACATATAGCTGAAATCAGGGTTGTTATAGAGCAAAACAATGCATATTCATGCAAAGTAGACAGTATACGCAAACTCCGTAACTCCGTAAGACGCTTTATCTAAACCTATTCCTATCAATAAGTTACAAAACAATTCTTTTGATTTAGATAGCTGAAATTAGGCAGAAAATAATTGTTTTGTAACCATTAGATATGCCAAGAGGATACATAAAGCGTCTTATTTATTTTTGCGGGTAAGCTTATTTTCGCAGAGAAGACTTAAAAGCTTGGATTAAAGCAGGAACAACCTGGAATAAATCACCGACAATTCCGTAAGTAGCTACCTTAAAAATCGGAGCTTCGGGATCTTTATTGATGGCGATAATAATCTTCGAGGATTGCATTCCCACAAGATGCTGTATCTGGCCGCTTATTCCACAGGCAATATAAATCTTCGGCGCCACGGTCCTGCCGGTCTGTCCAACCTGGTGCGAATAAGGCATCCAGCCGCTGTCCACTGCCGCACGGCTTGAGCCGACTGCCGCGCCCAACACATGCGCTAATTCTTCCAGCATCTTGAAATTTTCAGCTCCCCCCATACCTCGACCCCCGGAGACAATAACATCCGCTTCGGATAAATTTACCGTAGATTCAATTTCTTCGATGATATCCAAAAGCTTCGTACGCGAGACATAAAGAGAACTGTCAAAATTTTCCCGGATAACTTTACCCTTGCGTTTTTTATCCGCCGGCATTGGAGTAAATACTTTATGCCGCACTGTCGCCATCTGCGGCCGGTAATTTGGGGAAATGATTGTCGCCATAATATTTCCGCCAAAAGCTGGTCGCGTCTGTAATAGTATCTTTTTATCAGGATCGATATCCAGGCCGGTGCAATCCGCGGTCAAACCGGCTTTAATATTTATCGCCACGCGCGAAATTAAAGACCTGCCTATATTTGTTGCCCCGCATAAAAGGACCTCCGGTTTATATTTTCTTACCAACTCAACTAAAATATTCGTATACGGCTCATCCTGAAAATTCGCTAGCGCCGGATCCTCTACCAGGTATATGTTATCCGCTCCGCAAAAGATCAGCTCATCCAATTGGTCCTCTAATTTATTACCGATCAAAACCCCGCTCACCTGACAATTTAATTTCCTGGCCAACTCCTGCGCCTTGCCTAATAACTCATATGAAACCGACTGCACCCTGCCATTCTTCTGCTCAACAAACACCCATATCCCCTTATAACCTTTTATATCCGGCAAATCACATTTAGCCGGAGTTTTCTCCAACAAAACTGCCTTAAACTTACAGGCGTCCTTGCAGGCTCCGCAAAGAGTGCATTTATTTAAATCGATTACCGCTTTCTTCTGGCTTCGGCTATCGGAGGCCGAACCACTGCTCTCCAGCTTGTCCATTATACGGATTGCGTCAAACGGGCAGGCTTTTACGCAAAGAGAACAACCCGTGCATTTCTCAATAATAATCGAAATCGGCATCTTAATTAACCTCGCCTTTAACTAAATCTACCAGTTGCCTGGCTATATCGGGAATCTCGCCCGTAAGCATCTGTCCGCCAACCCTGGGAGTAGGAGTAAATATCTTTACAACCTGAGTAGGTGAGCCGCACAGGCCAATCTGCTGCGGATCCAACTGTAATTCTTTCTGGGTAAAAGTAGTAATCTTAGCCGACTTTGCCTTCATCAATCCTCTTAACGAAGGTATCCTCGGCTCATTGATCTCTTTAACTACGGTTAAAAGCGCCGGCAGCGGAGTCTCGATGATTTCAAATCCTTCCTCCAGCATCCTCTCAACCTTCATCAATTTATCAGTTGCCTCTTCTATTTTTTTTACATAAGTTACCTGCGGAATATTTAAATGCGTGGATATGCCCGGCCCAACCTGCGCCGTATCCCCGTCTGAAGCCTGTTTGCCGCAAATAATCAGATCAAACGCGCCCAATTTCTTAATTGCTCCCGCCAAAGTATAGCTGGTTGCCCAGGTATCGCTTCCGGCAAAAGCGCGGTCGCAGACCAAGAATCCTTCATCTGCCCCCATAGATATTGCTTCGCGTAAAGCCCCATCCGCTTGCGGCGGCCCCATTGTCAACACAGAAACCTTACCCCCGAATCTTTCCTTAAGCCGCACCGCTTCTTCAATCGCGTACATATCAAAGGGGTTAATAATTGACTTTACCCCTTCGCGCATAAGCGTATTTGTCTCAGGATTAATCCTTACTTCAGTTGTCTCAGGGACCTGTTTTATACAAACTACTATATTCATATTTTAATTCCTATCTGATTACCTTACTTACTCAAACTTACTTACTTTTACTTATTATTAACTATAATTACCTAAATTTTAGCCATTTCTTTGATCAATGCCAAAGCGATAATATTACGCTGCACCTGATTTGTCCCCTCGTAAATCTGGGTAATCTTGGCATCGCGCACATATTTCTCAATTGGATAATCCTTCATATAACCATACCCGCCGAATAACTGCAAAGCATCAACCGTAACCTTCATCGCTACATCCGAAGCATACATCTTGGCCATCGCGGATTCTTTTGCCACGTCCTTGATTCCGGCATCAACCATCCTGGCAGTCGAATATACCAGGCCGCGCGCTGCCTCAACCTCCGTTGCCATATCCGCTAACATCCACTGAATTCCCTGGAAACTTGAAATAGGTTTTCCAAACTGTACCCTCTCGCGCACGTATTTTACCGCTAACTCTAACGCGCCCTGAGCAATACCTAAAGCCTGCGCAGCTA
This sequence comes from Candidatus Omnitrophota bacterium, assembly GCA_041661605.1. Taxonomy (GTDB): domain Bacteria; phylum Omnitrophota; class Gorgyraeia; order Gygaellales; family Profunditerraquicolaceae; genus UBA6249. The sequence continues at coordinate 214,984 of JBAZUE010000001.1, read as the reverse complement.
CTCCCGGTCGAGACATATCAAAAGTCTTCATCGTCACGATAAAACCCATACCCTCTTTAGAAAGAAGGTTTCTTGCGGGAATCTTGCAATCCGTAAAGATTAACTCACGCGTACTCGATGCACGGATGCCGAATTTATCCTCTTTCTTACCGAAAGTAAAACCCGGCGTCCCCTTTTCTACAATAAAAGCTGAAGCCCCACGGGCGCCTTTTGACTTATTAGTCATGGCAATCACAACATAAGTCTCGGCGTCACCGCCATTGGTAATAAAATGCTTCAGACCGTTTAAAATATAATAATCGCCTTCTTTTTTCGCGGTAGTCTTTATCCCTGAAGCATCTGAGCCTGCCTCCGGTTCAGTAATCGCAAATGCCGCTACCTTCTTGCCTTTCGCCAAATCCGGCAGGTATTTCTTCTTCTGCTCATCATCACCGAATAAAACAATCGGAAATGTCCCTAAGGCGCTGGCAGCATAGCAAACAGCGATACCTCCGCAGGCCCGGGAAAACTCTTCAGTAGCAAGGCATAAATTAAAAACACTGGTGGCAAACCCGCCGTACTCTTCAGGGATGAATAATCCAAACATATCAGATTCAGCCATAACCTTTAAAACATCCCAGGGATACTCTTCACTGATATCATATTTAGCCGCAGCCGGACGAATCTTATCTTCGGCAATCTTATGCGCCAACTCCTTGATCATCTTCTGTTCATCAGTCAACAAATAATCCATCTCTTCCTCCTTGCCCGCAAAGGGCACACCGGCCACTTCCTTTCGGGCCGGGTGTCAAACCACCAATGACCAATTAATAACAAGTTTTAAGATTGTACCATATTATTTAGATTTTACAAGATTTTTAACAGGGCAATTTCCTGGCAATTGGGGAATTTACAGCAGTTAATACATTCCGCCCAGATTTTATGCGGAAGGGCATCATGCTTGATTCTTTTAAAACCTAACTTTTTAAAAAATTCCGGTTTATATGTTAACACAAAAACCTTCTTTGCCCCCATAACCCTGGCTTCCGCCATGCAGGCTACCACCAGGTCCTGCCCGATACCTTTGCCCTGTTTATTTTTAGCCACTGCCAAAGATTTAATTTCCGCTAAGCCATCCCAGGAGATATGCAGCGCCGCGCATCCAGCTACCCTGCCTTTATCTTCATATACCCAGAAATCCCTTATATTCTCATAAAGTTCATTCAGCGAACGGGGCAGCATCTCATCCCGCTTGGCAAAACAGGCAATCAACTCCTGAATTTGCTTTATATCACTTATTTTCGCCTTTCTAATCATCCCTATTTAATCTCCGTGCCCTTGGCTACCACCACAATTCCCGATGCGCTGACAAAAAATCTTTTTTTGTCTTCTTCCAGATTAAAACCAATAATCATCCCCTGGGGGATATTAACATCTTTATCGATAATCGCCCGCTTAATCTTAGCGTACCTGCCGACATTAACGCCTTCCATAAGTATTGAATCATATACTTCGGAAAAACTATTTATCCTTACATTAGGAGATAGTATTGAACGCTGCACACGGCCCCCGGAAACCACGCAGCCTTCAGAAACCACAGAATCAAGCACCAGCCCGACCCTTCCTTCTTCACGATCTCCTGAATGCACAGTCTTGACCGGAGGATACTGCTCCTGGAATGTCCTTATCGGCCACTCCTGATCATAAAGATTAAAGGTAGGGTTAACCTGGATCAACTCCATATTCGCTTCATAATAAGCATCGATCGTACCTATATCTCTCCAATATCCTTCATTTTTATCTTTATCGCGGAAATTATAGGCGACAATCTTCATCCCTCTCTTTAACATCTGCGGGATAATATCTTTGCCAAAATCATGCGAAGATTTATTATTTTTAGCATCCTCAAGCAGCTCCTGCATCAGGACAGATTGCTTAAACACATAGATACCCATTGAGCCATAAATCTGGTCCGGTTTTCCGGGAATAGTTTTAGGATTAGACGGTTTCTCGTAAAAACCCGTGACCTTGCCTGACGGATCCACCTCAACCACCCCAAGATGTTTGGCTTTACTCTTTTCTATCTCCACCACCCCAACTGTCAGCTCAGCGTCTTGTTCGCGATGCACATCAATCATGGAATAATAATCCATTTTATAGATATGGTCTCCAGCCAAAATCAAAACTTCATCCGGACGGTCCATTTCCAGCGTATAAAGGTTCTGATAAATCGCATCAGCCGTCCCCATATACCAGGAATCACCTATGCGCTGCTGGGCGGGAAGCAACTCTATAAATTGCCCCAACTCCGAAGGCAGAAAATTCCAGCCCAGGCGGATATGCCTCTGCAAAGATGCGGATTTATACTGTGTAAGGATATAAATCTTGCGCATCCCCGAATTAATGCAATTGCTTAAAGTAAAATCGATAATCCGGTATATCCCGCCAAAAGGCACTGCGGGTTTAGTGCGGTCTTTGGTCAAAGGAAGCAACCGCTCTCCTTTTCCACCAGCCATAATAAATGTTAAAACTTTGCGCATCATTTTAAAAACGCTCCGATTATGCCATGCCTGATCATCATCACCGCGATAGCCGCCAGCAATATATACATTATCTTGGAAAAAGCCCTTGTGCCGCTGGGGCCGAATACCTTCATAATTGTATCAGTCTTGACCAAAGTAATCCAGACAAAAAACATATTCAAAATTAATGAAACTAATGTGACCGCGGCGCCAAAGCTGTTCATCATCATCAGCGTGGTAGTCAAAACCGCCGGCCCGGTTATTAATGGCGTGCCCAGCGGAAATACCCCCATATCTTTATCATGAGAACTGGTCAATACGCTCTTCTGCACCCCGGGCAATAAAAGACGAACAGCGATAACAAACAATAACGCTCCTCCGGCAATCTGAAAATCAGGTATGGTTATGCCTAAGAGCGAAAAAACCCAGGTGCCTAAAAACATAAAAATAACCGCGATAACCATTGCGGTGATAACCGCGTCAAAAATTATCTTATTCTTCTGGGTTTTTGAGGACCCCTCAACCAGAGAAAAAAAGATCGGGATATTCCCGATGGCGTCTACCGCCACAAACAGCGGAATAAAGCTAAGTATATATGGCCTAAGCGCTTCCATCATGATTATATTATATAAAATCTCCCCCTAAAACGCAATATAAATAATTATTACTCTATTTTTTGGATCAACGGCAAACAAAGGAAGCTGGTCAACGCGGATAAAACAATCAACCATTTTAAACCGACAAGCGGCAGTAGGAACGCACCGGACAAATTACTGGCTACCCCGGACAAATTATTTAAACTGCACAGCAGGGCAAATGAAGTTGCCTCTAGCCCCTTAATTGAATGCCGGGCCATAAAATCCATGACCATCAAGAAGATAAACATTCCCAGAAAACTATAGATTGTATCATAAATAACAGCAGTTACAGGGGTATAATACAAGTAACTTAAAGTAGTTAAGGCTCCCAGGAATACAGAAAAATAAAGCCATTTCTTGATATTTATCCTCTGGCTGAATTTATAATAGAGCAGCGAACCGACAACCCCGCAGACCGTGCTGATAGTCCCTAACGTACCAATCCACATCTTGCCCCACTTAAACGTATCCCGCTGCATAAAAAATAAAGGCGTCCCAAAAGAAGGTGAATACTTGTACAGAAAAATAAATAACCCGATAATCAATATCTTTTTATCGCTAAAAAGCCTTTTTAAATCAGCTAATAAAGATCCATATTTTTTCTCTCCCGGCTCCTCCCTGTAAAAATAAGCCGGCAGTCCTACGAGCAAATAAATAGGAACGAGACATAAAAAAGCAGTCTTATAATCCCATTTCTCGGCGATAAAAGCCCCGCCTATACCGGTAAACAGGCCTGCCACTAAAATTGAAACCCATTGGATGCTCTGGATTTTCCCGGTAGCCTGGTATTTCTTGCCTTCCACGCACATTATGCCGTCAACCGCTACATCGCGGAAAGCGGCGTTGGCGGAAGTAACCGCAAGCAAAATCACCAGGAAAATAATCGGCATCTGCATCAAACCCAGGAATAAAACAAAAATTATATCCAGGCCCAGAGAAATAAATATCCAGCATTTCTTACTGAAAGAATGGTCTATGACATAACCGATGAACGGCTTCACCATCCAGGCAAAAGTAGTCAGGCTGCCAAGGATCATTATCTTTTCCGGCGAGAAATGCAGGGTTTCTTTAAGGTAATAAAACAGCCCCTGGCCAGGCAGGCCTTCTATGCCTTGCGTAAAATAAACCGCGCTGCTCAGCGCAAATATCCAAAATAACTTCTTATCTTTCATAGATTAACAAGACGCTTTATGTATCTCTTTATATGCCTTGAGGTTACAAAACAATTACTTTTTGCTAAATCAAAAGAATTGTTTTGTAAGTTAAACAGAATGAATTAGTTATATAAAACGTCTTTATAACAAAGGCTACCAGTTAATCTGGTAGCCTTAGAAAACTCTAAAAATTAAATATTTTACTCAGCTTTTCCTGCCTCCGGCTGAACTTTTTCTTTTACTGCTTCTGTTTTAGGAGCCTCTGCTTTAACCGGAGCCGCTACTGTCTTCACAGCCTCAACCTTCACCGGAGCGGGAGCCTTAACATCGCGCATCAATGACTTGCTTTGTTTAACGGATAATACCGCCAGGCTCAAGCAGGTCATAAAAAAAACTATGGACATGATCGTAGTCGTGCGCGTAAGAAAAGCGCTGGTCTTTGTCCCGAACATCGATTCCACACCGGCAAAACTCTCCACTAACCCGGCCCCTCTTCCACGCTGGATTAAAACCAGGATAATCAAAACTATACAGGCAATCACATGAATTACAATTACGAACGTCATCATTTTATAACCTCGCTAGCTTTAGTGACAATCACGCTAAAAGAATCCGCCTTAAGGCTTGCCCCTCCCACCAGGGCGCCGTCTACATCCGGCTTGTTCATTAACTCCGTAATATTATCAGGCTTAACGCTTCCGCCATATTGGATCCTTATGCTGTCGGATGCCTCCTGTCCATAATTTTTCTTTAATAAATCACGGATAAATTTATGTACCTCCTGCGCCTGCTCGCCAGTTGCGGTCTTGCCCGTTCCGATTGCCCAAACCGGCTCATAAGCAATGACTAATTTCAATATGTCCGAGCCGCTTATATCTATTAACCCGTTATTGATATGGTCTTCTATAACTTTAAATGTTTTATTAGCTTCTCTTTCCTGCAAATTCTCCCCCACACAAACAATAGGAGTAAGCCCGGCTTTAATCGCTGCCTTGATTTTCTTATTCACAGTCTCATTAGTCTCACCAAAAAACTGCCTGCGCTCAGAGTGGCCGATAATCACATATTGACATCCGGCGTCTTTTAACATCAGCGGAGAAACCTCTCCGGTAAAAGCCCCTTCCTCCTGCCAATAAAGATCCTGGCCGCCTAAGCCGATGCCTGTTTCAGCCAAAACCTCAGCTACTTCGCTTAAAGCGGTAAACGCCGGACACAATACTACATCCACCGCCTCCAAATCCAGCTTAAAAAATTCACGTTTTAAGCCATTGGCAAGCTCAATAGCCTCTACGATCGTCTTATACATCTTCCAGTTTCCGGCAATAATCGTTTTTCTCATCTTATTTTTCAGTAAGCGCGGCAATACCCGGTAAATTTTTACCCTCTAAAAACTCCAGGCTTGCCCCTCCTCCGGTTGAAATATGCGACATCTTATCTTCTAATTTGAATTTGGCGATAGCCGCCGCCGTATCCCCGCCGCCGATAATTGAAATACATTTCAGGCTGCCGATAAAACCGGCTAACTCCCGCGTGCCTTTGCTGAAAGCATCCATTTCAAATATGCCCATCGGCCCGTTCCAGACAATGGTTTTAGCGGATCTTAACTTATCTTCGAATAATTTGATTGTCTTGGGACCGATATCCACGGCAATCTTGCCGTCAGGTATATTTTCGCCTGCGATTTCAGTTTTAGCGTTAGCGTCAATATTATCAACTATTATGTTATCAACAGGTAACAGTATTTCTTTATTTAACTGTTTGGCTTTATCTAAAATTGACTTGGCTGTCTCCAGCTTTTCTTTTTCCAACTTTGAATTTCCAATCTGTTTTCCCTGCGCCTTCAAGAAAGTATAAGCCATTCCGCCGCCTACGATAATAGCGTCGCACTTAGGCAGGAGTTTCTCAATAAGGCCGATTTTATCCGAAACCTTTGCCCCGCCCAGGATAATCATAAACGGTTTTTGCGGATCTTTAACCGCCTCGCCCAAATATTTAATCTCCTTTTCCAAAAGCAGCCCTGCACATGATTTTAAAAAATGCGTTACCCCTTCAGTTGAGGCGTGAGCCCGGTGCGCTGTGCCAAAAGCATCGTTAACAAATATATCCGCTAAAGACGCCAGCTTCTTGGAAAAATCAGCGTCATTGCCTTCTTCTTCGGCGTGATATCGTAAATTCTCAAGCAAGACAACCTTTTCTTTTGATTTATCGATATCCGGCTTAATGGAGTCGCCTACGCAGTCATTAAGAAATAATACCTCCTGCCCTAATAACTCTTTTAAGCGCGCAGCTACAGGCTTAAGGCTGTATTTAGCAACCACCTTGCCATCCGGCCTGCCTAAATGGCTCATTAATACCATTTTTTTTGCGCCATGCTCTAAAATATATTTTAAAGTAGGTATAGTCGCCCGGATTCGCGTGTCATCAGTAATATTCAAGCTGGCATCCTGCGGCACATTAAAATCCGCGCGCACCAGCACCGTCTTATTCTTTAAATCAACATCTTTTAAAGTCAACTTCGCCATTAATAATTCCTCCACAAGGAGGACACCCGCGCAGCGCTAATCAGCGCGGGGTGCCTTTCCTTATAATCCCTTTTTAACAATATACTCGCACAAATCCACTACTCTGTTTGAATAACCCCACTCATTGTCATACCAGGAAAGAACTTTAACAAAATCATCCTGGATAACCTTGGTACACTTACCGTCGACTATCGAACTTAATACGCAATGGTTAAAATCAACTGAAACTACCGGGTCTTCCGTGTATGCAAGTATCCCTTTCATCGCGCCTTCAGCAGCTGCCTTAAAAGCGGCGTTAAGCTCTTCGGCAGTAACCTTCTTAGCTAAGGTTGCGGAAAGATCAACTACCGAAACATTCGGCGTGGGAACGCGGATAGCAAAACCATCCAGCTTTCCTTTTAACTCAGGAATAACCAATGATAAAGCCTTGGCAGCTCCGGTTGAGGTAGGAATCATGGAAACCGCCGCAGCCCTGGAACGGCGTAAATCTGAGTGCGCCATATCCTGCAGCTTCTGGTCATTAGTATAAGAATGGATTGTCGTCATCAGCCCCTTCACAATACCCCAGTTATCATTCATAACCTTGGCTACCGGAGCAAGACAGTTAGTAGTACATGAGGCATTGGAAATTACATGATGATTTTTCGGATCATACTTTGATTCATTGACACCCAGGACTATAGTTATATCCTCGCCTTCAGCGGGAGCCGAAATTATAACTTTCTTAGCGCCGCCTTTGGTTATATGATTTTCCGCGCCCTTGACCGCCTTACCTTTTTTATTCACTCCGTCTTTTTTGATCGTGAATAATCCGGTAGACTCGATCACAATCTCTACCCCTAAATCTTTCCAGGGCAGTTCCGCCGGGTCCATTTTCTTTAAGACTTTGATCTCTTTTCCGTTTACCGAGATTACGTCATCGGCGGTCGCTTTCACATCCCCGTTAAAACGCCCATGCACGGAATCATATTTAAAAAGATAAGCGTTGCTTTTGGCGTCGGTCAAATCATTGATCGCCACAAGCTCGATATCTTTACTGTTTTTTTCCAAAATTGCCCGGGCCACTAAACGGCCTATCCTGCCAAAACCATTGATACCAACTTTAACAGCCATGCTATCCTCCTTAATTATTAATAATTTTGTTACCCTTCCCTATATATTATGTTTAGTCTTTTACGGCTTTTAAATACTGCGCGGCTAATTCAGGCGAGGTTGGATCAAGGTAGAAACCAGTCCCCCACTCAAAACCTGCTACTTGCGTCAGCTTAGGCATAATTTCGATATGCCAATGGTAATACTCAACGTCAGCCTCACCATTAATAGGTGCAGAATGAATTATATAATTATATGACAAATTTTCAAATACTTTTTTTAATTTTCCCAATGTATCTTTCATGATCTGCGCTAAAGCGGAAATTTCATCCCCTGACATATGGCAGAAATAACCGCTATGCTGTTTAGGCATAATCATGATCTCAAAAGGAAACCGCGAAACAAACGGGCAGAAAGAAATAAAATACTTATTCTCTAAAATTACCCTGGCCTTATCGGAAACCTCCTGGCGGATTATATCGCAAAATATGCAGCGCTCGCGGTAATTATAATAATTACGCGCCCCGTGTATCTCCTCAAGAGCGTTCTTCGGCACCATGGGAAGAGCAACCAGCTGCGTATGCGGATGCTCTAAAGATGCCCCTGCGGCCGGCCCATAATTACGGAATACCATTATATATTTAAAACGGCTGTCTCTTTTTAAATCCGCCGCCCGGACACAACACATCTTCAGGTAGCTTTCAATCTCCCCCTGCAGAAGCTCAGGAATATCTTTATTATGGTATGGGCTTTCTACTAAAACTTCATGCGCGCCTACGCCGTTTGACATATCGTAAATGCCCAAACCCCGGCGGTCAAGCTCGCCTTCAATCTGCAAAGCGGGAAATTTATTCGCCACCACGCGCACCTGCCAACCCGGGGTGTTTGCTCCGGTAGAGGGGTCGCGAAAACAACTTATTTCAGGAGGAGTCATAAACTCATTGCCGTAACAAAACGGACATAATCCGCCCGAGGGAATATACTGCTCATATTCAAAATCCTCCGGCTTGCTCGGATGTTCCGTATCCACGATCACCCATCGGCCTACAACCGGATCCCTTCTTAATTCTGCCATCTTAAACTTTTACCTCTCTTAAAAATTTAGCTGTCTCTTCAGGTGGAAGCGGGCAAATATAAAAACCCGTGCCCCATTCAAACCCGGCGACCTTGGACAGCCGCGGCATGATTTCAATATGCCAATGATAATCCTGGTCAATAGTCTTCCAATAACCTATCTTCTGCCTGCGGAATGGCGCCGTATGAATTATATAATTATAATCCGGGTCATTTAACCCTGTCTTTAATTTTGAAAGTACGGTCTTAAGCACATGGGCCAGGCGACTTCTGGAATCTGCGTCCATACAGGTATAATCACAACAATGTTTTTTCGGCAGGATCCAGGTCTCAAAAGGAAAACGCGCCGCAAACGGGGCTAACGCCACAAAACCGTCAAATTCAGCGATTACGCGTTCTTTCTGCGCCAACTCCTGGGTTATCAAATCGCAAAACACACAGCGCTCATGATACTCATAATACTGGCGCGAACCGGCCAACTCTTCTTTTACGCGCTTGGGGTTAACGGGAGTCGCGATCAACTGCGAACGGGAATGCCTGATCGAGCCGCCTCCGGAACCTTTGCCGTAATTTTTAAACACCAAAACATATTTAAGCCGGTGATCCTTCTCTAAATCAATTATTCTGTCGGAATAACAATTAAGCACCTTGGTAATCTGCTCTTCGCTCAAATCCGCCATATTGGCGATATGCTGATTGGTTTCAATCACCACTTCATGAGCTCCCAAGCCGTTCATCACGTCATATAAACCATTACCGCGCCGGTCCAAATCCCCTTCAACCCTTAAAAAAGGCGCGATACTGGGGACAACGCGTAAATCCCAGCCCGGCCCGTTGCGCGTAGAATTATGCGGCCGGATAGCGTAAATCTCCGGAGGAGTATTAGCTTCCCTGCCTTCGCAGAATGGACAGGTGCTATGGTCGTCCGGCTCTTTATGGCCTTCGAACTGGTCAGGCCTGCGGGCGCGTTCAGTGGCGATAATAACCCACCTACCTATAATCGGATCTTTTCTTAATTCTGGCATAGAAATAAATTATAACAGAACTTCTTTAATTTACAACAAGTTTATATCCCCGTCATTGCGAGGCCAATCTCACACTAATATATCCCCAACCTTAAGCTTATGCCCGATGATAAAATTCTGTCCGGACATACGCTTGCCTGCTTCCAGCTGCAGTTCCTTAAGGTTCAAAAACCCCCTGCCGCAAGCTACGATAATCTCATGCTTATCCGCCCTGACCACCTCTCCGGGCGCAGGCTTATGATTTGGGAATATCGGCAGGACATCCGCCTGGAATATTTTAAGAATTTTACCGCGGTAACAGGTAAAAGCCCCCGGCCACGGCAAGACCCCCCTTATCTGATTATGAATATCTGCCGCGGAGGCGCTCCAATCAATTAAACCGTCTTCTTTCTTAAGTTTTGGCGCGAGGATTACCTTATCTTCATCCTGCTCTAACAGGCGGTAGCTCCTGCTGTCAATCATCGTAAGGGCCTCCATCAACAACTCCGCCCCCAGATTTCGCAGCTTTTCCTCAAGGCTTATCGCGCTATCGCTTTCTTCAATTTTTATTTCCTTCTGCAGCATAACCGGGCCCGAGTCTACTTTCAGGCTCACGTATATAATGCTTATTCCGGTCTTCTTCTCCGCGTTGATTATCGCCAATTAATAGGGGCTGCCCCGCGGTACCGCGGCAACAGCGACGCGTGGATATTAACCGGCATGATCTTCGGGATATCCAGGACCTCCTGTGAAAATACCTGGCCATAAGCCACAATGACAAAAAGCTCGGCTTCCAGTTTTTTTAGGAAATCTACGCTTTCCTTAGCTTTAATATCTTCCGGCTGGAATGTTTTAAGCCCTGCCGAAACAGCCGTGCTTTTTACGTCAGTTCCTGCAACATGCAAATGCCTGCCCTTCTTCTTATCCGGCTGGGTAACCACGCAAACCAACTCATGGCCGCTTTTAATCAAAGCTTTCAGTGCGGGGACCGCGAAATGTGCGCTGCCAAAGAATGCAATCTTCATTTTCTTACCCTTACCTTAAATATAGCTAAATAGGATCAATATCAACTGTCACTATTATACCCGAAAAATGGCCTTCTTTTAAGTGTAATTTTAGGAAATGGCTCGCCTTCTCCGGGCTGGATGCGCGCATTAATATCTGATAATAGAAATTCCCGCGCAATTTAGCCGGCTGGCCGGGATTAAGCGAGAGCATCTTTATACTGGAGGTTTTAATCAGGCTTAACCTTTCAAATAAATCATGGGCGCTTTTCTTAACCTTCTCCAGGTTTATTCCCCTGAGTTTTATTAAGAGCATATGTTTATAAGGCGCCAAGTTTAACTGTTTGCGCTGCTTCAGCTCTTCTTGCAAGAAAAGCTGCGGGTCATTCTTAATTATGGCTTGGAAACAATGATGGTTAACATTCACGCTCTGAATGATCATTTTCTTGGAAGTCAAGCTGGCCAGCCCCATAAGCAGTCCAAAAGTCTTCTCCGCTGCGCGGAAATCCACCCGGTTAAGCGAATTATCTATCGCCATTACCCCTATCAAATCAAACTTCAAATCCTGGTGCTTAATTACTGAACTGGTAGCAACAAAAATATCTACATCCATACGCGCCTGCGGAAAGATCTTGGCCAATTCACTCTCCACCTTTTCTGTGCCTATCCCGGAATATTTAATGTAGCCGGTATTGCAGCTCGGGCAAATATTAGGCACATCCATCTTAAAATTGCAATGATGGCATTTTAACTTATCTTCATCAAAATGGAATACCAGGTTGATATTGCAACGCGGGCATTTTAAAGCCGCTCCGCAATTATGGCAGGCAGCGCTGGTTGCAAAACCCTTGCGTTCGATAAACAACAAAACCTTCCCCTTTTCGCTCAAAGTTGTATAAATCGCATCCGCCAAAAACTTTGAAAATATGAGCTTGCTTTTTCTATCCGCGTATGAAAGCCGGCGGGCGTCGATGACCTTGACCTCAGGGTAAGCGGCTTTAGCCGGGATAACTTCAAATTTAAGCTTATCCTCTTGCGCAAGGTAAAAACTCTCAAGGGAAGGAATGCGGCTGCCCAAAACAACCTTTGCGGCGCAAATCTCCCCGCGCATTAACGCGACTTGCCTGGCATGATAATGCGGTGCCTGCTCCTGTTTATAAACCTGCGCCTGCTCCTGATCAATTATAATTAAACCCAGGTTATTTACCGGAGAAAAAATATTTGACCGTGTCCCGACAACAACGCAACACTGCGCCTGCCTGATCTTTTCCCAGCTCTTAAGCTCATCCGGCTGCTTGCGAAATGCCAAGAAAACCTCCGCGCCTGAATCTTTCTCAATTAGCTCCTTAGCCTTTTCTGCCTCCGGGATATCGCTAAACAAAACTATCGCCGAACGCTTAAGAGCTAAGACTTCTTTGATCTCCCTTAAATAAACCGGCATCCGCTCAACCCCCTGGACAAAAAGCGCGTCATTGCCAGGCGCCGCAGGAAATAGAAGCGACCGAGGGCAAACTGCCCGAGGGAGTGCCGAGCCCAGAGGGGCGAGGCCGATCTCCTTGCCTTTCCTTAACTCATCCGGAAGCGCCGCCTCAATCGCCTCTCCCCAGGAACAACAGTAATATTCAGACAGCCTCTTGGTCAACAACAGCATCTTTTCATCCAAAACAGCCGCTGTATCGATAAGCGCTGAAATTTCTTTTATTCTTTTGATTTTGGTTTTATTGCTTAAGCCGGTTACGTAGGCTACTTCTTTTTTGTTGCGGAAATTTACCCATACTCTTATTCCGATAGAAATCTTATTTTCTAAATCCTGCGGGACTAAATAATCAAACGGCCCGTCAATAGGCAGGCCCAATACAACCTTAGCGTATAACACTGGATATCTCCTGGCAGGCAAGCGGCTTGGCAGCTTGGGCGATATTCTTTTTTAAACCCTCTAACCTCTGCGGGTCGTTTTTTAACTCAATAACCAGCTCTTTAATCTGCCTGATATTATTTGGCTCACGTCCCACTCCATAACCGGACAAAACCCTGATATTCTCCTGCTCCTGTCCGGGTATAGCCGATATAAATATCGGGAATAACCCCATATTCAAAAACTCCGCGATACTTGAACCTCCGGGCTTGGTAATTATAACATCACTTACCCCCATAAGCTCTTCGGCGTTATCCACAAACCCGAAAACTTTCACATTCTTTAATTCCCGCTTTTTCAGGCGGCTAAAAAGTTTTTTATTTTTCGCGCAGACTACCAGCACCTGCGCCTGAGCGCAAAAACTCTCGGCGATCTCCTCAAGCGGCCCTGAACCGAATGAACCGGTCATCAATAAGACTGTAAAACTTTTTTCATTTATCCCCAATTTTTGCGCTAACTGGGCCCTGTTTTGAGTTTTAGTAAAACTGAGGCTGACAGGAATACCGGAAGCTTGAATCCTGCCAGCCGGAACCCCCATCTTTAATAATATATCCCTGGTTGAGCCTGATGCGGCAATATAAAGATCCGTGCCTCGACAGACCCAAAACGGATGCACTCCGAAATCCGTAATTATCGTAACCAGTTTTGCCCGAATTTTATTTCTTAGTTTTAAGTTTGCGGCCAGCTCTGAATTAAGAAAATGAGTGGAAATAATAAAATCAAAATCCTCTTTGATTAAATAACTAACGAACCTACGACAGCCAAGATAATTTACAATTAAAGATAATTTACGGCTAAGCCACCGGGTCAGCCTGAATTCAGTCAACCAGAAGAAAAATCCCCAAAGCCATACGGCATAATGCACTAAAAACGGATAACCCGAATTATAGCAAAAACGAAAGAATCCTCCGGTAAAAGACAATACATCAACCAGCTCAAGCGTAAGGTCCTTGCGGTTGCTTTTTAAATACCCATATATTGCCTCAGCCGCCCTGCGGTGCCCCGCTCCCGCCGAAGCATAAGTAATCAACACCCTCATATCAGTAGACAGTCTATGTAACTATTTGTAAATACTTGAGATACAAAACAATTCTTTAATTAATTATTTGTTAGAAATTTCGCGGCAGCCAGAAGATCCTTAAACACAAAATCCGGCTTTACTTCCCAGTCTTTCTGATTAGATAATTTCTCTTTACCGGAGAAGATTAGAATGGATTTAGCGCCCGCCGCATGGGCAGTCAGCACATCACGTATAGTATCACCCACAAAATACGCTTTCTTTAGATTAACCTTAAATTCCCGGGCCGCTTTTTTAAGCAACCCCGGCTTTGGCTTCCGGCAGCTGCAGCCGGCTTCCTTGTGATGCGTGCAATAATAAACCTTGGTGACTTTCCCGCCTGCCTGTTCAATACCCTTAAGCATCTTGGCAGTTATCGCATCCAGTGTTTTTTGAGAGTAAAACCCCTTGCCCACACCGGCCTGATTTGATGCCACGAATATCTCAAAACCCGCCCTGCTCAACAAAACAATCGCTTCTTTTGCCCGCGGCAGGAATTTAAACATCTTAAGCGAAGTTACATACAACCTGTCACCAGGGTATTTATTTATTACGCCATCTCTATCCAGAAAAACTGCCTTCATCTTTATTAAAAAAATTTAATTGCTTGCCCCCAGCATATAATCAATAACTTTGTCGCTTACTTTGTTCTTTTTTAAATATGTGATCGTCTCTGAGTCAAGATTATAGGTTGAATGCGTCCTCTGGATTTCGCCGATTATTATCGAATCCGGGGTGCCCTGGGAAGCCATCTCAACTATCTTGGGAACCGGTATATAATAAGGGTTAACTGCGCTTGCCTCTTTATCTTTTTTATCCATTGAGTTTCCGATTAACCCGCCGCCAACTGCTCCGGCTACAGCGCCGATACCTGCGCCTGCGAGGGCATTATGGCTCTGGTAACCGATTATGCCTCCGGCAGTAGCCCCGATTAACCCGCCGGCAATAGCTCCCGTGGTTGTTTTTGGCCCGGCAGACTCACAACCTGCCAACACAAAAACCACAACAATAGATAACGCTAATAAACTTCTTCTCATTTTTCCTCCTTACTGATATTATTCTTTTTTTTCATTTCCAGAAACTTCGCGTAACTTAATATCTGGTATAAAGTATCAAAGAAAGCAATAATAAACCCATACATGCCATCCTTATACCCTTTTTTACCAAAATATCTCCTGAAGAAACGATCCACTGCCCTCCAGGTAGCCCACACCAGCGTCATCTTGCGCCCGGTCTTAATCCACTTCACTGCTTCAAGAGTTGATTGCCTATTGACGCTATTTAAAAAATGCTCCAGATCAGGGTATCCCCTATGTATAATATCGCTTTTTAAATGCCCGCAGGCCCCGTCAGCAAATGCCCGCGGATGCACCTCCGCTTCTTCATACCTGAACTTATCTTTCTGGAAAAGCCGCACCTTCGAAGCCGGATACCAGCCGCCGTATCTTACCCAATAATTACTGATAAAATTACGCAGCGGAATATCATAAGCCGCAAAATCGCTGGATTGAATCGCCTGCTCAATTTCAACTTTTAACTCCGGGGTAACCGTCTCATCCGCGTCCAGGCTCAAGACCCACTGGTTCCTCGCCTGCGCATAAGCCCAATTCCTGTGTTTACCCTCGATATCCATCTTCCTGAAAAAAATCTTGCAATCGTATTTCTTGACGATCTCAACCGTCTTATCCGTACTCTCATCATCGACAACAATGATTTCATCAGCCCATTTCACTGACTCAAGGCACTGGGCGATGCAGGACTCCTCATTTTTCGTCAAAACCACCACCGACAATTTAGCCATTAACACTCCTATTCCGGACCTGCTCAATAATATAATCTTTTTCTTCCCGGGTCATCTCCGGGTATATCGGTAAAGTAAAAATCTGCTTCGCCGCCGACTCCGATTCCGGAAAATCCCCAGCCTTATACCCCAAATATTTAAAACATTTCTGCAGATGCAGCGGTACCGGATAGAATACCCGCGAATCAATACCCTTCTCCTGCAGGTACTCCACAAACCCCTTATTAGAAACCGGCGCGCGTAAAGTATACTGATGATAAATATGTTTTGTATAATCGGGCACAAACGGAGTCTTTATTCCCAGCCCGGACAGGTTTTCATTATAATATTGCGCTATCTCCTGCCTCTTTTTATTCCACCCATCCAGATATTTTAGTTTAACATCCAGCACCACCGCCTGAATTGTGTCCAGTCGGTTATTACGCCCCAAAACTAGATGATAATATTTATCGCTATTGCCCTGGTTGCGCAGGATATTTAACCTTTCGGCGATGGCTTTACTATCCGTCAAAATTAACCCCGCATCTCCAAAAGCCCCCAGGTTTTTACCCGGATAAAAACTCACTGTCCCGCAGTCACCCAGCGTCCCGGCTTTCTTACCTCTATATCCCGCGCCAAATGCCTGCGCCGTATCTTCAATTACCTTTAATTTAAATTTAGCCGCCAGCTTCAATATCCCGCCCATATCCGCGCACTGGCCATATAGATGCACCGGGATAATCGCCTTAATTTTTAATTTACTCTTTCTGGATAAGATTCTCTCGACACTTTCGATAGAAATATTATAAGTATCTGCGTCAATATCCGCGAAAACCGGGCGCGCCCCGATACTTGCCGCTGCCCCTGCCGTAGCGTAATAAGTAAACGTAGGGCAAATCACCCCGTCTCCCGGCCTAATCCCCAACGCAAGCAAAGCTAATGCTATAGCGTCAGTCCCGCTTGAAACCCCAACTGCGTATTTTGCCCCGGAGTACTTCACAACATTCTCTTCAAACCTTACCAGGCCCTGTCCCAATACAAAACTGGTGTTATCAATTATCTCTTTTATCGCCGCGTCCAACTCCTGGCGGATCGGCGCTATCTGTCTTTTTAAATCCAACGCTTGTATTTTCATTTTCAGTAGACAGTCTACGTAACCGTCTCAAGCTCCATAAGTTACAAAACAATTCTTAACTTAATAACTTCGCCACCGCATCAAAGACCTTATCAACATCCACCTGCTTCAAGCACTCCCTATCTCTATCACAAACCGGTAACCTGAAATTCTTATAGCACGGCCGGCAATCCATATCCCATTTTAAAACTGCATGCTCGCTGCCTGGAGGAAACGGCCCATACACCGCTTCACTCACCGGCCCAAACACAGAAACTGAACGAACCCCCAGCGCCACCGCCATATGCATCGGCCCGCCATCATTAGTAATAACTAAATTGCAATTTTTGATTATTCCCGGGAAAATCTCTAATCCCGTCTTACCCACCAAATCTACCGGCTTATTGCGCATAGCATGCAATATTACCTCGGCGATCTCACGCTCCGATTCATCTCCCAGGATTACCACCTTAGCCTTAAACTCATCCACCAACCTATCCCCCAGTTGAGCGAATTTTAGTGCCGGCCAATGCTTATAAACCGCATCCTTCCCCCAACTGCCGCCTGCTCCGGGAGCAATGCCAATTACTAAATCTTTCTCTTCGATTCCACATGCCGCAAGCAGATTTCTCGCTTTTAATTCACCGCCCGGAGAAACCGCCAAAAACAAACCCTTATCACTAACTGGAATATCTAAGAATTTAAGCAGCTCTAAATAATACTCCACTACATGCTTATCATGATAACCATCTACGTCCAAACGGCTGCTAAGGAATCTCCCCCTGCCCTTATAATTAAATCCGATACGCCTGCCTATCCCCATTATTTTGGCAAATAAACTATAGCGGTGATCAAGAGAAAAATCAAGGCAAATATCAAAACGCTCTTTTTTTATCTCCCGGGTTAATTTAATTGCGCTCCAGACAGCCCTAAAGAACGACTCCTGGTAAATTTTCTTGAGATCCCCGCGCGAAAGGGCGAAAACTTTATTTATTTGAGGGTTGCTTTCTAATATCGGCTTAACCCGCAAATTCGACCAGTAACCGATAAAACTATCCGGATATTGCCCCTTAATCGCCTTTATCACCGGCGTAGTAAACAAAACATCACCAATCCCAAACGGATTAACAATCAGGAATTTCTTAATCATTATCTTTTAAAATCATCCTCGAATCTTTCTATATCATCCTCTTCCAAATACGCCCCGGTCTGCACTTCAACAATCTTTAAAGGGCTGCGCAGGGGGTTTTCCAGGCGATGTTTCCTGCCCTTAGGTATATAGACGCTCTCGTTACTGCGCACAAATGAAACCTTACCGTCGCTGGTAATCTTTGCCACCCCGCTTACCACCACCCAATGCTCAGCCCTGCTCTTATGCCTTTGCAAACTAAGCCGTTTTTTCGAAGCAAGCTCAATAAGTTTGATCTTAAAACCTATTCCCTGCTGCAAAACAGTAAACGATCCCCAAGGCCTGCGCTCAGTCAAATGCACCTGATGCTCTTTACGTTTAAGCGCCTTTAACCTCCCGACCAGATGCTTAACATCCTGGGTCCTGCTCCTGTCGCAAACCAGCAAGGCATCCGGGGTATCGGCGATAACCATATTATTAACCCCAATTGTCGAAACCAGCCTGTTGCCTCTGGCAAACACGCATACCCCATGGCTGTCCACATTCAAAGCATCGCCATTAGAAATATTTCCCTTTTTATCCTTCGGGAAAATCTCCGTAAGCGCCTCCCAACTTCCCAAATCCGTCCAATAAAAATTAGCCGGAATTAACGCGATCCTCTTAGAGTGCTCCATAATCCCGTAATCGACCGAAACCGGCTCAATATCCGGCCAAATTTCAGGTATATCATTTACCGAATTGATCGACCTTAAGCTATCATACAGCCCGGGCAAATATTTCCCTACCTCCTCCAGAAATACCGAAGCCTTCCAGATAAACATCCCGCTGTTCCAGAAAAATTTCTTATCCTTAAAATATTTTTTAGCTTTATTTAAATCCGGCTTTTCCAAAAACTTCTCAACCTCTATATACCCACCCTTGCCGGCTCCAGCCTTTATATACCCGTATCCGGTAGAAGCTGCGTTCGGCTTAATCCCTATCGTAACTAAGAAATCTTTTCCGGCGCAAGCGATTGCTTTCTTAATCGTCTTCTTAAAATTCCCCGTATTCTTAATATAATGGTCCGAAGGCAAAACTAAAAGTACCGCCTCTTTATCGATACGGCTGATTAGCTTTGCGCAAAGTCCGGCTGCTGGAGCAGTATTTTTACCCTGCGGCTCCAAGATTATATTTGCATCGGGGATGCCGAATTTAGCAACCTGCGCCTTAACCTCATAAAAATAAATATTATTTGTAACGATATAAACACGCCGCGGCTCAACCAGCCCTTTTAAACGCTGGACAGTCGCCTGCAAAAGGCTTGTCTCTCCGATAATCTTCATGAATTGCTTAGGCTCAAGCTCGCGCGAAAACGGCCAGAACCTGCTTCCTACCCCACCGGCTAAAATAACCGCGTATATCATCTTCGTCAACCCCTCGTCATTGCGAGGCGCCGCAGGCGCCGAAGCAATTTCGTTTATCCTGCCCTTTTTTCAAAATGTACTGATCTCTTTTAAGCCGATTGTCTTGCATATCTTAATCAATGTTTCCAGCGTAATATTCTTTTTGCCTTCTTCAATCTTCGATATATCCGGCTGCCTTACCCCGCAAGCCCCAGCCAGCTCTTTCTGGCTCATGTTCAATTTAATCCGGCTCTCCCTTATTTTTGCTCCAATAGCCTGAAAATAAGAGGAACTTCTCTCTTTAGTCGGACCGGGACTTCCATTTCTTTCTTCAAGCATTCTTTCATAAATAGCCTGCCACCAATCCCTGAATTCGGAATTCTCTTTAAGCCGACGCCAATAAGATTTTATTTTAGGCCAGGCTGAAATAAAACAATCCTTAGGGACAAAATGAAAGGCTTCTTTTGGCTCATCGCAGCGCGAAAATAAAATTACCGCGTAATATGCAAAACGCGGATGGTTAATATCCTTTAACGCTTTGCCTGCCTCGGCTAAAGCCTTATCATTAAATCCCCAGAAATATTTAGCGAAGTCTTTTTTCATATAGCTATTTTTTTGATAAACTCCTTAACCTCATTTTCAAGATATATAAGCATCTCCTGGGAATTAAAGCCTTTCTCGTAAATATCCAGGTCAATAAGCCCTATCTTAAAATCATGCCGGGAGAATGTATTATACCAATGCAAGAGCCCCCTCTGGGCCTGCTTAGGCATTTCCCGGATAAACTTATGCAGCGGCATTACCTTCTTTGAAAGCATATAAATATCAAAGGCATCCCGGGCTTCTTTTCGCCCCTCAGAAAAAAACCTGCCGGCCTCATCCTGCCGGATAGACGTTCCGGATACAGCGTATATTTTCTGAGCGTATATATCCTTCGCGCTGTAAACAGGCACCCCGTTAAACTTAACAATTTTAGGCTGGCTGATTAAATTGTTCTCGACAAAATCAACCTTTAGCGGCCTCTTCAAGCCTTTCCTGGAAAGAGTATAGAATACCGCCCTGGCTGCGCCACTTAGCTTAATTTCGTTCTCCCGTTTCAGGCTTACCCCGGGCAAATTCTTGAACGTCGAAACAATTTTTTCAATCTCATCCTTATTAAAAGCAACAGAGAAAAAATCCAGATCTAAAGAAAACCTGTGCTGCAGGTAATAAATCTCAAGCGCGGTGCCTCCGGCAAGGGCAAAACTTCCTTTTACCCTCTTAAAAGCATTCAAGACCTCCAACTGAAAATTCCTAAGCGTTTTATCCATTCCCGCCCCATAGTTTATAAGCTATATTCTATATAGAGTATAAACTATATATATCTTTTGTCAAGGGAATTTAACAATGACGCCCGACTATTCTTTTGGCCTCCCCCGCAACTTCATCCACGCTTATCTCAAGCAAATTTCCCTTTTCAATCACCACATGCCCCTCTCCCCACGGCCCCCAACGCCGGCTGGTTTTCCCCGGCAAGTCATTCCTGAACAAAGCCACCACAGGCGTACCCACGCAAGCTGCCAAATGCACCGGCCCGCTATCTCCCGACACAAGCAAAGAGCAGCGTTTCAATAACGCGGCTAACTCAACAAGAGAAGTTTTATTGACCATATCAACAATCCCGTCATTGCGAGGCGCCGAAATAATCTCTTTACTCCTCCCCATCGTCAATCCCACAATTACAACCTTTATTCCCAACTCCTGCGTGATCCTTTCTGCCAACTCCATAAACCTTTCAACAGGCCACTGCTTTAGCGGATCGCTGGTAAACGGATGAATCGCAACCGCTCCAGCTAAAAAATCAAATTTATCACTGGCAATCTTCGTCATTGCGAGGAGCGTTTTTTGCGACGAAGCAATCCCGTTATTTCCTGCGCCAATCAAAGAAACCAACTCCAGATTACAATCCACTTCATGCCTATCACCAAGGCATTTAGTATCTTTTAATTTATGCGTCAGCAAAACTCCCCACTTCCTGTTATACCCAACGCGTACTGGGATGCCTGCCCAGAACGCCGCCCAATGCGCCTCTTTTGTAGGATTTAAAACAACGCAAAGATCAAACTTACGCTTACTTAAATTCCCCTTGATCTGATCCCATGCCACTGCCTCATCAACGCATTCAACCGCGCCTGCCAATTCAACTACCGCCGGGCTTACCGCCAAAGTAAGTCTTGCCTGTGGATATAACTCTTTCAGCGCGCGCATTGCCGGGATATTCAGTAAAAACTCCCCAAACCGGTCATTGCGTATTACAAGTATATTTTTAATCATGCTAAACAGGCACTTCGATTACGCGCATCTTTTTTCTTATCGCTTTAGTTAAAATATCAAATGTTATATTAACGCCCTTTAACTCCGGCAATAATCTCAAAAGGCTTTCCCTGCGCATAAGCTGACAGCGGCTGGACCAGTCTTTTAACTTTATGCCGAATAAAATACTTAAGGCAATATCTCTAAAGCTCATCCTGGTAGAACGCGAACCCAGCGCCAAATCAAAGTTTGAATTCTTTATTGCCTCTAAAAGCTTAAGATGCCCATTAGGGTCATATTCTAAATCTACATCTTGGATAATAATAAACTCCCCTATCGCATTCTCTAAGCCTGTGCGCGCCGCGGCAGCCCTGCCCCTTTTACTGGCATGATGTATAACTTTTAAGTTACTAAGGGAAAACGAGCTTAAGATCGCAGCAGTCCTGTCTTTGGAACAATCATTAACCACAATAATCTCTTTTTCTATGGGCAGGCTGCTGACTTTATTTACAATTGCTTCAATTGCCTTTTCTTCATTATAAGCCGGTATTATCACTGAAAGCATATCAATCACCCCGTCAACTCTTAGAGTTATGGTCTGAGATCCTTCCTATCGCTAACCCAAAACCAATTAAATACCAGAATATCATTGCCACTCTCGGATAATAAAGGCTGGTTTCAGTCAACCCGTTAACTAAAAAGGCAATCAAGCAGGCAACCAAAGACAAAACGGTTATTCTTAAATACTCATCGCTTAACTTTCGGCTAGCTTTCAAAATCACCCTGAACACCTGGAATAGAAACAGCAAGAACATGGCCAACCCTAATAAACCAACTTCACCTGCCGTCTGCAAGTAGATATTGTGCGCGTATATAGTATCCGGGGTATGCGCGTATTTTTCAGCAGCTTCAGTTTTATATTTCCCATAATTCTTAGAGAATGTATTTAACCCCACACCTATAAAAGGATGGTGTTCGATCATATTAACAGTATTATTATAAATGCTGATTCTGTCTTGATTAAGCATAAACACTATAGGATTATAATTTATTTCTTTGGCCCATTGTTTTATATCTTTAGGCATTACAAAAGGAAAGATTATAAGGATCCCTATCAAGATAAAGGTAAACAGTTTCTTCTTGTTAGCAATACTTAAGAATAATATCGCTAGATATGTTCCCAGGCCAGCCCCTCTGGATAAAGTCAAGAAAACTCCCGCCAACCCAAGCACGCTTACAAAAAACATCAGTAACTTACGCCAGCCCTTAAAATAAAAGAATGTAAGCCCGAATATGAGCGGGGTCAAGGCAGTCATATAGACTCCAAGAATATTGGGATTAGGGAACGAGGCCGTTGGCCGGGGCAGGCCTATTGCAGCCTGTATCGCTATATGATGTATAAAATCATAGCCAAAAACCATCTGCCATATAGCATCTATCGCTACAAGGCAAATACCGGAGCAGATGGAAATAATAATTTTATTTATATGCTGCTTATCTCTGATCTCTTCGCTGCAAGCCAGAAATATAAGAATATATTTAAGCAGTTTTATGATCCCCTGGAAACTTGAGCTATAGCTGACAGAATTTATAATTGAAATAACTGAAGCTGCGAAAAATAAACCGAAGAACGCCAATGTTAAACGATTAGTGGAAAACGGCTGCCGGGTAATTAATTTTTTAATTATAAACAGAACGCTAAAAATACCGATAAAACTATTAGCAAGAGCGGGAGCGATAGCCACCGAAAACGGCATAATTACAATTGACCAGTAGATCATAAAATCCAGGATTCCCAGCATTTTCATCTTGTCACCTCCAGAATCTATACTTAAACATGGCTAAAATTGCCCAAAAGGCGTCATTTACCCTGATCTTCTTGCCTTCTTTATAGGAACGTGGATGATAAAAAACCTGCAACTCTTTAATTTTAAGTTTTTTCCGCAGAGCCTTGCAGATAATCTCAAAATCAATATCAAAACCTGTCTTCTCAAGCCTGAATGATTTATATATATCCCTGCGCGCCAGTTTATAACAAGTTGCGCAATCATTTAATTTTGCCCCGTAAAGAGCGTTAAGCACAAAGGTCAAAAACTTATTGCCCGCAACATGCATCATCAATCCCTGGTACCCCCTAAAAAAACGCGCTCCGGATACCATATCATAGTTTCCCTCTTTTATCGCCTCAAATAAACGCAGGTAATCATTAGGGTCATATTCCAAATCAGCGTCTTGAACGACAATATATTCTCCCGAGGCGTTATTTAACCCGGTCAAAAATGACGCTCCCTTACCGCGGTTGCTGCTATGATAAATAACCTTCAAGTTATCATAACGCAGTTCGCTTAATATTTTTTGCGTGCCGTCAGTCGAGCAATTATCAATCACGATAATCTCTTTATCAATATCCACAGAGTGTATTTTCTCAATTATCTGCTTTATTGTCTTAGCTTCATTATAAACCGGCACAATCACTGAAAGTAACATCATCCACTCCTATCCGTCAATTTTTTTCCAATCGCCCATAAATACCATTTAGAGTAATTTGGCGTCAAATTAAACATCTTGAAATTTGACTTGCCTTTTTCCCTCTCACGCCAGACCGTAGGCACTTCCGTAATTCTAAACCCCTTAAAATATGCCTTAACCGCCAGCTCCATAGATACCTCGAAACCAGTTGATTCAATATTTATGCTATCAATAACTTTCTTATGGTACATCTTAAAAGCATTGGCGATATCCCGCGTGGGGATTCCAATGAACATTGACATTGTCCTTCCCACAAAAAAAGAGAAAAAACCTTTTATCCTTGAGCCGCCGATCCTGCCGCCGCCTTTTATATAACGGGCTCCGCAAACAACATCGAACCCCTCCTTGATTTTTTCAAACATAAGCGGGATTGTCCCCAGGTCATCGCATAAATCCCCCATTAACGGCACGACTATTTCAGTTTTTACGCTCACCAGGCCTGTTTTAATTGCATTGGCAAAGCCTCCGGCAAGCTTATTCTCAACCAAAATTATATTGTTGAATTTCCTGGCCAGCCCAGAAACAATTTCAGCAGTCCTGTCGGCAGAATGGTCATTTACCACGATCAAATCAAATGGTAATTTCACCCTCTCTTCTACCTGCTCAATAACCTGGCCGATATTTTCTTCTTCGTTGTGCGCTGGGATGACTATAGAAAGTTTCATTTAATTATTTTATAGATATGTATTGTACTGTTAGTAAAAACCGGTTTAAATTTATCCGTATTTATCAAAGCCCAGCTGTCTTCAAGCGGAAATATCGTACTCTTTGTCTGCTGCAGTGAATAAACAAAAAGATAATCAGTCCCGGCCTTTGATAGATTATCCTGCCAAATATTATAATCGGCATTACCCCGGTAATTATTTTCCTGCTCTATAGTCTTAAGCAGGCTTTCAAACCCAGCCGCATATTCATATTTACTATTATTAAAATAGTGCAGTTTTGCCGGCTGGATTTTATTTACCGAAACATAATATACATTATTTTTAAAATCGCTTCCGTACAACGGAAATGGCACAGCCCTGCCGGTATAGGCAATATTATTTCCGGTTGTTTCACTATTCAGCCAATTCCAAGCTTTAGCTGCATCAGGCCAGAAACCGGAATATTTTACCATTTTATAATAACGCGGGAACTCGTTATTTTTATAATATTTTTCTCCCAAAAAAAGTAAACAAAATACCGATAGAGCAATTATGCTTAAAATTAATTTTTTATTGCTGAGTACTCTTATCTTTTTTAAATTAGCTAAAAACAAAAATAACGCCAATGTCAGAATTAATGCCGCAACCAATTCCTGCCGTTTAGCCAATGATGGGATGGAAGAAAAAATGCACACAAGGACTAATAAGCTTATCAATACCTTCTTAATTCTCAAAACATCAAATACATAAAAACCCAGCACTATCCCTAACCCCATCATCGCGTATAAATACCTTACATTAGCAAGCGGTATAATATATCGGTAAACAAAGTAAATTAAAATAGGCAATGCCAGAAAATAGGCAAAATTAAAGCTCAGTTCTTTTCTTCTTCTAATTAAAGCAACCGGCAGCGATAAAAATATCCCCGGCAGGATAAATAATAAAGCTTGCGCTCCCAGGCCTTCGTGAAATAACGTTTTCCCTAAAGAGTAATCCCGGGCATTAAAATGCGAGGCATAGATAGACTTGCCCATTACCCCCTTAAACATGTTTATATTCAATAAACTAAAATCTAACGGATATAAAGGGTTGCCGGTTTCAATGAAATTCCTAAGATAGCTAAAACCGCCAAAAAATAAAGTGCACAAAATAAAGACTAATCCGAGGCTGACCTTTCTATAATTCTTAAGGTACATTAAGGAAAAGGGAATTATCAATAAAACGCTAAAAGGTAAAGCCGTGGTTTTGGTCCCTATCAATAAACCAAGGCTTAAACTATAGATCAAAACATTCTGCAGGCTAAAATCCTTCCTTAGAGCAAGTAAATAGTTCACGCATACCAGGAACAAAGCGCCGACCATCACATCAACATAACCTATTTGCAATTGCTTAAAGAAATTCGGGATGAGCGCAAATAATACCGCGCTATAAAATGAATTTGTTTTATTTAAACCTAACCTGCGCGCGATGCTATAAACAGAAATTAAGGCGATTGCAAAAAAGGGAGCCTGGCCTAAATCAGCTAAGAATACCGACTTAAAGGGTAAAATCAACCAAAGGTAAAACAAACTTCCGTTAAGCGGATAATAAGTCGGGCTGGGGTCATCAAATATGACAATAGGAGTATTGAGGTTTCCGCTCTTTAGCCATTCTACGGGAAAAGTAAAATGATAGTTAAGCGAATCCCAGCCAAAAGGAGGGTTTAAAAGGTTAATTAATATTTTTACTATGGCAAATGCCAAGGCTGCGGAGAAAATAAAACTAAGGAACCTGCTGCTTAACAGTTTCTTAAGATATAAACTAAAATTTAACCCCGGGAAGCAAAATTCCTTCTTCCTTGTCAGCAAATACGCTGTAAGAAAAGATGCCAGGCTTAATAAAATAACATTTTTTAGATACAGCGCGCCCGATAAACCCAAGACAAGCTCAATAAATACAATTTGAGAAAGATAAACCACAAACAAGGCTATTATAGAATCAGCAGTCCTTTCAATCCTCAAGGCTTTATATACGATAAAAAACGCGCTGGTTAAAACAAGTATATTTAATAATAAAAAATTGAGCATAGGATTAATACCTGTTACGCAGCATATTCATAAACCTGGTTATTTTCTTGAGGTTTTTGCGCAAACCTTTTCTTGCCGGGCCGGCCTCTTCTTTTTTCTCAACCATGGCATAGTCCCAGAAATATTTATAATTAAACTGCAGCCTTATGCCGCTGCCGTTAATCTCCTTACGCCATCTATTTAAAGTTGAGATATTATGTTCTTTAGTATAATAATACACCGAATCGGTTTTCACCCATACTTTTTCATCAAATTCATTGTTTTTAATCATATCCCGGTAGATCTTGGTCCCTGGAAGTATATAAAGCATGGAAGCTCCCGGTCCGTGGGTTGATTTAATATTCTTATTTAGATAATCAACCGACTCTCTTATCGTCTCATCCGTCTCACCCGGAGCCCCAACGCAAAAGAATGCCCCTGTTGACATCCTGTCTGAATATTTCGCGCAGATATCAAAAGCATTCTTTACATCATCCCGGGTGATCTTTTTCTCAATGGCTTTAAGCATCTTTTCCGACAGGCTTTCTACCCCCCAGGTTATATGCTTACATCCGGATTCAACTAACTTGGCGATCATCTCTTCGTTCACCGGCCTGACGCGGCAGGAGATTGAATACTCTATATTCTTTTCTTTTAAAATTTCAGCTAACTTAATAGTCCTGTCAATCCCCAGATTAAAAGTATCATCATAAAAGAAAAACCTCTTTGCCCCCAGGCTTTTGACATAATCCACCTCTTCCCCTACCCTTTGTGGAGAATTCATCCTGACATTCTGTCCCCAAAAAGAAGAAGTAGAACAAAACGAGCAATTAACCGGGCACCCGCGGGAAGTAATGAGATAGGCAAATTCAGTTTCCTTTATCTTTCTGGAGGCGTAAGAATAATCCGGCATAGCTAAATCATCAAGGTTAGCTACCTTTTCCGTAACAGGATTGGCTTTAAAGCTGTTATTGCCGTCTTTATAAACTAACCCGCTGATATTTTTATAGTCTTGCCCTGCTTCCAAAGCATTGCATAATTCATAAAAGGACTCCTCTCCTTCCGACTGAATAATATAATCAAAATAGTCGGAGAAATATTCAAACATCTGGCCGTACATAGTCGAAGGATGCACCCCTCCCAGGACAACCTTAATATCCTTGCTGATCTTTTTTAAGCCCTTAATAGTCTTATAAGCCCCCCAGCGGTTGAATGAATTAAATGACACCCCTACCAAATCCGGCTTGGTTTGCTTAATAGAGCTAAAGAATGAACTTAAGCTTTTCCTGAATTCGCAACCGTTATAATCATAGATATCCACTTTATGCTTTCTTTTTAAAGAAGAGGATAAATACCCTAGGCCCAAAGGATAACCTTTAAGGTTTAACTCTTGAGACGCAGGATATACAAGCGCTACCTTCATCTAATCAGCATCCTTTTTTATTTACTGCAAACAGCGATAAAATCCAAACAGCTATCCAGGTTATTTTTTACCCAGGAGAAATACCCGCAGTCAGCTTCCGCGAAAAATCTTTTCACTGGATCCAGTTTAGCCGGCAGGAAATTAAATAAGCCTATCTTCTTTAACCTGCGGCAAGCCCTTAAAGCCAGCCCTC
The DNA here is from genome assembly GCA_041661605.1 of Candidatus Omnitrophota bacterium. Lineage (GTDB taxonomy): Bacteria > Omnitrophota > Gorgyraeia > Gygaellales > Profunditerraquicolaceae > UBA6249. Next base: position 186,492 of record JBAZUE010000001.1, on the reverse strand, counting down.
TGTTTAAACCAGCCATCTCCACCTGACTAAAATGCTTTTTTAACATAGACTCAAATTCTTCCGCAAGGTATTCTTTAACATGAAACTTATTAAACGGCGCGGTCCTGCCCGGAGAAGCATCTTTCATGTTACATGTTGAACAGATAAATACTCCGCCATCGTTTAATAAACCTGAAATATCTTCTAAAAGCTTTTTCGTATCCTGAATATGTTCTATATTCTGAAAAGAACAGATAACATCAAACCTTCTACCCAAGCTCTCAAGGTTTTTTATATCCAAAAGAAGGAATTCAAGCCCCGCTTTATGGTATTTATTCTTCGCATAGCCAACAGCATCCTTATCGTAATCAATCCCCAATACGCTTTTGGCGAAACCGGCCATAAAATCAGAACCATACCCTTCCCCGCATCCTATATCCAGGACATCTTTTGCGGTTATATAACCCTTAGCGAACTTATAGGCACAAAAATGCCGCGCAATCATCAAAGGCGTTTCCTTTTCTAAAAGTATCCTTTCGCCTGTATTTTTAATCTCTTTCATCTTATTTGATCAAAACCTTATATATTCGCGATAATGAATTACTAAATATTAACTCAAAATCATCCGGGTGAGCGCCGGCCCATTCATCTTCAATTGGAAACTTTTTCGGATCCTCTGACTCTCTATTATCAAAAAAAGGCAGCGCTATAAACAAATATTCAATTCTTCCTTTTTTCAGATTTTCTCTCCAGGCCGTAAAATCCCGGGTTTTCCGGAATAGACCGTCAGGCTTATTATAAGCAGTTACTTCCTTTGCATTAATAGAAACATACTTTACTGTATTCTTAAGACCCGAGCCGAATAAAGGATAAAACTCCATTCTTCCCGTATAGGCAATGCGCGAGCCCCCCTTAGTCAGCTCATTAAGCGCCTTCCAGCCCCTTCCTATATCAGATTGCCAGGCCTCCCTCTTAGGAAAACTCAAGGGATAGCGGGAAAATTCTTCTTTATCATACCTATTATTCAGATAAGTAAGAAATAAAAACCCGGCCAATAACACCGCCAACATAATCCTGCTAAAATTTTTACTTCTATAAAAAATGGATACTTGCTTCTTATAAAGAAATAATAAAATAAAAACTGCTAAAGAAAGTAAAATTGAAGAAACCAACTCATACCGGTTAGCTAATTCAAAAGCTGCGCTGAGAATAGATATAAATGAAATAGCGGCTAAATATTTATCTCCCCGCGGTAATTTAGTAATAAAAATTACCGCAGTTAATAACCCAAAACTTAAATACGGGAAAAAATATCGCGAAGTGTATATATTTATAAAAAAGCTGTATAAGATAAGCATAAAAAATGGCGTAGCAAAAAGCAACAAATATCCGCCCAAAGACAAAACCTTGGCCTTTAGATATTTATAAAAGATTACCGGGATAAAAGTGCAAGGCAGGATTAAAGCGATAAATTGTAAACCTAACCCCTCCTTAAAAATCATTTTCATGAAATCTAATTTCCAACCGGCAACTTGAGATTTATATGCAGCGTTGTCAAGCAACCCCTTGAAGATAGTTTTACCAAAAATTCTCAACTCGACAGGAAATAAAGGATTCCCAAGGATAAAATAATTTTTTAAATATACGAAACATCCAAACAAAATAATCATTGAAACAATAACCGCTAAGATACTAAGTACCTTGCTCAATTCAAATTTGCTTTCTTTTACTTTTCTATATAATATGTAGCAGGCTAATGGCACAAGCGCAAGTAACCATGCAAGGTTAATAATCTTAGTTCCGACAAAAAGCCCGGTTGCAATACCAAACAAGGCCGCATTTTTAAGAGAAAAATCCAGTTTAAGCAATAAAAGAGCATTGAATACTAAAAGAAACAGCACTGCGCAAATAACGTCAATTAAGGAACCCGTCCTAAGCTGCTTAAAGATACTTGGAATAAGCACCCAAAGAAAACCGCTCAACAAAGCCATTACCCTATTTACATCATACTTCCTTAATATTGCGTATACAGCCACTATGCCGATAATGTAAAATGGAGCCTCCCCCGCATCCGCCAAGAAAGCATTCCTTAATGGCAGCATAAGCCATGTAAAAAACAATTGAGCATTGATGGGATAATAAGAAGACGAACAAGTCTCCAATGTTCCTGGTTTCAGGATAGGCAACGAACCAAATATATTTATCGGATTATCCAGATTTCCATTTGTAATCCAGGTAGCGGGAAAAGCAAGATGCACTTGCAGGCTGTCAGGGCTTAAAGGAGGATTAATCAAATTGCTAAATAATTTTACTAAAAAAAAGGAGAAGAAAATTGAGGCGGCAAGAAGCAGAAGATTGCTATTGATAAATGGCTCAACGTTTAGTTTCTCAAGCGGTGGCGCTTCCTTACGAAAATAGATTAAATAAATTATTAGCAAGATAGCTGCGTGCGCTAAAAGGACATTTAGGAAATAAAGTTGTCCGGCAACACCCAGCAAAAGTTCTACTAAAACAATCTGGGCAAATAATAATATAAACGAAACTAAAATTGCATCGCTTAATAAACGTATGCCAAAATATTTTCTTGTTAACAACCAGGAACTGGCCGTTACAATTACGGCTTCTATTATAAAATTTATCATTTAGAAATTTATTCTTTCCTTTTCAATTACTAAAGGACGCTTTAATACTTGCGTATGTATAGAACCGATATATTCACCAATAATACCAATGAAGAAAAGTTGAACCGCGGAAAAAAAGAACAGCCCTATTACTATAGGAGCGGTACCTACGGTAAAACTTTGCCAGAAAATAACCTTATATATTAAATACACCACGGCGACAAAGAAGCTGCTAAGCGCAGCGAGAAACCCTAACATAGTAGCCAGGCGCAATGGAACTTTTGAATGATTAGTTATACCTAACATAGCCATATCATACAAAGAATAGAAATTATTCTTAGTTATCCCTTTTTTACGTGCTGGCTGCACAAACTCAATGGTAAAGATTTCAAAACCAATATCGCAAACTAAACCCCTGAAATATGGATAAGGATCATCGATATTCCTGAGAATTTGGATTATTTTCTTATCATACAATCCAAAACCTGTAAAATTTTTAATATGGTCTATTTCAGAAATAGCACCTATCAAATTATAGAATAATTTCCTTACGGAAAACATCCATCTTGACTCCTTGCTTTCTTTTTTTACGCCCAATACAATTTTATATCCCTCTTTCCATTTTAATATAAAATCTTTTATCATTCCCGGAGGATCCTGTAAATCAGAGGCCAAGAAAATTACCGCATCTCCGCTTCCTTGCAGTAAACCGTAAAAAGGCGATCTTATATGGCCAAAATTCCTCGAATTTACGATAATCTTCAGGTTTTTATCTTCCCGGGCTATTGATTTTAATATTTTTACCGTATTATCCGTTGACGCGTTATCTATAAAAATATGCTCGTAATCGTTTTCCCCCAGCTGGCTGAATACTTCTTTTACTTTATTATAAAGCAACTCCACATTTTCTTCTTCATTATAACAAGGAGTAACTATAGAAAATTTCGTGCTCTTATCTGGCATTAATCATCCCCTCCCTTGGCCTGAATTTTATTACAATCTTATCGATCAGCATGCTAAGTAGTAATTTATAAAATTTTATGGATATATTTACGCCTAATAGCAGCAAAGCAGGAAACTTCTTAATTAAATTTATTGTTGTTTCTCCGGCATTAAACCAGCCCGCTCCTTTATTTGGATCAGTAAATATTTGCTTAAGTTTATTAAAATCAAGGTAAAAAACAAAATAACTATAGAGCAAATCATTCCTGATCTCGTTTTCAGAACTGCCGGCCGGAACGTATGAGAAAGGGATCGGGCGAAAAGGGCTCTCAATAAAAGTAGAAACTGAAATAAAGTTTTCAAATAACCCCTCTATTCTGATGCGATTTTCACTTTTAGCTATTTCGTATAATTCTGTACCAGGATAAGGGGTAGCATTATTATACCGCACCATATCTAATTTCAATTCTTTGCTTAATCTCAAACAATCAATTCTATCCTTATGCGAATCACCCGGAAGCCCATAAATGAAAGTAGCGCTTACATAAAAACCTATTTGCTTGGCCATCTTTACAGCTTCTACGCATTTAGCTACTGTTTCATCCTTCTTAATAATCTTCATAATCCTCTCTGAGGCAGTTTCTAAACCGAAGAAAACACTTTTAAATCCCGCCTCATACAGGTCTTGCAATAACTTATAATTTACATTATCTCCTCTGGCCTGAAAACTAAAAGTCATTTTCTTATCAAAACCTTGTATTTTTATTTGATCTATAAGCTCATAGATTCTTTCTTTATTCACCAATAGGTTATCGTCAAGAAACTGCACGTTGCCTTTTCCCGGATTTTTGGCTAAATACTGGTTGTAAACCCAGCCTAAATCCTGGATTATGCTTTTTGTTGAAGCATACCTGTACTTCTTCCCGGTAGTTACCCTATTACTGCAAAATATGCATCTATAAGGACAACCGCGGGAGCCAACCACAAAACTAAGATCATAACGCTTAGATTTAAAAAGATAATACGGAAAAGCGGGCATCTCATTTAAACTAACCGCTTCTAAAGCTATCTTATTATGCGTTATAACTCCGTTCTTTCTATAAGATAAACCGTCCAAATGTGTAAATTCTTTTCCTTCTTTAACACATCTATAAAATTCAACCAGTGCCTTCTCTCCTTCCCCTCTTATAACAGCATCTATATGCCTATACGATAAAATATCATCAGGACAGGCGCTCGAATGAATCCCGCCAAACACAATTACTGAATCCGGATAAATCCTTTTTAGTTTCTCCGAAAGTAAAATCGCGCTCTTATATCCTGCCGTCAACACGCTGAACCCAAAGATATACGGATGAGGCAAATCTTTTACATATTCGGAAACAAGCTCCAAAACATTATCTTCTACCTGCTCATCAATAATCTTTACATTAATTTTCTCCCGCAGTGCAAAAGCAGCAAGGCAGCCTATTCCTATAGGGACAGATACAGGCAAAAAGGGCTGAAAGATTTTTAAAGCATCCTTAGAGGATGTGTTAATTAAAATCATTTATTCTTCCTAAAGAAATTATCAAAACTGGCGCAAATATACTTTAAGCGCCTTTTATCAATACCCGGATATACCCCTATCCAAAAAAGATTATTCATAACTAAATCAGTGTTTTTCAGATCTCCGGATATCCTGTATTTCTCATCCTTATATGCCGGCTGCTTAGTCAGGTTCCCGCCAAAAAGCATCCTGGTGGAAATTTTATTCTTTTCAAGGCAGTTAATAATATCATTTCTGGTAAAAGGCGCGTCTTTTCTCACTAAAATCGGGAAACCAAACCAGCTGGGATCTGATTTTTTGGTAGCCTCGGGTAAAATTAAGTATTTAGTATATTTCTTTAGCGCCCCCTTCAGAATTGAGAAATTCTTCTTCCGTGCCGAGATAAATCCGGGCAATTTCTCCAGCTGTGCTGTCCCTATGGCAGCCTGCATATCAGTAATCTTAAGGTTATATCCTATATGAGAATAAACATATTTGTGATCATACCCGTATGGCAGCCCTGCGAACTTTTGAGAGAATCGGTTTCCGCAAGCATTCTCCCTTCCGGAATCACAGTAACAATCCCTTCCCCAGTCGCGAAAAGAGGTTATTATCCTTTTTAACAGCGGGTTGTTGGTCAAGACTGCCCCGCCTTCCCCCATAGTGATATGATGGGCAGGGAAAAAACTACAAGTAGAAATATCTCCAAAGGAACCGGTATATTTACCTTTATATTTTGAACCTAAGCTATCGCAGTTATCTTCGCACAACCAAAGGCCGTGTTTCCTTACAACTCTCATAATTTTTTCTAAATTTGCCGGGTTTCCCAATGTATGCGCGATAAATATAGCTTTTGTCCTTTTAGTAATGGCCTTTTCTATCTTTTCAACTTGTATATTATATGTCTCCAATTCTACATCCACAAACACAGGCACAAGTTTATTCTGCAAAATCGGGTTCAATGTGGTAGGAAAGCCACAGGCGATAGTGATAACTTCATCCCCCGGTTTTAATTGCCTGCTCTTTAATAAGGGTGAGGTCAAGGCTGAAACCGCCAAAAGATTTGCCGAAGAACCGGAATTTGTCAAAAGGCAGTATTTTACTCCTAAGAAAGCGGCAAAACTCTTCTCAAACTTATCCGCATACCTGCCTGCGGTAAGCCAAAAGTCAAGCGAAGCATCCACTAAAGCAACCAATTCCCTTTCATCATAAATTCTGCCGGCATAAGGAATACGCGTTTGCCCACAAACAAACTCTTCCTTCTTCTGACAAGCAAAATATTCCTTTACCTGCTTTAATATCTTTTTCCTGATACTATCCTGTTTATGCATTAGTTACCCCAAGTATATACTTTGATTCCATTGCTACTGCTTCCATGGAAGAGAATCTCGGCTTATATCCCAACCTCTCTGCTTTCCTCGAATCAGGGCAATACCGGATTTTTATCCCTGTTGGGCAAACAAGCTTAAGCTTCTGGTTAATAATATATTTTAAAGAATGATTCTTAACAAAATAGTCAAGCAATTTAAATTTACTAACCGGCTTAGAACTATAGGCATCAAAAACACCATTAAAAGGCCTGGCTTTTATAATCAAACAGATTAAGTTAAAAAGATCAGAAGACGCGATGAAATCCCGCGTAAAATCGCAGGAATTAGTAATAAAGGCCTTTTTCTTTTTTAAGCTCTTTATCAATTCGGTTAGAAAATACCCGGAATCCATCTCTATGAAACGGCTAAAATACGAAAATAGCCTTATATCAACAATATTAAACTCCCCTAAAGCTCGATGCTTTGCTTCCTGATGCAATTTTGCTATCCCGTAATAATGTTCCGGTTTTATCTCGTCCACAGATACACTGTAAACCGCCCCGCTGCTAAAATTTATATAAAGAGTTTTAGGATGTCTATGTAGATATTCTAAAGCTATATTGTCAAATTCTTCTGTTAGTCTGAATACCTCTGCGTTTGCTTCTTTAACTTTTACCGGCGTTCCCAGGCCTACACAATTGATTACAACATCATATTCAGTCCTCTGGAAATATTTAAATTCAGAAATATGGCGATTCAATGGCGCGCCATTATCTTTCAAGAATTCTCTCACCTTATTAGGGGAGCGGGCAAACAAAAACAATTCATTTTCTTTGCTTTGCCTAAAGTTCAGGATTAACCCTTTGGCAATATGGCTTGTTGCCCCCAATATAGCGATCTTTTTCTTCATCTTAATTAACCAACCGGCTTTACTATCATTTCTGAAAGAAAAATCTTTCTATCTAAGAAAGGAAACATATCCTCCAATGGCTTTGAAGCCATAACTCCGTTAGGTCCGATCTCTGCTGTGTTAGTGGGGATAATTTGCTGGTTCTCTGGAGATTTGACCTCGCAGATAACCGGAACATTGTCTTTTAAGGCTTGATCCAGGCCTTTGGATAAATTAGCGCATGTTAACTTGATATACTTAATGCCATACGCGAAAGCTATCTTTCTAATATCGGGGAAAGAAACCCCGGAGCGAACACCCTCCCCGACAAAATGCGAATTAAAGAATCTTGCCTGTGTCTGGCGTATAGATAAATAGCCGTTATTATTGATTACGAAAATCTTAACCGGCAGTTTATAATGAATAATTGTTTGCAGCTCTTGAATATTTAACTGAAAAGAGCCATCTCCGGTTATGGCGGCAACACTCTTCCGATTATTAGCAATACAAACTCCTATAGCCGCCGGCAGGCTAAAACCCATTGTTGCTAAAGCCCCGGAAGTAATATAACGCTGCCCCTTCTTGATATTAACCCCCTGGGAAACAGCATAAAAAACAGAACCGGCATCAGAAATTACAGGCATATCGGATTTTATTTTCTTATTTAATGTTTCAACAAAATAATATAAGTTAATATCGCCATTTGCTTTTTTATATTGCGGCAGGCAAACCGGGTATTTTCGTTTCCAATTCAAGCATCGTGCCAGCCAGGTTTTTGATATTCCTATTCCATCCTTTTTAAAATATTTCTGGATTTCTTTTATAAAAATACCTGCGTCTGCCTGGACAAATTTATCAATACGGATTGTTTTCTTCTTGTGTTCTTCAGGGTCAATATCCACAACTATAACTTTAGCCTCCCTGGCAAATAATTTATATTCATGCCCCACAACAGGCACAGCCAGCCTTGAGCCTATGCTCAAAATAAGGTCCGCATTTTGTATGGCAAAATTACCTGCCCGCGTTCCCTTGATCCCAATCCTGCCTGCATAGTTTTTATTACCCGTAGGGATGACATCGATACCCAGTATAGTTGTAACAACGGGAATATTAAATCTGTCTGCAAATGCAACTAATTCAGAACAGGCGCCGGCCAGCCTTATACCATGGCCGGCTATAATCATGGGGCGTTTTGCTTTCTTAAAGTAGCTGGATATACTTAACAGCTCCGCATCTGTTAATTTACGCTTAAAGCTGCTTTCCAACTCTGAAGGATCAAACCTCTGGAGATTGGCCTCGTCAACCTGAGAGCTTTGAACATCAAGCGGGACATCCAGCCAAACAGGCCCGGGCCTTCCATTCTTAGCTAAATAGAGGGCCTTCTCAAGATAATAGCGGATCTTTTCCGGCTCATTAACCATAATTGAAAATTTACAGGCAGATTCCACCATGGGGATAGCATTAACTTCTTGTGTGCCGAATTGACGCAACTTTGCCTCTTTTTCATTAAAAACAGTCTGGCGCCTTTTGGACTGGCCCGAGATAAATAAACAGGGAGCCGAGTCCTGAAATGCCCCTACCAGGCCGGTTAAAGCATTTGTCACGCCGGGACCACTTGTAACCAAAACCACCCCTAAATCATTTTTAAATTTAGCGTAGGCCTCAGCAGCCATTGCGCAAGCTTGTTCATGGTGAGCGCAAAGATATTTAATTTTTTTTGATTTCCCGAATGAATCCACTAAATGCATACAGCCGCCGCCGGTTAGCATAAAAACATCCTTGACACCATTGTCTTCCAAAAACTTAACCATATAATCGGATAGCTTCATCATCGGGTAAACTCCCTTTTAATCCCGGCAACCGCCTCATAGATAATCGCGCTGTCTACTTTATAAGTGATAAACTGAATGCCCAATTTCTTAAACTTTGCCAAATCCGAGAAACTATGGATCATGCAGCCGGCGCTTTTCTTGGCTTTTATTATTTTAGTTGTTGCCTTTTCCAATTCTTTTAATACCTTAGGATGCCCAACATCACCGGCCAACCCTAAAGCTGCGGATAAATCATAAGTACCAATATAGATTAGATCTATATGGGGGTCATCAATGATAGCTTCTAAATTTTTTAAAGCCCCTACGCCTTCTAAAATCAACCCCAGGATTGTTTTTTCATTTTGTTTGTTAAAATATTCCCGGTCAGCTTTGCAATATCCACCGCTACGCACATAAGGGTTAAACCCTCTCTTCCCAACAGGAGTAAATTTGCTGTAAGCAACAGCCTTTTTTCTGTCTTCTACGCTTTCAATGTGAGGAACAATAACCCCGGCTGAACCTATATCTAAAGCGCGCAATATTTCTGATTCATCCAAACATGGAACACGCACCAAGGCTTCTGCTCCTTCGCATTCAGCGGCCATAACCATATTCTGGGCAATTCTATAATCCATCGGTCCATGCTCCATATCGATAATAACAAAATCCAATCCGGCCTTAGCTAATACATTGACAACTGCCGGGCTTGGTAAATCACACCACGTCCCTAAAACAAATGACCCGTTTTTTAATGATTTTTTAAGCATCAGACGCCTCCATCTTTGGCTAAAATGACAAATCCTGGTCTTTGGCTTTTTTATTAGCTAACTCTAAAGCTACATCAACAATAAAATCTTCTTGTCCGGCCACCATCTTTTTCTTACCCAACGCAACGAAGATATCCCGCGGGTCAACACCAAACCGTTCTGCCGCCCTCCTGACATGGGTCGCAAAACCGGAAAAAACTCCGGAAATCCCGCTGATTAAAGCAACCGAATCTATTTCCTGCGGCTTATGCATAATCTTTGCCACAATCCCGTCACTCACATCCATTATTTTATAGAGGTCGACGCCTGTTTCTATCTTCAGCTTGGTCAATAACCCTGCTAAAACTTCAAGCTGGCAGTTGCCTGCGCCGGCGCCAAAACCCCGGACTGTCCCATCGATTATTTTTGCTCCGGATTCTATTGCCGTTAATGAGTTAGCTACCGCTAACCCCAAATTATTATGCCCATGAAATCCCACCGTAACACTTAAGTTCTTTGATAAAAACTTTACTGCCTCTTCTACCATACCTGGATCTGAAGCTCCGGCTGAATCCATTAAAATAACACCTAAGGCCCCATAATTCTGCATTTTCTTTGCTTCTACCAATAATCTTTCCTTAGAGGCCATGTGATACATCATTAATACCCCATAAGCCTCTTTCCCCCGCTTTCTGACATAATCAATATGCTGCGCCGTTATATCCGCCTCGGTACAATGGCTTGCCACGCAAACAAGTTCAACCCCTGAATCGATTGCCGGTTCAAGGTCATCTTTTATCGTTCCAAATCCGGGAATAAGAAATGCACCAAGCTTTGTCTTTTTTAACCCTTTGCGGGCGGTTAAAAGCATCTCCTTGTCGGATATCGCGGATAAACCAACTTGCAGCGAAGAAGCGCCCAAACCATTACCATGGCCCACGATAACAACATATAGCCCGGCACCATCAATTCCCCTGCAATAATTCAGGATATTTTCAGCGCTTAATTGATGGCGGACAGCATGCGAACCATCGCGTAAAGTGGAATCAAAAAAAACTACCTTCTCCATAATAAAATTTAGCTCCTTAACTTTAAGATCTTCCTTTTTGCGAACTCTTCTGCGGCATTCACTGCTGCGCAGGTTATAATATCCAAATTACCTGAATATTTAGGAAGAAAATCTCCTAACCCTACCACTTCTACCATTGTGGTAACGCGGTTATTTTCAACCACAGGCCCCAAGACAACTTTATAACCGGGAACATATTTTTGTATCTTTTTGGCCATAGACATAACTTGGGCTGCGATTTCTTCAATTTTAGGTTTCTCAATTTTCGCGTATATTGTATTGTGCATAAGGATGGGCGGCTCTGCCGGATTTAGGACAATTATCGCCTTGGCTTTAGGCACACCGGTAAAAATACTAATGGCGTCCTTAGTAGCCTGGGTATATTCGTCAATGTTCGCCCTAGTGCCGGAACCCGCGGATTTCGAAGCAATACTTGCGACAACTTCAATATATTCGGTTTCAGGATGCACTTTCATAATAGCGCAGGCTATAGGGACAACTGCCTGCCCACCGCAGGTAACAAGATTGATATTATCGCAATTCAGGCATTCCGCCAGGTTGATCACCGGAACGCACATTTTGCCTATTTGGGACGGAGTAAGGTCAATCGTAAACTTACCCAACTGTTTTAAAATCGGGGCATTGAATGAATGGACCTTAGCCGAAGTTGCGTCAAAAACAATCTCGCAGCAATCAGGCTCATCCTGGATAGCCTTAATTGAGTCAAAAGAAACCTTAACCCCCATAGACTTGGCTTTTTTAATCCCAGATGAATCCGGATTTTTCCCCGCGAAAATACCGCATTCAAGGATATCGGACCTCTGCACTTTAATCAATAAGTCTGTGCCAATATTTCCCGTTCCGATAATGCCGACTTTTACTTTTTTCATTTAGACTACTTCAACTAAGCCATCTTCAGCTGCTAATGTATTCTTAAATATCTTTCTTGCGGCGTTTTGAGCCAAGATCCGGTCTTTATTTGTTAAATATACTCCGGCATCAAAATGCACCAAAACCAATCTCTTGGCCCCCGCGTTCTTAGCTGCCAAAGCAGCTTGCTGAGGATTAAGATGCGGCCAGTTGGCATCAATCTTGCCGGGAGGCAGCGAAGATTCAGCTATTAAAAGATCCGCGTTATTAGCCAATACCTCTATTTCTTTGCATGGTCCGGTATCTGTGCAAAACGCTATTGTTTTATCATCAGCGGACAAACGATAACCATAACATTCAGTAGTATGGATGAGTTTTTTAAACCTGATATCAAACGGGAATTTTGAATCTTTATTAATCTCCCCAACCTTCACCTTAATTTTAAGTTGATGGATTGGTTTAGAATACGGAGTATTAATTACAAGTTTAAACATCTCCTTTATACCCTTAGGCCCAAAGATATTTATTCCTTGCGGGAAACTAAACTTATTCAGGCCATGCAGGCCGATAATATGGTCCAGATGGAAATGACTCAAGAATAAATAAATCGGCCGTCTATCTTTAACATATTTATCCAGTTTAAATAAACCATTGCCCGCGTCAAAAACTATATAAGCCTGGCTTGTTTCAACCAATACGCATAGAGTATTGCCTAAATCAGTATCGCACCAGCCATTTGTGCCTAAGAAATATATTTTCATGAATATTATTTTCTGAGAAAGGAACGATACCAATCAGCCGTCTGCTTAAGCCCCTCTTTAATACTATGCTTGGGCTTCCAGCCTAAAGTTCTTCTGGCCTTTGCCGAAGAAAGATATTGTTTTTTAATTTCATACTTGGCGGTATTCATAATCTTATATTTTAGCTTCCTGCCGCAAAGTCCAAGCCCATCAATCTCCTTTAACAGTTTAAGCACAGTTATTGGCTTTTCATCGCTTAGATTAAAGGCTTCACCAGAAAGACTGTTCTTTTTTATAAGTTCAGCTATTTTAATATATCCGGCAACAATATCATCAACATAAACATAATCGCGCACAAATTGGCCGTCACTGCGTATCTTAAGTGTTTTCCCGGATAAAACACACCTTATCGCGTCAGGAATAAGGCGGCTGAAATTAAAATCTCCCGGTCCATAAATATTACCGCAGCGCGTAATCGCTGCAGGCAAGCCATAAGTGTGAGAATATGTGTTTGTTATTAAATCAGCGCAGCTTTTAGAAACATCGTAAGGATGGTTTGCAACAAGCGGAGCCTCTTCGCGGTAAGGAAGTTTCTTATGAGACCCATAAGCCTTATCGCTTGAAGCAACCACAATAGCTTCTACGCCGCCATAGCACCGGGCAGCCTCCAAAAGATTCCAGGTCCCTTCTATATTAGATTTAAACGTCTTTGAAGGATTCTCATGGCTGCGGCTGACAATTGCTTCTGCGGCTAAATGGAAGATTATATTGATTGAATGTTTGCGCAAGATATCTTTAATAAGGCTGTAATTAGCAACACTCCCTTTATAAACAACCATTTTCTTATAATCCTGCGGGCTAAGGATAGTTTCTTTACGAAAAGTTTTGATATCCAATCCGACTACTTTCGCCCCCATCCCAAGGATAGCTTTAGTCAGGTTAGAGCCCAGGAATCCCTCAAAACCGGTTATGAGTACTCTTTTATCTTTCCAAAATTTATTGTTCATAACATTAACCCCATACTTTCCAGGGAGCGCTTCCCGATTGCCAAATTTGTTCAAAGCTTATCTTGTCCCTTAAAGTATCCATGCAACCCCAAAAACCTGTATGCTTATAAGCGCATAATTTTCCCTGCCTTGATAAATTCTCAAGAGGTTCCTTCTCCCAGACAACCGTATTATTGTTTTCTATAAAATTGAATACCTCCGGCTCAAGGACAAAAAAACCTCCGTTAATCCATCCGCCTTCTCCTTTAGGCTTCTCCAAAAATGAAGAAACTTGATTTCCGGCATCTATATCCAGTACGCCAAACCTTCCTACGTTCTGAATAGCGGTTAGTGTCGCCAACTTTTTATTCTCCCTATGGAATTGAACCAGCTTGTCCATATCAATATCAGCCAGCCCGTCACCATAAGTTAAAAGGAAACTCTGATTCCCTACATATTTCTCTACCCTCTTAAGCCTGCTTCCGGTCATTGTTCCTAAGCCGGTATCCACCAAAGTGATCTTCCATGGCTCAGAAGTGGTAGTATGGATCTTCGTTTCATTCTTGGATAAATCTATGGTCACGTCGCTCATATGCATAAAATAATGAGAAAAATACTCCTTTATCATATAGCCCCTGTAACCCAAACAAATAATGAATTCATTAAAACCATAATGAGAATAGAGTTTCATAATATGCCAAATAACCGGCTTTCCTCCAATCTCCACCATCGGTTTCGGCAATACCTCTGTTTCCTCGCTGATTCTCGTACCCCTGCCGCCGGCTAAAATGACTACTTTCATTTACCCTCCTAGATTTTGATGCTGGTCAGCATTAAGATTAATTATCGCAATCGTCAGACCAAGCACATACCAAAATAAAACCGCAAGCTGCAAAGAATAAAAGTGAGTATCAAAAAAAGCATGCACTAAATATGCCAAAATACCGGATAAAAGACCCAAAACTAAGAAATCTTTTCTTTGCCCCAAATAACGTAGCCCGATTTTGAAAAATGTAAATAAGATCAAAAGAAATGTAAGCAAACCAAATAAACCTGTTTCCGCTGCCATCTGAAGATAGGAATTATGCGAGTATACGCCACCCCCTTCAAAACTCTTGTAACCCCGCGCTACGATTGAATAAGTATTAACCCACAGCCTATAAAACTATGATCCCTAATTATCTTTAAATTTTCTTTCCAAAGCTTAAATCTAATCAGAATTGAGCCTTCCCCCAGCCTAGCTGTTGATTTTATGCGCGCGTTTATTGTCTGACCAGCCTTAAAATCAATCCTACCAAGAGATGTAGCTTTAACTTTTAGAGATTGAGGCAAAACTAAAAATATAGACAATACACCTATAGCGACGAATGAATATAACAGTTTAATCCTCAGATCTAGCCCCTTAAATACATAACCAATCGTCAAAACAACGGACATTATAAAACCCAACCAAGCGCCACGCGCATAGGTTCCCAATAAACAAGTAAATAACAAAACAGTAAGCATCATCAACAGTGTTTTTGATCTTCTACCTACAACCTTCCCTGTTAATAACATGCCCAAAATCAATGGGATAACTACAATTAACCATCCGGCAAATCCGGCTCCAGTTGAAAAAGAAGCAGTAAGCCTATTCCAATAGTAGCCTCTTAAAAAATCAACCCCTCTGAAATATTGCACTAACGCATCTGCGGTTACTAATACAGCTGAAGCGATAATCACAATTAAAACACTTTTTAGTCGCTCCCAAGTGTTAATAACCTCAACCAACATAAAATATATAGCCAGAAACTTTAGTTCTTTGCCGAAAAAAGCTCTTAGGGATAGTCCAAAATTAGTGCTGAATATCACCGATAACACATTGGCTACAATAAATACGCCCAAAACTCTGTTTAACTGAGTCCGCGTAAGCATCCCGCATAAGGAACTAGACTTAAATCCCAATACTCTTTTTAAAATCCAAATAAATATTGCCGGCCAAACAAAACTCTCTATACCTGCTTTGGAAAACGGAAGGCAAAAAATTAAAAAACACAAAAAGGCTATTATTGCCCAATCACAATACAAAATTAATCTTTCTCTATTCAAAACAAATCTATTAATCAACATTTTTAGCAGTCTACTTATTTTGATATAAATATAACAAATAAAGATATAACACCAAGGAGGAAAGTTATGGAATAAAGTCTTAAGACAGCTTGTGCTTGGCTAAACCCACGCTTCACCAAATAATGATGAATATGGGATGCATCGCCAGAAAAAATATTTCTTTTATGCAGGATTCTTCTGGCGACGGCAAAAGTTGTATCTATTATAGGTAGAAAAAGTAATATTACGACAGGGATAAAAAAAGGATTATTCAAATTAGAAACTGGCCGGTATATTCCCAAGCACGCCACAATTAAACCTAAAAACAAACTTCCGGTATCTCCCATAAATATTTTTGCTGGATGAAAATTATATCTAAGAAAAGCAAAACAAGCTCCAGCTAAAGCTAAAGATACGTAGATAACAAAATTATTTCTTAAAATTAATCCAAAGACAAAAATAAAAAAAGATGCGATTCCAATAACTCCGGCGGCCAATCCATCTAGTCCATCAATAAGATTAACAGCGTTAATTATACCAACTAACCATAACAGGGTTACCGGAATACTGAATATACCAAACTCGATATTAATTAAAGGAGGAATAAAGATAGCATTCAGAAGAAAACCTGACTTGATAATTAAAGAAGAAATGATTATTTGAATGATAAATTTCAATAAAGCGCTGCTGCCCTGAAAATCATCATAAATCCCTAGGATTAATACAAGAGATGCCCCAATTAACAAGCCCAGCATTGAAGTATAATTGCTTCTGAAAAAACCCGGATCAAGAATAACAATACAGAATAATCCTCCTAAAAACCCCAAATAAATCCCTAATCCACCTAATTTAGTTACTAACTTTTTGTGGATTTTTCTTTTGTTCACCTTATCGATAACATAAAATTTCAAAGCAAAGTAGCGGATATTCGGAGTGATTAAAAAAACAATAATAAACGATATAGCAATAATAAAGAAATAATTCATTTTGTTTATTTAAAAATAGATAATTGCAATACTCCCCTCATTGCAAGAGCTAAATTTATAATACTACAGCCACTAAAAATGTCAACTTTTCAAATAACCGGATAAGAATAAAGCCGCTCTCAATAATTTTGTAATGGCATCAGAATATTCTGAAAATAGAAAACTATGGCAAGCGGAAGAAAATAAGAATATAAATGAGATTATCGCCTTATGTAATAATGCAAAGGAAATAACGTTTTAGCCATTCTTTCCAAAATATCTTTCTGCGCCGATAGACATTATCGTATGGATAGCTTTTAAAATCTCCTTTCGGGAGATTTTAGAAACTCCTGCTCTTCTATCACTAAAAACAATGGGGGCTTCACCTACAGTACAGCCTTTCTTTGAGCATTTATAAAGCAACTCCAGCAAAGATGAATAACCGTCAGAATTTATATTTAAAATCCCGGGGTGCGTAATAAAGATCCGCACGCTATAAAGCCTGAAAGCCCCGGTAAAGTCTTGGCATTTTACCCCCAGAATCAACCTGGCTAGCGTATTAGCAATAAAGCTAGTCAGTTTTCTTCTTAACCCCCAGTTTTTTATCACCCCGCCTTTTACATATCTTGATCCTATAACTATATCAAATTCATACTTCTTTGCCAATAAGTCAGGGATAAATTTCGGGTCATGCGAAAAATCCGCATCCATAGTCAAGCAATGCTCAAAACCATTCTTTATAGCAAACCGGAACCCCTCTATATAGGCGCTGCCAAGGCCAAGCTTTCGGCTTCTGCTTATCAAATGGACATTCTTAAAATCCTGCATAAAATGAGTTACTATTTTAGCCGTGCCGTCGGGTGAATTATCATCGATAATTAATATGTCTTTGTCAAACGGCAAAGCTAAAAGAGAATCCAGGAGACTTGAGATATTTCCGCTTTCATTATATGTGGGCACTACCACAACAATCTTTGTCATTTCTTCCCTAATTAGCTTCTGCTAATCTCTAACCAGCTTATAAACATAATAGTTCCGGTAAACCGCGGGCTTTTTTAAACTTGTCAGCTTCTTATAAATAAGGTTTTTTAAGCGGTCAAAATATGTATCGCTTTCACCGTTTATGATTGTTAGCAGCTGAATTTTCTTATCGTATTTCTCCGGGTCCAACGGGGTATAGCATTTGACTACATAAACTTTACCCATTTTATCCGCTGTAGCTTTAAGCTCATCATTTCCGGGTATTCTTAATACATACGTATTAGTTGAGTCAATCTGGGATACGGTAACTAATTCAACATCGCCGTAAATAATTGAGTTCCTGGCAGCTTCCTCTTTTTCAATAAAATACTTGACCTTTTCCTGGGCGAATGAATATGACCAGTGGGCTGCCCTGACCTGATAAACCTTATGCGCATTCATCGCCAAAGCCATCACCGACAAAATAATAATAATTAAACCGGCGACATACCGATACTTTCTTTTGAAAGAAAAATACAGGAACCTGATAAAAAACACCAAAAGCATCGCAAAAGGTACTAGACAGCTGCTAAGGTACCTTGGCTCGCTTTCGGGAGGATAGCCGATATATAACAACACCGAGAATATAAACCAAAGCGAAACAAAGATTAAGATCCTCTTTTCCGCGACTTTTTTACTCAAGTCTTCAATGAAAAAAATATTAAGTTTGGTTAATCGCCTTTTAAAAAACATAAAAAACATCCCCAGTCCGGCCGGCACTAATAAGAACAAAGTAGCTGAAGAAAAAAGCGAAGAACCGAATATCGGCGTATAATCGGGATTAGTAAAAAGCAGCTTATATATTTTCCTTGCATCAAGCTGTATCTCGTGCGGTACGCTTATTCCGGCAAAAAGATTGTATATACTTCCCAAGACCGGAGCGGAAATTAACGCTAAAGCTAAAAATAACCAAACATAACTTCTGATCCGTTTCCTGTCGTCGATCAGGACAAAGGTAAATAAAACCGGCAGGATTATTTTGGCGCTTCCCTTTGTTTGGATCGCCAGTAAAGAGAAAAATAATATTGCCAGGTTATTAATCAAAAATGTTTTCGTGTTAACCTTGGCCTGAGTATTTGTTTTTAAATAATAACCTAAGAATAAATAAAACGGGACGATCACAAGCAACTCTTGCAGAACAGATATCTCCTCAAGGCAGGGAATCAACTGCCATAATGGCGGAGAAAATATATAAAACAAGCTAGCTAAAATACCAAAAATGGAAGAATTGAAAAATCTTTCGCAAAAAGCATAGATCATCCAGATTAATAATCCGAAAAATAAAACACTTATAAACTGATACCCGCTGGCATTCATGCCAAAAATATGATACCTGGCCTTCCAAATTAAATCTCTCACCGGCCGGTCATACGCCCCTATCCTAGTTTTAAAGATATTCACGCAATCTAATAAGGTCTCTTTTATGGTTTTATTATGCGCCGTCATCCCGCCGGTTATCGGGTCTGTCGTCATTCCTACAGTATGCGTAGTTAAATTGATATGTGAAATCGGAATATCCTGACAAATAAACATACCGAGTAAAACTGCAAATAAGCACAAGCTCAACCCTTTTAATCTGGAAATTGTGCAGGTATTCACATGCCCTCCTTATATGGGGTTATGTTAAGATAACAGTATGATAATTTAAGTATTATAGCATTCAGCATATAGTATTAGTACTAATATTAAAATTATCAATTTCTGAGAGTATCCCAGCCGGTAAACTGATTAATTCTTCAGCATTCTATTTACCGACATTAATACTTCCCAAGCTTATTCATTGCCTTAGCATTGACCAATGCCCGTTCCCGATCAAAAAACCAGCCCCACTTATTAAAATACCTGATAGCGGAAAGAATAAGCTGCCCAAAAAGCTGGATACTCTTGTTTGAGCCTCTTTCATAACCATGGTATATTATCGCTTCCGGAAAATAGACATTGCGAGATACCTGGTTTATCCTTCTGGACAGATCTACATCTTCAAAATAAAGGAAAAATCTCTCATCAAAAACTCCCGCTTTCCTGAAAACTTCTGTCCTGATAAACATGAAGCAGCCGGATAAGTATGGCACATCCATTAACTGATTGTAATCCGTAAACCTTAGTTCATAACGGTATTTTCGTGTTCTAAATAAAGGATTTAAAATCTTAATATCGACCTTTCTGAGTAAAGAATCAAGCGGAGCGGGCAATAGGCGGCACAAGTACTGCAAAGAACCATCCGGATACAATACTTTCGGCATTACTAAACCGGTATCTTTGTTATTTTCCATGAAACTGAATAATTTCTCAAGTGTCCCCGGGCCAAAATAAACATCCGGGTTAAAAATCAAAAAGTATTTGGTCTGCCCCGTCATCTTATTTATAGCGAAGTTATGCCCAGCGCCAAATCCTAAATTATTATTATTAAAGACATACTCCACATTTTTATCCGCGCAAAGGCTCCTTAAGCTATCAGTCGGAGAATTATCAATTACGTAAAGATGTACGTTTAATCCGGTATCTAAGAAACTGCTGATTGCCTTCTTTAAACTATCCCTATCGTTCTTAAATACCACTATTTATCCTGCGATATCATACATATCTTTACTTTCTCCGCTTAAAAAGAGACAACCCATCTTGAAAAGCTATTAATTCCCATTTTTGTTTATCGGATTCTATCGTTTCAAATTCGGCCTTATTCCGATAAGCGGGGCTTTCTTCTTTCAGACCATTATTAGTCTTATCGAAAAAAACGTAATCTGCCTCGATCTTTCCGTCCTGGCTTTTAGTCTTGGGGAATATCATTATCCCTTGCTTTTTATATAAAGAAGTAAACAAAAAGTGCTGCGCTGAAACAAACGCCTCATCAGGTATCAACCCGGCCATCTTAAAAGCATCTTTGCTGTGTTCTGTTATCTGATAAACCGTATAATGAAAATCCTGAGTCTTAAAAGGAGCCGGCCGAATGTTCTTAAACCAAAATTGCAATGATACCGGTGACGGGCCAAAAAAGATATTAGTAACTATCATGGCGCTTAAAACCATAGCCATGCCGGTTTCTTCTAAGCTTGATTTCCCTTTAGGTTTAGCCAGGCTAAGCAATTTAATAAACCGCGGCCAGCTTTGGATAAAAGCATAGAAAATAAACGGTACGGCCGGGGATAAATAGTACATCATATAAGAACAATGGTTAAAAAAACTGCTTAAGGCCACTATAATTAAATTAGCAATAATGCTGATTAAAACTGCAGGGCGTAACAAGGGAATAAACAATAGCGGCAGAAAATACATAAACATGTTCACTAATTTAAACGGCCCCAATGCCCTGCGTAAAAACAAGGCGGGATCCCGGAGCATATTCATAAAAACCTCCCCGAAATTACTTCCCAGGCCCGTATAAAACTCACTTGCCACATGGGTGTGATTAACCGAAACTCTCAATCCCGGCATAAAAATTTGAGTAATCAGGAGGAATCCCACAAACCCTGCTAAAGCAGTAATCAATCCTTTAATATACTTTTTTCCAAAAATTACCAAATAAACACCAAATAACCCAACAGCCAGCCCCACCTCTTCCCTTACCAATATTGATAAAATTACAAAACAAAAATACGGGGTTTTTTTATTTGTTTCATGAAAATAAAGCATCCAGAAAATTACAGGGATGCTGAAACGCAGCATTTCAAACTCATAAAGAACAATATATTGGAAAGTCGGATACCACAACAACAGGCTTATTGCGAATAATGAAAATTTAGCATTCTTGGTCCGGGCGAATGCCAATTTATATAAAGGTATCGCCGCAGACGCCATCAGTATAAAATTCAGGAGAATAATAGTCTGGCTATAAGGAAACACCTTGAACGGAACGGCTAAAGCATAGACTAGCGGTACAAAATGCGCTGAAAAATAATTCCAAGTTCCGGGGAAGAGAAATTCCTGAGACATATTAAACGGTATCCCGCTTTGGGCTATACTATGCAACAGCATTACCCAAAAGGAAAAATCGATATAAAAATGTAAGGAAAGGTACTTGAATAATTGCGCAAATAAGATATAAACCGAAGATGCAATGAGTGAGTATAATAGAATTGACGGTATTCTCGCCTTAAACCGGTGGAATAGATAGCGCAAGACAAGGCTTAGAACAACCACCATCACTATGCCAACGCTATAAAGAATGACTAAGCTCTTATCCATTTTACTACTGGCTCCAGTTTAATATTTCCCGATATAAATTTAATTGATCCAAAACAAAATATCAAAGTCCCGTTAAAATACTTAAAGCGTTGAACATGCGTTTTATATCATCAAGCGATCTAATAGTCCGTAAGTGGCGTAACGCCATAGAAAAATTAAGATAACACTTACGGTAAGCTTCCACTCTTTTATCTACCAATAATTTTTCCGTTAAACCCGCAGGAATAAAACAAGGTTTATTGCTACCCAAAGAAAAATCACTGAAGTTTTCTCTGTTTATAGTCCCATACTGTTCCGCGGTATCCCAAAGCTCAGTGCCCGGATAAGGCGTCATGATAGTAAAAATCGGAAAATGAGAATAAAGCTTTTTTGCAAAGCTGATTGTCTGATTGATCGTATCGACAGTTTCACCGGGATGGCCAATGATATAATTAGGATGAAACATTAAACCGGTTTCTTTACACCAGCTACTTAGCTCTTCGGCTTGTTCAAGTTTTATCTGTTTCTTTATCTTATCCAGAATTTGCTGATTACCGCTTTCTATCCCCACTGAAACCATCCAGCACCCAGAATCCTTCATCGTTTTAAGTATTTTTTTATCCACTGAGCCAATTCTAACCGTAGATGACCAAACTAACTTACCCCTTCTCTTCGCCAATTCTTCACAAAGGCCATAGGTTCTTTTACTGATCAGAGTAAATACATCATCTAAAAAAGCCACGTCCCTAATGCCATAACGCTGAATTAATTCATCAATTTCAGTCATTACATAACCCACGCTGTGACAACGCACCTTTTGCTTTAAGTTCGAACATACGCAAAAGATACATTTATACGGGCAGCCCCGAGCAGTCAAAACGCCTGTCGATGGCAGATGCTTATATTGAACAGCGGATACTTTGTAGGTACGCAATGACGGCAGTAAATGCCGGGCAGGCAGAGGAATCGTATCAATATCATCGATCGGTTCGCGCGGCAAAGTACGATAAACGTTCTTATTATTGCGGTAAACAATCCCTCGGATATGGGCAGCACTATCGGTAAGAAAATTATTTATACTACCTTGCTCCATCCCCTTAATGATTTCTAAAACAGTTTGCTCTCCCTCCCCTACCACCACAATATCTAATTGTGAATTTTCAGTATCCCTGACAGGATCTCCTATAAAGTGGGGACCCCCGGCAATAACCAGGGTGTCCGCACACATAGCCTTAATTTCAGCAGCCAGAAATTTAACCGTATTTATATACGGGGTAACGGTATAGAAACCGATAATATCCGGGCCATATTCTAATATTTTGTTTTTTATATCCGCGACCGAAAATCGCAGCTTAGCCGTATCCAGAATCTCGACTTGTTTGTTATATTTTAAAAGGTAGGCGGCAATATAACATAAGGATAATGGCGGAAGATCAGAGCCTCCCCGGGCGAATTTGCCATATAATGCCTCCGTGGAAACAGGCGGATTAATTAATAATATTTTTATTTTTTTCACAAAGGAACCTATAAAATTACATGCCTAAAATAATACGGACAATCTTTCCTGCTGCCCTGCCGTCACCGTAAAGATCGGATGCTTTAGACATTTGCTTATACTCACGTGGTTTACTCAACAATCTCTCTACATTTTCAATAATAACCTGCGGATCGGTTCCAACTAATTTTGCTACCTTAGCCGCAACCCCTTCAGGCCGCTCGGTTTCATTCCTTAAAACTAATACGGGTTTTCCTAATACCGAAGCCTCTTCCTGTATCCCGCCTGAATCCGTAAGCACTAAATAACAACGGTTCAATAATCCGATAAATTCAGGATACGCAAGCGGCGCCGACAGACGCACTCCGCTTAAATTATCCAGGATACCATAAACCGCTGACCGAACATTAGGATTAAGATGTACCGGATAGACAATTTCAATATCCTGATTTCTTTGTGCGATTATTTTTAATGCCTGGCAGATATTTTTCAGGGGTTTTCCGAAATTCTCCCTGCGATGGGCAGTGACTAAAATTATCTTTTCCCTGCTTAACGGAGGCAAAACCTTTATACCGGAGCCATTTTTTTTGCTAATTATTGCTTTTAAGGCATCCACGATAGTATTACCGGTAAAAAAAATCGTTCCTCTGTCGATATCTTCCTTCAATAAAGCTTCCCACGCTTTTTTAGTCGGGGCAAAATTGTAAGCTGATAAGATGCTGATAATCTTACGATTTACCTCTTCGGGAAATGGATTATATATATTATCAGTGCGTAATCCCGCTTCAATATGCCCAATAGGGATTTTTTGGTAAAAAGCGGCTAAGGCTGCCGCCATAGCTGTGGTAGTATCTCCCTGCACTAAAACCAAATCCGGATTTGTTTTTCCTATAACCTTACTCAATGCCTTAATACTGCCGGCGGTTAATTCCTCCAGACTTTGATTATCCCGCATTAAATTTAAATCGATATCAGGCTTTAGGTCAAAAACAGACAAAACTTGATCCAGCATTTCCCTGTGCTGAGCAGTAACACAAATAGTAACCTTACAACGGCCGGGATATTTCCTTAATTCCCTTATCACCGGCACCATTTTAATGGCTTCCGGACGCGTACCGAAAATGCAAATTATTTTTTTCATTGGGCCCTCGATATTATTTAATATAGACCTATTTAATACCCATTACCGAATACATCCCTCCAAAAGGAATCCCGGCTAGAAATGGTTCCAAAGGAAGCAAGGCAGAAAGAATTTTAGGAAAAAAGAGCAGGAACTCTTTCCTACCTATTATAAACCCCGCGTTTTTTAATTCCTCTACTAACTCCGGCAGATAAAAAGTTGTCGGGAACACCGATCTTCTGTACCCATCAAGGTTAACTCCGGAATCAATCGGGCAGTTTCTCACAATATAACGCGATACAGGATTAAGTGGATTAAAATCATACACCACGACTATGCCGCCTTTTTTTAAAATACGACTGGCCTCATTAAAAGTCTTAACAATCTTTTCGCCGGTATCAATATGGTGGATCAGCCCATACATCAGCACAATATCAACACTATCATTGTCAAATGGCAGGCGTTCAGACTGACAAAGTTTAAATGTTACGTTTCGTAAGTTCTTCTTAGCCGCATATTCCAGCATTCCAGCTGAATAATCACAGCAAAAAATATGGCGGAATTTATCTTGAAAGTATTCATCTGTTTCAGCGGTCCCGCAACCAAGATCAACGCAATCAAGGTTTTTCAAATCCCCATAGAATTCTTCGACCTTTTTTAATAGGTGCAGCGATTTTACCTTAACGTAATATTTATGGTTTTTAAGCGCCTTAGCTTCATAATCAGAGCCGATATCAGCAGGATTACTATGGGAAACAAACCAATCAGAATGATGTTCCGGCATAAAATTGCTCCTAAATTCTTCTAAGTTTATACAAGATTAGCAAAGTCCTCTGAATCGTTTTAACTACATTCATTTTGCTCTTACCATATTTCTGGTCATAACGTAACGTAATAGGTATCTCAACCGCTCTTAAATTTATACTCCGTAATTTTATGATTAATTCAGCCATGCAGGCAAAACTATCTTCTTCAATCAAACATTCACCGAATTTCGCGTAAGCTTTCGCAAGGCAGTTAATTGAATACCCCCTATAACCACAAGTGTAGTCTTTAACCCCCTTAATAGGAAAAAGTACCCTCATTAATAGTGAGGCGACGATACTAAAAAGCTGCCTAAACCATGTAACACCGACAACGCTGCTGCCTGGGAGATACCTGGAAGCAATAACTACATCAAAACCTTCTTGAAGTTTGTTCGCCATTGAATAAATATGCTCCGGATTATGAGTATCATCGGAATCCAACAGCACCGCGATATCTTCTTTGCCAAGAGACATTTCTAATGTTTTCTTTAATAAAGAATCTAAAGCAACACCCAGCCCCTTATTCTTTTCTTTACCAATTACAGTAATCGGCATTGATTCTTGATATTTGTTCAATATCGCAAGGCTGGTGTCCTTACTTCCATCATCATAAGCAATCACGCGATAAGAAAATCCTATTTTTCGCATTTCTTTATCCAGTCTTTCAAGCAACGTCGGAAGGTTGTCTTCCTCGTTATAGACCGGCAACAAAATAAATATCATAGCAAACACCTCTTTAGTCAGTTACAAAACGCTTAAAATAACCAAGACCAAATGATAATAATCTGAAAAACTCTAACGGCTGGGTAATACGCTTTACAAACAGTATGAAATATTTAAAGCGAAAATAATACTCTTTATAACTTTTACGTAAAATTTTATCCAGCTCATCTTTTTTAATTCCGGGGATTTCTACCACAAACTCACTGCCTCCGCAGAAAAAATCATCCCAATTGTTGCTTACCATCAGATTCTGCTTTATGGCAATATCGAAAAATTCAGTCCCCGGATATGGAGTAGCCGGATAAAATTCCACGTAATCAGGATTTATTTTCTTGCAAAAATCCAGGGTTTCCCTGATAGTATCTCGGGTCTCCCCCGGCAGGCCAATTAAAAAATAGACTAAAGAATTAATACCGGTTTGGCGTAAGATCTTTACCGTTTTCTCAATCAGCTCCGGCCTAGTTCCTTTTTTGATGATTTTTAATATCTCCGAGTTTGCGCTCTCCCCTCCAATGGAAAGCATGTAGCAGCCGGCTTTCTTCATTAACTGGAACATTTCCGAATCATTGTTATCAACCCGGGTATTGGTCCACCAGATGATCTTTAATTTTCTATTTATTATGCCTTGGCAGAGTTTTTTAACAAATTCGTGCGACCTGGTAAAATCATCAGCATACATCCAGATATGACGGATCCCTAGCTTGCCAATCAAGTAATACTCTATCTCGTCTAAAATACTTTCCACCGTTCTATAGCGCACCTTCTTGCCATAAAAAATTGACGCCACACAAAAAATGCAACTATGGCCGCATCCTCTTGAAGTATTTACCATAAGATACGGCTTGTTAAATACAGGATGAATATATTTGGTTAAATCAAAGTAGTCCCAGGCAGGATATCCTAAAGAATCCAGGTCTTCATTAAATTCTCTGGCAGGATATACAATAACTTTGCCATTAATCCTAAGCGTCGCTCCCAAAACAGGCAACTTAGTGTTTTTATCCTGTAGAAATTTAACCAAATCCAAAACAGTCCATTCAGGCTCATTTCTAATTACGCAGTCTATGGATGCGCATTGCTGCATAATGCTTTCGTGTATAACCGTAACATGCGTACCAAAAACAGCAACAAAACAAGCGGGAAACTTTTCTTTAAGCGTCTGAATAAAATTAATATCCGAGTTAATCGAAGGAGTGGTAGTGTTTATTAAAACAAGTTCCGGGCTAAATTCTTCTAAAATTGTAAATACTCCGCCTGCGGGCATTTCCAAAGCAATACAATCCAGTACCTTTAAAATATGGTTTTTTTGCAGTACCCCGGCTATATAGGCAAGCGTCATTTGCGGGATGCTACTTGACCTCATATTCTGAAGCGATTGACAACGCCCTTCCCGTATAATAGCCGAATGGTGCGGAGGATTAAGAATTAGTATTTTCATGATTTCATATTTATTTGCTTGTTTTCTATATTTTTACCTTTTGAAAAACCTCAACCCATTGCCTACAGACATGGTTCCAATCATATGTTTTCAAAACGTACTCTTTAGCTTGCTTTCCCATCTCTTTTAGTTTGCCCCGATTTGATAGTAATATTCTTAACCCTTTTGCCAGCCCTTCAACAGTTGCCTCTACAGCCAATCCACCACCTGCTTGCTGAAGTTCATCAAAATCGCACTGTTTAGTCAATAACACCGGCGCACCCGATGCGGCTGCCTCCAGGGCCACAATCGTCATCGTGTCAAATCTAGAAGGAATAACAAACAAATCCGCACTGCGATACGCGGAAAATTTTTCCCTGCCGAAAATTGGATCCAAGAAAGTTACTTTATTATTAATCTTGTAGAGCAAAACAAGCCGTTTAAGTACATCCAGAAACCCGTAATTATTTCCGGCAATAATTAACTGGTAATCCGGAAAATCATTTTGGATTGCCGCGAATGCCTGAATCAATAAATCAGGCCCCTTAATAAGATTGAGCCTGCCGATAAACAGGATAAACGGCCGTGAATCGATGTGGTAAACAGCGCGAAAAATCTCATCATTTTGAACGGTTAAAAATTGGTCTACGGTTAGCCCATTCGGAATCAGTGAAATATTGTTATGATCTACCCCCAACTTCTCGTACTCCTCAACCTCTCTTTTAGTAACAGCAATGCACATTTTTGCATGCCGCACCATGCCTTGCGTAAAAAGCGCCCTGTAAATACGCTTGATAAATTTAGAACGCCCGTCAATTGTTAACCAACCCATTGCCGAATACACATAGGGCCGTTTATAATATAGTAAATAAAAATATGTGATTACGTTAATTACCGTCCAATTCATTGCCAGATGAACGACATCATAATTACGTATATTCCTCCTAAGCCACCTAAAAATTCCTATAGGTATTCTAAAACGTTTGGAGATATACGGCAGGGCTAATACTTTCACATTACCCAGCTTGCGGATATACTCCTGATCATGCCCCTGCCTTGTCGTCAGAATCGCGCAGTCTTCTCCTGCCAAAGCCAAATACTTACTGAGCTGATAAACCCGCTCTACTGAGCCGCCTCCGCCAATGGGATCCAAACACATTATTACATTAAGAATGCGCATTAGCCGCCTCTTTTGACAATATTTCTGATATTGCTGAATTTAAAGTTTCTACTTTTCTGTAGCCTAGAGATGATATTTTGAAATGCGAATAAATACGGTCAGAAGGAGAATGGGTCGGCAGCAGTCTGAATAAAAATGATAGGATAGGCGCGGGTAAACCAAAATCAAGGACATACCTGGATTCATGCTTAAGACCTGAATTAATAATTTTTTCTACTGCCGCATAATTATTGTCTGAATCATCATCATCAGAAATATTATAAATCTGGCCCATTTGTTTAATGGGTGTAGATGCTAACAGGATTAACGCCGCAACAACATTGTATACGCTAACATAGTTACAACGCCGGTATTTAAGAATACTACGGTATATAAAGTTTTTAAACGATTTCCCATCTTTTAGCCTTTGGATCGTCTTCTGGAGCCCCTGCCCTCCCAGGCCGATTATTTCCGTTGGGCGTAAAATCGCCAGTTCAACATTTGGCTGTAGTCCGGTACACAACATTCCTTCTATTTGATATTTTGTCTTTTGATATTCACCTTTGGGTGAAGGTGCTATATCTTCTGTAATGACTCCACTTGCCTTAAAACCGACTACCACAGCGCTGCTGCAATGGACCACCCTTTTAACGCTTGACTGCTTGACAGCCTCGATGAGATTCGCGGTTGCTTTAATATTGGCGGACGCGTCATTGTGAATATAGGCCAAATGGATAAGGGTGCTATCCGGTTCTAAAAATCCTCTTAAACTCCCGGGAACTAATAAATCACCCTCACAAATAGTTACATTATCATTTGATAGAGATTTGTAATCTTCACGATTACGCACAAGCAGTTTTAATTTAAAACCACCGGATAAGCACGCGGGGATTAAATGCCTTCCCAGGAACCCGGATGAACCTGTTATCGCAAAAGTAGGCATTAGATCAATAACTTATTTTTGCAAATTTTATAACTAAAATAATAAACCCAGACAAAGAAAAACAATCCATTATAAAAATAGTGCCCCTGTCTAAAAAGCTGTAGCAAAAACAAAACAAATATCGCATTGCTTATTATCTGCAATTTTTTATTATCAGAACCCTTAAGACGAAACTTAAATATAAAATAAAAAACTATTATTAGGCCTAACAGTCCAGTCTCCGAAACTAAGCGCAGAAACAGAGAACCGGCATCCTCCCTGTTTACCGGCGGATATTTAGGATAATCACTATACCAAATCGTACCGGCAACACCCGGTTTAATGAATTCATTGTACGAAACCTGGTGGCTTCCCAGCCCGCGGCCAAATAACGGGCTATCAATAAAGCTTTTATAAGCCACAAAAGCATTGCTGGCTAAAGCATAAACACTTAAGTGCGATTTAGATACTTTCGTTTGCCCCGTAATAACTCCGATGGCGTGGCTAGCCCTTTCATGCACTTCCGGTGAATAACGATAAACAGAATAAATAAGAACGGGCATGATGAACAGAACCAATAATAAATACTTGAATTTTTTAACACCCTGGAAAATTAAGAGTAAACTTATTAAAATCCCTATATAGGCAATGGAAGAAAACGACAAAATAACGCTTACAATTATCAAGACCCCGGATGTTTTATTTAAATAAAATGAGCCCTTCCTCAAAATAGCCATTAGCGAGACATATAATGCGGGGATCATCGTAATCGCGAAATGCGCCGGTTCCATGCAGATCGAGTTGACTCTCAAAATCCCGAATCTGGAAGGCGTACACTTCCACCTGTTTACTAGCCAGCTAAAATCATACCCGGCTTCAAATTTTACTAAAAAGCTTAATTCCTGAAAAATACCAATAATCGCTATAATTAAGGCAATTTGCAAATAAATCTTAAACAACCTTTCGACTTTAAACTCATTAGCCTTGATCAACAAATAGTACGCGGATCCTGTTACCAGGATACCCAGGACCTGCTTGGCCATGAGAAAAAAGGTATCTTTCCCCAAATATACGTTGGCCAAAGAGGTCACTGTCAAAAGCATTAATATCCTTAAAAAATCCCGGTTAACGCGAATATCGCGATAACACAGCAGATACACCATCAAAAAGAGTAAAATAAAAACGTAACCGGTATAAAAATCAAATGGTGAAACAGACAAAATAAACCCGCCGGCAAAAACATTAAAAATAAGTATGTAGTTAAAAAGGGTGATCATTTTAAAATATATTTTTAATCATCATACGGCTGCGCTGTTATAGATCTTAATGGTTTCTTCCGCGGTCTTTTTCCAGGAAAGAATAGATACCCGCGCCCTGCCTTTTTCTATCAAGGATTTCCTAAGCGCCATATCAGACAATATCCTGAATATCGCATCAGCGAATGCCGCAGAATCATGCGGATCGACTAAAAGCGCCGCATCAGCGCAGACTTCCGGGATGGAAGAGCAATTAGACGCTACCACCGGGCAATCGCAGGCCATCGCTTCAAGCAAAGGAAGCCCGAACCCTTCATACAAAGACGGGTAAACAAAAACAGCGGCTGCGTTATACAAAGAAACCAGGTCATATTGCGGAACAAAATCACAGAAAATAATATCTTTCTTGTAGCCGCTGGCAACGGCCTCTTCGAAAACTTCTTTATAAAGCCAACCCTTTTTGCCGACAATCACCAGTTGATGGTCGATCTGTTTCTTCCTCTTAAGCATTGAAAACGCCCTGATAAGATTTACCATGTTCTTCCTGGGAGAAATCAGGGAAACCGTAAGGATAAAATCGCCTTTGATGCCATATTTAGCTTTTACCATATCCAATGATCCGTCATTTAAATCTGCCACCGGGCAAAAAGCTTCATCCACTCCTTCATAAACTACTTTGACTTTTTCTTCTTTTATTCTGTAATTCAGCAACAAATCTCTTTTAGTATTCTCCGATATCGCGATAATCTTATCGGAAGAATTAATACTCCTCTCCATTAACCATTCAAGGTACAGGCGGTTACGTAACGTATAGCAATCCGGCAGCAGTTTATATGAGAGGTCATGGATCGTAATTACAGTCGGGCATTTCTTAAAGTACGGCGCGACAAAAGTAGGCTCATGAAAAACGTCAATCCCCATTTTCTTAATACGGACCGGCAGGTATAAATGCTGCCAGGCAATCTTAAAAAACTGGTTTTTAGTCGACATCTTAGAGACATCGCATAAAAAATCAAGGTTTTCGATATCTTCGTAGATATAATTATTGCTCCCTAAAAAAAGCACATACTGGTTCTTTCTGTCCACCGCTTTTAGGCTTAAAAGAAGATAATAGACATACTGAGCAATGCCTGCCCTGGACATCTGCAGGCATCTGGCATTAATACCTATACGCATAAAAATTTACTCCTCTCATTCCCGTAAAATATTATTTTATCTAATACTATTTGTTACAAAAACTAACCCATGATCAATATTTTTGCTCTGTCATAATCTCCCGCCGCATATCTCTAAATGCGGTAAAGGAAAAACCAGCCTGGAACCGGAAAATTTCTTGTTCCCGAGAAATGACTTTTTAAAATGCCAGGGTAGAACTACCAGATAATCCGGCCGGCGGGAAAGTAACTCATCCTCCGGAATGATCGGAATCCAGGAGCCCGGAGTATAACATCCAAATTTGTCGCTATTTACCTCGCCGATAAATGATATATCTTTACTTGTTAATCCGCAGTACTGCAGGAGAACATTTCCTTTAGTAGAAGCTCCCAACGCTCCTACTGTTTTGCCTTGAGAACTGGCGGTTTTAAGAAACTTTAACAGATCATTTTTAGTTTTTTCCACGCGCTGCGCAAATGCCTGATAAGGAATAAGCGTGGCTAACTTTTGTTCTTCTTCTGAAATAAGGATTTTTTGTACCGCTAAGGCGTTGCCTGGATCGCCATTTGCTTTGGAAACCATGACCGAGAAACTACCGCCATTGACATCGCTAAACTCCACATCAATGATCTTAAAACCCACCTTATCCATCATCCATTTAATCTGACGCAATGCATAGAACTCCAGATGCTCATGACAAACAGTATCATATGAATTTGTCTCCAGCATAGCTGGCAGATAGCTTTGCTCAAAAACCCAAACCCCGTCATCTGCCAGTACATCATAGACCTGACGGATAAAACTGATCGGATCTTCCAAATCATAAAACATCGAGAACGAAGTAACCACTTTGGCTTTTTTCGCCCCGAAACGTTCTTTTAATAAACCGGCGGAAAAAAAATCAGAAATCAATTGAATATACGGCGGGTAAAAATCACGGAATTTAACGCCCGTCGGATCGACCCCCGTCAGTATCAGGTCATTTGATGGATATGCCTGCAACGTCGTACTATCATTACTGCCGATATCTACCACCAAATCCCCTTTACGCAATTTTACTTGTTTAAGGATTTTTTTTACTTTTCCGTGAAGATGCGCCACCATACTAGCATTTAACCCTGAACGATAGCCGTAATTTTCTCCGTACATCTCCCCAAGGTCATAGGAATGTCCCAGCTGTAACAACCCGCATACCTGATTCCCGCCCATACATTTCACAAGGCGCAGCGGGCCGGTCGTGACATCAGCCCCCTTTTGGCGTGGAAATACACCGGTAAGCATTTGCTCCCCGAGATCAAGCACCGACTCCAGGTTACTATTGCCGCAAATCCGGCATTTATTTATTTGTTTATACATCCTCTTATTCATTTTTTTTAGCCTGATGAGTATGACTGCGTAAATCAGTATCTACCATCATTTTCACCATTTGTCTGAACTCCATTTCAGGCTCCCATCCCAACTGTTTTTTCGCCTTAGCGGAATCTCCCACTAATTGTGCAGATTCCGTGGGACGCCAGGCAGACGCATCTTTACGCACATAATCGCGATAATCCAGCCCCAAATACCCAAACACAATCTCACATAGTTCCTTTACCGAATGAGTCTGGCCAGTAGCGATCACATAATCATCGCCATGCGGCTGCTGCAACATTAGCCACATTGCGCGCACATAATCTCCGGCAAATCCCCAGTCCCGGCGTACATCCAAATTACCAAGGCTGAATTCTTTGATCAGCCCTAATTTAATCCTGACTGCTTCGTGAACAATTTTTTTGGTGACAAAATTCAAACCGCGGCGGGGGCTCTCATGGTTAAACAAGATCGCCGAACAGGCAAACAACCCGTAATGCTGGCGATAAATCTGGATCATTGAATGAGCGTAAAGCTTAGCAGCGCCGTATGGGCTGCGCGGCTGAAACGGCGTTTTTTCCGACTGAGGAGTTTCCTGCGGAGACTGACCGAACATCTCGCTGCTAGATGCCTGGCAAAAACGGATATTCTTATCAACCTGATAAATAGCCTGCAGTATGCGGGTAACTGCGACCCCGTTGACTTCGGTAATGGCAACCGGATCATCAAACATCCCTTCACCGGATGAATAAGCCGCGTAGTTATATATCTCGACGGGCTTATAACGCGACAAAATAGCGGCAATCTCCGACTGGTCTTGGATATCCAACTGAACCAACTCAATACTGCCGGCACCTAAAACAGAAAGATTGAACGCCTTATGTAAATCTTTGTCAATACCGATAATGCGATAGCCCTTACCAAGTAAAAGTTCGGCCAGATATGAACCATCCTGGCCGCAAATTCCGGTAATTATAGCTGTTTTAACCTGATTTTTAAGATTGGGTTTGTTTTGATTTTTCATTTTAAGCTTAAAACCTTTTCATATAATAAACGATGCCTGCCTGCGATTCGCGACCATTCATCCCTATCAATGACAGGGTCGTGTTTACGCCGTTTTCCCGCGTAAGTGGATAAAGCTGAGCGCATTCCCTGGATATCATCGATTTTAGCAAAATACACATTGCTTTTTTGGTCATAACCCCTCTGAGTCAGCGATGTCGTTATAACGAACACTCCGTTTAAAACCGCCCCATGGATCGAAGTATTCCAGTCTCCCCCTCCGTTGCGAAACGGAAGTATCACAGCGTCTGCTGCCGCCAGCAATTCAGCTATCTCTTGAGCGGGAAGAAAATCCGTAATGGTAACTTTCTCTGTCCATGGCTCAACAGCGGCATACCTAGTAATTTTATCCAAATAATCTTTTGCCTTACGGTCGATCGCTCCGGCAATCACAATCTGGTCTAAAGCTGGATCAGCGATCTCAAATAGCAACTCAACGCCTTTATGCGGATACACAAAACCGAAAAATACGATCAGCCGTTTTTGCTTCTTCAAATAACGTTTTCTTAACAGCTCTCTTTCCTGCTCATCCGGCTTGGCGCAGGGAATACAAGAAGCGCTTGGTATAAACTCGATCTTTTTATTCCACAGGGACCAGCGTAACATCGGATGCAAACAATCCCGATACTGGGAACGCACAATCACAAGGCTAGTCGGAATAATTGATTTTAAAAGAAGCTTAAACGCGTTTCTCCTGCCGTATCCTTCATGCCAGGTCTGCACGGCTTCTTTCCTCATCAAAAAAGAAATTAACGGCAACATCCATGGTAACAGACCGTTGCCATAACCTTGAGTCGGATATTGAATATGCACGATATCCGGATCCCAGTCGCGGATGATTCTTACCACCTTTGGCCATTCCTTAAATTGCCACTGTTTTATGACCGAAAATACCTTAATGCCATCAGCCTCTTTAAGCTTCCCGTCAAAAACGCTGGTAAGAACCCCCACCTGAACCCCTGCCGCAGAGAGCGCCTCTGCGAGCTTACAGCTATAATCGCCGATACCGCATCTCATTGGTGAATATGAACCTGTAATTAATAAAACTCGCATACTCATTTTGACTTTGTAAGCGTCAGCCAGGCAAAAGTATATTGTTTGCCTCCGCAATCAATCGGCCTATCTTTAGCGTCATACATCATTGCGCCAAGCGGAAATAAACCGCAACCTGCTGCTTGGTTAATAAAATCGGCGACCTCATCTTTAGAAAATATCTTCCAATCCATATTAAAATATTCTATGCCTTGCGTATCGATCTTCTCCGGGTAATAATCAAACGAAGCGATAAAATATCCGCCCGGTTTAAGGAGCCGGGAGACTTCTTTAAGCAGCGACGGCGCGTTAAATCCGTGCTCAATAACCGAAATCGCGGTGATCGCCTTAAACGAGGCATCTACGAATTTTGTATGCAAAAAGTCAGTGATTTCATAATGGATAAGATCATGATATGGCATTTTCGTCAGGCGCGGATTTAAATCCGCGCCCGTCAAATCAAAGTAACCTAGTTTATGCAACGCGACGATCAGCTCCGAAGCATAACAACCGATATCCAATATCGGCTCATTCTTGCCTACTTTCTCTTCCAGTAAATCCAGGCTCAAAAGCACATCCCAGCTTTTAAGCGTATCTCCTATGGGGACCGCTGATATAAGCTTAAATCTCCTCAGTAGGGATTTGCAAAACGAATCAACGCAAGAAACGCCTTTTTCCGCTAATTTCCGCCGCGCTTGATTAATCTGAACTTTTTCCTGTAAAACTAACATAGACATCAGGCTTACCTGCAAGTTATATGTTTAAAAAGTATATCCCGGTGCTGATAGAACGCGCCGTTAGCTCCAACCGGGGTAGCGTTGGGAGTTTCTTTATACACAACAAACCCCAGATCTTGGATTAATTGCAGCAGCTGGGAGCAGCTGGATTTATTAGGCTCAAGCCATCCGGAATTAAATTCGCATAACAGATATTTAACATAACCTTTCCCTAAATGATCAGACATCCCCCTGATGACATTAGGCTCAAAACCCTCAACATCCAGTTTCATCAAATCGATACTACGCATAGACCGCAGGGAAGAATGCGCGTCTAAACGGCAGACTTGCACCTTGACCGGAGTAAATGCCGCGTCGCTGGGAACCAAAGACGGAGAATGTATCTGGGTTTGATTTGACAGATACAAGTCTAACATTTCCTCTTTGTCGCCGGCCGCGCACTGAAAAGCCTCGATTTGCGAAATACCGTTACCTTTAATAATACTGGCAAGTTTTCTATACGCAAAAGGACTTGGCTCAAACGCTAAAACTTTTCCCTGCTTACCGACTAGACTGGCAGCTAAAGTAGTGTAGTAGCCAACATTTGCTCCCACATCTAAAAAAGTACCCCCTACATTAAGAACCTCCTTGGCCCATCCGGATTGCACAGTCTCATACCTGCCGCAATATACCTGTCTTTGGATCTGTTCACCGAGATCAAACTCCATCCAATAACCATTACACAATCCGTAAATTTTGTTCCGCAACAACGGCTTAAAAACTAAAAGCGCCTTATCCGGGATCTTTCGCAAAATTGCTTGAAGCAACCTATAACTATTTGATTTTCCCATAATTAATTATCTTGATGGTATTTACCAGCCTGATTTACTATGTTTATTAATAAGCTTATGTTTTTTGGCATCCTTTAAATCGCTCTGCACCATTTCAGCAACAAGCTTGCGGAAATCAGTCTTAGGAACCCATCCTAATATATCCCTTGCTTTGCTGGCGTCACCTAACAGCGTTTCTACTTCTGTCGGGCGGAAATATCGTTTATCTACCGCAATAATCTGGCGGCCTTGCTGAGTATAACCTTTTTCATTTAACCCTTTCCCTTTCCAGGTAATTTGTATACCAAGATCAGCCGCGGCTAGCTCTACGAATTCACGCACACTATGCTGCTCTCCGGTAGCAATCACCAGGTCATAAGGTTTTTCCTGCTGTAACATCAGCCACTGCGCTTCGATATAATCCCTGGCATGCCCCCAATCGCGTTTTGCATTAAGGTTACCCAAATAAAGGCACTCCTGCAGCCCGATTTTGATCCGGGCTAAAGCCTGAGTAATCTTACGGCTGACAAAAAGCTCTCCGCGTATCGGAGACTCATGGTTGAACAAAATACCATTACAGGCGAATATCCCATACGCTTCACGGTAATTAATCGTAATCCAATAAGCATAAAGTTTTGCCACCGCATATGGCGAACGTGGATAAAACGGAGTGCTCTCTTTCTGAGGAATCTCTTGCGCTAGTCCGTAAAGTTCAGAAGTAGAGGCCTGATAATAACGGGTCTTTTTTTCCAACCCCAGTATTCTTATCGCTTCCAGCACCCGTAAAGCCCCTAACGCATCGGAATCAGCGGTATATTCAGGCTCTTCGAATGACACGGCAACATGGCTTTGAGCCGCCAGATTGTATATCTCATCCGGCTGAACCTGCCGGATCACCCGGATCAAGCTGGTTGAATCTGTCATATCTCCATGATGTAGAAAAAAACGGACATTGCGCATGTGGACATCCCGCAAAAGATGGTCTATCCGGGCAGTATTAAAAAGCGAAGTCCGCCGCCTGATACCATGAACTATATATCCTTTATTTAAAAGGAACTCGGCTAAATATGCCCCATCTTGCCCGGTAACTCCCGTGATTAAAGCGACTTTGTGTTTTTCCATCGTATTTACCTCACTATGGTTTAGCTACAATCTTATCCAAAAAAAAGCACAGCCTGCCGCACTGATTTTGGGAAGAATACTTTCTGATCTCATCCCAAACCGGACGCAGCGTTAAACTTCCGCCAAGCGCCCTCTCCATAAAGATATCTAATTGCGCTGCATTTGATACCAGGTATCCTGTCCTGGTTTCATTCAGGATCTTGCCGACATCAGAATCCTTGCGCCCGATAACCAATACCGGCGCTCCTAATGGCAGTAATTTCAATAATTTTCCCGTAATCGTCCCGGCAGCAGCAGGTGAATGTTCATCATAATCCACAAATACCGTTAGAATATCAGCCTCTTCTGACTCTCTTTGTATTATCTTATCCTCTGCCGGTTCAAGGATATTAATCATTCGCGAGACTCCCAGCTCTTTCGCATAATTACTGATCAAGATATTCAACTCTCTGGTGCCTAAAGACCTGATATTAAAAACAATGTCGTTGCGGCCGCACTTGGATAACCAGTTGATCAACAGCCTGACTGAATTTAATTGTTGCAGGTTAAATCTTCCGGCGTAATAAATAACTTTTTCCCCGTTTTTGACCGGCTTATTCCTGCTATTATCATTCAATGCGCCTTTTTCTTTAAAACCGTTAAAGACAACCATCGCTCTTTTATTATAAAATCCCGACAACAGATAAGCCAATGACGGACTGACCGTGACAATCCCGGAGGAGCTGTTGAGTAAAATCCTGTCCACACACTTATCCAAAACTCCCAAAACAGAATAGTTAGTTAAAGAGCTAGAATCTCTAAAATCCGCTACCCATGGTTTTTTTATCTGCCAGGATAATAAATTCCCCAGCCATAGAGAAGTTGCCGGGCCATAACTTGCCAGAATGACATCAGGCTCTATCTTTTTAATACGGTCTAATTCCTTAAATACGGATCCCGGCAGGCTAAAAATAAACCGGTCCATGCTCTTAAAGTTTAAATTCAGTTTTTTATATAAAAGGTAGACAAACCTCAAAAATCTCGGCAGCCCTTCGGCTCCGGGGCTTTCCACGATCAATCCCTTTTGATGATGCCCTCCAATCCGGATAATATTGGCCTCAGGAATTTCAATATTCAAATCACCACTATTCTTTGTAGTAAGCACAAAAGGCTCCCAGCCATATTTAGCCATATAGCAGGCCATCTCTCCATAACGGCGCGCGGCAATATTATTCACTGGAGGAAAATCATACGATATAATCAAAACTCTTTTCACAGTTACTCCGTAATCTTCAAAAACTCACTTATAGTTTTAATAATCCCCGCCATCCTGTCCTCTGTTTCTCTAAACCTAAAGAACCAGGAAACGCTCAATTTTTTCCCGTAAAGGGTATTTCGGTACCGGCGGGATAACCGGAACATCTTTATCAGCTAAATCCCTGTAAGCAACATTTGGATATTTAGCCAGAATTTCACGATTTACCAGCAACTCACCCGGCTGCCAACGGACCATAATAAACTTTCTGGTATCAAAAATATCTTTCCCCCAATAAGATAAAATTTCATACTTGTTTGGAGCTATTTTATAATGTTCATTTAGAAAACCCCATTCGGCAATTTTATATTCCCGAAATTCCCGGGGGTCTTTTGATTTGGCATAGAGCATATTGACATAGTATTCGGCATTATAAAAAGCATACCAATGGTATTTTAAAGGTATCTTATCCTGGATATCAAAGATAAAAGTTGATTTTTCCGGTAACGCGGGGAATCTCTCTATAAATGCATTATAAAACTGCTGCTGCTGTCTCCAAAACGCAAAATACCGGTCAAGATTAAGATTATTAAAGAATACGCCTAACCCTAATAACACGGCAATAAAAATTGCTATAAATTGATTCCTGTGCCTAAAGGCAACGCATGATTTCTTAATAACCGCGCAAATCAAGGCCCCAAAGACTAAAGCATTGCCGAATTGCATAATACAACCATGCCTTGTATCATATCCTACGCCAAGCGGAGCATCGGCAAACATCTCATACATAAGCACCGCAGGCAGCAAAAGCAGTAACCCAAATAAAATAATCAGGTTAATATTAGTTTCATCTGCCTTACCTGCCCGATAAGGCAGGACAGAAAGCGAATCAAGCTCCCTGGAACCAAAATTAAGTGTATACCTTCTTTTTAATAGCAAATAAGCTGTGAGCGTACCGAACAAACCCATTATTACCGACCAGAATGAAAGATACTCAATTCCTTGTAAAAAATACACCCAATTACCAAAATAAAGCATGATCAGGTATTTTAGATGCAATTTCCATTTTAAAAAGAATAACGGATCAGCAGTATAAAACCCCTGATGAATACCATAAGGCCTATGCAGTATTTTATACAAAATATTCGGCGCGCAGATAAGCCCAAACCACACCCAATACCCCAAGGACTTGCTTATTGCTTCTTTGATCTTATATCCTTTTTGATACAAAATCAGCCCAATCATAAATAGCCTGGCTGGTTCTAAAGCAATCGCGCTTTCCACAAAGAAATAATTTGACCCCAGTGATAATAATAAGGCGGAAATTAAATAAGGCCACCTGAATTTCCCGGCAAAAGCCCTCTGTGTCAGATAAAAAGAAATAACGGTAAACATTAACCCAAACCTATATATAAAAATAGTAAAAACCGGAACCGTTGCGTCAATAGGGAGAATAATCAAACTAGATGCTATTATAAAGGCAGCTAAATTATTCTTAAATAGCCGTTTTATCAATAAATACAATAAAACAGGCGTAATAATTTGTACTGCGATAGCAATCAGATGCAAAATAAAATAAGCTTGATTAGAAATTTTGAAAAGGCTAAATACCAGGTATAAAAAAAGCCCTTGCGGTATCCTGCGCAGTTCAATAAAACCAGAGTTTTTTAAAAAATCGGCGATGTTACTGCTAGTATAGACAGACTGCAGGTAATGAAAATCATCCCAGAATATCTGGTTAAGGAAAAATATTCTGAAGTAGCTTAAAATTACCGCCAGGATAATCAACAACGAAAAATAATAATCTTTACTTTTAAACATTTTAAGATTAATTATGGTTTGCATAGAATATTTTTTTTAACTAAAAGTACCCTGTTTAATACGATTTTCATCAAAATTAACTGTTCTATCGATTATGGTAATCGGGCGGCGCTTGACCTGTTGGTAAATTCTCCCGATATACTCACCGATAATACCCAAAAATAAAGCATTAAGGCTCAAGGAAAACAACGCTATAGTAATTAAAGTAGCAAACCCCTTTGGCCAGGTTTGGCCGAAAAATATCCTCCCTACCAGATATACAAATAAAAATCCAAATGCACACAAAAAAATGATAAAACCGCAATAGGTCGCTATCCGTAACATTGCTATGGAATGATTCACTATGCCGTCTAACGCTAAATTTATCAGATCGATAAACCTAAATTTACTTTTACCGGTTTTTCTATCCGCACGGTTATAAAGAATGCCGGTTTGCTCGTAACCAAAAGAAGCAATCAAACCCCGGATATACGGATAATAATCATATAGTTTCCTAAGCTCGTTAACGATACGTTTATCGACTAGCCTAAAATCACCCACATCTTTAGGTAAATCGTCTTCAGATAAGAAAGAGATAAACCTGTAGAATGCCTTTCTTACTAAATTCATTACCCAGGATTCTTTTCTGACATTCCTAATACCATAGACTACCGCATACCCCTCTTCCCATTTTTGTATAAATTGCCCAATTAACTCCGGGGGATCCTGAAGGTCGCAGTCAAATTGAACCACGGCATCTCCGGAACTTAACATATAACCGGTATAGATAGATTTCTGATAACCGAAGTTGCGGGAAAACCTGGCAACCTTAACCCTTAAGTCGCTTTTTGCCAAGCCTTCTAACAACTTAAAAGTCTTATCCTGGCTATGATTATCCGTAAAAATAATTTCATAATCATATTCCCCTCTAAGTGTATCCATCTGACGCACCAGCGCTTGATAAGCGTTAAGAACATTACCTTCTTCATTGTAAACCGGTACAATAATAGACACTTTCTTCATAACATCACCCCGCGCTTTCTTCTTTTAACATCCTGGCAATCCCTTTCCGTAAACCGATTGCCGGCTGCCATTTCAGCTTATTCTTAGTATCCAAGATATCTACTTCGCATTCCATCATTTCCCTGGCGCGGTAAGGAAGGCCTCCCCATTTTATATTTAGCTTACCGCCGGCGCATTCTTCATAAATCCTGGCTATTTCTTTTAACTCTACCGCCTGCCCTAAAGCGACAGAAAAAGTCTTAGCGGTGTTGTTATTCTTTTTACAAATATATCCCACAGCTTTTTCATAAGCCCTCATGATATCGTCAATATAAACCAAGTCCAATTTTTGCTTACCGGGTGAAAATAAAACTTTCTTTTTGCTATCCAGCGCTTTTTTAAAAAAATAAAACATCTTATGCCGCAGGTCATTCGGTCCATAAGTGCCTGAAAGCTTTAAAGTCACTGTTTTGAGATTACGGGCATTCTCATAATAATGCAGGATCTGTTCAAATGAAAACTTTGTCGCCGCGTATAAATTACAGGGATTATATTTACCCTGCTCCTCCATGTATTCCCAGAAACTGCCGGTATTTATCAGGCGCGTCCTGCCGTTCTTCACCATAGCCTCTACCAACATAGTCGAAAACAGGATATTCGATCCAATTAATTCCTCAACCTGGCCCGGAGAATGTTCTACCAGGGATAAAGCAGCCAAATGTATTACCACATCCGGTTTCGACCGGCGGATAGCTGAATCAATACTCTCAAAAGAACCAGATGTCCTGATTATATTTATTTTACCCGGAGCAGACATAAGAACGCTAATATCAGATTTCGGCCTTACCAAGCCATAAACCGAATATTCTTTTTTGCCGCAAAGGTATTTAGCAAGATTTGATCCAATAAAACCGCTGACTCCTGTTATCAATATTCTCATCATAGTTTATGCCTTTTATCGTCTAATATCAGCCCATGGCGCTCTTTAGTTTTTTATAAAGAGTGCCCGGCAATACCAGCTTGACAAAATACCCCGGCATCCTGCGCACAAAATAATACAAATAAGCAGACATCGCTTTAGCCTTAGGTAATTCGTACTTCCTTAATAACCTTAGATGTTCTAATACGCTTTCCATAGAATAACTTTCTCCGATACCCCCCGCCCTGTGATGCACTACGAGAGCGTCATTATAAATACCTTTCTTGCCGTTTAAATGCACGCGCAAAACCCACTCATAGTCCGAGAAAAATTTATAAGCAGGATCAATCAATCCGGCAGACTGGAAACATTCTTTTCTTACCACCATCGTCACAAAATTAAAACGGGGATAACCGGATCTCAAAGCCTTTATATAATCCTTATCGCCCCGGTAAATACGGGCTGAATTCTGGCTCTCATCCATCAGCATATCGCCATAAACAAAATCGCTG
This sequence comes from Candidatus Omnitrophota bacterium, assembly GCA_041661605.1. GTDB lineage: Bacteria > Omnitrophota > Gorgyraeia > Gygaellales > Profunditerraquicolaceae > UBA6249. Next base: position 143,135 of record JBAZUE010000001.1, on the reverse strand, counting down.
TCCTGCCGCAAAAACGACCGGATCGCCGTTTTAATAAAATCCGGCTCGATCCAATCGTCTGATGAGAGCCAAAATATAAAATCACCTTGCGCCATACTTACCGCTTTATTAAACGCCTCTGATGTACCGCTATCCGGTTCACTAACCCACAGATCAATACTATCATTGAATTGCTTAATTATTTCCAGGGTGCCGTCGGTTGAGGCGCCGTCAATAATAATATACTCGATATTCGGATAATTCTGGCCTAATACCGACCTGATTGTCTGCGGTAACGTAGCTTTATTGTTTTTTACAATGGTAACAACGGTAGCTAACGGCTGCCCTGGATCACGCTGTTCACTGCCGGCAGCGCGGGTGCCTCCGGACTGCCGCTTCGGGTGAGCAGGCGCTTTTAGATAATCATCAATAGTAGGAATGTGATTCATTTTAATTACTCTCCCGTCGCCAGGCGATTTTCTTGAAATAATACAAATATTGCTTTGGTTTTCTGATTCCGCGGCTGATTTTTCCCAGAAACAGCCGGGCTTTTTTTATTCCATTCTCCATTTTTTCGAAAATTAAAGGATGATTACCGCGCCAGCGTCCGCGCGGGCCCTGAGAGACATCCAATATATTAATATCCGAAAAAGGCTCAACCGGCCTTTTCCGGCTTAAGCAAACCTTACCATTAACCGTCCAGAGGCTTTCCAATAATCCCCGGTCTTGCTTCCAAAACTCACTGCACAAACTAGTTTCGATGTTTCCATCCCTATTTTCGTTAAGATACACATCACTCAATACCACCTTACCTCCTAAAGAGTAAACCCTCATCGCCAAATCTAAATCCCACATAATCGCGATAAAATTCCTATCTATCCCCCCAAGATCGCAGTAAGTTTCTTTAGACATTAATCCGCTTAAAGGCATTAGCGGGGAATTTTTATCACTGGTAAAGAAACGATGCGCGAAATCAGATTGATCCTGACCATTAGTCATCATCCTTGATGAGATTATCACTTTATCGGAATTAGATATCTGATAAAGCTTATAAAGTTTATCTAAAGGGTTGACGGTGGCAAATTCACAGTCATCGGCAATGTTCATCACTAAATCAGCGCGGGCATTTCTAAAGGCTATTTCCAGGCACTGCGTCGGCTTAACTAAGGATCGGATAAAACGGAAATTTTCCGGCAGCTGATAATCCGCAGGCGTAGGACCAACAAACACCAGTTCAAAATCAACCTGGTTACTGCCGATGCTCTTATGCAGCTTCATCCAATTCTGCGGCCGGTGCGCGGAGGCAACTATTGAAATATCCGGTTTTTTCCCGTTTGTAATATTAACTTCCATATCTTTATGGCTTAGCTTGCTTAGAACAGGTTCTTTTTAAATCTTTAAAAAATCTTAATGATCTTTCTTCAAAATAAAGGCTAAAAAAATTATGCTTAATCCTAAATAAACTTAAATTCAGCAACAGGCTTGTCAACAGCCTTTTTCCGGCGCTTTTAAAAACAGAAGGGTCATAAAGCAAGTCAACGCTAAAAGCTGCCTTCTTAAACCTATCCATCTGCCGCTGACTTATCCAGGGTAATTTAATATGCCTCCAGTCGTTTGCCCAACCTTCAGTTTTCTCCGGGGAGATAAACCCCTTTCCTGTGCACTCCTTCATTATGTTGCTCGGATAGGGATTAAAAATATTCAGGCCGAACACCGCAGACTTATTCCGTTTTTTCAATAAATAGATCAGCTTAAAAGTTTTCCTGATATCGTTCTCTGTCTCAAAAGGAAAACCAATCATAAATGAATAAACCGGTTTGATACTTGTATTCCTGAACTTATCACTGGAAATAAGCACCTGCTCGATATTAATATCCTTATTTAATCTTTTTAAGACAGCCGGCGAACCTGACTCAACTCCCAGGTATATTGACTGCACCCCAACCTCCCGCATCAGTCCGATAAGCTCATCATCAAAGCGGAAGAAAGTATCGATCCTGCAGGTAAGATTATGCAATACTATGGACATATCCTTAATTTTAGCGAAAATCTCTTTTACCCTTTTTAAATCCGCGAAAAAATTATCGTCAATTAAAAATACGCCGTTGATATTATATTTTTCTACCAGTTCGTTTATTTCCTTAATCACTCTCCTGGAATCTTTTGCCTTCCATTTCTTTTTATTAAAAGTAGTATTGTAACAAAAAGCACACCGATACGGGCATCCCCTGCTGGTTTGGATCGGCAGGGTTCTTTTGTAAATCGTTTCATCATTGACTCCGATGTATGGAGTTATATCGCCGATGAAATGGTAAGGTATTTCGGGTAACGCCTCCATACTTAACGGTTCCCTTGGAGCAGTAAAAATAACCGCACCGTTTTTCTTATAGGCGATCCCATTTACGCTATCCAATTCTTTTTTATCTATCAGGCAGTTTACCAGTTCAGGGAAGGTAATATCGCCTTCATCAATCACAACAATATCGACAAATTCATTTGCCAGGGTCTGCTCCGGCAATAAAGAAGCATGGACCCCGCCCCATATTACCGGCGCGCTGATTGTCTTCTTCACTGTTTCTGAGATATCAATCGCCTGCTTAAGCTGCGGCCCGGTCATCGAAGTTATACCGACGCACACCACATCTTTATCCAAACTACCAATCAGATCTTTTTCCCAATCTTTATTTATCCGCTGATCTATTATCTTAACCTCCACATTCTTCAGTAAAGCGGCGATACTTAAAAGAGAAAGCGGCAAAAAAGTCTTCTCTTCAATATTATCCAACACCCTGGGGTATATTAATACAACCTTCTTCATGGCCTCGATTCTCCCGATCTGCCCTCTTTAATAAAACTCATGCTGCCGGAGCCCAAATAATAACAGAATAACCTTCGATAAAAAAACTGCCGATATGACTCCTCTTAGCTTTAATAATCTTTAATTTGCCTTTTGATTCTAAATCCCTAAGATAAGACAGATACCCGCAAAGATAATTTCTCTTCTTAAAGTAGCTTATGGAAAGGTAATCCATTAAGTTGTTTTCATCCAGCAATTCTGCGATAGGCTCAACATGAATGCACAGGCCCGGCTTATTCTTCAGCAAATAATCTACAAACGCACTATATCTTGAGCCGATTTGTTCAAGCGAAGCAACCGTATAAACAGCCGAACCACTTTTTAATTTAAAATTATTGTCCGGGGCAAAATAATCAAATTTATGCGCGAATAAGTTTTTATCGGAATTAATCAGTGCGTATTTTTTGATCAGTGCCTGGGATGAGCGCGCCCAATCTAATCCCCAAAGGTCGGCGTCAGGATAAAATAACCTGAGCCTTACCAGATTATGCCCGGTACCGCAGCCAAATTCATAGATATTTTTATATCCTTTAAGATACTTATCAAACAGCCAGTCTAAGATTACCCCCAGCATGTTATATTCAAAATTTTTAGAGACCGGCCGGATAAACTCTCCCATTAACCTATTTATCGGGTACTTACCGAAATAATGCGGCTTGATCGCGCTTTTGCTGTTTCCTGATGACAACTCAGCTAAATTCTGGCCCCAGCCTTTTTCCCATTGAGGCTGCCGATGCTCTCCGGAACACATTAAACCCTCGCTAAATAAAACTGATACGATTTTTTTTAAGCAAGCATCCCTCTGAACAGGAGTAACATCGGCATACTTTAAATTGTATTTTTTGATCCTGTTTTTCACGCGCAGGCTCAGCTTTTCCTTAAAAATCTTTTCAAAATCCTGCGGCGACAAAGTATGCTGCGAACTTCTCATTTCTTATTTCCTTATATTGGGATAATTACCAAGAAACCAATCAATTGTCAGCCCTACCCCCTCCTCCAACGAAGTCCATCTAAATTCCGGCAGAAGTTTTTTCAGCTTGGTGGCGTCAGAAGGTTTGCGGTACTGGCCATCAGGCTTACTGGCGTCAAAAACCAGCTTTCCTTTAAACTTCATCTTTTTCGTGACTACTTCTACCAACTCCAAAATACTTACCTCGATTCCCGAAGTCAAAATAATAGGGGAATCCTCTGAATAATTATCCATTACCCACAAAGCAAGCCTGGCAATGTCCGCTGAATAAATAAATTCGCGCAAAGGCTTGCCACTGCCCCAGATTAACAAATCCGTGCCGTTTTTATTCGCCAGGTAAGTCTTATGGATCAGGGCCGAAATTACATGGCCGTCGATCAAACTGAAATTATCATTCGGACCGTAAATATTAGTGGGGATCGCCACAACATAATTGCAGTTCCATTCTTTCCGGTAGGCGCTGCTTTGCACTTCCAGCATACGCTTAGCATAGGCATACCCGAAATTCGACGGATGCGGCGGGCCGTTATGCAGGTCTTTTTCATTTAAAGGATACGGGCATTTTTCCGGGAACACGCAGGTAGACATAAAAGACAAAAGCTTCTTGGCTTTAGCGAGCCGGGCGCTTTCCAATACATTAATATTGGTAAGAATATTGTTACGGAAATACTCCCCTGAATGGATCAGATTACCGCCGATGCCTCCGACCTGAGCAGCTAAATGGATTACATTTTCAGGCGCAAGCTCCTGGAATTTATTTTTCGTCGCCTCAAAATCCGTTAAATCCACATCTTCCCGGCTCAGGTAAACAAAATCCGAAAGTTTAAGCTGCCGTATCGCGTATCCCACTAATCCACCCGCTCCGGTGACAATGGTCTTTGCCATTATTTTTTGTCCTTTGGTTGTGAGACGCCGGCATATAAAGCTTTTTGCCATTTAATAGTCTTAATCAGGCCTTCATCAAAAGGGACATATTGTGTTTTTCTAAATTCATTTTCCGCTAAACTCATATCCAAAGAAACATCTTCCGGGGCTCCCCCTAATTCCCGAGCATCGGCCGGAAATTCAACCGGGACATTCAAATAATGGCCTATTTCTTTGGCAAGCTGGGCGATCGTTATCCGGGAAAATCCTCCCACATTATAAACCGGCTCTTTGCCGTTAAGTAAAATATGGCACAGAATTTCAACGGCATCCGAAACATAACAATATGTGCGCTTGGCTATCCCCATATCCTGCAAAGTAATTTTCCCCTGCGTAATGCCTCTTTCAATAAAAGAATTAATTACGCGGCGGTCGCCGGGTTTAGTTCCCGGGCCATAAGCTAAGGCTAAACGGGCAGAACTGGCCTGAATCCCCCTATCGCGATAAGCGTTACAAATTGCCTCACCGCAACATTTACCTTCAATATAACAGGAGCGGGGATGAGTTGTATTAGTTGAGCCCATTTGAGTTTCCTTATAAGGAGGATTAGGTAGCCCGCTGTATACTTCCGCGGAACTAACAAAAAGAAAACGGCCTCCCGCGGCCAGGTGGTCAAATAAAGCTAAAACAGTAGCAGTATTAAGTTTCAGTGTTCTAACCGGATCCTGCATAAACCTTCCCGGCTGGCCATAACCTGCCGCATAGATAATATAATCAAACTTTCCCAGTCTTTTAATAAAATTTAAGTCGGTTAAATCACCCTGAACTTTTTTGGCTCCCTTAAAATCCAGAAAAAACTTAAAGTGATCGTCAGGTTTCGAATGCACTACCGCGGTCACTGATTTCGGCGCGTATCCCTGACGGCTAACTTCACGCAAAACCGCCAGAAAATGGATACCCAATAAACCTGAAGCCCCGGTGAGTAAAATTGTTTTACCCGCCAGAGTCCGCAGGCTGGTTGCTGCCGCGACTTTAGCCGCATCTTCTTCAATAATCGAAATCAGTAAATTATCCATTGATCAACACCTCTAACCTGCCCCTGATATTCTTCGAAGTCAAGCCGATTGCCTCATCATGCTCATGCGCCTGGCCGTAATGATTTAAAAATTCCCGCGGCACCCCCACAGAATCGATCGTTATTAACTTTGGCCGGGCAGCCTGGCAAACTTCCCATGCCAGTGTCCCTGAATAAAAAGGTTCGATCAACAGGACTTTTCCTGAAGGAGCTAAATTTTCACGCAGCGTCTGGCCGTCAAAAGGCGCGATCGTAGTATAATAGATCACGCTTACATCCAACCCTCCTATCGCGGGTAGTACATGATCAAGCACCGGGCCAACCGCGATTACCGTTGCCAACGCACCTTTTTTAAGAATAGCAGCTTGACCGAATTTTACCGGCTGTGAACTTGAATTCTCGCGTTCGCTCAACCGGTAATAAGTAGCCTGGCCATTGCCGTATGATTCCTGAAAAAGCGTATCAAACTCAGCGCAAGTTCCGGGCAGCGCAATTTCCATCCCGGGAATATTCTGCAGCAGGCCCGCATCCGCCGGGCAGTGATGCGTACATCCCAACGCGGCGTAATCATAAGACGCCCCCACGCTGACAAAATTACCCCCCAGATGCTGATAACCGAAATCAATCTTAATCTGCTCCAGGCTGCGCTCGATCAAAAAAGGAGCAATCGTATGCACAATCGGAATAAGGCCGGTTTTAGCCAACCCCGCGGCTAAACTTACGGTAGCCTGCTCCAAAATACCGATATTAAACACTCTATCGGGAAATTGTTTGAAAGCATTACGGAAACCGAATACTCCGATATCTCCCAATAAAAGCACAAGTTTATCATTTAAGGCTAATTGCGATTCTACTGTTTTAACAAACTGCTGCCTCATATTCATGATAATTCCTCAAGAATGTTTTTAAGCTCCTGCTCATTAGGCGCCCGATGGTGCCAGGCCGGCTCATTTTCCATGCATTTGACGCCGCAACCCTTAATAGTATCAGCAATCACTACCAGCGGTTTATCGGGATGCAAAGCAGTTAAAGCGCGATAGATCTTCTCCTGATCATGGCCCGGTATTGTCAGCACATCCCAACCAAATGATTTAAATTTCTGCGCTAAATCGCCAAGCTGAAGCGCCCGATCCGTAGAATGATTAAAATCAACAATACAACAAAGATTGGAAAGTTGATGATGAACGGCTAAAAGCGCGGATTCCCAAACTGTGCCTTCATTGCATTCCCCATCACCGATCAGGCAAAAGATACGATTCTTAAACTTGCGGATTTTAGAACCCAACGCGATTCCTACGGCGATTGGAAATCCATGCCCTAAAGACCCGGTTGATGCCTCCACTCCGGGTATTTTACTGCAATCCGGATGCCCTCCGAGCTTTCCATTATATTTACCGAAAGTATTGAATTCCTCAATCGGGAAAAACCCCTTTTCCGCCAAAACCGCGTACAACGCTAATGAAGCATGCCCCTTACTCAGAACAAACCTATCCATCATCAAATCATCGGGGCGTTTTGGGTCAATCTTCATTACCCGGTCGTAAAGCACCCAAAGCAAATCCAGCACGGAATAAGCGCTGGGCACATGCCCTTCATTGGCAGCTTGCGAAGCCCGCGCTATTTGCCGCTTCATTTTTTTAATAAGCGCATCAGACATTCTTATTCTTCCCCTCCAAAAATACAGCTTAAAAATTATTTCTGACGCAAAACCATTTTCTTTATGGATAAAGCTATTCTTTTGGCGTAATTAAAATACATCCGCGGCCTTTTGATAGCGCGGTATATCCTTCCAGGAATAGACCATTGACTATTTAAGTTGTCTTCTATTTTCTCAAAAAGTTCGATACCGTTGCCGCGCCAGCGCCCGCGCGGCCCCTGAGAATATTTAAGTATATTCAAATCTACAAATGGTTCCACGGGGTTTTTCCGGTTTAGATGTACTTTGCCATTACTCACCCAAAAGCTTTCTAATAACACTCTATCCTTTAACGCGGTTCTGCCCCAAAAATCCCTTCCCGCTTCACCTGTCTTATCCTCATTTACATATACATCGCTTATTACAACTTTCCCCCCTAACGCATAAACCCTCATGGCAATATCGATCTCCCAAAAAATAGCTTCGAAATTCCTATCTATCCCTTTGATCTCCCGATAAAGCTCCTTCGACATAAAACTATTTATCGGGATCACCAGGTCACTATTATATTGAGAAAAAAACTGGTAAACAGAAATAGGCAATACCACATTGTTTTGCATATATTTAGTTGTCACTATTATATTTTCCTGATTAAATGATTTATAAGTATCGTAAAGCTTATCAAGCGGATTAGGCGTGGCAAATTCAAAATCATCAGCAATATGCAATATAAAATCGGCGCTGGTATTCCTGGTGGCGATTTCAAAACATTGCGCTGGCTTTACATCAGTCTTAATAAAACGAAAATTCTTCGGCAACTCATAACCCGGAGGATTAGGGCCTACGAATACCAGTTCAAATTCAATATCATTGCGGCCAATACTATTATAAAGAGGCATCCAATATTGAGGTTTACAAGCAGTGGCACAAAGGCATACCTTAGGATTCATAAATTATCCTTCCCGACTATTATTTTTTACAGCCTTGTCCTTTATATAAATCGCCATCCTCTTTGCGTAATCAAAATACATGGACGGCTTTCTAATCCCACGCACTACCCTGGGAAAATTATCCTCAATCTTTTCAAAAAGCAGCGGCCCTTTTCCGCGCCAGCGGCCGCGCGGTCCTTGAGAATATTTAAGGATATCCGAATCAGAAAACGGCTCAAATTTTCTTGCCCGGCTAAAACTAACCTTTCCGTCAGCCATCCATAAACTCTCAAGCAGCCCCCGGTCATGCTTCCAGAATTCAGTACACAGACTACTTCCTGCTCTTTTAGCTTTATCTTCATTCAAATACACATCAGTCATTATCACTTTTCCGCCGGCAGCATACGCTCTCATAGTGATATCCAAATCCCCGAAAATAGCTTCAAAATTATTATCGATCCCTCCTAAATCACGATAAAACCGCCTCGACATTAAAGGAGCTAAAGGCATAAGCGGAGAAGTCAAATCGGAATTATTAAAATGATGCGAGGCTTCGGAGAGATCCTCTCCATCCATCATATACCTGCAGGACAATATCGCTTTATCGTCATGACAATTTTTATATGCCTGATATATCCGGTCCAGAGGCCTGGCCCCTAAAAATTCGCAATCATCAGTTAAATTAAACATTATCAATTCCGCGGTGGCGTTTCTTACCGCGATCTCAATACACTGAGACGGCTTAACCGGTGTCTTAATGAAACGGAAATTTTCAGGCAATTTGTAGTCAGGCGTGTTCGGGCCGGCAAATATTAACTCAAACTCAACATCGTTGGCGCCGATACTGTTATATAATGCCATCCAGTTTTGCGGCCGGTGGGCGGATGAACAAAGGCTGATTTTCGGATTCATAGATTACCTTTTTTAACCATTATTCTTTATGCTAAGTCCAGTCGTCCATTTAAGACGGGGCCGCACTGCTGCCCCCAGATCCCAATCATAAGGAAAACTACCGCGGCTCCCTTCAGAATTAAAATCATCACCGATATCTATACACATCAGATTCCTCAAGCCTACATGCAATCCTTCCCCCGGTAAAACCGGAGGTGAATAAATATATAAACTAATACTGATCCTGCCTTCGTTAAGTAAATCACCGGGGATATGGCAGACGGATTTGTAAATACCTGGTGAATACGGCGGCTGCTTATTCCATGGGCCTTTAATATAGTTATCCATCGCAGTCATTATATGATTATCCATTGCTCCGAAGAAATGAACGACGATAGCTATCGGCGCCGGCTTAAGCACCTGGAATTCAATCTCTAAGGCTACCGGATCCCGGACATCAAATTGCGAACGCGCCACATCATCCTCCCCCACTGCTCGGACAGCGCGTAAACGCACGACATCATCTCCAGGGGCAACCTGTGATTGCTGCCATTGGATCTGACAGTTAGTTTCCTTGTTCTTTAAATAATAATCAATGGCTTTGCCGGTTTCTCCATCAAAAACAATCTTGCCATGATTGATCACGATGCACCTCTTGCATAATCTCTCAACCGCGTTCATATTATGGCTGACAAAAAGCACGGTTCGTCCGGCGTATGAAACATCCCCCATTTTTCCCAGGCACTTTTTCTGAAACTCCGCGTCCCCTACCGCCAGTACTTCATCAATTACCAATATCTCCGGCTCTAAATGCGCGGCAACCGCAAAAGCCAGCCGTAAATTCATCCCCGAAGAATAACGTTTGACCGGCGTATCCAAATACTGCTCCACCTCGGCAAACGCCACAATCTCATCAAACTTGCGCTTAATTTCCGCCCGGGTCATCCCGAGAATGGCTCCGTTAAGATAAACGTTCTCACGGCCGGTTAACTCCGGATGAAAACCCGTGCCTACTTCCAACAAACTTGCCACTCTGCCCTTGATCGTGACCTTACCGGCTGATGGTTCTGTAATCCTGGAAAGGACTTTTAACAGCGTACTTTTTCCTGCCCCATTACGGCCGATGATCCCAACTGCCTCTCCCCTATGGATCTGGAAATTTACGTCTTGCAGCGCCCAAATCTCCTCCAGGGTATCACCCTGGATAACCGGCCTGCCAGTAACCAAGTCTTTAGTTTTATTCCAAACGTTTCTAGCGCTCTGCATAATAACATCGCGTAACGCCACATAACGGCCGCTTTTTGCCTGATGGCCGATAATATATTTCTTACCGAGATTTTCTACCTTAATAATCGTATCGCTATTTTTCATTTTTAAATAAAATCCGCGAAATATTTCTCCATCTTACGGAAACTGGATATCCCCAGCCAAAAAAAGAAAACTAGAATAATAATACTGACAATAAAACCCGGCCAATAAATCGGGCTGGCGCCGCCTAAAATACACCAGCGAAAACCATCGATCACCCCCACCATCGGGTTTAAGCTATAAAGCAGCCGCCATTTTTCCGGCACCATGCTGCTGCTAAAACCGACAGGAGAAATATAAAGGCCGATCTGTACCACAAAAGGTATTACATAACGGAAATCGCGGTATTTAACATTCAGCGCGGTGATCCAAAGACCCGGGCCAAGGCTGGCAAGCAAGGCTAAAATAATAAACACCGGCAGCCATAATAGATTCCAGCTAGGCATAAATCGATAATAAAGCATCATCCCTAAAAGGATAATAAAACTTAAAATAAAATCAACGAAAGCGGTTACAACAGTGGCGGTAGGAATAATCAGGCGGGGAAAATAAACTTTGCTGATTAAATTGGAGTTACCAACCAGGCTGTTTGACGCTTCCCCTAAGGCCGAAGAAAAGAAAGTCCAGGGAAGCACAGCGGCAAAAACTAATAAGGCGTAAGGAGCGTTTCCGTCGCTGGGTAATTTCGCTAACTTTCCGAAGACCACCGTAAATACAATCATGGTCAAAAACGGCCGCAGCACCGCCCAAAGCACGCCGATAATAGTCTGTTTATAGCGCACGGAAATATCCCGCAGCGCCAGAATAATAAAAAGCTCCCTGTAACGCCATAAATCCAGCCAATAATTCTTCTCGGCGCGGCCAGGCTCAAGGATCAAGACTTCATCGGAGAAAGATTGCATGCCAACCTCAGGTTGTGGAATAAAAAGCTATATGTGAACCCAGGTTCTCAAAACGGATAGGAACCAAAAGCAGGTCCTTTAATTTCTCTTTGACTTTAGGCTGTTTTTCAGGCGGCACGAATAAAAGGATAAAACCGCCGCCTCCGGCTCCGCATAATTTACCGCCGATGGCTCCGGCATTCATTGCTGTTTGATAAATATCATCAATGCTGCCGTTAGTAATCAAGTGGGTAAGCCCTCTTTTTAACATCCAGGACTCATGAAGCAATTTTCCGAATTTATGGTACTTCTCAACCGGACCGCTTAAAATTTCTATCGACTCATCTACCATTTCCTGCATCAGCTTAAGTTCTTTGATCTTCTGATGGGTATTTTTAATCTGCTCCTTGGACACCTCGCTGGCAAATCTCGGAAACCTGGTAAAATAGAACAGCAGACAGCTTTGCAGATACTCTAACTTTTCAGTACTAAGAGGAAGAGTCTGGACAAAAACCCCATCCTTCTTATTCCCAAACTCGATCTTATTAAAACCGCCAAACGCCGCCGCAGTCTGGTCCTGTGAGCCTACCGGTTCACCGATTAAGTTTTGCTCAACATGGATCGCGTCAAAGGCAAGCTTTCTTTTGGTGACGATCTGGCCTTTTAAAGCGTATAAAGCATTTAGCAATCCCACAGTAAACGACGAACTTGACCCGATACCGGACATCGCCGGGATATCTCCGGAATGAACGATTTCTACTCCTTTTTCAATCTTCATATAACGCAGGCATTCCCGCACCGAAGGATGGACGATTTCGTCGATGGTCTTGGTTTCTTCCCGGTTGGTATATCTGATGCGGAAATTATGGTCAAAGAACGGAGGAAGATAACGGCAAGTGATGTAACAATACTTATTGATCGTAGTACTTAAAACCGCTCCTCCATGTTCCTTATAAAAAATCGGATAGTCCGTACCACCACCAAAAAAAGAGATGCGAAATGGGGTTCTCGTAATGATCATCGGCTGCTCCTATACCAGGCAATTGTTTTTTTGAGGCCTTCCTCGATCGGCGTTTTAACCTCAAAGCTTAAAACTTCTTTGGCTTTGCGCGGATCGATCAGCCGCTTAGGAATCATGGTCGGCTTAGAGACATCGAATTTTATCACCGCATCATTATACCCATCGATTTTAACCATCAGATTTATTAAATCCTTCAAAACATACTGTTTACCGCTGGCAATATTTAAGAAATCAAAATGATCCAGCTTTTCCATCGCTAAAACCATAGCGTCAACCATATCGTCAACATAAATAAAATCCTTAATATCGCAACCATCACCCCAGACTACCATCGGGTTGTGCCTTTCTACCACCCTCCTGATCAAAGCCGGCAAAACATGCGAAGTCTCCCACTCAAAATCATCATATGGGCCGTAAATATTGGCCGGCCGAAGCACGATCGTAGTCATCGGCTTTTTGATCTTGGTCGCATACATCTGGCACATAATCTCGCTAAAACGTTTCATCCACGCCACGATAAAATATTTATCATAGAATTCATTGGTGACATCATTTTCCGCGGCAGGCTGGTCAGTTACAGGATAAACAGTATTAGAACTGATAAACAAGAATTTCTTAACGGCCGCCTCATAGCTGGCTTCCAGCATTAAAGCATTCATCATTAGATTAGGAGTTAAATGTACTAGCGGTGTCTTCTCCATTACCGCGGCACCGGAAGTATTGGCAGCGCACATAAAAACATAATCCATGCCTGTAACCGCCTTACGGCAATCCTCAGATTTAGTTAAATCCACTTTTACATATTCAATCCGACTGTCTTTAATTACCGGGTCTTTACGGTGAAGAGTAGCCCGAACTTTTGCCCCCAAAGACAGAAGCCGCATAATTAAATTAACTCCGACAAATCCTGTGCCTCCAGTAACCAGAATATTAGCGTCTTTATACTCCACCGCTACCTCCGTCTCTTTTTGAAAGAATAGGGTTTTTAACCGGCCAAGGTAAATTTAAGGTTGGGTCATTCCACATGATCGTAAATTGACCCGGGCGGTCATAATAAGTTGTTTGTTTGTAATGAAAAATCGCCTGCTGGCTGAGCACTAAATGCCCATTTCCGAATTTTGGGGGGATAAGCACCTGCTGCCGATTCTGATCTGACAAGGTAAAAGCCACCCATTGGCGGTATTGCGGTGAAGATTCATCCCAATTTACAACCATTAAATAAAATTCACCGTATAAACAAGAAACCAGCTTCCAGGTTTTTAAATCTCCATGGAGGCCGCGCAAGACATGCAACGAAGATGTAGAGATATCATCCTGCACAAACTTAATTGTGATCCCGGCTTGTTTATAAAGCTCGTCATTATAAAGTTCAACATAAGACCCACGGAAATCTTTAAATATCGTCGGCGGTGTAATCAGCAAAACACCGTCAAGTTTTGTTTTTTGCACTTCCATCGGTTGCTCCTTCTGTAAAATAATTTTTCCGTTTTAAATACTCATCCTGATTATCCATATACCACTGCCATGTCTGCCTTAACCCTTCCTGCAGCGAAGTCTGAGGGTCATATCCTAACATCTGGCGGGCAAGTGAAATATCCATTACCCTCTTAGGAAAACCCGATGATTTAGTATCATCAAACCTGTAATTGAAAGGAACTACCTTGCTTAATGTTTCCACAAGCTGGCGAATAGTGTAACCCTGGCCACTTCCTAAATTAACATAGCGGCCGCCTGTGCCGTGATACAACGCAAGAATAACCCCCTCTGCCAAATCTTTGCTATAGGCAAAATCTCTGATCGCCGAACCATCTCCCCAAACCACTAAAGGATCCTCTTTATGGTAAATACGGTGCATCAAAGAAGGAATTACCATCGCGTTTTTAGGGTCAAAGTTATCACCCGGGCCATAAACATTGCAAGGCCTGACCACAGCGAAATTCTTTAAACCGTATTGAATATGGTAAGCCTCGACCTGCATCTCCGCCATACGCTTGGCCCAACCGGGAAACATATCCATCGGAGGTTCAGTTTCCAACGTGGGCGATTCCTTAAAAACCTCAGCGCTCCCGTAAGCGCCGATAGAACTGGTATAAACTACCTTTTCAACTTGATTTATCCGGCAAGCCTCAAGCATATTAGTATTCATCATCAATAAAGGGACAAAAAAACTTGCCGGTTTGGTCTTAGTAACTTCAATTGACCCTTTGATCCCGGCAACATGAAAAACAAAA
>JBAZUE010000001.1:64951-128483 GCA_041661605.1 Candidatus Omnitrophota bacterium | reverse complement strand
CCGTCCCTTTGGTTGCCTGTTTGCAAAAATCAAAATCCGTCAGATCTCCCAAAACATGCTCTGCCTTAGCATTGACCTTGATATTATCCAAAGAAATTATTTTGACGTATGCTCCGGTTGCGCAAAGAATATCCACTATCTGCCTGCCGATCAGGCCGGTGCCTCCGGTAATAACTATATTTCTCTTATTAAAACTTTTTAAGATATTATCTTTAATCATTGGCTAAAAACTTCTCCCTTCTGACCCGTCTACAGGGATCGCTGCCCCGTTAATTAAACTTGCCTTTTGCGAACAAATAAATACCACTAAATCTGCTACCTCTTCCGGTTTGCCTAACCTGCCTAAAGGGAATTCTTCATCAAGCATGGCCTTAAATTTCGCGGGATTCTTCTTTTGTTCAGCTTCCCAGCCGGTATCAGGGATCATAATCGCTCCCGGAGCAACACTATTAAAAGTTATCCCGGCTCTAACAAGCTCTTTCTTTAACGAAAGGTTTTTAATCAAAGCAGTCTGGGCGACTTTAGCGATATTAAACCACGGCCTGCCGCCGGCTTCCCTGCCATATAAAGAAGTAATATTAACAATCCTGCCCCACTTCTGTTTGCGCATATACGGAATGGCCAGGCGGATAAACCGGACAGAACTGGTCACATTTTTATCATAGACTTCCTGCCATACTTTTTCATCGGTACCAACAACATCCTCCTGGCCCCATCTTCCTCCGCCGCCAACATTGTTTACCAAAATATGTAACGAACCCCATTTTTTAATAACTTGATTGAACACCCTCTCAACATCTTTTTTAACCGTAACATCCGACTGGATCGCCAAACAGTCAACGCCTTTAGTTTTTAACTGCGTTTTTACTTCCGTAAGGCCCGGAAGCTTCCGCGAACATATCGCGACATTACATCCTTCATCCGCTAAAGCCAGCGCGATTGCTTTACCGATACCATGAGAACCTCCGGTAACTAACGCGTATTTATCCTTTATACCTAAATTCATACCGGCCTCCAGACGATTAAATTATAGCCTTCCATATATAAACTTCCGAAAAATAACCTTTTTACTTTTAGTAATTTAATCTTTCCTTTTTTATCCAACTCTCTTAAGCGAGGCAGAAAATTATGCGTATAGCCGCGCTTTCCCTGGAATTTTATCGCCAGGTAATCCACAAAATTATCCTCATCATACAATTCGATCGCAGGTTCCACGTGAACGCAGGTTTCCGGATGCTGCTTTATAAGATACTGTAGGAAAGGCTCAAATTTACTCGCTAATTGCTCAATCGACCCAAAAGTCAATACCGCGCTGTTCTTGGCTAATTTAAAATTTTTATCCGGATGGATCATATCAAATATCCGGCCGTGCAATTTCAACTTATGTGCCTGTGCGATCTTATTAACCAGATCGCATGATGACTGCACAAAATCCAAACCATAAAGAAGTTTATCCGGATAAGCTTTTGCCAATGCCACCAGATTAAATCCCGTGCCGCAGCCAAATTCATATACGGATCCGATCTTGGAAAAGTATTTATTAAAAAGCCACAATCTAAAAACCGAAAGATAGTCCAATTCGAAATTCGGATTTGCCGGCCTGATATAATTTTGATTAAAACGGATTGCCTGATTAGGCCTGATAAACCTGGGTACCAAAGCATCCAGGCGATATCCGCTTTCAATAAAGTTATTGAGATTTTCCGCCCAGCCGTTATGCCAGATATCCTGACGTTCTTTAGCGCCGATTATCTGTTTATCAGATTCGATCTTCTTTAATATCCCCAAAAGAATATTATCCCGCTCTTTACCCTGCGGCACCACATAACTAAAATCCTTTTCTTTAATCAGTTTTTTGCACTCCGCGGGAATATCCTTCACCGTGGTGCCGAATGAGCGCGCAAAATCTTTAAAAGTTGCCCTGGGCATTACTTGACTCCTTTGACTAAAACGGTCCCTTAAATCTTTTTTCGTGGCTGTAAAATTCTTCGCCTGACAGATCAGTAGGGCTAAGATGCAACATTTTCTCCACCATCCTGATAATATTAATAGCGTTGGGATAAAATTCATTCTCTAAATGCCTTACTGTCGGGCAGGGAGTTGGAGCAAAACCGATTCTTTCTATGGGCTGCTTTAATTTACCAAGGCATTTTTCATAAATCTTAGTGGCGATCTCAGCGCTAAAGCCGGAATGTATCCAATCATAATCAGCAATAATGCACCTGCCGGTTTTCTTCACAGACCTAACGATAGGCTCATCATCCAAAGGAGAGATTGTCCGGGGGTCAACAATCTCTACACTTATACCTCTCCTTTGCAAAATCTCAGCAGCTTTTAAAGCCTCCACGTTCATCCAGGAAAGAGCGACAATAGTTATATCTTTACCATTCCTAATAACATTGGATTTACCGAGGGGCTCAACAAAAGGCGCCTGCGGTACCTCTCCTTCCTGCCAATACAACCAGCGGTGCTCGATCATTAAAACCGGATTATCATCGCGGATCGCCGCGGTAAGCAAGCCTTTGGCATCCCGGGGAGTAGTAGGTAAAACCACTTTTAAACCGGGGATATGCGCGAAAACTGAATGCATACTTTTACTATGCTGAAAACCTTGTCCCCAGCCGCGTCCGATAACCGCCCTAATGACCATAGGGGCCTTAAGCATCCCCCGGGAAGAATACCGACAACAAGAAATCATATTAGCTATCTGATTCATCGCCAGTAATAAAAAATCCACACGAATATGGATATTTATCGGGCGTAAACCATTTAACGCCGCACCTAAACCAAACCCACTCATAGTGTCCTCAGCCAACGGAGTATCAAAACACCTTTGCGCCCCGAAACGCTCTTGTATACCAGCAGTAGTACCGAAAATAGCTTTGTGGTCAGGAACGCCTATCCCGTAAACAAAAACAGACTTGTCCCTTTCCATTTCCTGAACCATTGCCTCTCTTAAAGCGTCACAATAAGTAAGTTTTCTCATTCAAGCACCTCTTCATAAAGCTCTTGCACTTGCGCAAACGGCTCATACTTGACCTTCTTCATAACAACGACTATTTTACGGTCTATTTCTTTTTCAGCCTCCTGAATAGCTTTTTCACTGACCCCGATAGTTTTTAACCTTGCCCTTTGTAATATTATAGGATCTTTTTTATACCAGTCAGCGAACTCATTCCGGGAGCGGTATCCGGAATCGAAATCCTCATTTATACCGACATGCTCTAAATACCGGTAATACTTAAGCTGAATAAAACAAGGTACGTTTGTCGAGCGGGCGGATTTAATCGCCTTAGCGGCCAGATCATAGATCTGTTCTACTTTAGTAGTATCATCCTTAAAAACACTGCAATTAAATTTACCGATTACTTTAGTAATGTCCTTGTAGCCTTTGCGCTGTTTGGCGCTGGTATGCACGGCTAAACCGTTATCTTCACATATAAAAATAACTGGAATTTTCATGAGCGCGGCAACATTAATACTCTCCCAAAATGTCCCTTCATCAGTTGCTCCGTCTCCGAAAAATACCGCGACCACTTTTCCATTGCCTTTAACCTTATTGGCAAATGCCGCCCCGACTGCCACGGAGATGGAACTGGCAACAATCGCCGAAGTACCCATAAACCCTTTTTGCGGGTCGCAAAGATGCATTGAACCGCCTTTGCCTTTTAATAAAGCCGTGTTCTTGCCGTACATTTCAGCGAAAAAATTATAAATATTACCGGTCTTAGCCAGATAAAGAGCGTGAGACCGGTAAGTACCAAAAACCTGGTCATCCTTATTTAAAGCCTGGCACACTCCGGCATTTATGGCTTCGGCTCCCATCGACATATGCATGGGGGTTTTCATTTCGTCTTCGCAATAAACTTTACGGATATTCTCTTCACAAGAACGGATCAAATACATCTTCCGGTACAACTCAATACTTAAATCTTTACGCATTTAGTTTTTCCTTTTTTATGCCTGTTAATGCCACTTGATGGTTTTGTAAAAGAAAACGCATCAATATGGCAATTTGATATCCAAGGTATATTTCATTATTTTCAATCTTTTTTAAAGCTTCCCGGAACGAAAAACACTCAACCGACAAAATCTCATCATCATGCTTACTCCTGGCGTCGAACTCTTTTTGAGTAAGATGGATTAAATAAATACGGGCCAAGTCCGGGATCCGGGGCATTAAAACCAGTGGAAGCTGAAGCTGAAATCTTCTTAAATCGGCAATATAAATCCCGGTTTCTTCCGATAGCTCCCGCTGCGCCGCCTGCTCTGGAGATTCACCGGCCTTTGCGCCCCCGGCCGGTAACTCCAAGGTATTATCGACAATGACCGGTCGTTTGACCCTGACTATAACTACAGAATTATTATCGACAATGGGCAGAATAAGGACCTGGGGATGCTTATTCTCAATAGTAAAATAGCCTCCGCGGTTAAAAACGTAAAACCACGGGTTCTCATGCACCTTCTCAACCGGCACCAAAGAAGTGCATTGCGCTGAATTTAGTCTGGGATCATCAATAATCGATTTCATTTTTAACGGGTTAAAAATTGCTTCCCTGATTTTACCCTGTCTCTCCAATAATCCAACAGGTCCTGCATGGTTTTGGCAAAAGGTATTTGCGGCTCCCATCCGGTATGGTCTTTGAATTTCTTGATGTCAGGGACTTGTAAATCGGCGTCTAAAGGCCGCATCCTGCTTTTTTCCGCCTCCACTTTAATGTGTTTAACTGTAGAAATAGAAAGTAGGTAATCCAGCATCTCCCTGACAGTACAAGTATAGGTGCCGCCGATATTATAATATTCTCCCGGTATCGGGTTGACCGTAACCAACACATAATACGCCCTTACCGCGTCCCGCACATCCGCCCAGGTACGCAAAGAATCTAAATTACCGGTTTTGACTACCGCCGGGATCATATTCTGTTCGATCATAGCGATTTGTTTGGCGAAAGTAGATTCAGCAAAAACATCTCCGCGGCGGGGGCCGGTATGCGTAAACATCCGTGTAACAATAATCTTTTGGCCGTATGCTTCGGCATGGAACCGTCCGACTAAATCCGTGCCGGTTTTTGAAATCGCGTAAGGCGATGCCGGGTGAAAAGAACATTCTTCGTTGATCGGCAGTTTCTCTTTTGGAACCCTGCCAAAAACCTCCGAAGAAGAACAGACATGAATAACCGGATTAATATCCGGGCATTTTCTTAATGCCTCCAACAACCTTTCAGTACCCAGTATATTAGTATCCAGGGTTTGCAAAGGAGAACCAAAGCTGGTAAGCGGATAGCTTTGCGCTGCCAGATGAAATACGTAATCCGGGCGGCTTTCCGCAACAGCATTCTGCAATGAAATATAATCGCACAGATCGCCATAAATAAAATACAACCGATCTTTACTGTTAGCCCGCGGAATCAGGTGTTGGACATTATCTAAAGGGCTGCGCCACCGGCACATACCGTAAATATCCCACCCGGTATTCTCCAGCAAGAAATCAGCTAAATGCGAACCAACCATACCGGTAATACCGGTAATCAATACCCTTTTACCCATATCCTATCTCTCCTTTTTATTGCAATCATGAGTGAAATATTTTATCATAAACCATTGGAAATTCAAAGAATTATATACCTTTTATCTCAAGACTTTTCTGGCCTTTATAAAAGAAACGCCTAGGGAAAACCAATACTTTAACTCTTTCCAGCTTCTAATTTTCATCAAATTCATTACTAAAAGAAGCGGATTCGAATAATACTTATAGATAATATTCTCTACTATTTTCTTAAGATCCTCCGAAGAAACCTCACCGGATTTCCAGGAAGGTTTCCCGAATAGCAGGCTAAATTCTTCCCAGTTTTCGTTTAATAAGAATTTACGTTCTTTTAAAATCCGGTTGAATTCTGTGCCCGGGAAAGGGATCGTAACAAATACCCCCATAATGTCTGGCTGCAATTGAAAGATCAATTTCTTAGTCATTTCAATATCTTCCAAGGTTTCATCAGGATGACTGCCCACCATAAAAGTCCCTTCAAGCTTAGATAAACCGGATTTTCTGCACAACCGGAATGCTTCCTTGATTTGCGGTAAAGTGATGCCTTTCTTAAGCAGTTTAAGAACTTTGGGGCTACCGGACTCAATCCCAAAGCTGATTTTCTTACACCCGCTTTTTACCATTAGGCGTATCTTTTCCTCATCAATATCATTAACTCTGGTAAAACAATCAAAAGTCAGTTTCTTTTCTTTAATAAAATTACAGACGGGCTCGAGAATATCCTGTTTGATAGTAAAAGTATCATCTAAAAAAGAAAGGTGCTCTATTTTGTATTTATCAACCAGTTCCTCTATTTCAGCAATGATATTGGCATGGCTGCGGAAACGCACTTTATTGGAATGCACTACTTTACTGGCACAAAAAATACAATTATAGGGACATCCCCGAGCAGAAATCATTTCTGCGATTTTAATCACGCTGCGGCTAAACCCTTTGCTGACATGGCTGCGTTTATAGTAATCAAAGTTTACAACATTTCGGTCGGGAAAAGGAACTTCATCCAAGTCTTCAATTAAAGGCCTCTTGGGATTAATAATAATTCCGTTATTGTTTCTAAAAACCAGCCCCTCTACATCGTTTAAGCTTCCGGATGACGTAATTTTATTATAAAGCTGCGCCAATGTCCGCTCTCCCTCACCGGCAATCACCATATCAAATTGAGAGAATTCTCTTAAAGTCTGTTCCGGGATAGCAGAAGGATGCACTCCTCCGGCCACCGTTTTAATATCAGGAAAATTCGATTTTATAATACTGGCCATCCGGGCGGCATGTAAAATATGGGGCGTCATACAAGAAAAACCTGCCAGCGTCGGTTTAGTCTTGCGGATATATTCAATAAACTCGGGCTCGGAAAAATTCTCAACCTCATAATCCCTTACCAGGCAATTTATAGAGTTCTTTTTTAAATATGACACCAGATACCCGATATTGATCGGATACTGAACTGATACCAGTCCGGTGCGGCTGGTATCCGGGGTCTGAGGACGGATTAATAATACAGACATTTCAGGCATGCTCCCTTTAGCTAATTATTTCCGGAAATCTTTGTAAACTTTAGAGAAAAATTCAAAAATCCACCAGCTGGAATAATACGCCTGGTGCCCCACCTCCGGTGCTTTCATAATCAAATCAAATTCCTGATCGCTAAAACCGAGTTTTTTCAACACATATTCCCTGTCTACTTTTAACTCAGATACCTCATAAAACGGCTTAACCAATTCCTTGAGCGCATCTTCCCGGGTTATCTCCTGGTTACGCACCAGAGACGACCAATGCGCCCTGCGCTTATCTATCCCGAATTTATGCGGCAGGATATAACCCTGGTAAAACTTAGTAAACACCGACTCATAATGCTTACCGCCATAATATTTCCAATCAAACTCATGCTTTAAAATATCAATTGCTTCATTTTTTTTGTAATTAACATTATCCAGCAACTCAATATACTCAATGCGCCTGCCTATTCTGCGCCGGAGCGCAAATTCAAAAAAACCCATAAAAGGGAATGTTCTAAGCTTTAATTCGCCGAACCGGCGGTGGATATCTTTAATATTTCCCACGTCCAGCTTGTGCCATGTCCAAACTTGCGGCATCCCATGCTCAGTCGCGTAATTGGATCCGCTAAGAATATATCTGATCTTGTATTTTTTGGCAAAATGGAACATCGCAGCGCAGATCGCCTGATCAGTCAACATTTCAATATCGACCACCGAAGCTTTAATGAATGAGCGCTGTAAATCGCGGAATTCAGGCCAGTCGATGACATAAGTTTCCAGGTCAAAGCCACATTTATCGACAATCTTTTTAATATTGGCTACGGCAACTTCGGAATCCCACCCGTTGTCAAAATGGATAGCCAACGGCTTTAGGCCGAGTTTATACGCTAAATACGCCACATAGGAACTATCAACTCCTCCGCTTAGACCAATTACAGAATCATATTCACTGCCTTTGCTTGCGACTTTAATATTACTAACCAAACGCTGGAGCCTGCGGTTAGATTCCGCCTCACTGAGGACATATAATGATTTCTTTTGTTCGAATTCCCGGCAATAATTACATACGCCGTTTTCGTTAAAATTAATGCTTTTATCGCTATTGTCCATTACACAGCGCGTACAAATAGTGTAATTATCTTTAGGCATGTTCCATCCTTTTAAACAAACTATCGATCTGCTCCCTATCAGGATAATTAATGAGCACGCCGCGACGCTTGCTATGAAAAACAAACAAGCTGCCGGCTGCGCCTGAAGAAGCCCCTCCCTCATTAATTACTTCGGCTATATGCTTCAGGTTCCCGGCTCCGCCGCAGGCAATTACCGGAATACTGATGTTTTTCGTTATTTTTTGCATTAAACCGAGATCATATCCTGACATAGTTCCGTCCCGATCAACTGAATTAATTAAAAGCTCGCCCACCCCCATATCCTGCATCTTTTTCGCCGCGGCCCACGGCTCTAATCCTGTTTTCTTTCGAGCTCTATGTATCACAACTTCATAATTACCAAGCAAATTCTTCTTTACGTCAAGGCAGGCGACAATACTTTGACTCCCGAAGATCCTAACGAGCTCTCTAATAAATTCCGGTTTCTCTATCGCCCCCGACCCCAAAGATATCTTTTCTATGCCGGAGTTAAAAATTCTTTTGGCATCATCTATCTCTTTTATCCCACCGCCATAGCATACCGGCATAAAACACTCCGCGGCTACCTGGGAGATTAAAGCAAAATCCGGCTTGCGATTTTCTATACTTGCCATAATATCTAGAAAAATCAGCTCATCGGCGCCTTTTTCATTAAATATTTTTATCGCGTTCACCGGATCACCGATATATTTCTCATTCTTGAATTTTATAGTTTTTACCAATCCTGCGCCCTGAAGCAGCAGGCATGGGATTATCCTTGGAATTAACATGGGCGTTGTGCGAAATTTTTTAAAACCTGCATTCCAAACTGATGGCTTTTTTCCGGATGAAATTGCACCGCGTAAATATTATCATGCTGCAGAACCGAAATAAAATCATACCCGTAATCTGTCGTTGCGGCGATATCAAGCGGATCATTGCAAACTACATGATATGAGTGCACAAAATAAAACCGCGGATTTAACGGTAAATCCGCTAAAAGCGCAACATTCTTTTTTATTTTCAGCGTATTCCAACCCATATGCGGGATTTTTAAAACCGGACCTAAAGACAAAAAATTAAATCTCATAGTGTTGGCATTTATCCATCCCAGGCCAGGCAAAGAACCTTCCTGGCTGTCTTTAGTCATTAGCTGCATCCCCAGGCATATTCCCAAAACCGGGGTTTTTAATTTTTGTACTTTTTCATTAAGAATTCCCGTTAAATTCAAATCATTAAGGTTCTTCATCGCCTGATCAAAGGAACCCACTCCGGGCAAAATAATTTTTTCAGCATCCCTAATCTGATCCGGATCTTTAGTCGAGATACCAACAATCCCCAGCCGTTGCAGCATATTATGGATCGAACCCAAATTACCCATTCCATAATCAACGATTGCGATCATATCAACCCTTAGTTACCTGTTTCTTAATCACCCCAACTACTTCATCTATCGCCGCCTTATTCATTAAAGGATCTATCGGAAGGCTCAAGACCTGGAGCGCGGCGCTTTCCGCGTTTGCCAGCGAACCAAAAATCCGCGCGTTATTATCCTTAAACACCTTCATAGTATGCAAAGGATGCTGATAATAAATCATGCTTTGAATGCCGGATTTCTTAAGCTCAGACTGCATTTGATCGCGGCACGGCGCGCAAATAGTATACTGATGCACCACATGGCCATCGATAATTTCAGGAGTTTTAATGCCTGCGGCCCCCTTTAACCCTTCATTATAAAGCAACGCGATCTTGCGGCGCCGGGCATTAAACTCATCAACATATTTAAATTTGGCAGTTAAAATGGCCGCCTGCAATGTATCCAAGCGGCTATTATAACCGATATGATCAGCGTTATTCTTATCCTTTCCGCCATGCTTAGTCAGCATCCGCACAAGTTCAGCCAACTGATTATCTTTGGCAGCGACCATTCCCGCGTCACCAAACCCGCCCAGATTTTTAGACGGAAAAAAAGAAAAACAACCAAAATCACCGATTGCTCCAAGTTTCCTGCCTTTATCCGAAGCTCCGAAAGCTTGAGCCACATCCTCCACGACAAAAAGTTTCTTAGCGGCCGCCAAATCCATAATTTCATCCATCGCGCATGGCCTGCCGTAAAGATGCACCGGGATTATGCCGATAATATCAGGAATCTTTTCTACGCAGGCTTTAAGCTGAGAAATATCAACGTTATAAGTATTGGAATCGATATCTACAAAAATAGGCGTAGCCCCCGAACGTAAAATCGCATCCCCTGTAGCGATAAAAGTAAATGGCGTTGTCAGGATTAGATGTTTACGTTCAAAATATTCTTTTCCCGTAAGTTTGATAGCCAACGCCCTAAGAGCCAGGACTAAAGCCTCGGTTCCTGAAGAGCAGCCGATACAATCAGGCACATTTAAATAAGAGGCGATTTTTTTCTCAAACTCATTAACCTCCGGACCCAAGATCCAGCGCTGATGGTCAAGGCACCGGAATAACACGGCATCAATATCATCTTTCATGTAAAGATACTCGGTTTTAAGATCTAACATCGGAATTGGCATTGATTCCCTTTCTTAAATAGCGCTGAGAATATTTTTTGATACTCTATACCCTGACTTACATGACGGACAGGTTAAAACAGGCTTTTTGGTTTTAGGAAGCGTTACCCCGCAACGGCAGGCCCAACCTTTTAATACCGCCGGCACACCAACTACGATACCATAATCCGGCACATCTTTTTTTACCACCGCGCCTGCTCCAATTAAAGCATAGCGGCCGATAGTAACTCCGCAGACGATTGTCGCGTTCGCCCCGATGGTTGCGCCATGTTTGACCAAAGTAGGCCGGAACTCATCTTTACGTTCAATAAACGCGCGCGGATTATAAACATTAGTAAACACACATGATGGCCCGCAAAAAACCTCATCCTCCAGGATCACCCCTTTATAAATAGAAACATTATTCTGGATCTTGCATTTATCACCAACAGTCACATCCGGGCCCACCATCACATTCTGGCCAAGAATGCAATTTTTTCCTATTCTTGTATTCTTAAGCACATGGGAAAAATGCCAGATCTTTGAACCCTCCCCAATCAAGGCCCCGTCATCCACAAAAGCACTTTCATGCTTAAAATAATTAACCGGTTTTGTGTTTTCCATAGCAAATACCTCCCTATCGCAGATTTTTTTCCGCGCTCTCCAGGATCTTTAAAACACGCAAACCCTCTTCTCCGTCAGTACGGGGCTTAGCGCGTGAAGCCACACACTCCACAAAATGCTGCAATTCAAATTTAAGCGGTTCCCCGGCCTCAACCGGAATGACCTGATAATGCGCTTTCTGAGCCACGGGAATATTACCCTCTTTCCACTCAATGGTATGAGGATAGAAAAGAAGTTTCTCCTTGCTCACATCATCAAAAACAGCCATGCCTTTGGATCCGACTACAACCAGCTTTTGCTCCTTGAACGGATGCAGCCAGGAAACAAAAACATGGCCTTTTACCCCATCAGAAAATTCCAACTCTGTCAGCGTAACATCATTAATACCTTTATTAACATAATCAGCTCCGAAAGCATGCACCCGCACCGGCTCCTCTGCCAAAAGCATCAGAATCGCTGAGATATCATGCGGAGCAAAACTCCAAAGGATGTTTTCTTCTACCCGCAGCTTGCCGATATTAAGACGGTTAGAATAGATATAATGGATCTTACCCAACTGGCCTGCCTTAATCATTTCTTTAAGTTTTAGCACCGCCGGATGGTATTGTAAAATATGCCCCACCATCAACACGCGTTTGTGAGATTTAGCTAAAGCCACAATTTCCCGGCCCTGTTTGACCGTAAGCGCAAGCGGCTTCTCCACAAACACATCTTTACCTGCCAATATCGCGCGTTTGGCTAAATCATAATGCGCCGCGGCCGAGGCGGCAATCGCCACTGCCGTAATTTTAGATGAAGAAAGGATTTCATCTATTGATTGGGCGTATCTTAAATCAGAATACTTCTGCTTCCTGTTTTCCATAACAGCCTTGTTGATATCATAAGCTGTATGCAAAACACCTAATTCATAAAAGTTACGCAAAAGATTCTCCCCCCAATTCCCCAGCCCAATAAGAGCAATAAAAGGCGTTTGAGTTGACATTTTAATCCTTTCTAGCCCTGCACATAATTTTGTGGTTAAATAATTTCAATGTTAATCATTTTAATTTATCTTTTAAAACTTTTAACCCCTGAAAACTACCCATATCGTAAAATCTTTGGCTATTAGTAAAAACCATTAGCTCTTTTTTTTCAATCAATTTACCAAAAACATCATTTTCTAATGAACAAAACTCTCCGGCGGGGACAAGACTTAGGACCTCTTTTTTAAATACCACTGCTCCGGAATCGACACAAACCATTCCTTTATGATCTTCTTTATCATATTTAATGACCAGGCCAGACTTATCAACCGCGATATTATTCGCAACAATCTTTTTTGCATTATCATAAACACTAACCATGCCAACCCTGCCGCATTGTTTAAAATATTTTATCAACTTGTTATAATCAATAGGTAAAAAAGTATCGCCGTTTAAAAGCAAGAACTCTTTGTCTAATTTAGGCGCTGCATTCCTTAATGCGCCAGCGGTTCCCAAAAGCTTTTTTTCGCGGGAATAATCAATCTTTACCCCGAATTTTTTGCCATCCCCAAAATATTTTTTTATCTGATCACCCAGGTAGCCGGTTAAAAACAAAAACCGCTTTAGGCCTAAAGATCTGGCAAATTCCAGCTGATATTGTAAAAAAGGCTTACCTAAAATAGGCACCATAGGCTTTGGCACTAGCTTCGTGATCGGCCTAAGCCGCATTCCCTTACCGCCTGCTAAAATTACTACTTGCATATTTCCTCTTTGGCTTTCTCAACTGCTTTATTATTAAGCAAGCGCTCCCATTCCTGCTTCAATTTATTGTATTCTGCCTCTTTTACCTCCAAAAAATGCTTAAGAAGCCTGAATCTCTCTTCTAAACCTTTTTCGGTCAGTAAATAACGGATTTTTCTTAGCTTTCCGGGATTGTCAGTGAAATTTTTAGCTTTGATAAAGCCTTTTAGGATGAGTTCGCGCAGGAGATAGTTAGTTTTACCTAAGGAGATGTTCAGACGGCTGGAAATATCCCTTTGGGTAGCATTTGGGCTGGCCTCTAACTCCTTGAAAATCAAGAAAGTTTCTTCTTTTAGGGGTTGTTCATTCATTGAACATATACTCTACCAAGTAGTCAGAAAAAGTCAAGAAATATGATGCTTTTGAAATTCTACCAAGCTGCGCTGGGATTCTTTCTAAAAATCATAACCAGGCATTTCTGCATAAGCTCTCTGTTGCAGTTTTTTGCGCTATTAATGATTTGATATGGAATCATCAGCGGCAAGAAACGAAGATGCCGCCCCCTAAGATAGTGGTATCTGGCCATTTCATACTTGGCGAACGCGACTAAGCCCTCTTCGGCGAATAAACGCGCCAATGTTTCCGGATTATACAATATATGATATGTATAATCGTCAAACTGCCATCTTAAACAAGCCCCTAATGTCGGCGGCGTAAACGACACATAGACAATACTATCCTGATGCAGAATGTTTTTAAGTGAAACCAGCATCTTTCTGATATCAAGGCAAAAGTTAATTGAAGCCCTGATCAGCACAATATCAAATTTACCATTTACAACTTTTCCTATCTTGTCTGTATCATAATCAAACTTTACAGCATTCACCTTGAGCAGGTCTTTCATTCTATCAACTGCAACCTGGCTGTATTCTGTAACCACCGCCTCCTTGCATATGTTTTTTAAATCTTGGACCAAAAATCCAGGGCCGCCGCTAATATCCAACACCCTTTTATTTTGCAGAGAAATATCAAATCTTGACAATTCTTTGGTTAAGCTCTCCAGCTCCCCTTCCCATTTAGTCCTCCTTACTATACCTTGCCCCTGATTATCCCCAAGATAATAATCGTAAAAAGCATCCTTATCTTTGTTTCTATTTAACATTGAAAATAAAGTTTTCCCTTTCGGCAGCTTTAAAAAAATACTCTTCGGGATAAACTCCAGCAAATATGTCTTTTTTCGGCGCCGGACGATATTACCGCAATTTGTACAATAGACCCAATAATGTTTATAAGTATTAATTACAGTTGCTTTTTTACCACCGCAAAATTCACATTCGCTTTGATTATTCATTAACGCTCCTAACGGCATTCTGTAGAAATGCTTTTTGTTTATTCTTCAGGCTCCAAGGCATTTTATAAAATTTTGAGCTCAAAAACCACACCAGGGCAAAATAAAACAGGTTCGTTATCAACGCGCTTTGAGCGGCTCCGAGCACCCCGTTAACTTTAATAAGAAAAAAGGTCAGGATAGAATTTAACACGGTAATAAAAAAAGTCGCCAGCCCCAACACGTACGTTTTTTCAGCAAAGAGCAGATAAGTGCTTACCATATAGTACATGCCGATAAAAGCCGAACCTATTGTAAACCAGATAATGTATATGCCGGCTCCCGTAAAATTTTTTCCGACGATAAATTTCAATGCCCAGGAAGCAATTAAAGAATACGCTACCGCCATAATCAAAACAACAACGAAATAAAGATACGTTAACTTGACTATCTTTAATTTAACCAGAAAATCATTAGTTTTAATTTTCTCAAACAACCAGGGTACATACGCTTTATGAAAAGAATGTACCATAATCCCGAATATGCTGGCAATCTGAAAGGCAACCGTATAAACACCGGTATCTGCTGCCCCCTTCATGTTCATCAGCAAAAAACGGTCAATATACATCATTAATAAGCCGCCGATCTCGTGGGGTATTAAAGGCACGCCATACCGCAAAGCGTTTTTAATGTATCCGAAATTGAATGTAAAATCTACTAAGCGCTTTTTACACAAATAAATAAGGCTGAGAAAAGCGAAAATAACGGTAGTTATCAGCTGGGCCTCGATGCGGCCTTCCCAATTTTTCTTCAAAGCCACCACAAAAAATATAGTAAACATGACGTTTAAGAAACTCATTAGGATTTGAAATAAAGTATGCGATATGGCTTTTGATTGTACGATCCATAAAGTCAAGACAAGCATGACCAAAGTCTGGGCAAAAGCAAATAACAAAGGCGACCATAACCAAGTCAGCGGAAATAAGCTGATACCGCTTATAAACGAACCGAAACAATAAAACAAAAATCCCATTATTAACGTATTGAAACATATAATAAACAAGCAATTACCGATATACCTGGGGAGAATAATTCTATCTTTATCAAAATATTTTATTGTAACAGCACCCTGTACAGACAAGCTAATAACAGGAAATAATAAGCTGCTTAATATCTGGAACATGGCGACAATGGCGTAATCTGAAGGAGAAAGATAACGCGTAAGAACAGGCAATAAAAGAAACGGGATAACAGAGTTAATAAGATTCGAACCTAAATAAATACTCGAATTCCTTATTAGCGCGGAAAAATAAAGGCGTTCTATTATTCTCTTTTTAAACAGCCTGAAATTCATTGCTATCCTAAAAATTTGCTTCATTTTTTCTTTGACCTTAAGAAAAGAGTTTTAATCAGATTCTTCTCATCCAAACCTATCTGCAGTGATTCATTGCAACGCTTAAGCTGGGTCAAAACCTGGGATTGGAACTCCTCATTGCTCATTTTGGTAAAATTAACCAGGAGATCCTGCCTGTCCCCCATCTTAAGTAAATATTCCTCCTGGTCCTTGATTATTCCGTGCTCCAGCGCGTAATCGTACATTTCAGAACCAGGCTGAGGCAGGAGGTATCCTACCGAAGGATAAAGCTTGTTCTCAATACAGCAATCAATGGTTTTCCTGATAGTCTCCGGAGTTTCCTGAGGGTAGCCTAAAACCAGGCTGGTTACGGTGGGTAACCCTGCCGCGGCAAACATTTTTGTCTGTCTTGAAAACTGCTCACTTCCCACGTGCTTTTTCATCATCTTTAAAATATCAGGGTCGGCTGATTCTAGGGAATACGACATGCTCACACAGCCTGATTTCTTCATTCTTTTTATTATTTCAATATCTTCTTCATTGGTAAAAAGATTACCCCGGCAACTGGCTGCCCAATAAAACGACAAACCTGACGCAAGGATCTTGTCCAGGAACTCCGAAAGTTGTTTTTTGGAAAAAAACGTCAGTTCATCTGAAAACACGATATAATTAATAGCATAGGTTTCGATGAGCTTCTTGATCTCATTAATAACAGAATCAGCATTCCTAAAACGATACGGATACCCTTTAAAAACCTGGTAGCAAAAACTGCAGCTTGCGATACAGCCGCGGGAAGTATTGACCTGTAAAGACCTGATCTGTTCACGGGGCACAGGAAGCGGCTCATTCACCGTATATTTGGACGCTTCAATATATATTTCAATATCGAATATCGAAAGGTCAATACTGGGCAGTACCGAAATATCCTTAATCGCTTGCCGCAAGCTATTTTTAATTATTTTACCGTCTTTTTTAAAACAGATCCCGCGCACATCCTCCAACCTGCCATTTTCAGATATAGTTTTTAGCAGTTCAACAATAGTCTCATCCCCTTCCCCCATCACTGCGATATCAGTCTCGGTCTTACTTAATAATATATCCACGATCGAGGTAGCCACAGAATTGCCGACAATAATCTTGGACTTAGGATGAATAAGCTTAATTAAAGCAGCCAACGATTTAATGATCCTGTAGCCTGTTACGATACACCCCATACAAATAACATCGTATTCCTTTTTCCTGATCAGCTTTTCTACCTGAGCGTCGGAATACCGGTAAGCGTCAATATCCAATAGATCAAAATCAAAACCCACCCTCTTCATCGCTGTCATAACATAACCTAAACCGATAGGAAAAAGCTTCACCGGCGAAAAAGGCCTAAGCGAAGTATTAATAACCAGAACTTTCATTAAAATTGACCTCCATTATTAAGAATTTTATTTATTTGTTGAAAAAATTCCCGCGTCTTGCCTATAGCAGTTGAATCCGATAATTCCGTATCGCTATCTTTAGTATTTTTCCCTTTATTCACGGCTAAAGACCTGATCATCTTCATCAAATCTTCAGTAGTATAAGCCTGCGAGATTTTCCCCGCAGCAATAAGCTCAGAATAAGTTTCTTGCGCATCCTTATGGGTGACAATAGTAGGAACCCCAAAATACAAAGCTTCTATACTACTGCTGGATACTCCGGTTACATGAATATCGCAATGCTGCAATAAAGCGGGAAGCGGCAGGCTGGTAGCATAATCAAGCTCAATGTTAGTCAGATTATATTTTTTAAGTTCATCTTCAATTCTTTTTCTTTGGCTTACCTGGGCTGGATGTATCCTGATCCACCAATAGAATTCATCCGAAGATAATTGTATTACTTTAGCGAACCAATCAGGAATACCAAAAAACAAATCAAGAGTAAATAATATAAAATACGGCTTATTTATCCTATTCTTTAGCTTTGCAATCTTCTCATTGTATGATTTAGTGGGTTCCCCGCTTTTGTTATTCCAGAGATCAAGCCAAGGATTACCTCCGACAAAAGGATAATGGAAATCAGAGACATTACTATTCCATTGCCTAATAACTTCCGCCTCCCTCTTACCCCAGCACCAAAAAATAGTTGGCAATAATTCGTATCCCTCTTTGGGAACTTTTTTCCATCGCGCATAGGCAACACTATAATCTTCACATCCAGCCCCATGCTGGATATCAATACAAGGGATTTCCATTTTTCGGCAAGCCAAAATATAGGCAAACCTTTCGATGGTTGAATAGTAATCAGCGACAAATGCCACTTGAGGCTTAAGAATACCGAAGGCTTTTATAAAATACTCTGCCAACTCTAATATTACTGACACGCGGAAGATAAGATTATTTATCTGCGGGTATTTGATCTTTATTTGTTTTTCTTTTAAATAACCGATAAATTCGGCAAACCCCTTAAGATTAACTTCTTTAGACTGGGATTTACCCCTTAAAAAAAATTGTTTTATTTTGACATAATCAATATAGCCTTTGATATAAACAGAAGGCTTAAAGCGGGGAATCCGGTAATCATAATCAGGGGATCCTTCTTCTACCTCAAAAAGAAAACATTTTTTTCCTAATTCCTCCATGGCGCTTATAAGAGGATCACAACAACGATCATACCATTTCCCATTAAGTAATGAACGGTGCAAGGAGTAAGATAAAAAAACAGCTTCACAGCGGCGGTTTACCTTGTCATTGTGCGAGTAATCCAAAAGGTAATTCCAGCCATATTTAGCCGCGTTTTTGCACAAAAACAAAAGTTTTTTTATCTTAAGAAAACCGGAATTTTTAGATACATTCCGCGATACAGGTAAATGGTACGCCTCAAAGATCTTTGATTTAAGCTCAATGCGTAATAACGGCCAAACATGGATACCTTTGACTACCCAGGTATCGACCGGGAAATTATCCTCTATTGATGTAATTATGTTAATGATTTCCGATGGTTTCATAGTTTTAAAATTCCTTTATACCTAAACAGACCAATGGTCAACTACCTTCCCGGAGAAAATAAGCAATTTCCGCCATTGCAATAATTGATCGTCCGTGTATTTAGTGAGGTTAATATAAGATTTTACATAAATCGGGCCTAAATTTTCGCAATAAATATCCTCGTTAGGAATATATCCTTTGTTCATTGCGTACCTATAGATATGTGTTCCAGGGAAAATAGTTAATATCCCGGCAGTGATGTATTTAAGCCCTGACTCTTTTATGAATTCTTCTGTTTGTTTAATTGTTTTTTCTGATTCACCGGGCATCCCAACAACAAAAGTACCGTGTGTATCGAGTCCTGATGGATATCTTTGAATATAATTTTTTGCCACTTCCAAATCAAGATTTTTATTCATTTCTTTCAGGATCTCCGGTGAACCGGATTCTATCCCCAACATGACATCAAATAAACCAACATCCATCAAGGCCTTCGCTAAATCCGGATGTAATCTGTCCGCCCTGCCCTGAAACCGCCATTTAAACTGTATTTTGCTTTTCTTTAACGCATTATAGAAATCCCACACCCTATTTTCAGAGTTCAAAAAATTATCATCTACAAAATTAAACCTGTTGATCCCAAAGGTTTTGTAAAACTCCTCCATCTCGGAAACTATGGAAGCAGCCGACCTCATGGTAATATCCTGTCCAAAAACAAGTTTGCAAAAAGTGCAGCTTCCATAACAACCTCTACTAGTGATCATTTCCCAACAACGGTTTTTAGCTTTAATATAATCAAGATATTTTTCCATATCAAACAACTCATAAGCCGGCTTAGTCCGGATATCAAGATTCTTAATGCGCTCTCTTGCTGCGGTATGAATAATTAAGCCTTCTTTATAAACAATTCCTTTTATATCAGCAAACCTGCCTTCAGCGGAAATACAATTTAATAAATCAATAATGGTATATTCACCTTCCCCCACTACGCAAATGATCTGTTTATCAGAAGCAACAATATTACCCAATAACACATCGGGTATGGTAGAAGCCATGGGGCCCCCGATGATTATCTTGATATGCGGAAAAATTTTAATAACATGCAGGATAAACCGCTTAAGGTACTTATATTGGAAGTTCCCCAAATACATGGAAAGAAGAATACAATCAATGCGGTGTTTTTCAATAAATTTATCAATTTCTTCTTCAGATATATCGCGGACATAATTATCCAAGACAAACAGCGTATCGTTCCTTTTTTCCCGTATTTCTCCGGCAATTATTGCCAAGCCAGTACAAAAATCAAGATGCCCCATTTTTTTGAGGCTTAGATCAACGCCGTAATTCCAATGTAGATTAGCTAATAAAAGATTCATTTTTTAATAAGCCGGGCAAGGGATTTTATTGCTTTACCCCTGATCTTTATTATCTTTAAAGCCCCTTTTCCAGTCCCGGCGATAATGCTTCCGTTAACGTTAATGAATTCCCCCGCATTGATTTTATACGGGTATTTCTTAACCAGCTCCGCTTTTTCCAGTATAATTCTTTTCCCTTTTAAATAAAAATAAGCCCCCGGATAAGGGCCGGTTAAAGCCCTGGCCAAATTTCTGATATTAACAGCCGGGTCTTTCCAGTTTATTTTTCCATCCGACGGCTTCCGGGCAGGGAAATAAGAAGCTAAACGTTTATTCTGCGCCCTCCCCTTAAATGATCGTTTGTTAGTAATCCGGAATATCTTTGCTAATAACTGTTTTGCCGGCTTTAACGTTTTAGCATACAAATCCATTATTTCATCATCTTTGCCGATCCTGACTTTTTTCTGGAGGATAATATTTCCCGCGTCAAATCTCTCGCTTACATGATGAATGGTAACGCCGGTATATTTCAGGCCGTTTATAATCGCCCAATTTAAAGGATGCCTGCCGCGGTAAGCCGGCAATAGCGACTGATGGATGTTTATCATGCCTATCCGGGGCATCAAAATGATCCGGCGGGGTATTAATTTATGATAACCGGAAACAATAATAAGATCGGTAGGAACCGGGTGCTTCAGGTATTTATCCGGGGTAACGGTTTTGATCCTGTTGTTTTTTGCGAAATCCCATGCTCCGCCGAAAGATGCTTTGCTTTTTTTATCCAGAGGCGCGCATACGATCAGGTGTAAATCGGAATTGCTCATGACCGTGATTAAAAAAGGCGACTCATTTCCAATAAAAGTAGTTTTTAACTTCATTTATCTTTTAAGACCTGGGACAATATCCTTTGTTCTTTGCCGTCAATAACTACGGTTTTCCATACTCTTTTGTTTCCCCAGTTACAGATATCGTCGCAAGGGATAAGCTTTAGCCTTTGTTTCTTTAAATTAAGCTCCCGCGCTTTTTGCATTTCCTCACCCAGCCAAACTTCTTTGATCGTTTGCCTGCGCATATCCCCAATCTGATTTTTGCATTCAAAATCAGAATTGCACAGCGGCACTCTTCCATCCCATAAGATCATCATTCTGTGCCATAGCCGGTGGCAAACCCAGGACGGCTCTTTTTCGAACTTATTGGCATAGTCGTTATCAACATGAAAAGCGATCTTATCAACGTAAGGGCTGAATTTATTGATATACTCTGCCGGATTTTTTTCCACTGCCGACCAAATCGACTGGACCCATATTATCGGCCGGACCATCTTGCGCTGAGTTCTTAAGGCATGCGCGAATTTTACCTTTTCTTCAATATCCGCGAATTTGGCCGGACGGCGTATACTTTCATAGGCACTGCCGACTCCGTCAATCGAGATATTGAGCCAGTCCAGGCCGGCATCAAATAACCCCTGGATCATCTCTTTGTCCAGCAAGAGCCCATTGGTCAGCGTGCTGACCTCCGGTATCCCCTTTTTCTTGGCGTAGCTTACCATTTCCAGGTAATTTTTATGCAATAACGGCTCACCGCGGTGGCTTAGGCGTACTGAAAAAATACCTAATTCCGCGGCGTCATCAATGATCTTTTTATAAAGTGATAAATCCATAAAACCGTTGCGGTTCACATCGGTAAAATTCGTAAAACACATCGGGCAGCTCATATTACAGATCGATGTCGGTTCAATATCAATATGGGGCGGCTTGGAAGATAAAATATGATATTTAGCGAAATAGTTCCATTGGAACCGGTTCAAAAAATATTTTAAGAATCTCCCCTTCCCCCTGCGGTAAGTAAAAAGCAACCTGCGTTTCAAATTTTCGTTATCAAATTGTAAAACATTTAACATAGCCATTACGTAAGTTCTCCTTTGGTTACTGTTTACCCGCTATTTTATTTCCTATTTGGGGGACCTCCGGCCGGTGGCACATCCTGCAGCATTCTATTTTTAACCGTTGATGCTCCAATTGCATTTTACGGAAATCATTCATCGCTTTTCCATGCCAGATTTCTTTAATCGTTTGTTTCCGTAAATCCCCGATATTGGTGCAGATATCCCAGTCGGAGATACAAAGCGGCACTTCACCGGTATGTGTTACGGTAATTCTCTGCCAGGGATATTGGCAAAGAAAATTAGGGTCCTGCGGGACATTCCTCATAGAATAGTCGGCTTCCGGGTCAAAACAGACCAGGTCGGTGATCGGCGCGAAATATTTATAGAACTCCTCGGAATTATCTTTCATATAAGACCAGATCGCCTGAACTTTGATCAAAGGGTATCCGCCGCCTTTAGAATTCTTTAAGCGGTAAAGATCCTCTATGATCTTAGTTATTTCATCAAACTTTATCGGATAACGCAGCTCTTCATATTTTTTATATAAAGCGTCAATCGAAAAAGTTATATAATCCAGGCCCGATTCTACCAAAGCATCCGCCAGCTCATCTTTGATCAACCATCCGTTGGTAATAAAAGACACTTCCTTGACCCCCTGGTCTTTGGCGTATTTTACCATCTTGGGTAAATTCGGATTAAGGGTAGGTTCCCCTCTCCAGTTCAATCTTATTGAATAAAGCCCGTTTTTGGCGCATTCATCGATCCCTTTTTTATAGGTATCAAAAGGCATATCCGCCCAGTCTTTCCTGGCGATATGCGGCCTAAAACACATCGGGCATTTTAAATTACACCTGAAACTTGCTTCAAAATCAACATGCAGAGGGAAATCCGCTACATAAAACCATTTGGGATAATTAAACCACTGCCATCTGTTGATACAATAATCCGCGAAAAATTTTCTGCGGGTTTCCCAAAGCCTTTCGCGTTCAGGGGTATCCAGGGAAAACTGATGGTGATTTATCTTTAAGTTTAACTGGCTGCTATTTTTATCGTTTTCGATCACCGATTTATTATTCATTTATTTTTCCTCTTATAGTTTAAGGCGCGTTGATTAAATTTTGTCCGCGCTTTTTGGCTCTGATTGATCTTAAGTATATCAGGATCCTCCATAAAAATGTTCAGGATATCTTTTAATACAAAATCGCACTCTTTATCCCGTAATTTCCTATAAACCTCCTTAACAAATTCAAAATCAGCTTGTTCATCAACCGATAAATGCAGATAAGAAAGGTCCTCCTTGAAAAAGACATTTTTTGTTTTAAACTTACCGCTGCGGTAAAGATACGGGGTGACATGCTCCCTGTCATACGGGTCGGTTGTTTGCGTCTTGGCTTGCTCCAAAGCGCAAAAACGGAATATCTCGGTATCCAGCCCTTCCGGATAAGAAGGCTGGAGGCGGTTGCTGCAATAATCCAACCCTTTGGTTTTTATAAACGTTTGCGTTACTTTATCGATTATTTCATGATCTATCAGCGGACAATCGGATGTTATTCTTAATATAATATCCGCCGAATATTTTTTGGCAGCCTGGTAATAACGCTCTAGCACATCTTTCTCTTCTCCGGCAAATACTCCGACACCTTCGGCCTTGGCAATCTCGATGACTCTTTTATCCTCTGCTTTACTAGTAGTAGCTACCACGATCCTAGGTTTACCGAAGGAACGCGACAAGGCAACCCTTCTTATTACCAGCGACAACATCGATACGCCGTTTATTTTTTTCAGCACTTTCTCAGGGAACCTGGTAGATCCAGTCCTAGCCTGGATAACGCATAGCATTCTATTTTTCATGGTTTTCTGAAAACTTCTTCGCTTACTTTTCCCCGCAATAACTGCGCAACCTTATTCTTCTCCTGCGCGAACTTTAAGGTCTTTAAAGCATTACGGCAGGCAGAAACGGTCTTCTCCAAGTCAGCCTGAGTATGCGAATAAGATATAAATTGCCCATTTCCGATAATAACTCCCTGCGCCATAACTTCCTGAAGAAACAGGCTTTTTAACAATTGAGAAGGTTTGCCCTCCCTGTCCCTGAATATGCACGCTGTTTTATGCGGCAGACCAACCATTTCCACATCTAAATTAAGTTCTTTGGCGATATTGTTAAATGACCTTTTTAATTCTTCCCCTTTTTTTAAAATATACCCGCACACATCCTTCTTTTCAATTTCATCTAAAGTCGCTAAAGCCGCTTTTATCGAAACTGCTTCCCCTCCAAACGTGGAAGAAACAAAAGCTTTCTCAAGAGTATTCATAATCTTCTTTCTGCCTACAACGGCAGCAAGAGGAAAACCATTAGCGATGGCCTTACCAAAACAGGAAAGATCAGGTGTTACATTGAAATAAGCCTGCGCTCCTCCCAAATTCAAACGAAATCCGGTTATTATCTCATCAAAAATTAAAACAGCCCCGTATTTATGCGTTATATTCCTGACTTGCTGCAAAAAAGAATTCCGAGGAGCCTCTATCCCAACCGGCTCCATAATGACCGCCGCTATCTTGTTGGGATATTTCTTAAACAATTTTTTTAAACTATCAATATCGTTATACTTAAAGGTCTTTGTTAAGCTCTGGACCTCTTTTGGAACACCTAAATTTCTGACCGTAGTGCCGATGTACCAATCATGCCAACCATGGTATCCGCAAGCAGCGACTATCGAACGGTTAGTATAACCCCTGGCTATCCTTATTGCCGCAGAAGCAGCTTCGGAACCGGTTTTTAAAAAACGCACTGATTCCGCCGAAGGTATCAAGCGGCGCAATTTTTCCGCCAGTTCTATTTCACAAGGATGCATCAAGCTAAAAGTTATGCCGTCTTTGAGCTGCTTGATCACCGCCCGGTCAACCGCGGGATAGCAGTATCCCAAAACCACAGGGCCTAAAGCCAGGATATAATCTATGTATTCATTACCGTCCACATCCCAGACATGGCTGCCTTTGCCTTTTTTTAAATATATCGGGCTTGCCCCCATTACATAATATTTAGGGCTCTTGCTCATCGTCATGGTTCCGCAGGGAATAATTTTCTGTGCTTTATTCCACTTGAGAAGAGAATTTTTTATTTGTATTTTTTTCATAAGAACTCCGTCCTGGTTTTAAGGTAACCGGTTAAATCTTCCCCGCCCACCCAATTAATGCACTTTTTGCAGACATCAAAAGCATCATGGCGGCCGCAAAGTTCATCTCTGCGTGCCTGCCGCAGGATATCGCCTTTCCAGATTTGATTTATGGCCGTTGTATTTACATTGCCGACCAGAGAACTGGTATTCCAATCAACAGAACAGATCGATACATCGCCGGTCCAGTTTATCACCAAGGCATACCACAGTAATATGCAGGGAAATCTCTTTTTGGAAACCGGGTCTGTTACCCGCAGGTTTTTTATCGCTCCGCTCCAGCTATGGATACCGGTAACCTGGACTTCATCCGCCAATCCGTCCCAAAAATTATAAAAGTCATTCACCTCATCAGCAGTATCATCAAATTCGATTATCTTAGCCCTCAAGAATGGCTTACGGTATCTGCCTTTATCGCGCAGCTCAATAAATCTTTTCAAGTTGCTAACTACCAACGGCAGAAGATCCCGGCCTTTAGTTTTTTTAAAAGTATCCTGCCGGTAAGCGTCAATACTGAAAGTAATATCATCTATTCCGGAATCCAGCAGTTTTTTGATCATTTTATCATCAAGGCAGGCCGCGTTAGTATTCATATGGATCACTTCTGCGATTTTTTTCTTATGGGCGTATTTAATCATCGCGCCTATCTTAGGATGAAGCAACGGTTCACCGTCTTTATGGAAATTAAGCATGATCAGCTTTGGATAATCAGCCGCTTCATCGATTATTTTCTTAGCTAATTTAAGGCTGATGTAACCTACCGGCTTTTTACTTTTTAATCTCGGGCAATAATAACAGCGCAGGTTACAATCATTGGTAGGCTCGATATTAAGCACCAGCGGAAATTCCGGATTTATTCTTTTCTTGATTACCGGCGACTTAAGACAGGTAAGAGTGCCTTCCTGATAATTTTCGTTTAACTCTTTATTGAATTCTTGCGTAGGAGCTCTTCCCATAATTCACCTAATGCTAATTTCTGCCTGAAGCCGGAAAAATCGCCTCCGTAACCCTGTTAAACCCATTGGCATCAACTACCTTTTTCCCGTTTTCAGAAAATAACCTTCTTTTTTTATAGTTTTTGATAAATTTAATTACCGCGCCCTCAACTTCGCT
Organism: Candidatus Omnitrophota bacterium; assembly: GCA_041661605.1. GTDB lineage: Bacteria > Omnitrophota > Gorgyraeia > Gygaellales > Profunditerraquicolaceae > UBA6249. The sequence goes on along the minus strand of JBAZUE010000001.1, from coordinate 102,305 downwards.
TGCGCTTTTTTCCTTTATGTCGCCCAAATTTAAAAATACCTTTTTCTGCTGCAGGTATTTAGCGGTTCCCAACTCATAGCTGATCGTTGGAATGATTATTCCTGAAGTACCCGTAAAAGCCAACTCTAAACAAGTATCCCCGCCGCTTACCATAGCTAAGTCCGCCTTCGCCATCAGCGCACCAAGATTTTTCACATTAAATAATACCCTGGCTTTGAAATTTAAATTCCTGAGCGTTTTTCTAAAACCCGCCGGATTTTTAAATGCCGGGCCAAGCACAAAAGTCACATTATATTCTTCAGAAATACGCCCAATCTTTTCCGCCAGCTCTTTTGTATAGCCTGCCGGATCCGCCCCTCCTAAGCTCACTAAAATGTTTTTTACTTCTCTGCTTGCGGTAGTTCGGCTTATTTTACCGTCAAGCAGGAAAAACCGAGGGCCCAATAAATATTTAGTGCCGCCTATTCTCCCGGGGTATCTGCGATGCATCTGAGAAACCGCGGGATTAATCAAAACATCCGGCGCCCCGACTTTTGCGCCCAGATCATCAAACACAACTATAAAATTGCATGATTCTTTCAGCAAAGCGATCTGAGCCGCAGTGTAATGGCGCACATCAACTACTAAATAGCCGCCTTGAGAAATTTTGGCGGTTTCATTGCAATCATCAGCAGAAGAACAATTTTTATCCAATAAAAAAACTTCAAAAGAGTGATCCTTTACTTTCTTTACGCCTTCCCTGTAATCTTTCATTATGAATACAGGGGATACATTTCTTTTTTTCTTTAGAAATTCAGCCAGTTTCAAGCAGCGATAAACATGCCCCATAGCCACGCTATAGATATTGCCACCGTCCACCCTAAAATAGCATCTCTTCATCTAAAATCTTCCGATCAGAAATTTTTTAAGCATTTTCTCGCCGGAGGTTCTTTCCCATTTCTCTGGCCCCAGGATTTTTTCAACCTGCCTGATCTGCCCAACCATATTCCTTAACTCCGAAGGTTCTAAGGAAAGCACATGGTCGGTACCCAAATAGCCGGTTTTGTTTTTAAACAGCTTGGCCGGCTTATTCCTGTCTAATGTTATATGTTTTTCTATGACTTTGGCACCAGCAGCCACTGCGCATATGGATGGCAGGATACTTACCGTATGATCAGAATAGCCGATTCCGTATTGCGGAAACAACTCCTTTAGCATCAGCATCATATTCAAATGTACATCCTCTGGCGCTAATGGCAGAAGCCCGCGTTTTTTGAGCAACGGCCCGGTAGGATATTCTGAGATACAATGCAATAAATAAAGCTGGGTTCTTTTATTTTTATCAAAAAACCGGACCATATTCTTGATCTCTTCAAGGGAACTTAATCCGGTAGAAAGAAAAACACGTTTAAAATTTTTAGCCGCGTACCGCACTGTCTGGCTATCATGCGCCACTGAACTGGCTATTTTTACCTCTGAAAGCTTAAAACCATCTTTTAACATCATAGCTTTCTTTAAATTAGCCGGGGTAAACAGCGGTTTAATGGAATTCTTCTTTGAGAATTTGATGATGAAATCGATCATTTCTTCGGTCAGGGCGACCTTAAGGAACCATTCTTTCTCCGGGTCATTATCCTTCACAGTATCAGTATCCAATGTTTGGAATTTGACATAATCGCATCCGGCGCTAGCGGCAACTTGAATTAACTTTTGCGCCTGCTTTCGGTCCCCATTCCAGCATTCCCCGACTTCCGCGATAATAATCACTTTACCCGTCATTTTTTAGCTCCCTGACTATACCGCAGGCATCTTTACCGTAATTAAAAAGTAAATCCACTATCGACATATGTGAAATAAAAGATTCATATTTTTGCTTATAAACCGGATGCGTAAAATCGTGATAGCGCAGAGCTATTTTAGCTTTATCGAATTCCCCTGATTTAAGATAATTACGGCCATCAGGACCTGAAAAGTAGGTATCGGCTTTGCGTTTAAGGCAGATCCCGAGGATTAAATCGCTCCCCTTACCTGAGCAGATCTGCGAAGCCAACGCGGTTTTAGTGGTGATGCCTAAATAGTTTCTTACCCAGGTAATCAGGCCGATATTGAGCCCTAGTAATGCCGGATGATTCTTATTGATTTCTCCCTCGATGCCAGCAAAGACCTCAGCGAAATATTTAGTTTTACCGTAATGGCTTTTGAGCTTATTCAAGTATTTGCGCTGCCAATTCTGGATGTAATCAATCTGCACATCTTTTATTTCCTGTGAAAAGCTCCCTTTCGTCATTACCGGAACACAGCACCACTCCCAGCCCTTTGCGGTACGGATTTTATTTCTATTCTCAAAATACCTTTTTTTGAACTGGACATTATCCAGATAAATAAACTCATCCACCAGCGTCATTTTGTTAAAGAAACCCACCCAGGGCAGATGTTCTGGCTGCTGTATGGCAATGATCATTTGTTTAAAACCACTTTGTGCGTAAGGTCATAAACGCTTCCGCATGTTTAAAACCGGACTCAATCCCTCTTTTTTGGGATAGTATTTTTATTGAATTTCCGGAACGGGGATGGGGATACCGCCTTGTTTCGGTTTTGTAACAGGCAAAAGCCCTGATTTTCGAGTTTATGTGAGCGTCGATATCGACATAATGATTGGGGACAAATGCGGATTCGCTTAATGGAGGAGACTGATCGGTAGATGAAGGTACTTCATACATAAAGATATATTTAATATAGCCGGTTGAAACAGGGCGCAATACCACCCGGCAGGCATCAAACACCGCCCGGTGGTCCTGGTTATTATCGCCCCGGAAAGGGACATAAACAATATCCGGCTTAAAACTATTTACTATTTTTTCCAGCGGTAAAATAATATCTTGAATGCATGAATCAAGCCGTTCATCGTCTTTATTCATAAAAACAGCGGTATCATAACCTAAAACCGCTTTTGCTTTCAGGCAATGTTTTTTTTCACGCTGGTATTTTGCTTCATCAAAAGAATGACCGTAGATCCGGTTTGCGATAAACGCTACCGCTACCTTATCTTTGCATTTTTTATGTTTTAATATCGTGCCCGCGCAGCCTAAGACTTCATCATCCATATGAGCGGCAATAACCAAGACTTTATTTTCTTTCATTTGCCAACCTGCTTTCTTAGAAGTTGAGCACTTGCGCATTCTTACGCTTCTCTTCGCGCTTTTTGTACCAATCAATATACCGGTTTACCCCCTCTTCAAAGCTTACTTTCGGCTCCCACCCCAGGTCCTTCTTTGCCGCGGCGCTGGATACTTCTTTACCGGCAAAATCCCCTCCCCTGGCCGGGATATATTCGATCTTTACATTACCAATTATCTTTTTTATAGTCTCGGCGATCTGCTTTACGGTTATTTTTTCTTTCCCGTCAAGATTAAAAATCTTGTTTTTCGCGACATCTTTTAACGCTAAAACATTGCCTTCCGCTAAATCTTCAACATATACGAATTTCCGGAATTGAGAACCGTCACCGGCAATAGTAATCGGCTCGCCGTTTAAAGCTTTCTTGACAAAAATCGGTATTACCGCGCCATCCCGGGCCCGGGGGCCGTATGGTATACCGTAACGTAAAATCGAGGCTTCCATTCCGTATAATTTGCTATAAGACTGGCAATAATATTCCCCCGATAATTTAGTGGCTGTATAAAAATGAGTAGGCGCATGCAAAGGAGTTTTCTCATCTACCGAATCAGATGCCGCTTCACTATAAACCCACGTCGTGCTTCCATATACAACCCTCTTGATTTGCGCGTTTCTGGCGGCTTCCAATACATTGATCGTCCCGCGCACATTAATAGACTCCGCATAGTGAGGATTAGCATATACCTCCTTGACATCAGCTACGGCAGCCAGATGGAATACAGCGTCAATATCATGCATCGCAAAACCTAATGCGGTAGCGTCCAATATGCTGCCCTGATAATACTCCAAATCTTTTCTGAAAGTAGGAGCAACTCCGTCGTAAATACGCACTTCAAAACCTTTATTAATTAAATTGTCGACTACATGCGAACCGATAAATCCGGAACCACCCGTGACCAAAACTCTCATTTTTTAAAACTCCTCTCCTTTGTAGTACAGCGGCACACACCAATGATTATCAGCAATCCAATCTGTATTAGGCAAAACGCAATCTTTCTGCATAATTACATGACAAGGCTTATCATAGACTTTTCCAGTAGACTTATCGACCGGTTCAAAAACTATGTACTTGTAATAACCCGATACCATACCATCCGGGAATATTACTCTCTTATTAAATACCAAATCAAGATTTTTACGGGCATACTCGTTTTTCCAAGCTACTATATCAGGCAGCCGCTCTGTCTGCACACAGCCTATGGCCGCGGTAAACTCGCTCATCCTGTAATTTAATCCCTGGACTTTATAATCGAACTTTCCGTAATTTCTGTATTTGGCCGCGAAATCGATCAACTCAGGATGCCTGCTGACAAGCATTCCCCCCTCTCCTGTAGTCACAGTTTTAGTCGCGTAAAATGAATATACTCCGGCGTCTCCCCAACTGCCTGCTTTTTTCCCATCCCAGGAAGCACCATGAGCATGAGCACAGTCTTCCAACAGGATAATATTATTTTTCCTGCAAAAATCGGCTATTTCCTTGATCTGAAATGCGATATGCCCTCCGATATGGACTACCCAAAGCGCAACCGGTTTAAACTTGGCAGCTTTCAGTTTCAGGTCATCCAGAGATAGGCAAAGGTCATCCTTGTTACAATCAACAAATTCTACCTTAGCCCCGGCTTTAATAACACTCAAGGGAGTTGCCATAAAAGTATTGGAAGGGCATAAGACTACTTTATCCCTGACATTAAAAAATTCCAATGCGGCCAAAGCAGCCCCGCCCCAACTTGAGAAAGCAACCGAGCGAATACCAGAATGTTGGGCCCATTTCTCCTCAAATAGCTTCGTGAATTTGCCTTCCGACCAGGCTTGCGTCTGAATTATTTCATCCCAGTATTGATGAAGTTTTTTGGTATCTTCCCGCTCAAAACCAATCGTAAATTTCATCTTCTTCACCCCATTTATGCTCTTAAATAAACAATTGCAGCTTGTAATCCCTAAAAACAAGAATAAGAAATAGCTTGGTTAAAACAGAGACAATAACCTGATTATTGCTCAAATCATAGAAGTTTGATTATATCGCTAAATGGCTGGGAAATCAATATGTTTCTGCTTAAAAAGGAAGGCTAAACCCGGCTTCAACTGCCCGGGTTTTCCGGTAGGATTTTAGCCTTATAAAGGCTTCTGTGTCAACGGCTTTCAAAAATTTATGCGTCACAGTAAGAGTAATACCCAGGGGCTTTCCAAACTCATTTTTCAGCGCAAAAATTACTTTATTCCTGTTAAAATCCACCTGCGCCCCAAATTCCAGTGACTTTACCCTGCCCTGCCCGTAATCCATCCGGAAGATCAGCCCTAAATCCCGGCCAAACTTCCATTCACCATATAGAATAAGCAGATTGCCGGGGGCGGTCAAGCGGCTTTGGCGTATTCCCACTCCGATGCGATAACGGATCTCTCCCTTTCTCGGGCGTAAAACAGACGATTCAAGCTGGACTTTGAATTCAAAACGCGAGGTTAAACTGCTTTCCAGCATATAAACCAGGCAGTTAGCCGAAGAAATGTTACAATAGCCCTGAAAAGTTAATTTATCGCGGCCATCTTCAGAAGTATATTCAATCTGCTGATTATTATTAAGCTTCCAGCTTCCCTTAAAGGTGTAAGTTTGAGGCGGACCCTTGCGCAGGGCAACATCAAAAAAAGTTCATTTGATCATTAGCGCGCCAGATACCCTTAAGGTTAAGGATGCGCAGGCGAGATTGCAGGCTTATCCCAAGTTTGAATGGTTTCGATAACCAGAGAATCAGATTCCGCGGTGATAAGCCGCTTACGAACAATCATAGACAGTATACATAATTTCATAATTGTCAGCTAGTCACAAAACAAATTCTAAATCATAAGGTGGCACAATCGGCTTCACGCAATCTTCTATCAGAAGCCTTCAGTTTCAACCCGTGACAAAATGTCACGACTTCTCTATCCTCGTTTTACAACCGCTCCTTAAGTTCTCGCCAATATGCAAGAATTCTGTCAAGCGTATTTCCCTAACTCTCGTCGTTAAAAGAACATTCTATACAAACATTTATATTATCAATGAGTTATACAGTCCGGTTGTTTAGTTTTATTACGGTTTGTTAACGAGTGTTTCTGTATAAGATAGGCACATTTTTGGCACAAGACAAAAAGGACTGAACGATTAAGTCCCTCCCTTGTTTCTCTTTTTGAATGGGAAAATCTTAACGAAATAATATTATATTTTGATTTTGTTAATTATCTTTAAAAAACTCAGCAAACTTACCTGCAACAATATAGTATACCCAAGAACGATAATGCCCTCCTGAATGACTGTTAAATACAGGCAGCCTTGGGTTGGCTGTACTTATGCTTATTACATCAGGCTTATAATCTGCAAATGGAATCTTATTTTCTTTTGCAAAACTCTTAAATAAATCATACCCAACTCCGGTATAACCAGTATGAGAGATTATTAACTTGATATTGTTGTCTCTTGCGAATTTTATCAAAGCTTTCAAACCACTCAAATTCTCTGGCGAGCATATCTCATCACTTTCTGCCGGGGAAAAGTTTTTATGTACTGTTGGACTAATCAGCAATTTGAACCTTCGCCAAACTTGAGTATTTTCTAAAAGTTCGTTTATCATTATAGTTATGCGATTGTAATAGGGACTACCCAATACAACAAACCTATGAAAAAAACCAAGCTCATAAGACGCATCATCGCCACAGTCGTTGTTAGCGACAAAATAAATGATTGCGTCTGGTACCCTCCCAAATATTCTTACATACTGCAAAACCGTAAGTTCTGATTGTATAGAACCATATCCTCCTAATCCAAGATTAACAACGGCAAAATTTTTCTCGTATATTCCACTCTTATTATTTAATAGCAAATCCAAATAAAAAGTATAACTTTGATCCGTGAGTCCGCCTATTCCCTCGGTATAAGAATCACCAACGCAAAAAATAAGTTTTTTATAACTGTTCAACTCTGCTTTGTTTAAATAATTCCTTGAGCCTATGTCATTGGTAAGGGCTTCAATTACATGATCAGTCAAAATGCTTTTATTTAAATTAGGTCTTGTAGTTACTCCAACGTCTTTATCATAGCGGAATTGAAATACAGTACTACAAAAGTAGATGGGATTAAACAATCGGAGCAACAACTCAACGACCATCAGGGGAAGTATAATATAAAAAACCAAAATCTTAAACGAAGCTTTAAGCATTCTCAAACCCCAAATACCTTAAATCCTGAAGAACATTATCAATAAAAACCATAACCCATCCTCACTTAATAGTATTTATAAATATCTATTGTTGCAGCCTTGGGAAGTTTCTTAAAATTGAAAGTAAATAAAACTTCCCTCACTAGCAACTCCGCACGATAATAGCAAATAAAGGCATAGAATACAAAAACACACCTTTAATATACTGTTGGATTTATAAACTACCATTGGATCATTCTTCCAATATTGCACTATCTCGACGATCCCTAACAACCATAAAAATGAAATCATGCCCATAGCACTATATTTTATGTCAACTCCTCTGCCCCAATGGAAATTACAAAATAAACTTTGCAGCATACTGAAAGCTTTAGTTGCATTCCCCTCCGCCTTGAAGATGACCCATCCAAAGCATATGACATGAAAGAAAAATATGACTCTTATAAAAAACCATACCTTTTGAAATATGGCTTTTTTGGGATTAGGAATCTTTGCAAGCAAAGGCCTGAGTAGTGCATATGATATAAGCAGTATCCCCCAGTACCCTCCCCATATAATATAATTCCAGTATGCGCCATGCCAAAGCCCGCAAAGAAGGAACGTGGCCATCAAAGCAATGCTTACCCCCCAGACACCCCACCGTCTCAGGCTAAAAGAGATAGGATTGTAAAGGTACTCGCGTAGCCAATTTGACAGGGAAATATGCCACCTGTTCCAAAAATCTTGGGGATTTGTGGCAAAATAGGGTAAGTTAAAATTGACCATAATATCAAAGCCCATGCATTTACCCAAGCCTCTGGCTATATTAGAATACCCGGCAAAGTCGCAATATATTTGAAATGCAAAAGCATAGGCTGCCAAAAGAACCATGATACCGTTATATGGCGGTGATGGATTAAATAACTTATTAGCTATTATAGCTAAATTATCCGCAACAAAAAATTTTTGGAATCCCCCCCAAAATATAAGATAGCAGCCCTCCTTGTAGAACCCTTCGAGCTGCACCTTGCGCGGAGATGCTATTTGGCGAAGAAGATCCCCTGCCCTCATGATGGGCCCCGCCAGAATAAGCGGAAAGAAACTTACAAAGAGCGCGTAATCCCGGTAGCTTCTGGTAGGCTTGATCTTCTCCGTATAGACATCAATGGTATAGCTTATGGTCTTAAACGTATAGAAAGAAATGCCCAAAGGCAGTAGTATATTAAGCATCTGCGGATGTATGGAAAACCCGAGATGATTTATAAGCCGGGAAAAATTAGCTATGAAGAAGTTAAAATACTTGAAAAAACCAAGGATAGAGAGATTTACAAATATGCTTAATAATAAAAAATACTTCCTTACTTTGTCGTTGTCCGACTTATCGATCCTTAATCCGCAGAAGTAATCAATAGTTATCGAAACGAATATCAGAAATATAAATCTCCAGTCCCAGGCAGCGTAAAATATGCAGCTTGCTACAAGAAGCAGCCTATTCTGCCATTTATGATTGAGGAAAAGATATGGGATATAGACGGCTGCAAAAAATACTAAAAATTGTATAAATTTAAATAGCATGGCGGGCTTCTACTTTCTTTATTAAGATAATTAAACTACTACTTTTCGCTCAATGCACCTAATTAAATCCCCTACGCTCTTAAAAGACATAAACTCCTTTATGCTAAACTTTATATTAAACCTTATTTCAATAGCTGTAATAAGAGTAACATGCGAAAACGAATCCCAGCCTTCAATGTCATTAGCTGTCGTTTCGGGCTTTATTTGTATGGTATCGTCATTGAAAACTTCCCGGAATATCCCGTTCATTTTATCCCTGACGTCCATTACTAGAATTCCTCCATAGTTGAAAGGTCGCCTGCATCCTGGCCCAGATACTGCGCCTTCAGCACCCTTCTCATAATCTTGCCGCTCCTGGTCTTTGGGATGCCCTCTACAACCACAATATCCTGCGGAACAGCTATTGTTGACACCTTGTTAGCGATGTGTACCTGAATCTTAAGCTCCAGCTCTTTATTATAAATATTACCTGATTTTAGCTTGATAAATGCCACTATCTTTTCGTATAGTATTTCATCGGATGCGCCGATCACAGCCACCTCCTCTACCTCTTCGATTTCAAGTAACGCGCTCTCAACCTCAAAAGGCCCTACAAGATGGCCGGCAGTGTTAATAACATCGTCCTTCCGCCCAGCAAACCAATAATATCCTTCCTTATCCATAAAAGCAACATCCCCGGAATAATAGTAGCCATCCTTGAACTTTTGTTTATAAGCTTCCTCGTTATTAAGATAGGTAACGAACATAGATTCCCATCCTGCTTTTAAACATAAAATACCGCGCTGATTACTCTGAGCCAGCTCCCCTTTATCAGTAAGAATAGCCACTTCCATGCCTTCGATCGGCTTTCCCATGGAGCCAGGCTTTACATCAATACCGAGACGGTTAGCGATCATGATCGCTCCGGTTTCAGTCATAAACCACGTATCGTAGGTCTCTTTAGCCAATATTTTGCGCGACCAGTTTATGACTTCAGGATTCAGCGGCTCGCCGACGCTACAGATGTGTCGCAGCTCCTTCAGATTAAATTTCTTGAAGAGTGCGGAGTCCTCTTTCATTAGCATTCTGAGCGCTGTAGGCGCCGTATACCAGACATTTATCTTCTCTTTTTCTAATATCGTAAACCATATTCCCGGACTGTATTGACCGCTAAAATGGATCTGGGTAATTCCCAGGCTCCACGGCCCTATCATGCCATATGACGTTCCCGTAACCCATCCTTGATCAGCAGTACACCAATATTTATCGTTTTCTTTGAGACCCAGTATTTCTTTTGTTGTCTGATTAATGGTAATTATGCCACCATGGACATGTAGAACGCCTTTCGGTTTTCCTGTCGAGCCTGAAGTATAATGTAAAAGAGACGGTGTATCTTTACCGGTTAGCGGAGTTTCAAAAACACTTTTCGCATTTTTTATCAATGCCGGGTAACTTAAAACGTCAGACGGCAAATCACTTTCGCTATCAACAACGATTACGTACTTTAAGTGAAACAAATGGTTTTTTATCTTTTCGATCTTTCTTAAAAAGCTCTTTTTAGTGACCAATACCTTAGCGCATGCATCACCCATCCGATCAAGTATGGCTTCTTCTCCGAAATTGGCAAATAATGGACTGACGATAAGCTGTAATTTTAGCGCGCCCAATAAGACAAAGAACTGCTCAGGTATTTTAGGAAGAAGGGTAAACATAATATCGCCCTTGGAGAGACTTAGTGATTGCAAAACATTTGCACATTTGTTTGATTGGTCTTCAAGATCATTAAAGCTATAATCGACATGCTGCATATCCGGAGTTATCCAACGCATCGAAATCTTATCTGCATTGCCAATTTCGCACTGCAACCTTGTACAGATATGACCTATGTTATACTGATTATTTTTAATTAAATTTTCCACTTAGTTCGACTAATTGTTTACCAATCTCTACAATTCTCAATCTACTTCCAATTAATCTCTATAATACCACAAATCCTAAAATTGTAAAAATCATAAAATCATAGACAGCGCACGTAATCTCATTAATACTAGGTGGTTACAAAAGAAACACTTGAGCAAGTTTTGTTTAATTCTAAAACGGAATGGTGATTCCGACTTCTATTGCCTGTTCGCTATGTTCATTGTGACGGGATTTCAGTTTGATAAAGGCTTCAGCGTCAAAATGTTCTAAGAATTTATGCGTCATGGTGAGAGTTATACCTAAAGACTTACCAAACTCATTTTTGAGCGCGAAAATAGCCTTATTGCGGCCAAAGGTAACCTCTGCCCCAAACTCTATTGCCCTAACCACCCCCTGGCCATAATACATCTGAAAGGTAAGCCCTAAATTGCGGCCAAACCTCCATTCTCCGTAGAGAATAAGTAACTGGCCAGGTGCGGTCAGGTGGCTTTGGCGGATTCCTATGCCGATACGATAGCGGATCTCTCCTTTTTTAGGATAGACTACTGGTGATTCAAGCTGGACTTTGAATTCAAAGCGCGAGGTTGAGCTGCCTTCAAGTATATAAACAAGGCGATTAGCCGAAGATATATCCCAACAACCTTTAAAAGTTAAAGTATCGCGGCCATCTTCAGTTGTATATTCAATCTGCTGGTTGTTGTTTAACTTCCAGCTTCCTTTAAAGGTATAGGTTTCAGGCGGGCCTTTGCGCAAGGTAACTTCAAAGCAAAGTTCATTATAATCATTGGCGTGCCAGGTGCCTTTAAGCTTGAGGATACGGAGACGAGATTGCTTCGGCTGCCCTTGGCAGCCTCGCGATGACAATGTTTGAATGGTTTCAATAACGAGATAGTCGGATTCAGCGGCGATAAAACGTTTACGCAGGGTATCCTTTGGCTTAATCATATCTCAATAGACAGTGTACGTAATCCTATCAAAATTAAGCGGTTGCGAAAGAAATATTACGTATTTCTGATTTGTGAATTATTCTTTAAGCAAATTGACGAAAGTTTTTGACTCAAGCAAGCCAAGCTCACTGCTATCCTCAAGTAACCAACTGACATCATTTCTGACCTTTGCCCAGTCTAAAGTTTCCACGGTTTTCTTGATTTCTGCTTTCCAGTTATCAACGGTAAGCTTAACCGGCTTCCGGGATGTCTGAGCAAAAGCGTTATTGAGCATAATAAAATTCGGCTCTAAGTCTTTAAATTTTGTCAGATACCATAACAAATCATACCAATCCCTGCCCTTAGTGTACTCACGGCATAAAAGCGCGTGCACTTTACCGGCAAATAAAGAAGCTAAATCATAGTGCAGCATATAAAACATAAAATTTGAATTATACACACTGCTGGTTTCAATTCCACCCAAAGGCGGGTTGGAATCAACCTCCGCCTTAATGGCAATTTTCTGCCCTTTCAAAGGGCTCAAGCCGGTTTCAAAAAGAATACCTGAGAATTTCAATAAAGCGCTGTGCACGGCGCGGCTTTCATCATATTTAATCTCCAGATCGTATCCGGCTAACTTAAACTCCTGTAAGATATTCTCCACCATATCGGTAAAATTATAATTCCTGGCCTTGGCTGACAAACTGAAATCAAGATCCTCGGAAAACCGCCTGATCTTGTAAATAAACCGTAAAGCGGTCCCGCCCGTAAAAACAAGATTTTGATAAAATTTATTTTTATAGATAATATTAAGGAAATATGTCTGCAAATATTCCCTGATTCGGTTAAGGTTTTGATTTCGCGTCAAATTAGGATCAACAACTGATTTAATGTAATCTCTCATCTAAGTGTTTTATACCTCATCTTGCCTGATTTAATAAAACCGGCGAATGACCGAGCAATATCATTAGTTTTCTTATTATATTTACCTCTAAATTCATTAAAACGCTTTAAATTCAGGCTTTCCAGGTTTTGAAACCTATAGGATTCAAATTCGCTCTCGCTTCCATCCATATCTTGATGAAAATAGAAAAAATCCAGGATCGCTTTCTCGGGATAAGCAATAAAATAATTCTGCCCTTCATCCGTTGCTTTAGTAAACCCAAAAAAAAGTTCTTCCTTGATTGAACGGTATTCAAAAACTCCCAAAGGAGTATTAAATTTTGTTGTTTTCTTAGTTGAAACAGAAGTATAAACCATTGCTGCCTCCGGGATTAAATCATAATAACTCAAGGCATACTCAAGGCTGATATATGATGGCGAAAATAAAAAGTTTGAAATAAACCCCATAGATAACGGCTGTTTTCTAAGGTCATTGCTTAAGACGTAAACTCCGCGCTTAAGCAGAATAAGGTGCCCCTGCCTGCGCCAATATTGTACCTGGCAGCGGATATTCTGCGGATCCTCGCCAAGCAAAGAAAAGGTTGAAGAATCAATAACCTGTTCCTTGCTGTATTTTTTAACAAATTCTGTAAGCTTCATTTCTTTATATATATAATTTTATATATCTACAGAAACAAGTATGCACGATAAACTACACTTTGTCAAGTCATATTCATAGACAGTCTATGTAACCTCATAAACAATATATACTTACAAAAGAAATACTTAATGTTCCACCACCTGCGCAGATTATTACCCCTCTACTTTAATAGTTATATTTTTTACACAAGGAGGCAGTTCTTTCTTTTCTGTCCCGTTAACGATATATTGCCATTCGTCATAGTCAAATTCTATCTTGTAGCAGCGAAGAGACTTTTTTCCGTCAAACTTAACCAAGAATCCGCCTTCATTATCCATATCCACCTCCTACATTGAAGCCTGCATTGATTTGACCAAGGCTTTCGGGTTTTCAATTAAATCCGTGGCGCTCCAGGCATCGCTGCAATATTTCTTGATATATTCATATGGCAGATACCCATAACCCCTATCCGCCCATTTTGCGCCCCAGGAATTCTTAAACTTAAAAACTTTGAACTTATCATCATAGCCAACAATGCAAATGGCATGCCCTCCCATCAGTTTTTCATTGCGTTTGGGCATAGGGACAAAACCGTTTTTCTCTACACTTTTATTAAACCAGGATTTATATACATTTACTCCGGCAAGAAAAGGACCATTTACGACGAGGCTGCGTTTCATTTCAAGCTGCGAGTTAAGCCGGGCATAGGCCTTGATCTTAAACTTCTTCGCGTCTTTATCTGCGCCTTTTAAGGGAAGGCTTTTTTGATGCGGAGCATACGGCCATAAAGATTCATGGCAAACACCGTGATTTAATAACACCTTCATCGCGATACGCGGATAAGTGCCTTCTTCAAATGGAGCGCCGTCAAATTTCTTGCACAGATTATAAAGAAAACGCGGGGAAAGCTTGATGAGTTTACGATATTCTTTTTTATCCTGAAATTCCTTAACACCAACAACCGAAGCAAAAGCAACACAAGTCCCTTCGTTTCCTTGATTTCTAACCGGGCTCATTAATTTGGTGAAGTCAAAACTTACGGGGATTGGGATTATGGGTAAAACTAGCCCCATGGGGATATCGCGGGAGTCTATTGGATCTTTAAAACAGCCAAGCGAGAATTTGATAGGCATATTTTAAAATCTGATTACATTTATATTCTACCTACATCCCATATTTATGTCAATAATTAGTATAGTAGACAGTCTACGTAATTGCATTAAGGATAAGTAGTTACGAAAGAAATACAGCAGGTCTCTTAATTCAACCCAAATCGTGGTTTTGGTGGTTCAGGTGGAGGCTCAAGCAATTTTTTGATCACTTCGAATATCGCCTGAATGTCTGTTTCGTGTAATTGATATTTACGCTCTAACTCCTCGAGTTTTTCTGCTAGCTCCTTATGTGTTAATAACAATTCCCGCAATTTCACGAATGCACGCATAATAGCTATATTGACCTGGATTGCTCGTTTTGAATTCAGCACACTAGATAACATAGCCACTCCTTGTTCCGTAAAAACATACGGTAATTTACGATTACCACCCCAACTTGATATCGCAAAATGCGATATCAAGTTAGAAGCTTCTTCTTTTGTAAGTTGAAACATAAAATCTTCAGGGAACCTCTCTTTATTTCTTTTTACCTGCTCATTCAATCTCATAGTCGATACTCCATATAGTAATGCTAAATCTTTATCCAACATCACTTTCCTGCCTCTCACCAGTAAAATCTTCGTTGCCACTACCTCAACCGCAATCTCTTTTTTATTCATTTAAACCTCCTTGCACCAATAGACGGAGCAAGAGATAAAATCTAACTAGAGTATAGACAGTCTACGTAATTGTATTAAGGATAAGTAGTTAGGAAAGAAATACGACGCGAAGGGAGGGCGCAACTCTATGGGCCGGATCTATTCTTTAGAGTTTTCTTAACTTTGCTTCATTACTCCTGATCCAATCAAAGATATCCTTCAGGATCACCGGAGCTTGCTTCTGCGGCTTCCATTTTAGTTCCCGGGTAACTTTACTATTATCCGTAAGATACACCGCAATATCTCCCGGGCGCTGGCGCAAATCCCGGCCAACTTTAATCTTATTACCGGTAATCTCCTGGCAAAGCGCGGTGGTCTCCACCAAAGAAAGGCTTACCTCTCTTGCGCCGCCGACATTATAAGTATTGCCGCTTAATTTACCAAGCTTGTTTACCTGTATATCGATTAACCGGCAAAGGTCATCAATATGCAAAAGGTCGCGTACCTGCTTGCCCTTGCCGCCAAAACCGATATATTTAAGCGGTCTCTTAAAATAATGCGCCAGCATCCAGTAAGTAAATACCCCCTGATCAACCTTACCGAACTGCCATGGCCCGGCAATCACTCCGCAGCGGTTCACAACCGCCTTGATCCCGTATGCGTCGACATATTCCTGCAGGATGAACTCCGAGGCTAACTTAGTCGTGCCATACAAAGTCTTTGCTCCGGTCAAAGAAAAATCCGTATCAATACCGCCAAAACCCAGCCACTCAAACCTGCTCTTTGTTTCCCGCCGGCTGATCGCGTTTATCTGCTCATAGGGATAAACCCTGCTTGTCGAAAGAAAAATCATCCCTGCTTTACGCTTACGGCACAACTCAAGACAGTTAACAGTACCCATTAAATTCGTATCAATAATATAAGATGGATTCTGATAACCTGCTAGTACCGACGGCTCGGCAGAACACTCTAATATCAAATCTATATCAAATTTTAAATCCAGATCTTTGGGGTACCTGACATCTCCCCGGATAAACTTAATACCGTTTTCCTTAAGCCGCGGTAAATTAAATTCACTCCCTCTGCGGATAAGATTATCCAAAGCGAAGATTTTAAGCTGCGGATATTTTCGTTTAAAATATACCGCCAGGTTGCTGCCGATAAACCCCGCCCCTCCGGTAATCAAAACATTACTATATTTCATATTCTCACCATAGGTAATAAACTTTCTTATTTATCTTACTTTCATCCCTGGCCCATGTCAACATTTATGTAGACAGTCTACGTAATTCCATCAGAGATAGAAGGTTACAAAAGAAATATTTAAACGATGGTTAATTCAGGTTGAATCGAGAGAAAGTATAACTACGCCTTGTTCGGTAAAAACATAAGGAGTATACCGTCTACCACCTCTCTTTGAGGTTGCATTTTGCAACCTCAAAGTTTCTTCTTTAACTTCTGCAGAAATCTCTACATCATTCATTTTAACCCCCTTTCTACCATTAATAGACTCAAAAAGGGGGAAATCTAACAAAAAAGAACGCCCCTATTTTGCCTACTACAAAAAAATAGGAGCGGGATTGTTCGGTAATATTTGTTTTCTAACTATTTAGATTTAAAAGAATTACATACACTGTCTATAATTATCGTAGATCTGCTTGATTGTATCCTCTATGCCAAACTTATACTGCCAATCAGGATAATGCGATTTAAATTTAGAGACATCGCTGATCCACCAGATATGATCTCCGATGCGGTTAGTATCGATATATTCATAATCAAACTTCTCGCCGGTCAACTTTTCGCACATCTCAATCGCCTCAAGCACCGAAACATTGCCAAACCTGCCTCCCCCCATATTATAAACCTCGCCATAGCGGGGATTCTGGAAATAATAATAGAACGCGTTGACCAAATCAAAAGAATGTATATTGTCCCTGACCTGTTTGCCTTTATAGCCGTAAATTTTATATTTGCGTTTTGTCACAGCGCACTTAACCAGATAGGACAAAAATCCGTGCAGCTCGGCTCCGGAATGCGCCGGTCCGGTAAGGCAGCCGCCCCTAAAGACCCCTGTCTTAAGATGAAAATATTTCCCGTACTCCTGTGTCATAATATCCGCAGCCAACTTTGAGGCGCCAAAAACTGAATGCAGGCAATTGTCAATGCTCATTGTTTCATCAATGCCTTTAAAATATTTGTGATCTGCGGGTAGTTCGAAGCGCTTCTCTTTTTCAATTAGAGGCAGCCGGTTAGGAGTATCCCCGTAAACTTTATTCGTTGAGGTAAAAATGAATGCCGCCCCGGGAGAAAATTTGCGCAAGGCCTCAAGCATAACCAGTGTGCCCTGGGCATTAACGCCAAAATCAACCGCCGGGTCTTTTGCTGCCCAATCATGGGATGGCTGGGCCGCGGCGTGCACGATTAAAACGATATCTTTGCTGAATTTCCTGAAAATTGAATTTATTTTATCCTGCTGGCGGATATCTATGGAGTGGTGCTGGTAATTTTTATACAACTTTTGCAGGCGTTTCTTATTCCAGAGGATTGAGCCGTCAGCGCCAAAAAATCTCTTGCGCATATTGTTGTCGATACCGACGACATCAAAACCTTTTCCGGCAAAGAAACTTACGGTTTCAGAACCGATTAAACCGCATGAACCTGTAACTACAACAATGGCCATATTGCCCCTCTTTTATTTCTTATACAACTTATTAATATCCGCTAATTTACTCTTAAGCCAGGCTTGATGCTTAAGCGACCAGTCAACCGTGAGTTTAAGTCCCTGTGACAGCTTAATGCCCGGTTTCCAGCCAAGTTCCCTGGTAACTTTTCTGGAATTGAGGCTGTATCTTATATCGTGGCCCAGGCGGTCCTTGACAAACTCAAATCTGTCCTGTCCGGCTCCAAGAGTTTTGAGCAATAATTTTACTGTATCGATATTCCTGCTTTCGCACGAGCTGCCCAAATTATAAATCTGGCCAATCTTTCCCTTGTGCATAATCATCATAATAGCCCGCACGCAATCGTCAACATACAACCATTCACGCACATTTAAACCTTTACCATAAACCGGGACCTTTCCCTCTCCCAATATTCTCAATATGGCAAGCGGGATAAGTTTCTCCGGATATTGCCACGGCCCGTAATTATTTGACGGCCGGATAATTATCGCGGGGAATTTATTTGTCCTGATATAGGCCTGCACCAGGAGGTCTGCTGCTGCCTTGGATGCCGCATAAGGGCTGTTAGGTTTAATCGGAGAATCTTCGTTGAACTTACCGTTGGCAATCTCCCCATAAACCTCGTCGGTTGAGATAAAAATGAATTTCTTTATATTATATTCACGGCTGGCGTCAAGAAGTACCTGCGTTCCCTTGATGTTTGTTTCAACAAACGGCGTGGCGTCATTGATACTGCGGTCAACATGGCTTTCGGCGGCAAAATGGACTACGGTATCCGGTTTCTCTTTGGCAAAAATATCTCCTATCCTATTTTTATTACAGATATCGATTTTATAAAATTTAAACTTGCCTTCTACCTCATCAAGCCGCTTCAGGTCACCGGCATAGGTAAGCTTATCAACAACCACAGGGACGTTTCTTGAGCCAATCGGAGAACTGTCCCCATAGGGGACAGTTCTTGCTTTGGGCTCAGAAACGTCCCTCATAAGCAATCTTACGAAGGCGCTGCCGATGAACCCGGCCCCGCCGGTAACTAAGATTTTAGGTATTCTTTTACGCATTCTTCTAAGACTGAATTAATGCTTCTAACCTTAAAACCGGATTTTTCAAGCTTGCTTGTAGATAAAATCAGGTTAGTCCTGACCAGGCCTAAGTTCTTTAGAGGAATCACCTTGAATTTAAAATCCGGAACGTATTTTTGGTAAACCTTCATAAGTTCAGGATAGCACAGGCCACCCTTATTTACCACATTATACACCCCCCGGCCGTCAATCTTTATCAAATGCTTGATTGCGCGGAGAAAATCAGGAATATAAGTTACGGAATTGGCGATATCAATTACCTTCTTGTATTTTATAAGCTTATCTAACACATTTTTAGGATGTTTGGCATTAAGTAAGGGTATGCGAATCCTGACAATAAGTATATTGTAATCCCGGCTAAGCGCCTCAAGAGCTGTTTCGGCGTAAATTTTGCTGCGGCTGTAAAATAACTTAAAAAAATAATCCCGGCTGTTTTCTTTTATCGGATTGCTTTTCTTATAATCGTAATTAAAAATACACCCGCTGCTTATATGTATAAGCTTGATCTTACCGCGCAGGCAGGCTTCAGCCAAAATTACCGGGACAAAACTATTTGCCAGCAAAGTTGCGTCCTTTTCCAACTCGCAATCATCCACGTTATGCCTGCCGGTAATGCCGATACAATTAATGATTGTTTTAGGGGCGTATTTCTTGATCAGTTCCTCAGCGTCGCTAAAGCAATTTATCATTGAGCCGTCAATCGCGCAATCAAACTCTTTTTGCAACCTCTGGCCGATAAAGCCTTTTCCTAAAATCAAAATGTTCTTATTCATTCTTAAGCAAATCCTTTAAGTATTCCCCATAGCTGGTCGGTGTCTGGCTGGCAAGCTTTAACAGTTGTGTTTTATCAATATAGCCCATACGATACGCCACCTCTTCAATGCAGCCGATCTTTAGCCCCTGCCTGTCTTCTATTGTTTTGATGAAAATAGAAGCATCAATCAACGATTCATAAGTACCGGTATCAAGCCAGGCATGGCCCCGGCTGAGGAATTCCGCCTTGAGCTTGCCTCTTTTAATGTATTCATTATTTACCGAGGTAATCTCAAGCTCTCCCCTTCCCGACGGTTTGATATTTTTGGCGATTTTGACTACTTTATTATCATAAAAGTATAAACCCGCGGCTACCCAGTTAGACTTGGGTTTTTTAGGTTTCTCTTCAATTGAGGCCACCTTGCATTTTTTGTCAAACTCAAGCACGCCATAACGCTGGGGGTCCTTAACATAATAACCGAAGATTACCGCGCCGTTTTTAATCCTGGCTGACTTCTTCAGGAGCTCACTTAAATTATAACCGTAGAAAATATTATCGCCTAAGATAAGGCAGACGCTGTCTTTGCCGATAAACTCCTCGGCGATGATAAAGCTTTGGGCAATTCCTTTTGGTTCGGCTTGGGTGGCGTAATCAAGTTTGATCCCTAAGCCGGCCCCGTCGCCAAGCAGATCTTTGAACCTCGGGGTATCTTTGGGAGTTGAAATCACCAGGATATCTTTTATTCCGGCAAGCATCAAAACTGACAAAGGATAATAAACCATCGGCTTGTCATAAATCGGCAAGAGCTGTTTGCAGACGCCTTTAGTTATAGGATAAAGCCGCGTGGCCTTTCCACCTGCGAGAATAATCCCTTTCATCTATCCACCCCTTGTTTTTGGCTGTACTTAAAATACAAAATAATCAACATAGACAAGCTTATTAAAGTGATTGCATTGGCAAAAATGATTATGGGGTCTTGGCGGTAAATTCCGTAAACCATCCAGAGCAAAACACCGGTAGAAAGCTGGAATAAAGTAACCGGGCTTACATCCCTGACAGATTTAGTCCTTAAACACCTGGCTATCTGGGGGATAAATGAAAACATGGTCAGGGTGGCGGCCATTGCGCCAATCAGCGTCCAAAACATAATTAATAATTATAACCTGAAATCCTTGGGAAATAAAGCTAAATTGTAGACAGTGTACGTAATTCCATCAAAGATATACCTTTATGAAACAAATGCGGCTTTCCTGCCCCGCCTTCTAGGTAAATAATGCGCGCCGCTCTTTACCAGCCTCCGAAGAAAGTCCCGGTCGCCGCGCGGAATCTCTATATTCGCAAAATAATTCTCTTCTTTATTATCAAAAATACTCAAAAAGTTTTTATAAGCAGCTTGCCTGCAAACAATCTCTTTTCCAAAATCTTCATAATCAGGACTCACTTGCGTTATCCCGTCCTCGCGGCCTAAACAATAAAATCGCGCACTGCTATACTCATATTCCCAGGGCTGCCTGACTATCCCGGCACGCACCGGGTTCCTCTCCACATACCTGCCGCAATTCTTCAGATACAAATCTTTCTGTATCGGCTGTAATTTAAATCTACCCTGCCATAAGAAACCAACCGTGTTATATTGTTTATGGTAATAATGGCTATACGCCCGATGTAACCCTGCCATAAATTTCGAAATTAGTTCAGGGCATTCGAATTCAACCACTAAATGGTAATGATTCGGCATAATAGCCCAATGATATATCTTTGAATTAAACCTATTGCCGTAATCGTAAAGCAATGATTTAAAACGATCAAAATCCTTTACTTCTTGAAAAATCACCTTGCGCCCGCTGCTTCTACTAAATGCATGATATACTAAGGACTGTTGCAATTGATGCTTGCGTGCATATGATGGCATGGTTTTCTCTCCTTCTGCTACAATTGACGCAAAAGGTGAAAAAATCTAACAATAATTATTTTAGGAAAGGGAAATATTTCTTACAGATGTGATTGTGGAATATGGGGTTACGTAGACTGTCTACAAGACTTTAAGGAATCGGCGGGAACCGGCCTTGAGGATGCCTGGTTCACTCGGGATAAAATCATCCTTTTCAACTTTTATATTATTAAAACTGACTGCCCCCTGTTTGATCAGCCTGCGGACTTCATTGCCGCTGGCAGCCAACCTGCTTTCAATAAGGATAGCCAGAATGGTCTTTTTCCCGTCAGTTTTAAAAACCGGCATATCCTGAGGAATCTCTTTCTGGGAAAAAACACGGCTGAACTCTTCTGCCTCTTTTTCCGCGGCTTGAGCCGAATGGTATTGGGTAATAATAATCTTGGCCAGGTTTACCTTTGCCTGCTTAGGGTGCATGTTCCTAACGGAGCCTAAATCTTCATCAGTGAGCAATTCATAATATTTAAGCATCAACTCGTCGGAAATCGACATAATCTTACCGAACATATCTTTTGCCGGCTCATTTATACCGATATAGTTGCCATAAGACTTGCTCATCTTCTGTACGCCATCAGTGCCTTCTAATAACGGCATGGTCAACACCACCTGCTGCGCCTGATTAAAATCTTTCTGGAATTCCCGGCCAACTAACAGATTGAATATCTGATCAGTCCCTCCCAGCTCAACATCAGCCTCAAGAACTACTGAATCATAACCCTGCATGAGAGGATACATAAACTCTAAAATTGAGATATTCTCTCCTCCAGTGTATCTTTTTTTAAAATCATCACGGGCAAGCATTTGAGAAACTGATAAATGGGTCGTAAGACGCAGCAACTCTACAACTGACATTTTTTCAAACCATTTACTGTTAAAAACTATCTTTAATTTTGAGGTATCAAGAATCTTGGCTACCTGCTTTTTATAGGTCTCTGCATTCTTGGCAACCTCTGCTTTTGAAAGCTGCTTGCGGGTCTCTGACCTGCCGCTCGGATCGCCAATTTGACCGGTAAAATCGCCGATTAAGAAATAAACCTCATGGCCGAGATCCTGAAACTGGCGCAGTTTTCTCAATAAGACTGTGTGGCCCAAATGCAGGTCAGGGGCAGTGGGGTCAAAACCAGCCTTGATTTTTAAGGGGCGCCCGGCTTTAATGCTCTGCTCAAGCTTCTTGCGCAGCTCATCTTCAGAGATTATCTCCGCAGCGCCCCTTTTAATTATCTCTATTTGTTTGCTTATATCCATTATAAACGGGCAGTCAGGCCGATTTTCGCCTGCTCCACATCCACCTTGATTACTTTTACCTTTATTTTATCTCCAGGCTTTAAATTAGCCACTGTTTCCTTTTCAATTTCACTGGAATAAATCAACCCCTCCAGTTCATCATCGATCTTGGCAAACACGCCAAACTCCGTCAGGCTGGACACTTCAGCTTCCAATACTGTATCCAGAGGATACTTCTCGGCAATCTTTACCCAGGGATTATCCTGCAGCTGTTTTAATCCTAAAGCAATCCTGCGGTTAGATGCATCGACGGAAAGGATAGCGACATCAACCTTCTGCCCCTTCTTCAACACATCCTGCGGGTGGCCGATTCTTTTGGTCCAGGAGAGATCAGATACATGGATCATCCCTTCAAGGTTAGAATCCAATTCCACAAACGCGCCGTAATCAGTGAAACCGCGCACTTTGCCGGAGACCTTTGAGCCTACCGGATACTTACCCTCAGCTTCAGTCCAGGGGTTCTGCTCCAATTGTTTTAAACTCAAGGATATCCTGCGGGATTCTTTTTCCACGCTCAAGATCTGAGTTTCCAGCATGTCGCCTACGGCAAACATCTCGCCGGGGTTATTCACGCGCTTGGTCCAGGAGATTTCGGAAACATGGATTAAGCCTTCAATTCCCTTTTCCAGTTCCACAAAAACTCCGTAAGGCAATATATTGACCACCTTGCCTTTTACCTTTGCGCCGACGGTGAATTTATCACCGATATCCTGCCATGGGTCAGCGAGCCTCTGTTTAAGCCCCAAAGAAACCTTGCCTGAGGCCTGGTCCATGTTCAAAATCATAACCTCAATTTTATCTCCAATAGCCACAATCTCACTCGGATGGCTGATCTTTGACCAAGACATATCCGTGATATGCAACAGGCCGTCCACTCCGCCTAAATCAATAAAGGCTCCGAAGTCGGTAATCGCCTTGACTAACCCGGGATGGATATTGCCAATCTTTAACTCTCCCCAAATCTTGCCCTTAGCCACATCCCTGTCTGCCTGTACTGCCTCGCGGCGGCTGACAATAATACTGCGGCGCAAGTTATTTACCTTAACAATCTTAAACTTGAATATCTTGTATAAGATATCCTTGTCCGGGATGTTACGAAAGGAAGAAAGCGAGCTGGGTAAAAACCCCTCTATTCCCATAATGTCAACCAGGAATCCACCCTTTACTTTCTTAACCGGCTTGCCTTCAACCAGGGTGCCTTCATTGGATAATTTCACGATCTTATCCCAGCCTTGCATGCGCATGGCTTTTTCGCGGGATAATGTCATTACCCCGGCGTCATTTTCCATGGTCTCAAGCAAAAACTCCATCTCCTTGCCAATCTCTAAATCTCCGGAGGAAAACTCCGTAATCGGCACAATCCCTTCGGATTTAAAACCCACATCCACTAAAACTTCTTTACTCTTGATCCCTACAACCTTGCCGGTAACAACTTGGCCTTCTTTCAAAACTTTAATACTTTGGTTATATAACTGCTCCAATTCTTCTCTTGTTGTGCTTGACATTTCGCTAACTTCCTTTCTTTAAGATAATATTTGATTTGTTTTGTATAATTAATTATTCGATAATTGTTTAATATTAGCCATTATCAGATCCGAAGTTTCCTGATAAGGCCTCCCCCTTTCCACGTGAATTTTCTCGTAGCAGAACATCTTATACCCCGTCTTTTAAAATTATACCTTTACCCAACGCAAGCAGTTTCTTTGCCTGAGTCAGGCTCTTTGCCTCAGCGTAAGTGCGCATAATCGGCTCAGTCCCCGAACCGCGGAACATCAGCCAGCTCTGGTCTTCGCAGATAAGTTTTACACCGTCGTAATCCTTGACCTCCACAACCTTCTTGCCTAATAACTCGGAAGGTAAATTTTCTTTCTTTGGCTCAACCCGCTTGGCCAAATGCAAATCCTGGCGCACATAATAATATTTGCCGAATGCTTTTTCAGTCTCATTTAAAATCTTTAGCATGTCCTTGCTGCGGTAAGCCATCATCTCAATCAACAGGAGCCCGGCCATGGTTCCGTCGCGCTCCGGGATATAACCCTTTACCCCCATGCCGCCTGCCTCTTCCCCGCCGGCAACAATATCTTCGGTCTCCATGAGGTTTGAGATATATTTAAAGCCTACGGGAGTTTCATAAAGCTTGATCCCTAAAAATTTTGCTATATTGTCCATCATCGTCGTTCCGCAGATTGTCTTAACCAGGCCGCCGCTCCAATGCCTGTCCTGGTTTAAATGCAAAGCCAGCAGACCTAAGATCTTCTGCGGGTGAATAAATACTCCTCCGGGGGCAACCGCGGCGATCCTGTCGGCATCGCCATCCAAGGCAATACCCAAATCAAACTTTTCATTTTTTACGCGTGCTTTCAACTCTTCTAAGTTCTCCTCCACCGGCTCAGGCCTGCCTCCGCCAAAAGAAGGGTTAATCGTATTACGCATAAATTCCAGTTTTATTTTTGTGCCTTTAAGTACCTGGGCGATAAAGCTGTCTCCCGAACCATACATAGAATCAACCAGGACTTTAAATTTCTTATTTTTGATCTTTTTTAAATCGATATAATGGCGGATAAACTTTATGTAATCTTTGGTTATGTCGACACACTTAATCGGTTCGGCCAACGCCGCGTCTTTTACCGGAGTCTTGCCAAGCAAGCCCTCAACCGTCCGGGTTATCTCCTGGCTTGCTCCTCCGCCTGCGGAATTCTTAATCTTAAACCCGTTATATTCCGCGGGGTTGTGGGATGCGGTAATCATAATTCCCAAATCCAGCTTATGGCTCTTTACGATAAAACTTAATGCCGGGGTAGGTGTCGGCCGGTCAGAAAGAGTTACCTCCATGCCGTTGTTCTTTAATACTATTGCGGCGGCTTCTGCGAATTTACCGGACATAAAACGCGTATCATATCCAACAGCGACTTTCTTGCCGGCTCCTAAATAATCCGCTACTGCCTGGGCCAAAATCCTTACGTTCTCCAAAGTGTATGTGTCGGCGATAATCGCCC
Source organism: Candidatus Omnitrophota bacterium (assembly GCA_041661605.1). GTDB lineage: Bacteria > Omnitrophota > Gorgyraeia > Gygaellales > Profunditerraquicolaceae > UBA6249. The sequence continues at coordinate 76,560 of JBAZUE010000001.1, read as the reverse complement.
TCCAACCGTCGGTGCCGAATTTAATTTGTGAAACCGTATTACTCATCTAAGCTCTCCTGTCTTATCTTAAACTGTTAATTGCTTTTTTTGTATTCTTAGCCCCAAAAATATATGAACCGGCTGCCAGGACGTTTGCCCCTGCCTCTTTTACCTGCCTGCCGGTAATATTATTAATCCCTCCGTCTACGGCGATATCCTTCTTAAAGATTGCGCGCAACTGCCGTATCTTGGTTAACGCCGACGGAATAAAAGCCTGGCCGCCAAAACCCGGGTTAACCGACATTACCAGAACAAAATCAACCAGCGCTAAGGCTTTTTTGATTTTAGCCAAAGGGGTAGCCGGATTTAAAGATACCCCAAGTTTTACCCCTCGTCTCTTAAGTATTTTAGCGATAGCCGCCAATTCTTTAAGGCTGACAACCTCAATGTGCACGGTAATCATATCGCTTCCTGCCTCAACAAAAGCGCCTATGTACTTAGCCGGGTTCTCAATCATTAAATGCACATCCAGCGGAAGCTTGGTCGTCTTACGAATATGCTTTACCACTACCGGGCCGATTGTAATGTTCGGCACAAAATGACCGTCCATTATATCAACATGGATTAAATCCGCTCCCGCACGCTGGACTTTCTTAAGTTCAGCGCCAAGATTACTGAAATCAGCCGATAATATTGACGGAGCAACCTTTATCATAAGAATAGTAGACAGTCTATATAACCTATTGCGAGACAATCAATTATATAAGAAATATTTTGGTTTAAGAAAATAAAATAATTCTTCATTTTAATACATTATTTTTCTTATAAATATTTGTTTCATAACACATTTATTATCAAACAGTTACGTAGACTGTCTACAATATAATTTATTCTTGTTTATATAATCAAAAACCGCCTCCGGAACCAAATAACGGAACGATTTATTCTCCTTCACGCACTCTCTCACCTCAAAACCCGAAACATCCACTGCCCTGATAGCCAGAGTCTTGATATAATGCGGAATCTGCTCCAACGGAAAACCCGGCCGCGTTGCCGCCACGAATTTAACCATCTTGATTATTTCGTTTAAATCCTTCCACTCATTTAAATATTTAAGCAGGTCCGAGCCGATAATAAAATAAAGCTCGTCATGGCTGTATTTGCTTTTTAATTCCTTTAATGTGTCAATTGTATAAGACCGGCCCTTACGTCTAATCTCGACATCTGAAACCGCAAAATTATTATTACCCTTGATAGCCAGGCTTAACATCTTAATCCTTTTATCCGCCGGAGCGATATTGACATTATCTTTATGCGGCGGCAAGGATGTCGGAATAAAAATAATCTTATCCAACCCTAATTTCTCCCTTGCCTCTTCCGCCAGGATCAAATGGCCTATATGCACCGGATTAAAGGTCCCGCCCAAGATGCCAATCTTCATTGCCTGACCTGGCCGCAGCCTAAGACCATATATTTATAGGTAGTCAACTCTTCAAGCGCCATAGGCCCGCGGGCATGCAGCTTATCCGTGGAGATACCGATCTCCGCCCCCATGCCAAACTGGTTTCCGTCGGTAAAACGGGTTGAAGCGTTTAAATAAACACAGGCCGAATCCACCTGCTTTAAGAATTTCAATGCCTCATCATAATTTTCCGTAACAATACTGTCCGAATGATGCGAGCCATAATTATTTATATGAGCAATTGCCTCATCCGTATCTTCGACTACCTTTACCGAAAGGATTAAATCCAGATATTCAGTGCGGTAATCTTTTTCAGTCGCCCGCCTTGCCCACTTAGCGATCTTGCAGGTTAGAGGGCAACCGCGGATCTCAACGCCTGCTGCCCTGAATTTATTAAGCATCCCGGGCAAAAACCTTACAGCCGCCTCGCGATGCACCAGCATGCTCTCCATGGCATTGCAAACTCCCGGACGCTGGCACTTGGCGTTAAAACAAATCTTCTCCGCCATATTCAAATCCGCCCATTCATCTACATAAACATGACAGATGCCCTTATAATGCTTGATTACCGGTATGCGCGAAGACCTGACTACTTTCTTGATCAGCTCCTCTCCGCCGCGGGGGATAACCAAATCAATATAATTATTCAGCTTTAACAAAACATCTACCGCCTTGCGGTCAGTTGTCTTAATCAAATTAATCATACCGGAAGGTAAGCCGTGTTTTTCTATCGCTGAATTCAGCGCTTTATAAATCGCCAGGTTAGAATTTATTGACTCGCTTCCGCCGCGCAAGATTACGCTGTTGCCCGATTTAAGGCAAAGACCGGCGCAGTCGGCGGTAACGTTAGGCCGGGATTCATAAATTATGGCAATCACCCCGATAGGCGAACGCACCTTCTGAATGTGCAGCCCGTTGGCAGCATCCCAGCCGCGTATAAGCTCACCCACCGGATCTTTAAGCTTGGCGACATTAAGCAATCCCTCTGCCATCTGCTTAATCCTTGCTTCATCCAAAGCAAGCCGGTCAATAAAAGCCTTAGGCTTGGTGCGGGAGGCGGCGATATCCTTCCGGTTAGCTTTTAAAATATCTGCCTTATTTTTTAATAAAGCAGCAGCCATATCCTTGAGCACCGCGTTCTTGGCAGCCGAAGGCAAGTTAGCTAACACCCGGGAGGCATCTAAAGCCCCCTTTGCGATATTTTCTATTTCTTTTTTAAGATTTTCCTTCATTTAGGTAAAAATATGGTGCCCTGGCAAAAAGGATTATTTGCCAGCTGGCTGATAATTCTCTGCTTTCGGCCATTAGCAATTACGCAAGGAACTTTTCCCTCAACCGCAATGCGCGCTGCCTCTATTTTAGTCGCCATCCCTCCGACGCATGTCTTTTTGTTAGTCGGGCAGGCCAAAGATTTTATTTCACCGGTAATTTTATCCACCCTGCGCATAACCTTTTTGTTTTTATCCAATAAGCCTTCCACGTCGGAAAGGATAATTAAAAGATCCGCCTCCACTAATATAGAAACTAAAGCTGATAAACGGTCATTATCACCAAACTTAATTTCTTCAGTGGCAACTGTATCATTCTCATTTATAATCGGCACGCATTTTAATTTCAGCAAAGTATCCAAGGTATGCTTGGCGTTTGCGTAACGAATCCCGAGAAAATCATCCCAGGTAAGCAGTAATTGCGCACAATTTAATTTATATTTCTTAAGCGCTAACTTATAAACATGCATCAGCTCATGCTGTCCAATGGCCGCGGCAGCCTGAAGATGCTGGAGCTCCTTAGGCCGGTTAGCAAGTTTTAAAATTGACATGCCTAAAGCAATCGCCCCCGAAGAAACAACCACTACCTCTTTGCCCTGCTTCATCAAGTCAGTAATCTGCTTAGCAATACTATTGACTAAACCTGTATCCAATTTGTACTCTTCTGTTGCAAACAGGCTTGAGCCAATCTTAATTACAACCCTTTTATAATTTCTTGGCGACTGCATCAATTAACTCCCCCAAATCCGTCTTCTCAAGCGCCGAAATCGGATAAACCGGTTTTTTGATCAACCTCTTGAACCTTTTTAAATTCTCATCAGAACCGGCAATATCCATTTTATTGGCGCAGATAACCTGAGGTTTCTTATAAATATCTTTGCTGTAATTCTTTAATTCCAGGTTAATCTTTCTGTAATCATCGACCGGGTCCCTGCCCTCAAAGCCCGCCATATCCACCAGGTGAATTAATACGCTGGTACGTTCAAGATGCTTTAAAAATTTATCTCCCAGCCCGCGTCCCTCTGAAGCGCCCTCAATTAAACCAGGCAGATCAGCAATAACAAATTTCTTATGTGTTGCATCAACCACACCTAAAACCGGCCCCATTGTCGTAAACGGATAAGCCGCTATCTTCGGCCGGGCATTTGAGATTGCCGTTATCAATGTGGATTTTCCCGCGTTAGGGAAACCTACTACCCCCACATCAGCCAGGAGCTTTAAGTCCAGGATAACTGTTCTTTCCTCGCCCGGCTCCCCCGGGGTAGGTTCTTTACGGTGGCCATTACCCACACCGCCTTTTCCGCCCCTGGCAATAACAACCTCTTGGCCGTCTTGGCTTAAATCACGCAAAACAGAACCGGTTGTTGCGTCCTGGATAATCGTGCCCATCGGCACGCGCACAATCACATCCTCTGCGGCCCTGCCTTTTTTATGATTTCCGCTGCCGTGGCCGCCGTGCGAACCGAAGAAATGCCGGTGATGCTGAAAATCCAAAAGCGTAAGCAGGTTATGGTCAGCGCGAAAAATTATATCGGCGCCCTTGCCGCCGTCTCCGCCATCAGGCTTACCTTGACGCTGATACTTATCGCGGTAGAGGCTTTTACAACCCCTGCCCCCGCTGCCAGCCCGGACAATTATTTTAGCGCTATCAATGAACATTACCGACTTAAATCAATAGACTTGATCTTAAGCTCGGTAAGCTGGGCACGATGACCTTTTTCCCAATGCGAATTTTTTCTACGGCGGTATTTATAAGCCGTGGTTTTTTCTCCCTTAGTTGCCCCCAAAACCACTGCCTCAACTTTAGCGCCTTTAACATAAGGCTGGCCGATCTCCACAGTTTTATCATTACATACCAATAAAACCTTATCTAAAATAATATCCTTGCCTTTATCAACCAGCTGCTTATCCACTTCAATAACATCATCTCTTTTCACATTATACTGTTTTGCTCCAACTTCAACTATTGCATACATTTGTCATCCTCCTTAAGGTGATTAAATACAGGTAATTTCGAAGCATATATTATATATCTACTATAAATAGGGGTCAAGGCATATCTGAAGACGTGCCTTGATATTTTAGGATATCTTGATGTCTTCTAAGTGCGCGGCAGGGTTAGAGATTAAATTAACCTTGATCCTGTATTTGTGCTCAATCGCGCGCAGGGCCTCCTTATCTTTTAAAATTTCATCGATCACAGGCGGTGCCAAAGTAACCGAAGCCTGTTTTAAGGTTTTGCCCTTGAGATAGCGCTTAAGTTCTTTTAAAGCAAAAATTCCCAGGGTTTGCGGTGAGCGCAGCTTGCCTTTTCCCTTGCAATATGGGCAGGGGTGGAAAGACAGCATCTGCACGGTTTTATGGATACGTTCACGGGTCATCTCCACTATCCCGAACTTGGAGATCCCCTCTATGTCATATTTTGCCTTGTCGCTTGAAAGGGCATTTTTTAAGATATTGAGCAGCTCCCGGCGGTGGCCTTCGCGCTCCATATCAATAAAATCAATCACGATTATTCCGCCTAAATCACGCAGCACCAGCTGGCGGGCAATCTCAACCGCTGCTTCCGCGTTGACCTTAAAAGCCATCTCCTCCTGGTTTACCTTTTTCTTAAAACCGCCGCTGTTTACATCAATTACCACTAAACCCTCGGTCGGCTCAATAATCAAGTAAGCTTTGGATTTCATATAAACATGGCTTTCAAAAATACGGTTGATCTGCTTCTCCACGTCTTTTGCGCCAAAAAGATCATCCCCCCTGTAAAGCTCAACCCTTTTGCATAAATAACTCAGGAAAGTGCGCATGAAATGCTGGATGCGGTAGAATTCCGGCTTAGAGTCAACAATCAACTTGGTAACATCCTCGGTAAAAGAATCGCGTATTGCCCGCAGCGCCAGATCGTACTCTTCGTAAACCAGTGCCGGAGCCTTCTTCCCTTGAGCGGTCTTTTCCAAGCGCTGCCATAATTTATAAAGAAACTGCGCGTCACGGGTCAACTCCTGCGCGGAACGCCCGCTGGCTGCGGTACGCACAATAAAACCTACCGGTGTGGGGAATTTAAGCCCCCTGAAAATATCGCGTAAACGCCGCCTCTCGGTTTCATCTTCGATACGCCTTGAGATGCCGCCCTGTTTATCCATCGGCATAATCACTAAGTACCTGCCGGCTAAACCAATCTGCGTGGAAAGCCTCGGGCCTTTGGTGCCGAAAGATTCTTTAACTACCTGCACCAGGATCTCCTGGCCCTTTTTTACCTCTTTAATCGGAGTCTGCTGCGGGCTCTCCACGGATTCATAGGCAGATTCGATCTCGGACAAATACAAGAAACCATTCTTAGGCAGGCCGATATCCACAAAGGCGGCCCCGATTGAAGGCATTACCGCCTCGATCCTCCCCTTGTAAATATTACCGACGATAGTGCGATCCTGCGGACGCTCGATATGAAACTCAAGGAGCAGGCCGTCCTGGACTATTGCTACCCGTTTTTCCTGGGCTTCAGCATTAATTAAAATTTCCTTGGACATCTTTTACTTGTATCCCTTCTGGTAATTGTTTTTGCAGCCTATTCTTAAAATCTGCCGGCTCAACCGGAAACTTTAAAACTATGGAAGCTTCTTCGTGTTCGCTTTCCAACCCTAATTTTAAGGCTCTTTTTAAGCTTAATTTAGGATGCGGGCTGAACCCCTCTGTCATCTTTAGAGGCAGCTCTGCCCGGCGCATAGCGCGCATAAATAGGCGCATCAGGTCTAAATGCGAAATATAACGCATCAGCCCTTTCTTAGAAAATATAAAATTAACTTTATACATGCTCAGTAGATAGCCTTAGGGGACAGTTCTCCGATTGGCTCAAGAAACGTCCCTGTTATTTTTTATCTTTTTTCCTGTCCGATAATTTTGCCTTAACAACCACGGGGCTGCGTTCCAGCCTGGCCTCTAATTTGGCCAGCTCTTCAGGAGTATATTCGCTTTCCTTGATTATCTTGGCTTTTATAAAAATTAAGAGATCAATCTTCTGTGTGCTTGTTGTTTCACGGCCAAACATCTTTCCTATCCAAGGAAGATCTTTTAAAAAAGGTATGCCTATAAACTCTTTGGACTTAACATCTTTAAGCAGGCCCCCGATCACAATAGTCTCCTGGTCTTTAAGCAGGACCTGGGTCTGTGCTTCGCGCACATCAATAATAGGATATTCTGTTTCAGTGGTCTCGCCGCTGGCGGTAGAAGTAGCCGTAACATTGGAGCTGGAAGATGTAACGCTGGGATGAATAATCATATTAATATATCCCTCTTCACTTACCTGAGGGACGACATTTAAACGGATACCTATCTCCTGATAATAATCTAATGTCTGGGTGATAGTTGACCCAAGGCCGCTGTTATCCCCGGCAGTAACCGTAGATTGAAGTATGGGGGTATGAAAACCCACCAGCATGGATGCCTCTTGATTATCCAGAGTAAGGATACTCGGAGCAGAGAGCGTATTGGTATTAGCGTCATCCTCTAACGCATGGATAACTACCTCAAACTTAGTGCCGGTTAACTTTTGAAATATAAACTCGCCTCCGGCGTTATAAGGCTGGTATCCTAAAATTGTCGAAGTTGCCGGGTCAAATAAAGACGGCACTAACGGATTACTGGAAGTGGCAATGGTTCCCGAATGTCCCCCGATGGCAGTTTTTGTCCCCTGCGTTGTTATGGCATTAGTTGTTGCCGCGTCTTTGGATCCCAAGCCCCAATCCAGGCCGATATCCCTGAGCTTATCCCGGCTGACCTCAATAATCCTTGTCTCGATTAAAACCTGTTTGGGCTTAATATCAATCTTAGGTAAAATAATATTACGAATTGAATCCAGGGAACTGGCCGTATCGGTAATTACCAGCATTTTTGATTTTATCGACGAGTCAAAATCCGCCTTCTTCATTACGGTTTCGCCTTTATCATTCTTCTCATAAGAAACTGTTTCCGGCTTAGTCGAGCCCATCCCGTCTTTTAAGGCAGCAGCATTGGCAGCAGCCGACTCCCTTCCAATCTTAAAAGTCCCAAACTGCCAGCCTTTCTGGCCGCGGCTGTAAAGAACGGAAATTTTCCCGCGCGGAGAAAGCAGCGGGATAATAATCTTCTGGGCATCCTGGGCATCCAAGAACTTTAAAGTAATGATATCCGTCCGCAACGGCTCATCAGCGGCAATCTTAGCCACATTTTCAATCCTGGTAACCAAAATAACATTTCCCTGCTTCTGATACCCGAAACCATAAGTCTTTAAAATAACATCCAGGGCAATCTCCCAGGGTACATCGCTTAGCCGGACTGAAACATTGCCGGAAACATCAGGCGTGGTAACTATATTGACCCCCGACTTATAGGAGATAATCTTAAGCACATTGGCGATATCCGCCTCTTTAAAATCCAGGGTAACATTCCCCTGGGACTGGACAGCTGCGTTGTTTCCTTCCGCAGGCGGCTCATCAGGCGGCTCAGCAGCAATAACCGGGGATGCGACTAAGGCTGCCTGCTGGGCTTGCGCGGCAGCGTAAGCGTAAAAAGAAAGAAATAGCACGCAAATTAAAAATATTTTTTTCACTCTCAAGCCTTCCCTGTTATTTCTTATCGCAATCCTCGGAGATAATCAGGCCTCCGGTAGATATGACATAAACTTTCTTCCCGGTAAGATTACAGTTTACCGGAGCTGCCGAACAGTTATACCCCTTAGGCTCAAGGCGCTGGCAATCATATTCATAGCCCCTCACCGAAGAAACGCCGAGATAGTCTTTCTCCAGGTAAACCGGGTTGCCTTTAGTAAGCTGGCTTATGTTTTCAGGATACACCCCTTTATTATCTTTAGCGTAATTTTCTAAAGCCGTATATAAAAGTTTGAGGTTAACCTGCGCCAATGATTGATTGCGTTCAATATTATAGATAATAAATTTCTGTATGACCGTGCGCAGCAATAACGCGCTTAAGCCTATGACAATCATGATTGTTACAAAACTTCTGGCTTTATTATTAATCATATTCTTTGATTTTAGCACAAAGGGGTTAATTAGCAATTCCTTTTCTATCCATTAACTGTCCGCTCCGTTTTTAAGGTTCAAGTTTAATTTCAAAGAATTCCTGCCCATCGCTTAAGATTACCCTGTCCCGTTTTATATCCGTAACTACCTTATTGCCAACACGGTCCCCTTCCTTAACTACCTCTGCGTCGATAATCGCCAGCGGCTTAAGCTTATCCCAGAGTATGCCGGTTAAACAAAAACCGGATTGCATATTCTTCTGGCTTATTATGGGAGCAGAGGTAAAAGGATCCCTCTTTAACTCTATGGATTCCGTTTCTTTTTCAAGCACATTATATAAACTCCCGCTGTCTGTTATATCCACAGCTGCAGCGCCTGTTAAATCAACTGCTTTAGGCGCATCTCTGCGGAGGCGCTTCTTACCGGCCGCATTGACAAACGCAAAAATCAACACCAGCAATAAAACCCCTGTTAGCCCTAACTCAATTAAATCTTTCCGGCGCATTTTCTTAAATTAACAGATACAAGTTAAACCCCGCGTTTGCCCGGACCTTTCCGGGAAACCGGTTATCCTTGTTAACATTTAAACTGGTCACGCTGACAAACGCCGGCAAAGCGTTTTTTAACTCTGTCAGGTAACTTACCAGATCTTTATAAAAACAAACCACCTCTATTGTTATCGGCAGATAGCAAACCGTCTTGCCGTCGATCAAAACCTGTTTGCCGGACTCATCCAGAAATTCGGAGCGTAAACCCGGCTGCAAAGATACGACATCTATATTAATTTTACGCGCTACCTCGCTTATAATCCTTAAGCTTGCCTCCTCCTTCTGAGGGAATCTGCTGTTTAAGTATTGCTGCCTTTGTTTAAGCAGATGTATCGCCTCATCCCTGCCTTTGGAACCGGCTAAAATAATCTCGATGTCCCGGATCTGCTGCTGCGTTAAAGCAAGCTCATGCTTAAGGCTGGTAATCTCTTTGCTGCTGGGAAAATACAAAAATAGCCAAAGCAGCAGAAAAACAAACAAGCCTGTCGCACCCGTAATGATTATGTTTTTTTGACTTTCAGTTATATCGATCTTTGGTAGTTTCATTTATTTAGCCAAAATACACTCTATCTCAAAACTGTTTACTCCCTGCTCATCCTTGGAGTTGGTCAAGTTTGCTTCCGCGACGAATTTCGAAGCTTCCAGGCTGTTCATAAAATCAGTCAGCACCTTTTCTACGGAATCTTTGCCGGCTGTCACTATACCGCTAAGATGCATCGAGTGGCCGGACTGGTCAAAATCAAATTCATTAAGTATGATGTTTGCCGGTACTACCGAACCGATCAATTTTAGCAAACCGCCTGCGGGTACCTTCGCCGTATTGACCCTTCTGATTAGATCTTCCTTTGAATCCACCGATTCTTTAATAGTTTTAACCTCTTCAACATTTTGTAAATGCAGACTGGCAATCTTTAAACGTTTTTTATAGTCACGGATCTGGAAGTTAATTACAAACCAGGAGAAAATAAATACCGAGCCGATGGCAACCGCGGCAATCCGCAGGGCGGACTTCTGTATCAACTCCAGCTTGCGGCTTCTTATCTCAGGCGGCAATAAGTTTATCCCGGAACTTGACAAGCCCAATCCTATAGCGCTGGCAAGTTGGCCTGCCTCCAGAAAAAACTTCTCAGCGTCTAGATTCCTTATATCAAGGGCCCCCGGCAGGGGCAATTTCTCTATCCTTATCTTAAGCTGGCCTGCCAGATAACTGTCAAAATTTTTCAGGTTTGCCCCGCCGCCGGTAATATATAAAACTTCCGGGTTTCCGGAGCCGCTTTCAGAATTAAAATATTCGAAGGAACGCTCCAACTCTTTAGCCACCGTCTCAAGCAGCGGCCGCATAAGCGGGATAAGCTGTCCGGCTTTTACCCCGTCATCCAACCTGACCGTTTCATCGAGAGGGATGCCTATCCGGCGTATCAGTTGTTCAGCTTTATCAAAACAAATTTCAACCTTGCTCTTATCAGTCAACAGGCTGCCGCATAATGAGGCGGAAAGCTTGGAGGTAGAAAAATTCAGGCCCCTGACAAAACTCAACCTGTTCTTTTGATAGATGGAAATATACGAATGCGACTGGCCTATATCAAAAATAGCGCTGGTTTGCACTCCCGGGGATAACGCGTCCAATATCCCGCAGTAATTGAAAACACTGCTGGATATTCTTTGGGGTATAAGCCCGCAGCCGGTAAGTGCGGAAACATATTTATTGATTACATCTTTCCTGGCAAAGACGCAAAAAATCTCAATTTTCTTGGCGCCTTCACTGTCTGCGTATTCACGAACAACCTGTAAATCCGATACGCTCTCTTCGACGGCAAAAGGCAGCTCTCCCTTGAGCTGCCACTTCACCGCCTTAAGCAGCTCCTCCTTAGGCATATGCGGAAGGCTAAGCTTCTTGATAAAGATTCCCTCGGGGTCAGAGATACTCAAATAAGCTTCCCTGGCAAAGACGGTATTGCTTTCAAGGATTTGCTTTAGAAAAAGACTTAAATCCCCGGATGTGCTTGAGGTTGCATCAAACTCCTTTAAAGCGTATCCCAGGAGCCTGTAAACGCCTCCTCCATCCTGCAGGCAGGCAACTTTAATAAACGAGCCTCCGAAATCAATGCAGGTGATCCGCTTGCTATTCTCCCTGAATTTTAGAAACTTAAGCCACTCCATAATTTATAAACCTTTTTATCTGATTATTGGAATTTCTTCACGCTAACTGATGAAGCCTGCTCAGACAAACCCTGCCAATCATTATACAAACCTGTCCCGCTTTTAGCAATTAAAATCATCCTGACGCGCCGCACATTAGCGGCTATGGCGGTGGCTGCTCCGTTTATGTCATAATAAGTAA
>JBAZUE010000001.1:0-64941 GCA_041661605.1 Candidatus Omnitrophota bacterium | reverse complement strand
CTTTTTCCGCTTAAATTCAACCCGGCAGCGCTGGCATAAGCCGGTATAGCCTGCTCTGCTGCGCCATTTATCGAACGGTACAACTTATTTGTGCCGGTATCGAGACGAAAATAAACTGTCTTTCCGTTACCGTCAATAAAATCCACCCGGTTGGCATTGATAGCGGTAATGGCCCTGCTAAAACGTAAACCCTTGGCCTGGATATCGCCTTCGGCCATAATATTTAAAGCATCCGTTGCCAGCTTATCCATGCCTAACTGGTTGGGGATAAATACGGAATTCTTTACAGTATAAGCCATAATCCAGGCGCCTGAACCCGCCAATACGCCGATTATGGCAATTACCATAATTAACTCAATAAAAGTAAAACCTTTTCGAAACCTCATAGGCCTGAAGTTACATTTTTGGCAATATATGTTTTTAAAGTGACCAGGACATCCGCCTTGCCTGCTTTGGTTACGCTGATAGTGACTAATTTTAAACTCTCCGCCGATCCGGAGCTGCCTTGAGCATAGGTTACAGTGCGGCTCAAATTATAATCATACCCCTGGTAATTGTTGAAAGAGGCGTTGCTTAGACTGGCATAAGCAGTATTGAGCGCCTGCTCCATATCAAAGCGGGCTAAATTTAAGGCCGTAGTGTAATCCTGGGAGACAAACACGCTTTGCACATGTTTACCCAAAGTAATAGAGATGGGCAGGGCAATAATACCGACTACGACTATCGCCATAATCAGTTCAATTAAAGTAAAGCCTCTCTTACCGGTTTTTCTACGGGACAACTTGATTAACTTCATCATAATCCGAAATGTTTCCGTTAGCCGTATTATAAGTTGCCTGAATCGAACGGTATTGATTTGAGCCGGCAGTCTTGCCCATGCTTGTTATAGTAAGACCGGCAGCAGCCTGCGTACAAACAGAGCCCTGTTCCGGCCAGGCTGTACAGGCAGTAGTGGTAGTCTCGTCAGTCATATGAAAGCTTAAAGTAATAACCGCGTTAATCATGGTGCTGTTAAATTGTATAAGATCAATAGCGCGCGTGGTGTTGGCAGGTATTGTAGTATTACTGATATTTACATCGGCAGGACTGGAATTTGCTGAGCCCGACCAGACAGTATAACCATTGATCCTGATTTGAGACATCGTTCTATTGCTGATACTCCAGGTAACAATCATCCGGTCGATAGTAACAGAGCTACCCGAAGAATTCCTTATCGTTACTCCCAGCAGGCGCCTGTTATTGCTCCCTAGATGGGCATTTGTAGCATCGACCACCAGCGCCCCCGCGGCACCGCCGCTGCCTCCGTTTGCAACCGTAGAAACGGTAAAATTATTATTCGCGTCAATATTGACAGTAGCATTGGTAAGGGTTGCGCTATTGCGGTATTGGTATAAAGCGTAATTAACTCCGGCAGCAGCATTGTAAATGCAGCGCTCCTGTCTTTCTACGTTATTGATCTGCCCATACCAGCCGACTATAAAAATAGAAAGCCCTAAAACCGCAATAGACACAAAAACAATCAACATTACCGCGGCAATAAGAGCCAGCCCTTTTCTTTGTTTGATCATTTTAGACAATTTTATTATAAAGCGCAAGACGCCTTAAAAGATACTGTTCAAGACGCCTTGCGCTAAAATTGTTTAACCGCTTATTTAAATTCTCCGGTTCCCGGAGTATAAGTATAAGTACCAGCTGCAGGACCGGTATAAGTGAAACCGCTTTTAGTCCAATCAGAGGTGACTCCGCCTTGCTGCAAAACCGTGATAAAACAAGGGGTGGTAGCATCGCAGGTTGTAGTGGCTGAATCCAGGGTTCCTGGAAACGCTTTGTTCTGCGCGAAATATGTATAGATTCCCGCGCGCACTCCGCCGACAACGCCTTTTTCCGCGGCTTCCTTGGCTGAAGCCTGAAGATCGAAATACTTAGGAACAGCAACTGCCGCCAAAATCCCCAAGATCACAATAATCATGATCAATTCAATTAACGTAAAACCCTTTTTCATTTCTAATCCTCCTATAGTTTATATTATACTACCAATTTTCATAACCTTTTGTTGTTGAACCAACCACCCCCTTCCTGGAATCATAATAAAGACGCATGCCAAAGGCATCTAACGGAGCACCATGTTCATCCTGCTCAACTGAACTTAAGAATTTCTCTTTGAAGATAAGCTCATCCGTTTTAGATAGCCTGTGCCTGGATTGAACAAGTTCTTTTAAATCCTCCGGATAATGTCCTTTTAATTCCTTATACAACACAAGCAGCATACGGAAATTATTCAGCTGGTAACGCAGGGCAACCTCACGGGAATTCTGCGTAAGTCTTCCGATAAAGCCGCCGAATATCCAGATCAAAAACCCGATAATTGTCAAAGAAACAGCCAAATCCAAAAGAAGCAGGCCGCTTTTATCTTTCTTGAATGAGCCTGGCCAAAGCAGCGGGCGCATTATTTCTTAAAGATGCTCATTAAATTCCACATCGGCAGAAATATTCCCAGGGCCATAAATAAAACCCCCAACCCCAGAAAAAAGATCAGTATCGGCTCAATTAATGAAGTTAGGTTGCTAATAGTATAATCCACCTGCTCATCATAATAATCAGAAACATGAATAAGCAGTTCATCAAGCTTACCGGTCTCCTCCCCCACCGAAACCATCTGTGTCACTATGGGCGGGAACAGGCCGCTGACCTTCATCGGTTCAGCGATACCTTTACCTTCCATGACATTATTCCTGATATTAGTTACAGCTTTGGACACAACCTCATTGCCGGTTGATCCGGAAGAAATATCCAGGATCTTCAGGATCGGGATACCGCTGCGCATAAGTGTGCCGGTAATACGCGTAAAACGCGAAATGGAAAGTTTTAATATTAACGGGCCAAAAACCGGGACTTTTAGTTTTAAGCTGTCCCAGCTGAACTTGCCGATTTTGGTACTAATATACCGCTTAAAAAGAAAACGGGCCCCTATAGCGACAATAACTAATGCCCACCAAAGTTTAGTTACCGCGTAATTAATCCACAAAAGTATCTGCGTCGGCAGAGGCAGCGCCTTGGTGTATTGTTCATAAATTTTGGCATAGCGGGGGACCACTAAAACAGTCAGCACGACAAAACCGATGATCATGGCGACTACTACAATAATAGGATAACGGGTTGCGGATTTAATCCGCAGCCGGATTGTTTCATCATGCTCGCTTAATGTTGCCAGCCTCTCTAAAACCTCATCCAGCCGGCCGCTGGCCTCGCCTGAGGCGACCATATTTAGATAAAGACTGTTAAATATCTTCGGGTATTTCTCTAACGCGCCGGATAAATTTGACCCTGCCTCAATATCCCGGATTATCTGGCTGATAACCTCTTTAAAGGTTTTATTCTGTACCTGTTCGCGCAAAGCGCTTAAAGAAAGCAAAATCGGCAGGCCTGCTTTCTGCAGGGTTGCCAATTGCCGCGTAAACATATTCAGTTCAGAGAATTTTATCCGGGTGCCTGGATTGGAGAAATTAAGCGGCAGCCCGGACTCCTTTGTTTCTGTTATGGAAATGGGAGTAAAACCCATCTGGATCAGCTTTTGGGCTACGGCATCTTCACCATCGGCTTCCATTATCCCGCGGGCCTCTTTGCCGAACTTATCCCTGCTTTTATATTGATATTTAGGCATAAATTATTCTATCTCGGTAACTCTCAATATCTCTTCGATGGTAGTCAAGCCTGCCTTTGCTTTTTCCAGTCCATCTTCACGCAAAGTCTTCATCCCCAGCTCAACCGCCTTTTTCTTGATCGCGTCAGCCGAATTCTTCTCTTCAACCATTTTACGGATAGTTTCATTAAGCACTAATACTTCAAATATCCCTATCCGGCCGGTAAAGCCGGTATTTTTACAAAGAGGGCATCCTTTGCCGCGGAAGAATTTCGCCTTAATATCCAATCCTAAATCCTCTAAAGCCGCCGGCGTAGGCGAATATTCTTCTTTGCACTTCGGGCAGATCTGACGCACAAGGCGCTGGGCGACAACAAGGATTAATGAACTGGAGATTAAGAACGGCTCCAGCCCCATATCAATCAAACGGGTCAGGGAACTAGAGGCGTCATTAGTATGTAAGGTTGAAAAAACCAGATGCCCGGTTAAAGATGCCTGGATAGCCACCTCCGCCGTCTCTTTGTCGCGGATTTCACCAACCATGATCACATCCGGATCCTGGCGCAAAATTGAACGCAGGCCATTAGCAAAAGTAATATCCGCTTTGGGATTTACCTGGGTCTGGCGGATCAAGGGCAGCTCATATTCAACGGGATCTTCAATCGTAATAATATTTTTTTCCATTGAGCTGATTGTGCTTAAGGCGGAGTAAAGCGTAGTGGTTTTACCGCTGCCGGTAGGCCCGGTAACCAAAATTATCCCGTTTGGCTGCAGGATCATCCTGCTGAATATTTCCAGGTTATCCTTGCTAAAACCCAGGTCTTTTAATCCTAATAAAATAGAGGAACGGTCCAACAAGCGCATAACCACATTCTCGCCGTGGACTGTAGGAAATGTAGAAACCCTGATATCCAAATCCTTATTTTCCAGCTTCACGCTGATCTTTCCGTCCTGCGGCCTTCTGCTCTCGGCGATATCCATCTCTGCCAGTATCTTAACTCTTGAGATAACCGCGTTCTGCAGTTTCTTCGGCAGGCTGTGCACTTCATGCAAGATTCCGTCAATACGGTAGCGCACGCGCAGGACCTCCATCTCCGGCTCTATATGTATATCTGATACGCGGTCCTTGACTGCTTCGGAAATCAAAATATTCACCAGCTTTATTACCGGCGGCTCCTCCGCGGACTCCATCAAGAACCCTTTATCAGCCGGCATTTTCTTTTTTTCAATGCTCTTTACAATCTCTTCAACGGAATTTCCCTGCCCATAATAAAAATCCAGGACCTTCTCGATGCTTTTTGAAGAAACCAGCACCGGATCCACCGAACCTGCCTTGCTGATCCTGCGGACATGGTCAAGCGCCTGGATATCGCTGGGGTCAGCCATCCCCACTGTCAAGGTATCCATAATCTTGAAAAGCGGCACTACCTTATATTTATTGGCGATACTTTCCGGGATAAGTTTGGTAAGCTCTGCGTCAATGACATAATCCTCCAGGTTCATGTACAGGAAACCCGAGGCATTAGCCCTTGCTTCAGCGATATCCTCTTCGGTAATAAAACCTAACTTTTCCAGGGCCTTTTCAAGTTTAATCCCGGTGCGTTTTACCTCATCCCTGGCCTTCTCTACCTGCGCCTGGGTGATCAAATTCTGTTTTAATAATAAATCGATTATCTCCATATCCGCTCCGCTTATTTCTTTGAGTTTTAGCTTATCCGTATCTGGCCTTATTCACTAACTCCTGATAGTTCTTGGCCTCATCAGGATAAACAGCTAATCTGAGATTTATTTTTATATCATTACCAAGATTAATTTTGTCAAAATAACTTCTTAATGCCTGCTCAATCCTGCCCTGCACAATAAACCCGCAGTTCTTGTCGCAGTCCCGCATGATAATAAATAATTCATCCGGGTATTCCAGAGCCGCATCTTTTTCTCTATACAGTTGAGCCCTGATAATCTTATGCAAATCTTCCTTTAAACCGGCATAGGTATTCCTTATTTTATCAGAATAGCTGAAAGTTACAACAGCTAAAGTCAGATGCATATTACATTTATTTGCTTCATCGATAGCGTCTTCAATGTACTCCCTGGCGTTTTCATTCGCGGGATATTTAGGCAGGCTAAATATAAATTTTGTGCCTTTGCCAACTTCACTCTCCAGCCGGATCTTGCCCCTGTGCAGTTCAACCAGGCCCTTGGCTATAGAAAGCCCTAAACCCGTGCCTTTTTCTCCTCCCCCGGGGGTGCGGCCAAACTGCAGAAATTTAGTAAACACCCTGGGGATATTTTCTTCTGCGATGCCGATACCTGTATCGCTGACTGTAAACTCCACCTCATTTTCTCTTTGCGCCAGCGAAACATCAATATGCCCTTTCTCGGTAAATTTAAGGGAATTTCCGATCAGGTTAGTAAAAACCTGGATTATCCTGTCTTCATCAACATACAAACTTAACCCTTTCCCTTCAGCCAGATCAAGCCTTATCTCCAATTTTTTTTCTTCCGCCATATTTTGAAATGAAGAAACAACGGTTTTTATCAAAGCTTCGATATCAACGTTTTTCTTTCTAAGTTCCACCCTGCCGCTTTCTATCTTAGAAATATCCAGAAGGCTGTTGATAATCCTGGCCAGCCGGTCGATATTATTCTTGGAGGTAGCAAGGATTTTACTCTGCTCTGGATTAATGCTGCCGGAAATCCCGTCCAAAACCAGGCTGATGCCTTCCTTGGTTATGGAAAGCGGGGTACGCAGCTCATGAGATACCATGGCGACAAAATCCGATTTTAATTGGTCCAGTTTTTCCAGCGCGATATTCTTCTGCTTTAATTCTTCCAACATCATCTTGCGCTCGGTAATATCCTGCATCACCCCGACTAACCCGGCGATCTTTCCATCCGGGCCCGGATATGTGGATTTGCTTAAAAGCATCATATGTTTTTCACCTTGCGCATCCAGTATCTCAGATTCATAAATCTTAGATCCACCCCCAGGCGAACTGAACAGCTCAACATCTACCAGGTGATTAATTTCCGCGCTCTTAGGTGGGTTAATATCAAAGAAACTCTTGCCGATTACAGTCTCTTTTGTTAACCCGAAGAATTGCGCAAAGGAAAAATTACAACCTAAATATTTACCCTGCGCATTCTTATAGAAAACCGGGCTGGGGATATTATCAATCAATGTTTGCAAATGCTTCTGTGAAACAGCTATTTTTTCGGCGGAGGCCCGGTTGATCTGATTGATGATAAAAAAAACGGAAAACAAAATAAACATGCAAAAACTTATAAAGATACCAAGCAGACGGCGCAAAAACATCTTCTGCTGCCATATTTTTACATCCATGTCCATACCGACCAAAGCGACTATTTCATTGTTTCTTAAATCAATTACCGGGGCAAAAACAGAAATCCAGCTGCCCCATCTGTCGGTGTAGGCTTTAATAACAAAGGCCTGACGGCTTAAGAATTTAGTTTTTAACTCCGGGGGAGCCTCTGTATAAACCTGTCCCGGATAAGAACTGCTGGCAGAAGAATCCGGCTCTGAATCCGCAAGGAAGATTATCTTACCTTTATCAAGCCGCATTAAATAAACAAATCTTAAATCAGCGTTAACCTCATTTACCGCCTTAAGCTGCTCCTTGAGGCGCTCGTAAGCGGGATTACCCGTATCCGCGGCCGAAGCGGTCAGTGAATTCACGTAGCGGAAATTTATCGCCGCGGCCACAGTATTAGCCTTAGCCGACAGCTCATTAACATTTAAACGATTGAAATAAACCCCAATGCTTTGTGTAATCAACCAACCCAGAATTACCAGGGTCAAATAAACTAACCCCAGTGAGAGGACCTGTTTTCTTTTCTTTTTACTCAACCCGTCATTGCCATGGCCGCCTTGTATAAAATACCAGTATGCCAAGGTAGTAAAAGCGGCGCACATAGCCAAAACGCAGCGTAGCAGCTGTATAGGAAAACCGGTAAATTGGGCAAAATTATCCTGGTTCAATAACGTATGCTTAAACAAAGGCGGCGGGCTTGAGATTACGAGTTGGGTAAAAGAATAGGCTGCGATAAAGAAACCTAAAGCAGTAATTAACCGTCTCCGGCTATTCTTAAATTTTAAAGCGTAAGAAACCAGGATGGCCCCTGCGCTAAGGGCGCTGACAAACCCCAGCAAATATCGGCAGGTAAAATTAAATCCGTTATTTTTATCAAAATACCATCCCAAGAAAACCAACGATAACCAGGGAATCAAAAACCACTGGTTCAAAGATTTGCCTCTTAATGCCGAGTAACTCAACCAGGAGAATCCTGCCAGGAATACGAATGATACCAGCATTACCGCCAGCCGCAGCAGGCTAAACGCATCAGTATCGCCAATGCTTATGGAAAATAAATCCAGCCATTCATTAATGGCATGGGTAAAACCGAATAATCCCAGCCACAACCAGGGCAATTTTATTTCTTGGATTTTTACTAACAACAGGCAGACAGCCGAGAGGATAAAAAAGCTCATCCCATATATGAAAAAAATATAATCCATCTGGGATTTAAAAAATTCCATCATAGCATCATTCTACATTAATAATCTTAAATTTCAAGACGCTTTACATAACCCTTCAGGTCTCTTTGACTTACAAAACAATTACTTAAATTCAACAAAAAACAATTGTTTTGCGTCTTTATATACAAGCGGTTATATAAACGTATTTTAGAATACCTTTACCTGTGTTTTTGAGGTCGTGGTCGGTCTTAGGCGGGATATAAACAAAGCAGTTCTTTTTTACTTTGATTCTGGAGCCTTTTCCATATGACACTTGGGCCTGGCCTTCTAAAATAATCAAGGCCTCCTCTTTATTTTTAGTGTTATGCAGGCCAACTGACTCTTTGCTTTTTAAAGTTACAAGCCCGGAGGCTAAACCATACTGCTTACTTGATTCCCCAAACAAACGTAAAAATCTTTGCCTGCCTTTAAGGGGCGTACAAAAAACTTTTCCTGGAGCGCTATCTCTTTTCATTTCAATGCTCCTCATCATGATGGTCCAAATGCACATGCGGATGGATATGCATCTTATCTTTATGCCTGTGGCTGTGGATGTGCACAAGGTTATTGGCGGTAAGCAAATCCAGGTCATTTAAAATATTATCCGCCTGGCCGGACTTAACTATTCTTTTATCCGCTCCAAAAACATAAACCATATCCGAGATCTCCCCTACAATATGCAGGTCATGCGTAGAGGTGATAATTGTCTTTCCGGCAACATTTTCATCCAGAAGCAGGTCGATAATATGCCTCGTAGTTGACGGGTCAAGCCCGGCCGTCGGTTCATCCAGGATAATGACATCCGGTTCGATAATTAAAGTGGATGCTAAGGCTACCTTACGCTTCTCTCCTATACTTAATTGATTCGGCGATCTGTCCAGCAAACCCTGGATCCCCAATATAGTTACGAGTCTTTCCAGCCGGACCTGGATTTCGCTTTTCGCTACACCCAGTTGCAGTGGCCCAAAGATAATATCCTCTTTAACGCTCGGGCAGAACAACTGCACATCAGGGTTCTGAAAAACAAATCCTACTTTACGCCTGAAATTACGGGAAAACTCGATATCATTAAAACTTTTCTCATTTAACTCTTTACCGCAGAAATTCACCGACCCTTTATCCGCAAAAATCAGTCCATCCAGGAGATGCAAAAGCGTGGATTTGCCTGAACCGTTTGCGCCGATAATAGATATCTTTTCACCCGGCTTAATATCAATATCCACGGCAGTTAATGCCGGAAACCTGCCTAAATAAGAAAACCAGACATTCTTTAATGAAAAAACCGGATAATCCATATTAGAGTTACTCCTGTAAATGCCAGCCACAGCCAATCCCTTAAGCGCGCCCGGAAATCATCCAGAACATAAGGCTGTCCGCTGTACCCGCGGGAAAGCATGGCATTATAAACATCTTCATTCAGACGACAGGAACGCACCCAGAGAAAAGCGATATTCCAGCCGACTATTTGCTGTCCTTTCTTATAATGCACAACTGAACCCACCCTGCTCTTAATGGCTAGATACGTATTCTCAATTATTCCTATCAAAAGATAAATATAACGGTAACAGACTCCTAAGGTCATCACAAAAACCTGAGGGATCCCAAAAGTACGCAGGACCTTTAACAACTCAAAATGCCGCGTAGTGATGCTCAATAGCACGGCAAAAGAAACCGCGGCGGTAACGCGCAAAACAAATAACAAAACAGTTAATAATCCCGGCCGGGTAATTACCAGGGAAACGCCTGCGATTTTGAAACTGAAAAATTCCGCCCCGGGGGTAAAATTACTAAATAATGCAGGCAACGCGATAAATAACGAAAATAACGGGATAAATACCCAGGTGCGTTTCAAGAAAAAACCCAGGCCGACTTTAGAAATGACAGCCAGAAATAAACAAAATAAATAGAGGCAGAAAACGACTAAGATATTTTTTGTTAACAGCGTCGCGATGATCAACAAAACAAAACTTAGTGCTTTTATCCGCTGATCCAGGGATTGCATAAACCCGCCTTTTAAAGCATATTCCTCGGCAAATAAAGAGGTTTTAATAAACGACAAAACTCCCATCAAGGAATGTTCAATGAACCCGTTACTGGAGGAATTTTTTCTCATTTTAGATATTCATAGGCGGCATAAGAGCTGCGCACATACGGACCGCTTTTTACAAATGCAAATCCCCGCCTGAGGGCTTCATCCCTATACTCCTGAAAAGCCTCCGGAGCGACATACTCCTGCACGGAAAAATGTTTATTACTCGGCGCAAGATACTGACCGATACTCAATAACGAACAGCCTGCTTTGATAAGGTCATCAAAAACTGAAAAAACCTCATCTTTTTTCTCACCCAGGCCAAGCATAATTCCGGACTTAAGAGGTATTCCCGGAGCAATATGCTTTAACATATTTAAAACCTCCAGCGAACGCCGATATTCTGCTCCCTGCGGCCGTATATCTTTATATAACCGCGGCACTGTTTCCATATTATGAGCGATGATATCAGGGCTTGCTTGCGCAAGCGCGCCTAAAGACTTTTCATCGGCATTAAAATCCGGTATAAGTGTTTCAATTGAAACTTTACTGGTTAGAGCGCGCAGGCGTAAAATAGTTTCTACAAATACCGAGGCCCCTCCGTCAGCTAAATCATCACGGGTAACACTGGTAATGACCACATGCTTTAGCCCCATCTTCTGCACAGCCTCAACAATACGCCTCGGCTCGTCAGCATCAGGAGCAAGCGGCCGACCCTTAGCCACCCCGCAAAAACGGCAAGCCCGCGTGCAGATTGCCCCAAGAATAATAAATGTCGCCTGCCCCTTATTAAAACATTCCCCCATATTCGGGCAGAGCGCCTCTTCGCAAACCGTATGCAGCCGCAGGCCTTTAAGTAAATTCTTGACCTGACTGCAATCCCTAAGCGAAATCTTTTTATTCAACCACTCCGGCTTCATCATCTCTGTAGACAGTCTATATAATCTATTGCAATATAATCAGTTACAAAACAAATCTTTCATTCGTAATTCACCGCCCTATAAACATTATCAAAAGTATTTCTTGCATAAGTAGATGATACACATAGAATTACATACACTGTCTACAGGCTTCTAAACTAACTCCATACACATGCGCCAAAGCATCAATGAGCCTCTGCTCCAGGGAATGCCTGTCCGGCATGACAGCCAACTCTTCAGCCAATGCCGTGGCTCCCAAAGAAATGTTATCCGGCAGTAAGCGTACATAACGGCGCAAAAAATCCCAATCAATGCTAAGCGGAATAGAACCATGCTGGAATACAGCCTGGCGTCTGCGTTTCTGGGCATTGCCTCCAATTTTCCTCCCGCCGATAACAATATCATATTTTTCATGCGAAGCGCTGCATAATTGATGCGGCAGGCTCCTCATTTTAAAATCATCGGCCTCCAGAGCGAAAGAAACATTTAAACCAAGGGATTTATAAAAATAAATCAGGAAAGCGCAAATCTGCCGGTAGGAAACAAAAACTTTTCTTTCTTCGCCTATATCTTCTTTAGAACAAACAATACTGTAAGTAATCTCGTTATGATGAAAGAGTATGCCGCCGCCGGTAATTCTTTGCGCGATCTGCACGCCGTCACGCTGGCATAATTTCAGGTCGAGCTGGCTTTCAGGATTCTGCCCTATCCCATACGTAAAAGAAGGCCCCTGCCATCCATATATCCGCAGCACCGGAATACCATCTTCTATATAACGATGGAATATTTTCTCATCCAGCGCCATATTATATTCGGCGCTTGCCGGCATTGAACGGATAAGCCTGAATCTCTTCATGATTTTCTTATTTTTGCTGCCAGCGCAAATTTGGTTCCCGGGCGGCTTTTGTTTCATCAAGCCGCTTAACCGGCATAGACAGCGGGGCTGAATGCAGAGCCTCAGGATTGGACTTAGAAAGCAATGCCGCTTCGATCAAACAATCAATAAAGGCATCAAGCGTTTCCTTGCTCTCGGTTTCTGTCGGCTCAATCATCATTGCCTCTTTTACGATTAGAGGGAAATATATCGTCGGCGGATGAAATCCTTTATCAATAAGGTATTTGGAGATATCCAAAGCATGCACCCCCTGCTCTAACTGACTGGCCGCAGACAAAACACATTCATGCATGCATCTTTTGCCGTAAGCCGGCGCGTAATAATCTTTCAGGCGGCTAAGGCAATAATTCGCGCTTAATACCGCGTTTTCACTGGCCTCAATAAGCCCGGCCCTGCCTAAACATAAAATATACGCGTATGCTTTCAAAATCACGCCAAAGTTCCCATAAAAAGGAGCGATATAGCCGATGGATTTATGTTTATGATAATCTAAAGCAAATGTCCCGTCAGAGCGGCGGATAACCCTGGATATGGGAAGGAAATCCGCTAACTTTTCACACACCCCTACCGGTCCTGCTCCCGGACCTCCTCCGCCATGCGGAGTGGCAAAAGTTTTATGCAAGTTAAGATGTATCACATCAAAACCAATATCTCCCGGACGGCATTTTCCCAGTATCGCGTTAAGATTAGCTCCGTCATAATACATCAATGCCCCTGCTCCATGGGCTAAATCCGCGATCTCTTTTATTTTAGGATTAAAAAACCCAAGCGTATCCGGACAAGTAAGCATAACTGCCGCGGTTTCCCGGCTTAGGGCTTTTTTGTATGCGGTCATATCCAGGAAACCATCTTTATCCGTCGGGATAACTACTACGTTATATCCGGCAATTGCTGCGCTGGCAGGATTAGTGCCATGTGAAGAATCCGGGATAATTATATGTTTTCTTCGCTCGCCATTGTTCTTATGGTATGCGGCAATCAACATGACCCCGGTTAACTCACCGTGGGCTCCGGCAAGCGGCTGAGTAGTAAAAGCATGCATCCCCGTAATCTCGCTGAGCAATCTTTCCGTATTATACAAGACCTCCAAAGAACCCTGGGCGAGCATCCCCCCTCCCAGGAGCTGGGGCAACAAAGGATGCAGATCGCTAAAACCCTCCAGCGCGCAGGCTTTCTCGGTAAATTTAGGATTGTATTTCATAGTACAGGAACCCAAAGGATAAAAATTTGTATCCACTGAAAAATTCAGGCGGCTTAAATTAGAAAAATGGCGTACCACATCTAATTCAGAAACTTCAGGCAAAGGAGCTGCCTGCTTACGGCAATACTTCTCGGTTAAGCCAGGGGCTATCGGCACATCTATTTCAGGCAGCGCAAATCCTTTTCGGCCGGGCCGGCTTTTCTCAAAGATTAACTGCATAGCACCGCCTCCAGGCTGTTGGCAAATTGCACAATCTCTTCTTTGGTGCGTTTTTCCGTAACCGCGACCAAAAGATAATTATCTAACCCCTTATAAAATCTACCCAGCGGGAAACCGCAGGCAAACCCCTTATCAATCAAGCTGCAAACTACTTCATCGGCATTCTTAGGCAGGCAGACCGTAAATTCATTAAATGTCGGCGCGCTGCGCTTAACCTTTACCCCGGTGACTTTATCTAATGTTACCTTGGCAAACTCCGCCTTCTGATAATTTAACCTGGCCAGCTCATAAAAACCGGACTTACCCAAAAGGCAAGTATATATCAAGGCGCGCAATGCGCAAAGCGCCTCGTTAGAACAGATATTTGAGGTTGCCCTCTCTCTGCGGATATGCTGTTCGCGCGCCTGCAGGGTCAAAACAAAACCCCGCTTGTTATCTTTATCCACGGTTGCCCCTACTATCCTGCCGGGCAGCTGGCGCATATGCTCTTTTTTTACCGCGATAAAACCTAAATACGGACCGCCAAAAGATAAAGGTATGCCTAAACTCTGGCCCTCCCCGGTCGCGATATCAATACCCATCTCCCCCGGACTCTTAAGCATGCCCAGAGAAACCGGATAAACTGAAGCGATTGCCAGCGCCCCGCATTTATGCACGCGTTCCACAATATCGGAGAAATCATCCACTGCCCCGAAAAAGTTAGGGTTCTGCACAATCACTGCCGCGGTCTTGTCATCCAAATGTTTATAAATGTCTTCTCGGCAAGCCTGACCGTGCACTACCGGAGTTTCTACGAACTCAATGGAAAGATTGGATGTATAAGCGTAAAGCATGGTGCGGTAAATTAAACTTACCCCGCTATCAACAATTATTTTTTTTCTTCCGGACAGCCTTACCGCCATCATCGCCGCTTCATAGAGCGCTGTGCCGCCGTCATAAAGAGAGGCGTTGGAAACGTCCAAACCGGTCAATTCACAAATCACCGTCTGATATTCATAGATCGCCTGGAGCCAGCCTTGTGAACATTCAGGCTGATAAGGGGTATATGCGGTATAAAATTCAGCGCGTCCGGCTAATGCGTCAACCGCCGCCGGAATATAGTGGTCATAAAAACCTCCGCCCACAAAATCCGTAAGATTAGTAGCGTTTTTACGGCTAAGAATTTTTAAATGCTCCATTACTTCAAATTCAGATTTACCTTCCGGGATATTAAAAGACTTGGGCCGCAGCTCCGCTGGGATATGCTTAAAAAGATCATCAACGCTTTCTACGCCGATAGTTTTAAGCATCTCCTTCTTTTCTAATTCTGTGTGCGGAATATAGTTCATTTAGATAAACCTTGTATGTATTCTTTATATTGGACAGGATTCATAAGTGTTTTCTTTTCTTCTAAGTCGGCAATTTTAATTACCGCAAACCACCCTGCCTCATAAGCGGATTTGTTCACCAGCTCCGGATGGCTGGTTAATTCCGCGTTAGCCTTGAGCACTTCGCCTGAAAGCGGCGCGTAAACATCTGAAGCGGCCTTTACTGATTCGACAGTCGCGCACCAGGCGGATTGTTTAACTTGAGCCCCTGGTTTTGGCAGATCGATAAAGGTAATATCACCAAGAGAATGCTGCGCGAAATCAGTTATCCCTATAGTTGCCTTATCCCCCTCAAGCTTTGCCCACTCATGGTCTTTAGTGTATAAAAGGTTATCCGGTACGGTCATTTTATTTCTCCTAATTTTGCGCTGCCGTTTTTATAGAAAGGTTTGCGCGTGGTTTTCGCATTTATAACAATTGAGTTTTCGCAAAGAGTAATTTCTTCTCCGGAAGGAATTTCACATCCGGCATAACCCATCCCGATGCCAAGGCCCAGACTGGGAGAAAACGAACCGCTGGTTACCGCTCCTACATCCTTGCCTTGATAGGTTATACGGTAATTATAGCGGGGTGAGCGCCGGGAATCAGCGATAAAACAGATCATCCTGCGGCCAACCCCGTTTTGTTTTTGTTTTAAAAGGCTGGATTTTCCAATAAACTCCTTATCCCAATCTATAAAATACCCCAGCCCTGCTTCTAATGGAGTGGTTTTTTCATCTATGTCCTGGCCATAAAGGCTGTAACCCATCTCCAGGCGCAATGTATCGCGCGCCCCAAGGCCTATAGGTTTAACCCGCCGGTCACTAAGTAATTTCTCCCATAATTCCGGGATCTTATTATTCGGCATATACAATTCATACCCCAGTTCTCCGGTATATCCTGTCCGGCTGATAATAATTTCTTCACCCAATACTGAAAAATAATCAAAGGTGTAATATCTCAAACCCTTAATACCCGGTCCGGTTAGAGCTGCTAATACCTCTGCGGCAAGCGGGCCCTGTAAATCAAGCTTGCCCAGCGATTGAGAAACATTCTCAAGGAGTCTTATGCCGGTTAAATGTTTCTTTAGGTGGGCAAAATCCCTGCCGGTGGTTGCGGCGTTAACTACGATCATCCACTCGGAGTTGCCGATCCTATAAACAAGCAGGTCGTCAATAATGCCTCCCTGCTCATTAAGCATAAATCCGTAACGGCAGGAATTAAACGGCATCCCCTCAAGGTTAACTGTCACTAAATTACCAAGATTGCTCTTAGTTAAATCCGCCTGGATAATAAACTCACCCATATGGCAGATATCGAATAACCCGGCATTTTTACGTACCCAGTTATGTTCTTCGATAATACCGCTATATTGAATAGGCATTAACCAGCCGCCAAAAGGCGCCAGCTTCGCAGTCAATTTTCTATGATTATTAACAAGGGGGGTTTCGGCAAGTGCTGAATTTTCATCCATCGCTTAAACTTTCTAAATTGGGAAATAATTATTATACTTTTGAGGGGTAAATCTTTTTATACTTATAACAAAAATAAACCAATATGTCAAGTAAGGACATAAGACGCTTTATATAACTAATGTAAACTCTTTGGTTTACGAAACAATTACTTACTTCTTTAGAAACTTACCTAATATAAACACCACGACAACGCAAATAAGTATCCCTATAACAGCTGAAAAAATATAAGCAAGGCTTAAAGCTGGCAAAGACTGATCTTTCCAGCCGTTAAAGGCATAATCAGGGATCGGCGCTCTCCAAAGAGTCGAGAGCTTTTCTAAACCTTTTGGGACATACCCAACCAACTGCCGCATCTCACCAGCTCCCCACTCCCCCCAGGCTGAGCCTGCCTTAAAATGTTCAGGCAACAAAAGTCCCAAGGGAGATAAAACAATTAACACTCCGATAAAAATCCAGAATTTAGAAATAATCTTCATTGGGCTTTCCTCCCCTCTTCCAAAAGCTCCGGGGCATGTTTTTGCAAATATTTTATTACCAAGGCAGTTACAATTGCCTCTACCCATCCAAAAAACAGAAGATGTTCTCCCAGCATAGCAGGCAAAGCAACGTTTAAGCCATAAGGACAATACAGGGCCGCACCGCTTGCGGTTTTATACAACAGAGGCTGGATACCAAACATAAATCCGGTTATCCCGGCGGAGATATTAAGTGCGACATAGCCGGCAATACCTGCGGCAATAACCCTTCTCCTCGAATCTACCGGGGCTTTCCAGCTGATTACTTTATATATATAATATCCGGCAAAAGGAAGCACAAACGCCATATTAAAACAATTTGCGCCTATGGCAGTGATCCCTCCGTCCCCAAACAGTAACGACTGAATCACAAGCGCTACCGTAATGGCAATACATGCAGCCCATGGCCCAAGAAGTATTGCCACAAGCACACCGCCTACCGCATGGCCTGTAGTGCCGCCCGGGATAGGAACATTGAACATCATGATTACAAAACTAAATGCCGCCCCAACCGCCAGCAAAGGCACCTGTCTGGAATTAAGAGTTTTCTTAACAATAGATGAAGCCGCTGTCCATATAGGCAGCATAACAAGGTAAAATAAACCGCATGTCGCCGGACCTAAATATCCATCGGGGATATGCATATTATTTCCTTTCGCCGATTATCTTCTTAAAAAGTATAAACCCCGGTTAATACTACCGAATCATTGGCATCTGTGTTAGTCCCCGAGACTACCCTCTGATAAGCTAATAAAAACTGCACCTTATCGCATGACCAGCCTACACCGGGAACTAAGGTCAAATAGTTTACCGCCGTTGATGCGCTTCTTCCTCCATCCTGCCAAGTATCCCCCTGCACATACCCATTGGCCTCAAGCATCAAATTAAAACCTTTGGGCAGGAAATATTCTACCCCAAAATCATAGTTAGCATAGCTGGCGTATCTTGTTTTTACCCCGTCTATCATTACTTTCTGAGGAAAACTAAAGATAGTATCAGCATGGAATATAAACGGCTTAAGCTTTTTAGTCAGGTTAAAACCAAACCCGGGATCCCAGGAACCGGTACCCATAGAGTCGGTTTCCAATTTATCAGGATTTAAATGCTGATATTTACCGGTAGGAATTTTAAGCTGGAATAAACCGGTTATATGAGGCAGCCAGCCTTTTTCTTCTATGGCGCAATAACGCAGAAACAAATAACTGTCCCCAAAACCGTTTTTATGAGCGTTTGTACCATCCTGCCTGATATAATTTTCCTGATAAACTGTCTGGGCATCAATCTCCAGCCTGTCGGTAATACCATATTGCACAAATAGCTGTTCTTGATATTGATCTTTTCTGTCACCCTTAGCTAATCCGTGATATTTGCTATCTGAATCAAAACTGCCTCTTGTTCTATTATAAAAAATGAAGGGCTGAATTACAAACTCTCCTTTAGCGCAAAGCGGGGCTGTCCAAGTGGTGAGCGTGCCGGCTGAAGACGGATTCCACTCCTCTGCTAAAGGGTCTTGATGTGCATAGGCAGAAAAGCTTAAACTACTCATTAAAATTAAAACAATTAATACCAAACGCAGCATCTTACTTCCTTGCCGTTATCTTATTTTAAATTCTCAGGGCTTCTTTTTTCAGAATAAAGAACACCGGGATTGCGGCTATCTCCACTGCAATACTGATAATTATAACCGCCAATATTGAATGTTCATAAAGCAGGCCGGTAAATGCGCTGCCGATAAAAATCGCCAGGCCGTAAGCGGTATTAAATATCCCGTAACCGGTACCCCTCTTCTTTAAAGGGGTCAGGTCGGCAATCGCGGATTTCATAACTGTTTCATGAGCGCCCATAACAATCCCCCAGATTATTGCGCCGGCCAAAGCAAATGAAAACTTTGTGGAGAAAACAAATGCAGGTATAAATAAGGAGAAAACCGGGATAGCGATCAAGGTAACCAGGCCGGCCTTTTCATTGCCGCGCCTGGACTTAAAAATATCATAAGCCTTGCCAATAGCCAAAGCTGCCAATGCGTCAACCCCCATGGCTATAGCGTAAAACAAAGGTATCTGCGCGTCACTTAAGACGTGTTTAGCCTTAAAGTGATAACCGATTAAAGCAAAATTAGCAAAACCAAGTGTAGTAATAAAGGTAAAGATTGTATAAATCCAGAAAACTTTACTTAGCTTATCTGTTTCCTGAGGCTTGGCTGCAGGAACCTCTAAAGTTTCCGGATTAGGCAGACGCCGATACGCAAGTATTATGCAGAGCATGACCAAAATCAAGGGGACCCAAAGTAATGAATATCCTCGCTGATAATCTGGCAGAGCCCTATCCCCTTTACCGATAACCAGAAAAAGTATGGTAAAAATCAGCGGTCCGCTGATTGCGCCGATCTGATCGAGCACTTCAGCTATAGCAAAACCAAAGCCTGTCCCTACTTGTTTGGTGGCCTGGGAAAGAATAGTATCCTTTGCCGGGCTGCGCAAGGCCTTACCTAATCTCTCAATAATAATAAAAATAACCGCTACCTGCCAAATGCCGGTTAAAGCAAGTAACGGGACGCTGACCAACAGGCCATATCCAAGAAAAGTAAATAACCAATATGATTTAGTCTTGTCTGCAAAATATCCCGAAAACAAACGTATGGCGTAGCCCAGGAATTCGGCAATACCGGCTACCAAGCCTACTATCGCGGCGTTTGCGCCAAGGGTCTTAAGGTACGGGCCATTGACGCTGCGCGCCCCTTCATAGACCATATCTCCAAAAAGGCTCACTAAACCAAAAAGAAAAATAAGCTGAAACGCTGTTCTTTTTTTATTATCCATATTAATAAGACGCTTTATGCAATCTTATCATAATCAACGGGTTGTGCAACAATTCTTTCTCGAGGCCGGCCTCTTCTTTTGGGAAATAACCTGCCATGGGCTTTTGTTATCCTACTTATAAATTCTTTATCCCCTAATGGAACATCTAAAGTTCGAAATATTTCTTCTTCATTATTATCAAAATTGCTCAAAAACTTCTTGTAGACTAAGCGCCTTAAACTAACGTCTTGACCGAATTCACCAAAGATAGGGCTCTCCGTAGTAACCCCGTCCTGTTCCCCCAAACAATAAAATCGTGCGCTGCTAAAAAAGTAATCCTGCGCCTGGGAAACCATATTCGCCCTTAAAGGATTTCTCTCGATATATCTGCCGCAAGCAAACAGATATTCTCCTTTCTGTACTGGTTGGAGCTTAAATCTACCCTGCCACAAAAATCCAGCAGTAAGATAATTCTTATGGTAATAACATGTATATGCACGGTTGATCCCGGCCATACAACTGGATATACGCTCAGGCTCATCTATCTCTAACAAAAGGTGATAATGATTCGGCATGAGCACCCAGTGGTAAATCTTAAGGTTGAATCTTTCCCTGTATTCTTTAAGCAATTTTATAAAATAAAGATATTCTCTTGTTTCATTAAAAACCGCTTCTTTTTTATTCCCCCTGTTAATCAGATGAAAAATAAAAGAACCAGACAGCTGATGCTTTCTAGTATAAGTTGGCATACTCCGCCCTCCTTTCACTATCAAGAGACGTAAAAGAAGGATAACTCTAACAACTTTTTTATTCTAAACATAGTTCATAAAACAATTGTTTCAGAACTTGTTTATTTACAAAAGGTTAGATAAAACGTCTTGAGGTTTAACGGTAGAATTTGGGCTTGGGGTATTTATATGGTTTCTTGGTTTGGCTTTGTCTGGACTGTCCATGGTAAGACTGACGGCCGGAATGACGATCGGAATGGTGGCTGGAGCTTTGGGTGGATTCACTGAATCTATCAAGAGTAAGCTCGGCATGCTTTGATACGGGTAAAGTCGCCTTAATAAGCTTCTCAATATCGCGGACATCATGCCCCTGATCAGGTGTAGCGAAAGAAATTGCGTGGCCCTTATGCCCTGCGCGGGCAGTCCGGCCGATACGATGCACATAATTCTCCGCGTCCTCAGGTAAATCATAATTAATCACCAGTTCAATCCCGGTGACATCAATACCCCGGGAAGCGATATCGGTAGCAACCAACACCTTATATTTACCGGATTTAAAGCCTTCCAAAGCCTCCCGGCGCTGGCTAAGGGAACGGTTAGAATGGATCTCTGAAGCAGAATGCCCCATATCCCTGATTGACTTAACTATCTTCCTGGCATTATGTTTAGTGCGCGAAAACAAAAGTACCGTACCATGATATTGCGCGAGCAGTTTCTTAAGCAATTGGGTTTTTGCCTCTTTCTTTACGATAAACAACTCCTGGGTAACCTTTTCAGAGGTCGTCCCTGACGGAGCTATTTCAACACTCAAAGGCAATTTCATATATTTAGCGGCAATATTCATGATCTCTTTAGGCATAGTTGCCGAAAAAAGCATTGTTTGTCTTTCTTTAGGCAGGAAGCGTAATATTTTCTCAATTTGCGGGGCAAATCCCATATCCAGCATGCGGTCGGCCTCATCAAGCACAAGCATAACCACGCTATCCGGGAGGAAATTCCACTGCGACATATGATCAATTAATCTGCCCGGAGTAGCAATTACCAGGCGGGGATCTTTTCGCAAAGCCTGCACCTGCGGTTCCATAGGCGCTCCGCCAATAAGACAGGCGGTCTTCATACCAAAGGCATGAGCAATTACCCGGCAAGCCTCATCGATTTGGATAGCCAGCTCCCTAGTCGGAGCAAGCACTAATCCTATGCCTTTCTTCTGCACCAGCCGCTGCACCATGGGTATGGCAAAAGAATGCGTTTTACCGGTTCCGGTCTGGGCAATTCCCACAATATCCTTACCTTCAATAGCCAGGGGAATCGCCTTTAACTGGATAGGTGTCGGCACCTTAAACTTCATATCCTCCAAAATATCCAGAATTTTAGGCGCAATCCCTAAACCAAAAAAACCCGAATTTGGCTGAACGGGATTATTTGTTATTATCGTCTTATTCATCATTATACCTTGCTTGTCTTAATCTTGTCGCCATAAGTCAGCAGGCCAAGATGGATATGGCAATACTCTTCATGGTTATAAATACTTAATATATGCTTGCAGTGCAGATATTTACATTTCCTGCCCTTAAGCGAAGTCTTTACCTTTTTGATACGCACCTCCAAAAACGGCATCGCAACAACCAAAAAAACCGCAAAGGTTAGTTGCCCTCTCCTTGCGGCCTAAACTTATAAATTCCTAATCTTCGTATTATTATACCTCTTTATTAGGATTTGTCAAATAGTATAAATCAATGCGCTATTATTTCTCTAATTCCTGCTTAACCGCATCTTCAAGCTCCTCTTTGGTCCAAAACAAATCTATTTTCTTCAAGAATTCCACTTCTTTGGCCTTTCCATCCTTACTTATGGAGAATTTATACTTGCCGTTTATCAATATCCCCCCGCAGGCAAGGCCGGTCTTACGCCAAAGCACATAGCCTTCATCACTACGGAAATCAACGCATTCTACTTTAACAAGCCCGTTAAACTTCTGCGGCAGGGTTTCCAGATAATCCTTGATATAAAGATGCTCTTCATTAAAGGGGTAATATGCCTGTATATTAACCTTTGCTATAGTTTGTTTGGGGGAAGCCTGACTTGCCCCTTCAGCATTACCTCCCAGGCCATATTTGGATAATATCTCCTGCCCCTTTGGAGAAAACATAAAATCAATAAAGCTCTGGGC
Source organism: Candidatus Omnitrophota bacterium (assembly GCA_041661605.1). Classification (GTDB taxonomy): domain Bacteria; phylum Omnitrophota; class Gorgyraeia; order Gygaellales; family Profunditerraquicolaceae; genus UBA6249. The sequence goes on along the minus strand of JBAZUE010000001.1, from coordinate 42,468 downwards.
GTTTTTCTTATTTTTGCTTTCAGTTAATATACCGATATAGTTATAAATCGGAGGATGGCTTTCGCTGGGCAATTGGGCAACAACCTTTATCGCGCCCTGGGAAACCTTGCCGGTATCTGTCTCAAAAGGGCAGACATTATAATGTATTCCGGCATCGGCCTTATTGGCAGCGATAAATGTCAGCGCCTCAATAGGCGTGTTAGTAAGCATTATAGATTTAGTTTTCTGTAATTTATCCCAATATCCCAGTTTTTTAAGCGCCATAACCGAATACTCCCCGATAGAATTATAATTAGGGTTGGCGATAACGATGATCTTCACCGAATCCTTCAATAAATCCTCCAGCTTACTCATCTCTTTTGAGCCTGAAGGAGCAATCAAGATAAGTTCATATTTGCCGAATGCTTTTATAGAAGGCTCATCCAGCAAGCCTCCTTGAACCAGCATGCCGGTTTCTTTTTTTCCGGGAGAAATAAATAAATCCGGCCTTTTTTCTTTTTTCAGGATAAATTTAGTCAGGACAACAGCGTTATCGAAAGTTCCCTCTACCTTTATATTTTGGTGCGCCTGCTCAAAAGCCAGGCCAAGCTCTTTAAATGGCAGGGTCAGGCCGCAAGGGACATATATATTAAGCGGAGTGCGGTTATTATGGTTGGCCCTGCGGCTAAAATAAGACATTGCCATTAAGAAACCCAGGAATACTGTAAGAATGAATATAAGCGACAAATTTTTTTTCATCGAGCCCTCCTTAATATTTAAATTATTTCAAGTTTAAACACGCGCAGACGTAATCTCCTATTGCCATAGAAACTGAGGTGGCAAAAGTCACCTCTAATACTACTGAAATTAAAAAATACGCAACTACTTTTCTCCAGCTCACAAATCTGGAAATAAGGATAAAACCCGGCAGGCTGGTTCCTGCTCCGGCCAAAAGTATTGCCAGCGCCGGCCCCACATCCATGCCCAACTTTAAAAACGCTTTTGTAAACGCAATTTCAGAGAGTATCGGAAAATACATAAACTCTCCAAAAACAGTCGCGTAAAAAGTCGACCTTAAGCTGGGAAAAAACAACCGGTTGCCTAAAATATCTTTTTGAGCTGAAAACAGGTTATGGATCCAGCGGATATCGATATATTTAGCAATCAAGCCTATTATTAATATAGAAAGGATAAATAAAGGCACAATGGTTTTAATAAGCTTAAAGGTCTGTTTTGCCCAGTCGAGGACTTCAATTTTCTTAAATTTAACAATAACCAGGCTGATAAGCAAAACCACTAAAGTAAAGAAAATGCCGGCATTCAAGAATATTTGTGTTTTATCTAAAGGATACGTCCCGGAAGGAGTAACCAATGAAGAACCTGTAATTAGAATTGCAAAAAGTAAGCCGAAAAGCAGCAATAACCGGGGTTTTTCTGTTTTTGTAACCTCCGGGTTCATCGGATGTTGCGTTCCCTGCGCGATCGAAGCAGGTTTTCCTCTTCCGGAAAATAAAAACTCCATAATCAAACCCAGGAGCATGGAAATTAAAAGCACTCCTATTACCCTCCACATCCCCAGTATTGGCCCGATTACTTTAAATGTCAACACCAGAGAGATTAGATTTATGGCCGGGCCGGCATAAAGAAAAGTAAATGCGGGGCCTATGCCTGAGCCGCACTTAAGAATACTGGCAAAAAGCGGCACAATATTACAGGAGCAGGCAGGCAATATCGCTCCGGCAATGGCAGCTGCCGGATAGGCAATATATCTTTTTGAGCCTGCGCCTAAATACCTGCCGATAGAAGCGCTCGGCACAAAAGCGATAATCGCTCCGGCAATGGCAAAGGCGGGAATAATGCTAGTTAAGGCGCCCCAGTTAAAGATGCAGCATTTGAATATATCGACTAACTCAGCTAGGTTATGCATAAAGCTCCCTGCAAATTTATTGCTTATTCACCACTTCTTTGCCTTCCCATTTTTTCAATATAGCTTTGCCCTTCTCGGAAATCATATAGCTGACAAATCCCGCCGCTAAAGCTTTATTCTTTGACGTTTTCAATATAGCTATATAAGAAGGAATCTGGCTGTTACTTTCTTTTAATATATCCTCGATCACCACTATATCCTTCGGCGCGACTACCTCATCATAAGCCTTAAGATCCTCGTATAAACAAGACTTATAAATTATGCCGGCATCAATTTTACCCTCCATAATATAATTCCTGGTATGGCGGCCGAATTCAGTGAACATAACCTTCCCCTTGATCTTATCCCACAAATTAAGTTTTTTTAATGCCTCTACCGCGAATTTCCCGGAAGAATTCGTTGACGGATCCGGGATAGCTATAGAAGTTACATCGTTTCGCGCCAAATCAGAGATATCCTGGATATTCTTGGGATTAGCAGCCGGAGTTGCCAGGATAATGGAATCAGAGGTAAGCACAGCCTTAGCCTCTTCTACTATAAGTCCTTTTTTTATCAAAGGCTCGATTTCTAAGGGGCCTGTTGATATGTAGATGTCCGGACGGGCGCCTTTATAAAGGATCTTACGCATCAAGACTATTGTGTTGCCGGTATCAAAGCTCACCTTTACTCCGGGATTATCTGCCTTATAAGCGTCAAGTATCTCGCAGAAAGCCGCGAATATGCTGCAAGGAACAGAAATACTTAAGGATTTTTCTTTATTGGATTTCATGACGCCGCATCCGCATACCCCTATCAATAAAACCAGGATAACAAGTAAAAAACGTTTCATGTTTTCTTCTCCTTTTTAAACTCAAATTTTAGAAATTCCTTGAGCATTTCTTTTGGAGGCACCTTCCCGGCCATTCTGATTACTCCGTTAATAATTAAAACCGGGGTTGCCACTACACCGTAAGAATTATACTCCTCTTCAGAAGCGCATTTTTCAATCAAGATACCCTTAAGCCCTAATTCATCAAGCGCCAGCTGAACCAGCCTCTCTAATTCCAGGCACGCATCGCATTTTAGAGGCCTGCCCTCAAGCCATCTGCCTACAATTTTTATCCTCATTCCCTAAGCTTATCCTTCTATTAAGCCGTTTCTTTTATGTGATACGATACACAGGGACAGGCCGGCCCGGACGGAAATACTGCTGCGAACGGATCCTGAAACCTACCCCCTCTTCTTTACACAACTTATTTAATACGTCAATGAATATCCCGCTTAAAGCCTCCGGATCTACGTTCACCCTGGCATTCACTATCAGCCGGGCCTTAATAGATTTACCGGATTCCTTCTTGAAAAACTCTAAGCCCTGGGAACTACGCGTCAGATGAATCAATGAATTTCCCAGGCCGGTTGAAAGCGCTAACTTTAAATGCGCAATTTCGGCGGGGATTTCGTTAAGCGAACTCTTCATCCTTAATGTTAACGCCTTAAGGAATTTCTCGGTTGAGAAAGGCACCTTACCGCAGAGCTCAGCTACGGAGTTCAACCAGCCGAGTTCCGCTTCCCCTCTTGCGTAAATATCATAATCCAGATCTAAAATATTGCTACCACTTTTTTCGGCCTCCACTGCATTTACCAAATAGCTAAATCCCTTGCCTGTGCGGCAGGAGATTCCAATTATTTTAGAGTTGGGGAATTTCTTTCTTAGTAAACTTAGCAAATCGCGAGACTCCTCAGGGCTAAGCGCATCTATTTTATTCAAGGCGATGATATCTGACTCTTCTAATTGTTTTCTAAAAATATAGGCCACATTCCTGGAAAAACCGCCAAATTTACCGGAAACAATCATCTCCTTAGCGCGCCGGGGATCTAATAAAGTTGTATAAGGAGCAACCCTGAAATTATCTTTGTGGTAAAGTTTTAAAGGCTTAATTACGGTTGCCACTAGATCTGTGCAGCTGCCCACCGGCTCCGCCAGGATTATATCGGGCTTAACTTTCGCGATCAGCTTATCAGCTGCCTTGACTAAATCATTAAACTTACAGCAGAAACAACCTCCGGCAATTTCTTCCACGTTAAAACCTTCTATCTTCACTAAATGTGTATCCACAAGGTTATCTGCCTGGTCATTGGTGATTAAACCAACGCGCAAACCTTTGCCTGTAAAGTATCTTGCCAGGCGGCAAAGCGCGGTGGTTTTGCCTGCGCCCAAAAAACCGCCCACAAGCATAAATTTAATTTTTTTCACAGCAGCCCTTCCCGAAAAGAACCTTCTTTTCCATTAAAGGCTGTATAATTTTGGTAAAAATAACAGCGGCAAGAATGCCGCCCAAAACCGGAGCGAGTATATACACAACAAAAAAACCGCCTTTTGGCCCGGGAATAGCAACTTGCCCCCAGCCGGTTAGATAAGCTACTAATCTCGGACCAAAATCCCTGGCCGGATTTAATCCTGCCTGGGTCAAAGGAGCGATAATACTTATTATGCCTGCTACAGCGGCTCCGATAAAAACCGGAGCAATCGAAGAATCAGGCCGGCCGAGGTTACATCCTTCTGTTATGAAAAATATGAGGAATATGAACAAAAATGTACCAAGGCCTTCGGCAATAAAGGCGTTAAGCAATGAAACAGAGATTAGCGACACATCTATCGAAGGAGAAGGGAAATATTCCCCGAACATCATTGCCGTGCGCACTGATTCAGAGGCGCCGCGTATGATGTTATTTGCTGATTCAAATTTGGCTATAGAACCTGAGAAGATTAAATAAAGCAATAAAGCGGCAAAAAAGGCTCCTGTAAATTGCGCGATAAGATACACAGGAAGTTTTCTTATGGGCATCCTCCTGGCGCATACAAAAGCAATGCTTACCGCCGGATTAAGATGCGCGCAGGAAAGCCCGCGGCTGGCGTAAATTGCCAGAGTAACGCCGATACCCCAAACCGCGGCAATCTGGAATAACCCCTGATAGGCTGAAAATAACACGGATACTGCTATTGACCCGCAGCCAAAGAAAACAAGAATAAAAGTCCCCAGCGATTCACCGCAAAAATCCTGAATATAACCTTTCAATTACTCCCTCCTTTTACGGCGGAAAACGCGTATAGCTTACTGTCATAACAAGGAAAAACAAGGATGGGTTTATCCCCTGCCATTCCTACGGCCGGAGATGACCAAATGGTATCTCCGCGCGTATTGTATGCCCATATGAGCTTGCCTAAATCAAAACTCCAGATGGCTGAACCGGTTAACCCATCAAGGCAATATAATTTATTATCCAAAGAATGGGCAAAAACTACTGTCTTTCCTGAAATTTTCGCCAAGGCGCAGGATGATACCACATAATCACCGGTCCTATAATTCCAAATCTTCTCTCCGGTTATTGCATCAAAGCAATAGATATTCCTGTCATAAGAACCTACATATACGTAAGATTTACCTTCTATAGTGCCGACAGCAGCAGTAGAATCAATCGCATGCCCGGCCTTTTTCGTCCAAATTACCTTGCCTGTTGCCGCATCCAGGCAATAAAGGTTGCCAAAACGGCTGCTTATAAAAATACGACTGCCTTCTTTATCCGGTAGTATTGACGGAGAAGAAAATAACCCGGAATCAAGGGTTAACTGCCAGATAATCTTTCCGTCTTTGGCGCCTAAAGCAAAAACATTGCCGTCATTGGAAGAGATAAATATTAGCGGCTGGCCGTCTACATTGCCAAAACAGGGAGAATTTAGAGGAGTAGAAGATAAAACCGCGCTATACAATTTTTCTCCGGTAGCCGCATTTAAAACATATATTTCACCTTTTTGGAAATTATTAAACGGCGCATGAGACGAATTCCATACCGGACAAACCAACAGGGATAAATCCCGGGCAGGAATAATTATCGGCGAAGAAGGGATTGCCTCCGATAACATATAGGACCAGCCCAATGTTTCATAACTCCAGATCTTTTCTCCGCTTAAGCCATCGAGGCAATAAATAGTCCTGTCTGCGCAGGGAACAAAAACCATAGGCCTGTTGTTAATCTTGGCAAAGACAGGCGACTGGTTGAACCTGTTTCCTCCGATGAAACGCCAGATCAGGCTGCCGTCTTTGGCATCGACGGCATAGAAATTATTGTTATAAAACCCCGCGTAGATAATACTCCTGCCCCCTGCTTCGGCGATGCAGGCAGAACTTGACCAGACGCTGGAACCGCTTTTATAGTTCCAGGTGCGGCCGGTTGGAGAAAAAAACCAAAGAAGGGATAAATTTTTATCCGGGAAATTGACCTGAGAATTTCCGCTATGCAAAGAATCACGCTGGAAACCTGTCCAATCATCACAATTAGCCTTTGAATTCAGACAGACCAGACAGAAGATTAGAACGCTGACTAACTTTTTAGCATAACTGACCACTATGATTCCTCTATATCCGAAGCGCCTGCATCAACACACCTCTTACAGGTTAAACAGGAGCTCTTATCAAGCCCCTTTTCTTCCAGAGCCTGGATATAACAAATATTCTTTGCTTCTTTTTTTGAAATCACCGAACCCTTTTTTCTTTTTACCTTAACCTGGGAAAATTTAGTAAGCAGGCTTAAGGATGAGCCTAGCGGGCATAAATATCTGCACCAGGCCATCGGGACGATGACAGCCGAAGCCAATACGGCAAAGAAGGCAATCAGTGAAGAATAATCTATTTCATTTCCGAATAAAGCGCACCATGGGTCTGTAACAAAAATACCCAGGCTGATTATAACCAGCCAGCCAAAAAGCAAAAAATAACGCAGCTTCTTTAACTTAAGGTCAGCCTCCTGGTTTAAAACAAGCCCGCCGGCAAGGATTACGGTAACTAACCCCCAAAAGGCAGCGATATTCTGGACAAAGAAAAATGTTTTCGGCTTGAATTTCAACAATAAAAATACTGCCACGGAAAATATGATTATTAATAAAAACAACCTTAACCGTTTTAACCCCGGTGCCGGCTCAATCATAAATTTTTTTATAAACGGCAGCCTAAAAAATGTTTCCTGCATCGAGCCAAGCGGGCATAGCCAGCCGCAGAATATGCGGCCGAACATAAGCGTAAAAGCAATCAAAGGCACAAAGATAAAAAGCCCGTTAAAAACATTTAAATCGTTCTTACCGATATCCTGAAAGCTGAATATTGTGCCGCGAAGAGCGCAAAAACACCTGTGAACGATAAAAATAAAGAAGATAAAGGCAGCTGCCTGCACAAAAGGCCTTAATCTTATCCCCCACTTGCTTTTTAAAGCAATGCCCGCGCAGAATAACAAGGCGAAGAAAACAAGAAACACAAAAGCATCCAGGTAGGTGTTTCCGATAGGCAAAATCGGCCGCTCAACCAGTTTCCACTTTAAACTCTCAAACATGGCTGCACCCCCAGAATTTTTCTTTCAGGAAATCCGAAGGGTCCCTTAGTACCTTCTCCATTGTGCCGGCTTGCACGATTGAGCCGTCAAATAAGACTGCCGCATTTTTAGCGATGCTTTTTACTTCCTGCACATCATGAGTTACATGGATTATGGAAAGCCCCATTTGTTTATTCAGGGCGCCAAGGCTCTGCATTACCTTTTCCTGGCTTAAAGGGTCCAAAAAAGACAAAGGCTCATCAAGCAATAATAAACGCGGCCCGACTGCCAGGCTTCTGGCTAAAGCAACCTTACGCGCCTCTCCGCCGCTTAAATTAACTGTATCGCGCCGTCCAAGCAGATCTGCGATATCCAGCAGATCAAAGAGCGTATCTAAATATTTTTTATCCGGCTTATGATACTTCAATCCGTAATAGATATTTTCCTTAACGCTTAAGTGGGTAAAAATCGCGTCCCTCTGGAAAAGGTAACCGATATTACGCTTTTCTGCCGGTAAAAAAGTTACCTCTAAACCCTGCATAAAAATATTTCCTGAATCAGGCCTGTATAAACCTGCGATACCGTTAAGCAGCAAGGTCTTGCCTGCGCCGCAGGGGCCCAAAAGGACAAAATATTGCCCTTCCTCTATTTCAAGAGAAATATCTTTCAGGCTAAAGCCATCCCAGTTTTTATTAAACCCGTTGATTTTAAGAAACATCCTTATTAACCTTTCTTTATCAGCTGGTGGCGCAGCCAATGCAGGCCGATAAAGGCCCATAAACAGGAGATTACCAGTAAAACCGCCATGGGTTGAATTTCACTTAAGCCATATTGGATAAATTGGTCATATATGTATATCGGAGCAGTCATAGGATGATAAGCAATAACCATAAGGCTGCCTACCTCACTTAATGCCCTGGCTAAAGCAAGAATACAACCGCTAAAGATCCCGCTGCCTGCCAGAGGAAGCGAGATACGCATAAAGGTGCTCAATTCCGAAGCCCCCAGCGTACGACTGGCATCTTCCAGCCTCTGGTCAATACTCTCAAAAGCGGTTATCGCGCTGCGGATCAAAAAAGGCGAGCTGACAAAAACCTGTGCGGCAATGATCCCTAAGTATCCGTTAGCGATAGCTAAACGGCAGTTTTTAAACATAAATTCACCCACCGGGGATTTAGGGCCTAATACCACTAAGAGCGCGATTCCGGCTACAGTTTGCGGTATAAGTATCGGCAAATTAATCAGGTTATCCAGGAACCCTTTGCCCGCAAAATTCTTACGCGCCATGACATAAGCAAAAGGAACCCCGAATATTAAAATTATCAAAGTGCTTATTCCCGAAGTAACCAGGCTGTTAAGCAGCGCCTGCTGGAATTCATTATTCTTAAAAGCTAATAAAAGGCTTTGGGGGCTGACCTGCAGAAAAATATATAAGATAGGGAAAATAATCAAAAGAATGGAAATAAAACCTATGCTGAACAAGGCGACAAAAAACTTGGAATATGTCCTTCTGTAAATACTGCTGGCGAAAAAATAAAAGGCGCTGAATAAAATAAAAACCTGCATCCAATAAGGAGTAACAAAAATCACGGAAAAGATTAAGATTATTAAGTAAGGCAAAAGATAGGCAATGTTAAAGACGGCGCTATAAAGGATAACAAAAATAGCAAATAAAAGATTGGCCCTGGATAACAGAAAGACAAAAACAAAAAGCAGCAGGTAGCCGAAAAGATAGAGGATAAACTTGTTCAGGCTCTCTTTACGGTAAACCTTGACTCCGTTAAAAGCAAAAAGAATATTCGCCGCTAAAATAACCGCGTTTGTCCCTGTGTCAACAAAGAAAGCGAAGAAAATAAAATGCAGGCATAAAAGAATGGCAGACAACAACAGGTATATCATTTACTTAGCAATATCCTCAGGGAGTACAAATTGCTTGAGCTCATCCGGAAGATTCTTGATATTATACGCCAGGGTAGGTTCCAGCATTGTCTGATAGTTGGAATCAAGAATCTTGCGGCCGACTGGCCCAAGAAAAAATTTAACAAATTCTACCGCCCCTTTAGCGTTGGAAGCGCTTTTGAGGATAGTCAGGCCAAAGGTAACCGGCGAGCCGGTAAGAACCTCCTTTTGCGCGTTCTTCTTGGTAGATATTTCCACCTTTGCCTGCTTATAAAATTCGCTCAATTCATCGCTTCCCAAATCAATCTCTTTGGGCAGCCGGATATACTTTAAATTATGTTGTTTAGCCGTAGATTCATAAACAAAGGCGTAATCCAGCGAAAGGGATTCAAGCAAATTCAGAAGCTCAGCGACATCCGGCATAATATTCTCAATGGGACAGGCGTCTTTTAAGCTGTCGTAAATATTCTTGCTTCCTATCCTTTGCTTATAATATATGTCCGCAAGCTGCCAGACCATAAGCGTCCGGTAACCTACGGGAGCAAGATTGGGGTTGGCATAACCGTAGCGCACATCTTTACGCAATATGACCTGATACCAATTCCGGCTGCTTATTTCATTGGTATACTTACTTTTATCGGAATAAGCAAGCACTATGCGGTCTTCATAAAACTTTATATACCAATCCGCGTATTCAGGAATTAATTTTTCTTTAATTGCCAGGGCATCCGCGACAAATACCACATCAGGCGCCTGGTTAAGTTCAGTTATCTTGCGTATTAACAGTAGGGTTGCCCCGGACTCCTTGACAAAGCTTGCCTTGGGATATACCTTTTTGAACTCATTTATAGCCTGATTGACAGAACTATTTAGACCGGCGGCAAAACTGACATTTATCTGCTTGTCAAAACCAGACTGATCTGGAGATTGGGCATGGCTTGGTTGGCCGATGAATAAAAAACCTAAGATAATTAATAAAATTTTGCTGGATTTGCTCATCTGGGCTTAACTTTCTTTATGGAATTAACGATAAACTCTTCATCCGGTATGCCATATGTCACAATTTCCTCGTCAACCATAACAATAGGCAGGCAGTTGTAGCCATATTTTTTAAACAAGGCTGCTGCCTTGGGAAACTCATCCGCAGTCTTTATATCCCTTATATCATTTATCTTAGTGTCAACCTGCGTAATTTTCTTTAGCGCTCCTGTCAATCCGGCTATTTCTTTCTTACTTTGCCCGGGAGCGGCGCAACAACCCGCTTGGCTGTCACAAGCACAGATCTGTTTAGCTACAAAAAGATTTATTTTTAATCCGGGCTTTCTCACTATTTTATCAGGTCCTTTATCTTGCCTAACAATACCTGGGGCTCAAAAGGCTTGGTAACATATCCGTCTGCGCCAACAGTCTCCCCCATTTTCTTATCTGCTTCCTGCGCCCGGGCAGAAAGCATAATTATAGGGATGTGCTTATATTTTTCATCAAATTTGAGCATCCGGCAGACTTTATAGCCGTCTAACTTAGGAAGCATCAGGTCTAATATAATAAGGTCGGGCTTCTCTTTCTGCGCCCTTAGAAGAGCCTGCTGGCCGTCAGAAGCGGTAATTACCTCATAGCCTTCATGTTTCATCCTGTTTTCCAGCATTGTAATTATATGAGGCTCATCATCAACCAATAATATCTTCTTTGCCATTATATTCCTCCCGCCTTAATTTATCGCCTCTTTTATTTTATCAAATAATACATCGGAGTTGGAGCCATCCCTGGGAAAACCCGCTGTTTTGCATCCTATTCTTATTTTCTTATCCAGGCCTTCTTTAGATAAATATTCCTCGAGAGCTTGAGTTAATCTGGTTTGTATGCTGTCGATATATTCGTTTTTAGTTACCGGCAGCACCAGTAAAATCGCGCTGTCATCTTTAACCGCTAAATCAGCCTGGCGGCGCAGGTGCCCGCCTATTATTTCATAGAATTTATTCATCAGGAGGCTAATCCTTTTAGTGTCAAACTCTTTCTTAACCGCGGCAAAATCTTCAATATAGAAGACAAAAATAGAAAGCGGCTCGTCATTATGTACCGCCTCCCTTAAGCCGTCAACTATATACTGCCTGAACAGTTCCCTGGAAGTATATTTAAATAAGGTAAAGATGAACTTTGTCCCTTTATCCAACTTGCTCTCTACCCGGATCTGGCCTTTATGCAATTCAATTATGCTTTTAACGATAGAAAGCCCAAGGCCTGTACCTTTTTCTCCGGGGCCAAAAACGCGGCCAAACTGCTGGAACCTGCTAAAGACCCTGGGCAGGTCCTTTTTAGCTATGCCCCTGCCGGTATCCGAGACAATACACTCTACCAACTTGGCTTTATTTTTCACGGAAACGCCGATTTGACCCTTATCGGTAAACTTGATAGCATTACCCAGTAAATTGATAAACACCTCGATAATCCTGTCTCTATCCACATATATTTCTGTTTTCTCTTTAGGAAAATCCTCTATCAATTCCAGTCCTTTATTTTTTATCTTGACCGAAAGAGAAGATACCGCGCTCCTGGCCAATTCCACGATATCCAGCGTTTCTTTCTTCAAAATGATCTTGCCGGATTCAATCCTTGAAATATCCAGCAGCCCGTCAATAATCCTGGAAAGCCGGTCAATATCCTCAAGGCACATCGACAAAAACTCTTTTTGCTTTTGTGTGGTCTTGCCTAAGAAACCCTCCAGGATCTGGCTTATCCCCTCTCTTACGGAAGTAAGCGGAGTGCGCAGTTCGTGGGAAACATTGGAAATAAATTCATTCTTTATCCTGTCGATACGCCTGCGCTCATCCATGGCGGCTTTAAGCATTTCTGTTTTCTTAAGCTCAGAAATATCATGTATCAATAAGATAACCGCCCGCCTGCCCTGCCATTCTATAGGCATCTGCTGCATTTGCGCTATGCCGACTTCCTTGTTTTTTCCGGGAATATTGATTTCAACTATTCTGTCTCCGGGTAAAGGGAATCCAAACGGCTTTCCGATTAACTCTTTCTTTTCACGGTCAAAGAGCCTTGAGGCGGCAGGATTGGCAAAAAGCACAAGGCCGGACTTATCCACAACCACTATTGCCTCGAGGTTTGTTTCTATGAAGGTGAGCAAATTCAGGTCTTTAGATATTTTTGAAGGCATTGTTTTAAAAAATTAGCTGGTCTCTTTTAATAAATTATACTTCTTCCGGGGCTCTAAAGCTAATCATTTCTTTCTGCTGCAAAGTCTGTCAGGAACTTCGCTTTAAGCAGCCCTTCGTTCCATTCACCGGCAGGTGTTGAATCCCAGACTATCCCGCCGCCGATACCCATCTGGCCGCAGGTGCCCTGGATTAAAAGCGTGCGGATAGGGATATTAAAAAACATGTCTTTTCCGGGAGTTATATAACCAATAGCTCCGGTGTAAATCTTGCGTTCTTCTTTCTCTATCCGGCTTATTATCTCCATAGCGCTTACCTTGGGCGCCCCGGTAACCGATCCTGACGGAAAGAGCGAAGAAAAAAGTTCATAAACGGATATGTCCTTGTCCACATCAGCAGTTACGGTAGAGGTCATCTGGCACAAGGTCTTGTACTTGGCTACCTCAAATAACGCAGGCGCTTTAATACCAAGGCCCAGTCTTCCCAGGTCATTTCTTAGCAAATCGGCAATCATTACATTCTCCGCCCGGTTCTTTGAATCATATTTTAAGCGCAGCGGTGAGAGAAAATCCGAAAATAAACCCTGGCCCCTGGGCCAGGTACCCTTCATAGGCTTAGTCAATATATGCGTGGATTCTTTTTTGATAAACAGTTCCGGGGACAAAGAAAGGATACGAAAATTATCTGTTTCGATATAGGCCGAATATGGCACCGGCTGCTCTTTCAGGAGCCTCCTGTAAAGAGAAAAAGCGCATCCGTCTAATTCAAATAATAGTTTTATGCAATAAGTAATCTGATAAACGTCCCCTTTGGCTATGTAATCACGGATAGTATTGATATTTAAAGAATACTCATCCTGCTTGATATTTAAACCGATATTCCTCAAAGAGGCCGGCCTTAAAAGTTCAAGCTTATCGCGGCTTAAGCCTTTATATGCCCCAAAATAAAGCAGGGGAAAATCATACAACTTATTCCTTTGCAGCTTTTTTTCAAAACAATACCCTGCTTCATATGAAAAAAAACCGGCCAGATGATACCCGGCAGAAAGCGCCCGCTCCATCTCTTTAAAACCGGAAGCTAATAAAGACGGATCAAAGCAGGATATGATAAACTCGGGGTCAGAAAATAAACGCGGCTTATTCTCAAATTGGATCAATACTTTCATGGGGTTTTTTATTTATACTCAGGCGCTTTAGACGGATAGGAGTTCGCGCGGATTTTTAATTAATCAAAACCTCGGTAACTGTCATATTAATTTTTAAAACAGTTTCTTTTTTCTGGGGAGTAATGCGGAAATCCGCCACCCTGAGTAAATTAGGAGAATTTTCCAGTTGATAAATAAAATCTGTCAAGTTGCTGATTTTTGCCTCGGCTTCGATCTTTACGGCGTATTTTTTATAAAACTCCGCTTTTTCTACCGGGGCCGGCTTCATATCCAGGATAAAAACAGAAACACTCTTGGCCATTTTTTCTATACTGCTAAGCAGGCTGGCTATCGTTTCTTCATCAGACTGTTCCTGTTTTATACTTTGAGCAAATTTCTTGTATTCTTGCGTTATGGCCGATTCCTGCCCCAGTATAAGCAATGACTTCTCCAGCTTTTTTTCCTCCAGGGAGATCTTCCCGTTAAAACTTTCCAGTTTATTCAGGACGGGCCTGAAGACCACCCTGTCAAGAAAAACAACGGCCACCACCGTCACCGCGATATAAAACAGGCGTCTTTCTTTTTTAGATAACCTTGATAGAAATTCCATTTTTATTTATAATTTGTATTTATCGGTAATTTTATATTTATCCGCCAAAGGACAGGAAATCTCAAAATCCGTCATCTCCTTATCCCCCTCCTTGCGCTTGGTCGCGTATTTTGACTTAACGTTCTGAAAATACGCTGATTCTTCCAATTTATTAACAAAGTTAAAAACCTCCGACATTTCATTGGACTCGCCCCGCAAAGTCAGCTCTTGTTTTCCGTCAAAGCTTACGGAGTTTAAATACATTTCGGGCAGGACTGAGCGGTGCACCTCATATAGAAGGTTAAGCGACATACCCCTTGTATAAACCCGGTCTTTGATTGTCTCTATCCCCCGGATCATGCTATTTAGCTCTTTGGTTTTATTCTGGATTTCTCCGAGGCGCTGCTTTAGCTGGCCTAAATACCGTTCTTTATTATACATTCTCCCTAAAAATACTCCGGAAAAAGCAACCAGGATAAACACCAATAGAATGCCCATGATATAAAGGTCTTTGCCTTTTTCTTTAACTGCTTTGCCAATCTGATGCTCCTGGGGGACAAGGTCAATCTTATGTTCTAAAGCCGGTAATCCCAAACCGAGCAGCCCGGCAAAAGATAGATCCGTCCTGATCAGGCTGTTGTAAGAACTCACCCCTTCTTCGGTAAAAGGGATATCCTTAAATTGGTCTATGATCTCTACAGGCAGGCCGAACTCCTTTTCCAATACGGCCTGATCCAGGCTGTCGCCGACTAACCTGGGCTGGCTGATTATAATCTTATCGATCTCCTTACCCATTATTTCATTCTGGTAAGCATAAATTGAATGGTTTACCTCTTCGACAAACTTCTTCTGCCACTGCTCGAGTTGGCCGGGAAGCTGGGAAAAACCTAAAGAGATGCTCCTGCCAAAAACCATCTTGTCATTGAGCACAACCTCAAAATCGCTGGCATCATAATCAACTTCAATCAATATGTGCACCTTTTCAGCAGCCAGTTTTTCCCGGTAAGCCAGGTTCCTCCAATTTAACAGTCCTTCGGAACCAAAACTTACCCTTTGCGCCTTAAGCCCGGCTGACTCTAATATTTTTAAATACCTTCCCACAATATCCCGGTGCACGATAACCAAAAGCACCTTGCTGTATCCGTCGGCTCCGCTGCCCAGGATCTGGTAATCCTTAATCACTTCATCGCTGGCATAGGGTGTTTGCTTGCCGATCTGCAGCTCAATCATGTCTTTTATCTCAAGCGGATTTGCGGAAGGCAAATCAAGGTTCCTGGTGGTTGTAAGTTGGCGCGGTATAGATAAGATAAGATAGCGCGAATTTATCTTTAATTCAGCAACCAGCTCAGATACCTTTTGGGTTATCTCCTCATCGGATAAAGAAACAATGTCCATGGCCTTTATCATGGAAACCTTTTTCTCCCGCTTAAGCGTCGTTACCTGGATTAACCTCAACCAGTTATTATCTATCTGGAAGACGGTTGTAACCTGTTCCTGCTTTTGGAATAATTTCGTTAAGTTAATTTTCATGCCAATATAATATTTTCGGCGCCTTTTCTTCCTGGCGCTTTAATACACAAATAATTTCTCTTGAGCGGTCGCCTTTTTCATTCCTAAGAATCCCCAGGGAATTAATCCTGAAAATATCCGATCTTACCGTAAGCATATTCCTGGAAATCAAAGTATTTATCTGCGTGGCTTCATCGGTAAATAAGGAACCTACGCTCATCAGATCACTGGGGGATTTAAAAATGAAATCATCCCCGGTGCCGCATATCTCATCGCTGCCCTGGCGGAATTTAATTATCCGCTCGCACAGGCTGCTGCTTAAACCCAAAGCGTATAGACAATCAAAACTTGCGGTATTGATATTTACCTTTTCTGTGCCATAAACAGTGATTATCCCCTTTATCCTGGAGAATATCTCAGGGGTCATACCTTTAACCAGCAATAACTCCTCCAGTATTTGAAATTTGCCATTTTTACACTTATAAGGAGAGGACAAACCCTGGTAATATTCATCTTCCGCTCCGCCGGGTAAAACGGCAATATCTATATCCCTCCAATCCACGATTGCCCTGGCTATATCTATTGCTTCTTCTGTTTCTATTTGCCCGATACGCTCCAGCAAAATTGTTAATATATCCAGAGGCAGGCTATTTATATCTATTTTACTGCTTTCATCCATTGCCCCGTATAATGTTATATTTTCTTGAGCGGCGAGGCTTCCGGTTTGATACTTAAGTGTGATAAAACCTCCTCCAAAGGCAAAATCTTTAAAAAACTCTTCCTTGTTGGCCCAAGGCTCGTTGAAAGAATCATAGCTCTTATTCTCATCTTTATATAATTCAACAACCGCCCTTTCTATGCCTGCCCTGGCCAGATAATACATCTTCAGCCTGTCCTGCAGATGGTCGGCAAATTGTAATTGCGTTCTGACCATAAAACCCAGGTTGACCACAAGGATGGTCAGGAAACCTAACACCCAGAGGGTAATAATCAGTATGCTCGCCCGCGGGCAATTGCCCTCTTTTGTCATAAAAGCCCTTTATTGTACAAGCTCTATCTTTTGTTCGCCTGTCCCGATAGGGATAAATATCGTTTTGATAAATTTTGATTCTTCTTCAGGTTTTCTTTTATAAGTTAACTCTATTTTTACAGCCCGGGGGATAGTGTCCTGCTCTTCTTTTACCCATTCATCCTTCCACTTATAATCTCCGGTTGCATTATCAAGATAACAGTAGCTAAACTTTAACTTCGAAACCCCGGGAAGCAATAATTCATATTTACCGGACTCCCCCTTCTTAAAAACATCCGGATAGCTCTGTAACCTTCGGCAAAAGGTATCTTCTTCATTAAGAAAATAACTGATCCTGCCCACCTGGTTATCGATAAGCCCGGCAAAGGCAATAGAATCTTGCTTGCCCTCAAACGGAATACTGGAAAACCTGAAAGCGTTCCTCAATTCAACGCTCAACTTATCCGCAAGCAGCCTTAATCCGTAACCGGCGCTCCTGGCTTGATTAGCCCTCTTCCAAACGCTGATCCCGCTGGCAAAGACAGAATAAACGGTTATGGAAACCAGGAAAATAAGCGCTCCGCTGATAATAAGTTCAATCAGGGTAAAGCCCGCAATGAAATTTTCCTTATTTCTTCTAACCATGCGGAATCATTAGATAGCTGTTAAAAATACTGGAGCCCTTTCTTCTTCCTTCTGTCCAGTTAACCGTAGTCAGGACCTCATACAAATCTTCATATTGCATATCAGGGTTCAAGCGTACATGCCAGTTGAATTCTATATTGCCGGATTGCGATTCTCCGCTTGTATCTTTAGAAAACATCTCCTTATCCTGCTTAACGGCTATCTCCATCTCCGCCATCTTTTCCTCGGCCAATAAACTTGTTTCCAGGTTGTTCTGGGAAATACGCAGGATGTTAAGACACTGAGTGAGCCCCTGAAGAATCAGGATCAGGCCTAACGACAGGATGGCTATGCTGATCATTATCTCAATTAATGTAAAACCTTTATTTTTTCCAGTTTCCGATGTCATCATCGCTCTCTATACCGTCTGCTCCCAAAGAATACAAATCATAGTCTACGCCTTCATGCGTTCCGGGATATTTATATTGATAGTCCTTGCCCCATGGGTCTTTGGGCTCTTTTTTAAGATAAGGTCCGTTCCAATTTGAACCTTCGGAAAGATCCCCCGGTTTTGTCCCGAGGGCGGCCAGCCCCTGTTCCGTAGTAGGATAGCGGCCATTATCCAGTTCATAAAGATCCAGGGCAGTTGCTATATTGGCGTTGATATCTGTCTTGGCCACCGCTGATTTTGCCTGCTCGGAACGGCCAGCCAGCCTTGGCAACACCATTGCCCCCAAAACTCCGATAATTATGACCACCAGCATCAATTCTATGAGCGTAAATGCTCTTTTTGCCTTCATCTAAATTCCCCCTTAATTATCTTACCGCCATATTGATCTCAAAAATAGGCAGAAGCATCGCCATGACAATAAAACCTACAATTAAACCCATGACTAAGATTATCGCCGGTTCAAGCAAGGAAGTCATTATTTTATTTATCTTTCTTACTTCGCGTTCGTAAAAAACTGCCACCTCCAATAATACCTCCTGCAGATTACCCCCTCTTTCTCCTACCGCGATCATATTGGTCAGGAATGGCGGGAACCAGCTGGACTTTTTCATGCTCTGCGAAAGCGGGGTGCCTACGATAATATCACTATGCACCTTTTCCAGCTCCGATTTGAATATTTCATTATTTATTGTCGGTACAGTTATCTGAAGCGCCTCAAGTACCGGTACGCCATTAGCCAAAAGCAGGGCAAAGGTCCGGGTAAATTCTGCCAACATAGCTTTTTTGTTAAATTTACCCAAAATGGGTAACCTTAATATGATTTTATCAAAGATGACCTTTTTCTTCCTATTTGCCTGCTTTTGTTTTAACATAAAAATAAGCATGGCTATAAACATTACGCCCAAATACCAGTAGTTCCTGATCCCGCTGCTTATTGAAATCAAAATCCTGGTAGGCAGCGGCAGGGCCTGTTTGGTTTCGCTGAACATAGAAACCAAACGCGGGATACCAAAAGTAAGCAGAATGATAACCGTAATCAAGCCTACTATTGTTATAAAGATCGGATAGGCCAGGGCTGAGCTTATATTCGCTCTTACCTCTTCCTGTTCTTCACGGAATTTAGCCAGCCTGGTTAAGGTCTCGTCTAAAACCCCGCCTGATTCTCCTGAGCGGACCATATTAACGTATAGCAAAGGAAAGACCTGGGGATATTTGCTTAAGGCCTCCGACAGAGTCTTACCGTCTTTTAATTCACCGGATATAGAAGTTATTATCAGCTTAAGCTTGGGATTTTCCGTCTGCGAAGAAAGGATATTTATGGCTTCAAAAAGCGGCACTTTGGACTTAACTAAAGTAGCCAGCTGTTCAGTAAATACATTTAAATCATATGAACCAACCCTGTTAAACAACCCTAAATTCCCGGCCCCGACAGCGGAATTTTTATTTTCCGGAGGTTTTCCGGCAGCAGCGGTGCGAGACTCTTCTTTAAGATTAATCCGGATAGGGACATAGCCCATCTGCTCTATCTTACTAACAGCTGCTTCCTTAGTCACTGCCTCAACAGTCCCTTCAATAACCTCTTGCGGGCCGTTCTTTGCTTTATAAATGAATATCGGCATATTATTTCTTCTCCACCAACACTATTAATTCATTATCCTGCATACTGGCGATACCGTTCTTAATAACCATAGGAGGCTTGCTGTCTATTCTGATTATGCCGTCTTTAAGACAGGAGATAACCGGCTGATGAAAATCCAGTATAGAAAGTTCCCCTTCATCTCCCGGCAGTACAACTGAAGAGGCCAATTCCTGGAATATAGTTGAAGCTGTCTTTATATCCAGCACCGATACTTTGAACATTCCCTTCCTACTCCTCCGCCTGGGTTACTCTTAGTATCTCTTCGGGAGTAGTCAGTCCGTCGATAACCTTTTTCCATCCGCATAAACGCAATGTCTTCATCCCCTGGCTGACCGCCTTATCCCTCAATTCATCGGTTGATGCCTTCTTTAACATCAGCTCTCTTATCGCTTTGTCCACTACCAATATCTCATGGATTGCTGTCCTTCCTTTATAACCGGTAAAGTTGCAATCCTTACAACCCCTGCCCTTATAAAATTTAATCTCCGCGGCCCTTAAGTGTTTTAACCCTATGTTGCTCTTGGCAACATCCTGGCTTATTATTGTCCTGATATTATCCGGCACTGCTGTATCTATTTCTTTACATTCCGGGCAGATTAAACGCACCAGCCTTTGGGCAATAAATGCCTCTACGGAAGAAGCTACCAAGTATGGTTCAATGCCGATATTAAGCAGCCTGGCCACGGCCCCGGCAGCGTCATTTGTGTGCAAGGTGGAAAAAACCAAATGCCCGGTTAAGGCGCTCCTGATTGCCAGCTCCGCGGTCTCAAAGTCCCTGATCTCCCCCACCATCATGATATCCGGGTCATGCCTCAATATGCTTCTTAATCCCTGGGCAAAGGTAAAGCCTATCTCCGGTAAAACCTGGATCTGGATTATACCTTCCAGTTCATATTCTATAGGGTCCTCAATGGTAATAATCTTATTCTTGCTGCTTTTAATATCATTCAAGCATCCATACAAAGTAGTGCTCTTGCCGCTGCCGGTCGGCCCGGTAACCAGGATTATGCCGTGAGGTTTCTTGATTAACCTTGCCAGTATTTCTAAATCCTCAGGGACCAGGCCCAATCTCTCTAAGCTAAAAAGCATGCTCATGGGAAGGATCCTTATAACCATGCCCTCGCCATAACGAGTCGGGATAATGGAAATTCTAAGGTCCAATTCCTCCTGCCCTATCTTTATTACAGTACGTCCGTCCTGAGGAAGACGGCGCTCCACAATATTTAACCTGGACATTATCTTTATGCGTGAAATAATCGCCAGGAAGAAACGTTCGATATCCGCCGGGACATTGGCGTTATAAAGCACCCCGTCAATGCGGTACCTTATATTCATTTTCCCCCGGAAGGGTTCAATATGGATGTCGGTAGCCCTCTTCTGGTAAGCCTCCAGGATTATCTGATTTACCAGCTTGACTACCGAGGCATCTTCGGCTAATTTTTCTATATCCTCAATCTTGCCTGTTTCTTTTGGCGCTTCCTGCTCCCGGGTTTCTTTTGGAGCCTTGGCAATAATGCCTTCCACAGTCTCAGCGCCTACTCCGTAATGCTCTTTAATCGTTTCCATTATTTCAGCTTCCGAAGCCAAAGCGGGCTTTAAGTCATAACCTAAAAATATTCTTAAATCATCCAGCGATCGCAGGGGGTCGCTAGATGCGATAACTAATTTATTATCCACGAACTTAACCGGCATAACTTTATAATACCAGGCGAATTTGGCAGGAACCTTTTTTATCGCTGAAGGATCAATAGTGGTTTCTTTTAATTTTATGAAAGGAACATTAAATTGCTCGGAAAGTACTTTTAAGAAATCCTCCTCGGTTAAAAAACCTTTTTTAACCAGGATTAACCCCAAAAGCTCGCCCGTTTTTCCCTGTTCCTGCAGGGCCGACTCTAGTTGTTCAGAGGTAATTAATTTTTTGTTAATCAACATCTGGCCTATTTTAATTATCATTTCTTTTAATCTCCCTGTTTATAATCTTGCCTTATAACTCCATAGGTAAGGACCCTATCATATAAAATCTCTCCGCGGCTATTTTATCTACCTCGCCTGCGACTATCCTGTCGCAGCCCTCTAAAGTTGCCTCTAAAGATACATACTCCCCTTTTTTACCTGTATAAGCTTCAGCAGTAAAAAACGGCTGGGTAAGAAAATTCTGCAGTTTTTGCGCCCTTTCAAATATAATTCTGTCTCCTCCGGAAAGTTCCTCGACGCCTACGATAGCGACGATACGCCTGAGCTCTTCATACCTATTAAGGGTCCTTAAGACATCCTGGGCAGTCTTAAAATGCCTTTTCCCAATGATCACCGGGTCAAGAAAAGAACAGGAAGAAGTTAAAGCGTCAATCGCAGGAAAAAGGCCCAGTTGCACATACCTACGGGAGAGAATGACTATAGAATCCAAATAGCTGAATATACAGACAACTGCCGGGTCAGTCAAATCGTCAGAAGGCACATAGACCGCTTCCATCGCGGTAATTGAAGCCTGGCCGCTTGAGCGGATCCTCTCCTGGAACTCAGCCATCTCTGTCGGCAGAGTAGGCTGATAGCCTGTTTCAGAAGGAATCCTGCCTAAAAGAGTAGACAACTCGCTTCCTGCCTGGGCAAATCTGTAAACATTATCCACAAACAACAAGACGTCTTCGCCTTTCTCGGCAAAATTCTCAGCCAGGGTCAGGCCGGTATGCACTACTTCAAACCTTGCCCCGGGGGATTCATTCATCTGGCCAAACACCAGGGCCGACCTGTTCAGGATCCCCTGTTTCTCCAGTTCATAATATAACTCATTACCTTCCCTGGTCCGCTCCCCTGCGCCGGTAAAAACGCAATAACCTTTCTGCATCTTAATAATATTATGCATTAGCTCAAGGATAATTACGCTCTTGCCGCAAGCCGCCCCTCCTAAGATACCGTTCCTTGAGCCCTTGATTAAAGGAAACAACAAATCAAACATTTTAATGCCTGTCTGCATTACTTCAAATTTTTTCTCCTTGCCGTCACCGGTATCAACCGTGGCTATTTGATGCTTTTTATGGGTAGGCCTGATAAATTCCGGACCAACCTTAATCGCCCCTTTTTTATCCACCGGTTCGCCTAACACATTCAATATCCGGGAACAGGTTACATCTCCGACGGGGACGCTTATGGTTGCACCGGTAGCAAAAGCCTTGGCATTCCTGCGCAGACCAAAATTAGGAGTCAAGGAAATGCATCTCATAGTATTGGTCTTATCGTTTTCGGCCTTGCTTAAATATTCGACCACCTCAAGCACTATCCTTGAGCCGTCAAATGTCTCTGTCTCAATAATGTCATATACAGCCGGAAAAGACGATTCAGGAGGAAACTCTATATCTACAATCGGCCCCTGGACTGAAACAACCCTGCCTTCCTGCATTAAAATCCCCCTCTTGCTTTCAAGCTTATAATATGGCCCCGCTTTTTATCAAAGCCATCCTGCTGACAAAAATCTCCCTGGTACTCTTATCGCTTCTTTCGTGCAAAGTCCGGAAATATTGCAATCTCATCTTTTTCTGCTGGTCCCTGATTTCGGTGGTACTTCTTTCTAAATGCATTACCCGCGCTGCCCATTCAGAAAGCTTACTCTCCCAAAAGATGAGGTGGATCAACTGGCCGATCCAGACTTTAACCAGGTATTCCACAATTGTCTTTAGGGGTGAGTCCAGGATTATTTTCTCTTCCGGATCGACCTGCCAAAAACCGGTCTGGCTCTCCCCCGGCCCGGCGGATTTCTGCGCCTGCGGGAATAAAAACCGGCAGGGAAACAGCTGGAACTGTTCAATCTTCTGTACGGAAAAAGAAATAAAATGCGGATAGATAATCACTGTATTGCTTAATTTCTTATCAAAAAACTGCTTTATTATGTGGTCTCTTAATTTTACCACCGGCCCATAAGATATATCGTCATCAATACCGGCGAAACTATCGTACTTGATGCCATGCTCTCCTATATACCTGACCCCTTCCTTGCCGACTACCGTAAGCAGATCAGCCTCTCTATGCTGGCTCAAGCCATAATTTATTACCGACATATTAAGCTCACCCAGGAAACCGGTATCCGAGGTTATCATCACGATATTATTTGAAGAGGCCTCAGCCCCTAAGAAAGGATGCTGGAAATCATGGATATCTACCTGAGCGAACAAATCCCTGAGACGGCCCTCAAACTCATCAAAACTTTTTCTTTTTGTCTGGAGATGGAAATATTCGGTGGCGGCTACCCCCTTTAAAACTTCGATTATATTTTCCATTACTTTATTAAACGCTAAATCTTTGCGTAATATCGTCAGCGGTATCATTTTACACCTTAAGATTTAACTGCCGGAACCTGCAAAAAACTCCTCAAATGCCTTATCCAGGCCTCTTTCTACCCCTCCGGTCAGGAATTTCTGGATCGTAAGCTCCTCGATCAATTCCGGATGGTTCTTGAGCAGATAATCGTATATATGCTGCTTAAAATTTGCTCTCTGCGCATCTTCCAAAACCTCAGGCAGCTCTTTATTGAAAGCATAGAAAAGCACGATCATCTCCTCTACGCAAAGAGGCTTTGTTTTATCCTGGATAAGGAAATCTTTTAATGCCTGGCCTCTTTTTAAACGCAGCTCTATATCAGCGGAAAGTTTTGTCCTGATTGTTGTAAGGGCGGCCAGCTCCTTATACTGGGCAAACTCTCTCTTTAATGACCGGCTGACTTTTTTTATCGCTTCACACTGAACCTTGCTTCCGATTCGCGAAACAGAAAGCCCTAAATCAATAGCCGGCCGGAAACCTTCATTAAAAAGAGAAGCACTCATATAAATTTGCCCGTCGGTTATTGAAACAAGGTTTGACTGGACAAGACCGGTAATATCCCCTTCCTGAGTTTCTACTATAGGCAAAAATGTCATTGAGCCTGAGCCCTTTTCTTCGTTTAGCTTGCCTGCCCTTTCCATTAACTGGGAATGGATATAAAATATATCCCCGGGATAAGCCTCTCTTCCCGGGCTTCTCTCTAAAAGCAGGGAGATTTCACGGTAAATCCAGGCATGCCTGCTCAGGTTATCAAAAGCGCAGAAAACATCCCGGCCATGATCCATGAAATATTCGCCTAAGGCGCAAGCGGCATAGGGAACAAGATATTGCTCTGCCGGAGAAGCAGACGCCGAGGCTGCGACAACAATAGTCCAATCCATTGCGCCGCTTAATCTCAGCTGTTCCATAATCTTCAAAAACGCCGACTGGCTTCCTCCTATCCAGCAATATATACAGATCACATCTTTATCTTTTTGATTTATAATTGCGTCAATAACCAGGGTGGTCTTTCCGGTAACCCTGTCCCCAAGGATAAGCTCCCTTTGGCCTTTACCCAAGGGGATACAGGTATCGATTATCTTGGTACCGGTAAGGAATGACTCCACGATAGGAGTCCTGTCCAGGACGCCGGGAGCGTTTCTAAAAATCGGATAGGAATCAACCCCTTCGATCTTTCCTTTACCGTCTAATGGCTGGCCAAAAGTATTTACTACCCGGCCCAGGAAATTACTACCCACGGGGATTTCAAAAACCCCTTCTTCACCATAAACAGTATCGCCGATATGCACCTTATTTTCATCGCCAAGGACCAGGACCAAGACATCCCTCTTGGTAAAACCTATTACCATCCCCATTAAATCGGGGGCAAGTTCGATTAACTGGCCGTTTACGCAGGAAGCAAGCCCTCCTATTTTAATTACCCCGCCCTTGATTTCTCTAACCGTGCCTACGTCCTTTATTTCTAATGGTTTTAAATTTATCTCCTGCATTTATTTCTTCTCCGCCTGCTCAACAATGCCCGCCCTGGCCTTATCTTTCATTATCGGCAATATTCTTTTAAATTTATTCTTGATACTGCCGTCAATAACCACGAACCCGCTTAAGCGTATAATCAAGCCACCTACAATCTCCGGATCAGGGGTCTCCTCCAGTATAATATTACGTTCCAGCTTATTAGATAATGCCTGCTGCAGGCGCTGTTTCTGGTCTGAACCCAACGGATAAGCGCAGACAATCTCCGCCTTATCTCCCTGAGCCCTTATCTTTTCCTTATCCAATCCGGATACATCCTCAATCAGTTCATCGATAACCTGTTCATGTAAAGACCGGCGGATCCTCTCCGTAAAAATATACCTTACGATATCTACTGCCAGATATACCGCCTTATCCTGCATCTCCAAAAGCAGGTCATTATACTTTCTCTGGCTGTCCCTGACCCCCTCATTGACAATACGCTTTGCCTCTTCTTTGGAAGACTCAAGTAAATTCCTTCTTGTCTTTTCTCCTTCTTCCTTCGCCTGTTCTTTTATATTCTCAGCCTCAACCTTACCCTGCTGGATCTCGATTTCCGCCTGTTTTCTTGCCCGCTCAAACTCCTCCTTAAGCACCTTCTCTTTTTCCAGGTTTTGCTGGTTAAGTTTTTGCAGCCTCTCCAGCGCCCGGCTGATATGGCTGTAAAGAAGCCAACGCAAAAATAAAACAATCAAGGCAAAAGTAGCTATTTGAATAAGAATGATCTGCCATACCAGCATCTTTACTCCTAGGTTAAATTACTGCCCGAACAAGTTATATACAACCAGAAGCCCGATTATAGCTATGGCCTCGGCGAAAACAAAAGCCAATATCATCGAAATCAATATCTTGGGAGCTGCCGAAGGATTCCTGCCGATGGCTTTAACCCCGGAAAAACCTACTGCAGCAATAACCCCTGACGGGCCTAAAGTACTGATTAACATTATCAGGATAATAGTTATATTTTTCATTTGTCTATCTTCTCGTCATAAGTGCACAATCTGTCTTTTCCTGTGCTCTTTGCCCGGTAAAGCGCTTTATCGGCGCGCACGACCAACTCACTTTTAACCTGGGCATTCACGGGAAAGCTGGCTAAACCCACGCTCATGGTTATAGGCATCTTGCTCCTTACTATTGTCAATAACCTCTCCCCTACTTTCTGCGCGCCGAATTGGTCTGTCTGCGAGAGGATCACCGCGAACTCCTCTCCGCCATATCTAAAAACCATATCATTATCCCTGGTAGAGCTGACTAAAAGCTGGGCGAAATTGTGCAGTATTTTATCCCCTTCCACGTGGCCGTAAGTATCATTGTATTTCTTAAAATTATCGATATCGGTAATAAACAAAGAGAACGCCTGGGGGGAGCGGTTCAAGTGCGAAATATTCCAATCCAGCATTTCATGAAAATGGCGGTGATTATAAACACCGGTCAAGCCGTCCATTGTGGCGATATCCTGATAATATTTCCTTTGCCCTGCCTGGATCAGAAGGAATGTATTTTCTATCGCCCGCCTTAAGACTAAATTAAGCTCATCGTTATTTATGGGTTTCATCAGATAAGCGTAAACGCCTTCCTTCATTGCCTCTACGGCTAAATTGACAAAGGCATAAACAGTCAGGCCGATTATATTAATCCGCTGGTCTATTTTCTTAAGCCGGCGCACTAATTCAATGCCGTTCATGTCGCCGATCTGCATCTCTGTGATAATACCGACAAAATAACCTTCTTTGGCCAAGCTGATTGCTTCCTGGCCCGTAGTCACCCGGTGCAGCTTATACTCCGGATTTATCAGGCCGTTTTTTATGGCCTTAAACGTATTATCATCGTCCTCAACAACCAGGATATTGAATTCACGCGCTTTTACTTCATTCTTCATAACATAATCCTCCGGCTTTTAATTTTCAGTCAAATCCTCAACCCAAAGCTTTTCCAACTCTTCCAGGTTCCTTATTTTATATACACCTTTAAGCGATTGCTCCCAATCCGGTTCATCCCGCATAGAACGGCAAAAATCCACAAATTTATTCCTGCCGAATCTTCTTAAAAGAAAATCCACCAAGCTTGCCGCCTCATTATAAAAAATAAATGGTATAATTACGCTGGAATCCCTGATTTTAGACAGGTCTTCCAAATGCGTGTATAACTTCAAATTTACCAGGCATTTAGCGGTTGCCAGGCGCTCTTTGCTTTCATATTCCTGCATACAGGCAACCCCCTCATCAAGCCAAAGGGGCAGGGATCTGTTAAAACCGACAAACTCCCTGAATATTATATGCCCCATCTCATGCGGCAGTATCGTATCAAAGAGCATCTCCTGCCACATGTATGTGCTAATTTCCTTTTTGGTAACCTGAACGCTGCCCCTTGACCAGCCAATAACACCCGTTGTGCCTAAATAAGTTTCCTCGTCGGGATAGAGGTATATTTTACAACGGTTATCCCAAACCCAAAAATCAAATCTTACAAACCCCAGGTATTCGGTAATGTTCTTGTAGCAATGTTCGGCTTCCGTGACCAGCCGGTTGATATAATCAGTAGATGCATCCTGGTAATAAATGACAAAATGTTTACTTTTTTCTTCGTTATTCCAGTTAATCCCGGCGGCTCGAGCTTGCAGGGGGACAAGTAAAAAACTGCTTAATAACAGCCAATTAACCCATTTTTTATGTTTTATCCGCATAATATTCCATTAAAATTTTACCACATTCAAATTGCTAAAGCAAGCACCTTATAGATTTTATCCAACGCAGTCCTTGATTGAGCGAAGCGAAATCAAGGGCAAGCACCTGAAGCAAGCACCTTATAGATTTTATCCAACGCAGTCCTTGCGAGCTTTAGCGAGCAAGGGCAAACACATATGAAGTTACTACTAAAATTAGAAATCCGGGGACGTTTCCATTTTTTCAAACATTTGAATAAGTAAAATAGAAACGTCCCCGGATATTAATCTGTAGGCTCTTCCGTCTTCTCGGCCTTTTTATCGGTTTGCGCCATTTTTGCCTGTTTATGCCATACAATGAAAAGCCCGAATGAAAGCGCCGCAAGGAAAGCAACCACCAGCAAGATTATCCACCAGCTGGTCTTGACAAATACCTTGTTAAACGCCAGGCCTACGGCGGGCTTGGCCTGAAGCAGCATAGCTTCCACTCTGGCAAGGTCCTCTTTAATTGTATTTAAAATCTGCATATTTGCTCTATAGACGGCAATGTGGGCATCGGGTAATGCTTCCATGGCTTTCTTCTGCGCCTCTAATATCTGATCAACCCTTGTTTGGATAGACTCCTTGATAACAGAGGCCTTGCTATAGAAAGAGCTCCCCTTTAGATCCAGGAGCATCTCGTTGATTCTTTCGATCGTTGCATTCAATTCTTTTTCAGAGATTACCCACACATCCTTAAGCTCTATCTGGCGCTTAGCCGTTTCTCCGGGACCGAGGGTAAACTCCTTAAACACATAATACAGGTTCTCCTGGACATCATAGCTAACGGAAAGATCCCCTAAATTCACGATATCTTCAGGTTTACTCTCAACAGGTAAATAGGCCTTGAGCATAGCGGTCTGGCTCTTTGTGGTTGAAGGGTTAACTACCATCGCGTTCATTAAAATACTGCCCGGCTCAAGCCAGCTCTTATTTATAGGTTTATCATTAGTTCTTTGGACTATCTCGCTGGTCAGTTCCGTTGCCGCTTTAATCTCCAGGGTCTTCTTCTTAAGGTAACTTACATCCTCCCGGCCTTTTTCGGATACATCAATCATCTTATCTATCTTGACACTCTGCTGCTTAGCTATCTCTTTCATCTTATCCGAAGCCGCGGATAGCTGATCAAAAACGGTCTTCTGAATGTCGTTAGTCAACTCGGAGATCTTATTACTCATTGAACCCAGATCAGTCATTGTGCCGACGATCTTTTCTATACTGGAGCTGACAATACCAATACTGGTAGATAAATTCTTCATCTGGTCAGTGTCGATATTGGATAATTGCGACATAGCCACAACCGCGGCGCTATTAATATCCTCCAGGTCTGCCTTTACCACCTCTATGCTTATTCCGTCAATTGTTCCATAGGTTGATTCAGAACAGACAATGGAGAATGAACCTGTGCCCCAGGCAGTTAAGAAGGTAAGGTCATATTCATAAACCCCGGTTTCTTCTATCTCCTTCATCTCCCCTTTAGTTACACGTTGGGTATTCTCCGGGTCATATACATCTATCTCCGGGGTTAATCCGGAATCAACCTTATATTTAATCTTTAATGTCTTTCCTGATTTTATAAAGCTCTCCTCATTTATTATACGGCTGGAGGACTCCCGGCTGAGATTCTCCTTTACTGTAGTAGCGGCTGTATTAACCGCCGACTTGGTCTCTTCTCCGATAACCGTAACCTTCTGCTCTATTGACTGCTGGGCGCTGCTTATAGCCGCCTGTGTTGCCGCTGCGGTTGTTTCTACTTTTGTCTGCGTTGCTGTTGCCGTTGTTTCTATCTTTTCTTTTATCTGTTTGGAGCTTTCGGCAATTGCCGCGGTAATAGTAACCACCCCGGCACTTACGTTTTTGGATATATCCTGTATCTGTTCGGCTGAGCTTATCTCAAATGTCTTTCCGCCATAGTGGAAAGCGCCTTCAAACTGGATCCTGAAACGGGCAAAATAACTCTTGCTTGTTTGAAGCCCTGGATGCAACCACTTTGTCCAGAAGACGCCGCTTGTATCTGACTGCGCAGCGTTATATTCAAAACTCTTGATCTCCGTATCGTTATCATCATAAATTTTTATCAAACAGCCCTGCAGGCCGCTTACTTCAGTAAGCAGTTTTTCTTCTTCCTGCAGCCAACATTGTATATTTAAGGTATCGCTAGGCGCGTCATATTTGACTTCAGAGTACACTGTCCTTGTTTTTAAAACCAGCATAGTAGCTAACTTTACGGTCACCACTTTACCGTCTGAATCCGCTACCCACGGAGAAGGCTGGACAGTAGCGTCCAAATAAGCGTCTCTTGACCAGGTAGTCTGATAAAGGTGGCCGGGATAATAATAAAGCACTATGTCGTCGGCATCAACCGCGGGGCTCTTGATAGATTCCGAACAACTCATACCTGTCCTGTCTTCCCATACGGTGTTATTATTGGTTACATCAAGCGAATTTACGCTTAAGCCGTCTAAATCACCCACTAAGCCATCGGCATCAATGACATTCCAGGTAACCTTATAATAGCTTATCGTATATTGCCTGTTGGTATAGACCGCCGCATCCGTGGCATCTTCTACCTTAAAATATACGCTGCTGTTAGGAGAACGGTCAACAAGCACGGCATCGGGTATTGTCCACACATAATAACCGTTATTAGTGGTATTTGAAACTATGGTATTCCAGGTAGTGCCGCCATTCTTTGAATAATACAGGTTTAGTTTATTAATCGTGCCATTGGTATCCCACTCTATCATCTGATCCTGTCCCACAAAAAGCTTTGTTGCGGCAGCAGGACTGGTAATAGAGACTGAACCCATTATCTTGAATGGGTCTGAAATCCCCGTGATAAAAGACCACCTGTTATTGGTAATCCTGAACTTTACCTCTCCGGAATGCACATTAGGAACTGTCCAATTCTCATACGAACCGTCATTCTGCGCAGAAGCTGCTATCAAGACCCATTCAGGATTATCCCCAATACCATACTCAAGGCGTATGGTGTTAGCCGGGTCATTGCTGCATTCGGAATACATGCCAATACCCTGCCAGGTTATTGTATAGGTATTGCCGACGATCAAAGGAGTTGCAGGCACGGCAATATCGAAACCGGGCAAAGAAAGCTTAAAAGAAGCCGATACCGCCGAAACTACCTGGCCAAAGGTAGCCTGAGAATTTAAATCAGTAATTTTTATCCATCCGGCATCCGAGACATAATCGCTGAAACTCTCTGTTATATCCCAACTGTAAGATGTCAAAGTACTGTTAGTATCATCTATTATGACCTTGGATGTAAGATTATCCTTAAAATATTCTATCTTTAAGTTATCGCTTACGTTTCCGGTCTTAGTCCAGGTGATCGACTTGCCGGTATCATAAACCGACCATAAATCCGCGGCAACGGGAGAAGTTATAGTTATAACGGGAAGCTTGATCGCGAAATTAGAAAGCGAAGAGCCTCCTCCGTTATTGGTCAGGCCTTGTATCTTAACACGGCATGTCGAAGCGATAGTATTAGGTATTGTCCATTTATAACTAAGAGATGTGCCGGAGACGGTTATATTGTTTACATAGGTGGTATTGTCTCCCCCGGGATTCTGGAAGATTACATACGGATAGGTTGTTCCCCCGTCGACAGAATAGCTTATCTTTATGTCTTTGCCTACAATACCGGTCTCCGACCAGATAATATCATGCTCTGTTCCGGCAATCCACTCTTCACCTCCGGCCGGCTGGGAAATAGTCGCAATCGGAGCGGTAATAGAGAACTTGCCGCTTATACAGGTTAAAGGCAGACTCGAACGCATTACCCCCATATCTTCAATCTTGATTTTGACATTATTGCTGTAACTAACCGGCACAGTCCAGGCCAGCGTATAAGCGGTAATCGGTCCTGTAATTACAGACGCTATCTTTTCATCATAAGAATCTACATTATAATCAAAGATTGTATTTGGATAGGTTGAGCCGCCGTCAAGTGAATACTTGATCACTAATTTCTTTGTTGCTCCGTCGCCAACGCAGTTCCATTTTATCTCCTTGCCGAAAGAAGCAATCCAGTTATCATTGACAACCGGCGAGGTAAAGGTAAGCGCGGGCACCGATACAATACTGAAAGTACCGGAATCAGCCCTGACATCGCCGCCTACCTGGAACAAATGTATCTTTACATTGGTCAGTGCGGTAGAAGGACAAGTAAAATCTTTACTGCCGTTATTAGGCGCAGAATTTGTAATCAATGTTTCCGGAATACCGTCTGCGGTATAAGTTATTCTTAAAGATGAATTGCTCAGGGCCTGACCTTGGGAATCCCACTTTATCTGGTATTTGGCTCCGACAACCCATTTATCTGCGGCCAGCGGAGCTGTGATATCCAATATGCCGCTGGCGTTGACTTTAAACAAAGCGGATGTATCGGCAATCTCGTCATTATCCAAATTAGTTATTATTATTACCGCTGTTGCGGTCTGATCAAGCTGCGCGCCTACTACCCACGGATAGCTATATAACCATTTTCCTTCAGAGAAGGTCCTGTCTACCTGACCGTTAAAAATCTCAGTAGTCGTAACCCCGGCATCATCCGAATATGCTATTCTAAACCTGGTACCTGATTCACCCTGGCCTTCCCAGGTAATATTATTGGTTTCTGTCCTTACCCAGGTAACTCCGATGAGCGGGCTGGTTATTTTAATATAGGCATTTGCTATTTCAAAAGCATCTGTAACCCCGGTAATTGTATTATTATCGAGATTAGTAACTTTTATTACTACTCCGGAATCAGGAAGGTTTGCCGCCGGCTCTACTGTCCAGGTATAAGACCATTTATCTTCATACCAGTGAGCGCCTGCAGTTTTAGTAATTGATCCGGGGCTGATGCCTTGCTCAAAAATAGTTGTCCAGGTGCCCTTGGAAAGATATTCAATCTTAAAGTTATTGGAAAGGGCTCCCTGCGTAGACCACTCTATTATATTATCGCTGCCGACAGCCCATTTAACAGCTGCGATAGGCGAAGCAAAACCGATGAACCCTCCGGCAGGCCTTACGCTAAACTGCCCGGAAGTTGTGGTAACATCGGTATATAACGCATCCGTGCAAGAGACCCTGATATAAGCAGCCTCTGAAAGCATGCTTGAATCTACCGATAATTCAAAATACAGGTTACCCCCTGCATCTTTCTGCGCCAGGCCTTCATGGACGTTTATAACCGAATTGAAATCAACGGTTGTAGAGAATTGAGCCAGCCAGTGACTGCTAGTCCTGGAGATATCCCCTCCTGTAACCTGCCATTTAACAACCTTAGTATCTCCGACTGAATAAGCATATCCTGCCGCAGGCGTCACAAACTGTATTTGCGTGGGCAATATGGCAATTCCTGCATGCTCACCCTTATCTACAACATTGTTTCCTGAATCCTTTATAGTCACCCTGAAAATACCCGTTGTCTGCGAATATTTCGGATTTATAATACCGGCTATCTTCAGACTTACATTAGCAGAGGTCGTAACTCCGGCATTTAAAGATATACTCAAGGTATTTCCTGAGACGGTTAAACTCCCTTCCGGGCTGCTCAATGTGGAAGTACTTAAATCATAATCACTATCAAAAACAATTTCAATCTTACTTGTGATCGGGATATTGTGTGCTGCTACGAAATCAATGGTATATTCTGTAGTTGAGCCGGAATAAACATCCGGGCTGCTCACAGAACTTATATTCAGGGAGCCGGCAGTAATAGCCAAACCCGTAATAGTACCTGTGTCAATACTCTGTTCTCCGGTATACATAGTAGTAACCACAAAATTCGCTGTAGTCTGCTCATAAGCAGGGTTGGTAAGCCCTCCTACCTCAACGCTCATTGCCCCTGTAAATGCCGAATTTAGCTTAAACAAAAGATACCCATCCTGGCTGCCTGCTTCTGTAAGTAAGGTCAGGTTGGCCCCGGTAGAACTCTTAATATAAGGAGCTACAACTATATAATCGCTATCCAAAGTAATCTTGATATAACCATCCTGGGGGATCGTATGTGTGGCATTAAGGTCAAATGTCAATTTCGTATCCGCATTAAGCACGGTAAATGAACTGGCATTTACGGCTAAACCGGTCAAAGCGCCTATAGTAATATCACGCCCCGGCGCCGTACCTGAATCCAGGGCGTTATTTAAGGAATCATACGTTCTTATGGTGTAGTTTTCCGTTGTCTGCGCGTATCCGGGGTTCCTGAAAGTGCCCATGGTTAAGCTGACAGCTTGATTAGCCGGAATTGCCGTTCCTAAAGTTACAGTAATAATATTTCCGTTTACTGCGGCTGTTGAGCCGGAATTACCTAACACTGTGCCGTCTAACAGGAGCCCGTAATCAGAATCAAATGTAATCTTAATCTTGCCTCCGACACCCACGGCATTTATAGTGGTAAATGCAATAGTATAACTTGTCTGTGCTCCGGCTACATAGTTTCCTCCGGCGGCGCTAACACTTACCCCTGAAAGCTCTCCTGCGGTAATCTCAACTCCGGGAGCTGTTCCGGAATCGATACCATTCTGATTAACCGCCTGCGTGTTAATTGCGAAATTATCCGTGGTCTGGCTATATGGAGGGTTGGCAATGCCGGCTATAGATATTACTATAGGTGTCCCTGCCGGTTTTGCGCTGTTTGGTTGTAAAGTAAAATAAACATCAGTCAGGTTCTTAGTGAAAGAATAACCTGATACCAGGTATAGATATGCCGAACCTATATTAAAATCATTATCCAGGTCTATTTTAATATATCCGCCGGCAGGAATTGGATGCGCGGGTGTAAAGGTAAAGGTATAAATCGACTGGGCATTTACCTGCAGGCTGTTCGAGCTGACACTTACGGCGCCTAAAACTCCCGGCTCAAAAGTTAATCCGGCTACGCTGCCTTCATCTATTAATCCATCCTCGGTATTCTTGGCCTTAATACTAAAATTAGCCGCGGTCTTGACGTATGACGGGTTGATTATATTGGCTACCGAGAGCGATACATTATCTGAAGCAAAGACCTGTTCACCCAAAGTAATAACCAGGTCTGCTCCGTTAACTGCCACAGTCGAGCCGGTATTACCGGATACATCGGTAGGCTGGACCGATGCCAGGTTATAATCGGAATCTAAAGTTATAGCTACTTTGCCTCCTACCGCGATGGCGTGGTCCGCCGTAAACCCAAAGGTATACGTAGCTGCCTCGGCGATTTTAGAGTTAGTTGTCGTTACTGAAAGGTTACTCAAGGAACCTGCAGTAGTGGTAATCCCTGCAATGGTGCCGGTATCAATATTTTGCTGCGCGGGTAGCTGCGTGGCTACTGTAAAATTAGCGGTTGTCTGTACATAGCCCGGGTTCCTTATGCCGCTTATCTGTATAGTGCAATTTCCGCTGCGCTCCTGGGTAGTCCTGATTAATAAATAATCCGCTCCCTTAGAAGATATTAAATATTGCGGGCTCTGGTTAACCGCGTTATCCAGGAAATAATCCGCGTCAAAACCTATCCTGACATATCCGTTAACAGGAATAGTATGCTGGCAGGTAAAATTAAAGGTATATGTCGCAGTCTCGCTTGTGCCCATTACTTCATACGACGTAGCCGAGGTGGAAAGCCCGCTTAATGCTCCGGCAAGGATGACTTTACCGGCTATCGTGCCTTCATCTAAAGAAGTACCCGTAGAATCCTTGGTTACCAGGGAATAAGCGTCTGTACTCTGCGCACCCGGGTTTTTAATATTCGGAATTACGAAAGAACAGGCTTCTCCTACCTGTAATTGCGTGTTTAAAGTAATTACCAGGATATTACCGGCTACTGTTACGCTGGCGTCATAACCTGTAACACTGGTGACTCCAGTAAGCACATAGTCGGCATCAAATGTAATCTCAACCCTGCCGCCTGCCTCTATAGTATTAATCGGGACAAAACTCACAGTATAAGTAGCTGTCTGGGTAGCGATTAAATTGCTTGCTGAAATAGATGCTGACTGCATAGGTGCCGGTGATATATGCAGGCTTGAGCTTATGCCGGTGTCTATCGTAGCGTTACCTGCGGTCTTGGTGGTCAAAGTAAAATTCACATCCATTGAACGGCCGGGGTTATCAATACTGCCCAGCCTGAGCGTATACCCCGTGCCGGCTGCCAAGGCGGATTTTGCCTTTACCACAACATAATTAGCCGCCTTCTCGGATATTTCAAATGTCGCGCTTGTCGGAGCCATTACATAAGAGATATTGGCGTCGTATAACGCATTTAAATCAACTCTTAAATAACCGTTTATCTCCACGTTATGGGCGGGGGTAAAAGTAAAAGTATAATCTGTCCTGGCACCTGCTATTGAACTGCCCGATATGACGGTAATGCCGCTTAATGCTCCGGCTGTAGTTGTCAGGCCCGCGGCCGCACCCTCATCTGTAATTGCTCCTAAAGCGGTCTTGGTCTGCAATACGAAAGCAGAAGTTGTCTGCACATAAGCGGGGTTCTTTATATTGGATATGGTCAAAGAAACTGTAGAAGAAGCCGCTACCTCCGTAGCAAGAACTATATCTATTTTGTTCCCATTTACTAATTCAATGGCAGGAGTGCCGCTGCCGGAAATATCCTGCGACCCCACAGATACCAGACTCAAATCATAATCCGAATCAAATGTGATTATTATCTTGCCTTCTGCTTCTATGGCATGCGAAGTCTTAAAGCTGAAATTGTAAGTGGTAGTTGCGCTTATCAAGGCATCATTGGCAGTTGCGGATGTCAATGTCAGGACTCCGGGAGTGATATTGATGCTTTGAGTAGTGCCGGTATCGATCACTTTATTATCGGCAAGCTGGGTTGTGATGACAAAAGGATCTGCTGCCTGGACATATGACGGATTTACTATATTGCCCAACTGTAAAGTATTTGAACCTATAAGTTGAGCGGTCCTCTTAAGCAGGATAAAATTACTCTGTTTATCGGATATTACATAACCTTCGCTTAAAATATTGGCGTTCACAAATGAATAGTCGCTGTCAAATGCCAGTTTTACATAACCATTAACCGGCACAGTGTGGGCTACCGTAAAGCCAAAACTATAGGTTGAATTTTTGCTTATCTCGGTTGAACCTGCTGTTACCGACAGGCCTGTCAGGGAACCGGCGATTATAGTAACTCCTGTTGCCGTTCCTTGATCAAGCTCTCTATTTGTTGAGTCTCTGGTAAGAAGGGCAAAGCCATCTACAGTCTGGACTCCAGGGTTTTTAATATTGGATAAGGATATTGAAACGCTCGTTTGCGTACCGATTACAGTATTTGAGGTTAATATCAGCTTACTGCCGCTTAATTCCAGGGTTGCCGCTAACGGTGTTGAGCCGGCTACTAAGCCTGAAGTATATGCGGCCTGGGTCAGGTCATATTCCGGATCAAAGGTTATCTCGATCTTGCCGCCTAAACCTATTGAGTTAACAGTAGTAAACCCAAAAGTGTATGAGGTAACATTCAAGGCAACAGTGCTGGCCGTGCTTACAGAGACAGCTGTCATTGGCGCTGCCAGCGTGCTTATGGCAGGAGAAACCGCTGTATCGACGGGATTCTGGGTAGTATTCTGGGTAGTAATAGTAAAGGTAACCTGTTTTACGGAACCGGGGTTAACAATAGAGCCTATAATCACGCTTTGCTCTATGCCGGCTGATAAAGCCTTTAATACGTTAAGGGTTATGCGGTTAGCTGACCTGGACAACAAACTAAATGTATCAAGCGGGCTGACTACGTAACCAGCTCCGGCATTATAAGTAGAGTCAAAATCTATTACAACATATCCTCCCACGTTAATAGCGTGAGTGGGTGTAAAATTAAACGTGTAGTTTGTCGTATATCCTGCCACGAGAGAATCGGCGCTGACCGATACCGCGGTCAGAGGGCCTGCGGTTATCACTATGCCGGAAGCGCTGCCCTGGTTAATTATCCTATCCTGGTCGTCTCTGGTCTGTATGGCAAAGTTGGCTGTGGTCTGCGCAAAAGAGGGATTCTTGATTCTGGAAATAACTATGTTTTCTTCTGTGCCGCTTACCAGTTCATAGCCTAATGTTATAATCAAAGTCTTGGCGCTTACCGCAACTGTAGCGCTTCCGCCGTTACAGGCAACATCGCCTGCCAGTACTTCACTGACATTATAATCATTATCAAAAGTTATCCTGATCTTGCCGTTTATGGGTACGTTATGCTGAGGAGTAATGATAAAAGTATAATCGCTCTGGCTGCTTACTTCGCTTACCGCTGCGCTGGCGGATGCGCTTATTAAAGATGCGGCAGTAATCGTGATACCGTTACAAGTACCCATATCAATTGTATCGCCGGCGGATGTCTGCGTGATTATGGTAAAGCTTGAAGTAGTTAACGCGTAAGAAGGATTAACTATATTTCTTAAAGCTATGCTGGCAGAACCTGATCTTTCTTCGGAAGTCTGAAGTCTAAGGTAATTACTGGCCCTGGTTACCAAAGAATAACCTGATGTCAAAACTATAGCTTCACTTAAATTATAAGCTGGATCAAACTGTACTTGCACATAACCTCCTGCGGGCAGGTTATGTTCTCCGGTGAATGCGAATGTATAATCCGTGCTCTTGGCTACTTCGGTAGAGGCCGGCGTAGCTGAAACAGCCGACAAAGCCCCTGCTGTAATATTAATACCGGCTATTGCGCCATTATCCAATATACCGCCTGAAGCGTTCTTGGTATCTATCGTAAAGGCGCTTGTTGCCTGCACATACGCCGGGTTCTTTATATGATTAATAGTTAATGAAACTTGCCCCCCTGCCGAAACCGAAGCGCCCGTGGTCACTATAAGTTTATTGTTGCTTACAGCTACGGTTGAATTTGCGATTCCGGATACATCAAAAGCGGTAACAGAGCTAAGGACGTAATCCGGGTCAAAGGTTATCTCAATTTTTCCTCCGGAAGCAATAGCGTGAACCGTAGTAAAACCAAAGGTATAGCTTGTGGAAGCCCCAGCCTGCGTAGAAACCTGGCTGACTGAGCGAGCGGTCAATAAACCTGCCGTAGTGGTAATGCCGGCGGCATTACCTATATCTATATTCTTCTGAGCGGAATTCTGCGTAGTAATGGAGAAGGCATCCGTTGTCTGTACATATGGAGGGTTCTTTATATTAAGTATCTGGAAACTTTGGCTGGCTGATTTCTCGGCTAAAGCCTTAAGTAAGATATAGCCGCTGCCTAATGAAACAACGGAATAAGTACTGTCTCCGCAATAGGCGCCGCTTAAATCAAAATCAGTATCAAAACCTATCCTTACATAGCCATTTAAAGGTATGGTATGTTCCGGAGTAAACTGGAATAGATAATTCGTAACCGCATCCAAAGTAGTATCTACAGGCGTTGCCGATAAAGCGGACAACTGGCCTTCGGTTATTGAGAGTCCATTTATACTGCAGGTATCTAACTTGCCCCCTGAGGAATCTTTAGTCATTACCAAAAACGCGTCTGCTGCCTGTACATAAGGCGGATTCTGAACATTTGAAATTATCAAGGTAAGCACGTTTCCTTGAGGAGCCACCTCGCCTAAAGTAACTGTCAAGACGCTGCCGCTTACGGAAGCAACAGCGCCATTGCCCAACACATCATCAGGTCCGATGTTGGCTAAAATATAATCGCTGTCAAAAGTAACCAGAACCTTGCCTCCTATAGGGATAGTATGAATCGGCGTTATTCTTACGGTATATGAAGTAAGCGCGGATATCTTCGTTGAAACAGCTGAAATAGACGCAACAGTTATCGGGCTCGGCGTCATAGTTATGCCGGTAATGCTCTTGGTATCTATGGTATCCTGATTCTGGGTCATTGTTGTAAGATAGAAATTACCTGTCGGCTCTTCAACAGAAGGAGGATTCTTGACATTAAGCAAGGCTATGCTTCGGGCGCCGCTTAAATCTCCTCCGGTTGTATTAGTTAAGAGTATATAACCAGGCCCGACATTGGGGGCATAACCCGCTGTCTGAACTGAAGCAAAATCTAAAACATAGTCTGTATCAAAGGTTATTTTAACATAACCATTAGCGGGGATTACATGGTCAGGAGTAAAGCCGAATGTATAACTTGTATTTACGCTGGGCTGTGTTGAACCGGCAACTACGGAAGTAGCGCTCATGCTGCCGCCGGTAATTACTTTACCTGCAATCGTGCCGGTATCCACCCTTACATCCGTAGCGTCTTTGGTAACTATAGAATAACTATCTGTGGATTGGACACCGGGGTTCCTGACTTCAGATATGGCTAAACTTACGCTTTCCAGCTTGGCTATCGCTGTGCCTAAGGTAATAATGACCACGCGGCCTGCCACAGAGAGCGTAGAGCCGTTATTTCCAAAAGTAAAGACTGCCCCGGATACGTTATAATCGGCATCAAAAGTTATTTCCACCTTACTGCCAACATTCAAAGCGTTAGCAGTAGTAAAGCTGAATGTATATGAAGCTAAATCATAAGTTGTATAAGTGCTGGCAGTAACAGAACCTGAGGTTAACAAACCTGTGGTTATATTTATGGCAGCTGACTGGGCAGTATCGATATCGGCTCCGGCGGAAGTGCGCGTAGTTAATGTAAATTTAATCGCTGTCTTTTCGCGTCCGGGGTTGATTATGCCGCCGATATTTATGCTTTGAGAGCTATTTGCCAATATCTCCTGGAGCACATTAAGCACGATAACATTGCCGGTTTTGCTGGATATACTGTATGTAGATGACGGGCTGATAACATAGGCGCCGCTTAAATTATATTCGGAGTTAAACTCTATCCTTAAATACCCGCCTGCTGCCACATCATGCGCGGGCATAAAATCAAACGTATATTGAGTCGTAGCTCCGGCGGCATAGTTTACCGGGACCCCCGATACGCTGGTCAAAGTGCCTGCTGTTATTAGAACCCCGGCAGCTGTCCCCTGGTCAATTAAGGCATTGGCAGCATTCCTGGTGGCTAAGGCAAAATCAGCTGTTGTCTGCACATATGCCGGGTTCCTGATGTTAGAGATGACCAGAGATACCGGTGTATTTTTAGCGATATCCTGGCCTAAGATTACAGTAAGCACATTAGCAGAAGTTAAAACATATGAACCTTCGTTACCGGAAACATCTACCTCCTGAACCTCCACTAAACTGCAGTCAGAATCAAGTGTGATAATCACCTTGTCGCCGGCTGATACTGCGTGGTCTGTGGTAAAGTGGAATGTATAATTCGTAAGAGTGCTTACCCCTAAAGACGCTGGGGTAACTGTTACAGCCGAGAAAGCGCCTGCCGTAGTAGTAACTGCGGCGGCAGTGCCTGTATCGATTATCTGGTTATTGGCCAGCTGTGTCTGGACGGCAAAACCGGTCAGTGTATTAGATACGAATACAGGGTTAACAATGGTGTTAAGTTGTATGGAGATTGCCCCTGTTCGAGCAGAACCTGTCCTAAGCAAAAGATAATTACTTCCGGTCTCGGTTAAGGCATAGCCGCTGGTTGCTACCGTTGCATTGGTCAAAGAATAATTATTATCAAAGCCTATTTTTATATAACCGTTTATCGGTATATCATGCGCCAGCGTAAGATTGACCGTATAACTTGTACTCTCCCCTATTTCATAAGTAGCGGCACTTACAGAAAGCCCGGTTAAGGCCCCTGCTGTTATCGCTTTACCTGAAACACTGCCCTGGTCAAGTTGATTGCCGCCTGAATTTTTAGTCAAAATAGAATAGGCATCCGTAGTCTGAACAGCAGGATTCTTTATATTATTGATAACTAAACCAACTTGCCCTGCGGCAGGTACTGCCGTGCCCAGGGTAACTATCAATTTATTACTGCTTACCGCAACGGTTGAGCCGGCATTTCCGGAAACATCATTAGCGCCTACCCCGGTTAAAGTATAATCCGTATCAAAAGTAATCTCAACTTTTCCTCCCGCGTCAATAGCGTTATAAGTAGTGAAGCTAAAGGTATAGCTGCTGATATCTAACGCCGTAGAACTGCTTGCTATCAATGAGGGCGGGCCGCTTAAAGGAGCCGGAGTTATAGCTATCGGGCCATATTCAGAAGTATCTACATTTTCCCCTGTAGAAACTTTAGTACTCAACCTGAAGTTTACATTCTTTACATAGGAAGGATTAATAATCCCGGAGAGTTGCAAAGACTGCGGGATGCCGCTTTCTACAGCTTGGTTCAAAACCAGGTTAACATAATTTTTATTAGCCCCGCCTTGAGGTATAACAAATGTAGCGCCTCCTGCCGAGACAATCGCGTTAGAGGCATTATAGGCGCTGTCTACAACATCAAAATCTATCCTTAAATAGCCTCCGGATAATACTGTGTGAGTCGGTGTAAAAGTGAATGAATATTGTGTATTAACGCTACCGGCAATATAGCTGGAAGCGGTAATTGAAGAAACGGTTATGATACCTGTAACAGTAGTAACCCCGGAGGCTGTCCCCTGGTCAATTAAGGCATTGGCGGCATTCCTGGTAGCTAAGGCAAAATCAGCTGTTGTCTGCACATATGCCGGGTTCCTGATGTTAGAGATGACCAGAGATACCGGTGTATTTTTAGCGATATCCTGGCCTAAGATTACAGTAAGCACATTAGC
Organism: Candidatus Omnitrophota bacterium; assembly: GCA_041661605.1. Taxonomy (GTDB): domain Bacteria; phylum Omnitrophota; class Gorgyraeia; order Gygaellales; family Profunditerraquicolaceae; genus UBA6249. Next base: position 85 of record JBAZUE010000001.1, on the reverse strand, counting down.
AGAAGCTGAAATAATTGAGCCTTCGTTTCCGGAAACATTATCCGGCTGAAGATCATCTAAATTATAATCAGAATCAAGTGTGATA